>LVAQ01000019.1 GCA_001604105.1 Clostridiales bacterium Firm_11
CAACAGCTTACACGCTCTGGGTTCCCATTTTCAATTGTGCGCAAAATATTCTACCTTATCCGCGAAACCGTAAACTCACTTCAGTTTCCCTTTAAATCACAGAAAAGATACATAACTAGTTTGAAATCTCATGACACCCAATCACATATCTGTTATTTAGAGTGTCACAACAATCCTAGTGGCCTTCAAGCAGATTTTCATCAGTAATCATTGTTGTAGCAACTGTTTTATCTGTAGTTGTGAAGAAGCTATCAATTGTTGACAAAATTGCTGTCTGATATCAAGTGCTTCACTTACCATTGCTATATTCTCCTCGTGCTTATAGGTTGCATCTATCAACAATCTTGATAGATGTTTTTCATGTTCAAGTAACGCATCTATGCCTTTAGTATTCTCAGTGTCAAACAGTGGTTTCATTACTAAGTAGCTGTTCAACGCAGAATTGAATCGTTCAGTTATTGCTTTGCTACAATTGACATAATCCTCAGGTTCAAAGCGGAGTGATAACGGCTGATTGCTTGATAAAATCATTAGGTTTTTATGTAATTCTATGTATCGGTATTCGATTATTCCATTCAGCTGTTTCTGCTTTTCGATTTGCTTCAGTGTTCTGCTTGACTTATTTGCAACGCAATAATTAAAAATTCCAGTAATAAATACACCAACAATACTTGCTAATGTGAGAATATCAAGAATCATGTTATTTCCCTCCCAATACATCTAACTATCAGCAAACATCTATCTTCAACTTACATCCTCTCCCAGTCCCCAATGCTCTTTGTGTTATTCTCAGCCAGCCTTACGCCGCGCGTACCGCTCTCTGCTACCGTCCCATCAGCCGCCGCCGGCTGTCATCCAAAAACTGTCCCAAATCCTGCATGTTCTCTACTGCCTTGCCGCAACCCATCACCACGTTGGTCTGCGGATCTTCCGCACAGCTGCAGGGCACCTTCAGGGCATCGGCAATCGCTTCGCACAGGCCGAACATCTCCGCGCCGCCGCCGGTCAGTAAAATGCCATACTCAAAAATATCCGCCGCAAGCTCCGCGGGGGTGTGCTCCAAAACCCCGTGGATGCTCTCGATCAGTTGCTGCAAAGGCTCGTCGATGGCCTCGGTCACATCGTCACTGGTAATGCGCATGGTCTTGGGCAGTCCCGTAATCAGATTGCGGCCGGTCACTTCCATGTAAAGCTGGTCGCTGCGCGGGATGGCGGAGCCGATGTTGATCTTCAGCTCCTCCGCCGTGCGCTCGCCAATCAGCAGGTTGTGCTTGCGCCGCAGGTGGCGGATAATCGCGTCATCCAGCTTATCCCCGCCGATCTTGCTCATATCGCTGACCACCACTTTGCCCAGCGACAGCACCGCGATGTCGCTCACCCCGGCGCTGATGTCCACAATCATGGTGCCATAAGCTTCGTCAATGGGCAGCCCCGCGCCCAGCGCCGCGGCGATGGTGCGATCCAGCAGCTGCGTACGCCGCATGCCCGCGTCAAACATGGTGGAGATGATGCTGCGCTTCTCCATTTCGTTTACGCCCGTAGGCAAAGAAAGTACGGCGCGGGGGCGCGCAAACATGTGCTTGCCGATGGCCTTGAGCACAAAGCCCTTGAGCATAAAGCTCACCAGCTCATAATCCGAGATCATGCCGTCACGCAAAGGGCGCAGCGCCAGGATATTGCTGGGCGTACGGCCGATCATCCGCCGCGCTTCCTCGCCAAAAGCAAGCACCTCGCGCGTGTCACGGTCAATGGCCACCACCGTCGGCTCCCGCAGGATGATGCCCTTGCCCTTCATATAAATGAGGATGTTGGAAGTCCCCAAATCGATCGCCAAATCATTGACGCTTGCCATGCTCTACCCCTTTATGCGCATCACGGCCAAGCCTTTGCAGGCCGTGATCGATAGTCTGTGTTCCGTACAAACGCACGAGTGCATCATTCGCCGCCAAGCCGGAAAATCCTGCTTTGCAGCGTGTTGGCAACGTGCCTGCTCTTAGCCGCCTGCACTTTGCCCGCGCGTTGCGCCTTCTTGTGCCCGCCCCGCGAAAAGCGCCTGCGCGAGCGTTATGCGCCATGGCCGCGTGGCTACAGCGCCGCCGTTGTGTAGAGGACGCGCACCAGCGTAAGCCCGCAGGCGGGCGCCGTTACCCCCAGCGTAAGCCGATCCCCCGTTTGCAGCGCGCGGCGGAAACAATCCGCGTCCAGCTTGTGCTTGCCAATGTCCATCAGCGTTCCGGCAATCGTGCGCACCATGTTGTAGAGGAAGGCGTTGCCCTGTACGCTCAGCACGAGCTCTGCACCGGCCTGCATAAGTGTGGCGTGCGTAAGCGTGCGTACGGTGCTTTTCGCCGTGCCGCCGCTGGCCTGAAAGGCGGCAAAATCGTGCGTGCCCAGCAATAGGGGCAGCGCGGCCTGCATAGCCGCCACATCCAGCGGCACGGGCACATGCGCTGTCAGGTTGCGCAAAAGGGCGCTCGACTGCCGCGCGTTGTAGATGCGGTACACATACTGCTTGCCCTTGGCGTCAAAGCGCGCGTGGAAGGTTTCGCCCACTGCCTGCCCTTGCAGCACGCGGATATCCGGCGGCAGGCAGGTGTTGAGCGCGTTGGGGTAGCGTGCGGCGGGGATGCTGCTGCGCGTGTCAAAATGCGCGCACTGCCCCAGCGCGTGCACCCCGGCATCCGTCCGGCTTGCGCCCATCACGGTGATGCGCTCCCCCGTAAGGGCAAGCAGCGCTTCTTCCAGCTTCTGCTGTACGGTCATGGCGTTTAGCTGGCGCTGCCAGCCCGCGTAGGCGGTGCCATCGTAGCTTAGGGTCAGCAGCACGCGGTGCATGCCGCGCGGCGCGTTCAGGCCATCGCGGGTTACCCAGTCGGCGGTTGCCTCGGGTGCTTGCGGGACGCCCCAAAGCAAAGGCAACTGCGTCATGGCGGGCACCCCCTCAATGCGTTACGTTTCCTGCGGCCTTCGCATTCCTCGGCGGCGCTCCGCCTACAGCAGTACAGCTGCCCGCTTTGCTCCCGCCGCGCGCCAGCCGCCTGCTTACCCAAGCGTGCGCGCGATGATCACAAAGGCGAGTGCCGCCAGCGTAGCCAGCAGCGCTTTGAGATCCTCCACGGTAAAGCGCAGCACGCGCAGCCGCGTGCGGCCTTCCCCGCCGTGGTAGCAGCGCGCTTCCATGGCCATGGCAAGCTCGCCCGCACGGCGGAACGCGCTCACAAACAGCGGCACCAGCAGCGGTATCATCGCCTTGGCGCGCGCAATAAGCCTGCCGCTTTCAAAATCCGCGCCGCGCGCCTGCTGGGCTTTCATGATTTTATCCGTTTCCTCAATCAGCGTGGGGATAAAACGCAGGGCGATGGTCATCATCATGGCCAGCTCATGGGCGGGGAAATGCACCACCTTCAGCGGCCGCAGCAGGATTTCGATGCCGTCGCTCAGCGCCACGGGCGATGTGGTCAGCGTCAGGATGGAGGTACCCACCACCAGAAACACCAGCCGCATGCTAAAGTGAATCGCCAGCGTTAGCCCCTCGCGCGATATGGTGATAAAGCTCCACTTGACCAGCACCGTGGTGCCGCCGGAGAAAAACAGGTTGAGCACAAAGGTGAGAATCAGCAGCACCCGCAACGGCTTTACGGATTTGAGCAGCTGCCGCAGCGAAAGCCCCGCCAGCCGCGCGGCCAGCCCTACATAGAGAACCGGAATCGCATACCAGATCGGGCTTGATACCAGAAAGATCATCGCGATATAGGCGGTGGTCAGCAGGATTTTGGTACGTGGGTCCAGCCGATGCACCACGGTGTTGCCGGGCATGTACTGCCCGAGGGTAATATCCTTCAGCATCAGGCGTCGCCCTCCTTTCCGGCGGGCGCGGCGTCTTGCGGCGCGTCCTGCGCAAGGGGCGCTTGCGTTTGCGCCTGTTGGACGGACTGCTTTGGTTCTTCATGCGTTTGCGGGATGCCGCCTGCCGCCTTTGCACCCTGCGCCGCGTTTGCCTCCGTCAGCTCGCCGCTCTGCGGCTGCGCCTGCGTGCCCGGCGCGGCAGAATTTGTAGCGTCCCTGCCTGCCAGCGCAAGCAGCGCGTCCCGTACTTCTTCCAGTGTAAAAAGCCCTTCCGGCAGGGGGTAGCCCGCTTCCCGCAGGCGGTGGCACAGCTCCGCACCCTGCGGCACGCCCAGCCCGATGCTACGCAGAATATCCCTTTGCGTAAACACCTGCCGGGGCGCGCCCGTCATGGCCAGCTCCCCCTTGCTCATCACAATCAGCCTTGTGGCAAGCGTGGCAATATCATCCATGTTATGGCTTACCATGATCACCGTCATGCCGGTTTCGGCATGCAAACGGCGGATCATCCCCAATATGGCGCGGCGTCCGCGCGGATCCAGCCCCGCAGTCGGCTCATCCAGTATCAGCGTACGGGGCTGCATCGCCAACACGCCCGCGATGGCCACCCGGCGCATCTGCCCGCCGGAGAGTTCAAAGGGCGAACAATCGGCAATGGTCGCGTAATCCAGACCCACCTGCATAAGCGCCCAGCGCACGCGGCGGTCAATCTCCGCCTTGTCCAGTCCCATGTTCTTTGGGCCGAACGCCACATCCTTGGCGACGGTTTCCTCAAAGAGCTGGTACTCGGGGTATTGGAACACCAGCCCCACCTTTTTGCGTACCTCCAGCAGGCTCACCCCTTTTTGGGTGATATCCAGCCCATCGACCACCACGCGCCCCTCGGTGGGTTTGAGCAGCCCGTTCAAATGCTGTACAAAGGTGGTCTTTCCCGAGCCGGTATGGCCCAGCACGCCGATGAACTCACCATCCTCAATGGTCAGGTTCAAATCATGGATGGCCGTTGCGGAGAAAGGGCTGCCCGGTAGGTAGGTATGCGTGAGGTGTTCTACTTGGATAGGCATGCCGTCAGCTCCTTTACCATATCATCCACGGTGAGGATGCCCGCGGGCAGGCGCAGCCCGCCTTCGCCAAGCATGGCTGCCAGCTCCGCCATGGGGGGCACATCCAGCCCCAAGCCCTTGAGCGCATCCACCTGGCTAAACACCGCGCGCGGCGCTCCGTCCATGGCGATGGCGCCCTCATGCAGCACCACCACGCGATCCGCCAGGGCGGCCTCCTCCATGAAATGGGTAATCCATACCACGGTAATGCCTTTTTCGCGGTTTAATTTGCGCACGGTGCCCAGCACCTCTTCCCGGCCGGAGGGGTCCAGCATGGCGGTGGATTCGTCCAAAATCATCACATCCGGCTGCATGGCCAGCACGCCCGCCACGGCCACGCGCTGCTTTTGCCCGCCGCTGAGCATATGCGGGGCGGCGGAAGCAAAATCGGTCATGCGTACGGCCACCAGCGCATCCTGAATGCGGGGAAGCATCTCCGGCTGGGGCACGCCTAAATTTTCAAGGCCAAAGGCCACATCTTCCCGTACAACGGTGGCGACAATCTGGTTATCCGGGTTCTGGAACACCATGCCCGCGTGGCGGCGTACCGCCCATAGGTGTTCTTCCTTGGCGGTATCCAGCCCGCACACCAGCACGCGCCCTTCACTGGGCAGGTACAGGGCGTTCATCAGCTTGGCCAGCGTGCTCTTGCCGGAGCCGTTGTGCCCAAGCACCGCCACAAAAGTGCCTTGCGAAATGGCAAGGCTCACATGGTTGACCGCAAGGCGGCCGTCTTCTTCATAATGGTAACTTACATCCTGGGTGTCGATGGGGGGGATTGCGATGGGGTGCATATCGTTCATTGGCTCTCCTTTTTGGTTTGGCGCGTGTGCCGGAGGCATCCCCATGCCCGCGGACGGCATTTCCGCCCAGCGGCGCGCCTGCGCGCGATCTTCGGCCAGCTGCGCTTTGAGCGCTTCCAGCGTGGCAAAGCGCTTTTCCGGCCTGAGGTACGCAAGGTAGGTAAGGGTCAGCCTGCGCCCGTACAGCTCGCCGCCCGCAAAATCCAACAGGTGGGTTTCGATGGTCGGCTGGCCTTCCGGCACGGTGGGGTGCTGCCCCTGGTTCAATATGGCGGTATATCGTTGCCCGTCGATCTGCGCCAGCGCTACATAGACGCCGTTTGGCGGCAGATGCTCCACCGGGGGGTAAGAAAGGTTGGCGGTGGGGAAGCCCAGGCGTGTGCCCAGCCGCTTGCCGCGCACCGTCACGCCGCTTACGGTAAAGGGCAGCTCCGCGCTCACCCGTTGAGCGCCGCGGCCAGCGCGTCGGCGCAGGCGGCAACGTTTTCATCCACAATGCCGGGCGTTGCCATGGTGTTGCCCGCTTCGCTCTTTTGTATCATCCTGACAATCCAGCGGTCAAAGCCCTTTTGCTGGGCAACGTCCATCTCCCCGCCAAGGCACCCCGTCCAGGCGGCATGCGCCACCAGCGGCTGCCCAATCTGCGCGGCCAGCAGCGCCGGCAGGGCTTCCTGCCCGCAGCGGCACACAAACAGCGCCAGCGGTTTTGCCAGCAGCGCCGTCTCATTCGCCCGGGCAAAGGCCCGCGCTGCCTTGCGCCATTGCCCGATGCGGATGCTGCCGCCCAGTACGAAAGCATCGGCATGCATATCCGGCTTTTGGGTGGCAAGGTCAAAGGCTTTCGTTTCAAACCCCCACGCTTCCAGCGCCTGCGCTAACGCGGCGGCGGCCTTGGCGGTGGTGCCGGTTTTGGTGGCGTACGCGATGGTGATTTTCATGCGATTCCCCTGCCTTTCCTCTCTCATCCCCTGCTGGGCTTCATGACTACCTATTATACAACAGCCCCCGTTGTGCGTCAAACGGGGGCTGCGCCAGCAAAACGTTGCCCGCGCCCGCCCGCTTCACGCGCGATAAAGGGGCTTCTTCTTGAAAACCCGACAAAATTCCCTCCCTGCAACCACTTGCGCAAACACCAAAAGGCCGCGCCCGGGCAGGGCGCGGCCAAGGGTCGATTTTGATACTACCGTCAGGCTTTCTTTGCCTTGAGCTTTGCGCCCTTGCGACGGGTGGTATTCTTCTCCTCCAGATAGGCCCATACATAGCCGTTGATGAAGTTGGCGCTGTACAGCCCCGCCAGAATGCCGATGATAATGGGCAGGCTGAACTCGCGGATGGAGGGCACGCCCAAAACATACAGCGATACGATGGTCACCAGCGTGGTAAGCGTGGTGTTGATGGTTCGTCCAAGGCTCTGGCGGATGGAGAGGTTCACCACATCTTCCCGCGGGAGGCTTGCATACTCGTTCATCTTGTGGTTTTCGCGGATACGGTCGAAAATCACGATGGTATTGTTGATGGAGTAGCCCACGATGGTCAGCATCGCGGCGATGAACGAGCTGTTCATCTGGATAAAGTTGCGCAGAAGCACCATGAAGCTGAGCATGATAAACACATCGTGCAGCAGCCCGAACACCGCCGCCATGCCGCTGTATACATCAAAGCGCAGGGCGATGTAGGCCAGCATCATCGCCGAAGCCAGTGCCACGCTGAGGATGGCATTTCGCACCAGCGTCGCGCCTGCCGTGGGGCCTACATAACTGGCCGCGGAGGTTTCCACGTCCATGGTCGGGTACTTGAGGAGCAGTTCTGCTTCCAGCCCGCTTTGCAGATCCTGAATCTCATCCTCGCCACTCAGGCTGGGGATGCGGATGGAAAGCGTGGTGCCCGCGTCGCCTGTGGTGGTCACTTTGAAATCGGTCAGCCCCTGATTGCGCAGGGCGGTTTCCACATCCGCCTGTTCAAAGGTGGTGTTCATGCTGTACTCGATGTTCAGGCCGCCGGCAAAATCGATACCGTAGTTGATGCCCTGTCCAAAGAGGGTCAGTACCAACGCGAGAAGCATCACGCCCGCCGAGATGACCAGGCAGCGTTTGGCGCGGTTTTTGATCTCGAATTTCATCTTATTTCGCCTCCCCGTTATTGGTGGCAGGCTGCATAGCCTTTTTGGCGCCCGCGATGTAGAGCGTGGGCGTGGGGAAAATCGCGACCGAGCGCGACAGCAGCAGGCGCGTTACCAGTATGGCCGTAATCATGCTGGCAATTACGCTCAGTAAAAGCGTGGTGGCAAAGCCCTGTACCGAGCCTGTGCCAAAGAACAGCAGCACAACGGCGGCAATGATGGTGGTCACGTTTGCGTCCAGCACGGCGCTCATGGCGTTTTTGAAGCCCACACGCACGGCATAGCGCATCGGGCGACCCAGCAGCGCTTCTTCCTTGACGCGTTCAAAAATGACCACGTTCGCATCCACCGCCATGCCAATACCCAGGATGATACCCGCAATGCCCGGCAGCGTAAGCTGTATGCCCGGAACCACCGCGATGAACATAAACACCAGTATGATGTAAAAGCACAGCGCCCAGCTCGCCAGCACGCCCGCGAGGCGGTAGCGAATCAGCATGATGACCATCACCAGCAAAATGCCCAGGATGGCGGCGTTGACCGAGGTGGTGAGCGCGTTATCGCCCAATGTGGCGGAGATGGTATCCAGCTTATCCTGCCGCAGCTCCAGGGGCAGCGCGCCGCTTTGCAGCTGGAGGGCGTACGTATCCGCCTGATCCTGCGTAAAGGAGCCGGTCACCAGAATATTGCCGCCATAGATGGCTTCATTCACGGTGGGGCTCATGAGCGCTTCGCCATCCAGCTGGATGGTGATGGTCTTGCCGATGCTCTTGGCGGTCATATCGCCAAACAGCTGCGCGCCCTCGCTGGTGAGCGAGAAGCTGATGGCGGGCTTGCCGCTGTCATCCGTGGTGCGCGTAGCGGTCTTGAGGTGGCGCCCTTCCATAAACACTTCGCCGTCATCGTCCAAAAACTCCAGCTTGGCGGGGGAGCCGATGAGGTCCAGCACCGCGGAGGGATCCTTGACATCCGGGATCTCCACGCGGATGCCCGCCGCACCCAGCTTGCTCACAGTCGCTTCGGTAAAGCCTTTTTCGTTCAGGCGGCGGCTGATGATGTCCATCGTATTATCCAGCAGGGTACTAAAATCATACCCATCGGCCTTGAGCTCATCGCTCATGGTGGCCTCATACTCCACAAACACGCCGCCCTGCAAATCCAGGCCAAGGGCGATGGGCTTGGGCCAGGTATCCTTGGTCACATGCGCGGAGGGTACCCATGGCAGCAGCTTATACAGGCCGCGGCTGTCCAGCCACGCGCCGTTGAGGCTCAGGGTTCCCAGGATCACGGTCAATACCAGCGCGATGCTCAGCACGATGATGGCGCCCGTGCGCCTGCTGATTTTTGCACGCTGACGATTGCTGACTTTCATATGTTGTCAACCGTCCTTCCGATTCTATTCATTTTTGTATCGCAAGCCTGCCGCGGCAGAACGCGCGGCACGGGGATGCTCAGCCACAGGCCAGGTTTAGCTTAAAAATGGGATAATAACATTTTACATACCGCCGTTTGCGCAGCACACGGCCATTGGCATCGCGTGTGGCGGATGGTAGCGTCAAAACAGCCGCCAGCAGCATCAGCGGCGCAAGCGCGCGCAGGCCGTTCCACTGCGGATGGTTTGCGGCCAGCGGCTCGGGCACAAAGGGCATGGCAGATTCAAACTGCAGCGCCAGCGCAGGGGGCGCAGGCGAAGGTACTTGCGCCTGCGGAGCCTTTTCCACCAGCGCGGAGAGGCACAGCCACAGCAGCGCAAGCGCAAACACAGCGCCCAGCCAGATCAAAAAGCGACCCGGTTTTCGCATACGGCTCCCCCTCCCTTCCGATGGCGGCAGCGCCGCAAGGGTATGCGGCGCGGATGCGGCAAGTTATAAACGGCGCGCACGCAAAGGCGTGCTGCTTTGCTATTATAGCCTGCAAGGCGGGGGCGCGTCAAGCGGGGATATAATCGACCCCATGCTCCTTCCCCAAGGATGAACCGCGTACGTTTAACCGCGTACGTTTATCAGTGTTCTTATTATAGGAAGCGAGTGGTTTTCAGCAACGCCTTTGCCGCCCCCGCCCGCCCGCACGCGCTTTTTTTCCCCCGCCCCTTGCGCACGGGCACCGTTTATGGCACAATACAGGGCGAGCGTTTTACGCCCGCCGCCGAATAACGTTCGGGAATCACAGGCGCGGCGGCAAGCCCCACCAATGCTTTTGAGGAGGCGCCCATGCAAAACCCAGAGTGTGTCGTGATTTTAGATTTTGGCGGCCAGTATACCCAGCTGATCGCCCGCCGCGTGCGCGAGTGTGGCGTATTCTCGGTCGTTTTGCCCTATACCACGAACATCGATGAGATTCAAAGCCACAAACCCAAGGGCATCATCCTTTCGGGCGGTCCCTCCTGCGTGCTGGATGAAGGCGCGCCTTTGTGCGATGCGGGTATCTTCTCCCTTGGTATACCGGTGCTGGGCATCTGTTATGGCATGCAGCTTACCTCCCTGCTGCTTGGCGGCGGGGTAGCCGCCTGCTCGCTGCGGGAATACGGCCGCTGCGCCGTCAACATGGATGTGACCGATCACGGGCTGCTCAAAGGCCTATCCGCCGAGAGCAACTGCTGGATGAGCCATACCTATCAGGTGGAAAAACTGCCCGATGGCTTCAGCGTCATTGCCCACACGCACAACTGCCCCGTGGCCGGCATGGCGGATGACGCCCGCCGCATCTACGGCGTGCAGTTCCACCCCGAGGTAACCCATACCGCGGAAGGGCGCAAGGTGCTGCAAAATTTCCTGATGGATATTTGCGGCTTTGCGGGGGATTGGAACATGGAAGCCTACGCGGAAATCGCCGTTGCCAAAATCCGCGAGCAAGTCAAGGATGGCACGGTGCTGCTGGGGCTCAGCGGCGGCGTGGACAGCGCCGTAGCCGCGGCGCTTTTGTACCGCGCCATTGGCAGCAGGCTCACCTGTGTGTATGTGGATCACGGCTTTATGCGCGATGGCGAGAGTGATCAGGTGGTGGATATCTTCACCAAAACCTTCCCCGTAGAGCTGGTGCACGTGGACGCTTCCGCGCAGTTCTTCACCGACCTTGCGGGCGTTACCGAGCCGGAGCACAAGCGCAAGATCATCGGCCGGGATTTTGTGGATGTATTTAAGCGCGAGGCCAAGAAACTGGGCACGCGCGACCATTTTGCGCAGGGCACCATTTACCCCGATGTAATCGAATCCGGCGACGTCAAGGGCAGCGCGGTCATCAAGAGCCACCACAATGTGGGCGGCCTGCCCCGGGAGCTGGGTTTCCAAAGCCTGGTGGAGCCGCTGCGCATGCTCTTCAAGGATGAAGTGCGCAAGCTGGGTGTGACCCTCGGCCTGCCGGAAAGCCTCGTCTACCGCCAGCCCTTCCCCGGCCCGGGGCTTGCCATCCGCGTTATCGGCGAGCTTACCCCCGAGAAGGTGGCCATCGTGCGCGGCAGCGACAAGGTTCTGCGGGAAGAAATCGCCGCCGCGGGGCTGGATCGCAGCATATCCCAGTTTTTTACCGTGCTCACCGGCGCCAAAAGCGTGGGCGTGATGGGCGATGAGCGTACCTACGCCTATGCCGTGGCCATCCGCGCCGTGACCACCGATGATTTCATGACCGCCGATGTGGCGCAGCTCCCTTATGAGCTGCTTGGCCGCATCGCCACCCGCATCGTGGGGGAAGTCAAAGGCGTTAACCGCGTGCTGTATGATGTGACAACCAAGCCGCCCGCGAGCATTGAGTGGGAATAAGGCAAGGCGATTCATCCGCAGGGGAGGGCGACGGAGATGGGCAACGGCTTAAACGCAAAAACGCGCGCCATCCTGACGGAGCGCTTCGGGCGGGATACGCTGCTGGCGCTGGCTACGCTGGACGGGGATCGCCCCGCCGTGCGCACGGTGGATAGCTATTACCTAAACGGCTCGTTTTACACTGTTACGAGCGCCCTCTCGGGCAAGATGCAGCAAATTGCGGCCAACCCTGCGGTGGCGGTGTGCGGCGAGTGGTTCACCGCACACGGCGTGGGGCAAAACCTGGGTCATGTGCGGGATGAGAAGAACGCCCCCCTCATGGCCACGCTGCGCGAAGCCTTTGCCGCATGGTACGGCAATGGGCATGTGGACGAAAGCGACCCCCATACGTGCCTCCTGCGCATCCGGCTTCAGGACGGGGTGCTGATGGCGCACGGGGAAAGGTTTGCACTGGATTTTACGGCGGAAGGAACCTGAAACGCCGCCGCGAAGGCGCAGGGCGTCTCCCAGAAGGCAGGGGCGGCGGCGCACGCGCGGTGTCGGCAGATGGGCAAAGGCAAGGGGGCGGAGGTATGCGGTGCACGCAGCTGCCATGGCCAGAGGCGGGGGAATCTTTCTCCGGCGCGGCCTTTTTGCCTGCGCGTTTCCAGAGCCTGCGCACGCAGGTGCGCCGGAGCCTTGCGCGGCACGCGGCGCTATTGTGCGTGCTGTGCGACGGCCTTTGGCCGCTGCCCGCAGGCTTTACCCACCCCGCGCGTTGCGCCGCGCAGGCCGCGCGGGAAGGCCGCCTTCCGGCGGAGGATCATTCCCGACGCACCGGCGGCGTATGCTGCAAGCTCAACAAGGCACCGCCGTATCCAGCATAAAGAAGCTATGCTTTACCGTATGTCCGGCGTGCAACCTGCGGCAGGCGCATCATAGCGCGACTGTCCGAGGGTGCATCCGCCTTGCCCCCGCTTCTCCGCCGCACTCCGCCCCGGCTTTATCGGCTGTGTGTATCGTAGGCAGGGTGTTGCGGGCACGGGCTTGCCTATACGTGCGGTAACAAAGCTGGCTTCTATCGATGGGCTGCTTATCCTGCTGCTGCTTTTCGCACAATCCGTTGGGTTGTGTACAAAAGGCGCTGTCAGGGTGCAGCCCATTGGTAAAACTTT
This sequence comes from Clostridiales bacterium Firm_11, assembly GCA_001604105.1. Taxonomy (GTDB): domain Bacteria; phylum Bacillota; class Clostridia; order Christensenellales; family Aristaeellaceae; genus CAXXOK01. Next base: position 12,781 of record LVAQ01000019.1, read on the forward strand.
CGGTTTAAGCACTTTAACTAATGGTGACGCTATGGTATGATGGCGTTACGGCATTTGCGGCTTACCGCCCTTTCGGTTCAGATGCCGGAAAACGCGCGCGCCGCCCGCCCCGCCGCCAGCCTATCCATGGCGTTCAAGCATGTACCGGGCAACGCCCGCACCTTGAATTACGCATCTGCAAGGAGGATACCCCATGCCTAATTTTACCCTTGATGATCAGGTTTTTACCGCCGCCGCCGCGGCGTTTACCACCCCTTTTCACCTGTATGATGAGCGCGGCATCCGCCAGACTGCCCGCCGCCTGAAAAACGCGTTCGCCTGGAACAAAGGCTTCCGCGAATATTTCGCGGTCAAGGCGCTGCCCACACCCGCCATCCTGCGCCTGTTGGGCGAAGAAGGCTGCGGCATGGACTGCGCCAGCGCCACCGAGCTAACGCTGGCCGCGGCCTGCGGCTTTGCGGGCGATGATATCATGTTCAGCGCCAACGATGTACCGCCGGAAGAATTTGCCCAGGCCAGAGAACTCGGCGCCATCGTGAATCTGGATGATATCACCCACATTGCGCCGCTTCGGCAGCACGGCGGCATCCCGCAAACCATCTGCCTGCGCTTTAACCCGGGCGGGCAGTTCCGCGTGGGTAACGCCATCATGGGCGACCCGGGGGATGCCAAGTACGGCATGACGCGCGCGCAGCTCAGCGAGGCATTGATGATCCTCAAGGGCGACGGTGTGCAAAACTTTGGGCTGCATGCGTTTTTGAGCAGCAACACCACCGATCCCAATTACTATCCGGCGCTGGCAAAGCTTCTGTTTGAAACCGGGCGGGATCTGGTGGCCGAAACGGGGCTAACCCTCGCGTTTGTGAACCTTTCCGGCGGCATCGGCGTGCCCTACCTGCCGGATGAACCCGCGGCGGATATCGAGGCCATCGGCGAAGGCGTACGCGCGGCGTATGAAGCGGTTTTCGCGGGTACCGCCATCCGGGATGTGGCGGTCAAAACAGAGCTGGGGCGCTACATGACCGCGCCGCATGGCTGGCTGGTCACGCACATCACGCATGAAAAGAACATCCACAAGCGCTATCTGGGGCTGGACGCTTCGGCGTGTGATCTGATGCGCCCGGCGATGTACGGCGCCTACCACCACATCACCGTGGTGGGCAAGGAGCATTTGCCCCATGATGAAAAGGTGGATGTAACCGGCAGCCTGTGCGAGAACAACGATAAATTTGCCGTAGACAGGTTGCTGCCCCGCGCGCAGGTGGGTGATCTGCTGGTAATCCACGATACGGGCGCGCACGGGCTTAGCATGGGCTACAACTATAACGGGAAGCTCAAGTGCAAGGAAGTCCTCCATCAGGAGGACGGCAATTTCCGGCTGATTCGCCGGGCAGAAACCGCCGCGGATTATTTTGCGACGCTGGATGTGGACGCGGCTTGGGGTAAGTTACGGTAAGCCACGCGTCTATGCGCAAGGTCACGGGCGCCGCAGGGCATGCTCGGCCAGCGGCCGCTTCAGGCTAAACACAGAAACCCGCCCCATGCAAACGCGCGGGGCGGGTCGCGTCTATGGCAGCATCCTTTGCCTGCCGCCGCGCTTTCCTCTGCCGTACGCGCCGCCTGCTCGCCAGCGCTTTGCGCGATGGGCGAAAGGGCTCCCCTCCCGGGCATCCTGTCAGGGGCTTTCCGTTTGCCCTGCTTACCCCTTCCCGCCTGCTGTTGCCACCCCCTATCCGCCATTTCCATTTCCCTTTTCCTGTGGTATGATACTAACCAAATCTCCCCCAGCACCCCGCGAAAGGAGCCTTGCCATGCTACGTTTTGTGCGCCGCGCACCCGCCGCGTCAACCGCCGCCGCAACCGATGGGTCGCTTCCGGAAAGCGACCCCCTTGCGGCGCTGCTGAACGCGCGCGGCATCCATGGCGCACAGGCCGTTGAAGCATTTCTGCACCCGAGCCTTTCCTCGCTGCATGACCCGTATCTGCTCCATGGCATGGCGCAAGCCATGGCTTTGCTGGCAACGGCCAAGGCGGAAAACTGGCCGGTGGTCGTTTATGGGGATTACGATGTGGACGGCGTTTGCGCCTGCACCCTCATGACCGAAGCCCTTACCACCTACGGCCTTACCGTGACCCCCCACGTGCCCCTGCGCGCGGAGGGCTATGGTTTGAACATCCCCGCCGTAGAAAAGCTGGCGGAGTCCTTCCGGCTGTTGGTAACGGTGGATTTGGGCATCACCAACGCGGCGGAAATCGCGCACGCCCGCGCGCTGGGCATGCGCACCATCGTGACGGATCACCACCAGCCCGGGCTTGTGGAATGCCCTGCGGATGTGGTTCTAAACCCCGTGCTCCACGGCTACCCCTTTCCCAAGCTCTGCGGCACCGGCGTGGCGTTTAAGGTAGCCTGCGCGCTTTTGGGTATGGAAACCGCGCTGCAATGGCTGGATGTAGCGGCGCTGGCCACCGTGGCGGATATCGTGCCCTTGATTGATGAAAACCGCGTGCTGGTTGCGCACGGCCTGCCGCGCATGGACGCGCGCCCCGGCCTGCGCGCGCTGCTCACCGTGGCGGGCAGCCCCACGCCCCCCACCGCCGAGGTGCTGGCCTACCAGATTGCCCCCCGCCTCAACGCCGCGGGGCGCATCGCGGATGCCAACGCGGGCGTGCGCCTGCTGCTCACGCGTGAGTCCGCCACAGCGGAAACCCTCGCGCGAGAACTGAACACCGCCAATACCCAGCGCAAGCAGCTGGAAGCCGATACCACCGCGCAGGCGCTAACGCAGGCAGCTGCGCACGATTTTGTGCGCAGGCGCGTGCTGTTTGTGCGCGGGCAAGGCTGGCATACGGGCGTCATCGGGCTGGTCGCGGGCAAGCTGAACCAGCGTTTCAGCGTGCCGGTGTGCGCGCTCAGCGAGGAAGACGGCGTGCTCCACGGCAGCCTGCGCGGCGTGCGCGGCGTAAACCTGGCACGCTGCCTGCAAGCCTGCGATGATCTGCTCACCCGCTATGGCGGGCATGAGATGGCCGCGGGCGTCACCTTGCCAGCCGCGCATGATGAGGCTTTTCGCGAGCGGCTGGAACGCGCGGTAGCCTTGAGCGCGCCAGAGGAAGCCTTTGTGCCCGCCAAGGAGTATGATTTACCCCTGTCGCTGCATCAGGCGGATGACGCGCTGGTGGATGCCCTTGCCCTTTTAGAGCCCTATGGCTTTGGCAACCCCGCGCCGGTGTTTCTGACCTGCGATGCACAGCTTTTGCGCCGTCGCGCTGTAGGCGCGGGCGGCGCGCACCTGCAACTGACCCTTGGCGGCGAGGGGCGGCTGATGGACGGCATCGCCTTTGGCATGGGCGAAATGGCGTCCCGCCTGCCGGATACGGTGGATGTGGCCTATACCATCGCCCGTGAAACCTTCATGGGTCGTACGGCCGTCAAATGTCAGGCGCAGGCCATCCGCCCCACGCCCGCCGCGCAGGCGCTGGCGCTGCAAAACGCGCCGGAAACGCCCGCGCACATGGCCTTGCTGCGCGCATTGCGCTATGAACTGGCTGCCTTTCCTCCGCCTCCGGCAGGAAACAGCCCCCCGGATGAAGAATTGCTTAACGTTATCCCGTGCGATGCGCTGGCCGCATCCCCCGCGGATTTCACCGCTGCGCAACCCCCTGCCGAGGGTGCCACGGCCAGGCGCGAACGCGCCCCCGCAGGCTCGCAAGACAACGCCACCCCCGTACCCGCAGGCAATGCCACCCCCGTGCCCGCAGGCGAGCCGCCCCGCACCCTGCGCGAAAACAACGCGCAAACCCCGCGCACGGGCAACCCCTCCGCCTTCCCCTTGCCCCCGCAGGTAGAAACAGCGCTTGGCGGCAGGCAGGGCACGCTGCTCATCGCGTATACACGGGACACCGCCGCACGCTTTCTGGCGGCGTATGGCAGTCTGGTGGATGTAGCCTACGACACGGTGGAAGATCCCCGCTGCTTTCACACCCTGCTGCTGCACCCCGCACCCCAGCCCCTGCGCGGCCGCTGGCAAAACGTCGTGCTGCTGGATGGGGCGCTCACCGCGCAAAGCGCCGCGTGCATTGCCGCCGCGCTGCCCCATGCGCAGCTGCACATTTTGCCCGTATCGCCCGCGCTGCAAAGCGCCGCCGCGCAGATCGACGCGGGGGATGAACGCTACCGCGCGCTGTACAGGTTGCTGCGCTGCAACACCTTTGGCGGGCTTGCGCAAACGGCCGCCGCCGCAGGGCTTACCGAACCGCAGACGCTGGCGGGGCTTGCCGCCTTTCATGCGCTGGGGCTGCTCGATTTTTGTGAGGCCCCCTTCCACTACACACTTTGCGAGCCTGTACGGTGCTCGCTTGACCAAAGCCCCGTGCTGGGCGCCCTGCGCGCCCTGCATGCCTGAAAGGAGGCGCGGGAATGCTCACCTACATTACCAGCGAGTGCATGCCGCTGGAAAAAATGCTTGCACGCGTACAAAAACAACACCCCGGCGAAAGCTATCTGCTGGTTAAAAAAGCATATGAATTTGCGGAGCAGGCTCACGTCGGGCAGGTTCGCAAAAGCGGCGAGCCGTACTTTATCCATCCGGCCAGCGTTGCCAGCATCCTGACCGATCTGATGATCGACGCGCCCACCATCGCCGCCGGGCTTTTACACGATGTGGTGGAAGATTGCAAGTGCATCTCGCTGGAAGATGTCTACAAGCAGTTCGGCGAAGAAGTCGCCCTGCTGGTGGATGGCGTCACCAAGCTGGATAAGCTGGATTTTACCGACCGTGAGGAGCAAAAGGCCGAAAGCCTGCGCAAAATGATCCTGGCCATGAGCAAGGATATCCGCGTGGTGATCATCAAACTGGCGGATCGGCTCCACAACATGCGCACCCTGCGTTTCCAGAGCGAAGACCGCCAACGCGCCATCGCGGGCGAGACGCTGGACATCTTCGCGCCGCTGGCGCACCGGCTGGGCATGAACGCCATCAAACAGGAGCTGGAGGATCTCTCCTTCAAATACATCAACCCCGAGGCCTACCACGAGATTGCCCAAAAGGTGGGCATGCGCCGCGCCGAGCGGGAAGAAAACATCCGCATGGTCATCAGCGAGCTTTCCGAAAAGCTGGACGCGCAGGGCATCCGCTATGAGATGGACGGCCGCCCCAAGCACCTGTATTCCATCTACAAAAAAATGACCGAGCAAAACAAGACCTTTGACCAGATTTATGACCTGATTGCCGTGCGCGTGCTGGTGGAAAGCGTGCAGGATTGCTATATGGTGCTGGGCATCGTGCATACGCTGTGGAACCAGATTCCCGGGCGGTTCAAAGATTACATCAGCGTGCCCAAGGGCAACATGTACCAAAGCCTGCATACCACGCTTATCGGCGGGCGCAAAATGCCTTTCCCCTTTGAAATTCAAATACGCACATGGGAAATGCACCGCATCGCGGAGTTCGGCGTAGCGGCACACTGGCGCTACAAAGAGGGCAGCGGTGCGGAAGGGGATCTGGACAACAAGCTCTACTGGCTGCGCCAGATACTGGACTGGCAAAACGACACGCGGGACAGCAAGGAGTTCATCGATTCCTTAAAGACCGATCTGTTCAGCGATGAGGTGCTGCTGTTTACCCCCAAGGGGGATATCGTGAGCATGCAGCGCGGCTCTACCCCCATCGATTTTGCCTACCGCATCCACAGCGGCGTGGGCAACCACTGCGTGGGCGCCAAGGTGAACGGCCGCATTGTGCAGCTGGATACCCAGCTGGAAACCGGCGACAGGGTAGAGGTGCTAACCAACCCCAATTCCAAAGGCCCCAGCCTGGATTGGCTCAAGGTGGTCAAAACCCAGCAGGCCAAGGCGAAAATTCGCCAGTTTTTCAAGCGCGAGCTGCGCGGAGAAAACATGGCGCGCGGGCGCGATATTCTGGAGCATGAGGCCAAACGCCGCGGCGTGCAGCTTCCCCCGCTGCTCAAGCCGGAATACTACGAACCCATCCTCAAGCGTTATGCCTTTGCCGAGCTGGAAGATATCTACGGCGCGGTGGGCTACGGCGGCGTAGCGGGCGTGTATGTGATCAGCCGTTTGCTGGAAGAGCAGCGCAAGGATGAAGCGCAGCAGATTCCCAAGGTGGTGGAATCGACCCCGCAGGAGGTGCAAAAGCAGCTCGGCAAGCCCACGCACGGCGTGTATGTCAAAGGCGAAAGCGGCATCCTGGTGCGCTTTGCCAAGTGCTGCAACCCCGTGCCGGGGGATGATATCATCGGCTACATCACCCGTGGGCGCGGCGTAACCGTCCATAAGGCGGATTGCCCCAACGTAAGCGGCTCCGATAGTGAACAGGAACGCATGGTGGAGGTCAGCTGGGCGAACACGCAGGGCGGCAGCTTTAACGCGACCATCAATATGATTGCCTACGATCATGTGAGCTTGCTGGGCGAACTGGCGCTGTCCATCGGCAACATGGGCGTGCCCATCATGGCGGTAAGCGCCAAGCGGGACGAGAAGCGCAAGACCAGCGTCATCACCATGGTTTTACAGGTCACCAGCCGTGAGCAGTTGGATAAGGTGATCAAAGCCCTGCATAACCGTACGGATATCGTGGAGGTTTACCGCGGCATCGCGTAAGGAAATGGCCTGCGCCCGCACGCGGGTGCGCCACACATAAAGGAGGTCGCCTATGCGCGCGGTAGTGCAGCGGGTCACGCAGGCAAGCGTAACGGTTGCGGGGCAAGTGGTCGGCGAAACAGCGCGCGGGCTTTTGGTGCTCATCGGCGTTGAAGCGGGCGACAGCGAAAAAGACGCCGCCTATATCGCCGATAAGGTGGCGGGGCTTCGCGTTTTTGAGGATGACGCGGGCAAAATGAACCTTGCCCTGACGGATGTTGACGGCGGGATACTGGCGGTAAGCCAGTTTACCCTGCTGGGCGACGCGCGCGGCGGCAGGCGACCCAGCTTTATCACCGCCGAGCGGCCGGAAGCGGCGGATGCACTCTACCGCAAGGTGGTGGCGGCATGGCGCGCGCGAAGCATCCCTGTGGGTACCGGCGTTTTTCGGGCGGAAATGCAGGTGCACGCCGTTAACGACGGCCCTGTAACCATCCTGCTGGATTCCCGAAAGCTGTTTTAGCAAGCGGCAGGCGAGCGCAGGGCAAAACGCTGTGCGCGCTGGCGCTACGCAGCCCCTGCAGCGGGTTTGGGCAAAGCCCCAGCGCATGCCAAAGCGCGTGCCTTTCGCAAATCCTCCGCAAACGAATCAATCGCGCATGCGGCTATGCGTCCACTACGCTTCCCCTGTGCAAATCCATCGAATCCGCGCAGGCGCCTCCAGCGCCTGCCTATCCCTGTGAAAGAACAACTGAGGTGAACCGCTTTGTCCATTGCCATTCAAACCCTGCTGGTGGGCGAATACCAGATGAACTGTTACCTCGTCGAAAACACCCAAACCCAGGAAGTGCTTATCGTTGACCCCGGCGCGGACGGGGATGCCATCATCGCCGCCGTGGGCGAACGTAAGCCCGCCGCCGTGCTGCTCACCCATGGACATTATGACCACATCGGCGCGGTGGATGCGGTATGCGGGCATTTTGCGATTCCCGTATACATCCATGAGGCGGATGCGCCCAAACTGACCGATCCGCGCCGGAGCATCGCCACCACATTCGGCTATGATACCTATGTGCGCACCACCCCCACCCTGCTTGTGGATAACCAGCAGCTGACGCTGGCAGGCATGCCCATCACCGTTTTGCACACCCCCGGGCACAGCGTCGGCAGCGTTTGCTATCTGCTGCCGCATAACGCGGGGCTATTATGCGGGGATACGCTGTTTCAAGGCGGCTACGGCCGCTATGATTTTGAGGACGGGAGCTTTTCCGATTTGAAAAACAGCCTACGGCGCATTTTATACATGCACCCGCGCATGACGGCTTACCCGGGTCACGGGGGCACCACTTTTGCGGGGCGGGATGCATGAAGGCGGTGCTTTACACGCCGCTGCCATGGCTGGCGGGCGATTTGTGCGATGTGCTGCGGCTCTTTTGGCCGGTAGAAGGCTACGCCGTTGCGGTGACCGCGCCCCAGACTCCCGCGCAGGCAGCCAAGGCGCAGTTTACCGCCACGCCCATCACGCCGGATATGGAGCCGCTGACCCATACGTTTGATACCGTCGATGGCCAGTGGCGCTGCGTGTTCACCTTCCGCGGCCAGCGCGTATCACGCACGATGCCCCTGCCGCATGCCTTTGTGGCGGCATCGCCATCGGCGGGTGATAACGCGGGAATCGACGCGCCTAGCGCCTGCGCAGGCAAGGCTGCGGGCGTGCGTTCCCCCGCCAACACAGGGGACACGCAAGGCACAGCCGATGTGGCGGCCATGCCCAGCGGCGTTAGCACCGCCCACTCAACAGCTATCCTCAACCCCGAAAGCAAAGCCTACACAACCGCCACACCAAGCCGCGAAAGCGCCACCCCCGCAGCCGCCACACCCACCCCCGAAAGCACAGCCTACACAATCGCCGCACCCACCCCCGAAAGCGCCACACC
>LVAQ01000020.1 GCA_001604105.1 Clostridiales bacterium Firm_11
ACAATAAACACACTGGTTAAAAAGCAGGGTTTGCTTTTCGAGCAAACCCTGCTTGACGTAATTTTTACACAGCGGACATTCCCAGTGAAGTAGTTAAGTCTGCTTTACGCTTTCTGCTTAGGAAGCAAGCAGTAGCCGTTTTGGATAAAGACGAAGCCTGCAATGATGATATACAGTGCGCCAATAACGATTGCCATCCAGCCGATCGCTGTGTATTGCCCTGCAAAAAAGCCTTGCGCCTGATGCTGCTGCCAGATACCGAAGTATGCCCAGGCCAGCGGCAGCGTCAGTGCGGCATTACGCAAACGCCACTGAATCAGTCCTGTGAGCAACAGCGAAACGATCAGGATGATCACCGCCCAGACATCCGCAGCCAAACCAAAGCCGTTCCACTGCAGTTTGACCAGATACGCGGATGCGTTCACTACGGTCGCGATGATCAGCCAGCCGTTGTATAGCCCAAACGCCAGCGCATTGACCTTTTGGCCGAGTCCATCCGGCGTTTTAAGCTTTCCGTTAAGGATGGCCAAGGTTACGACGAACGCAAGGATCAGCAGAGTCGAGATACCGATTAATTTATACGAGAAAGCGATGATCCAGAGAATGTTGGTTACACAAGACACCCAGAACGGAACGCTGATCGTATTGATCAGGCTGGCAGTTCTCTCCTCCTTATGCTTAACGATCATGAAGATGAGCGAGATCAGGAGCAACGTATAGATAACGCCCCAGATGCTGAAGGTAGCAGGGCTTGGCGTGATGAGCGTCTGGTATGTGTCCGAGACTTCCTTTTGTGATGACCCGTTGATGAATCCGAACGCCCCCAGCGTATTGATGAGCAGTGTTAGCAGGAAGAGTCCCATGTTGACCCAGGCTTTGGTTTTGGTGTTCATAACTGCCGTCCTTTCTATCCTAAGTGGTTAACGAAGGTTCTTGACCATAATAAGTATGTACAATTTATAAGCGCTTTATTCGCCCATTCGGCAGGCTTCACGAATTATTTCGCAAGGCTTTATCAGAAATAAACCACTTCGTTGCAGCAGAATGGTTATGCCAGCTGATCAATGCGGATGATCGCAAAAGCACTACGGGAGTAACGTCTCTTGATCAACGAGTTTTGCCAGCATCCGAATTTTCGGGCAGTCTAGACTACCTTGTTCTTACCTGTTCTCTTTGCGATGTACAGATTCTCATCAGCATTCTTAATAAAATCCGAAATACTTCCGCCGAGGTATTCCGATATACCGGCGCTGACTGTCACATGGATATCGCCGTAGAAGCATTGCTCGCTTACTAGTTTTCGTATGCGATCGGCGATCAAGAATGCAGATTCTTTATCGGTATTGGGCAGTACCAACAGGAATTCCTCACCGCCATACCGGCCAAACACATCAGGTTCCCTGATCGAACGCATAGAAATCTCAGCAAGCTCTGTGAGTACCTTATCCCCAAATATATGACCTTTTGTATCATTGATTCGTTTGAAATCATCGATGTCGAAAAGGGCGATGCTGAGGGTAGATCCATTTTTGGTCTTGAGATCGTCTATCGCATGCTGCAATACCTCGACCAGAGCACGTCGATTTCGAATCTTTGTAAGCCCATCCAGCATCGCTTCTTCCGCCAAAAGCTGGTTTTGCGCTTCCAACTCCTGCACTTTGCGCTTCTTGTCGGTAACATCAAATACGATACCGGCGAGAAAGACAGGGTTCCCGTTTGCATCTATGTCGGTAATTTTTCCGCGATCGTAATACCAATGGTATGATCCGTCCTTTGCTTTGATACGGTACTCCACTTCATAAACCGGCGCTTCTCCGTTCAGATGCGCTTTCATCGCATTCATTGTCGTTTGGTAATCGTCCGGATGCAGAAGGTTCGTGAAGAATTGAAATGGTACCTCTTCAGGGATATCAGAGACGTCATAACCGAGCGTGATCACCTTGAGCGGATTGAATGTGACATGGTTGCTGCGGATATCCCAATACCAATGACCCAGATTTCCGCTCCAAGCGAAGTCAAGCGCCGCTTCCTGCTCCTTTTCGCGCAGTAGTTGTCGGTTAAGCAAGAGGAGAGCGTCCATCTTTGCGTGCGTTTGAGCCAGTTTTAGCTCGACTTCATTAATGTGGTCAAGAAGCTGTTCTCTGGTGAAGTCAGCGTAACCCATGATCTCACTTCCGTTCTGCAAGATTGGCTAGAGTAGGCGCGGTCATGATTCGATGGTTCTATTGCGTTGCAAGCTCTTCAGGAACAGCGCAACGACGTCAGGGTCGAACTGCTTGTCCACATTCGCAGTAAGCTCCGCAACAGCAGCTTCAGGGGAGATGGCTTTCTGGTATGGCCGACTTGTGTCATGGCGTCATAGGCGTCCACAACGGATAGAACTCTCGTCAATAAGGGGATAGTTGCCCCGCTTAAGCCACGGGGATACCCTTTTCCTTTGCATCGCTCATGATGACATTGCTATTATAAGCCCAGTCCTTTCAGCACAAGTGACGTGTAATGTCTAGGCAGCAAAAAGGCTGAATTATCTGTTATTCTCAAACGTTCTTTCAAATATAGTATAGCAGAGAAACGCAATGGTTACAAGAAAGGATAAAACTGTACGCGTTCTGAAAGCCACAAACAGATATACGAACGGCTCTTGATGTACTTCCGGCTTGCTTGGCTTACGCCATGGTTCTTGACATGTGTCCTCTGAGACAGCCGATAACTCATTTCCTGATAAATGCAGTATTAGGAGAGTAAGGCCCTTTCAGTTTACTGGTACGTTGTAACTCAGCTAACCTTATCTTGCCATATCATGCTTTCCTTTTCTTCGTTGTCCAATATGAATTGTAGACCTACAATCGTGCTTATATAATTTGCAAAACTAACGCAATTGACGATATTCCAAGGGAGTGATATAATAAACAAACGATTGATAAGAATTTTATACAGCAATGAATATGCGCAAAGGTATTTTGTTATCCATATTGGTAGTGCGATATGAAAGGAATAGTCTATGAAAAACAGAATCCTCGAGTCTGGCAAAGCGAAATTGATCAGTGATGCTGCATTTACCTTGTTTCTGGAAAATGGCTACGAGGCTACTGGGATCAGGGCGATCTGCCGAGCGGCCGATGCAGAATTACCCACCTTGTATTATCATTTCCCATCTAAGAAAGCATTGTTCCTATCCTTGGCAGAGAAGATGCTGGATGAATATCTGTCCAGTGTTCCAAACATCATATCCGACAAAATCGATGATCCCGAGAGCTACCTTCGGGGGTATTTCCTGTATATCATGCAATACACCATGACCCATGTTCCGGAAACTCGTTTCTTTCTACGTTATTCCCTATTTCCGCCGGAGGAACTGCGGGAGGAAATACAAAACTTCCTATACAACGATCAAAAGCGAAAAAGCGAACTACTGCTGCCAGCCATGATGGCCTGCATAAGAAGCGGATTAGTGAGGCATACTGTTGATCATGCAATGTCATTATTCTGGAAGTTTTGCACGAACAACACATTTGATGTAATCATGACGGCGTGGCAACCCGATACGAATGAGTTGCTGAACCTTTGGAACATGTTCATGCATTGTCGACTGTCCGAGAACTACGCTTCCCCGAAGTGAGGCCTTCTGTTATCCCAAGTCGATTGATTCACTCGATGCGATAGGCTTATGTTTCTTCCACGGCATGGTTAGGAGGTCACGCATAGCATATTGCGCGGACCTCCAGAAAAGGAAACGGGGTGTTATAATGGCACGACAAGCCAATCGCGCGATCACTTTCGGTCTCGATTCGACTAATACCAAGCATTTACGCGTGATATCACTGATGCTGGCTATTGTCATAGTATTTTTCGGCGCCTTCTATCTGCACTTTGCATGGTCAAGATACGAACATAGTGCTTCTACAGAAGCAATCGTCTTGGCACAGTCAGCCGAAGCGATGCTGCATCCGGAACATATCGCGATGCTATCTGGGGATTCAGCCGATTTAGACAGTGCTGAGTATCAGATGGCAAAACGAAGCCTGCAACGCTTGGTAAACATTGCAAACCCCATTCGGTTCGCCTATATACTGGCCGAGCGATCCAGCCAGATTGTTTTCCTGGTGGATTCTGAAGAAAGCGACTCCCTCGATTATTCACCACCCGGTCAAGTATATACGGAAGCGACGCCTGAAGACTGGATACCTTTTCAAACCGGCGCAGTGAAACTCACCCAAGCGGTAACAGATCGCTGGGGAACCTGGATCAGCGCGTTGGTTCCGATCAAAGACCCAAACAACGATGCGGTAATCGCCGTTTTGGGTATCGATTATTCTGCTATTGAGTGGAATCATACCTTATGGCTACGAATGATTCCAGACTTTGTTGTGGTTGTCAGCGTTTTAATTCTCTCCTTCTCTTTACTTCGTATATGGATGCTCCATACAGCGCTGAAGGGGCAAAGCAAAAAATTGGCGTTTGATGAGGCTCTTTATCGCAACGTCTTCAACAATGCCCCGATAGGGATCGCCATCGTTGAAGACAAGCAATTTGTGACGCAGTCGCAATACAGTAACATGACAATGAATCCAATGTTTGAGCGTATTCTTGGTCGTTCGAATCATGAATTAAGCGTGATCAGTTGGCCAGAAATCACAGTCGCTGAAGATCTACAGGTAGATCTGGAGCAGTTTGCGCAGTTCAAAGCAGGAAAGATCAATGGATATGTGATGGAAAAACGCTTCATAAGACCCGATGGTTCGACGATATGGACGAATATGATTATCTCGCATCTGTCCCCAAGTCCCGATCGACGATTTGTACATCTTTGCCTGCTTGAGGATATCTCAACCAGAAAAGAAATCGAACATGCGCTGCGAGAAAGCGAGCGCAGTAAATCAGTTTTAATTGCCAACCTGCCGGGAATGGCCTACCGCTGCCGATATGATAGAGCGTGGACCATGCTGTTTGTATCTGACGGATGTTTGGAACTGACTGGGTATACTCCTGACAGCTTGCTCAAAAACCGAGATATCTCGTTCAATGACTTGATATCTGTCGAGTACAGAGACATGCTCTGGGAAGAATGGAAACGCGTGTTAAACCGCAGGGCGATATTCCGGCAGGAGTATGAGATCAGAACCCGATCGGGCGAGAAGAAATGGGTTCTGGAGACCGGACAAGGGGTCATCGAGGATGATGGTACTGTACAGGTTCTTGAAGGAATCATTGTGGATATAACAGAGCAACGAAAACGTCAGGAGCAGATCACATATCTTCAGGAGCATGATCTTCTGACCGGATTACTGAATACCAACCATTTTGAGAAGGTCAAGTGCGATATCGATACGCCTGACAATTGGCCGCTATCCTTTGCAATACTCGATATCAACGGCGTGCGTATGATCAATGACGCTTATGGACATGCCGAAGGCGACTATTTGATTGCAGAGGTAGCAAAGCTGATCAACAGTTGCTGTCGAAAAGATGATATGCTAGCTCGCACTGGCGGTGATGAGTTTTCGTTGTTGATGCCACGAACCAACAGTGACGAGGCAAATCATGTTGCAGCAACGATCAATGATTTGGTCGACAGCTACAATCGCACAAAAACGAAAACACAATACCAAGTGAGTCTCTGCATGGGACTCAGTACGAAAGAATCAGACGGCCAAAGCCTCAAAGAGGTATACCAGGCAGCCGAGAATCAATTGAAGAACCGAAAGCTTTTGAATCAGAAAAGCTCGCATAACGCAATCGTTGCTTCCATCATGGCCACATTGTACGTGAAGAGTCAGGAGTCGGAAGCGCATTGCTTGCGATTAGCCAAATTGACGCGCATAGTTGCAAGCAAACTAGGCTCATCGCAAGGGATGCTGGATGACATTGAGCTGTTTGCGATGCTTCATGATATTGGAAAAATCGGTGTGGACGGAAGCATCCTCAATAAGCCGGGACCTTTGACGCAAGAGGAATGGGCACAGATGAAACTGCATTCTGAAATCGGCTATCGCATTGCAATGTCGACGCCCGCTCTTGAGCACATTGCCGAGTATATCCTTCATCATCACGAACGCTGGGATGGTTCGGGGTATCCTGGAGGGGTGAAAGGGACGGAAATACCGTTGCCGTCACGGATTCTGGCTGTGACCGATGCCTATGATGCCATGACCGAAACGCGAGTATATCGCAAAGCCTTGCAGCAGTCTCTTGCGCTTGAGGAGATTGAGCGTCATGCTGGCACGCAGTTTGATCCTGATATTGCGCTGTTGTTTGTGAGCCTGATGCGTGAGCAAAAAGAGAACGCTGCAAAAAAGCAGGACGGGGAGGCGATCAATAATGAAGCGTTGCCTCATTAAAGCATTCGCAATACTGCTCATATTCAGTCTTTCATGGATAGGGATGGCTGCACGAGCCCAGGAATTGGACAACATCGACGATCTATCCGGGGTGTTCAGTCAACATGGCTCCGTCATGATGCTGATAGATCCCGACAGTGGCGCCATTGTGGATGTAAACAATGCGGCATCAAAATTCTATGGCTATACCAAAGAACAACTCATCTCCATGCGCATCAGTGATATCAATGTGCTTACACCGCAAGAGATTGAAAAAGAGATGAAGGCGGCCGCGGCAGAGCAGCGTAATTACTTCGTATTTAGGCATCGGCTCGCCAGTGGAGAAATTAGAAATGTGGAAGTGTTTTCTTACCCGGTTATGATTGGAAACAGACGCCTCCTATTCTCGATTGTACATGACATAACGGCTAAAGTATTGCTTGAACAAGAGATAAATAATCGCAACACGATTGGATTCATCTTAGCAGGAATCGGGCTAGGCTTGCTGTCCCTCCTGCTTGCGCTTGTCATTCGTAGCCGAAGGCGTATACGGGCCGCCAACCGCGACATTGCTTATACCAATTCAATGCTCAGAACATTTATTGATGCGCAAGGCGATTGGGTTTATTTGAAGGATGCCAAATTACGATATGTGTTTGTCAATCCAGCGTTCGAGGCGTTTTACGGTAAGCCTGCGGAACAGGTAATTGGACTTGACGATTATGCACTGACTGAGAAAGAGTTTGCGGACCTCCGCCGAAAGACAGACATAGACGTCCTGGAGACAGGAACTCTTTTGCATGACGAAACCCATTGGGGTGGAAAAATACTGGCGACGACCAAGTTCCCCGTTACGTTGCCAGACGGACAAACGGGAGTGGGCGCGTACATTCGCGATATCAGTGCGCAAAGGATGGAAGAGAGAAAACGGGAGAAAACCACCAAGCGTCTTTCCATCCTATCGGATATTTTGACGCGTAGCTTCCCAAACCAACAAGAACAATTGGACTATGTGCTTCACGAAGCCTTAAGTCTGACCGATAGCCAATATGGGTATATCTATCTGTATGATGACAAACGCCAGGAATTTTCGCTCAACTCATGGACCAGAGGCGTCATGGAAAGCTGCAGCGTCGTCAATCCCAAAACACTTTATGCGCTTGAGAGCACAGGCATATGGGGAGAAGTCGTGCGGCAAAAGAAAGCGATCATGCTCAACGATTTTCAAAGTCCGCATCCTCTTAAGAAGGGCTATCCAGCCGGACATGTAACGCTTGAACGCTTTCTGTCTGTACCGGTTTTGATCGACGGGCATATCGTGGCGGTGGTTGGTCTGGCGAACAAGCCATATGATTATGACGACACTGACGTCCTGGAACTATCACTTTTAATGAATGGCGCCTGGAACACGCTTCAGCGGCATGAAATTCAAGAGAAACTTGCGTTTGAACGATCAAGGTACTTACAGACCCTCGTCTCTATTGGTGATGGTGTGCTGGTGGTCGATCGTGATGGCAATGTGGAAATGATGAACCAGGTCGCGCAGAAACTGACCGAATGGAGTCTGGAGGAAGCTTTGGGCCATCACTACTTACAGGTGTTTGTGATACAGCATGAACAAGGATCAGCACAGATCGCCGATCCGATTGCTGATGCTTTGAAATCTGGGAATACGCAAGAATTGAGCAATCATGCAGTACTCGTTTCAAAATATGGGAAGACTTACAATCTTGAGGATAGTGCGGCGCCAATCCAATCCGAGTCGGGAGAAACAACGGGCGTTGTCTTGGTTTTTAGAGATGTGACGGAGAAGATGAGACAGCTGAAACAAATTGAGTACCTCAGCTTCCGTGACCCGCTGACGGGATTGTACAACCGAAGGTATGCCAGTGATGAGATGCAGCGACTGGATAAGGATAGCAATCTTCCTCTGACGATCGTCATGGGGGATGTCAATGGGCTGAAGTTAACAAATGATGTATTCGGTCATGCGTATGGGGATCAACTCTTACAATGTATCGGAGATGTTTTTCGGCGGTGTGGCAGACAAGATGATTTAATCGCCCGATGGGGTGGTGATGAGTTTGTGTTACTTCTTCCCAGAACGAAGGCAGGCGAGGCGCAGAAACTCATCGAGCGGATCAAGGTGGAATTTGCCAAGGAGAAGATCAGATCCATCAAGGGCAGCATATCGTTGGGATTCGCCTGCAAAGAGCATATGGACACCGATATCGCTTCAGTTCTCAGGCAGGCTGAAGAGGCTATGTATCAAGCCAAGACACTCGAGCGGGATGCGGTTCGTAAGAGTACTGTTGATGATATCGTCACAGCATTACACAACAGCAGCATACGGGAACGGGAGCATTCGGAGGCGGTCAGGGAGATTGCGCAGGCCATCGGGCGAGAGATGCATTTGTCAGACGTCGATATTCGCAACCTATCGGATGCGGCGTATCTTCACGACATTGGTAAAATCGTTCTGGATCCGCTACTTCTGAACATCAACCATCATCTTTCGGAGTATGAGTGGAATGAAATCAAGCGTCATCCGATCGTTGGGTACCGAATACTCAACGCGTTTGATGATACGCTGAGTCTTACCGAACCGGTGCTTGCTCATCAGGAACGCTGGGACGGTCACGGTTATCCTAGAGGGCTCAAGGGCAATGAAATTCCTTTGCTCGCAAGGATCATCGCAGTGGCTGAAAGCTACGAACGCATGAGGCATCAGTCTGCAAACGCATCGGCTATGAGCATCGATGAGGCTCGACAAACCTTGCTTGACAATGCCGGCACTCAATTCGATCCGGACATTGTTAACGTGCTCGTTGAGATGCTTGATCAGGATAAGCTTAGGGGGTTGTAAATAGCCAGATGCACAACACCTTACGAGCTTGAGAAGGAACGCGCCAACTGATGCCTTTGTTCACCGCCACCCTTGACAGCGTCGGTTCGGGGCGCCGGACTGTCGGCGGCGACGGGAACTCGGGAATATCGTCGGATAGTGGCTCATCCCGTCGCCTTTGGAGGGTAGCGCCCCGAACCGCCCCTATCAAGGTCAACCCGCCGCAAGCGGCGGTGGCTACTTGGCGACCTGCATGGTGCTTTGGCTCGGGGAATCTGGAAATATCATCTGGCGACTATCACTGGGCGTTAGGGCTCCTGCAAATGTGTGCAAAATTCTTGACGTGACCCAAAGCTGTTCATTACAACTTTCTCCGCTTATCAGAACATTTTAGTCAAAAATTGTATTGACGCCAACTGAAAATAGGCTTATACTTATGTTACTACTTTCTCCGCTCCAATAACTGTTATAGTAAAAAGTAGTAATGGAAGGTGTTGCCATGCTTTCGAATGATGCAGTTGAGGATCTGTTTAAAAAGCACGATGGAATCATGCGTACCCATGAACTGTTGGATGCACATATCTATTACAAGGATATTCAGCAGTTGATTCAGCAAGGACTTATCGAAAAAGTCCGATATGGATATTACCAATGGGCAAGCACGATAACGCTCAGCGAAGTAACAACGGTGGCAAGACTATTTCCGGATGCTGTTCTTTGCATGGATACGGCGTTGTTCCATTATCGATATAGTGATAGAACACCGCTTACATGGCATCTGGCCGTAAGCAAAGATAGCAATAAAAGCCGCTTCAAACTCGACTACCCCTTTGTCAAAGCGTATTTTGTAGAACCGTCCATTCTGCAACTTGGCGTGGTGGACGCAACCATAGACGGATATCCCGTTCATATGTATGATAAAGAGCGTACCATCTGTGATTGCCTACGGTACCAGGGGAAAATGGATGCGGAAACATTCAGTAAAGCGATACGATATTATGTGGTAGATCCGCAAAAGAACATTCTGCAGTTGATGGCATACGGTAAGAAACTTAGGGTCACTAAAAAGATTAAGACATATATAGGGGTATGGCTGTAATGCCTGATATCGCAGCTTCCATACTGGCTAAAATCAAGAACATGGCTCGGGTGACAAGAAAACCGTATCAGTTATGCCTGCAGATCTTTTTTCAGGAGGAGTTTTTGCGGCGGCTATCTGGATCAAAATACGCGGGGAACTTCATTCTTAAAGGCGGCCTTTTTATTTACACGCTGACGAACTTTGAAAGCCGTCCCACGGTGGATATCGATTTCCTGCTCCATCACTTGGAAAACAACCCGGATCATATGGATCAAGTGCTGGCAGAAATACTTGCGACGCCAACCGGTAACAACGATGTGGTTATCCTTACAGCGAGTAAAGCAACGCCTATTTCGCTGCAAAGGCAATATCCCGGCGTCAGCGCACAATTGATCGGACACATCAAAAACGTACGTGTTCCGTTTGATGTCGATATCGGCGTTGGCGATGTGATCGTTCCGAAAGCGCAGAAGCGCGTTATTAAACCGCTACTCGCAGGTTTCGATGCACCGGAGGTCTTGGCATATTCGCTGGAAAGCACGATTGCCGAGAAACTGGATGCTATTCTTCAACGGTTCGAACTCACGGGACGTATGAAGGATTTCTTTGATATCTATTATCTTTCCCATACTTTCGATTTCAAAGGGCATATCCTACTGGAGGCGATTGCCCAAACGCTGACAACACGCGGAACTCCCTATGAGCCCAGCAGCTTTGACCGGATAGTAGCCCTGGCGGAGGATGCCGACATGCGAACCAAATGGCGATACTTTATCAGAACCATGCAGAGCAACGATCTCGCATTGACTGATGTGATAGCCGGCATAGATGTGTTTCTACGGCCGGTTTGGGATGCGATGATTGGCAATACTGAATTCCAAAGGGCATGGGATGCAAACACAATGCAATGGGTTTAAAAACAGGAGTAACAATGATACGGTTGTTACTCCTGCGAAATGGAAGATCATGAAAGCGCTCAGGCCAGCTTTCCGCAAAACCGTCTATTCTGTTGATTCTGTCATTTCCAGGTCCATCAGGCTGGTGCCCTGTTCATCAGATACCGATTCATCATGCTTGGTATCATCAGTGCTTTGTCGATAGAGCAGGTTCCATCGCAGCGGAGATTTCGTCTTTTTATTATAAAACGTCAGGATCGCTTCTGCAAACCCTAACGAACCATTATGCCGCTCCTGAGCACACCGTGCGATTTCCTTTGGGGATACAAACCCCAGTTTTTCAACGAACAAATCTTGATGCAAATTATCTCCGTAGCAGTGGAGAAGCAAGGAAACCCCACGGAGCATATTCCCGCTCAACGAGTTGGGATCGCCCTCCCAGGTGGAGATGCATAAATAGAGCGTCTTATCCAATGCATGGTAGCCATATTTTTCATAAATATATTCTAGCGTTGCCACGGCGCATATATTGCGCTGACTTTTCGTATTATCTGCTATCGTCAGTGAGTATGACTCGATCAATGCCTTGATTGTCAACTGCATATCGTTTCCCGCTTCTATGTTGGCCATAAAAACTTCATAGGGAGACAATCTCTTCACAAAGCGCATCTGGTTCGCGAATATATCGGCTTCCTCTTCGTACGCCAAGTCATTGTAGATCATACACCAGACAGGGGTCTCACGAGAATTGGATACCAGGGCTACCGTTTCGATGGTGTGCTGCCCGTTGAAGACATAATTCACGCCACTACGTCTACTGACTTTCACCAGATTGATTTGACGCAGGTCAAAGTTTGCGGCGGTTCGCTTGATGTGGCCTAAGGATAGATTTCTCTGATATTCCTGATTGGATACCAAGTTCTTGATGGGTATTAATTCAAAGGTAACATCCGGGACGAATGGCTTGAAATCTTCATTCATCGTGATTTTTCTCCAATAAATTATCAAGAATTTCTTTAATTGTCCTCATTAATAGGAAGAGCTCATGATGTAGATTCTTTCTTGCGTTATCCGTCACTGCTTGTAGGTCTGCATGGGATATGGTCCGTGACAGGGAGGAACACCAGGACGGTATGGTGAGTGTCAGACTGGAGATTTCCGCATCAGGATCATAAGAAGGCATATCCTTGACCGATGGCGCCATAAGCTTCGGAGGATTCCAACAAGGCGAATGCTTTTTTGGGATTCGCCGCAAGGAGGTGATGATTCGGTCACGATCTACATGATAACCGAAATCATCGGGGATGCTGGAGGTGACGGCTTGTATCTGCTCATCTGGCAGGTCCGCTATATCGATGATATTGTCCTGTCCGATACGAGTTCGTCCTGATAAAATCTGTGGAATAATGGAAGCATCTGCCTTGCTGATCCTGTCAATGGCTTTTGCATACCTTGCGTATTTTTCCACGGTCGCGTGTGAGAGTTTATACTCTTTTCCAATCCGTGCAGACACGCCGTACTTGCTGGTAGTTTTCTCGGGAGGTTTCCCCAGCAATATAGGGGAAACCTCATTACCGGAGTATTGATTGAGCCCGGATGAATTTCTCGCGCCTATCCGCTTTTCTGCTTCGAACCGCTTGCCGATCAGGTATCGCCTTGTTTCCTCGGATATATTGCGTCGCCCCATTTGGTTAACGCATATCCATGCGATCGCGTCGTCACGGCTTAGTAGCTGAATGGGCCTAACCTCGAAGGAAAGATTGTGTCTTGTGCAAATCGCAAGTCTGTTATGACCATCCAAAATGATATCATTCCAAATGGTCAGAGGTTCCCGGCACCCATCTCTCAATATACTCATCTCAAGAATTTCTTTCTCAATATTGGACAGAGAGGGAACTAAACGCTGAAATTCCGGATCAATGATATATTGGCGTTTCATGAAATGAACAGACTTCCTTCCAGTGTATTGTTTACCTTGAGGCTTCCAAGAGAACAGCCTGATCCATTTTGAAAATGACACACTGCTGATTCAGACAGACTGAGGCATGTATTTTATAGGTGTTATTCGAGTTCCAGGCTCCACAATCTAAAAGTTCATTCAACAGCGAACGGCTGTAAATCTCATAACACCGCATGGATTTGATTCCGATATTCGGAATACGATGGGCCCGTGTATCGGCAGAATCCGTTACTTGGACCGCAACAGTCTTTTCGTTGGGATTGACCAATAGACGAACATACTTTGGATATAAAAGTTCCTGCAGTGTTCGCTTGAATATGCGTATTCGGCTTTTACGAAAATCGACTACAATGCAGGTATTATTCATGCTGGACTCCTTCTTCATGAGTATCTGGCAAGGTGTCCTCACGATGATACTTCTCGTCTTTCACCCCAAAAACTGCATATCCATCAAAAATATTGATCTGCAGTGATTTTCGATGTTCCTCCACCGGCAATCCGAATTGTCCCTTCCATGCCTCCGGAAAAACAGGGGTTCTAGAGACTCTCTGCTTATCAGCACCATTCGGATTATGACTTGTCTGACGCTGGAAAACTTGTGTCGACGTCAAATCAAAAACAAATACATATTCGCCTTGACTCTCGATTTGCTTGCCGATGATTTTGTATTGGTGCTTGATATTCCATTGCATAAGTTCAGCAATCATGATAATTAGAAGATCGCAACTTATATGTTTTGGGGTTCTCTTGGCATTACACCAGCAAAAAGAGTCCTTAACATCTTCGTTACAAGGCCGAATAACCAGTTTCCGTTGATCTTGATTAACAAGCGCCTGAACAAAGTCGGTCGCGGTAGCTTTTCGCAAGCAGGCCGCATTGACGTAAAGTTTATAATCAGAAATCGTAATAGACGGTTCCCTTCTATGCGCAAAAAACTCACCTCGTACCACCTGGTACCCATCATATGTGAAAGAGGGATCACTCTCCACATCTATCTTCTCCGAAATTACGGCACCATGAATCGACATCTGCTCTGGTTGCTTGTCTTTATGAGCAGGTAATTCTGTAGGGATTGGGACGGAATTTCGGGTTGGTGAGGACGGAGTGTTTGGTGGATTCAGCGGTGGTAATAACCTCGACATGAAGCTGCTGCCGTTGTTGTTCTCATCCATTGAGTGTTTTCTCCTGATTAATAGTTGTCAAAATGGATTCTATTCCCATCTGCAAGTCATCGGCACTGGAAGGAGTGACGTCCTTGCTTTTAGTATAGGGTGCGCCTCTATTTAATACATCCCATTGCCCGTCTCGGTCGATTGAGGCAATCTCCGGCGACTGTTCGTGATAATAGACATCGTGGCCGAATGAATATGCCCATTCTTGGGGGAATGCTGTCAATCTATTTGCTGAGTTTGATATAAGAGGTTGAATACCCTGAGCGGATAACATTGCGGACATATCTATCCTGTTCGCGGATTCGTTTGTTGAATGGATAGGGAGGGAAATCTCGGTTTCACACAGATTAAAGAGCAGGATGACTTCCTGTCCCTTTTGGCGACGAACACCGCGTATTCGGTATTTATTCTCTGATTTCCAGCCTAATATCTCAAAGATTGTTGGAAGAAAAGCAGCACCATGAATAGGTTTACAAATGGTTTTGTGCTGATAAACTTTTGCCCATACAACACCGTGACGATTGTCTTTATCTGTTGGGCGAACTGCTAGGCGATGATGTACAGGATCAAACAGCAATTCCACAGTGGCAGTTTTGTTGAGTTTTTGAACGCACTGTTTTGAAAAAAGCAAGTCTGATAGTGAAAACGTGACGGATATATCATTACACGATCTGAAGAACTGTGATCTGACGATCTCGTACCCCCGCAAATCAAATTCGCCTGCTTGAACCTCTTTTTCCCGGAAGGATACAGAGGGTAGATGACCGATTTCTTCAAAACTTTGAACAGCGTCCAAATAGTCCTCCTTGGAAAAGCCTGACCATCTGGGATTGAGCTCAACAAAACCACATAAAGCACCGGTATTAATTACATGTAAGCTTGGAAGCAGCCCTTTATATCCATACATGGAGTTCGTGATCAACCGCTGTGTAGCAATAAAATCATCACGCGTGATGATGCCCTCGTGGTGATCCTTTTTGATATACTGATTTCGATTCTGACGGTTCTTCTTTGATTTATGATCCAAATAGTTTGGTGTATACGTTTTTCTCGCAATTACATCACCGCAGTGACGCTCGTTTTGGAGTACAGACAAAACGGTGCCCGGTGTCCACCTAGTATTGCCGTGCTTCGTTTTTCGACCCAATTGCATCAAGGTCTGCGCTATTTGCTGACAGTTATACCCGTACAAATACATAAAAAAGCACAACCTAACTGTCATTGCCTCGTCTTCGTTGATTGCTAAATTGCCATCTTCATCAACATCATAGCCTAAAAGCGCTGGTGTAAGGAATATTCCTCTGGAAAATCGCATCTCAATGGAGGCGTTGATGATGTCGCTTTTAGTGTGTGACTCTTCCTGTGCCAGTGTTGCCAGAAATGTTATTGTCATCTCGCTTTTGGGATCCAATGTATACATGTTTTCTGTTTCAAATAGTATCCCTACCGGCTGTGGCAAAGCAGCGAGCTTTCGGATAAACCCAATACAGTCCAGCGTATTGCGGGCGAAACGCGGTACGCTTTTAGTAATAATCAGGTCGATTTTTCCGCTTTCACAGTCTTTTATCATTTGCACAAAAGCATCGCGATGATTCAAGGATGTACCCGATATACCCTCATCGGCATATATGTCTACCAGTTTCCATTGGGAGTTGCGATTAACCATATCTTGATAATAGTTTTTTTGTAATTCGTAAGAAGACGTTTGATTCAAATCGTCTGTAGATACACGCGCATAAACTGCTACCCGCTTTTCTGCAGTATCATCGTATATATTTGCGATTTTTATTGCTGGTATGACTTCCAGCTGGTCCCGGCTTATCCCTTTATAACGTTCTCGAACACGTGCTTTCTGCAGTTCGTTTTTGCTCATAACTGACAACCTTTCCGTGTCGTGCATTCAAATGAAGTATAGCAATTCCCCAGAAGAAATAACATGACCCAACTGTTCAAGGCTACAGTGAGAACCTACACAATTAGGTCATGTTCAGCGATTTCTCGTATGGTACATTGTACTTCGTAAGATGTTGAGGTGACAAACGCCGGGTATTCATCAGGAACCGAGCTCAATAGGATATGTTCATGTTAAAAAAATTTGGAGGTGTAGCATGAGCATCAACTATGAAAAGCTTGGCGATCGGATTCGGACTCAACGGAAAAAGGAAGGAATAACACAAGCACAGTTGGCAGAGTCACTGATTATGTCTGAAAGCTTTATCAACAGGATTGAAAACGGAAAGCAATCCGCAGCGCTCGAAACATATGTGGGAATAGCATTGAAGTTGAATTGCACGTTGAACGATCTGGTGCAGGACAGCTTTCCGAATCGGATTTGTTTGGGGAATGAAATCTCGAATGAAATCATGGATTGTTCTGCAGATGAGCGGGACTTTTTACTGCGTGTCATAATTGCGATGAAACGGGATTTGCGCAAGTGATCTTGGGCAAGTCATATTAAACGATTACCTTATAGGGGTGTGCATTGCATCATCTTATGGTAGATTAGCCACGATGGTTACCACCTATTGATAAAGGGAACTTTATCAATAGGTGGTACTTGTTGTATACGGGAAACGTTGTGAATAAAGGGTTACAGGGGTTTAGTTGCTTTTCAGAAAAGATAAGTACTGATGAGAAACCCGGCAGTTTTAGCGCAATATGCAGAGAAGATAGCATGTACGACTGGACGCCTCTATTCCAAAAACCGCGATTGCTTAATTGCACAGAACCAAACCGCTCGTGAGCGAAAGCGCATTCATGCCTAGAATTCGCTTAACATTTCCTTGCCCGCCAGCGCGCGCTCGACGTCTTCCATTAGCGGAATGGCGTCGCGCCGCGCCGCACCGCTGCACGCAGAGCGCGGCGGCTTGCGATGCCTACCGCAGGCATTCTTCGTCTGTGGAACCTTTTGCCATACGACTGACAAAGTAACCAAGGAACATATCGCCAGCGCCGGTTGTGTCGATGACTCGCACCTTCAGCGCCTCCATCCACAGCCGTTGCTTGGTTTGCGCTATCACCGCTGCGCCCCGCGCGCCGTAGGTAATTACAAACTTGGCCGTGGGATATTGACGCAGCAAAGCGCTTTCCACATCCGCCTCCGCGCGCGCTAAAACCTTCGCTTCGTGCTCGTTGAGACAGAATATGTCTACCTTGTCCAGCGGCAGGCTATCCGGCACGCATTCGAAGGGTGAAGCATTGAAGACCAGCCGTATGCATGACGCCAAGAAACAGCGGAAAGAAATGGACACCTTCCGATGTAATAACACGGAAAAGATATGCAAAACAAAATGTTCCAACGCCAGTGATTGCAAAAGAACTTGGACGTTCAATCGATGCAGTACGTAGTAAAGCCAGCGATGAGTCTATCTCCCTTAAGCCAAAGGATAAATAGCAATGATGAACCCAGCCCCCAGCTTCCTAACGAGGCTGGGGGCTGGCAGCATTTACAACGTCCCTTTCGCCATAGGATTGTTCACAACCCCAAACGCTATCAAAACAGGCAAAGGCGCATCCGGCAACGCACCACCGTAACGCTGGTACCCAAATTGAAAAACTGCCTCACAATACATCATCAGCGTGACCAAAGCCGTCCACACCGCCCAGCTTTGGCAGCAAAACCAGCTGCAATCGCCAAACAGTCGATCCTGCACCGTGGGGTCGTTTACGATCCTGAAAGCCGCCAGCACAGGTAACAGCAAAGCCAGCGCTGTATTCATCGGCTCGCTTCTACCCCTCGCGATGGGGTCGCATTCCTCGTGAGCTTCAATGCGTTTATGCTCGTAATACGTTCCCATGGCGGTTAGTCGTTTTGCGGCAACAATGGGAGCAGCACACAGGACGGATGCGTATTGTCGTGCAGCAGTTGCTGTTGCGCGGTTACGCAATGGTTGCAGGTCGCAGATGGCTCGCCGGTGTTCAGGTTCCGGTCATACAATGGAAACAGGGCACTGGAAACATGCAGCTTGATGCAATGTCCAGCGAGGAAACAGCAGCTAGCGTTGCCCACCTCAATCATGTATTCGGCGGGCTGTCCAGGCTCGATGGTGGAGGCTTGGAAAAAGCCCTTTCGCCATTTCGCCCGCACGAGCCCCTGCGTGAGCAGAAACTCCCGGCCATCGGGGTACACATCAATCAAGCGGCAGGTGAAGTCCGTATCCTTTGCGGTGGTAATGGCGTACAGCTTCATGGTGACGGTACCGGCAATCGTAACCGGCTCTGTGAATGGCAATGTTGTATAAGTAACCACATCCGCACGCTTCCCCAGCGGGGCATAGTCCGGAAGCGGATCGTTCTGCCCCTCTATGCCGGGCGCGTAGGCCGGCGCAGGGTTCATGGGATCATAGTCAAAACAATCCGGCCGTTCCGCTTGCGTGGGGAGGTTTCGGTCCAGCAGGTTCCCCGCATGCAGATAGAACGGGGTCATCTCCACTTCGGCGGGCGGCCAGGCGGAAGCATTGCGCCATTCGTTACATCCCAATACAAAGTAGCGCACCTTCGCCCAGTCCGGCACTTTGTTGGGTTTCCCCTTAATATGGTAGTCAAACCAGGCCAGCATTTTCCCGTTGATGTCCTGTCCGGCGCCGTCGTTCTCCATGCCGTAATCAAAAGCGCCAAAAGCGGCGTGGAACTCCCCGCCATGTGACCACGGGCCGATGATCAGCCGCGCGGCGCCGCGGGTGTAGTCATCCGCCTGCGCCATTACAGCGTTCCAGTTATGGATGGTGGTGTTCAGGCACACATCAAACCAGCCGGTGCAGTGCAGCATCGCTGTATGGGCGCGGCGAAAATCCGTCGGGTGCCGCAGGCCATCCCAGAAGGATTTATCCTCCATGCCCTGGATGAGTTCCAGATAGTCCTGCACCAGCGGCGCGCCCGCAACCAACGCGGCGGGGTTCTGCACGGCAGGCAGCAGCAGTTGGTAATCACCGAGCTTTGCTGCATGTTCCTGCAAAATGGGCAGCAACCGCGCGCGTTCTTCCGCATCGGGCATGAAGCGCTCCGGCTGCGCCATCAGTTGACCGTAAATCCAGTGGATGTGGCCGTAGTTGAAGGTCTGGGTCATCTGCGAGCCGAAGGGCTCCATGGCTTGCGTCATGAAAGGGCAGATGGCCTTTAACGCCTTTGGCGCTTCTGCGGCGGCGGCCAACTGCGTAAAACCAAAGTAAGATAGCCCAAACATCCCTATATTCCCGTCGCACCATGGTTGCTCCGCAAGCCACAGCACGGTATCTACCCCATCATCATACTCGTGTGCGGCGTTGGCGTTCAGCACGCCTTCCGATTTGCCCGTGCCCCTGCATTCGGCTACTACAACATGGTAACCATGATCCGTGTAACGGCGAACGTTGGCATAAATGCGCTCCCGGGTCAGCGACGCCTTTGTATAGGGCGTGCGCATCAGGATCACCGGATATGCGCCCTCGCCATCGGGCTTATACAGGTCAAAATTCTGCAAGACGCCGTCCCGCAGCGGCATCTTGGCATCTACTATGTGCCGCATGCCATCACTCCTTGCTCGTCAGGGTCGCCAGCGCAGCCTGCATTGCCGCCGCACTGTCTTGATGCTCGCCTGCCAGCAGCAGCCGGTAAGGGCTGCCCACAAGGTTGGTTAGGAAGGCTTCGCTCCGCTTCCAGCCCAGGAAAGCCATATCCTCACAATCGAAAGGAAACAGCGCACAAAGCAATGCGGGCAGCTCCTCCCCCACAAAACGGATCGTTTTCTCCTCAACAGGCATGCCGCGCATGCATACAACAGCGGCAATTCGTTGCTGTATATCGCCTTCCGCAAAGCTTGCGCGCATCCACCAGTTGTTTTCGGTGCCCTCATCTCCCATGGCAAAAAGCACGGGGAGCTTGCGGCGCTTTTCGTACAAATCTTCCTGCGTATACAGGCCTTCCTGCACTTGGTGGGGATGGGGCATCAGCAGGGTGAGCGTTTCTTCTGCATCCAGCGTGCGGCTGTACAGGGTATACGTCATCCACATCGCTTAGGACTCCTTTCCTTGCGGTTTGTCCAGCTGCAACCAGTTTTCAAGCGCCCACAGCAATGCGTGATCCACAAAGTAATAATCGTGGATGCCAGGCGCCTGATAATAGGTGTGCTCAAGGCCAATTTCGGTAAGCATCTGATGATACTGCTCGGTAAGCTCGGCAGCATAGTCGTTAAGCGCGCACGCTACCAGCAAGCGCGGCTTGTATCCCGGGCGCTGCGCAGCTTGCCGCGCCAGATGCACAAGGTCGTGAGGGCTGCCGCGAAGCTTGCTGATGTCGCCCAAGGCATCGCGAACCGCGGTAAGGTCAGGGCCGTTTTCCATGCTCTCCCATTTTTGAAACAGCGGCACAATATCGCGAGCGCCACAAAGCGGCATGGCGGCGGCGTACTTTTCCGGGCAGCGGAGAGCGGCCTTCAGCGCGCCCTGGCCGCCCATGGAGAACCCGGCGATGTAGCGATCCTCACGGCGGGGCGAGGCGGGGAATACTCCTTCCACAAACTTGGGCAGCTCATCTGTGAGGAAGGTGAAAATTTTGTAGCCATGCGCCATATCGGAGTATGCGCTGGACATGCCGTTGATGGATACGCTCATGAAGCCGAACCGTTTGCTATATTCTTCAATGCGGCTCATGCGCATCCACATGGTGGATTCTTCCGCGCCGCCGTGGAGCACGTAGATTACGGGATACAGCACGCGCTTGCCCCGAAGCATTTCTGCGTCGAATGCCTCGGCCGCCTCGGGCAGGGTTACGGTGATATCCGTATGGGTTTGGTATACTTCGGAGAAGAAATGGCAGCGAATCATGCCCATTTCATCAAGCCTCCTTCACAGATGCTTTCTTCTTCACTTGTTGGGAAATCCAATAATAAGCAGCGCCGGAAAGCGCCAACGGCAGGGCGAAAATCATGAAGAGCATCCCGTAGTTGCCGCCGTTCATATCTACAATTCTGCCGCCGATCATCGGCGCGGTGCCCTGTCCCAGATCGGTGCCGATATAGTAGGTGCTCACCGCGGCGCCTCGTTTATCGGGCGTAACAGACTTCACCGCCGTAGCTTGCAGCGCGGGCTTCGCCAGGTTAACGCCTACCGTCTTTACTACGGCTGCCAGCGCAAACATCCACAACCCCTGTTGCAGCCACAGGATCAGCAAACCGGCAACCATCAGCGCCAAGCCCGGGTATACCGCGAAGGTGCCCTTTTGATCGATGATTTTACCCAAGAACATGCGGCATAGGACCACCGTAAACGCACTGATGGTGAAGTACCAGCCAATATTAGCGATGCCTTGGGTGGCGGCATACAGCACCATCATGCTGCTTTCAAGACCCGCCACCGATGCGATGGTAATTTCAATCATGGTAAAGGGCAGGCATTGCGGCACGATAATATCGCTGAGTTTAAGACCCTTGGATGTGGGGCGCTCCGCGTTGTCATCGGTCAGCTTGAACGGTATGGCGAGCAGACCGCTGGCCACGCATAACCCTGCCGCGACCAGAAAAGTGAGCGAGAAACCATTGATGCCCGCCAGCCAAAGCCCGAACGCAGGCCCTACCGACATCGCCAGCGATTGGCTAAGCCCAAAGTAACAGATGGCTTCACCAATTTGATTGCGTGGAACAATGCCGGGGATGATGGCCATATTGACCGTTGTACTAAGCGCGAAGATAATGCCGTGCACAATGCGCAGCGTGATGAGCGTGGTGGGGTCCTGCGCCACGGCATAGCCGCATATGGCCAGCCCCATGCCCGTGTTGGAGATCACCAGCAGCCACTTGCGATTGACCCTGTCTGAAACCAGACCGCTGAGCGGGCGCATCACCATGGACGAGATATTAAAAGCGCCTGTAACCACGCCTGCGATGGCCACCGATACCCCAAGCCCCGTTACGTAACTGGAGATGGTGGTGTATACCATGGCAAAACTGACCGATGTGATCAGGTTGACCATCAGCAGCATAAGATAACGGCTGTTGAGAAGCCGAGATTGATTGGTATCCGGCAAGATAACGCGCCTCCATCAGCCTTTAATCGAGCCCAGCATGACGCCCTTCACGAAATATTTCTGTACAAAGGGATAGATGCAAAGGATTGGCACAGTCGCCACCATAATGGTGCAATACTTGACCAGCGTCTGCTGAACCACCGTGTTCATGCGAACGCCGGAGCTGAGGCTGCGCTGCGAAGTGGTAATGAGAATCTCCCGCAGGAACATCTGCAAGGGCCATTTATCGCGATCCTGTAGATAGATGGAGGCGGTAAACCAGCTGTTCCAGAAAGCGATGGCCACAAACAACGCGATGACGGCCACCGTGGCTTTGGACACGGGGATAATGATCCGTACCAGAATCTGCAGCTCGTTGGCGCCGTCCAACCGCGCGGATTCCTCCAGCGAATCAGGGATTTCCGCAAAGGAAGTGCGCATGATAACAAGGTTAAAGACCGAGAACGCACTGGGCAGCAGCACCGCCGCATAGTGATCCAGCAGCCCCAGGTTGCGCACCAGCATGTAATTGGGGATCATACCGCCGTTGAAGAGCATCGTAAAGGCCAGAAACAGCATCACCCTGTTACGGGGCGCAAACCGCTTACGCGAGAGCACATAGGCGGCCAGCGTCGTAAGCACCAGGTTGAGCGCGGTGCCAAGCACCACATAGATGAGGGTGTTCATATAGCCAATGGCGATGTTACGATAGCCCAGCACGGTTTCATAGCCGGAGAAGTTGAGCGGAAAGATGGGCAGGAGGCGAAAACCCTGATCCCGGGTTAACGCGATGGGGTCGGAGATGGAGCACCAAAGCACGTTCAGCATGGGCGCCAGGCAGCAAAACCCGATCAGTGCCAGCAGGATGGCATTGACCACCACAAATATCCTGCGCAAACGTGAATCTCTTAATCTCATATTGATACCTCGCCTTAAAACATACTGACTTCCGTATATTTACGGCTCAGGTTATTTGCAAGCACGATCAGCCCCAGGCTTATTATCGAGTTAAACAGGCCAACCGCGGTGCTGTAGCCTATTTTCTGCTTGATAATGCCAATGCGGTACACATAGGTTTGGATCACATCGGCGGTTTCGTAAGTGGCGGGAGAGTACATAAGCAGGATCTTCTCGAAATTGACGGTCATCAGCGCGCCGCAGCGCAGGATGAACATAATAATGATGGTGGAGGCAATACCGGGGAGTGTCACGTGAAACAGTTGGGCAATCCTGCCAGCGCCATCAAGCTCCGCGGCTTCATACAGTTCTTCACTGATGCCTGAAAGCGCGGCCAGGTAAATGATGCTGTTAAAGCCAATTTGCTGCCATATCTCGGAGATGACAAACACTGTGCGAAAACTGGCGGGATCGGTGGCGTAGCTGCGCGGCGTGCCGCCCAGCGTCGCAACAATGGAGGCAATGACCCCATTGGAGTTGGTGAAATCGTTAATCAGGCTTACAACCACAATCATCGAAATGAAGTGAGGCATATAGCTGACGGTTTGCACAATCTTCTTAAAACCGGTGTGACGCACTTCGTTGAGCATCAGCGCAAAGATGATCGGCGCCGGAAACGCAAACAGCAGCGTATAGAAGCTGATCAAAAGCGTGTTGTTGAGCGTGCGCTGGAAATACAGCCCCTGAAAAAAGTCTTTGAAGTTATCAAACCAAATCCACTTGCTGCCAAAGATGCCGCCGGTCAAGGAGTAGTTTTGAAATGCCATGGTCAGTCCGAACATCGGGAGGTAGTTGAAGATGCAAACATAGGTTATGACCGGCAGAATCATCCAGTACAGCACTTTGTTCTTCTTATAATTGAGAAGAATCCGTTCAGGTTTCATAGCGGTTTACTCCTCGCCGTATTGTTCTCATGGAACGTCGTCCCCATAAAAGGCAGAGCACGAGCCGGGCGCATCGGACAGTGTACGCCCGGCTCGTGCTTGGGTTTAATGGATGCCGATAAGTTTAACGAGACAAATAGCGATCATAGGCGGATTGGTAAGCGCCGATGGCCTCTTCCGCGCCCAGCGCGCGAAGCTGTTCCACAAAGGTGGGATAATTCTCCAGGGGCTCCAGACCCATGATGAAGCGAACGGTCATCTCTTCCACATAGGAGCTGATCTCGGAGTACAGATCGCCATAGGTTTCCTTTTCCGCGGAGTTCAGCGTTACCGCCCCGGGAATAACCCCCACGCTGTCGTTCTGCTCATCCCAAATGCCGGTCACTTCACGGGTGGCATCGCTGATGTCGCGGCAGCCAACATACTCGCTGAACCAAGTCACGGGCGTCGCATATGCGCTCAGGATCGCCACGGAGTCCATATCGGGGTTGTTCATCACGAAATCGGTGTAGGTTGGCATGCCGTCCACCATCTCGTAGGTTACGCCTTCCACGCCGTAGTTGGCCATCATAAAGCCTTCATCGGTGAACCACTGGTCAATATAGCGCATGGCCAGCTCGGGATTGGCGCAGGTGGTGGAGATTGCCGCGGCGCTGTAGCAGGTTGCGCCGGAGGAGGAGCCGATGTGCACTTTGTCACCCGCGTTGCGCACAGGAATGGGCGCAATCCCAAATTCGAAATCGGGGTTCAGGGTCTTGCCAACGCTGTTGTACATGCCCACGATGCCGCTGTGATCGGTGGAGTAGGCGCACTCGCCGCTGGTGATCATGGCTACGCCGTCGTCAAAGGTCACAACCGAAGCGAAATCAGGATCGATCAACCCTTCGCTGTACCACTGCGCCATGGTGGAAACGTACTCATAGTACCCATCCGTCAAGGGAGCGTAGGTAATCTTATTGTCTTCCATGTAGAAGGCGTGGGTCGTGCAAATGTTCTTCAGGTGAAAGCCGAAGCCGGCGGTCAGGCCGTCATACTTGCTGGCGCCATTGGAATCCAGCGCCATAGGGCGCTTCAAGCCCAGCTCTTCCTTACAACGGGTCAGGAAGGTGTGCAACTCATCGTATGTGGTGGGCATATCCATGCCAAGCTTGGCAAGCAGATCCTTACGGATGATGGGGCCGCCAACGTTGAGGCCCGGTTCGTCCGCGACGATGGGCATGGCGATGTAGGGGATGTTGCCTTCATCGGTGATCACGCTCTTGGTGCGGAACTCGGAAGCCTCCATGGCCGCCTTGTAGTTGGGCGCATAATCCAGCAGGTCGTTGATGTTTACGATGATACCCTCTTCAATGGCGGTATCGCCGCTGTAGGCATAGTAGTTGTGGAAGCCGATAATGATATCGGGGTACTTGCCGCTGGCCAGCATCAGCGAGAAGGCGGTTTCATCCTCGCCTACGGGCGGCGTGATGCACTCGATGCGTACGCCGGTCTTCTCTTCCATGGCCTTGAGCATTTCCATGTCGTCAAGTTTTTCCATGAGCGTACCTACGGCGCCGTTGTTCTTGGTATCGGCCCACAGGGTCAGGGTCACGGGTTCTTCGGTCAGGCGTTCGACTTTGGTGGTAAGTTTCGCCTTTTCGCGGATGATCGCATCGCGATCCTCGGCGGTGTCAGCCAGCGCTACGCAAGAAGATAGCGCCAGAAGACCGATTAGCAGGATTGCCAGTACACGTTTTGCCATTTGGATGGCCCCCTTTAGTTTTTCGAGCAGCGTAAGCGGCCACTCAGCTGCCACAAGAATAGCGCCTGAAACAGGCAAAAGTATATAGGCAGGTTTTACGATAGGACTTCGCAGAATTTGTACACAGCAAAGCCTTGTATGGACTGGATTGTACAAAAGGTATCATCATTTTTTATCCGATAAGGGCGATTTTTGACCGGATACTTCATCGCCGGTATGCACCAATGTTTGACGGTATTGCCCGGGCGTCGTGTTTTCATACCGCTTGAAGGCGCGGATCAACGTTTGGCTGCTGCCAAAACCCACGCGTGCGGCGATGGAGGTGATGCTTTCTTCACTGCTGGCCTGCATCAGTTCCTTCGCCTTATCCACCCGATAGCGGTTGATGTAATCCAGCAGCCCCGTGCCGTACTCCTTTTTGAAAATGCGGCTTAAATAGGGCAGGGAAATGTCATAGGCATCGGCCACCATCTGCACGCTCAGGTTAACGTCAAAATAGTTGGCGGAAATATAGCGCTGGATCTGCTTCATACGGGGTTTGATATCCGCGCTCTTCATTTCCTGGGCGCCCACCAGGTGCCCGATGATATCGAAAACCACCTTTTCCAGCTCGCTGGGAGAGCGCGCGCTGATCAGCGTTTCCATGGGTTTGAAATCGCTGTAAGCGGAGGCGATGATATCCGGCTCGATTTCGTGCAGCACGTTGAGCATCATGTTCATGACGCCGAACATCCGGCACCGCATTACGTACAGGTTCATGCCATCGGTATTGCTGTAGTAGGACATCACTTCATGGAGCAGCACAGAAGCCTTGGCATAATTGCCCTCCAGCATCAAACTGATGAAATTGCGCTCCGCATCCATAATGTCATAGTCCTGCCAGGAGATACCGGCGGAATACATCAACGGGTCAAAGGGGACGACATTGTTCCCCTCCAGCGGCAGAAAATCTGCATATTCTTTCGCGCGAAGCGCGTTCTGGTAAGACAGTTGGATGCTTTCCAAGCCAGTCTGCGCATCGCCGATATACGCCCGATCCAGCGGTTGCGGGAAACGCTCCTTCAACTGGGATAGCAGCGCAACCGTCAAATCGGATACCACCAGCTGCGCCTCGATGGGATCCGTCCCGTTGCCAAAACAGAACACCGCCGCATAGCCGCTGCTCTCCTGAAAGATGTCAAACCCGCAGCGTCCCGCGCACAGGGGATCCAAAAAGACCTGTAGTACACTCTCGGGATCCGCATCGTTTCCGCTCTTGTTTTGCACGTTGAAAGCGCCGTCATCTCTGCACAGCCATGCGACGACGAACACATCGCCATTAAATTGGAAGGAATCCTTCTGTCGATCGTCCAGCGCATGGTAGCCGCTGCTGAGCAATAAGTGGAGGGCGCGTTTGCCCGCAATGTTATCCAGCCGCTTGATTTCGCGTTGCATGTCATTTTCCTCATCCAGCAATTCGGACAACCGCGCGTTGATGAGGCTGAAATCATCCTTGGCTTTTTCGCTGCCGGATACGCGTTGTTTCAGCTCGTGTACAGGCCGATAGTGCCGCGCGGTGATGTAGTAGGTGAACAGCAGCCCCAGCGCCAGCGATATGATGCTGACGCCCCAAAACCAATGCCTCGTTTGCGTGACTTCCAGCAGATAAACCTCGGTGGGTATAGAAAGCACAAACATCAGGTTTGAATGGGCAGAAGGACTGCTCACGGTCATTGCGTCAGGCAGCGGCTGCGTACCGTTCTCCTTTGCGGAGAGCAGCGTTTGATAATCCAGCGGGGCGGGGTGGTTATCACAGCTGATGGCCGCGCCTTCCGGCGCCATAAGCCAGGCCTGTCCCTCGGCGTTTGCGCCCGTTTGCGCAAGCACCGTCTGAATGGACTGCGTATTGATTACCGCGATAAGGGTAATAATAGGCTCTCTTCCTGCGCCGCGCGTGCTCAGGGTACGCAGAAAAAGGATGGTGCCGTCATCCAGCATGTGGATTTTGTTATAGTTCATCTGTGCGGTTAACGCAAAAAACGAATCCTCATCGATTTGGAGATTATTGCGCAGAACCGTGGAAATCTGCTTTTCAGTGGTAAACAGGCGCAGGTTATCCATGAGGCAGTTCATATCGCTGTAATACACGTACAGGTGGCGGAACAGATCCGCCTGAAAGGAGAAATTGCCCAAATAAGACGCGCGGCGATGTAACTCGTAATACGTTTCCGCATCGTAAGGGAGCGAAAGAAACTTGATCCGCTTGATCTCCGAGGAGATAAAAATTGAATCTCCCACGTTATCGATCATTTTGAATTTTTCATCGATCACGCTGGCTGCCTGGTCGATGGCCATCTGGCTCATCTCGTTGGTTTTGGCCGTTAAGCTATGCTGCACGCCGCTGAAATACAGCACGCCGGCCGTCAGTTGCAGCATCAGAATGCAGGAGTATCCCAGAAACCAGATTGTAAACGTGCGCGATCGCCAAAAATGTCCACGCATCGGTATGTACCTCGCTGTCGCATTATTCACCAAACCACGGTTTTCATTATAGCGGATTCAATCGAAAAAACAAAATACGCCCATGCCGTAAAAGGGCGGATTCCCCGGGTCAGGGGATAGGCAATTCACATTATCCGGATGGTCACTTCTTGTCCATATCCGACACAACAGCGCAAAATCCTACTATGCCTTTCGCAAATCCCAACGCTTGACGCATAGTGCCCGTAACCGTATGATAGGCATGACCATCGCCTGGGAAAAGTGCATACCGCCACTGATGTGCCCCGCCAGGAGCATTCATCGGACAGAGTGACGGGGCGCTCTCGGGTTGCGGCCAGATACCGATCCTACGGATTTGGAAAGGAGCATCATCAATGGCCAATGTTCTGATGTCCACCACCATCTTTTCAGATGTTCTCAGCCTGACGGACGGCGTGCAGGTTATCCTGCCCGACGATCGCACAGAGGGCGATTTTCCTGTGCTGTGGCTGCTCCACGGCGGTTACGGCAACCAGAATGACTGGATTGAGAACACAAAAATACTGCTATACGCCGAGGCGCACAAAATTGCGGTCGTCATGCCGCATGCGGGTTGTAGCCGCTACTGCAACATGACCTGGGGCGCCGATTACTATGATTATCTGACGGATGAGCTGCCTCGCATCATGAAGCATCTGTACCCGCGCCTCTCTACCCGCCGTGAGGATACCATGATTGCGGGGCTTTCCCTGGGCGGAAGCGGCGCGCTCTCCCTGGGCATGCGAAACCCGGAAAAGTACAGCGCGATTGGCGTTTTATCCGCCAGCAGCATCATCCCGCTGGAACATCTGCGCCAGACCACCGCGGGCGCGCCGCCGCCTCCGGGAGGGCCGGGCGGCATGAGTGTGAACATGATCAATTTCGGGGTGGAAGATACGGGGGAACTGGCTGGAAACCCCGAGCATGATGTGCTGCTTAACGCCCGTACCATCATTGAGCAGGGCAAGCCCGCGCCGAAGGTATTCCACGCCGTGGGGATGGAGGACCATGCCTATCCTGTGGGGCTTGGCCTGAAAGCGTTCCTGGAAGGCTTTGAGGGCGATCCCTTTCGTTATGAATTCCATACCGAGCATGGCAAGCATGACTGGTTCTTTTGGGATCCATGGATTGAGAAGTTCATCGGTGCCGCGATGGAAGACAGGAGGCAGCAGTATGGCGCTCATTAAGATGCAGTTGTTTTCGGAATGTTTAACCCGCAAGACCCTCGTGAATGTGATCGTTCCCGAGCTGCGCGAAAAACGTGTTCTGCCAAACGGGAAGTTTCCGGTGGTGTGGCTGCTGCACGGCGCTTTTGACGGCTATCAGGGGTGGGAGCGTTTTACCTCCATCGAGCTGTATGCCCAAAAGCGCGGCGTGATGGTCGTTATGCCTGATGCGGAAAACAGCTTCTATTCGAATTATCCTTTGGGGCGCTATTACGATTACCTGACCGAAGAATTACCACGTATGCTCGCCCAGTACTTCCCCATGTCCACCGAGCGGCAGGATACGTTCATCGGCGGCTTATCGATGGGCGGGCACGGCACAGCCCGTATCGCCTACCAGAACCCAGATCGGTTTGCGGCCATGGGCTTGTTTTCCAGCTGCAACTTTATTGATATGAACCTGCCGATGGCGCCGGGCGGCATGCGGCGACCCTGCAACTTTATCCGCTGGCAAATATTAGGGTGCGAAGATCGGGATATGCGCACCCTCCGCGGCACCATCCACGATAACCGGCACTTTGCGCAGCTTGCCTCCGAGAGCGGTCAACCGTTGCCGAAGATTTTCTTCTGCTGCGGCACGCAGGATCACTGCTATCAGGATTGCAAGAACGATGTGAACTTCCTGCGCAACCTCCCCAACCCTTACGATGTGGTGTTCTTCGAAAGCACGGGCGTCCATTACTGGGATTTTTGGGATGAGTGGGTGCGCGTATTCCTGCAATGGCTGCCCATCCGTGAGCGCTCCAACGAGTATGCCTGAGGCGCTTGCGTAACCCCAAGACGCCCCCTGCATCAAACGCAAGGGCGCAGCAACCTGTTTCTGAAAAAGGGAGTCGGTGCAAAGCAGCACTGGCTCCCCTCTTTTTCGTATTCGGCCATATATAATGCTATCAAGCAGAACGGATTCAGCCTTCCATCAACCGTTTGCGCCAAACATTCTCCTTCATCCATTCGTAGATGCGCTCGGCAGCATCGGTGTTCATCCCTTTGTGCTGCCTGCGCTACCGATAGCAGGGGTTTGCCGTGATGCCGCATTGCCTTCCTGCATCGGCACGGTTTATGGGTGAGGGTAATCAAAAGAACGCGCTAATCAAATTCATGACGTATATGATTAACGGCAATGATAGCCTTCCAATTGAAGAACCCCATCCAGGCGGCCGCTTTGTTGCCTCATCATGATGCTTTGGCGCCGCGTTGTTGTCTTTGCCATTTCCACCGTTATGCTGCCGCCGCGGCAACAAATCCACCCTGCTTACCTGCGGCAAACGGATCGCTCTTCATCAAAGCATGTCCAACATGTCAAAAAAACGAACATGATAGCCATTTAGGGGTATTGAGTCACAGAGGGCGCCCCGCTATACTGCACGTAGTTAAAGTAAAGCAAGGTGATTTTATTGCAGAACCCCCGCATAAGGACAGCTTCGCTTTGGGCGCGGATGGGGCCATACCGGTATTTTTATCTGATGCTCATTCCCGTAGTCATATGGTATATCATTTTCTGCTATGGGCCGATGTACGGCCTGGTGATCGCCTTTCAGGATTATAAAATCACCAGAGGCGTTACAGGCAGCACCTTTGTGGGGCTTAAGCATTTCGCCACACTGATGAACGACCGCTATTTCTGGATGGCGTTTCGCAATACGCTGGTCATCGCGATCTACCGCATTTGCATCGTATTCCCCATTCCAGTACTGCTGGCACTTTTCCTTAATGAGATTCGGGCGGCACGGTTCAAAAAGATGGTGCAAACCGCTATCTACCTGCCGCATTTCGTGTCCTGGGTCATCGCGGCTTCCATCGTGATCGCCATATTAAGCCCCGATACGGGGCTGCTGGATGGCATCTGCAAGACGTTCAAATGGGAAATGCCCATTCTGTTGACCAACCCCAAGGCATTCCGCTCCATTTTGATCGTTTCGGATATCTGGAAGGAAGCCGGTTGGAACACGATTATCTATATCGCCACCATCGCAAGCATTGAACAATCCCAGTATGAAGCGGCGTTTGTGGACGGGGCGAATCGTTGGGGGCAAATGTGGCACATCACGCTGCCGGGTATCCGTTCTACGGTCATTGTTATGCTCATTTTAACCATCGGGCAGGTCATGGGCACCGGGTTTGATCAGGTGTATAACCTGTATAACGCGCGTGTGTATGAAACGGGCGATATCATTGATACGTATATCTTCCGCTCGGTACTGGCCGATAACAAACTGAGCTATGCCGCAGCTGCGGGGCTTCTCAAATCCGTCGTGAGCACGTTTTTGCTGGTGCTTGCCAATACCGCATCCAGCAAACTGAGTAAAGAAGGCATCTTTTGATGGGGAGGAGCAAATAACGTGACGATCCGTAAACGATCCGCAACCGATATCGTCGTGATGGGCGCATTTCTCCTGCTCACACTGCTGATCCTGCTGCCGTTATGGTACGTGCTGGTCATATCGCTTTCCACCGCAAAATCCTACGCGATGGATTCCATTCACCTGTGGCCGCGCACCATCAGCCTGGCGCAATACAAGCTGGTGTTTGGCAACGCGGAAGTGATGCGTTCCTTCGGCGTATCGGTTATCGTAACGCTCGCGGGCACGGCCTTCAGCATGCTCATGAGCATCATGGGCGGGTATTCCCTCTCCAAAAAAGGCATGCCGGGCAGGCGATTCCTGCTCACGATGGTCATCATCACCATGTTCTTTAGCGGCGGGCTGGTGCCGTACTATTTGCTGGTTCGCAATCTGGGGCTCAACAATACGTTCCTGGCGTTGATTTTGCCCATGGCGATCAACTCCTTCAACCTGATTATCCTGAAAAACCACTTTGTTTCCTTTCCCCTGAGCCTGGAAGAATCCGCCAAGCTGGATGGGTATAACGATGTACAGATTCTCGTGCGCATCGTGGTTCCGCTCTCCATTCCCGTTATTGCCACAATTGCCCTGTTTTACGCGGTCGGGTACTGGAATGATTATTTTCAGGCGACGCTGTTCATCAGCAGCAACAAAATGTATCCGATGCAGGTGGTGCTGCGCCAGATGATCATCCAACAAACGGTGGTGGGCTTACGCGGCATGAACGGGCAAACCATCGAGCAGTTCAAAATGGCATGCGTGGTTGTGGGCATGCTGCCCATGCTGGCGGTGTACCCCTTTATACAACGCTTTTTCTCCAAAGGCATCATGATTGGTGCCATTAAGGAATAGTACTCTGCGGCGGCGGTAGCCGACCGTAAGAATAGGGAGGTCAGAACATGAAAAGGTTGCTATCCACGGCTGTTGCCATGCTCCTGTCCGCAGTTCTGCTGCTCGCGCTGGTCGGTAGTCCGGCCATCGCGCAGGAAGCGCCCACCACCATCCGCTTTGCGCGCGCGGGAAATGTGCAGGATCCAGAGGTGGATCGTATTCTGCTTGCGTTGCAGGCAAAACTCAACATCAAGCTGGAGATCGTCTCCATCCCGTGGGATCAGTTCCCCAACAAGCTCAACATCATGGTTTCCACAGGCGAGCCGCTTGATTTTGTGCTTTGTGACGCCGGTTCCATGGTTGAAAGCTGGGCAAACGATGGCCTGATTATCGCCTGGGATGAGATGCTTGCCACCGGCAACTACCCGCTGGTCAACTCGCTGGTCAATTCGCAAATGTACAAGAACTTCAAAATCAACGGGCAAGTGTACTACAAACCCCTGCCCCTTGTGCCCAACCAGCGCGGTATGTTGATTCGTACCGATTGGCTCCAGAACGTGGGTCTGGAAATGCCCACCAACCTGGATGAGTTCTACACTGTGCTCAAAGCCTTTGTGGAAAACGATCCCGATGGCAACGGCGTGGATGACACCCTGGGTATCTGGGATTACTTCTCGCTGCCCTATGTGGAGCGCTGCTTTGCCATCAACGCCCCCAACATGGGCCCCAACTCTTCGGACGCGGTTTGGGTAGAGCAGGCCGATGGTACGGTGACGCGGTACGAAATCAGCGATCAGAACCTCGCGTCGCTTACATTCCTGCGCAAGCTGTATCAGGAAGGGCTGCTCAAGAAGGATTTCATTACCACCAAGGTAGATAGCGATATCGGCTATGCCAACTTCTCCGCCGGCAAATACGGCGTGGAGGATACCTCCAACCCGCAACTTGCCTATGAAACGTTGATTGCCATGAACCCGGATGCAACCGTGGCGCTGATGCCCGCGCTGGAAGGCGTAAACGGCGTTCCCGCCAACAGCGGCAACAATGGCGGCTCCTGGTGGGGCGCGGCCATCACCAGCACCTGCGAAAATCCTGAAAAGGTGATGGAGCTGTTTGAGTACTGCCTGACCGCGGAAGGCCGCGAGCTGACCGAGTTCGGCATTGAAGGCATCCACTTCACCTCCAAGGAGACCGTTAA
Source organism: Clostridiales bacterium Firm_11 (assembly GCA_001604105.1). Taxonomy (GTDB): domain Bacteria; phylum Bacillota; class Clostridia; order Christensenellales; family Aristaeellaceae; genus CAXXOK01. The sequence goes on from LVAQ01000020.1 coordinate 33,927, forward strand.
CGGCGCTACCGTGTATACCATGGATCGCGAAGAATGCGCCAAGGATTGGGATGTTGAATCCAATGGGCTGATGTATCCGCTCACGTGGGGCGCCTTCAACTATGGCGAAAACTTCTATATCCCCATCGAGAAGTACGATTATGATTTTGACACCGCCTATCAGAACATGGAAACCTGGATCAACATGGATCTGGCGGGCGGCCAGTTTGCCACCTGGGCGGCGGATATCGCCAAGTATTCCATCGCAAGCCCCCTGCTCAACGTAAACAGCAGCGCCCTGCAGGGCGATACCGGCGCGCTGAAATCCGTGTATGATCAGTATCGGCTAAAGATCATTATGGATGAAAACGTAGACGTAGAAGCTGAGTTTGCGCAAATGAAGGCGGAATGGCTTAGCGTGGGCGGCCAGGCTGTCATCGACGCGGGCAACGAATACTGGGCGGCCAACAAGTAAAGGCGTAAAGAGCGGCCCCGTGGCGCATCCATGCGGATGCCGCCGCGGGGCTGCTCTTGCGTTATCAAGATGGGAGGATTCGCAGTGGCAACGTTTCGGCATGGCGTAAATCTGGGCGGATGGCTTTCACAATGCGAACAACGCGCCAGGCATTTGCACTACGGCAGCTTTATCATCGGCGATGATATTCGCAGGATCGCCGATTGGGGGTTTGACCATGTGCGCCTGCCTGTGGATAGCACCGTATTTACCAATGCGGATGGGCAGTATGATATGGATGTGCTCGCCTATATCGACCAGTGCCTGTTCTGGTGTCAGAACGCGGGGCTTGGGTTGCAGTTGGATATGCACCGCTTGCCCGGGTACTATATTGCAACCCCGCAGCAGAACGACCTTTTTGCGTCCCAACCGCATATGGCGGAATCACGCAGGCTGTGGCGCATGCTTACCAAGCGGTTTATTGGCACGGGCGCAGCGCTGCGTTTTGAGTTGCTCAACGAGCCGGAATGGCCGTCCACCTACCCGGTCAATGATTTCTATGCCGATTTGATCGCCTGCGTACGGGAGATAGACGCAAACCGTGTGCTGGTGATCGGGGGCAACCACTATTCCCATGTAGACTCGCTGGAGAGCATGACGCTCTACCACGACCCCGCCATCGTATACACATTCCATTATTACGAGCCGAACCTGTTCACCAACCAGCTGTATCATTACAGCCGGGGCGATAGGAGCGGCTACCCGCACCCTGTTGACTACCCGGGCATGATTCCCCAGCTGCGCGAATACCTGGATGCGCACCCGGAAAAAGCGGAGGAGAACGGGCGGTACTGCTGGATTCCAAACGATCAGGCGCTCATCCATAAGCATCTGCAAAAGGCGTGCGATTTTCAAAACCACTTCCATCGCACCACCTACATGGGAGAGTTTGGCGTAAGTTACTATGCGCAAAGCGATGCCCGCTGCGCGTGGCTCAGGGATGTGCTCGCCTTTGCCAATGCTAACCATATTGACTGGTGTTACTGGACATACAAGGATATGGACTACGGCTTGTTGAATTCACAAGGGAAGGTAATCAGCTGGGCTGTGGTCAATACCTTGCAGGCGGGGTGCAAAGGATGATGAAATGTCGGGATTCCCATGTATAGTGTTTTGCTGGTGGAAGATGAAGTGGTCATCCGCCAGGCTTTTGAAGCGCTTGTAGATTGGAAAAGCGCCGGTTTCAAAGTAGTAGCGGTAGCCGCCAATGGGCTGGAAGCGCTGCGCATCCTCAAACAAACCGCCATTGATCTGGTAATGACGGATATCCGCATGCCGCAAATGGACGGGATTGCGCTGGCAAGCCACATCCGCGCCGAGTACCCGGATGTAGCGGTGATTTTGCTGAGCGCCTACAGTGAGTTCAGCTATGCGCAGCAGGCAATCAAGCACGGCGTTTTCGGATATGTGCTCAAAAGCGATGAGCCCGCCAAGATCGTGCAGCAGCTGCTTGCGCTGCGCCTGCAATTGGATCAATCGCGGGAAAAGGCGGCGCTGGCGCGGGAAGAGAACGAGCGCTTGCTTTGGCAGTATCGCGAGGCGCTTGCCGAAAGCTGGGCGCAGGGCAAAGATGATGAGGCGCTGTATCTGCATGCCGCCTTTCCTGCCCTGCAAGGCTCCTGGACGCTTGCCGAGGCCATCCCGTTTGAGCAGCAGCGGATGACGCAAACATACGGCACGCAGGTGATGTTCGCCATCTGGATGCGCATGCGTGAGATTCTGGAGGCTGTACTTACCCAAAACGGCTTCCTGATCCCGTATTTGCAGCGGTTGTTTGTGGTGACCAACCAGCCCGAAAAACTTTCGCTTGCGCTTACCAAACTGCTGGATGAGCCTTGGGAAACCGAAAACGACGCATTCAGCATGGTCTACTATCCGCAGACACTATCGCGGGATACGCTGGCAGAGGGCTTCCGTGCGATGCTGCCAGCGGAGCAGGATTTATTCCGCCTGCGCAACGGCTGCGTTTGCGAAGCCTTTTTTCCCGTAAAAACGGCTGCCATCCCCAGCGACACCCTTTTACAGGAACTGGCCGATCAACTGGTAGCCGCCATTGCCCGCAAGGATGAAAGCGCCCTGCAAAAGGCGGTTCAGGCGCTGGAAACCAGGGGGAACCTGCGCAGCCTGCGCAGCATGCAGGAGGTGCAGTTTTTATTGCGCGATGTGCTACGCCTTGCCTCGCGGGATATCGTTCTCAAGGACGCGTTTGCTTTGCTGCTGGAAGAAACCGCCCAGTGCGCCACCGTCAACGGTGTGCTGCGCCTGCTTGGCGAGCGGCTCAACGATATGCTGAAGATGAATACCGTGGACGCGGGTAGCACCCGCAGGGTGATGCGCGCCGCGGCGTTGTATTTGGAACAGCACTTTGCCGAAAACCTTTCGCTGCAAAGCATGGCCGACCGCTTTTCCATGAGCCCGGGCTATTTTTCAAAGCTGTTTGTAAAAGAGATCGGGTGCAACTATATCGAACGGCTCACGGCGTTGAGAATCGACTGCGCCAAGCGATTGCTGCGGGAAACCAACGACCGTATTTATGAGATTGCGGGGAAAGTTGGCTACCGAAAGACCCGCCATTTCAGCGAGATTTTTCGTAAGAACACCGGCGTGAACCCGATTGAGTACCGTGAACTGCACCAGCATACTCTGTGAGGCGGCATCATGAGCAAAGAACACGGGTTGACCGAGCGGATCATCCATCATGCGGTACTGCTGGTGTTGATTGCCTCCGTGCTATCGGCGGGGTTTGGCAACCTCATCAGTCGGTATTTTGTTGCCCAGCGCAGCGAGCAGATTAACCAGCTGGTGCTGGACGCGGTAACCAATAAAGCCAATGAAGCGCTGGTAGCTATTGAGCAGGCAATCAACGCGGTGTTGAAGTTGCCGGAAATGGAGCAGCTTTTCAGCAGCGAACCGGATAATTTTTACCGGCAGACCATTCTGAAAATGAAAATTGAGCGCGACCTCTCCGATATTTTAATGTACAAGGATGCCATTGATGGCATGTACATCAGCACGGATGGCCTGCAAATCAAAATCTCCAATACCAGTTTGCTGGATTTCTACCAGTTTGAACGCAGCCAGGCGCTGGAGGAGATACGCGCGCTGCTGCTTAGCGAACGGCGCCGCAGTTTCAGCCTGTATGATTATCAGCAATCCCATACGGACTTTTTCTGCATCGTCTACCCGGTGTGGAACAACCAAAGCGATACGCTCAAAGCCGTGATGGTAATCATGCTCAGTAAAAGCTTTGCCGAGCAGCTGGATCTGAAATCCGATACCATCATCATGAAAGACGGCATCCACACCTCCGCCCCATTGAGCGAGCAGGAGCAAAGCACGCTCAGCAGCGCGCCGCTCAACTGGGAGGGTTGGTCCGTCCTGTACCGCGCCTCCAACCAGGCGCTGCGCAATGCGCAGGAGATGCTGCTCTTATACAGCTTGCTTTTATGCGTTGTGCTGTCGCTGGCGGCGCTGGCGGCAGCCAGCGGCTTTGCCCGGCGATACCTGGCGCCCGTGGGCAGTTTGAGTCGACAAATAGAGGCGATTGCAGGCGATGATGCGCACAGGCGCATTCACCTGCGCACGCGAGGCTCCCTGCACGCCAAGCTGTTGCGTTTCTTTGCGCTGCTGGTGCTGGTCACGCTGGTGCTCATCATCGGGCTGGTGTACTGGCACACGCAGCGCATGGTGGATAGTGAAGTGGGTTCCGAGCTGGAAACCAACACCCGCCTGATGCGCAAACAGACCGAGCTGATGCTGACGCGCGAACGCAGCCTGATGCGTTCCATCGTAATGGATGAAAGCGTGCAGGCGTTTATGCGCAGCGCCTCCGCGCAGGCGGAGCAGGCACTGGAACAAACGCTGAAAAAGTTCGTTGTGGATAACCGTTCCATTCAAAACATTGCATTCTACGCCCCAACGGGAGATTTGCTCTATGCCTCATCCTTCCGAGAAACACTGTTGATCGAAACAGACGCCAACGCGGATATTGCAACGCTCCAGGAGGGGAACGCGCTCTACCTGTACCGCGTGATTCCAAGGCATTTGTTTAACAGCATCAACTATCGGTTGGGCATGCATGTTTTCAGCCTGTCGCCGAATCCGGAAGGGGGCAATCTGCTGGGCTACATCCTGCTGGATGTAGACGCGGATAAATCCATCCATTCCCTGTTTCAGCACAGCCTGTACCCGACGGCGGAGGTATACCTGCTGGATGGCGCGGGGGTAGACCTGCTGGCAAAGACCCACCAGCAGGACGCCCCGGACGCAGCGGGTTTCCGCATGGTTGAAGGCGCCACCCAGCAAACCGTGGAAGGCAAGCATTACTACGTGTCCTATCAAACGGTCGCCCCCTTCGGCTGGCGGCTTTTGATGACCATACCCTGGCAAACGTACACCGTGCAACGCAATCATTTTTTGCTGCTGCTGTTGGGTGTTTTTCTGGTGCTGCTGCCCTCGGTGTGGAGCATCGCGTATATGCTTTCACGCCTGCTGTTGCGCGATGTGGCGCAGCTGATTGAAACCAGCCGCCATGTTTCGCAGGGGAACCTGTCCAAACGCTATCAGGAGAAGAGCAACACCAGTGAACTGGGCATTCTCGCCCAGAGTTTCAATGACATGCTGGACAGCCTGCAAACCGCCAACGATGCGAAACTTGCCAGTGAAATGCAGGCCAAGGATGCGGTCATCCACGCCCGCGAGCTGGAATTGCATCTTCTGCAAGCGCAAATCAAGCCGCATTTCTTATACAACACGCTGCGCACCATCCAGTATATGGCCATGATGAAGGACCCATCCGCCGTTCAGATGCTGGGGTTATTGATTACGCTGTTCCGCATGGGCATCAACCAGAATGATGAAATCGTGACCGTACAGGAAGAGCTGCGACACGTGGAAGCCTACTTTGAGATTCAGCGCATACGCTTTTCGGGGCAGATCAACAAAACGGTGGATATCCCCGAGGAAATGACCACGCAGCCAATGCTCAAGCTGCTTTTGCAACCCATTGTGGAAAACGCGATTGGTCATGGCATCCGCGAGCGGGACGGCTCCGGGCACATTCGCATCATCGGCCGCATGACGGAGCACAGCATGTGGTTTGAAATCAGCGATGATGGCATCGGCATGGAGCCAGGCAAACTGGCGGAACTGAACCAAGCGTTGCAATCCAGCGATCAGCGGCAGAGCATTGGCCTGTTCAATGTTAATGAACGGGTAAAACTGCGTTACGGCTTGCAATATGGGCTTACCTTGACAAGCATCTACCATCAAGGCACAACCGTACGGCTTGTTCTGCCGAGGATTCAGCCCAATGAACATCCCATGCCTGCGGAGACCGTTACCCCGTAGCAAGGCGCATCAACAGTGCGTCAAACCAATGCTCATCACATACCGAGTTCGCTCAAAGTCAAAACACAGGGGAGGACAATCCATGCAACGGTATCACGAGGACCCAGCGCGCCTACATATCAATGTGGAGCCGAATCGTGCCTACTATGAACCATTTTACGACGAGCGTCTTGCGTTACAAGGGCTTCCCAGCGATCGCATAACATCGCTCGATGGCGATTGGCGGTTTTCCTACTTTTCGTGCCCGGAGGATATTCCTGATACCGTGCAATTTCAAGCCACCATCCCCGTACCTTCGGTTTGGCAAAATCACGGTTATGACCGCCACCAGTACGTAAACGCACGCTATCCTTTCCCATTCGATCCCCCGTATGTGCCGGCCGAGAACCCGTGCGGCGTATATGAGCGTGATCTGGTGGTCAATCTCACGCCGGATACGCGCCAATACCTCTACTTTGAGGGTGTGGATTCGTGCTTCTACCTGTATATCAACCATCAGTTTGTCGGCTTTAGCCAGGTATCCCACAGCCCAAGCGAGTTTGACGTAACGGCGTCGTTATGCGAAGGCATCAACACGGTGCGTGTAGTCGTGCTCAAATGGTGCATGGGAAGCTATCTGGAAGATCAGGACAAGTTTCGCATGTCCGGTATATTCCGCCCCGTTTCCTTGATCACCCGTCCCGCGCAGCATTTGCGCGACTTCTTCATCAAGCAGCGTATCCAGGGGAATACCGCCGAAATTACGGTACAGCTCGACTTCACAAACGAAACGCTGCCCGTGGCCGGCACGCTCATCGCACCGGATGGCGCCCCGCTTCAACAGCTGCATAGCCATGGCGATACGCTCCGCTTTACGATTGATGATCCGTTACGCTGGAATGCCGAGCAGCCTCATCTGTACACGCTTATAATGCGCTGCAATCGCGAGGTCATCGTGCAAAAGCTTGGTGTGCGCGCCATATCGGTAGAAGGCGGCGTGCTAAAGCTCAATGGCAAGCCCATCAAGCTGCGCGGCGTCAATCGCCACGATAGCGACCCCGTGACGGGCTGCGCCATCAGCCGCGAGCAGATGCTGCGGGACCTTGTGATCATGCGCCAGCATAACATCAACGCCATCCGCACAAGTCACTACCCCAACGCGCCTTGGATGCCCGAGCTGTGCGATGCGTACGGCTTCTACCTGATCGCCGAAAGTGATATCGAAAGCCACGGTGTGGCGATGCTGTATACTGACATCCAAAACCCCACACGCACCGATTATGCAAAGGCACTGAACCGCATCGCAACGTCGCCGATGTTCAAGGAGGCCATTCTTGATCGTGTGCAACGCAATGTGGAACGCGATAAAAACCGTTGTTCGGTTCTGCTGTGGTCACTTGGCAATGAATCGGGCTTCGGTGAGAATTTTCAGCATGCCGCACGCTGGATCAAGCAGCGCGACCCATCGCGGCTGGTGCATTACGAAGGCGCGTCATTCGCCCGCTTTATGCAGACTGACCAAGCCGTTGACGACAGCATGATAGACGTTTTCAGCGCCATGTACCCGACAGCGGAAGAAATTGTAGCCGTATTGGAAAACGACGATAGGCCTTATGTGCTCTGCGAGTATATTCACGCCATGGGTAACGGCCCGGGCGATGCGGCGGATTATCAGGAGATCATCGATCGCTATGATCGCATCATGGGCGGCTTTGTATGGGAGTTTTGCGACCATGCCATCGACATGGGAAAGACGATTGCAGGCAAGCGCAAATACTGCTACGGTGGCGATCACGACGAGTATCCAAACGATTCCAACTTCTGCCTGGATGGCCTTGTTTACCCGGATCGTACGCCCCATACCGGCCTTCTGGAATACAAGAATGTCATTCGTCCCCTGCGCGCTTCGCTGGTAAGCGTTCGCCCGCTTCAGGTGACGCTATGCAACCACATGGATTTTACCAACGCGCAGGACTGCCTGACGCTAGGCTATGCGCTAACCTGTAATGGGGAGGCTTTTGCAAGCGGCAGCATAAGCATGCCCAGCATAGCCCCGCACGAACAGGCGATGATCGAGCTACCAGAAACCCTTCCCGATGAGGGCGTATGCCTGCTTATGCTCACCTACGCCCTGCGCGCCGCAACGGCGCTTGTAGATGCCGGCCATTGCGTTGGTTTTGACCAGCTCATTCTGCGCGCCGGGCATGTGACGCCCAAGCGGCACCTGCCTCGTAAGGAAGGCGCGCTTGATGTTCGCGAACATGCAAAGGCATTTGAGATCAGCGGGGATTCCTTCTGTTATTGCTTTGGCAAGCAAACGGGAACGTTCACAAGCATGTGCGTGCAAAACCACGAGCTGCTGCGCGCGCCTATGCAGTACAACCTATGGCGCGCGCCAACCGATAATGACCGCAACATACGCCAGGCATGGGAAGCGGCAGGGTATGATCGCATACAGGCGCGTGTGGAACAAGTACGCCTTGAACAACGTGCGCAATGCGTTGTGATGCACTGCACGGTTGCGCTCTGCGCACCGGTTGTACAGCGCATCCTTACCATCCATGCGCGTTATGCGGTATACGCGGATGGCCATATCGACGTTTCTTTGGAAGCACTGCGCAACGACCTGCACATGCCTTTCCTGCCACGCTTCGGGCTTCGTTTGTTCCTGCCAAAGGACATGCGCAACGCTTCCTATTTCGGGTATGGCCCCTATGAGAGTTACATAGATAAACGCCGCGCCTCACACCTTGGGCTGTTTCATACCACGGCCAGCAGCAACCATGAAGATTACATCAAACCTCAGGAGAATGGCAGTCATGATGGGTGTGATTTCGTAGAAGTCTCCAGCGCTGCTGGGCTAACGCTGACCGTCGAAGCCGATACGCCGTTTTCGTTTAACCTGTCGCCCTATACGCAGGAAGAGCTTACCAGAAAGGCGCACAATTTTGCGCTTGTGCCCTGCGGGGACACCGTGTTGTGCATTGACGCGCGGCAATCTGGCATTGGCTCCAACAGCTGCGGCCCTGCGCTGCGTAAAAAATACCGTCTGGATGACGAACGGCTGGTGTTTGCGTTCAGCTTCCTACCTGGGATGCGTTAGGCTCACCCTTCCTGCCCGGCGGTGGCGCCATAGCCAGCGTTTTCCTGCCAAGCGGCAAAACCATTTTCAATTGCTTTGATCTGGTTATGGCTGTATCACAGGCTTTGCAACCAGCGTGTTTCGCGGCTGTCCAACAGGATGAACCCCCATGATGAAGCATGCTTTATCATGGGGGTTCTTGTGTCTGGAACGCACGCAATGGTGAAACGCCGAGCACCTGTTTGGGGCCATGCCGCAGGCGATACCTTTACAAATCCCCACAGGCGGCGCAGGCGCGCCGCCACAGGCCGTCGAAAAAGCTGGGTAGGGGGCTAGTAACCCTAAACAGGGCACAGGGGGAAACGCTTGCCGGGGTTTGACATGAAGCCTCAAAGCCTCACCTCACAACCCATAGCGATAGCGAGCGAACAGCCCGCAGGGTTATGCGGCGAGCGATGCTGGAACCCAACCGAGGATTTTTGACAAGTTGCGGCAGCGCAGGCACGCCGCCACGCCCATCATGAACCCCATGCGCATACCTTGCGTTTACCCATGCGTGTTCTTTGATGAACAGGGTTGCCGCTTCCGTATCGATTCGTCAGTATGCTTCCATCTGGTAGATGTGAACGCCGCCCCATTCGCCGTCAAAGGTATAGTCGATTTCGCTTCCGGTCAACTCCCGCAGATACGCCATCAGCATTTCCGGCTGCGGATCGATGAGCCCGCGCGCCAGCCGTACGTTATCCCGCAGAAACACGGTTGCATCCATATCATTCACATCAATGCCAAAGGCGGCAAGCTGGGCGACATACTCCGGTGATCGCGCCCCCCACCCGCCCCAGAACATGACATTGGTGGGAATCCCCCGCGATGTATCCGGAAACATGCGCTTGTCGGAAGTAAAGGTTGCGTCATAAATGAACAGAAGATCGGGGTTCTCCAGCGCGTATTCGTCCAAATCCGCGAACGCGTCAACAAAGGTGGATTCATCGGTATCGTTTGCAGCCTGGGGCGCTAAGGACTGCGCCGCGGGAATGGCATACCACAGCGTGAGGCCGAGCAAACCGCATGCCAAAACGCCAACGAGCAGCCTGCCTGGCTTACCCAGCGTACGGTATGGCGGCATACAGTCTGCCAGCAAGCCAAACAGCAATGCTGCCGTAGGCAGAATAACCATCAACGCGGCGCGCAGGGGCATACGCCCGCCCATCCCAAGATAGAGCAGCAGCGCAATGGATAATAATACCGTCGCTGCAAGCATCAGCCAGCGGTATCGGGTATCACGCCGCATAAGCAGCAGCCCGATGCCGCTAAGCCCGATAACGCCCAACAGCAGCCATACGCTCCGCATGGCCAGCGGCTCTTTCCGGAAAAGGCTAAGCGCAACTTGCAAACCCGAGGTCAGCTTCGCGCCGATGCTGTTGACCATATGCGAATCCCGATAGGCGGCGATGGTTTCAAAAGCCTCCGCCGATATATCGGTATCCATGAAGTACCATTCCTCAACCATCTTCAGCTCGTTCTGGCTCCAACCAATCTGCGTAAGCAGCGCATCCGGCAGCGCTACCCCGGGGTAATCCATAACAGCGATTCGCGCGCGCTGCCAGCGCAGGTAGTCGTTCATGCCTTTGGCGTTGATTTCCAGCTCACGCAGCCCCGCCAAGGTGCCAAGCGTTACGGTGAATATAAGGATGACCACTACCAACGGCCGCCAGCCGCGCAGGCGAACTTTGCCGATGCCAAAATGTCGTATGCCCTGGTACAGGATTGCGCATACGCAAAACAGCAGCGTCGGGAGCGCCGTTATCTGCCGCAGGCTATAGGCAAGCACAACCAGCACAAGGCTTACCAGCATCCCCCTGATGATTTGCGCATCCGTCTCCCGTTCACAATCTACCGATAGTATCTGAAGCACCGCCGCGGCTGCCAGCATTGCCGCCGTTACCGTATAGGTGATCACGGCACAATACATCATCGCAAACCCCAGAAGATAACTCACCGATGCAACCCCGCCGATCACGCTTGAATGACCCGCATTGACAAAGCAGCGCAGGATGCTCTTGCTGCTGATGATGCAAGCCAGCCACAGAAAGAACAATTGCAGATAGCTGAACCATGCGATGCCGGGGAAAGCTATGCCCAGCCAACGCAGCGGGTACACCAGCAGCGCATTGAGGTACAGGTGGAAGGTGGGCAACGTGCTGGTGCTATAGCCCATGAACAGCCGCAGGATAACGCCATCATCATTGTTATAGTAGTGCATGACCCCAAACAACCAGAGACATCCAAGCAGCAGGGAACTTACCGTCGCCGAGAAAAGCCATACGGTTACTGTGGAAGGTTTGTTTTTTTGTGCCATTGTATTTACTGAGCGAGCCACGATATGCCTCCTATGGTTTAATGAAATTTAATAGAATGCCATCATCTTTGTGAACGTAGTGCATGACCCTAAACAACCAGAGACATCCAAGCAGCAGGGAACTTACCGTTGCGCAAGAAAGCCATACGGTTACCGTGAAAGGTTTGTTTTTATGCCATTGCATTTGCTGAGCGAGCCACGATATGCCTCCTATGGTTTAATGAGATTTGATAGAACGCCATCATCCTTGTGAACGTAGTGCATGACCCCAAACAACCAGAGCCATCCAAGCAGCAGGGAACTTACCGTTGCGCAAGAAAGCCATACGGTTACCGTGAAAGGTTGTTTTTATGCCATTGCATTTGCTGAGCGAGCCACGATATGCCTCCTATGGTTTAATGAAATTTGATAGAACGCCATCATCCTTGTGAATGTAGTGCATGACCCTAAACAACCAGAGACATCCATGCAACAGGAAACTCACCGTTGCGCAAGAAAGCCATACGGTTACCGTGAAAGGTTTGTTTTTATGCCATTGCATTTGCTGAGCGAGCCACGATATGCCTCCTATGGGTTTACTTGAGAATGGATCGAAAGAAAGAAGGATCTCAAAGCGCCTATGGAGTATAACAATTATGCAACGGAACGTCAACCAGATATAACCATTGCAAACAAAAATCGGTGGGTTCCACAAAGCCATGCCACCCATGTCTGGATCGGCGTTGGCTGCATGTTCCTCATCGCATTGCTGAGAAACCCTTCCTAACCCAGCCATTACCTGCGTTCCGCGCCTCGGCGCGAGCCATGCGCCCGTGCCTCCGATGTGTTCGTTCCTATAATTCTTATCGTTCCATAACCATACTTGCTGTTGCTTTTTCACCAAATATCAGTATACTGGTATGGACAAGTTCAAGGAGTTGTTTCATGCATACACTTCGTCGAGTCATGCGCAAAGAACTGGAGATTGTGCTCATCATCCTCTTAACGTTGCTCTATGGTTTCCTGATTGCCACAGCGTTACGCCCCATCATCCCGGAAGGTGGATTTGACTCCACCTTGTTTTTATCGACCGGCAAAGGCTGGTTAAGCGGGCGGTTACCCTATCGGGATCTGTTTGAGCACAAGGGTCCTGTATTGTATGCTATTCAGGCCATTGCCATGCTGCCGCTTCGATCTTCTTCGATGGTATGGGGGTTGGAGTTGCTGTTTTTTGTATCTTCCCTGCTCCTGCTGCGGTCCATGGCTCGTATGGCGCAAATCAAACTGCCGGCGCGCTGCCTTACCTACATAAGCTATACACTGCTGTTAGCCACCTGTTTGGAGAAGGGCAACTTCTCCGAGGAGTACAGCGCATTGTTTACGCTGCTTGGGTATTGGGCGCTGTTTTATGCGACCATCAAGGGTTTTCGCGTATGGATTGGCGGGTTGATGGGCACGATGTTTGCCTTGCTGTTCTGGATTCGTCCAAACAACGCGCTGCCGTTATGTTGCGCCATTATCGCGTTGGTGATCGTGCTGCTGCGCAAAAAGCAGATACGGCAACTGCTGACCTTAACCCTCACGGGATTTGGCAGCGCACTCTTCCTTTCGCTGTTGATTATGGTCTATTTTCATGCAAAAGGCGCGCTTGACCATTTGCTGGATACGTACTTCACCTTTAACATATGGTATACCAAAGCGTTTGCGCAATCACGTTCCTTTCACGGTTTATTCTCCACGTATTATGGGCGTTTCAGTACGGTATCGCTTGGGCTGTGTGTATTTGGTACCGCATACGTGTTACGCGGGCGCAGGCAGGAACGTTTGCGCATCCTTGCTGTGATGGCAGGCACGGTTGTTGCGCTTATCAGTTGCTGGTTGCCAAACAATCCTTTTTTCCACTATTTCATCATGGTTATGCCGACCCTTGCGCTGGGTTTGGTCTATTTTTACGATCAGCTACTGGCAGATGCTGACAAACTAAGGCAGGCTCTGCGTGCGCGTCAAACGCGGTTTACCTTCCAAGGCATTTCGCGCGTCGCTTTATTGCTGGCGGCACTGTACTGCGGCAGCGTGCTGGCGCATCATGCCCTCGGTACGTTTATCGGCGTGAAGCGGGAATCAATCACGGACAATGTTCATGCGCGGCTGGGATGCCTCCGCAAGGCCATCCCTCCGGACGAGTACCCCGAAACCTTAGTAATCGCTACGGATAACCTCCTGTTATGGTATGAGGTATACAACCAGCTGCCCCCCAAAAAGTATTACTTCGGTTATGATTACATCGCAAGGGCGGATGCCAAGCGCGAAGCCGAGATCATCCGCCAGTTTGAGATCGATCCGCCCAAATGGATATTAACCAATGCGGGCGAGGCCAACGCGGAGCCAACGGCGGGAATTCTGACGGAGCATTACACGCTGGTGGGCATCAACCGAAGAACACAGCTTTATCGCCTGACGGAAAGCATGCAGTGACGCCGCGCCATCGAAGGCAATAAAAAAGGAAACGAAGCCACAATCCAACACCCTGATACGTGCATTGCCTTCGTTTCCTTTTCGAACAACCTGCATTTTTCATACTCGCGAAACGTTCATAAGAAGCGTCCCTAACGCAAAAACATCATAACCACAGCCTAGCTAATGGTTATGATGTAAAAACCCCTTTAGCTACGGGGTAACGTTTGGGTATATCGCTTTTTGCGCACTGTTGCAATCCCAGTGCTTAAATGGCTCAATCTTCGTCTTCTTCCTCCGGCAGCTCGGCATTGTGCCACACGTTCTGCACATCGTCATTGTCTTCCAGCATATCCAGCATCTTTTGGATTTTCTCGATATGCTCCGGCGAAGGCGCCACTGTGTTTTGCGGGATCATCTGCACCTCAGCGGTGAGGAAGTCAAAGCCCGCGCCCTCGAGTTTTTCACGCACGGCGGAAAACTCCGTCGGGTCGGTGGTGATTTCAAAGGCATCATCCAGCGCCTGTACATCTTCTGCGCCTGCATCCAGCGCCTGCATCAGGATGTCGTCCTCATCCATATCGGCATTGCGGGCGATTACCAGCAGCCCTTTTTTATCAAACAGGAAGCTTACCGAGCCATTGACGCCCAGCTGACCGTCGTTTTTGGCAAAACAATGGCGGATGTCGCTGGCGGTACGGTTGCGGTTATCGCTGATGCACTCTACGATTACCGCCACGCCGCCGGGAGCGTACCCTTCATAGGCGATTTCAAAATAGTCCACATTGCCCAGTTCCCCCGCCGCCTTTTTAATGGAACGGGTGATGTTATCATTGGGCATATTGTTCTGCTTGGCTTTGGCGATCACATCGCGCAGCTTGCTGTTGCTATCCGGATTGCTGCCGCCCTCACGCACCGCGATGGCGATCTCGCGCCCAATCTTTGTAAAAATCTTGCCGCGAACCGCGTCCGTCTTGCCTTTTTTAATTTTGATATTAGCCCATTTGCTGTGTCCAGACATCGTATCAGCCTCTCTTGCTTATATCGTGCCGTATGCATCGGCCTTGAATGTTATTTGCAACAATAAAGTTTAGCACTTTATGCGCATATGGTCAAGCTTTGGAGGCGGCGTGCTAAAGGGCATTTTGTACTGCTTCATTATGTTTCTACGGTATCACTTTTCTTCTTTTGAAAAAGCTTGTCTAATCAAGACCCATGCGTGAGCTGTGACCACAGGCAAGCAATCTAAAAGAAAGAATGGTATGCAACATGAAGGCAGGGTGGATTACGGCGGAGATTCGCAGCCGCGGTCAAGGTACGTTTGATGGGGTATGTCAAGGCGAAGATAATGTATAGGAACATTGTTCTTCCCGAACAGCCGCCGCGAGAAACACGCCCTGCTTCCATCCATGAGATACGAATACCCATGGAGCGGAAACCCGGCGCACGTTTCGGCAAGGATTCTTACACAGGCCGCACTGGCGTGGTTTGCAGCGCGGTATGCTCATTGACCGTTTTACCTAAGGCCGTGCCGCCAAACAGGAAGCTAAATGCGCTACCCGAGCTGTTTTGGCTTGTCGCGGGCGTAGAACGAACCGTTGAGGATTCCCCTATTGAACACCTCCGAGCCTGCTAAAGGGGAGCAATCAGCTGATTGCTCCCCCAAGTGAATGAGAGGCCGATTAGAAGGTAAACTCGCTGCCCCAGTCAAAATCGCCGGAACTTTCGCAGTTCTTTGGCCAGTGTGCGCACCACTGCGGCACGCGAGGGTTCTCAACCCGGTCCAGGCTAGGTGTATAGGGCTTGAGATCCAGCAGCGGGCTGCCCTCGTTAGCATCAATATACGCAAGTCCAACGATACCGTTTGCAGCGTCCATATAGGTCACTTCGGCGCACGACAGCGCAATGGGGTTGGGTCTGCTGGGGCTGCGCATGGCAAAGACGCCAATCTGATCCGGTCCATGCACATACGGTTTGGTTTCGGTGGTTTTAGCCCGCTCTTCCGCCGTATCACAACCGTCAAACCACCATATTACCTGAATGTGGCTGAAGCCCTCCAGCCCCTGCAACGCGCCCAGATATTCGCGATCGATCCGCAGGCAATGCTGCCCCTGATTTGTGCTGATTTTCCCAATGGTACGTAAAGAAAACGCCATGTGTTTCTCTCCTTAGAATTAGAATGATCAGCGCTGATACCCTCATTGTAGCAGGAGTTTCGCACACTACAAGCCCCATTTTTGCAAAATCAGCCAGCCTTTGTCCGAGTAGGCGCTCTCAGTTTTTCCACCATATCGTTTTGCCCGTTCCGCGATGCAAGTGCCTTCATTCGTCGAAATGGGATCAATGGCTGGGGCGAATCCCACAAAAGCGCAAGAATCATGAAAGAATACCGCCACCATTGTGATAGAATAGCCTGTAAGGGAGGTGATGCAGGATGGATGGGTCTACCGCAGTTTCCCAGGCAATCGCTTATATCGAACATAACCTTTCCCAAAAGCTTGATCTGCAAGCTGTAGCGGAGGCTGTTCATTACTCAAAATATCACCTGCACCGAACCTTTACCCGCGTGGTAGGCATGACCGTCCACGATTATGGATTGCGGCGCAAGCTGACCGAAGCGGCTAAGCTGCTGGCGTTTTCCAATCTGCCGATCCTGCACATCGCGCTGTTTGCCGGGTATCAGGCGCCCGGCAGCGTAATTCGGGGCGAACTGACACGCAAGCGTCAGTTTAGAATTCGAAACGGGCAGCTGGAATTCGCGCTGCGTTGATTCTTTGCATAACCAAGCTTCTCCAAATGGACGAACATCAGCAAACTTTTTCCGCCCGAATTGAACCATCGCGTTCAATCCGTTCCTACCTACGGTACCGCGAATCATACGCTCCGATAATGCAAAACGTGCACCCCGCCCAAGACTGCTTCATGCCAGACGCACAAGGTTCATCGAAAGCATATAACTGTCTTAAAAGAGCATATTTGTTCTTTCAGCCTTCGCGCGCATCGTTTATACTTATCCATGAACAATATGAAAATGCCCTGCCCTTTGATCCTGCCACTGTGCTTGGATGAGGGAGGCGCTTCCAGCTCATCCCGCTAACCGTCAATATATAGCAAAGTGAGTGATTCCAATGAATCAAGTGCAAAAATGGGGCGTGTATGAGGTAACGCTCCGTGGCCCCAGCGAAGGGAATCCGTTTGTCGAACAATCGGTGGAAGGTACTTTTACCAGCGAGCATGAGCGCGTTACCGCAGCAGGATTCTATGATGGCGATGGCGTGTACAGGATTCGCTTCATGCCTTCTTTTGAAGGGCAATACCATTACCGCGTATCCGCCACCTTCCCAAGCGAGCGCCTTGAAGGGGAATTTACGGTCATTCCGCCTGGCAGCACAAACCACGGTCCCGTGCGCACAAGGGGCTTCCATTTTGAATATGCAGATGGAACGCCATACTTTCCGCTTGGTACAACGGCGTACGTGTGGCATTTGCAAGGGGCGTCAACCCAGCAAACAACCCTGGAAGAACTCCGCAAGGGTTACTTTAATAAAATACGCTTCTGCGTTATGCCAAAACACTATCTGTACAACCTGCATGAGCCATCCAGCTACCCCTATGAGGGATCCGCCGCGCCATTTGAAGCGACGTTTTCCGGCAACTTCTACACGCTGATGGGCGTACAGCCGGGCAACCATTTCGATTTTGAGCGCTTCAACCCAGCGCACTTCCAGCATTTGGAGCAATGTGTGCAACAGTTGGCCGATATGGGGATTGAGGCGGATATCATTATGATGCACGCTTACGACCGCTGGGGCTTTTCGCAAATGACCGCATCGCAGGACGCGCTGTATTTCCGCTATCTGCTGGCAAGGCTTTCCGCCTACCGCAATGTTTGGTGGTCGCTGGCTAATGAGTATGATTTGCTGCGCGGCAAAACCATCGCGGATTGGGAACGCCTAGCCGAGATCGTGCTGGCGCATGATCCCTACCACCATCTGCGGTCCATCCACAACTGTTTTGCAATGTACGATTATACGCGCCCATGGATTACGCATTGCAGCATTCAGCGGCAGGATGTGTATAAGTGCGCCGAGTATACCGATGAGTACCGCATTCGCTACGGCAAGCCGGTTGTGCTTGATGAGATTGCCTACGAAGGCGATATTGACCAAGGCTGGGGCAACATCAGCGGCGAGGAACTGGTTCGCCGTTACTGGGAGAGCGCGCTGCGCGGGGGCTATGCTACCCACGGGGAAACATTTGACCGCCCGGATGGCATCCTGTGGTGGAGTCACGGCGGCGTTTTGCATGGAGAAAGCCCCGCGCGCATCCGTTTTCTCCATGATATCCTGTGTCAAACCCCCGGCGTTGGGCTGCGCCGTATGCAGGCTTCGTGGGATGAAGTTGCCGCGACGGCCGAAACGCTTGGAGACAGCGGTTACTATCTGTACTACTATGGCTTCAACAGACCCTGTCGGCGAACGTTCTCCCTGCCGGAAGGGAACACATTCGCGGTAGAAGTGATCGATACCTGGGATATGACAATTACGGATGCCGGCCAGCATCAGGGTTCATTCACCATTGAACTGCCGCGCAAGCAGTACATGGCCATTCGCATCCGCAAGATACCGCCGCATCACGCTTGAGCCTGCCGCTGCGCGATGGGCAAGGCAAGCGTCTGCGCCATCGTATCCGATAAACGGCAAGGGCAAACAACGCATCTCCGCGCAAACGTTTCGGCTCGTTAGCAAGGCTATGCGCGGCGCCTGCGTTCGCCTGCCTCCAAAACCCGGTTACGCAAAACAGAGGGGCATCAGCATCAGAATTAAATGGAAATGCGCAAGCCAGCCGGATGCGGCTTCGGTTTCGTTCGTGATCGGCTGTCTTTCCTATACCCCTGGCGCAAGAAGCACCTGTCGCCCTATCCGGCAAAGGCTTACGTGACGGTTGTCTTTCGGTAGGTCTGCGGCGCTTTGCCCGTCGCGCGGCGAAACTGTTTGGCAAAATAGGATATATTCTGGAAGCCGCACATCAGCGCGATGTCCCGCACACTGTGGCTGCTGGTTAATAGCAGCTCCTTTGCTCGCTGCACCCGCTGCTGTAGAATATACGCGGTAAGCGACTGCCCCGTCTTTTCCCGAAATACATGGGACAGATAGTCCGGGCTGATATAGACGGTCGCCGCCAGATGGTCGCGGGTCAAATCATCAGCCAGATGGTCGCGGATATAGCGGCACGCCTCCTGCACGGCGTCGGCAGATTGCACAATCTGCTCCATGCAGGCCTGGTAACGGTTGAGCCACGCGTCCATCCAGCGTAGCATCACTTCCACGCTGTCACAGGCATCCTCCGTTGACAGTTCGCTCAGGCGGCTGTCAAAAAGCCTGTGCGCCGAGACATCCGTCTTATCCAGCACCGCATAGGTAATACGCATCAGCTCGTGGTAGAAATAGGTGAGGTCTTTACGCTCTACTGTGTCGCTCTGGCACAGTTCAAGCAAAAAACTGCGCGCTTCCTGCGCCAGCAAATCCGTTTTTCTGGCCATAAGCAGCTCCGACCAGTGCGCTGCCGGGATGGTGATGCTGCGCAAACTCGCCTCCGCGTTCCGGCGTATATCGCGTACACAGCTTTTCAGGGTCAGCAGCTTGCGCGCAGCATCGCAAAGCTGCATATATGCCGCCGGGATGCCCTGTGCCGTGCATGGATCGCCAACCCAGAAGCAATACTGTCCGCTCAGGTATGTTGTGCACGTCTGCGCCGCACGCTCCAGTTTCTGTATCCACGCCTCGCGTTGCAGCAACAGGGGAAGCGGCACAAAAAACTGATTGTCCGTAACCCGCGCGATGGTCAGTGTTTCTTCGGGCCCCAACAGCAGCTCCGAGACGATGTTCTTCATGGCAAATTCATACAAGGCTCGGTTCCAGTCCTGATCGCCCTCTTGGCCCTGCTGGCAACGCAACAGCACCGGCAGGTACTGCACATCCAGCGCCTCCGGTGGCAAACCATGCGCTGCCGCCTCGGCGGCCAGTCCCTGCGCATCACGCGGTAAAACATCCTCCGCCAGTTTTCGCCAAAACTGCTCCACAAGCTGAATACGGGCGCTGCGCCATTTTGTAGCCTGCGCTTCGCGGGATTCCTCAAGCAACTGCTCTCTGGCGCGCGCAACAGCCCCCTGCACGCAGTGGATCAGCTGCTGCTCCTCAACAGGTTTCAACAGGTATTCAAACCCCTGCAACTTGACCGCGGTTGAGGCATAATCAAACTTCGCAAACGAGGTCAGAAAAATGCACACAACCCGCAAGCGGTGTTCGCGTATCCAAGCCACCAGTTCCAGCCCACTGCCCTTGGGCATTTCGATATCCGTAATCAGAATATCCACCGTGTCGGTGGCAAAGCGTTCCTGCGCCTGCGCCAGCGAATAAGCGCGAAACAGGTTGTCCAGCCCTAGATCCGCGCCCCGTATCTTCTGGTAAATACCTTCGACGCTATAGTATTCATCATCCACGATCAACAGGTTCAAGTATCGACCCTCCTTTCCCATACGGGATGCAGGGAATCACAATATCAATCTGTGCCCCTGCGCCCGGACGGTTCGCGAAAGTAAAGCGGCACGTCTCAAAGAGAATCTGGGTTCGTTGAAACACATTGCCAATCCCAATGTGGTTATCGCCGTATTTGTGCAGGTACCTATGGATATCCTGTAAATCTTCCAGCACCGCAGGGCTGAAGCCCTCGCCGGTATCCCAGATGCAAAGATGCACTTCCGGCCGCGGTTCAGCTGGTACAACCGCAGCGGACACATGAATTTCCAGCTGTTTGCCAACCACAGCCTCGTGCTTGATCGTGTTTTCGACAAAACTAAGCACCATCAGCGGTATCACCAGCGCGTCTCCGGCTTCCGCGCTGCATTCCTTGATAAGCCGGATGCTGCCGTGGTAGCGGATGGAGGACAGCTTGACATAGTTTTCTACATGGGAAAGCTCATCGCGCAAGCGAACGGTTTCGTAGGGAGAAAGCGTATAACGCAGATGTTTGCTCAAGGTGCGCAGCATAACGCGGGTCAGTTCCAGTTGGTTTGCGTCGGTTAGCTGATAGACTGTGTTCAGGCAGTTAATCAGAAAATGCGGCGCAATTTGAAGCTGCAGATACTGCATCTGTATGCGCTGTTTCAGCAGTTTTTCTTCATACATATCAATCTTCAGCCTTTGAATCTCGGTGGTTGCCTCGTTAAATGCCTGGTTGACCTCCTGAAACTCCACGTACGTCTGCTGCGGCAGGCTGGCCTGAAAATCGCCGCTTTGCAGCGCGCGGATGGCGGATGTCAAATCCTGTACGGGACGTACAATCCACCAGCGAAGCAGCGCCGCGCCAAATGTGAAAATAGCAAAAGCAAGCAGTACCGCCGCGATGATCACCACCGTCAAATGGTTCAGCCTGCTGGAGATAGACGCATCGGGAATCAGTGCGGCCAGCGAGAAGTCGCCCGCTTTCAGCTTTTGCGTAACCGCCAGCCAGCGGCTCCCCGACAGGGTAACAAAGGTGAATCCATCCCCATGCGTGACGCTGCTCGATTCCAATCTTAAATCCTCCTCCCCTGCGGGTAGCAACGCGCCCGTCTGATCCAGCAGAAAAACCCGGCTTCCGGGCAATTGATCGTATTGCACCTGATGGAGCACCTTTTCCAGTTGAATCCACGAGCCGATGTAACTGTCGCTGACGCGAATCGCGCGCAGCAGGTATGTGCCCTTCGAACAACGAAGGATTGTCCAGTTTCGTAAGGTCTGTTGTGTAAAGGTAATCGTTCCTTCCGCCAGTGCGGCGCGCACGGGGTTGTTAAGGTCATTCACATCCCCAAAGTACAACGATTTCTTTGGATTATAAAAGAAGAAACTATCCATGGACGACGCGTATGTGGAGTTGCTGAACTGGCGCTTGATCCTTTCCATGGAAACATGATAGCTGGTCCTATCCGATTCGCTCAGTTCAATGGCCTTAATATCCGTATTCTGATAGGAGATGGTCGCCAGCGAGAGCGTTGTGCCGGAGAACACGCCATCCAAGCGTTCCTGCGAGCTTTTGAGCATGCGTTGCGCCGCCGTACAAACCTCCGCCCTCAAGATGTTCGCGGCGGCTACGTTATTAAAGAGAAGCAGAATCGACACACCCAGCAGCAGCAGTGCCAAAAACAGGTACATGCGAAAACGCAGCGAGTGGACGTTCTGATGATAACGCATTTGCCATGCACCTCTTCCGTTCTCCATACTTACGTGTAATGTATCATGAAGGCAGGGATCATGTAAACACATGGCGGCCTCAGGAAAGCAGATTCACAGAAGAGTGTCCATCCATCGCAGGATCGTTGTTTTCCGCACCCCCATGAATCAGTATACTACAGGCACACAGAGCTTTCATGGGGTTGTGAAAGCAAATATGGGACGGAGGGAATATCATGAAAAGGAAACTTCTTGCACTGCTATTGTGTGCGGCGCTGATGGTATCAGCGGTTAACGGCGCACTGGCGCAAAACTCCGGAGAAGTCACCGAGCTGGTAATGATGTTTATGACATGGACAGGCGCGCCGGCAGATACGCAGGCGGTGCAGGATGCCATCAACGCCATTACGGTCGAAAAGCTGGGCCTCAAGGTCGACCTGCAAATTTCGGATGTAGGCGCCTATAAGCAGGCTGTCCAGTTGGCGCTGTCCGGTGGCGAGCAGGTGGACATCTTCACCACCATCATGCTCAACTACCCGTCGCTGGTTGCCCAGGGTTACCTGACGGATCTGGACGAGAACGATCTGCTTGCGACCTATGGCGCGGGCATCGTTACCGCCGTAGGCCAGGAGTTCATCGACGCGTGCCGTATTGGCGGCGTGCTCTACGGCCTGCCCAACAACCGGGATATGGCGCAAGGCCGCGGCTGTGCGGCTGTGGCAACCGAGTACCTGGACGGTATTGGCTATCAAGTGCCCGCCGATCAGCAGGATAGTGAGATTGTCAAAATTACGCTGGATGAGCTTAACGACATTTACGCCCGCCTGCACGAGACGTATCCCGCGCTGGAAGTGTACCGCCCGGTACAGCTGTCCATGATGCAGTTCTCCAATGTTGATTTCCTTGGCGGGTCTTCCTTTGGCGTGCTGATGGATTACGGTTCCTCCCTGGATGTTGTAAACCTGTACGAAAGTGATTTCTACCGCGACTACTGCGAGCGGATGTACGACTATAACCAGAAGGGCTACATCAGCCCCGATGCCACAACGGATACAACCTCCGTTACCGAATTGGTAAAAGCCGGCACGCTGATGTCCTACACCACGGGCGGCAAACCCGGCATCCGCCAGCAGGAAACCAACATGTGCGGCCGACCGATGACAATCTTCCAGACGATGGATGATTACATCAGCTCCAACGCCGTTGCACAGTTCCCCTGGACGATTCCGATCAACACCGTTGACGCTGAAAAAGCCATGATACTGCTCAATGAGTTCTACACAAACCCCGATCTTGCCAACCTTCTGAGCTGGGGTATCCAAGGCAAGCATTACCAAGTGCTGGATACGGGGCTGATCGACTTTGCGGATGGTGTGGACGCCAGCACCTCCACGTGGAACCCGTCCGTAGGCTGGGAGATGCCCAACCAGTACATCACCTATGTATGGAACGGAAACGCGCCCGACCTGTGGCAGCAGATTGCCGATTTTAACACCAACGCGAAAAAATCACTGGCAAGCGGCTTTACCTTTGATAGCACCGATACGGCTACAGAACTGACCGCCGTACAGAATGTGTATGACGAGTACCAGAAGAGCCTGGAATATGGCTTTGTGGATCCTGCCGTTGGCATCGCGGAGATGAACGCCAAGCTGATGGATGCCGGTCTGCAAAGGATTATCGACGACAAGACCTCACAACTGAACGCATGGGAAGCTTTGAACAAGTAAGCTGTCGATAAACAGACGGGACGGGTGGTCGCTCACCCGCCCCGTGCTACCTTTTCCAAAGTAGGAGGTGCTCCTTCATGAATATCAAGGAGAGCAATACGCGTCTGCCAACGGCGAGCATTGGCGGCAAAGCAAGGCAGTACCGGCGTTTTTGGCCAGTTTATCTGATGATGCTACCGGGGTTGATTTACCTTTTCATCAATAACTATATGCCTTTGCCCGGCGCCATCGTGGCGTTCAAACAATACAATGCCCGCCTGGGCATCTATAGCAGCAAATGGGTGGGCTTTAAGAACTTTGAATACCTGTTTAGAACCTCCGATGCGTGGGTGATCACACGCAATACCATTTTATACAATGTCGCGTTCATTATTGTGAATACCATACTTGCGATACTGGTGGCCGTCGTGCTCAGCGAGCTGACGGGCAAGCGCAAGAAAGCCTACCAGAGTGTGATTCTGCTGCCAAACCTGATTTCCACCGTCATTATCAGCTATCTGGTATTTGCGTTTTTCAGCGTTGGCAGCGGCTTTATCAATAAGTCCATACTGCCGCTGTTTGGCGTTGCGCCTGTGTCCTGGTACAGCGAGGCGAAACACTGGCCTTATATCATCATCTTTGTAAACGCCTGGCGAAGCGTTGGCTATTTATGCATCATCTACCTGGCAACGCTTATGGGCTTTGACCGCGCCTATTATGAGTCCGCCTTAATTGACGGCGCCTCTCGGCTTAAACAGTTCTGGTACATCACGCTTCCCCTGCTCAAACCAACCATCGTCATGCTGACGCTGATGGCCATCGGGCGTATTTTCTATTCCGATTTCGGGCTATTCTATCAGGTGCCGATGAATCAGGGCGCGCTGTACGCGACCACAAACACCATCGATACCTACGTATACCGCGGGCTTTTGCAGCTGGGGGATATTTCCATGTCCTCGGCCGCCGGTCTGTACCAATCGGCCATTGGCTTCGTGCTGGTGCTGGGCGCCAACATGCTGGTGCGTGTGATTGACCGTGACAGCGCTTTGATATAAGGATGTGAACGTTGTGAAAACCAGAGAAGACAAGGTGTTTCAAGCCCTGGGGCACACGTTGATGACGGTGCTTTCGCTTTCAGCGGTCATTCCTGTGATCCTGATGATCATCTCCTCCCTGACGGATAACGAAGCCCTTTTGCAGAACGGCTACTCGTTTTTTCCAAGCCAGTGGAGCCTGTATGCGTATCAATGGGTGTTCGATTCCAATGGTACGGTTGTGATGCGTGCCTACGGCATCTCCGTACTGTTGACTGCCGTGGGCACGGCGCTGAGCCTGCTGATGACGACGCCGCTCGCGTATGGGCTGTCCAAACCGAAACTGCCGTGGCGCGGCGCGCTCACGTTTTATGTGTTCTTTACCATGCTGTTCAATGGTGGTCTGGTGCCGACCTACATCAATTATACGTCCGTGTTCGGGGTTAAGGATACGTTTTACGGCTTGCTGGTACCAAGCTTGCTGATGAATGCCTTTAACGTGCTGCTCATGAAGAGCTATTTTGTGGCCGGCGTGCCCAACGAAATTTTGGAAGCCGCCAACATTGACGGTGCCAGCGAGATGCGCACCATGGTATCGGTAGCCATTCCCATGGCAAAGCCGATGATCGCTACCATCGCCATGTTCGTGGGCATCGCGTACTGGAACGATTGGAACAACGGTTTCATCTACCTGCTCAAACGTACGGATCTTTTCAGCATCCAAAACCTGCTGAACCGTCTGATGCAGAACATCCAGATGCTGGCTACCAACTCACAGCAGGTTAGCAATGCAGGCGAGGGCTTAGCCAAAATACCGCAGGCGACCGTTCGCATGGCGATGGCCACGCTGGGCATTTTGCCAATCATGGTGGTGTATCCCATGATTCAGAAGAACTTTGTAAAAGGCATCACGCTGGGCGGCGTAAAGGGCTAAGCCAAGCGCAGCCAGCGTATTTGAAACCAGATCACAACCCGCCAAAGGGATATCGAAAGAGAGGTTCTCACGCATGTTTTTGGTCACCAAAACCTTGGGCACAGGCAACGCAACCCTGACCGGATATATTCAGGAGCCTTCCGAAGAAATGTACACGCTTGCCAGAAAACCGGCCGTACTGGTATGCCCTGGCGGCGCATACCTGTTCACATCGGATCGTGAAGCGGAGCCCGTAGCACTAAGCTATGCAGCCAGAGGGTTCCAGGCGTTTGTGCTGCGTTACTCGGTTAAGCAGGAAGCGCACGGGTGTAAGCCGCTTGCCGAAGCTTCGGAGGCAATCGGGTTGATGCGCGCAAACGCCGATGCCTGGTATCTTGACCCAGACAAGATTGCAAGCGTGGGCTTTTCAGCAGGCGGGCATCTGGCCGCATGGGTGGGGCTGTGCGGCGAGCATAAGCCAAACGCAATGATTCTGGGCTATCCGGCGGTCGAGCTCTGGCGGGACGAACTGGGTGCGGCGAATAACCTGTTGTGCCGTTCCCTGCTTGGCGAGCATTTCACGCCTGATCAGGCGAAGGCGCTCAATCTGGCAAATCATGTAACCGCGGATTCCACCCCCATGTTTTGCTGGCATACATCCGAAGATGTGCTCGTCTCCTCGCAAGCGGTACTGCGGTTTGCGCAAGCCTATGCGCAGGCGGGAGCGGCGTATGAGCTGCATGTATTCCAGAAAGGCGAGCATGGGTTATCGCTTGCCAATTACCTGACCGCCAACGGACGCAAAGCAATGGATGACAGTATGGTCGAGCCGTGGCTTGCCATGAGTGTTCAGTGGCTTTTCCGCAATTGGGGCGCCCCCTTGATCGTCGATAAGCCCTATGAAGCACTGGGTGCGGCAAAAATGCTATCATAAGCAGACGCTTGTACAGCACACGCGCCGCTCGGTTGCGGGTATGCGGACCGTCGATCGTGCTGGAGCAAACTGCTTGTGCCCGCCAATGTGTTGACGCCCATCGACCGCCGATGGTTTGATACGCCGACGCACGGTTAGCCTATCCATCCATCCATCGTGCCTTGTCTGGTAGCGTGGCCAGGAAGCACGCACTCTACTAACGCAAGTAACTAACCGCAGCGACGAGGGAGGCTTCACCATGCGCGATTACGCAGGAAAACCATTTCACTTGGACGCAACCCAAATCCAGTGGGTTCGCGATACTTTCTCCCAGATGACAACAAACCAGAAAATCGGGCAATTGTTTTGCCTGATCGCCTATGAAAGCGATGAAGCTTACCTGAGCACGCTGTTTGATCATTTTGAACCGGGCGGCGTCATGCTGCGCCCCATGCCGCTTACGGATGTGCTGGGCAGCGTGCGCTACTTGCAAACGCGCTCTCCCATACCCATGCTGCTTGCGGCGAACCTTGAAAAAGGCGGCAGCGGGGCGGTAAAGGAGGGCACCAATTACGCTTCCCCCATGGAGGTAGCCGCGACCGACGATGTGCTGATGGCGGAACATCTGGGCGAAATCTGCGGTCGTGAAGGGCATGCCGTAGGGCTTAACTGGGCGTTTGCGCCCATCATTGATATTGATTACAACTTCCGCAACCCCATCACCAACACCCGTACCTTCGGCAGCGACCCCGCGCGGGTGCGCGCCATGGGCAAGGCCTATATGCACGCTGTGCAGCGAAACGGGCTGGCGGCGTCCATCAAGCATTTCCCGGGCGATGGCTGCGATGAGCGCGACCAGCATCTGGTTACCTCCGTGAATAACCTGAGCTGTGAAGCGTGGGATGAAACCTTCGGCGCGGCGTACCGGCAGTGCATCCAAGCGGGCGCCATGACGGTGATGATCGGCCATATTATGCAGCCAGCCTATAGCCGTGAGCTGTCGCCCGGCATCGCAGATGAAGATATCCTCCCCGCCAGCCTGAGTTACGAGCTGGTCACAGGGTTGCTAAAGGAGAAGCTTGGCTTTGGCGGCCTGGTGGTGACAGATGCCAGCACCATGGCGGGCATGAGCATCGCCATGCCTCGCGCAAAAGCCGTGCCGCAAAGCATCGCCGCAGGTTGCGATATGTTTTTGTTCACC
Source organism: Clostridiales bacterium Firm_11 (assembly GCA_001604105.1). Classification (GTDB taxonomy): domain Bacteria; phylum Bacillota; class Clostridia; order Christensenellales; family Aristaeellaceae; genus CAXXOK01. The sequence continues at coordinate 61,602 of LVAQ01000020.1, forward strand.
CGTAATCTGGAAGAAGATTTTGGCTACATGAAAGCGGGCGTTGCGGATGGTACCATCACGCAAGCGCGGCTGGATGACGCCGTGCTTAAGATACTGGCGCTCAAGGCTGCGCTGCACCTGCCAGAACGCCGCGCAAACGGCACGCTTGTGCCCACATGGGAAGCGGCCAGCGCCGCCATCGGCACGCCGGAGCATCTGCGCTGGGCGCAGGAATGCGCGCAGAAAGC
>LVAQ01000001.1 GCA_001604105.1 Clostridiales bacterium Firm_11
CTTCGCTTTGCGTTCGTTTCTCTCTGTATCATTTTCAAGGTTCGGCGCTCATTAGCGAGCTTATTAATATTACCATCGTCCGGCCTTCGTGTCAACACCAAAATTCACAAAAAGGCAAAAAACTTCGCAAAAAATATTATCTTACCATAATATGTATAAATCACACGTATTTTATGTGCAGTTTATCATATGTATCGCAAGCATATGGTGCTTAGGAGATGATTCCCGTTGTAGCACGCTGAATGAGCTCTACCTCCAAAACGCGATGTGGATGCTCGATCTTACTGCCGGCAATACGCATTAGCAGCAAATCAACCGCCATCTCCCCCATCTTCTCCGCGTCCTGTCGAATGGTGGTAATGGGTTTGCTGCTGAAGGTTGCGATGGAAACATCGTCAAAGCCTACCACTTTCACTTGCGTAGGAACGTGCACGCCGCGCTCATGCAGTGCTGCAAGCGCGCCCATGGCCAGCCAGTCTGTGCCGCAAAACAAGCCATCAAAGCTTTCTCCCGCATCCAACAGTTTTAGGATGCATTCGTGCGCCGCGCGAAAGCCTATCTCCGGAACCTGTAACTGCAAATGTGGGTCAATCGGCACATGCGCTTCCTTCATCGCTTTTTCAAAACCCATGAAGCGGGTTTGACCGGCAGTATGCATACGACTATCCATAATGGTGGCGATTCGCCTCGCGCCATGCGCCAGCAATGCCTTCCCCGCGAGGTAACCGCCATGCACATTGTCACTTTCGATGATAATTGTATCCCTCGCCTTCACATCCTTGGGTCTGCGGTCAATAAAAACGGTAGGCAAGCTCTCGCTGGGCTGCACATGGCTAGGATTGCCGGAAATGAAGATGAGCCCGCTCACATTCTGCGCTCGCAGAAATTGTAAATGACTGCTCTCCAATTGTTCATTCTCATTCGTATTACATATCACAGCGGAAAAATTCCGTTCAAAAAGCTGCATTTGAATTTTCAATACAATACGTGCAAAAAACTCATTCGTGATATCCGGCACTATCACCCCGACGATCGCCGAGGCATTGCGCCGCAAGCCGCGGGCTACCATATTAGGTACGTATTGATACTCCTGGATTACAGCAAGCACACGTTCCTCAGTTTCTTTACTAAAGCGTCCATTATGATTGATCACGCGGGAAACCGTCGCGGTCGAGACTCCTGAAAGCTCTGATATTTGCTTGATAGACAAGCCTTTCATCGTCATGAGCCATCATCCTTCCTCGGCATGGCGCGGTAAGCTAGCGCGGTCATACCCGTATGTTTCTTGAAAACCTCGCAAAAGTAGCTCTTGCGCTGATAACCGCATGCCTGCACAACCTCCGCAAGAGAAGCGCCGCATTTGAGCATGGTTTGCGCATGGGTCATACGCGCATTGGTCAGGTATGCGGAAAAGCGAATCCCTGCGCGTTTCTCAAACAACCTTGAAAAATACGTGGGCGTCAGCCCCAACCCTTCCGCCAAGTTGGTTTGTGAATACGGGAGCGAACAATCCCGCTGGATGCTGTTCATGACACGAGCAATTGGATCACCGGGCACGTTGGCCGCTTTGAGCGTCATGCATATGCGCCTGACCCACAAGCTGAGCTGCTGCACGCCGCCCGCTCGCAAAGCTTCCAGGGATAGATCCTTCGTGATGAAGGACAGCGACGGTTCACTCTGCACCCATAGGCTTTCAATGATAAGCGGGAGCCAATGCCAGTAAGCTTGCGGTGGAATCTCCTCGCGCTTGATCTGGCGCGTGATATACCCGGCAATGTGACCGTATTGCTGTTTCTTCAAGTAATTCTGGATACGTTTGCGATGCTCCCGTCTCTCCTGCGGAGATAGCATGGAAAGTGCCGTCCACCAAGCACTGAGCTCGCACATGTTTGTGTGAGGTAGTTCTGCATAGCTTCGGCAAACGCTGCCCATATGGCAAGTCACTGATCCAACGCCCAACTGCTGCAAGGCTTCTGTTGCGTCTGTCGCACCAATCCATAGCCCCGCCTGCTGGTCGGCAGTCGATAAACTGTTCGCCATCACTAAGGCTGTTACCTGCTGCGCTCTGCACACCACCCATATGTCGCCCGTTTGGTTAAACCGTGCCTCAACGATGGTTTCTGCTTCCTGCCTGTCTTGGTTGGATGGCGCGTGCTCCATCTCCCAGACCAAAAGCATCCGTTCTCCCTGTATCGGATATGCGCCTTTTGGCATGGAAAGCTCAGGTTCCCATTGCCCATATTTCAGCCAGGCTACATAGTTTTTATGCAGATAGTACAACGCTTCCGCATCCAATAACATTTCCCTCCCTTGGTTCACAGGCACACGCCATCAAAACAAAAATGGGTAAGGCGCTTCGCCCTACCCTGCGCAGTAAAGCGCGCTTATGGTGGCCTATATCAATCATTTTTACTGCGCAATCCTAACGGACGCATACCAATCCCATCATTCGATTGCTTCGCCCTGTTCCAAGGCGGAGATTTGATCGATGCGCCGCTGGTGCCTGCCGCCTTCGAAATCCGTTGTAAGCCAAATGCGTGCAATCATTCTGGCAAGCTCTGTACCCACAACTCGCGCGCCCATCGAGAGCATGTTGGTATCGTTATGCTGTCGGCTGAGCATTGCGCTGTAGCAGTCCGAGCAAACCACGCATCGAATGCCTTTGACCTTGTTGGCCGCAAGCGATATGCCAACCCCCGTGCCGCAGCAGATGATACCGCGCTCACACTCGCCGCTCGCAACGGCCTTCGCGGCTCGTGCGCCGTATAGCGGATAATCGGTACGGTCCTGGCTGTAAGCGCCATAATCCCGATAGGGTAACCCCATCTCATCAAGCAAAATCTTGATTTCTTCCTTTAATACAATCCCAACATGGTCGCTGGCCAAAGCTATCATGATTGATGCTCCCTTCTGGCAAGTTGTTTGAAGGCCAACAGCGCCGCGCCAATGACCCCGTTCTCCTGCTTCTCACAAGCGTAATGGAAGCGAAGCGCACGCTCGGGAAATGGCTTGCGGGTGTGATAGCGAATAGCCGCCTCCAGCTCCGCTTTCAAGAATCCTTCCATCTGCAATACGCCTCCGCCGAGGATGATCTCATCCGGGTCAAGAATGTTGATCTCCGTTGCAATGGGGATGGACAGATCATTGATAAAGTTCATGATCGGTGCGTCTGTGGCATGGTTGCGAAAAATATCCGTGATGGTTTCCAGCGGGTAGTACTTCTCCTGTATTGCTTTCAATGCCTTGCCGGAAGCGATCATCTCCACACAGCCAACGTTGCCGCAAGGACAATTCTGCATAAGTCCCCTAACCGGGATGTGACCCAATTCTGCCGCTACCCCGTTTTTACCTACCAGAATATCGCCATTGATCGCGATCACATTGCCAAAGCCCGTTCCCACATAACACCCAATGATCACCTGCCCTTTCAGGCGATTCACATGACAATCATGCAGGAAAAGCAGATTCACATCACGGTCGATAAATACCGGAAGATGCAGCGTGTCGGTCAGTCGCTCCACGATATCGAGTTCGTCCAGCCCATCGAGATTCGGGGTGGAAAGCAGCCGCTTGCGCTCTCTGTTAAGGGTCGAGGGAAAGCCGATAGCTACCGCTGCTGGCGTCACACCTGCTGCCTGGATCTCCTGGCGGATGTAATCTGCCAATCTTTCCGTAGCATCTTCACCACAGATCAGTTGGCTGGATGTAATGTGGAAATTTGACAGTTGAAGGCTTTCATCCACAAAGCCGCTGCGCAGGTTAGTCCCGCCAATGTCCATACCGAGGATGGTTGGGTGCATGGTCAAGACTCCTTCACAGCGCTGTCGCCTTTTCGTACGACGCCAGCATTTTATCATATGCGACGTTAAGGTCGCTATCCATGGAAAACAATCCGGATGAACCCACGATCAGTATTTCCGCACCCGCGTCCACCAGTCGCTTATAGGTACGTTCATTGCAGCTGCCGTCAATTTGGATTTGATAACGGTATCCATGCTTGGCTTTCAGCTCCGCTGCTTCCTCAATTTTCTGCAGCATTTCCGCAATAAACGGCTGCCCGGCAAACCCCACATCAACCGTCATAATCGTCAGGATGTCGATACGCTCAATGTAGTGCTTGATGATTGAAAGTGGCGAAGCGGGGTTGAGAATCACGCCCGTCTTGCACCCAAGCCGTTCAATCAGGTTCATGGTACGAAATGCGTCCACGTTAATCGTTTCTGCGTGCGGGCTAAGAATCCTCGCGCCCGCTTCCGCGCATACCTCATACCAATCCGATGGCGTCGTGGTCATCAAGTGCACGTCCATCGGCAGTGTTGCTACTCTTGCAAAGGTGCGTATCAAATCCGGCGAGAGTGTGATATTTTTGCAGTAATGACCATCCATCAAATCCACATGCAACAGATCAGCACGCTTGTTCAGTATTTCCAGCTGGTTTCTCATATCCAGAAAATCCATGCACATCAGTGATGGCGCAAATTGTACTTTTCTCATAAGCAATTGGTTCCTCTCTTATCTTCACAAATCAACACAGGGATGCTCAGCGCTTTCTGCTGTTGGTTCCAAAGAACCTGTCCAAGGTTACCGCCAGAATGATCAACGATCCCATGGCAATCTGCTGATAGTAGCTGCTGAGCCCTACCATATTGATGCCATTGTTGATGATGCCGATGATCAACCCGCCCAGCACCACTTTTGGAATCATCCCAACGCCGCCAAAGAAGCTTGTTCCGCCAATAATGGCCGATGCAATGGCAAAGGTTTCATATCCTGTGCCTGCCGCTGGCTCTGCGGACGCCAGCCGCGCAATGTTCACCATACCCGCCAACGACGCACATACACCGCTGATCATGAAAGCAAGCATGGTATGCCGCTTTACATTAATGCCCGCAAACCACGCGGCTTGCTTGTTGCCGCCGATTGCATACAGGTTTCGTCCCGCTTTGCACTTGAGTGTAAAAAACGTGAGTATCGCCGCAACCAACAGCGCGACCAGAATCGGTATGGGAACCACCCCAAACAGTTTGCCGCCAAACACCTGCGTAAACCCGGTCGCCGGTACGGGTCGACTGTCGGACAGGATAACCGTTAAACCACGGAAAATGCTCTGTGTACCCAGTGTTATAATGAAGGGATGCAGATTCGTCAGATTTACAAGTCCCCCGTTGATGGTTCCCACCAAAACGCCCAGCAGCAGGATGCCAACAAACATCGCCGCCCATGTGCTAAAGCCAAAACCAAGCAGGCGGCTGGCAACAACGCCCGAAAGCGCCATGGTAGAGCCTACCGAAAGGTCAATGCCGCCCAGCAGAATTGCGAAGAATTCGCCGCAGGCCAGCAGAATTGTAATCGCGCTTTGTTCGATTACCTTAATCAGGTTTTTACTGGTCATAAAGGCTTGCGGTTCCAGTATGCCAAAGACGATCACCATCAAAACCATGATGATTACTGTGGAATACCGCGACCAGTAGTCGCTGAATGTCTTTTTGGGCTTGGGTTTAGCGGAGAGCAATACGTTCTTATCGTCCATGGGGTTCTTCCTCCTATCAGGCAATTGCCTTACGCATCCTCACGGGGTACGGTGGCAGAATAGACCAGTTTTTCTTCGGTCGCGTCGTCGATTGTATATTCCCCATTGATTCTTCCTTCATAATAGACCAGAATGCGATCACAAACCGCTAGCAGTTCCGGCAGTTCACTGGAAACCACGATAACGCCAACACCCTGTTCACAAAGCATGCGCATAAGCTTATAGATTTCACTCTTGGTGCCTACATCAATGCCCTTGGTCGGTTCATCAAAAATGATCACTTTGCTTCCTGCGGCAAGCCATTTTCCCAAGATGACCTTTTGCTGATTGCCGCCGGACAGCTCTGTAATAGACTGCTCAATCGTGGCGCACTTGATTTGCATGGCGCGCACCTGCTCAGCGGAAATCTTTCGCTCCTGCGCGCCGGAAACCAGTCCATAGAGTCCGCCGCCCTTGCTGTCCTTTAGCTGTTTGGCAAGGGAAAGGTTGCGACGGATGCTAAAGTTATGGAAGAAACCTGTTTCTCTGCGGTTTTCCGTCACCAAGGCGATACCATGTTTAAGGGCATCGTACGTATTGCGAATCCGCAGTTGCTTGCCATTCAAACGCAGCTCCCCGCTGCTGATCGGTACCGCGCCATAAATCGCTTCCATGGTTTCGGTGCGCCCGCTGGCTACCAGCCCGGAGAACCCGAGTATCTCTCCCTTGTGAAGCTTGAAATTGATATCTTTTACGTAGCCATCCTTGCGGGTCAGGTTGCTTACTTCCAGCACGACTTCCCCTAGCGTTGCCCTATCGTGGCTTGTCGCGTGGTATTTGCTTTGCAGTTCACGACCCACCATCATGGTCACCAAATCATCGATGGTTACATCCTTTACATTATGCGTACCTACATACTCGCCATCTTTAAGAACCGTAACCCGATCGCCAATGGTTTTAATCTCTTTGAGTTTATGCGATATATAGATGATGCCCTTACCCGCTGCCTTGAGTCGCCGGATGATGCCAAACAACTGCGCGATTTCTTCCTCCGTTAAGGAGGAGGTAGGTTCATCCATAATGATTACATCCGCATTGAATGCGACTGCCTTGGCAATCTCCACCATCTGCTTCTCGCTGATGCGAAGGTAGCCCACGCGCGTTTGGGGTGTGCATTTTAAGCCGATATCGGTAAGCAGCTTTTCCGTTTCCTGATTCATGCGTGCTTTATCCACAACCGTCATGCCAAGCTTGTTGCAGGTAAGCAAACGTCCCAGAAAGATGTTCTCCTGAACGCTCAGCTCGCTGATCACACTAAGTTCCTGATATATGATGCTGATGCCAAGCTGCTGTGAGAGCTTTGGCGTCAGCTGTTTATAAGTTTGCCCTCGAACGGTGATTTCTCCGTTGGTCGGTTCATACGCGCCCGAGAGAATCTTCATAAGCGTGCTTTTGCCGGCGCCGTTTTCGCCAAGCAGCACATGCACCTCTCCTGGTTTCAGCGAAAAATTCACTTGATTGAGTGCCTTTACGCCGGGGAATGACTTATCAATGTCCCGCATCTCCACCAGAAATTGCTCCATACCATTCCACCAACCTTTGTTAAACCTATCTGTATCAAATGCGGCAGAATCTAACCCTGCCTATGGATCCGTCGTGCGCAGCACCGACGCAATGCGGATACCTCCGCACACTGTCATCCAAAAAGGAGAAAATGATGACTGTTGCTCTCGTGTCGGTGCTGTGCACGGCGGACCTACCGCCGCTGTAGTTCCCTGGCTGGGGGAGGCCGCAGCCATGCAGCCTCCCCCATACCGGTTTGCGTTTACTCTACAATCAGCTTCGCCGCAACGAACTCCACCGGCACATCCGCCGTAAGGTCGATGGGGGTTGCATTCAGGAGCATTTCCACCAGCAGTTCCAGCGACTTGGCGCCGATACCAGCGGGATCCTGCGCTACAGTACCGGCCAACTCACCGGCTGCAACCGCGGCTACTGCGTCGTCATTGCCATCGGTGCCATATACCATCACATCAGCGCCAGCAGCTTTTACAGCTTCCAATGCGCCCATAGCCATGGTGTCATTGCAGCAATAAATTGCTTTGAGATCCGGGTGCTTGGTCAGGTAGTTGGTGGCAACATCGTATGCCTTGGTGCGATCCCAATCCGCGGGTTGGCTTTCCACCAGTTCAATATTACCTTGCGCGTTGAAAGCAGCTTCAGCGCCATTGCGGCGATCCAAGCCCGAAGCGTTGCCCGCCTTGCCTTCAATAATCGCAACTTTGCCGCCATCGGGCAGCTTAGCGCAGATGTCATCACCCGCAAGTTTGCCTACCGCAACGTTATCCGTTGTTACAAAGCCCATCACGTTGCCGCCAAGTGCCTTCAGCGCGTCCACATCCACTTTCTCGTCGATGTTGACAACATAGATGCCTTCCTGCATAGCCTGCGCAATCACGTTGTTCAGATTGGTGGGGCTCAGGGGCGCAACGCCAATGGCTTTGTAGCCCTTGTTGACTGCGTTCTCAAGAATCGTCAGCTGGCCTTCCACATCATCTTCGCTGTTAGCGGCAAAGATGTCTACTTTCACGCCCAGCTCGGCAGCTTTGGCTTCGATGCCGGTTTTCATGGTTTCCCAGAAGGGATTGCCAAGGGTTTTGAGTACGATGGCGATTTCAACTTCGCCGCTCTCCGCGCTCGCGAAGCTGAACACACTCAGGCACATCAGGGTAGCCAGTACCAGTGAAATCAGTTTCTTCATGGGTGATCCTCCTTATACTCTTTGCCTTCGCGGCTGCATTAGAAGGTTGCATTGTGCCAGAGTAATCGATTACTCATTGGGCACGCATGAGAGTAATCGATTACTCATCGTGCACATATGCTCCTTCGATGGGTCGATCATACCACGGTTCTGATAGGAAGTATATATCGATATTTTGCGCTTGTCAATCTTTACTTGCCTGATTGGTACAAATCTAGCTGCCTTTTCATACTTCCCGTCATGATTCAATGAGTAATCGATTACTCTTCACAAGATTTTGATATAGCATACTGGTTCTCATCAAAGGGTTTATAGCTGCCAGCAAACGCATGCCCCTGTTTCCATCACACCAAAAAGAAGGCAGCGAAATCTGCCGCTGCCTTCTTTTGATACACCTTCCGCCAAGTGGTGATGGGTATCATTACGCGATGACCGTTGCGTTCGCCCCATCATACTCCTTGAGAATTGCCTGAAACTCCTCACCTGTGATGGTCTCTTTCTCCAAAAGGTGCATAGCAAGCTTATCCATCAACGCGCGATTGTTTTGCAGCACTTCAATGGCCTGTTTATGCGCCCTGCGGATGATATCGCCCACCTCCGCATCCACGCGAGCAGCCGTCTCTGAACTGCAAACCATGGAACCATCGCTGCCAAGGTAAGGGTTGATCACCTGCTCCAGCGCAACCATATCAAAATGCTCGCTCATGCCATACCGCGTCACCATGGCGCGCGCGATGGAGGTCGCCTTTTCAATATCGTTGCTAGCACCGGATGTGATGGAACTAAACACCACTTCCTCGGCCGCTCTCCCGGCCGTCAAGATGGTAAGCTGATTGATCGCGTCCTGTTTGCTCATGAGCACACGCTCTTCTTCTTCCACCTGCATCGTATAGCCAAGCGCGCCGGAGGTTCGCGGGATGATCGTGATTTTGTGTACCGGCGCCGCATCCTTAATGCGAGCCGCCACCAACGCATGCCCAATCTCATGATAAGCGATGATTTTCTTGTCGCGCTCGTTGATAACAGCACCCTTGCGCTGGTATCCGGCGATAACCAGCTCCACGCTCTCTTCTAAATCCGACTGCGCTACTTTTTCTCGTCCCATCCGTACTGCGCGCAGGGCGGCTTCGTTGATAATGTTGGCAAGTTCCGCGCCGCTCGCGCCGCTGGTCGCATGTCCGATGGTCGCAAAATCGATATCTGCCTCCATCTTCACATCCTTGGCATGCACCTTCAGGATGGCAATGCGCCCTGCCAAATCCGGCAGTTCCACGGGAATCCGTCGGTCGAAACGTCCGGGTCTGAGCAGCGCCTTATCCAAGCTATCCGGTCGATTGGTAGCCGCAAGGATTACGACTCCCTTGGTTGCATCAAACCCATCCATCTCCGTTAACAGCTGGTTCAGCGTTTGCTCACGCTCGTCATTGCCGCCCAGGCCGTTTGCTCCATCGCGCTTCTTCCCAATGGTGTCGATCTCATCAATGAACACAATGCAGGGCGCTTTTTCGGTAGCTTGCTTAAACAGGTCACGCACTTTCGCGGCGCCCATCCCAACAAACATCTCCACAAACTCACTGCCCGCCAGTGAAAAGAAGGGCACCTTTGCTTCGCCAGCAACGGCCTTGGCCAGCAGCGTTTTTCCTGTGCCGGGAGGTCCCACCAGCAGCGCGCCCTTGGGGAGCTTCGCGCCGATGCTCTTATATCGCTCCGGTTGATGCAGAAAGTCGACGATTTCTCTCAGTGCTTCCTTGGCTTCATCCTCGCCTGCCACATCTTCAAAAGTTTTTCCCGTTTGGGATTCGATGTATATTTTCGCGTTGCTTTTCCCAAAGGAAAGCGCGTTGGAACCCCCCATGCGCTTTGTCATGTAACGTGTCAGCAACTGGCCAATCACAAGAAAGAATGCCAATGGCAATACCCAGGAAGTCAGAAACTCCATCAGCGGAGAAGCTTGTGTAGGGATCTGTGCTGCGAACGCCGCGCCGCTTGCATAAAGCCTGTCCACCAGTGTATCATCCGGCCAGCGGCCTGTTTTGTAGTAAGTAAGCGTTCCATCCTGTGCCTTGGTCGTGAACACGATTTGTGCGTCATCCATCGACACTTCATGGAGTTGTTTCTGGTCTACCATTCTCAGAAACTCATCATAACTAACTTCATTTACCTGTACCGTATTGAGCATCGGAAACACAAGCGCGTTGAGCAGCATCAATGCGATCATGGCAATAATGTAGTAATAAATCAGTGGTTTGCGAGGGGATTGCGAAACCTTCACGCTATCCCTTCCTTTCTTGTTAATATCCATTGCATAGTTTGTATTGCTTCTAGTAAGTAAGGATTCGGCGTTTTGGGTGTGCATCCCTGCTCTGTACGCCCTGCATCCACAGCAATGCTACCACCAATACGTGAACTGAATATAAACCGATAGCATCCTTACGAAACACCAAAATGCCTTGATGTACCTTTGTTCTGCCCCCGTGCTTGAACGGTGCGTTGCTGCGTTCGTACCATCGGCAACCTTGCGTAGCCAAAAGAGAGAAATCGTGATATGATGACCAAGCCGAAAGGGGGCGACGTTGGCCAAGTGCCGCTGTCATGAAGAATACCAATTATGAAATGGATATGTGTCGGGGTTCGATTGTAAAAAAGATCATCAGTTTTTCACTGCCTTTGATGCTCACAGGTATCTTACAGCTTTTCTACAACGCGGCGGATATTATCATTGTCGGTCGCTTTGCCGGTAAGGAAGCCCTGGCTGCCGTCGGTTCAACAGCTTCGCTGATCAATCTGCTTGTTAATGTATTTCTGGGGCTATCGGTTGGCGCCAGTGTTACAGTAGCGCGCCATTACGGCGCGGGGGACCATGTAAGTGTGCGCCATGCTGTGCATACATCCATTGCGCTGGCACTCATCAGCGGCGTGGCTGTTGGCGCGTTAGGTTTCGCTATGGCAAAACCCTTGCTGACCATGATGGGCAGTCCCGCCGATGTGATTCAAAGCGCAACGCTCTATATGCGTATCTATTTCCTGGGTATGCCCGCCAATCTGTTGTATGCTTTTGGCAGCGCCATATTGCGAGCAGTCGGGGACACAAAAAGACCCTTAATGTTCCTGACGCTGTCGGGGTTAATCAACGTGGCGCTCAATCTGTTGTTTGTTATCGTACTGCGTATCGATGTCGCAGGTGTGGCGCTTGCAACCATTATCGCACAGGTGGTCTCGGCCGTACTGGTTATGCGCTGCCTGATGCATACGACGGGTTCCATACGCTTTATGCCTTCGGAAATGCGCATCCATTCAAAAAGCCTGGGGATGATCCTGCGTATCGGCTTGCCCGCAGGCTTGCAGGGAACGCTTTTCTCTGTGAGTAACGTGCTCATTCAGTCCTCCGTAAACTCCTTTGGTTCTGCGGTTATGGCTGGCAATGCCGCCGCAGGGAGTTTGGAAGGCTTTGTATACACCGCAATGAACAGTATCTATCAAGCTTCCCTCACATTTGTGAGTCAAAACGCGGGTGCGAAACAATACCGTCGCGTGCGGCGCATCCTGTGGGTTTGCCTCGCGTTGGTGGCAGGCGTCGGGCTTACCATCGGCAGGCTGTTCATTCTGCTTGCCCCATGGCTCATTAGCATCTATAATGCTGATCCGCAGGTGATCCAATACGGCGTGCTACGGCTGAACATCATCTGTTCGATGTACTTTCTCTGTGGTATGATGGAAGTGCTTGTGGGGCAGCTTCGCGGGCTTGGCTATAGCCTTTTGCCGATGGTCGCGACGCTCATCTGTGTTTGTGTACTGCGCGTCGTTTGGGTCTATACCGTGTTTACGAGCATAGGCACCGTTGAATCCCTGATGTGGAGCTACCCGATCTCCTGGTCACTGGCCGCGCTGTTCCACCTGAGCACCTATCTGGTGGTTCAACGCAAGTTTCCGCGTGAAAACATGCCGATAGACGATGCCGTCTGCGCCTGTCGATAGTGTTTTTTAAGAAATACTCTTAGCATTTACTTTCTAAACGTTGCTTTTCAAAATGTTCCCGTGGCAGTAAAGCGCAGACTATCCGTCGGGACAGCCTGCGCTTTACTGCTGCTTATTGTTTATCAACATATTGTTTTCGTTAAGCAGAATCGTTCTGCCTATACACGCCAGCGCATCGTCCGTCGCGCGCTGGCGCATCCTTGCCCCTTCGCGCATCGCTGAACAAAGCACGACACACGCGCCGCTTTACAGCGCGTCACCGTGCCAGGCTCAAAAACCAAAAAGCACCGCCACCGCTGCTGCGTCTTCTATTACGCGAATCAACACATCTTGCACAGGAATTGTCATGTTAATACCCTGTACCTTAACGTTCTTTCGAATCTGACAAATGGGCTTTCAGCCATACCAGCGCCTCTTCATAACCTTTCCAACCGTGCCCCATGAACGTTTGGATACACGCCTGCCCCGCGTAGCTAATCTGGCGAAAGGCTTCACGTTTACGCACATCGCTAAGGTGTACCTCCACCGCCGGCAAGGCCACTGCTTTGAGCGCATCCAAAATGGCAATACTCGTGTGTGTATACGCCGCCGGATTAATAATGATCCCCTCCGCAACACCATAGGCGCTTTGGATCAAATCAACAATTTCCCCTTCGTGATTGCTTTGATAAACCGAAACATCCACACACTCTCTTTTGGCCACTTCCTGAATGAACGCCACAAGCTGGTCATAGGTTTGCGCACCATACACATCCGGTTCGCGTATCCCCAGCATGTTCAGGTTAGGCCCGTTGATGACGAACAGCTTCATCGAATCCCTCCAAAACGGCGCGCACACAGGCGGCCTTCGTGGTATCATTGCGCACGGTTATATCTGCGCATGCCTGATAGCGTGATTCTCTTTCCGCAGCGATTTCCCGCAATGCATCCAAACTCTTGGATAGCGGCCTTCCTTCTGTCTGCAGCAGCTCGATAGGTCTTGTGATACGTACAACTACGCTGTTCATCCGCAGGTGGAAACAGTTCTGCTCGCTTAACACTGCACCGCCGCCCGTCGCAATTAAGAGTCCCGTCTTGCTGCCATATTGCGCAATCACCTCTGCCTCCAGGCTACGAAAGGCGGCTTCGCCTTGTTCGGCAAAGATTTGTGGGATGGTTTTTCCAGCACGGCGAGCAATTTCTACATCCGTATCGACATACGTCAGGCCAAGCAGCGTTGCGCAGCGTTTTCCAATCATGCTTTTTCCGCTCCCGGGCATGCCGATGATTACCAGATTGCTGACCTTGCGGCGAAGCGCGGCTAACGCTTCCTGCGCCTTTACCGCTGTTACAGGTTGGCCGTCAAACAGTTCCCTGGCGCGTACTGCTTGCCATACCAACATGGCAAGCCCGCCAGCATGGGGGATGCCGCGTGCTGCCGCCTGCGTTAGGAGTCTTGTACGCAAGGGGTTGTACACTGCATCCAGCACACCACACAGTTTCGGGAAGCCCGAAAGCGCAACGGGTGAGGCATCGGCATTGGGGTACATGCCCACTGGCGTAGCATTGACGATAATATCCGCATCATCATGGTTTTCAAGGCTGGCATAGGAGTTTTCCCCTTCGCGGGAAATCACCACAGCCGTACCGCCTGCCTCACGAATCACATGGCAAGCCGTCAAACTTGTACCCCCGCTCCCCAATACCAGCACTTTCTTTCCCGCAAAGCGGATGCCTGCTTCTTCCGCCATTTTCCCAAATCCAAATGCGTCGGTATTATCGCCAAACAGTGTTCCATCCGCGCGTCGAAGCAGCGTGTTGACGCTTCCGATGGCGCGTGCCGTTTCCCCTAGCGTTGTGCAATAGGGAATCACCGCGCGCTTGTAGGGGATGGTTACGTTCAACCCCATGAAGTTCCCCGCTTGAAGAAAAGCGCCCAATTCATTCGGTTGGATAGGAAGAAGCGTATAGTCTACATCGCCAAGAATCTCATGCAAAAGCGGAGAATGGCTATGGGACAGTTTTTCCCCGATCAACCCATATCGCATGCTATATCTCGCTATAGCTGCCAAGATAGGTGAAGGTCTCGGGACCTGCATCCAATTCACAAAGCAGCTGCAACGCCTCCGGCGCATAGACGGATGCATCCAGGTCAAAATAAAACATGAACTCAAAATCCGTGCCTGCGATGGGTCTGCTCTCGATCTTCGTCAGGTTGAGCCCCAGCGCCGCAAACCGGGCGATCATCGCGTATAGCGCGCCAGGCGTGTGCCGAACGTTAAGCATCAGACTCATGCGGTTTGCGCCGGGATAAATTTGCAGTTCCTTGGCAATGCAAATAAACCGGGTGTAATTGCTGTCACTGTCGCTTACCTGATCGGAGAGCACGCTTAAGTTATAGATCGCCGCGCACGCCGGCGAAGCAATCGCCGCCAGATCCTTCCGTTCGCTGGCGCTTACAAACTGTGCGGCTTCTGCCGTGTTGCCGAAGATGGTGATTTTCACATCCTTGAGGCTTTTGAGAAACGCCCCGCATTGCCCGATTGCCTGTTCGTGAGAGACGATTTCCCGTATCTCCGAGAGAGCAACACCGGGCTTCGCCAGCAAGCGATGGTCGATTTTCATACGCACACTGCGTACGATATTGAAGCGATACTTTCGCATCAAGTCATACACTTCTGTTACAGATCCATAGGAACTGTTTTCAATCGGCAATACGCCGTAGGCGCACAACCCGCTCTGGATAGCCTGAAACACTCCTTCGAAACGCCTGAAGTACATCAGGTTCGGCAGCGCGAAAAGCTTATCACACGCCTGCTGGCTATAAGCGCCTTCTATCCCCTGACAGGCGACCACCGCGCGTTTGGGGAACGTATCGGGCGTCTGCTCAATGGCTTGCTGAATGCGGTTGGTAAGCTCCGTCTGCTTGGTTAGCAAACGCTGCTGATAGGTACGGCTTAAGTCGAAAATAGTACTGTACAGAAGTTTTAGGTTGATTGCCATGCCCTCGTCCACCGCTTGTGTCACCTTGGTGATGACATCGCGTTCCCGCTCCGGATCCAGCACGGGAAGATTGTTTTCCTTCTTATATTTAGCAATTTCCGCTGCGATCTCCATTCGTTTCACAAATGCATTGGAGAGAGTAACATCACATTGGTTGATTTGCTCTCGTAGTGCTTGAATATCCATCGGCATCGCTCCCCTTCTCAATTCGCTTATACCATTCTACTGAATCTGCGCTGATGCATCATTGCTCCAGCGCGATCGACGCCAACGCCTGCAGCTCAGTAACCTGCACCGGATAGAGCACACACGCGCCGATGGCTTTTGGCAACACTAACGTTAGCGTACCGCCAGCCCGTTTTTTGTCTCCCAAAGCCGCTTGCGCGAGCGCCTCGGCGGTATAGGGCGCCGCCACAGGGAGACCATTGGCTGCCAGCGCAGCCTGCAAGCGAGCCACGCAATCCGCAGGGCATAACCCCAGTCGCTGCGCGATTCTCGTAACATACACCATCCCAATGGCCACCGCATGCCCGTGGGGCATTTGATAATCACTGCAACGTTCGATGGCATGCCCGAAGGTATGCCCCAGGTTCAAGAGCTGCCGTTGCCCGCGGTCGCACTCATCCTCCGCGCAAACCCCTGCTTTGATTGCCACACAGCGCTGGATAATGCTTTCCATCGCATCCATCGCAGGCATACCGCCCGCAAGCATTTCAAACAATGATGCATCGCACAGCACCCCGTATTTGATTGCTTCCGCCATACCGTCCGCCAGCACATCCGTCGGCAATGTGGCCAGCGTATCGGGGTCACACAGCACCCCACTCGGCTGATGGAACGCACCCGCCAAATTCTTACCGGCTGCCAGATCAATGCCTGTTTTCCCCCCTACGGAACTGTCCACCATGGCAAGCAGCGTTGTGGGCAGCTGTACCACACGCACGCCGCGCAGGTAGGTCGCGGCCGCAAAGCCTGCCATATCCCCCGTTACGCCACCGCCTAACGCAACCACCGTATCCGCGCGGGTACACTGGCATGCCGCCAGAAAATCCAGCATGCGTCCATAGGTGACCAGCGTCTTGTTTTGCTCCCCCGCTGGAAATGTGAAGCGGTGTACGTGAAAACCAGCTTGCGTCAAGTTTTGGGTTACGCTGTCCCCATACAACGCGGCAACAGTCTCATCCGAAATGAGCGCCGCCACCCGTGAGGGTGTTAGCTTTGCCAGCCATTCTCCCGCCGCATGGAGTAGCCCTCGCCCGATGGTTACCTCATAGGGGACATCCGTTTCAACATGAACGCTTTTCATGCACGGTAATCCTTTCTGTCGGCTTCGACCTTCTGTTCCCGCCCTGCCGAAAGCATTTCCCGCATCTTCACGGCATTTCCCTTTGCAAGCGTATCCCGGAAATCGCCCAGCCGCTGCAGGATGCCTTCCAGTTCGCTAAGCAAGGGTTCCCGATTCTGCATAAACAGCTCTGTCCACATATCCGCATCCAGCTTGGCAACGCGCGTCATATCCTTGTAGCTGCCCGCGGAGAAACCGATATGATCCAACGCCGTTGGGCTTTGAATGTAAGCGCTGCTGACAATATGTGCCAGTTGTGAGGTATAAGCGATCACACGGTCGTGGTTCTCCGGCGTGGTGACCACCACACCCGCAAAGCCAAGTTCGCACCAAAACTTCTTGATACGCTCCAGCAGCGATATATCCGCGCCTTTCTGCGGGGTCAGGATCATGCTGGCATCCTTGAACAGGTCGGCGCTGGCATGGGCAAATCCGCCCACTTCGCGCCCCGCCATGGGATGCCCGCCAATAAACGTAAAGCCGTGATCCTGTGCCAGTTGCCAAAGCGGTGCGCATACGCTTTGTTTCACGCCACACACATCCATAACGGTTGTACCTGCTTGAATGCGCGATGCGTTTTCGACCATATAGAGTACCGCGGCAGTCGGTCGGATGGCAATGATGAGCCAATCACAGATCGCAATACGTTCTGGAGTGAGTTCCGCATCAATCGCGTCCAGGAGTTTGGCTTTATACATGACCTGCTCATCCGTGTCATACCCAAGCACGGTATGTGGTGTGTACTTTTTTACCGCTTTGGCGATGGAACCGCCTATCAGGCCAAGGCCCACGATGCCGATTTGCACGCATCACACCACCTTTCCGTTCCGGTAGCGGCAGGCAAGTGGCAATACCGCCTGCACAGCAGCCATAACATCCGTGAACGCTTCCGGTGTAAGGGACTGCGCGCCATCGGAAAGCGCATGGGACGGGTCGTTATGTACTTCAATCATCAGCCCATCCGCGCCGCACGCCGCGGCTGCAAGCGCCATGGGTTTTACCACGCTGGCAATGCCCGTGGCGTGGCTGGGATCGATCACGATAGGCAGATGGCTCATTTTCTTAAGTAATGGCACGGCCGAAAGATCAAGTGTATTGCGCGCAGCCGTTTCAAAGGTGCGGATGCCACGCTCGCATAGCACAACATTTTGGTTGCCGCCGGCCATCACATACTCCGCACTCATCAGCAACTCCTGCAATGTGCTGGCAAGCCCACGTTTGAGCAGTATCGGCTTACCGCTTCTGCCCAATTCCTTCAACAGTTCAAAGTTTTGCATATTGCGCGCGCCCACTTGAATCACATCCACATCCCGGAATAGATCAAGCTGGCTTAAATCCATGATTTCTGTCACGACGGGCAAACCCGTTAGCCTATGCGCAGCCAACAGCATTTGCAACCCCTCGCCGCGCAAACCTTGGAACGCGTAGGGCGAGGTACGCGGCTTAAAAGCGCCGCCGCGCAGCATGGTCGCGCCGGAACGTTTCACAGCCATGGCAACTTGACAAATCTGCTCTTCGCTTTCGATACTGCACGGTCCCGCGATCATGGTGAAAATGTCCCCGCCGATTTGCGTATCACCCACAGGAATGATGGTATCTTCTTCATGAAATTTGCGGTTAGCATTCTTGTAGGGTTCCTGTACGCGTTTGACATCTTCTACGATATCAAGCGCGCGCAGGAGGTCGATATCCACGGCGCTTGTATCCCCCACCAGGCCAAGGATGGTATGGCTGTCTCCGCGGGATTCGTGTATGGACAGTTGCTGGCTTGCAAGCCAGGCTTTCAGATTCTCCAACTGTTTCTGTTCGGGATCCTTTTTCAGGATGATGATCATTTTCTCATTTCCTTCCTTTCGCTACCTGCCTACGTTTGCTACTGTTACTACATGGTTGCGCAATCTATATAAAAAACCCCCGCAGCATTGACTGCGAGGGTTTTCACGCCTATATAGCGGATACACTCATTCAGTACAACGCAAATCAGCCTTACGGTATGCAAAGCCCGTAAAGCGATAGCTAAAGTAAAAGAATGAACCGCGTATGGTAGTATACATATGGGTTCCTCCTTTACTGCGTTGTTGTTAGTGAGATTATACTTGCATTGCGGCTGCTTGTCAACCATGAAATGGAAGGGCTTCTGTACTTTTACCGTTCCTGCGGCATAGCGCCTTGCCCATGCAAGCGCCCATGCACTGTTTACGGATGCGCATCCTCCCGCAGGGGGTCCATCCAGCATACGCCCAGGTATGTAAGCCCCAAGTGAATCGCCAGCACCGGTCCAAGGCTTACGATGCGCAGTTCAAGCCCCTCGCCGAGACGGCGATGGAGCATCTCCTGTAAAACAGGCAGTTGTGGATTGTTTTCGCGGCTATGCAACACAACATACATCGTACCTTCCGGCACGCTTTCCGCCAGCATGCGCAGCTGTTCATGGTTGCCCCGTGCCACGCTCTTGGAGTAGACCGTACCATTGTTCAGGCACAGGATGGGGCGCAGGTTCAGGATTGTGCTCACGCTCAAACGTACCACGCCAAGCCGGCCGCTTTTTCGAAGGTTGGTCATATCATTCACGGTAAATACATTCTGAATGCGGTTTCGCTCCGCAATCAACTGATCCGCAACCTCGGTAAGCGTAAGACCCTTCGCGATCAATTCCTGTGCTCTGAGTATCAGGAAATAGATGCCGCCTGCACAGTTGCGGCTATCCAGCACCTTAATTTCATCCTCATTAATCTCTTTAGCCGCCATCACGGCATTTGCATAGGTGCCGGAAAGGCGCGAAGAAATGGTGATGCAAAGCACCTGACGCCCTTTGGCCAGCTGACGTTCAAAAGCTGATGTAAAGGCGGCTACGCTGACCTGGCTGGTGCGGCGTTCCAGATTTTCCTGTTCGATGAAAGGCTCAAACTGCCCGTTTTCACCGATATAATGCTCCACAAACTGTTGCCTGTCTACGGTGTAGGTCATGGACACATAATGCGCGCCGAGCTGCTCGGCTTCCTGGCGGGATATGCCCGCTGCGCTGTCTACCATGATTGCGATCACCGTTCATCGCCTCCGATCCTTCTGAATTTGTCATATCGAAGCTGAACCAGCTCCTCCGTCGGCAATGCGGATAGCATGGTAAATTCGGTTGTAAGCGCTTCACGGAGTTTTTCGCATAAGGCTGCAAAATCACCATCTTCTTCCGAGAAAACGCGTTCTACAACGCCAAAGCCGTATAAATCGCTGGCGGTAAGTTTGAGGGCTTCACTGGCTTCGGCTGCTTTGGCTGCATCTTTCCAAACGATGCTGGCTGCTCCCTCCGGCGAGATAACAGAGTATACGGCGTTTTCCAGCATCCATACCCGATCTGCAACGCCCAGCGCAAGCGCGCCGCCGCTGCCGCCCTCCCCGATAACCAAAGAAATCACCGGAACCCGGAGCCCCATCATCGCCATCAGGTTTTCAGCAATGGCCAACCCTTGCCCGCGCTCTTCCGCACCGATGCCGCAATACGCACCGGATGTGTCGATCAGGCAAACCACGGGACGGCCAAACTTTTCCGCCTGTTTCATGAGTCTGAGCGCTTTACGGTAACCCTCGGGGTGCGCCGATCCAAAATTGCGGGCAATTTTCTCCTGTGTGTCTACACCCTTTTCGATGCCAATCACAGTCACAGGCTTCCCCGCAAGCCTTGCGATACCCCCCACGATAGCTGGGTCATCCGCAAAGCGGCGATCTCCATGCATTTCCAGAAAATCCGTAAAGATTTGCGTCAGGTAATACATCGCGGTTGGGCGACCTTTCTGACGCGCCGCTTGCACGCGTTGATACGCCTCCGTCATGCCATCGCCCCCCTTTGGTGCAGCGCCAGCAATTGCGCAAGCTCGTGCTTCTGTGCGTTACGCGGTACAATTCTGTCCACAAAGCCTTTTGCCATCAGAAACTCTGCTCGCTGGAATCCCTGCGGCAGCTTCTGGCGCATCGTCTGTTCGATAACGCGCGGCCCAGCAAAGCCAATCAGCGCTTTGGGTTCAGCAAGAATCACATCCGCTTCCATCGCAAAGGAAGCCACAACTCCGCCGGTGGTCGGATGGGTCAGCACCACAACATACAGAAGCCCGGCTTCGCTGTGCCGTAGCACCGCGCCGCTGGTTTTCGCCATTTGCATCAGCGAAAAGATGCCCTCTTGAATACGCGCGCCGCCTGACACGGCATACCCCACAACCGGCAATCGATTCTCTGCAGCGTACTCAAATAAGCGGGTTATCTTCTCGCCCACGATTGCACCCATCGAGCCCATAATAAAAGCGGGGTTCATTGAAAACAACGCGAAGGGATGCCCTTGGATCGTTGCCGTTCCCGTCAGGACGCCTTCCTGTTCGCCACTTTCTTCCTGCGCTTTGCTCAGTTTTCCCGCATAGGAAGGAAACCCAAGCCGATCAATCGGCGTAAGGTTCGAATCCAACTCGTGAAAGCTACCCTCGTCAACCAGCCACAGAATGCGTTCCCTTGCACTCATCGCGTGCAATGCGCCGCACCGAGGACAAACATACGCCTGCGCCTGCAAGGTGGCATGCGGCACAAGCGCTTTGCACTCGGGGCATGCCACGCGGCGCTCTTCTGCCTGCATGACAGTGGAATCTGCCTCGCCCTCCAGGCGATTCTTGGGTTTCTTGAATAGTTTCCTGCTTAACAAAGGCAATCAGCTCCTAAGCCTTGCGATTCGCCAGATAATCGGTCGTATACGTGCCATCGATAAAAGCTTGGTCACAAAGCAGATCGATATGCATCTGCGCATTATGCTCAACGCCTTCTACCACCATTTCGCAAAGCGCGGCCTGCATTTTGCGAATCGCTTCCGCCCGCGTATGGGCGGATACAATCAGTTTGGCAATCATGCTGTCATAAAACGGGGGGATGGCATAGCCCTGGTATAGCGCGGTGTCAAAACGCACCCAAGGGCCGCCGGGTACATGAAGCATGCTGATTGTACCGCAGCTTGGGCGAAAATCATGCGCGGTGTCCTCCGCATTGATGCGGCATTCGATCGCGTGATCCTCAATCCGGATATCCTCTTGCCGAATGTTGAGTTCCTGCCCGCAGGCGATGCGGATTTGCCATTTCACAAGATCAACGCCCGTAACCATTTCCGTCACAGGATGCTCCACCTGCAAGCGCGTGTTCATCTCCATGAAGTAAAAATGTCCGTCCTGCGTGAGCAGATACTCAATGGTACCAGCGCCCAAGTACCCAACCGTTTTTGCGGCAAGAACCGTTGCTTTTGTCAACTGCGCACGCAGTTCCGGCGATACACATACTGCCGGGCTTTCTTCCAGTATCTTCTGGTTCTTGCGTTGCATGGAGCAATCCCGCTCGCCCAGGCAAAGCACATTACCGAAGGAATCGCACAGAAGCTGCATTTCAATATGCTTGACATGGGTCAGTAGCTTTTCCATATACAACGCGCCGTCCCCAAAAGCGCTTTGCGCTTCAGCCGCTGCGCTCTGGAACGCAGCTTCCAATGCTTCCGGTGTAAACACGCGGCGTATGCCTCGCCCGCCGCCGCCCGCACGCGCCTTAATCAGCAGCGGATAACCGATGCGCTCTGCTTCACGGCGTGCTTCCTCGGCTGTAGCCACCAGATCGCACCCGGGAATCACCGGCACGCCAGCATCCCGCATAGTACGGCGCGCGGCGTCTTTATCGCCCATTCGGTTCATTACCTCGCAGGGCGCCCCTATAAAGCGAATCCCGTGATCCTCGCACAGTTTTGCAAACGCGGCGTTTTCCGATAACAATCCATATCCCGGGTGAACAGCCTGCGCGCCGCATCCTTTGGCTACGGTCACAATGGCTGCCATATCCAAATAGCTCTTTTTAGCGGGGCTTGGGCCGATGCAGTAACTCTCATCCGCGAGGGATACATGTAACGCATCCCGATCCGCCTCTGAAAATACAGCCACCGTTGAGATGCCCATTTCCTTACAGGCGCGGATCACGCGTACAGCAATCTCCCCGCGATTTGCAATCAGTATTTTGGAGAACATGGTGCCTCCTTGGTTAATGGAATTTGCGCCATAACATACCGGGTGTGCAGCCGTCTAGCACAAGCGCAACTGCTAAAATGCCGGCCTTGCACTCAGCGTAGGCAAAATCAAGGCGCAACGGCATCCGCGTTGGGCACCAACGCAAAGGAGAAATCACCCTGCGCAATCAGCTGCCCATCAATAAACGCCTGCCCTTGCGTGAAGAAGAAAGGGCCGTTATGGCGTGTGATGCATGCCACCAGCGTCAGCGTATCGCCGGGTTTTGCGGAGCGGCGGAACTTCACCTTATTCATACCCGTAAACAAGGGCGTTTTTCCTTTAAGCTGATCACCAATGAGGATGGCGCAGGTTTGTCCCATCATTTCACACAGAACAACACCCGGTACCACAGGGTTGCCGGGAAAATGCCCTTGCAAAAACCATTCATCTCCGCGTATGGTGTACTGTCCGCGGGCATCCTTCCCATCGGTATCCATCTCGTCCAGCAGCAGCATCGGCTCGCGATGTGGCAACAGTGTTTTGATTTCATCCCTGTTCATGTATCCTGCCCCTATACAATCTTCATAATCGTCTGCCCAAATTCAATCACAGCGCCATCCTGGGTGCAGATATCTACGATTCGTCCGGTAACGGGCGCAATAATATCATTCATGAGCTTCATCGCTTCAATAATGCAAACCACCTGCCCTTTTTCCACCGTGTCCCCCACGCGCACAAAAGGAGATGCATCCGGCGCGGGCGCAGCATAGAATACGCCCACCATCGGTGCCTTGACCTCACAAAGGTTATTGAAATCGTTGGTTTCTGCTGCTTGCGCAGGCGCGGTCACATCCGGCTGTTCAGGCTGCGGCAGCGCACCAGGGTGACTGATGGTCATAACATTGGCAGCACAGCGTTCCAGCTTGATGTGCATTTCCCCTTCGCTGTACTCCAGCGCGGTCAAGTCCGCTTGCCGCAGTACTGCCGCTAGTGCTTTGATATCCTTGATATTCATGCCTTCACCCTCCGAATGGCCACACAGCCATTGTGCCCGCCAAAGCCCAGTGAAACGCTCAATGCCAGATCACACTGTACCTTTCTGGCCGTAAGGGGCACATAATCCAGATCACAAGCCGGATCCGGTTGTTCAAGACCGATGGTCGGCGGTACAATCCCTTCGCGGAGCGCCAAGGTTGCGGCGATAAACTCTACCGCGCCCGCCGCGCCCAGCATATGTCCCGTCATGCTTTTGGTGGATGATACCAGCAGTCGTTTGGCTGTTTCTTCGCCAAAAGCACTTTTTATGGCTTGCGTCTCGCTGGCATCGTTCAACGCGGTGCTTGTACCATGCGCATTAATATACACTTTCTCTCCCGCTGAATAACCGGCTTCGGCAAGCGCGAGTGAAATGGCGCGGGCGCTGGCCGCTGCTTCGGGATGCGGCGCCGTCACATGGAACGCATCACAGGTGTTTCCATAGCCGCACACTTCCCCGAGGATGGTCGCGCCACGCTTGCGCGCATGTTCTTCACTTTCCAGAACAACCACGCCGGCACCTTCACCCATCACAAATCCGGAACGTCTGCTGTCAAAAGGCAGACAGGCAAGGCGTGGATCCTCCTCCGTGGAAAGTGCCATGCAATTGGTGAAGCCGCCAACAGCCAAAGGGCAAACTGCCGCTTCGCTGCCTCCCGCAATGATGGCATCAGCATACCCAGCCTTGATGGCGTGGAATGCTTCGCCGATCGAATGCGTGGATGTGGCGCAGGCTGTCATCACCGGCAAACTGGGTCCCTCCGCGCCATAGGCAATGGCAACGTGACCCGATGCCATGTTGGCGATCATCATGGGGATGAAGTGCGGCGAAACCTTCTCCGCACCGCGCTCAATGCACTTACGCGCCTCAGCGACAAACGTCTGCATGCCGCCGATACCCGAGCCGATGTATACGCCGAGCCGCTCCCCGCTGATGTTTTCGCCCGTCTTTAGCCCGCTTTGATCCATTGCCTGTTTGCTCGCGGCCAGCGCATACTGTGCAAACGGATCCAGCTTTCGCGCAGCGTTCTTGTCTATACCATGTTCCACAGGAGAAAAATCCTTGAGTTCCGCTGCGACTTTCACCTTCAGGCCGGTGGCATCAAAACCCGTAATCGGCGCAATGCCGCACGTGCCATTGATCAGCGCCTGCCAGAAGTCAGGTATGTTCAGACCCACGGGCGAAACCACGCCCATACCGGTGATTACGACACGGTTCATGTTGATAACCTCCCTGCATGTGTATCCCAATAATTGCATAAGAAAAATGAATAATGGCTTGCCGCGGCTTGTACGCGCCACGGCATGATCATATCACATGCGAAGGCCACCGTCCACTTGCAACACTTGGCCGGTGATGTACTTTGCCGCATCCGAACAGAGGAAAGCTACCGCAGCCGCTACATCTTCCGGTTCGCCAAGGCGTTTCACAGGAATCATCTGCATCGCGGCTTCCAGAACCTGTTGGTTCATAGCGGCCGTCATATCGGTTCGGATGAAGCCCGGCGCAACCGCGTTACAAGTAACACCCCGCCCGCCAAGCTCTTTGGCGATGGTCTTGGTAAGTCCGATGAGTCCTGCCTTTGCAGACGCGTAATTAGCCTGACCCGGGTTGCCCATAATGCCCGCATCGGATGTGATGTTGACAATTCGGCCGGAACGCTTCCTTATAAAAAGGCTGCTCACATGGCGTATCAGATTGAAAGCACCTTTGAGATCGACCGCGATAATGTCATCAAAATCCGCCTCGGTCATGCGCATGATTAGTTTATCCCGCGTTGCTCCGGCATTGTTCACCAGAATATCCACACTGCCAAAAGCCTCGCAAATCTCACTAACCAGCTTCGCTGTCGCGTCAAAATCCGAAACATTGCAACGGTAAGCTTCCGCTTTTACTCCAAGGGTACGTAGCTGCTCGAGGGTTTCCTTCGCGGCGGTTTCATTGCCGGCATATACAAACGCGATGGACGCGTTTTGCCGCGCCAGCTCACAACAGATCGCCCGACCGATGCCGCGACTACCCCCAGTCACCAAAGCGGTCTTTCCATTCAACATTGGTTTTCCCCCTTTATCCTCGAAAGGGTTTGTTGCAAGCCTTCCATACTATCCACATTGCCAACGCATGTAACGTTTCCGATTTTGTCCAGCAGGCCGCTGAGCGTCTTACCCGCACCAACTTCCACAAATTGATCGTAACCATCATTTTGCATGGTTTGGATAAGCTTTGTGAATCTCACCGGGCTTTCCACTTGCGCGCCTAACAGCATCGCAGCATCCGCCTTGGTATAGCGCTCGCATGTAGCATCCGCATAAAGCGGGATCGCTGGTTCCTGAAAGGGCAGTGCCGCTGCATACTCCCGCATGCCCGTCGCGGCTTTTTGCATCATGGGACTATGAAAACCGCCGTTAACCGCAAGAGGCAACGCCCTGCCCCCCATCGCCTTTACCGCATCCGTGAACGTTTGCATGTCTTCTTTGCGTAAAGCGCATACGACCTGCCCCGGGCAATTATAGTTCACGGCATAGGCATTGTGCGCAGCACAAAGCGCTTCCACCTGCGCATCCGATAGTTTCAGTACGGCGATCATTCCGCCTTGCGTTTGCTCCGCGCATTCCTGCATCAACGCTGCACGGCGCAGCACCAGCCTGAAGGCATCCCCAAAGGATAGCAAACCGCTAACTGGCAGCGCTGCTATTTCCCCCAGCGAAAACCCCGCCAGTCCATCCGGCTTGACGCCCGCTTCCATCAGCGCGGCTGCGCAAGCGTAATTTACCGCCATCAGGCAGGGCTGGGTGTTCAGCGTTTGGCTCAGTTCATCCTTCGTGCCTTCAAAACACTGTAAAAGCGTTCCGGGTCGAAGCTGTTCGGCCGTATCCAGCGCAAAACGCGCGGCAGGTGAGCCTTCATAGAGGCTCTTTCCCATCCCCGCATATTGCGCGCCCTGCCCCGCAAACAGAAACGCTATTTTACCCATGCAGCAGCCCCCTTGAGCAAGGCTTCCGCTTCAACAAACATATCCTCAATAATCTTGCTGGCCGGTTGCACGCACTTGACCAACGCCGCTGCCTGTCCCGCTAAAAAGCATCCTGCTTCCAAGTCACCCTCCACAGCCGCCTTACGAAGCGCACCGATGCCGAGGTTCTCTAGCTCTTCGCCGGAAGTAGCAGGATCATACTCCTTATCGATATAGCGGCGTGTAAACGGGCTGCGCAGGCTGCGCACCGCATGGTTGAGCCGCTTGCCCGTAACCACGGTATCAATATCCTTGGCGGCTACTACTTTTTGCTTGTAATGATCATGCGCCGCACATTCGGTGGCACAAAGAAACGCCGTGCCACATTGCACGCCAACAGCGCCAAGCATGTAGGCCGCTGCCACGCCGCGCCCATCCGCGATTCCGCCTGCCGCCAACACTGGAATTTTTACTGCGTCAACCACCTGCGGAACCAGCACCATGGTTGATAAGTCTCCCACATGCCCGCCGCTCTCTCCGCCTTCGGCAATCACGGCAAAGGCGCCGGCGCGCTCCACAAGGCGGGCAACGGCAGTGGAGGGAACCACCGGAATCACTTTAATGCCCGCTTGAATCCAGTCCTTCATGTAGGCGGTCGGCAAGCCCGCGCCGGTAGTCACCACGGCAGGCTTTTCTTCCGCACACACACGCGCGACATCTTTCACGTGCGGAGACATCAGCATCACGTTGACGCCAAAGGGTTTATCGGTCAGTTCTCTGCATTTCTTGATCTGCCCACGCAGATAGTCCGCATCAAGGTTCATTGCCGAGATAATCCCCAGCCCGCCGGCATTGGATACCGCGGCGGCAAGCTGTGCTTCGGATATCCACGCCATACCCCCTTGGAAGATCGGGTATGTAATGCCCAGCGCTTCAGTGATGATTGATGTAATCATTTCTTCTGCGCTTCCACAAGCGCGACGACATCCTGTACGGTTTTAAGCTCCGGGCTGATCTCAATCGTCACGCCAAGCTCATCTTCCATGTTCATGACCAGTTCGGCCACATCCAGGCTATCCAGCCCGAGGTCTGCAAACGTCATTTCCGGCTTCACCTCGCTCGGATCCATATCCTTGGTTTCGGCAATCAGTTTTGCAATGGTTTCAAAAGTTGTCATCATTGTTTCCTCCCAAATTAGTATTGAAGCACCGCTGCCCCGTTGGTAAGCCCTGCGCCGAACGCGCTGAGCACAAGCATCTGCCCCCGTTGGAGGCGGCCGTCTTCCGTCATTTCGGACAGAAGCACAGGTATACACGCGGAAGAAGTGTTACCATGATCCTGGATGTTCACGGGAAACTTCTCCGTGGGCTGCTTCAGGCGTGCCCGCGCCGCATCGATGATGCGCAGGTTTGCCTGGTGAAGCACAAAATAATCGACCGCTTTGGGCGTAAGCCCGCTATCGGCCAGTACGGCATTGATATCCCGGCTGCTATTTGATACCGCAAACTTGAATACCTCTTGCCCGTTCATAAACAGGGGCTGCGCTGCTTGCGCCTCCGCCAGAAAAGGCGAGTTGCCGCTTTCCGGCCACGCATGCAGGATGTTTGCGTTGCCTTTTGCGCTCAATCGAATGGTTTTGAGCCCTTCACCCGCCTCACAGAGCGCTGCGCCCGCTGCGTCACCGAAAAGTACGCAGGTGCTGCGGTCTGTCCAATCCGCCACACGGGATATCTGCTCCGCACATACGATCAGGAGGCGTTTGGCTTTTCCGCTGGCAAGCAGCGCGTCCGCCAAGTCCAGCGCATACAGGAAACCTGTACACCCCGCGTTTACATCCAAACCGGGGCATGTAGCGCCCAGCTTTTCCTGAATCAAGCAGGCAGTCGCCGGAAACGTCATCTCCCCAAACGATGTGGAGCATATAATATAGTCAATATCTTTTGCTGTTATACCCGCACGGGAGAGTGCCATTTTCGCTGCTTTTGCGCCAAGCCCACTCACAGTTTCCCGCCCGCTCATCACGCGGCGGCTACGGATGCCCGTATGTTCGACAATCCATTCATCCGTGGTATCCACAAAGGCCGTCAATTCCTGATTGGTCACCACACGCTTAGGCAACGCGTGCCCAAAAGCCATGATTCGCATCCATTCACACTCTTTCTGCGTTTACGCTTTGCTGCTCGGCGTCATCGTCCTTGTCATGGAGCTCAGCCAGCGCGTTCTGGAAGAACTGGTTGAGCATTTGCATGCCATGGAGCATACCTTCACGCTCGGCAGGCGCAAGCAGTTTCTCAATATTGCGCACCATCTGCTCATGAAAATAGCGATGTGCGGCATTTACTTTTTTCCCCATGCGCGTCAGGGTAACAATCACGCTTCGCTTATCTAGCAGCGATTTGGTTTTAAGCACATACCCCTTGAGTGCCAGCTTGTTGACCGCAACGGTAACCGTTGGCGGGGTCAGCTCCATACGCTGCGCAAGCTCGCAGATGAGCACGCCCTTATCCTTGCTTTCCCCGATGGCTTCCATCAGGTGCAGCTCTCCGATGGAAACATCCAGCCCGCTGACGGAGTGCAGCATCCCCTCTTCCAGCTTGCCAACATTGCGATAGGTGCACACCAGCAACTGGTTAAGCTCACGGCTAAACTCATCCATCAGACCGCTCCATTCCTGCGAGATTCTTATTTGTTAGACAAACTAATTATATAGAGATCATCACTCTTGTCAAGCCTACTTTTTGGTTTGAATAGTACCATATTGTTCAGGCGGATTGAAAAAACAAGTGCAACAAAACGGAACCCGAAAAACACGTTAAGAGG
>LVAQ01000021.1 GCA_001604105.1 Clostridiales bacterium Firm_11
ACCACGGTGCGCATCGAGTGGGCGCAGCCCATGGGCGCAAATGTCCCGGTGTTGATGCACTCCATTGCGACCTTGTTCATTTCGGTGGAAAACCCCTACCATCTGCTGGATGTGCCCAAGGTGCGCACGTTCATCAACGCCTACCACAGCAACGCGGCTGTGCTGGACGCGATTATCGACAAGCTGATGGGGCGTACGCCGTTTACGGGCGTCAATCCGGTGGATCCCTTCTGCGGCCTGTGGGATGCCAAGTGTGATTCGTAAAGCCCACGACCTATAAACCCCCATTTTTACAACGCAGGCGAATCCATAACCTGCCATCCAAACGCCAGCTCAGCATGCAAAAGGTTGAAAGCCTGCTATCGCGAAACCATCAGGTACGCCAGTGCTGTTGCTGGAATCGCGCCATCTTCTTTCCTGTACCCTTCTTCCATGCCACGGCTTACCACCCCCGGCGCTATCATCCTGCTTAAAGAGACTTCCATATGGATGGTAATCAATTCCCCATAGCGCCAGATGACCCGCAACACAGGGTGCATCGCATCCTGCTATATGCCCGCCGATTGATTGCGTCTCCTGCATCAATCGGTGGTTTTTCATGTTATCAAAGTGATGTGGATCAAGCGTTACGTGTTCTTCACAGGTTTTCCCGAAACAGCAACCACAACGGATGAGCCTGACACGCCTGCTGCAAACACAACCGCTGTCACTCCACCCTGAACGCAACCCAAATCCCAACGCAAACAGCACAGATTGAGCGTAGCACAACGCCATGGTATAATGATACATCACAACAGCCATCTAAACGATGGCGGTGTAATCATTATCAAAGCGAGGTGTCTTGTCATGAATAAAAGCGACATAACCCGTGACTACTTTATGCTTCAAGGCCCTTTGGCGAAAAAGGGCTATGACTGGTGGTGGCACTCGTTTACAGCCGAGCATGCGAAAACCGGGGAGCGCAAGTCCTTTTACATAGAGTACTTCCTTTGTAACCCTGCCTTGGCGCAGGATAAACCCGTCATCGTCTGGAACGACCCGGCGGCGCAAAAAGCTGGCCGGCGCCCCTCCTACTGCATGGTGAACGTAGGTTTCTGGGGCAAACCAAAGGGGCAGCTTCATCGCTTCTTTCCCTGGAAAGAAGTCACGATTCCCGAAAACCAACCGCTGCGCCTCACAGCCGGAGACTGCCTGTGCACAGAAACCCACATGAAAGGGAGCGTTCGTGTCAGCGCGGAAGATGCGGCTGCGCATCCAGAATGGATGAGTGACGCAGGCGAAATGACGTGGGATATCAGCATCAATAAGCAGATTGCCTACCACGTTGGCTATGGTGCATCAAAGTTTTTCCGCTTGCTTAACGCCTTTGAAATGTTCTGGCATGCCGAAGGTATGAAAACCGCATTTGAGGGTACTTTGCACCTCAACGGCGAAAAGTATATCGTAAAACCGGATACTTGCTACGGCTATGCCGATAAGAACTGGGGCGGCGATTTCACCTCGCCCTGGGTATGGCCTGCTTCCAACAATCTGGTAAGCAACGTCACCGGGCAGCGGTTAACCCATAGCGTTTTTGAGGTGGGCGGCGGCAATCCAAAGGTGTTTGGGATCCCGCTGGGGCGCAAATTGCTTGGGCAGTTCTACTATGAGGGGCAGGACTATGAGTTTAACTTCAGCAAGTTCTGGACAGGCAGCCGCACCAAATTTGCGTATACCCAGACGCCCACCCAAATCCTCTGGAACGTTACCCAAACCACTTTCCGCGCGAAAATGGAGGTGGCGATTGCCTGCAATAAAGATGAGATGCTCCATATCAATTACGAGTCCCCCGATGGTTACAAGCGCCATACGCGTTTGTGGAACTGCGGCAATGGCGCGGGTACCGTACGGCTCTATCAAAAGCAAGGGCGCCAATGGGTGCTTGTTGATGATGTCCATACCGAGAATGTAGGCTGCGAGTACGGCGAGTATCCCGTTTGACGTAGTGTCGTTTCCTGTTCTTCTCCCCTTTCCATGGTATGGCGAACACATCGGGTACGGTATCCAAATCGAACCGCCATCAGGCGTCAGGCAGCCATACAAACAGATGAATCGGCGCATCCGTAAGGGGCAGCTGCCCTGCCCTGGCAGTCACGCAGGATCGCAAATGTGCAAAGGAAGCCAGGCCGTACAGCCTGGCTTCCTTTGTGGTGTGCCGCTTCCCCTTTTTATGAACAGATAGCATCCCGAAGCCTTTCACGCGTTTCAAAAAAAGCCGTTGCCGCTATGCCGCGCGCGATTATCTATTGCTTGTTGATTTTCTTACGCGTAAAGGAGTAGCGGTATTGGGACGGCGTTGTAAACTCCAGCGCCTTGAACACCTTCATAAAATGCTTGTCATCCGTAAAGCCGCACGCGTGCGCTATCTGCGCAATGGACATATCCGTCTTGAGCAGATCACGCTTGGCGGCGGCAATGCGCAGCTTTGTTACGTAGCGCACCAAGGGCATGCCCGTGCTCTTCTTAAAGGTAGAGCTCAGGTACGCGGGGTGGCAGTTGAACCGTTCCGAAAGCCCCTGCAAGGAACAGTTTTCATTAAAGTTCGTCCGCAGCCATTCGGTGATTTCATAAATGCGTTGATTGGTCTTGTTTCGCGACACGGTTTCTTTCACCGCAAACCGAAAAAACTGGTTGGATATTTCCAGCACAAGCAGGCTGAGCGCATAATCCACAATATACGGCGAGTACGGCTTCTCCTTTGCGATATCCAGCAATTGATGGTACAGCTGCTCCGTGCGCCCATGTTCCGGCAATACGCCAAATTCGGATAGAATGTACACATCCAGCAGCAGCCGCTCCCGCTTTTCGTTGATCGTGTTGTTGATCAGTTGAATCACTTCGTCGGTTTTAAGATAGTCGGGGCAGCGATCTGTCAGTTGAAAATGACACCATAAATAGGATAATTCCCCCACCGATGGTTCGCTGCCATAATGCTCCATGCCGGGAAACAACACCATATAGGTGTTGGGTACAAGCACAAATGGTTGGTTCCCCTGCGTGATGCGCATTTCACCTTTCAGCCCGAAAAGCAGCACAAACGTATCCAGCGTTCGCCTTGGGTGTACAAACGCATCCTCGCTGAGCAGGTTACCGCCGCTGATATACTTGAGCGGAAAGCGATTGTTGGGGAGCAGATGCAACATTCTAAAATTATCCCACCTATTACAATAAATTCAAACTTGCGGGTTCCTGATGGCTGCATTATAGTATAAAACAGAAAAGCACGCAATCCATGCGAGGTAATTTCGCGGTTGCATGTAATTTATGGGCTATTATTATGCGGATATGAAATCCATCCGCCTGGTATTGTGTTGCCATCCGCGCGCGGTAGGCGCTGGCATCAATGTGGCATTAAGTGTTAGAAGCCATAGTTTTAACACTTAAAATAAGCAAGGAGGTCTACACATGAAAAATCGTTTACTCATGAGTATGGTAGCCGTCATCCTGGTGCTTGGTATCTGTATGGGTGCCATGGCGGAAGTGACCACCATCACCTTTATGGGATGGGAGGCAAGCCCCCTGGAGACCGAAGCCGTACAGGCAGGCATCGCCAAATTTGAGGAACAGAACCCCGACATCAAAGTGCAGTACACCCCCGGCCTTTCCGGCGCGGAATATGTCGCCAAGCTGCTATCCACCGTGGCGGGCAACACCACACCGGATGTGTTCTTCATCGCGGCGGAAGATTACCGTACCTTTGCCACAAAGGGCGTGCTGGAAGAGCTGACCGATAAGTTCTCCGATAGCTACCGCCTTGACGATTTTATTCCCAGCGTGCAGGATATCATGAGCATCGAGGGAAAAGTATACGGCATACAGTCCTGCATCGTTGCCCCGATTGTCTATTATAATAAGGACATCTTTGACAAGCTGGGCATCGCCTATCCCGATGCCGACCCCACCAACGCAATGACCGCTGCCGATTTCCGCGAACTGTGCAAGCAGTTGACCATCAAAAACGGCGATACGGTTGATACATACGGCGTCTACGGGCTGGAGACCAGTTGGCTCACCATCTACCCCTTCATGATCTCCAACGGTACCCATCCCTATACCGATGATTATATGACCAGCACCTTCAATACGCCCGAGACGGCTGAAGTGCTTTCGTGGATCCGCGACATCCGCGTTGTGGATGGTTCCGCGCCCGATGCCACCACGCTTGAAAACATTGGCATGTCTGCCGCGCAAATGCTGCAGACCGGCAAAGTGGCCATGATCATCGACGGTTCCTGGGCATTGCAGCAGCTCAGCCAGATGGATTTCAACATCGGCATGGCGCCCCTGCCCAAGTTTAAGGAAGCCGTAACCAACTCCTTTGCGCACCTGCACGCCATCTCCGCCGCCAGCCCCAACAAAGAAGCGGCGTGGAAGTTTGTCCAGTTCCTCTCCGGCATGGATTACCAGGGCGCTTTGGTATCCGAAGGGCTCTGGATGCCTAACCGCGTTTCCATGTATGAGCCGGAAGCCGTTGCCCAATGGTACCGCGAAGATGTACATGGCGAGAGCTACCTGAAGATGCTGGATTACTTCAAAAACTCCGTGGTAGGCCCCATGGCGCTGCAAAAGTCCAACAAGTGCCAGTCCATCCTGACGGAAGAAGCCGATATGTTCTTCAAAGATGGCCAGCCGCTGGATGTTACCCTGCAAAACATTCAGGATCGCACTAACGAAGTGCTGGGCAAGCTGTAACCTAAGGTTTGCGCGGGGGCGTACGCGATGTGCGCCCCCGCCATCCCCAAAAGGGAAAGGATTGAAATCGAATGCAGATAAGCGCCAATCGCAACCTGAACAGACCCCGGCTGCGCGGGCGAAAACTAACGGATGATACGCCATGGGCAATGCTGATGCTCGCACCGAATATCATCGGTTTTTTTATGTTTATGGTGTTTCCGATTCTTGCCACGCTTTTTTTCAGCTTTACCGAGTATGACCTGATCGGCGCGCCCAAAATCATCGGTCTTGATAACTATGTGGAACTTTTCCGCGACCCCATCATCGCCACGACACTCAACAACACCTTAGTGTTCACGCTCATTACCGTACCCATCGGCATGGCGTTTTCGCTTTTGCTGGCCATTTTTCTGGATCAGAAAATCGCGTTCAAACGGTTCTATCGCGGCGCGTATTTCCTTCCCTCCATCACATCCATGGTGGCGGTATCCATCGTATGGCAATGGATTTACAACCCCGAGTTCGGGCTGATGAACTATCTGCTGTCCTTTGTGGGCATTCGCGGCATAACTTGGCTTTCCTCATCGTCCACGTCGCTTTTATCGCTGGCGATCGTCAATATATGGAAATCCGCGGGGTATAATATGATGCTCTTCCTGGCCGGTTTGCAGGGCATTTCCAATACCTATTACGAAGCCGGCCAGCTGGATGGCGCCAGCAAATGGAAGCAGTTTATCCACATCACCCTTCCCATGCTCAGTCCCACCACTTTTTTTATCTTCATTATGTCCGTCATCAGCTCGTTTCAGGTGTTTGACAGCGTCATCCTGATGACCAAAGGCGGCCCCGGCCGCTCTTCCTCCGTACTGGTTCATTACCTGTATCAAAACGCGTTCCAGTATTTTTCGATGGGCTACGCGTGCGCGATTGCGTACCTGCTGTTTTTCATCGTGCTGCTGGTGACGATGCTCAACATGCGGCTGGAGCGCAAAATCAAGGAAATTTTTTGACCCTTCACGGTTGGAAAGGACGCTTGCCGATGAATATCAAAACAAAACGGATAGGTACGCAGGTTCTTTCGCACCTTGTGCTGATTCTGGGTGCGCTGATTATGCTGATGCCGTTTATATGGATGCTGACCACATCATTCAAAGGGCTGCATGAAGTTTTCGTAATCCCGCCAAAATGGTTTGGCGAACGGCTGGTATGGGAAAACTATCTGCAAATCTCCTCCCGGTTTGACTATCTGGCTTATTTCCTCAACAGCATCAAGGTTTCCGTATGGGTCGTCTTCTTTCAGCTGCTTACCAGCGCCATGGCGGGTTTTGCCTTTGCCAGGCTCAATTTTCGATTCCGCAACCAGATGTTCCTACTGTATCTGGCAACCATGATGGTGCCCATGCACGTTATCATCATCCCCAACTTTCTGCAAATGCGCATCTACGGGCTGGTCAATACGCTGTGGTCGCTGATGATACCGCCCATGGTATCCGCGTTTGGCACCTTCCTGCTGCGCCAGTTCTTCATTACCGTGCCCAAGGACATGGATGAAGCCGCCCGCATCGACGGGTGTACGCCCCTTGGCATCTTCTTCAAAATATGCTTGCCCATGGCGGGTTCCACCATAGCCACACTGGCGATTTTCAGCTTCATGGGCATCTGGAACGATTACTTTACCCCGCTGATTTACATCAGCAATGCGGTACACTATACCCTGCCGCTGGGGCTTGCCTCCATGAAAGGGATGTACTCCACTGATTGGCCGGTATTGATGGCCGCCACCTGTATATCCATACTTCCGGTGCTCATCGCCTTCCTTTTTGCGCAGGATGCCTTCGTCAAAGGCGTTATGCTGTCAGGATTAAAAGAATAACTTTGAGGTGTACGTACATGCAGTTTGACAAAACCACCAAACCGTTGGATCTCCGCGCCGTAAGCATCCGGGATGCATTCTGGGGCGCCTATCAGGAACGGGTTATTGACCATATGATCCCCTATCAGTGGGAAGCGCTGAACGACCGCATCCCCGGCGCGGAAAAAAGTTACTGCATGCAGAACTTTCGCATTGCCGCGGGGCTTGAGACCGGCGAATTTCGGGGGTTTGCCTTTCAGGACAGCGACTTTTCCAAATGGATCGAGGCCGTAGGCTATGCGCTTACCCTCCGGCCGGATCCAAAGCTGGAGCAACTTGCCGATAGCGCCATCGATCTGGTGGTGAGCGCGCAGCAGCCGGATGGGTATCTGGATACCTACTACATCATCAACGGGCTTGATAAACGCTTCACCAACCTGAAGGATCATCATGAGCTGTATTGCTTTGGGCACATGACGGAAGGCGCCATCGCCTATTATCAGGCAACCGGCAAGGATAAGCTGCTTGCCGCCATGATTCGCTTTGCTGATTGTATTGACGCAAACTTCGGCCCGCAGGAAGGCAAGCTGAAAGGGTATCCCGGCCATGAAGTGGCGGAAATGGCGCTGATGCGGCTGTATGCCGTCACCGGCGATGAAAAGCACCTGAAACTGGCAAAATTTTTCGTGGATCAACGCGGGCAGTCCCCCCTCTACTTTGAGGAGGAAACCCGTAAGTATGGCAACCATTTCCCATGGGAGGACAGCGCTTTCCAGTACCAGTACTACCAGGCGGGCAAGCCGGTACGGCAGCAAACCACCGCCGATGGGCACGCGGTGCGCGCGGTGTACCTGTACAGCGGCATGGCGGATGTTGCCCGCGAAACGCGGGATGAAGAACTGTACCTGGCCGCCAAACGGCTGTGGGATAACATGGTAACCCGCCGCATGTACATCACGGGCGGCATCGGTTCATCCGAATACGGCGAATCCTTCACCTATGATTATGATTTGCCTAACGATACCATTTACGCCGAAACCTGCGCTTCCATCGGTTTGATGTTCTTTGCGCGCCGCATGCTGGAAATCACCCCG
This sequence comes from Clostridiales bacterium Firm_11, assembly GCA_001604105.1. Classification (GTDB taxonomy): domain Bacteria; phylum Bacillota; class Clostridia; order Christensenellales; family Aristaeellaceae; genus CAXXOK01. Next base: position 7,660 of record LVAQ01000021.1, read on the forward strand.
AAAAGTACGTATGCGGATGTGATGGAACAGGCGCTGTACAACGGCATCATCAGCGGCATGAGCCTTGACGGCACCAGCTTCTTTTATGTAAACCCGCTGGAAGTAGTTCCGCAGGCGTGCGCGGAAGATCATCTGCGCCACCACGTAAAACCCACACGGCAAAAATGGTTCGGCTGCGCCTGTTGCCCGCCCAACCTCGCGCGGCTCCTGGGTTCGCTGGGCACCTATGTTTACACCGCAAACGCGGATACGCTGTATGTGCACCTGTACATTGGCAACCGCGTCCACACCACCTTGAGCGGCAAACCATTTTCACTGGAAGTGGAATCCGCGTTTCCCTGGCATGGAGAGGTTACCCTTCGCGTGCTGGAGGGCGGCAACGGCACCCTTGCGCTGCGCATGCCCGGGTGGAGCAACAGCCGCGTAATGACCCTCAACGGCGAACCCGTCACCCCCGCCATTGCGGATGGCTACGCGATGCTTGCCCGCCAATGGGTCGCGGGGGATACGCTGGTACTGCGCTTTGATATGCCCGTGACCATCATGGCCGCCAACCCGCGTGTGCGGGAGGATGCGGGCAGGCTTGCCGTCACGCGCGGCCCCGTGGTTTACTGCCTGGAAGAGGCGGATAACGGGCCTGACCTGCACCTGATACGCTTGCATCAGGACGCCGCGTTTACCCAGGTTTATCGTGACGATCTGCTGGACGGCGTCATGACCCTTACCACGCAGGGCGAGGCGCTCTCCACCCCGTGGCAGGATGACCGCCTGTACCAGCCTGCCGCCAAGGATCAATACACACCGCGCCCCCTCACCTTCATCCCCTACTATGCGTGGGCTAACCGTAAGGTAGGCGAGATGCTCGTTTGGGTGCACCGGCGATAACCGCCTAAAACCGCATGATGCCCCCAAAACATAGGAGACGGCTCCTGTGTTTTGGGGGTTTTTTCATGGTTGCGCTTTGCGCATGAAAAGCCATAATAGCCGGATGCCTATGGTCAAAAGGCGACCGGCTTTCCGGAGATGCAACCGCAGTCCGCGAATGCGACGGCGCTTTCTTCGCGGTGCTTACTTAACGGAATCCTACGCTTGTAGGGCTCCTCTCATTATCTTTTCAAAGCGGAAGCCCTCATCATCGTCCATCATATCTTCAGGCGTATTGGGTTCCCTATGCCCACGATGATAGAATTCGACGATGTGAAAGCCACAGCAATTCACATAAAAATGAATATTGCGCTTCTCAAAATAGGGGGTGAAGGTTTCCCAAACCTTTGTGTCCGGGTGCAGCTGTTCAATCGCTTTCCAAATCGCCTGTCCAACACCGCGGCCTTGCGCTGCGTATTTCACATACAAAAAATCCAGGTGATTATGTTGTGTTTCTTCGTCAATCACAACAATGGCCCCGCCCACCCTGTCGCCATCCACAACCGCTTGATAAGCAAGCGCCCCTTTCTTTGATAGCGCAAGGTCAATATCCGCTTCCGGCAGTATCTCTGTTTCGCAATCAGAAAACACCGCTGACGCCCCCTTTTGGAAAGCCTCCTGCATATCCATTTTGTACGCTTTCAACTCATCCTCACGAATTGATAACACCTTACAATTCATAACGGTCGCTCCTTTTCTTAAAAGTGATACTGATTACGTTTCCTTATCAGGAATACCGCCGTAAACACAACCGCCATCAATTCCGCCGCAACGATGGAAATCCAGATGCCATCAATCCCCCAAAGGATTGGCAGAAGCAATACAGCGCTGACCTGAAACACCATCGTGCGCAGGAAGGATATCAAAGCGGATGTTAAGCCGTCGTTCAGCGCGGTAAAGAAGCCCGAACCAAAAATGGCAAAACCCATCAAGGGAAATGCAATCGCGAAAATACGGAATCCGGAAACCGTCATTTCCATCAGTTTGCTGTCATAGCCCACGAAAATATGTGCCAGCGGTACCGCCAGCAGCTGCGCGGCTATTACCATCACAAGGCCGCTAACACCAAGCAGGCGAAGGCTCTTATTCAAAAGACTCTTGCGTTCATCGTGGTTTCCAGCGCCATCATGATAGGCGATCACAGGCGCGGAGCCGATCGTGTAACCAATAAAAGTTGCCGAAAAAATCATGCTGACATACATCATGACCCCGTAGGCTGCCACGCCGTTTTCTCCCGCGAATTTCAAAAGTTGAATGTTATAGAGCATTCCCACGATACTCATGGAAACATTGCTCATAAATTCAGAGGATCCGTTGGTACAGGCCTTGAGAATGGCCTTGCCATCAAAGGTGGTTTTACCGAGGCGAAGAATGCTGCTGTTCTTTCGGCGAAAATAGACAAGCGGAATCACACCGCCTATCAACTGGCTGAAAGCTGTAGCCATCGCGGCTCCTGCCAGTTTATGCTCCAGCGGCAGGAGCATCACCAAAACCGCATCCAAAACCATATTGGTAACACCGGCTGCAGCCGTCACCAAAAGGCCGAGCTTCGGCTTCTCCGCCGCAACAAAAAAGCTCTGAAACACAAGCTGTAACACAAAAAACGGCAGCGTCACAAGCGTGATTCTTCCATATATGATACTATGCTCCAGCAGCTCTCCCTTTGCGCCAAGCAATGCGGCAATCGGGCGAATCCATACAAAGCCGGCCAGGGCAAATAGGACGCCAAGTACAAACGCCACATACACAAACAAAGAAAAATAGCGGTTTGCCTTTTCCTTGTTACCTGCCCCAAAGGTGTTGGCAACAAGGGCGGTTCCTCCCGTACCAAACATAAAGCCAACGGTTGCAACAATCATTAAAAAGGGCATAACCAGATTGACAGCGGAAAAGGCAACCTTGCCCGCAAAGTTAGAAACAAAGAAACCGTCGATCACGCTGTAAATCGATGTAAAAATCATCATCGCAATGGATGGGAGGGTAAATCGAATCAGTTTGCCATAGGTAAAACGATCTGAAAGCTGTATTGTCATGATTACCTGCTAACCCAGCTGTTTGTAAAACCTGCAACAACCGGTGCCGATCCTTGAATCGTCCAATCATTGGAACTGCTTTTTACGTGGTTCACGTTACACTGTCTCCCCTCGGCGCGTGTTAGGGCGTCCCTGATATGCGCGCGGATGTTATCGTTCTGTTGCAACGGCGCAACGATATCTGTACTGCCTTTTCTATCACAGCACCCATCGTGCTTCGAAATGCAATGGGTACCGCTTCCAACCGTAATGGTTATACTTGTTCGCTGCTTTGTTCGGATCAGATTTGTTTTGGCTGCAACCGTAGCTATCATCTCTCTGCCGCCATCAGAAAAGTGCACTCTATCCGTAGCGCCCTCTCCAGGGTCGCGCCCGCCAAAGCAGAAGGCAGGGTTGATCGCAATAATCCTCATGCTCCCTCTCCTTTATAAAGCAACAATCTGCTTACGCAAACAATCCGCATATTTTTCCATCAGATGGATGTATGTATTGATTTCTTCGGATGTCCAGGTTTCAAAAGCCTGTACCTCCGCATGATAAAGCTTTGCGACTGTCTCGTTCACAAACACCTTGCCTTTTTGTGTCAGTACGATTGTTTTCGCTCGGCCTGCGTAGTGTTCCAGATAGAGAATGCCATCAGCCTCCAGCTTTCGAATGGCCGAGTTTACCGTCTGTTTGCTGATTCCCGATTTCTTGTAAACATCGCTGAGCAGGCAGCGTTCGCCCGTATCATAGATTGTATACAAGACAATAGAAACACTGTCGGAAATACCCAGTTTTAAGGATGCCTGGTGATACAGCGCTTCCATTTCTGAAGTCAGATAATTGATTCGATGGATTTCGTCAAATCTTTTAAAATCCAAAGCTACTCCCCCCAAGTATGATTTCGTACTTTATCATAGTACGAAATCATACTTATGTCAATCACAATCTGAAATGTTACAAATCCAACTAGACTCACACCTTTGTTTGTTGCGGTGGCACTTTGCTGCATGAGGCCGAAACCAGTCCGCCCTATCGTTTCGACTGCTCGAAGGTTTCAACTTCACAAAAAACATATCTTATCCTAAACGTTTCATATTTATCTCCTAAAACGTGTTGACATCTGCGACGGTTTTCTTTAGAATTCCATATAAATGTACAGTTATCAGAATCGATTCTATAAGAAACGTTACGGTATCCATACGCGAATGGAGGTGGCCTTTCCCCTTTGACCCCGGATGAGCGATGATTTTTCCAGCAACAGGCTTTTCGTTTTCTCAATGCGGGCAGCTTCGCAAGCCGCCGCTTTTCCCGCATGCTCACCACACATAGGGGATGAACCGCGCCCGCGAAGGTCGTTACGCGCTGGAAATCCATCTGGGCATCACGGTTGCCTTCTATGCGGATGGGTTGCCAACTGTCCGGGAACAGCGGCCTGTAAAGATTTTGCATCACTCAAAGGCTAACGTGCCCCCATAGCGGCCAGCCCCTGCAAATGACTCATGGCTGCGCACAATACGAACGCAAGCGATTCCATATCCGGCGGGCAAAGCGAAGGCTCCGCCTTATGTAAACCCGGTATCTATCCTGATGACAAAGGGGATTGATGATGATGATTCTATTGGCGGAATATACTCTTGGCGATATCCGTGCGCAATACTGGCTGGATCAAGAGAGCCAACAGGTTGGGCTGGAATTGATACCGGATGGATGGCAGGACAGGCGGCGGCAGAAAACACAAAGCCTCGACCCGCTAGTTCAGTTGATGATTCGCGGCGATGGTTTCCCCTGCGGGTTTGCCAACGGGCATACGCTGCGGGGCAGCACGACGCCCGCCCGCTTTCACTATGCCACGCAGCAGGTGAATGATACAAAGGACGGGCGAAGCATCCTGACCATAATGCGCACGCAGGATGGTCAGGAGATCCGGCATCAGCTTACGCATCCTGCCGACCATTACGGTCTTGAAATGGTTACCACCTACTATAACGGCAGCGCGCAGGCAGTCACGCTGGATATGCTCACAAGCTTCTGCCTGGGCGGTATTACGCCCTTTATCGCGGGGGATGCCCCCCAAAGCATGGTGGTGCACAGGCTGCGCAGCAAATGGAGCAATGAGGCAAGGCTGGAGAGCATCCCCGTGGAAGATTTGCAGCTGGAACCCAGTTGGTCGGGTTACGGTGCGGCCAGCGAACGTTTCGGTCAGGTCGGTTCCATGCCGGTACGCCGGTTTCTTCCCTTTGTGGCGGTCGAAGATACGCTGCACCATCTGCTGTGGGGTGTACAGTTAGGCTGTCCCTCTTCCTGGCAAATGGAAGTCTATCGCAGAGACGATGCCCTGTGCCTGTCAGGCGGGCTGGCGGATTATGATTTTGGGCACTGGAGCAAAACCATAGCGCCGGGCGAGCTCCTTACGGCTCCCCCCGCCTATCTTTCGGTCTGTTGCGGAGATATCGACACGCTTTGTTCACGGCTTGTATCCATGCAAACGCTTGCGTTACAGCAAATGGAACTGCCCTCGCGCCTGCCGGTCGTCTTTAATGAGTTTTGCACCACCTGGGGAAACCCCTCACAACAGAATATTGAGCGCATCCTTGCCACGCTCAAGGGGCGCGATATCGACTATTTCGTGATCGATTCGGGTTGGTATGCCGATGAGGCCAAGGGTTGGGAAGCCAACATGGGCGATTGGGAGATCAACCAGAAGCTTTTCCCGGATGGTTTAGGCGCAGTCGTCCGCGCCATTCGCGACGCTGGCCTACAACCCGGCATCTGGTTTGAGCCCGAAGTGTGCGGCATGGATGCCCACGCGTATCAGGCGATAGATCACCTGCTTACACGGCACGGCCATCCCATTACGGTGGGCAAGCGCCGCTTTTGGGATATGCGCCAGCCATGGGTTGCCGACTATTTGCAAACGCGTGTGATCGGTCTGCTCAGGCAGTATGGATTTGCGTATGTAAAAATTGATTACAACGATTCCATCGGCGTAGGGTGTGACGGAGCCGAAAGCCTGGGGGAAGGGCTTCGCCAAAACCAGCTTGCCACACGCTCGTTTCTGGAAAACATACGCGCGCAGGTACCCGGCATTGTCGTGGAAAACTGTTCATCCGGCGGGCATCGGCTGGAGCCGTCCTTTTTGGGGATTTGCCAGCTTGCCTCGTTTTCGGATGCGCATGAAGTTCGGGAAATCCCCATTGTGGCGGCCAACCTGCACCGTGTAATGCTCCCGCGGCAAAGCCTCATCTGGGCTGTGCTGCGCAAGGAAGATCTGCCCCGTCGTCTTGTATGGTCGCTGTGCGCAACCTTTTTGGGGGTTATGTGCCTGTCCGGCGATGTGTATGATTTAGGCGCGGCGCAGTGGGCCATCGTGGATGAGGCCATCCGGTTCTACCGCCGTGTATCGCATATGATCCAACATGGCACAACCAAACGCCATGGCAAAAAAGTAGCCAGTTACCGCCACCCAAGCGGCTGGCAGGTGGTAGAGCGAACGGCGGCCATCGGCAATGATAAGTTGATCGTCGCGCATGTTTTTGATGAAACCGCGCATGAAATCCAATTGGAGGTAGGCGGGAACTACCGCATCAGCAGCTGCTTTGCGGAAAACGCGTGCGCTGCGCGTATCGAAGCGGGAATTCTTACGTTGACGCTTGCGGACGGCGCCTGCGCGCTGCATCTGTGCGCGCAATAATCAGCGCCTTGGACTCCCATTCACACGGGAAAGGCACCCCACCGCGGTTGTTGCGTTATGGTTTGCCGTTCCCTGCCGCTTTCACCCCCGCTAAGCCGCAACCTCCTGTCACAACCCCGCGTACCCGCAGGCATTGATCGCAGCCGCAGCGCAATAGCACTGGAAATGAGGTTTGCCCAATGGAGAATACCCCACAAAACAGCACGTTGTATACACACATTCTGCCTGTTGCCGCCAACGTGGTTCGCGTTGTGTACAACTGGAGTCCGCAGGAGCCACAACAGAGCCTGCTCATCGCCGATGATTTTACGCCCGATGCCGCTGCGGGCGGGGTTCCTTATACCGTAACAGCAGGACGCATCGCGTTTCAAAACGCGCAGGGGGAAACCGTGCTGGTGGAAACAGCCCACGCCCTGACCCCCAAGGACGTGTATCGCTATGTGATCGACAGGGAGCCCAGCATTCAAACCAGGAGTACGGCCAATGGCGAGGTCGCTTGCATCCAAAATGTGCGCAGCGTCCCCAACGGCAGCGCCTATGAAGGCATGCTGGCCTTTTCAGTCTCCGCAGACGAGCATCTGTATGGGTTGGGGCAGCACGAAAACGGTGTGTATAACTATAACGGGCAAATGGAGTACCTGTACCAGAATAACATGAAAATATCCATCCCGTTTCTACTCTCGTCCAAAAACTACGGTATCCTGATTGATACGGAAACCGCGATGGTCTTTGACGGCCGGGATGGACAAATGCGTTTTACGCTGGATACCGTTCGGGAACTATCCTACTATGTCATCATCGGCGAATGCTTTGATACGCTGATTGCCACCCTGCGAACGCTAACCGGGCGCGCGCCCATGCTGCCGCGCTGGGCGTTTGGCTACCTCCAATCCAAGGAGCGCTACCGCTCCTCCGACGAGTTGATCAGCACGGTTGCGCAGTTCAGGGCTGCCGGCATTCCTGTGGACTGCATTGTGCAGGATTGGTACACCTGGCCCAAAGGTTTGTGGGGTGAAAAACACGCCGATGCCGACCGCTACCCGGACCTGCCGGCATTGTTGGACGGGCTGCACAGCCTGCACACCAAACTGATGGTATCCGTATGGCCCAATATGGCTGTGGGCGGCGATGATTACCGGGCTTTTGAACAACAAAACCTGCTGCTGCCAAACGCTACCGTCTACAACGCCTATGATGAGAACGCGCGGGCGCTGTACTGGCAGCAATGCGACAAGGACTGGTTTTCCGCTGGGGTTGACGCATGGTGGTGCGATAATACCGAGCCGTTCTCCGACGCGGATTGGAACGGCGAAACCAAAAGGCCGGAGGCGCTGCGCTATGCGCTGATTAAAGCGGATTCGCAAAAATCCATGGACTGGACGCGCCTGAACACCTTTGGGCTGTGGCACGCAAAGGGCATCTATGAAAATTGGCGAAAAACAACCAACGCCAAACGCGTTATCAACCTAACGCGCTCCACCTACGCATCCGGGCAACGCTATGGGGTTATCGTCTGGTCAGGAGATACCAGCGCCAAGTGGTCGGTGTTAAAAAACCAGATTGTCGAAGGCATCAAATTCTCCATGAGCGGCGCCCCCTATTGGACTTTGGATATCGGCGGCTTTTTTACCGTAAAGGATCAGTATGAAAACCGCGGCTGCGAACAGGCTGGCAACGCCACCCGCCTGTGGTTCTGGGATGGCGATTATAACGGCGGTGTGGATGATCCCGGGTATCGTGAACTGCATGTACGGTGGTTACAGTATGCCACGTTCTTGCCGGTTTTCCGTGCCCACGGCACGGATACTCCGCGTGAACCATGGCGTTTTGGTAAACCGGGCGATATGTTTTACGATGCGATCCTCAAATTTATCCATTTACGCTACCAGCTGCTGCCCTATCTTTACGCCACGGCGGCCGCGGTGTATCTGCGGCATGGAACCATGCTGCGCAGCCTTATGTTTGACTTCGCGCAGGATGAAAACGTCCGTGATGCCTGCCATAGCTTTATGCTGGGCGGCGCGCTGCTGGTATGCCCCGTTACCCAGCCCATGTATTACGGCCCGGGTAACACGCCCCTGCCGAGCATCCCAAAAACGCAAGTCGTCTACCTGCCGCGGGGTACGCACTGGTACGATTTTTGGACAAATCAATCGTTTGCCGGAGGGCAACACGTCCCCTGCGCAACGCCGCTTGACCGTATCCCGGTCTTTGTAAAAGCCGGTTCTATTCTGCCCCTCTCCCAAACGATAACCTATGCGGACGAACGGCAGGGCGAAATCGAAGAAATACGGGTGTATGACGGCGCCGATGGGGAGTTCACGCTTTACAATGACGCGGGCGACGGCTATGCTTATGAAAAAGGCGATTATGCCATCATCGACATACGCTACCGCCACGCGGATCAAACGCTTTGCTTTGGCAAGGCGCAAGGAAAGTTTCCGCATCAGGAGCATTTCACCCTCAAGCGGATTGCGCACGGGTGCGTTGCCTGCGCCGTCACGTTCCGGTATGGCGGGGAGGCAATCGAAATAAGCCTTGCCTGATACACGCGTAACGAGTAACGTGCAAACACCGTAACAGCGGTGTTACCTCGCTTGCGCGTTATCAAGGGAAGCGTGCGCGGCAAGCTGCGCGCTCTCTAGCGCGCACGCAAACCGTCGCAGGTTCATCATCCGCGTCAGGCTCACCTGGCAGAAGGGAGGTGGTGACACTGTATAAAATCATTCGCGAAAACAAGTTTACCCTCAAACTGATGCTCACCTACTGCCTGATCATTTTTCTGGGGCTTGGCCTTACCTCCTATCTGGTAACTGCCAACATGATCGAAATCCTGTCGGAGATGGAATCCCGTTTTGACACAGAAGTCATTCAAAAAGTGAAAAACTACAGCGATGAACGCTATCGCGATGTGAAAGACATCTTTGCCCGGTTCTATCAAAAACAGTACTCCAACAACAACACCAGCATTGTGGATTTCATCAACCCCAACAAAGCGGCGCAGCGCGATAACAGCTATAAGGCCGTGGCAATCGCAGGCTATTTGCAGGATACGTGCAGCGCCAACACCACAATTACCGACCTGCTGCTGGTGGATTATATCGAGCAGGAAATCTATTTCTGTTCCAACATGCACAACCGTGATGTATCCCTTGATTATGACTTTTTCCGGTACAATTTTTTGGGCAGCGGTGAAGTGCGTAACAAAATCGAAATTGTGCCCAACTATATCCCGGATTACATCGGCTCCTCCAGCGCCAATGATTTTCCCGTGATCAGCTACCGCATCTTTCTGTTTGATGAAAATGCCATTCGCTTTGATAAACCGTTGGGGATGGCGGTCATCAATATGCGTGCCGATTTTTTCAAAATCGCTTACCGGGATTCCTCCCGTTTCAAAGGGGACATATATGTGCTCAATCAGGCCGGGCTAACGCTGTTTGATTCCTCCGGCAGCATCACCGGAACCCCCTTCCCCTTCGCGGCATATGGCGCGGATTCGCTGGATACATTGGAAACCAACCATCAAAACATTGTCAATATGCGTTTTTCGGAGGAAACCGGGTTTGTGTTTGTGGATATCGTAGACAAACGAATCATCGAAAAAGAAACCGACGGCATACGCACGATTATCAACAAAATCATCGCGGTGTGCGTGGCGCTTACCATGGCCATCGGTTTTATTTCGGCTTCTCTGCTGGCAAAGCGGATTAAATCGCTGGTGCGCAAAATGAAGGATGTCCAAAGCGGAAAACTCGACACGCGTCTGGACGTCAAAGCGACCGATGAGATCGGTTATCTGGAACGTAGCCTGAACACGATGTGCGATAAACTGTCGGCGTATATCAAAAACGTGTACGTGTTTGAAATCAAAACCAAAACGGCTGAACTGCAAGCCCTGCAGGCGCAGATTGACCCGCATTTCCTGTTTAACACGCTCGAATCCATCCGTACGACGGCACAGCTCAACAAGGATACCCAAACCGCTAAGATGGTTCATCTGCTGGGCAACCTGTTCCGCTGGAATATCAGAACCAGAGGCATCGCGGTTGACCTCAAGCAGGAGATTGATTATGTTCGTGCTTACATCGAACTGCAAAAGCTCCGTTATGATAACGCGTTTGACTTACGGGTTCATATCGAAAACAACGCGCTCAAATTGGGCGTTCTCAAGCTGACACTGCAACCCATTGTGGAAAACGCCATACAGCACGGCATGGGCGAAAAGGCATCCGGCGGGCTGATCACCATCCATGGATGGGTCAGCGAGGGCAGGCTGCGGCTGCAAGTATCGGATAACGGCAAGGGCATGGATGCGCAAAAAGTACGTGAAGTGATTGCCGGCCTGTCCAGAAATCAGGAGGATAGCGCCGCTGGCAGCGTTGGCCTTAGCAATGTGCATCAGCGGTGCTGCATCCTCTTTGGCAGCCAGTATGGCCTGTCCGTCACAAGCACTGTTGCAGTCGGCACACAGGTTGACCTTTCCCTTCCCGTGATGTGCAAGGAGGAGATGGAACAATATGTACAGGGTGCTCATCGTTGATGATGAATCGATCATCTGCAAAGGGCTGCGCGATACCATCGAATGGGACAGCCTGGGTCTGGAAATAGCGGGCGAAGCGCACAACGGCGCAGACGCGCTGGAAATGATCAACGCGCATCATCCCCACATCTTGATCACCGACATCCGCATGCCGGGGATGGATGGCATCACCCTGATAAAAACCATCCGTGACAGGCACATACCAATCAAAACCATCATCCTGAGCGGATATAGCGATTACGCGTTTCTCAAGGAGGCCATCCGGCTGGGCGTGGATGGCTACCTGCTCAAGCCCATTGATATCGATGAGCTGATTTCCAACCTTGCGGATCTGGTGAACAACATCGAAAAGGAATCTTTGCGCACAACGCAGTTGGATCAGGGGATAGAGCTGCTGAAAACCAACACGCTCAATCGGCTTGTTACCAATGCCATCGGGCGCGGGGAGTTTGAGGAAAAAGCATCATTTCTGGATATCTCCCTTACAGCGGAACGCTTTTTATGCGCCGTGTGCCTTACGCAGGGAAACAGTGACCGCCCGATGGAGTATGCTGAGCCGCCCATCACGCTTGCGGTTCGCAATGCGTGCGACGCCCTGTCGCATTGCGGGGGCATCACCTTTGCGGACGCCAAGAACCGCACTGTGCTCCTGCTGTTTGGTGCGCCGGATGATGACCTGTGCGCCACTGCCGAACAAATCCTTTCCAGTGTGGTTCAGCAGATACTAACCCTGTACAACCTGCGCGTCCACTACGGCTTGGGCATCATGGTAGATCGGGTGGAATCCATCTGGGAATCCTACACGGTTGCCGCCAACAGCTTTGACCGCGAGAATGCCGCCGCAGAAGCCGAGCAGCTTGAAAGCAGGTGGAACAGCACTGTGGATCGCACGCTTGCTTACATTGCCGCGCACCACCAGGAAGCAATATCGCTGAAGCAGGTTGCCTGCGTTTGCGGCATCAACACCTCGTATCTGGGGCAGGTTTTTCGAAAATCAACCGGGGAATCCTTCACCAATTATGTAAACCGATTCCGAATTGAAAAAGCCAAGGCGCTTTTGGCGCAGTCCAACCTGAAAGTCTATGAAGTTGCCCAGAAGGTAGGGTTTACTGATTACCACTACTTCCTGAAGATTTTCAAGAAAATCACCGGCTTTGTACCAACCGAAACCCGTTGCTAGAATTTTTACCACAAAACCTAGAATTCATTACATTGACGAACGTTTCACAAAAAGATACGATGCAACATATCAAAGGTGTCCAAATTCTAACCAAAGGAGCTATCAACATGAAACGAATTATTACCCTGCTCATGGCCGTGATACTCGTACTGGGGATGTTTGCGGGCGGCGCCGTCGCAGAAACCGCCAAGTCCAAGATCGTGTTCTGTGTGAACATTCAGCCGCAGCTGCCCGTCGAATACTGGCAGTCCATCGCGGATGCGTACATGGCCTACAACCCCAGCGTGGAAGTCGAGATCATCGGCCAGCCTTCCTCCAATGTGGATGTGTTCCAATATGAGAAAACCTTACTGGCGACAGGTCAGTTCCCGGATGTTATGGTGATGCAGAACCCCGCCGATTTCGTGCCCTCCGGCGCGCTGCTTGCCTTTGACGAAGGCGAGCTGGATTACCTGCTGGATCCCAACATCGGCAAGATCGATGGCGTGCAGTATGTAGCCAACTACAAAAAGCAGGTTATCGGCGTATTCTACAACAAGGATATCTTTGCTGCCAACGGCCTGGAAGTGCCGCAGACGTACCAGGCTTTCCTGGATGTGTGCGAAGCGCTCAAGGCCAAGGAAATCCTGCCCGTTTCTATCGGCATCAAGGACGGCTGGCCGCAGATCATGCTGGCCAACATGCTGGCCGGGACCGATCTGCTGGCCAATGACACCAGCTGGGGCATCCAGCGCAACGCCGATACTGTCAAGTTTAACAACCCGCAGCTGGTCAAGGCGATGGAAAAATACCAGTACATCTGCCAGAACTATGCCGGCGACAGCCTGCCCAGCATCACCTACACGCAGATGCTTGAACAGTTCTTCACCGGCAAGGCCGCCATGCTGCCCATGGGCTCGTGGGTGAACGCGGAAGTTGCAAAGGCGGAGCAGGAGTTTGAGGTCGGCTGGTTCCCGATGCCGGGCGATGACAATGCCAACGTGCTGAGCGTGTTTGTCAACGAAGGCCTGTCCATCAGCGCCATGACCAAGTACCCGGATGTGTGCAAAGACTTCGTGAAGTTCTTCTTCGCTGATAAGGCGCTCTATAGCGATTTCCTCAAGGGCGAGCAGCTTTTCAGCACCACAAAGGAATCTGTGCCCTACGAAATGATTCCGCTTCGCAAGTATATTGAAGAGGCAATTGCGGGCATGCAGGAAGTCGAAGGCTTTGAGAGCATGACCGGCGACGCGGCCTTCCTGCCGGGTCTTAAGGATTACTATACCAACAAGCTCACGCAGAATATCGCCATTGGCAATGACGTTGCCACAGAGCTGGATAACTTCGACAAAGAATGGGATATCGCCAAGGAAGCGTTGAACTAAGCAGGCGAGCGCAGGAAAACGCATCAAAAATCGTGCCGCGGGGGGTAAGCCGTAAAACGTTTACCCCCTTTTACAATGGAGGGAACCGACGATGAAGCATAACAAGCTTTATGATACACTCTTTTTAGCGCCAGGGTTCTTGGTCTATATTATTTTCATGATCATCCCCGTGATAATGTGCTTTTTATACAGCTTCACAAATTGGGATGGTATCAGCGCCAGTTTTCGCTTCATCGGGCTGAAAAACTTCGTGAATCTGTTCCAAGACGCATCCTTTTTTCAGGCGCTTAAGGTCACGCTGATCATCATGGTGCTAACCACCTTGATCTATAACATCCTTGGGATTATTCTGGCTGCGCTGCTCAACGATACCGGGAAACTGCTGGGTTTTTCCAGAAGCGCGATTTTCATCCCCACGGTGCTCAGCGCAGTGGTCGTCGCGTTTATCTGGTCCTACGTCATGCAGACAAACGGCGGCGTTATCAACGCCATAATCGAAATGTTCGGCGGTACGAAGGTGGACTTTTACGCCACCCCCATGACGACGATTTTTATGATTTCTGGCATCATATGCTGGAACAGTCTGGGTTTCTTTGTTGTGATCTACATTTCGACCCTGACTACCATTCCCCAGGAGATTTACGAAGCCTGCAAAGTGGATGGCGCGGGCTGGTTTTACCGTTTCTTCCACATCACGCTGCCCTTGCTGGCGCCGGGGATTACCATCAACTGCATCCTCTCCGTTGCGGGCGGGCTCAAGCAGTATGACCATGTGAAAGTGATCACCGGCGGGGGCCCGGGCGGCGCAACGCAGACCGTCACCCTTTTCGGCGTTGAAAAGGCCTTTGAGTATAACAGGCGAGGTTATTCGTCCGCCGCGATAATTATACTTTTCATCATCATTGTTATCTTTTCCATCGTACAGCTTGCCATATCCAAAAAGCATGAGGTGGAATATTGATATGAGCATGATGAAAATCGGCGGCTGGATCAAAAGGATCCTTGTGCTCATTTTTGCGTTGGTGTACCTTGCCCCTTTGTATATCGCGGTTGTTAACGCAGTTAAGCCTTATGATGAAATCATCAAATCACCTTTGACCCTGCCAAAGCAGTTTACCCTGAACAACTTTGTGGAGGCCTATCAATCGTCCAACATGCTCGAGCTCTACAAGAACAGTATCGTTATCACCGTTTCATCCGTCGCGCTCCTGATATTGCTGACTTCCATGGCGGCGTACATCATCGCGCGGCGCAAGGGTAAAGTATATCAGATGCTCTATGTATTTTCACTGGCAGGCATCATGATCCCGCCGGTGGTCACGCTGATCCCGAGCATCAAAACGCTGAGCGCGTTGCATCTGCTATACACCATGCCCGGCCTGCTGCTGTTTTACGCGGGTACGTATTTCAGCACGACGATCTTCTTGTATGTTGGGTTCATCAAAACCATCCCGGCCAGTTTGGATGAATCGGCGTTTATTGACGGTGCCAATCCGTTTACCACGTTTTTCAGGATCATCTTTCCGCTCATCAAGCCCTGCACGGCAACAGCCATTATCTTTCTGGGCATGTGGATATGGAATGATTTCCTAAACCCGATGTATATCCTCGGTTTTCGTGGCGGTAAAACCATCACAACCGGCATTTATAACGCAATCGGCGCATACACCTCCATGTGGAACCTGGTTTTTGCCAACGTGATGCTGGCCTCCCTGCCCATCATCATCCTGTACCTTTGTATGCAAAAGATGTTTATGCAGGGACTAACCTCCGGCGCCGTGAAAGGGTAAACCGGTTATTTGCTGTGCTTCGTTGATGGATGGTCACCATGCGCCGCCCGGGGATACGCCCCTTTCGCATGTGCCGCCATGGCGGTCGCTCCGTTTCGCGTCAGCGATGCGTTAAACCGCATGAAAGTTTTTCTCTTCAATCTGGCGGATGGCCTCGATCTTCGGTGTTGAAGCGCCATCCGCATATTGCAGCGAAACCCATTGGCTAACCAGCAGCTTGGCCAGTTCGATGCCGATCACCCTTTCGCCAAGGCACATCACATTGGCGTCGTTGCTCAGCACAGAGCGCTGGGTCGAAAAGATGTCATGGCATACGGCGGCTCGAATCCCTTTGTATTTGTTGGCGGTCATGGCCATGCCTATGCCCGTACCGCAAATCAGAATCCCCTTTTTGGTATAGCCGCTTTCGATGATCCTCTCACACAGGCGCCCCGCAATCAGTGGGTAATAGGTCGAATCCTCCGCGGAATCGCACCCCACGCTCTCCGCATGAACGCCAAGAGACGCCAAATGTTTGATGATGACAGCCTGATAGTGTACGGCCGCGTTGTCACACCCGATGATGATTTCGTTCATGGCTCCATTCGACTCCTTTTCAACTTAAGTGCAGGCAGCACCGTACGGATGAGCTGATTAAACCGCGCCGCCTCCCATGCGCTACGGCCGATGAAGAGCCCATCAATATTCGTTTGCGATATCAGCGCAACGGCGTTTTCGGGCTTTACGCTGCCGCCATAGAGCACAGGTATATCCAGCCCCGCGGCGCCAAACAGTTCCCGCAGGCATTGCTTGATCACCGCGTGCTTTGCGTCGGCATAGGCTTCACTGGCAGGCGTTCCGTTTTCCCCAATCGCCCAAACCGGCTCGTAAGCGATCCATAGTTTTTGCGCCATATCCGCTGTCACGTTCTGCAAACCAAGAATCAGCTGGGTTCGCAGCATCTCGTCCGCAATGCCGCTTTCTTTTTGCGCCAGCGTTTCGCCAATGCACAACAAGGCCGTGAAATCGTGCCTTAGCGCCGCCAAGACCTTCCAATTCTCCTGCGCATCCGTTTCATCGAAAATATGCCTGCGCTCGGAATGCCCTATCATCACAACATCAATGCCGATTTCAGCCAGCATCAGCGGTGATATTTCCCCCGTATACTGGCCTTGCTCTTCCCAGCACATATTCTGCGCGCCGATTTTGATCCGCTCCCTGGGCGCCGCGCTTCTGGCGTGGTACAGCGCTGTGTAGGCGGGAATCACAAAAAGCTCCAACGCAGCGCGATCCAAATCCGCGGTGGCGGCATCCAGCGCCTGTAAAAACGCCTGTGTCTCACGGATGGTTTTATTCATTTTCGTATTGGTCCCCAGGTAGACCTTAGCCAGTCGTGCCATATCCTACTCCCATCACAAACCGCGGCCGGTTGCGCCGCGAATCAAACGCCTTACAGCCGCCGATGCAGCGCGCCGCTTCGGCACGTCAGGAACGCCGAAGGAGTAACGGCGTTCTTGGCAGCCCAAAGCACAGCGCGCTGCAAAGGCACTCGTCAAGGGTTTATCCGCAGCGCTGCCTTAGTGTAACCGCACAAATTCATACATCGCGTTAAAAATGATGAAAACCGATGTTGCGCCCGCATCCTGAAAGCCGATCGCCCGCTCGCCAAGGTACTGGGCTTTGCCGAACTTCGCCACAAACATCTTTGTGTTTTCAACGCCCGTCTTTGCCGCGTCCGCGGCTGCGCGCATCAGCGTGACCCAATCCGCATCCGGTAGCTTTTCCATGGCCAGCACGGCCGGTTCCAGCGCGTCCACCATGGTTTTATCGCCCATTTCCGCTTTGCCTCGCGCCTTGATGGCGCTCAGCGCTCCGCGCATCATGCGGGTAAAGGTGTTCCCGTCCAAGACGGTGATCGGCTCCAGCCCTTTTAAGCCGCCCAGAAACATCGATCCAAAGATGATCCCCGAGGCGCCGCCCATTGTATTGATCATGGCCATGCCCGTTGTTTTGAAAAGCGTATTGATATCCGCAAAGGGCGCGCCTTCTGCCAGCGCCGCCTTTGCCTTCTCCATGCCGCCCGCCATGCCGATGCCATGGTCACCGTCGCCGATGTTGCTGTCCACCTCCGTAAGCAACTGCTTGCTCTGGATCACCGCCCGGCATACCTCCATCAGCATATCCATCGTTTGTTGCAGGTTCAGTTCTTTCATTACGCAAGCGCCTCCCTTGCGTAGTAGGGAGAGTAGCACGCCGTATCGTAAAACCGTTTCAGTTCTTCATCCAGCTTCAGAATGGTGATGGAGAACCCCCCCATCTCCTGGCATGTACAAAACTGATTGATCTCCACATCATGTACATCCAAACCATCCGCCGTTAGGTGCTTTGCCAGCTCATGGTAGACAATATTAAGCTCAAGCAGCGTTGTGGACCCCAGTCCATTGACCAGTACGGCAATCTGCTGCCCCGCCTGCAGCAGCATTTCTTTTTTCAGCTCATCATACATCCGGTTAACGAGCTGCGCCGCCGGCTGCATCTTGGTACGTTCGATGCCCGGCTCTCCATGCAGCCCCATGCCAAATTCAATCTCATCCGCGCCCAGTTCAAAAGTCGGTTTGTCTAGTCCCGGGATGGAGCCCGGCGACGTCGCCAGCCCGATGGTGTTGATGTTATCCCGCGCCTTTTCGGCAATGCGCACAACTTCATCCAGCGGGTAGCCCGCATCCGCCGCGGCAGCCGCCACCTTAATCACATATACATCTCCGGCGATGCCCCGGCGCGTTTCCTTGCGTTCCTTGGGCGCGGAGGCACAATCATCCCAGATGCGCACATGCGCTGTTTGGATGTCTTCCAGCGCGCACAGTTCCTCCGCCATGTCAAAGTTCATGTTATCGCCCGCATAACAGCCGTACAGGAACAGCACGCCGCAGCCCTCGTCCACCGCCTGCGCTGTTTTCATAATCAGCTCAGGGTTTGGCGAGGCGAAGATGTTCCCGCAGGCGGCCGCGTCCGCCAGCCCCTTGCCCACGAACCCGATAAAGAGCGGTTCGTGGCCGCTTCCGCCGCCAATGACGATGGAAACCTTGTGTTTCCTTCTGTTTTTATAGGTAAACGCGTTTGAATTCCCAACCCTTTCGTAGTAACGGCTGTAGGCAGATAAATAGCCCGATAGCATCTCCGCTACCACATTTTGTCCGTCATTGATTATCTTTTTCATACTGTACCTCATCAATCGCTTTACTCAATGTTTCGATGGCGCCCTGACATTTTTTCAAAGCTCAGGTTAGGGTCTTCCTCCACCATCATCATGATGATGATATCGAAAATCACAAACAGGCATTGTTCAAACAGGTTGCCCATCGGTTGGATCGAAGGCACCACTTCATCCGTACCGCGGTATACGGAGGCGGGCACAAAAAACACTTTATCCGCAACGGTTTTGGCCGTCTGCCCGCTGGGTGAGCCCGTCACCACATACACAAGGCCGCCCGCTTCTTTCGCCCGCCGGCAAATATAGTCAAGATGCCCAATCCGCCCATCGCCCAGGGTCGCGATCACCAAATCACCTTTGCGGATGCCCGGCGCCGTATCTTCCCACAGGTAATGCACTTCTTTGCCCATGTGCATCAGGCGCATCGCAAACGCGCGCGTCGCCAGCCCTTCCCGACCTACGCCAATCAGGAAGATGCGTTCATGCTGCCGGATCGTCTCTATAAACGCCCGCAGTCCATTTGTATCAAGCTTCCGGTAAACGGCTTCATGCTCCCTGAGTATCGCCTGGTACCGCTCTTCATAGGTCATTGCCTTTCCCCTCCGTGTGCATTATGCCTTGAGCGTTTGGTGCAGAAAGTCCATGGTTTTTTTCATGCCGTCATAAACCGCTTCATCGGTCGATTCAAAGATGGTGACCACCTCAAGGTATTGCACGATATCATCCAGCCCGGCCTTGGCGGTTGCCTGCCCGATTAGCTCCGGCGTTATGATGCCGCTCTTCGTAAAATCCCAATGCCGATCCAGCATACCATCGGTCTGCTGCAGATGAATCGAGCCGATGTAGGGCTTGCATTTGCGAAACCAAAGATGGATATCCGCCTCATTGCCCAGCAAGGGTTGGTATAGCGCGTGCCCCCAATCGATGAGCAGCTTCACGGGGATATCGGTGCCCCGCAAATCTTCCATCAGCCTAACGCTCGCATCCGGGCTGTGCGGGAACTCCGTCATCAGCGGCGTTGCTTCAATATGGATTTCCGCAAGCCCCTTTTGCCTGCCGTAGGCCGCAAGCGCGCCCACAGCGTCCAGCATGCTTTGATACCGTTCTTCCCGCCGCCGCGGATCATTCGCATCCGCATGCGACATCCCGCCAACCGGCGTTCCCATTACCTTTGCGCCCATTCTGACCGTCAAATCAATCGCCCGCCGGAAGAACGCCATCGATATCTCGCGCTGTATCGCAAGCGGGGCAAGCAGCTGCGGATAGGTATAAGAAGCAAGCCCGCCGAAGGTCGCATCGATCACGAGGCCTTCTTTTTCAAAACTGCTCCGGTATAGATCAATCAGCGGGTCACGCTTATCTTCCGGCCACCAGGGGTCAATCAAATCCCAGGTAAACTGGATATGCTTTACCCCGAAATCATGGGCACACATGCGCGCAAGCACATCGGGTTCCATCCATCGTTTGACCGCGAAAGACAGGTTTAAGCCTAATTCCATGTTCTTTCCCTCCCGTAGCGCCCTTACCCCAGCTTTTTCTGCTTCTTTTCGGAAATGATCGTCGACAGAGAGCTAAAGGAAATGGCAAGCACAATCACAATGCCGCTGACGGCGGACTGCCAGTACACGCTAACCCCAAGCAGCACAATCACGTTTGAGATAACGCTGATGATGGCCGCGCCAACCAGCGCGCCCGCGGGATTGCCTGTGCCGCCCGTGAGCGCCACCCCGCCGATCACCGCTGATGCGATGGACATCATCGGCCACTTTTCCCCAATGGTGGATTGTGAGGAACCCAGCCTTGCCACATAGAGTATGCCGGCCAGCGCGCAGATCATGCCGACGATCGCGTAAATCATCACCCTGATTTTATCGACTTTGATACCCAAGATGCTTGCCGCTTCCCGATTGTTGCCGATGGCATAGATGTATCGGCCTGTCTTTGTTTTTTTCGTGAGGAATAGAACCAGCAGCAGCACGCCCAGCGTAAAGAGGAACGGGATGGGAATAGGCCCGATATTGCCTTTCCCCAGCGAATAGATGGATTCCGGAATCTGCGTGATGGCCTTTCCCTTGGTCAGCACTAGGTTGATCCCGCCATATACGCTGGACATACCAATGGTTGCCACCATGGAGTTGAGCCGCAGTTTGGTAATCAATAAACCGTTGATAAGCCCGAACACAAGCCCGAGAATCAACGCGATTCCCAGCGATAAAAACGGGTCCACGCCGCCATTGACCATCAGCATGCCCGCCAGGATGCCGCACAGGGAGGCAATTTTGCCCACCGAAAGGTCAAGTTCGCCAACCAGCAGCAGCAGGGATTGCGCAATGCCGATCATGCCCACAAAAGCCAAATCCCGTATCAGGGATTGCAAATTGTACATATCCAGGAAATAGGGAGATATGAACCCGGCGATGACCACCATCACAAACAGGATCAAGGTAATCGCGGTCAACGTGCTTCTGCGCAGCGTGGCTAAACCCTTCTTCTTCGTATTAATCATGTGCGTAACTCCCTTTGCTGTCAGCTTGGACCCCAATAATCGCGCTCAATATGCGTTCCTTTTTCTCCCCGCAAGCAAACTCGCCGTAGATTTCTCCATGATACAAAGCGATAATGCGGTTGGCGCACTTCATCACTTCTTCCATCTCCGAGGAAATCAGGATGATGCCAATCCCCTTTTCTTCCGCGAGTTTCTTCATCAAGCGATAGATTTCCGCCTTGGTTCCCACATCAATGCCCTTGGTTGGCTCGTCAAAGACCAACACCTGCGGGTCACAGCTCATGGATCGCCCAATGATAACCTTCTGCTGGTTACCGCCGCTTAAGAACTGGATTTTCTTTTCGGCATCAGGCGTTTTGATATTGTAAGCGCTGATCACTGCCTCGGTAAGCGCGCTTTCCCGTTTTCTGGATATCGAAAAATACCGGGTCAGTTTTGATAACGATGGAATGGTTATATTCTCCCGAACACTGAGCATCGGCAGAATGCCCATTTTCTTACGATCTTCCGGCAAATAAATGAAACCGTGCCGTACCGAGTAATTGGTTTCGCCCAGCTTAAAGGGTTTGCCGTTTAACTTAACGCTGCCGCCATACGCAGGTAGATACCCAAATATTGCTTGCATCAATTCGCTGCGGCCAGCGCCCACCAATCCGGTAAAGCCGAGGATTTCGCCTTTGCGAAGCTTGAAGCTTACATCCGTAAAGCAGGCGCCCGTAACATGGTTGACCTCAAGCAGTACTTCATCCGTCACTTTTTCTGAGTAAAACGTCTCGTCCTGATTCATGGCGCGACCCGTCATTTTAGTAATGACCCAGGCCAAATCCACGTTGGGCATCCGCTCATGGGCTACCCGTTTGCCATTTCGAAATACCGTGATCACTTCGCCCAATTCGAATATCTCTTCCAGTTTATGTGATATGAACACGATTGCTTTGTTCGTCGCTTTAATTTTACGGATGATATCAAACAGCAGCACTGTATCCTCGGTCGTCAGGCTTGTGGTTGGCTCGTCAAGCATCAGGATTTGGTAATCCTGGCACACCGTTGCCCGCACAATCTGGATCAGCTGCTGCGCTGATACGGGTATATCCCTGACCAGCATTTCCGGCTCAACGTTGATAGCAAAATCCTTGAGCAGCGGCAGCGCGCGCTGGTTGAGTTCCTTTTGGTTGATAAGCCCGTTTACGCCCGTCTTTTCATACGGCAGAAAAAGGTTCTCGGCCACCGTCATATGGCCAAACAGATTGATTTCCTGCGGTACATAGGCAACCCTGCGAAACAAGGATCGCTCTTTGCCCGCGTCTTTTCCGTTGATGGTGATTTCACCTGCATCAGGCTTATAAACGCCAGTCAGGCACTTGATCAACGTGCTTTTGCCCGCGCCGTTTTCCCCAATGATGCAATGGATCTCACCACTGTAAATTGAAATGTCCACATCATCCAAAGCCACCACGCCGGGGAACAGCTTTGTGATTTTCTTTGCTTCCAGTACTTTCACAGCGGTCTCCTTTTGACAAAGAGGGGCCGGTAGTTTCGCATGCACGATGCTAGCAGCCCCTCTTCGCCGATACGTTTATAGAACGTTCACCAGTGTGTCAAGCCGTTTGCGTCAGTTTTGAACCATGGCGATCCATTCGTCGATGTTGGTCTCGTCAATGTAGGCGATGCCCGTATCCACAATCGCGGGAATATCCATCCCCATTGCCGCCTGCCACAGCATCAGCACGGACATGGAGCCCTGCATCTGCGGGATGGTGGAAGATGTGGCCGTGATGGTTCCGCTCTTGACATACTCAAGAATCTCAATCAGGTTATCCATCGAAACGAATTTCACCTGTCCCGCTTTGCCGGCTTCTTCGATGGCCGCCGCAACGCCGGAACCGCAAGCATCGCAGTTGAGATACCCAACCAGATCAGGGTTGGCGGCCAGCACCGCGGCTGCCTGTGATTGCGCTTCTTCGATGTTATCGTTGTCAATGCCGCCTTCAATCACTTCGATATCAGGATACTTTGCCAGCGTATCCAGGTGCGCCTGATACCGTTCCGCATGGTTGGGCGCAGAGGGGAAGCCCTGCATAACCGCAACCTTGCCTTGGTAGCCAATCAGCGCGGCCAGTTGTTCTGCCGCAAGCGATGCCTGCTGCGCAAAATCGTTGCCGACGCTCGTCAGTCCCGAGCCCTCCGGCGCGGGTGAATCAAACAGAATCACAGGGATACCACGGGCCTGAATCTCCTGGATAACCGCTTTGCTGCCTTCATAATCCACGGGATCCAGCGCGATGCCATTGGGCTTGGTTGCCGCGGCCTGTTCCAAAACCGTGTTCTGCTCAACAACGTCCGCGTTTTCCGGCGCGCGGTAATCGATGCTGACCTTCACATTCAGCGCTTTGGAAAGCATCTCCGCCTGCAATACGGCGCCTTTGTTCACTTCATCAAACCAGGCGTGTACGCATTTGGGTACGATTACGAACGTCAGGTCTTCCCCAAAGGGCGCTTCCTCGGCAACGGCAGTCATCATGGGCATGCAGAAAGCCATCACGATCATCATTGCAACAAACAGGGACAAAAGTTTCTTCTTCATGGGCTCCTCCTATGATTTTATTTTGGTCTCCCGGAAAGTAGCTTAATTATAGGCAGTCAGGCAAACCAACGTCAATGTGAGTGAATCTAGAATATGTATGACAATCTATATAAAACTTCCATATCGTACATCTGATAAGCGCCAAAACCCAGGCGGCATCTGCCTTCCGGCTTCACCCGCGGGCGGGCGGGCATCCTGACGGTTCATTGTTTTCCTCGCAACATCTATGCTATAATGGCGCAAAGTAGCAAGAAAATAAGGTTAGTGCTGAAGTGTAATGGGATGTGATGGAACGTGTGCGGCAATACCTATCGGGTTTTGATCGCCGATGATGATTTTCGCATCGGGCAGTTGATCAATACCCTGATCCAGTGGGACGAGCTTGGCCTTACGTGCGTGAACATCGTCAGTAACGGCAGAGACGCGCTGCAATGTATCAGCGAAGGCGATATTGATATCGCGATCACCGATATACAAATGCCCCTGCTAAGCGGATTGGATTTGATCGCTTCCGTTAAGGAAAAGGGGATTAAAACACGGTTCATCGTCATCAGCGGCTATAAGGACTTTGAATATGCGCACAGGGCGCTGCAATATGAGGTGTCCTCCTATCTGCTTAAGCCCATCGACGCCGATGAGCTTAACGATACGCTGCGCAAAATGATTGGGGAGTTGGCTGCGGGCAACCAGTTAGCCTGCCAAAAAGAGAAAATGCAGCAATACGTGACGGCCAGCAAGCAGATTATCAAGCGCGATCTGCTTCAATCCATCATCGACCAAACGGCTGCCTTATCACCGCCCGAGGTGGAGGCACTGCAGCAGGCCTACCAGCTCAACCTCACGGCAACCGCCTATTTGGGGCTTGATATCAAGCTGGATTATCTGGATTGGCAGAATATCAGTGAAGAACGCAATAAAATCACCGTTGAAAAGGTCATGGGCATTATCAACGATGGTTTCAAAGCGCATGTGCTGGAAAGCCTCGTCTGTGAAAGGCCGCACATGCATGTGTTGTGCCTGCTGATTTTCGCAAGGGAAGACTCCAAAGAAATCCGCAACAGCATCAACGGCTTGCTCATTGAGGTGCAGCATTATCTGCTGGGCTTTGAACGCTACCGGGCAACCATTGGCATCGGGGAAGAAGTCGCGCATCTGTCCAAGGCGGCGCAATCTCTTCAGGAGGCGCAAAAAGCCATCTATGACCGTGTCCAGGTCGGAACCGAAAGGCTGATCTATTTCCGCGCACGGCAGCAAGCCTCCATGAGCGCCGCCGATATCAGCGAGCGTTTCAAGGAACGCTTTCAGGCAGCGCTGGTCAGTTGCTCGGCGGAGGAGTTTGAGAGCAGCTTGCACGCGTTCTTTGATGCGGTTGAGGCCATTCACGACATCGACAGCATGGAATTATTCTGGACGCTCAAAACGTTGATCAAATGGTTTTTCATGCGGGAAGAAGCCCGCGGCGAAGCCTCCCTGAAAGAAGAACAGCAGCTCCTCGATTTGATGGAACACTGCAATACCCTTTCCCTGCTGCGGGACATCGTAACACAAAAACTGACGCAGCAGGTAAGCCTGCAAATCAAACAGATACAGGAACGTCCCATCAAGCCGATTCGGCAGGCGAAAGAATACATGGCCGAGCATAGCGGCGAGAAAATCGTGCTGGAAGAAATCGCCGAGCTTGTGGGGCTGAACCCGGTTTACTTCAGCAATCTTTTTAAGAAAGAAACCGGCATGAATTTCAGCGCCTATCTGATCAATGTTCGAATGGATTCCGCCAAGAAACTGCTCACCAGTACCAACGAAACCATCGCGGCCATCGCGGATCGCATCGGTTATAAGGATGTGCGCTATTTCAGCAAATTGTTTACCAAGACCGTTGGAGTCAAGCCGGCCGTATACCGAAGGCTGTACTCCTGAATGAGGGAGCGTATGACACTGCCGCGCAAAACCAATGTCATCATCCTTGCGCAGTTAGCGCTGGCCGCTTGCGTGTTGCTCATATCGCGGGAGCGGTGTTTTACCTTTGCGGAGATTCTCATTTATGGGGGCGCGCAGGTCTATCTGCTGCTATCGCTATACCTCAAGGTAAGCGCGCCCCTGCGCAGGTTTACGCAACTGCTCAAGCTTTGTTTGAATGAAAACGAATCTTCCACCGAGATTCTGGATCACAACGCGGAAAACGTAGTGTTTGGACGTGCCGTACATGATTTGATTACAAAGTGCCTTGCGCAGGTCAATAAAGATAACTATACGATCATCCACGATAAACAGGCGGAGCTGGCTGCCCTGCAAAGCCAGATCAACCCGCATTTTCTCTATAACGTGCTGGATTCCATCCGCGGGCAGGCGCTGATCGATCACAATACCGAAATCGCAAACATGGTCAAAACCCTCGAGGATATTTTCCGCTACAGCATCAGCCGCAAGGGCGAGATGGTTACCTTGCGCGAAGAGCTGGAGAACGTCAAAAACTACATGGCAATCCAACGATACCGCTTTACCAACCGTTTCTCCCTGGAAATTGTCATCGACGAAGAAGATGAGGTCGCCTATGACTTTGTTATCCCCAAACTGATACTGCAGCCGATTGTGGAAAACGCGATTTATCACGGCCTGAACAACAAACTGGAGGGCGGCGTTATCACCATTGAAGTAAACCGCACCGAAAGCAGTTTGATGCTGATGGTATCCGACAACGGCGAAGGAATCGATTGTGACATGCTGGATAAGCTGAATACGCGCATCAAATCGTCCGATTCGTATTTCTATGATCGAAAAGAAGGCGGAGATCGCCATTCCGGCATCGCGCTGCCCAACATCAACAAACGCATACAGCTGCTCTTTGGGGATAAGTATGGCTTGCAGGTATACAGCACGCCCATGCTGGGCACAGATGTTGAAATCCTGCTGCCCATCAACCACGAAAGGTTGACCCGGTTATGATAACAGAAACGCTTCGTGTGCATAACGTGAGGGTAAAACACAGGGATACCTATGTGCTCAAGGATGTTTCGTATTCGTTTGTGGAAGGGGAAAGCGTCGGCTTCTGGGGGCTTTCCAATTCCGGCAAAGATGCTCTCTTTAACGCAATTTGCGGCATCAGCTGGCCGGATCAGGGGAGCATCTACATCAAAGAACAGTTTATCCCCAATGCCGATGTGCTCAAACAGAAGGTTCACCGCATCGCGGCCATCAATTATATGATCAACAATTGGACGGTAGCGGAGTACATCGGGCTGATGAGCGGCAAAGCAACGGGCTGGCAGCTGAACGGCGCCAGGCTCACGCGCGCCATCAAAGCGTTTCTGGATGAAATCAACATGGGACTCGATCCCCAGCAGAAAATCAAACATCTGTCGGAAATCGAAAAAAGGCTGATGGATCTCGCCAAAGCCTATTATAACCCGCACATACAGGTTTTGATGATCGAAGATGAGTTTGAGGGATGCACCGTTGATGACATGAGAAGATTCCGCGCGGTGATGGATGCCCTGGCGCAAGGGCGCATGACCGTGATAATCAATGCCTTTTCGGATACCGTAAACCAGATACTGGCGGATGTGTACATCCTGTTTCAGGGCGGTACCATCTTAAAGAAAGTCACCAAGGCGCAGCTAGGCTACAAAGAATACATCGAATCCTATCTTTCCACCATGTTCAAGGAAGAAAAACCGCCCACTCAGGCAACCGCCGGAGATCGGTCAGCCGCGGCCGCGGCACAGGAAGCCTATGCGGTAAAGAACCTGCCGCTGACGAAACTGGAACGGGTCAGTTTATCCTTTGCAAAGTACACAACACAGACCCTGCTTGTGCTGAACAAAAACGAGAAGGAAAGAATCTTCGGGCTGCTATCCGGGCGTGTTTATGATAAAACGGTACGCTATTTCATTGAAAACCGACCCTGCCACCTGCGAAGCATTCCGGATTTCATCAAGCATAAAATCGTATCCTGCGCGCATGTCGGTACGGCAATGGAGCTGATGCCGCGCATGTCTGTCGGCGAAAACATCATTCTCCCCTCCCTGACCAAGATCGATCCCCGTTCGTACCTGCTGTGGGGCAACAAAATGATGGCCATGCTGGAAAAACAGGCGGCGGATCAGTATCAGGAATCCGCCAAAACCATGCAGGACAGGGGCACGCTAAGCCGCATCGTTATCACCTTTGAACGCTGGCTGGTCTATACGCCCACCGTGCTTTTACTGCTGGAACCCTTCATGCAATGCGATGCCTACGGCGTATCCATGATCAAATCCTATATCAAACAGTTTACGCAAAAGGGAACCGCCGTGGTCATTGTCACATCCTGCGCGGATTACTTGGAGGATGTGACCGATACGCTGGTCAATCTCGAATACCTTTGACATGGCCGGTTTGCGATAAAGCAACGACCCTCTGCCCATAGGGTTTCCCCCTGTCCATCGGGAAGAGACGCGATACGGCTACGCCGCTTGCGTCGGTCTGTGATTCATCTTCATTTTTGCGATGGATATCGAATCAGCGCATCAGGTGGCGGGAGGCTATTCATCGCACTATATGATCGCAGAAGACCACGCCGTAAACACCCAGCTGTTTCTGCCGTTGTTATGGGTTTGTGTTCTGGTTTTGACGGCTACCCAAACGCCATCGTCAGGTCGATTGCCGCTTGACCAGCGTAACCGGAAGAATGGTCTGTGTGGGCACAACCACGCCGCCAAGCTGATTGAGAATCACTTCCACCGCGTATTTGCCGATTTCATCAATCGGCTGGCGAATGGTCGTCAGCGTGGGGGTGGTCAGGGATGCTAACGGGATGTCATCAAATCCCACAATTTTGAGCTGCTCGGGAATGCTGATCTTTAGCTTTTGCGCCACCTGCAAAGTCTGCGCCGCCATAATATCGTTGCCCAGAAACACACCGTCCACCCGGTGCTCTGTCAGCATGGCTTCAATGTCCTGATAGTAGTCTAAATTAGAGAAATTCTCTTCTGACGAAGAGTACACAATCGGCTCAATCCCGTTTTGACGGCAGGTGTCGATAAACGCCTCATCCCGTCGGTTGGCCTGCAATTGCAGCTTCTGCGGCCCCGTAATGTGCCCAAGCCGCCTGCATCCCAAGTCGATCAGGTGCTGCGTCGCAAGGCAGCCCCCACGGTAGTTGTCGCTGGATACATAAGGGATGGATTGATTCAAAATGCGGTCGATGGTCACAAAGGGAAACTTATGGTTCAGGTGTGATTGAATATCGGCGGAGCGGGAGCTGAGAATAATCCCGTCCACCTTGTTGCCTTGCAGCATCTGAAGGTATTCGATCTCTTTGGCGGCATCCTGCCGCGAGAGGCAAAGCATGATTTTAAACCCGGCGGCCGAGGCATGTTTTTCAATCGATTGCAGGAGCTTTCCAAAAAAGGGATGCTCTACGCTTGGCATAATGACGCCCAGTATATTGCTGTGCTGCCGGAAAAGCGACCGCGCCAGTTCATTGGGCTGGTAGTGCAGCTCTGCCATCGCGCTGTACACAGCTTTGCGGGTTTTTTCGCTGATATAACCACGGTTATTGAGCACACGCGATACTGTGGTAACCGATAAACCGGACTTTCTGGCAACATCCTTGATGTTGGGCATCAAAGCAGCTCCTTCCTGATCAGATTCTTCTATTCTATCAGGTTTCGCGGGAATATCAATTGCAAACTATGTCAACATGTTATTATTATTTTTACATTATTGCATCCCATCAGCATTGTATGTGGTTTGTTTCCAACCATACAGCGCATTAACCTTCGCCCTGTATTGTGCATGTTGATTATTTAATTGCCCCATATAAATAATTTTTGCACATGACAACATGTTGACATGTGCTAAATCCTGTGTTATGATTTGCGCATCAAGAGAATGTGGATTCTCTACCATAGTTAGGGAGGATTAGCTCATGAAAAAAGGTCGTATTCTCAGCATGGTTCTCGTTATCATGATGCTCTCTACGCTGTTTGGCGCCGCCGCCGTTGCGGAAAGCGTCGAGCAAATCACGTTTCTGAACTCCAAGGGCGAAATTCAAGCGCAATTGGAAGAAGCCGCCAAGGTTTTCAATGCCGAAAATGCGGGCATCTCTGTTGAGATCATCCCCTGCCCGGCAGGCAAATCTCCTTTCGAAGTCATGTCCACCATGTACAACTCCGGCAACGCCCCCACGCTGGCCATGGTCGATGCCGGCGACGTGGTACGGCTCACGGAGAAATTCGTACCGCTAAACGATGAAAATTGGGTCGCGGATGCCGCTTCCGGCTCGCTGGATTCCGTAACCATCGATGGCAATGTGTACGCATTCCCCTTTGCTGTAGAAGGCTTCGGCTTCATCTACAACAAGCAAGTGCTTGACGAAGCTTTCGGCGGCGCTTTTGATCCTTCCACCATCACCACCCGCGCGGCGCTGCAGGACGCTTTTGACAAAGTAGTCGCCAGCGGCAAGCAGGCGCTCATCATCACCCCGATGGACTGGTCGCTGGGCGCGCACATGTTCTCCACAATGTATCTGGCAATCGGCCAGGGCGATCAGGCAGCTTACGATGCGCTGTTCAGCTCCCTGCGTGCCGGCACCATGGATCTGGCCGCCAATCCTGTGTTCCAGGGCTGGCTGGAAACCTTCGATCTGCTGCGCGAGTACAACAGCGCCAAGGCAGATGCGCTGTCCATCACCTATGAAAAAGGCCCCGAGCTGCTGGGCAAGGGCGATGTCGGCTTCTGGTATATGGGCAACTGGGCATGGCCGCAAATCGCGGAGTTCGATACCGCCGATGAAGCCTATGGCTTTGTGCCCTATGTGCTCAGCGATAACGCCGATGATTATGGCAATAAGGATGTAGTCGCCTTCGGTTCCAAATACGTGGCGCTGGATGGCAGCCAGAACACCGAAGCACAGCAGGCCGCCGGCAAGGCGTTCCTCAACTGGCTCGTCTATGAGGCCAGCGGGCAGGATACCCTTGTAAACAAAGCGAATCTTATCCCTGCATTCACCAACATTGAGCTTGATATCGCCGATCCGCTGGGGCGCTCCATTGTCGCCCACATCGCTGATGGCACAACGATTCCCGCCATTGATAACTTTGCGGTAATGCCCGCGGATCACTGGTCCGTCGTTGGCGCGTCGCTGCAAAAATACCTTGCCGGGTATGCGGATGCCGCTACGCTTGCACAGGAAATCCAGGATTACTGGACAACCGCCAAGTAAGCACATCAAAGCCTGGTAAAACATGAATCGCAGGGGGGTAGATCCTGGGATGGACGGGTATGTCTGCCCAGGGTCTGCCCCCTGAGTAATACAGGAGGGTTTCCTATGCGCAAGCGTGTCAGTGCCATTCGATCCTTTATCATCTTTTGCGGCCCCACATCCCTGTTCTTCCTTACGGTGATTCTGATCCCATTTCTGTTTGGCATCTACCTGACCTTCACCAACTGGAATGGCATCTCTGCCACCGGTTTTGGGTTTTCCGGGCTGGATAACTACCGCGTGGTCATTGCCGATAAGGTTTTCTGGAAATCCTTCTGGCTTACGCTGCGCTTTGTGTTCTTTACTGTTTTATTCACCAACACAGTTGCCTTCTTCCTGGCCTATGCGCTCACCAGCGGCGTGCGCGGGCAAAACACGCTGCGGGCGGGTTTCTTTACGCCCAATCTGGTGGGCGGCATCATTCTGGGTTTGATTTGGAACTTCCTGTTTGGCAATGTGTTTACCTTTATTGGCAAAAGCCTTGGCCTTGATCTGCTGAGCATTTCCATGCTCAGCAAGCCGGAAACAGCTTTCTGGGCGCTGGTGATTGTCTCCGTCTGGCAATACTCGGGGTATATGATGGTCATCTACATCGCAGGCTTTACCAACATGCCAAACGATGTCATGGAAGCTGCGTCCATCGACGGCGCCACCAAAGGCAAACGGCTCACAAAAATCATCATCCCCTTAATGGTACCTTCCTTTATCATCTGTGTCTTTTTAACGTTGCAGCGCAGTTTCATGGTGTATGATGTAAACTTGGCGCTTACCAACGGCGGCCCCTTCAAAACCACGCAGCTGATCTCCATGCATGTGTACGAAAAGGCTTTCCTCGCGCAGGATTTTGCCGTAGGCCAGGCCGAGGCCGTGTTCCTGTTCCTCATCGTTGCGCTGGTAACCATCACGCAGCTCTACTTTAGCAAGAAGTTGGAGGCAGAAGCGTAATGAAGCAGAAAGAACGTATCTTCCTCACCCTGAAAACCCTGCTGCTCTCCGTTTTGCTGCTGGCGTATCTGGTTCCCTTCATACTGGTTGTGATCAACTCCCTCAAGCCCACGCGGGAGTTCCTGGAAAACCCGCTGGCATTGCCCCAGGCGATCAACTTCAGCAACTTTACCATCGCCTTTGATAAAATGAACTTTATCAGCGGACTTAGCAACACGGTTGTCATCACCACGGTAAGCGTGTTGCTCATTGCGCTGTTTTCTTCCATGGCCGCGTACCTGATGGTGCGCACCACATGGAAAATCACCCGTATCCTGTTCTTTTGCATGGTATCGGCCATGATTATTCCTTTTCAGGCGCTCATGATTCCCTTGGTACGCATCTACGGCTCGCTGGGCATCCTCAACAATCAATCGACGCTGATTTATATGTACCTTGGCTTCGGCGCGCCGATGGCGGTGTTCATCTACCATGGCTTCATCAAAAGCGTGCCGCTGGAAATTGAAGAGGCGGCCATGATAGACGGGTGTTCGCAGGTTCGCACGTTTTTCCAGATTGTGTTTCCGCTGGTCAAGCCCATCTCCTTTACGGTTTTAATTCTCAATGTGCTATGGATATGGAACGATTTTCTGCTGCCCAGTCTGGTGCTCATCAAGCCCGCGCAGCGCACGCTGCCGCTGTCGACTTTCTACTTCTTTGGCACCTACACGGTAGATTATGGCTTGCTGATGGCCGGGCTGCTGATGACCATCCTGCCGGTCATCATCATCTACCTGTTCCTGCAAAAGCATATCATCCAAGGGGTTATGCAGGGCTCCATCAAGTAGCATCGGGGGATTACCTATGCAAATGAAAAACGAGATCATGCTGATCACCTATGCCGACAGCTTCGGCCGCAACCTCTCTGAAATGCGTGATCTGCTGGCCAGGCATTACGAAGGCGCCATCGGCGGCCTGCACATTCTTCCCTTTTTCCCCTCCTCCGCCGATCGCGGTTTCGCGCCCATTACCTATACGCAGGTTGACCCTACCTTTGGCACCTGGGCGGATATCGATGCCTTGGGGAACCGTTACTACCTGATGTTCGATTTTATGATCAACCACATGTCCACCCAGTCCCCCTATTATCAGGATATGTTGCTGCGCGGTAAGCAATCGCCTTCCTGGCCTATGTTTCTGCACTATCGGGATTTCTGGCCGAATGGCGCGCCCACGCAACAGCAGCTTGATCTGGTGTACAAACGCAAGCCGCGGGAACCCTACATCGAAGCGGAACTGGCGGATGGCACGCTGGAGAAACTGTGGTGCACCTTCTCCGCCGAGCAGGTGGATTTGGATATGACCACAGCTGAAACCAAAGCGTTCATCCGCGATACCCTACAGGGGCTGATGGCGCATCGCCTGTCCATCCTTCGGTTGGACGCCTTCGCGTATGCCATTAAAAAGCCGGATACCAACTGCTTTTTTGTGGAGCCGGAAATCTGGCACCTGCTGGCCGATGTGCAAACCATCGTGGACAATCAGCAGGTGGTGCTTCTGCCGGAGATTCACGAGCACTATTCCCTGCAACTGGAACTGGCGCAAAAAGGGTATTGGGTGTATGATTTCGCGCTGCCCATGCTGGTGCTCTACACCCTTTACACAGGCGATACCGCGCCGCTTGTCCACTGGCTGTCGGTTTGCCCGCGTCAACAGTTTACAACGCTGGATACACACGATGGCATCGGCGTGGTAGATGTAAAGGATCTGCTTACCGATGCGCAAATCGAGCTTACGCGCAACCTGCTCTACGATACCGGCGCAAACGTAAGCCGCATTTACAGCACCGAGTTGTATAACAACCTTGATGTTTACCAGATTAACTGCACGTACTATTCCGCGCTGGGCAATGAGGATGCCGCCTATCTGCTGGCGCGCGCCATCCAGTTTTTCGCGCCGGGCATCCCGCAGGTGTATTACGTTGGGCTGCTGGCCGGGGAAAATGATCTGGAACTTGTGCAGCGTACCCAGCAGGGTCGCGACATCAACCGCCATAATTATACCGCCGCGGAAGTCGCCGATGCCCTTTCGCGGTCGGTGGTGCAAAAGCTGCGGCAGCTGATGGTTTTCCGCAACCAATGCCCTGCGTTTCACGGGGAGCTTGCCATCGAAACATCCGGCACGGAAACCCTTGTCCTGCGGCGCTCGTTTGGCAGCGATAAAGCAAGGCTGACCGCCCACTGCAAAACACATGCGTTCACCGTGGAAAGCAAGCACGCCCATGAGCCCTGGCAATGCGTGCTCCAAATCCCATAAAATCATAACGCGCGCCGCGTATGTGTCATGCGTCGGCATTGGCAAAGCGCATAGCTGCTTCCCGCCTCGCCCCACACGCAAAGCCATGGGTAGCAGGAAAACGCAAACGGGCAGGGTTGGCGCCCTGCATTGGGTTGTTAAGGAGGAGAACAGGCATGCCGCATCAAGCGCATCAGCTTGCGTTGGCAAAAGCGGATCAAGCCCGGGAAGCCCACGCGGTTCGCCGCGGCGATATGCGCCCGGCCTATCATTTTACCGCGCCTTATGGCTGGCTCAATGATCCAAACGGCCTGATTCAGCATCAGGGTGTATACCATCTGTTTTACCAGCACAACCCTTACGCGACGCACTGGGCGCAGATGCATTGGGGGCATGCCGTCAGCAGGGATTTGCTCGCATGGACTCACCTGCCCGTGGCGCTGGCGCCCAGCGAGCCCTACGATTGCGACACGCGCGGCGGCTGCTATTCCGGCAGCGCCATCATGGCCGGAGACGCGCTCACGCTGCTGTATACAGGCTGCACACACAAGAACGGCTTGGAGGAGCAAACGCAGAACCTCGCTTTCAGCACGGATGGTATTCACTTTACCAAGTACCCCCAAAACCCCGTTATCCCAAAACCGCCAAAAGGGGGCAGCGAACAGTTCCGCGACCCCAAGGTTTGGCAGTGGGGGCAATCCTACTATGCTGTTCTGGGCAACAGTATGGATGCGCGGGGCTGTGTTTTGCTATACCGTTCGGATGATTTGCGCGCATGGGCCTATTGCGGCGTGTTGCTGCACGCACAGCCCGGGCAGGGGTGGATGTGGGAATGCCCGGATTTCTTTCCGCTGGGCAACCGCTGGATGCTGACGGTTTCGGCAATGGGCGTTCAAGGCAACCGCAACCTCTGGTTTGTGGGTGATTTTGATAATCAAACTGGATGCTTTACCCCCCTGCAACAGGGTTTTTTGGATGTGGGGGATGATTTTTACGCCCCGCAATCCTTTTTAGATGAGCATAACCGCCGAATTATGATTGGTTGGGCGGATCATAAAAGCCAGCGCGAAGGCGTTCCGCCGGATGCGGCCACGGCAAGCCATGGTTTCTGCGGCCATTTGTGTTTGCCGCGCGTTGTGACCCTTGCCAAGGGCGATACCCCGCGCTTTGCGCCCATCCCGGAGGTGACAGCCTATCGCATCAACCCGTTGCATGGCGCGCTACCTGAGGTACCCGCCCAGCCCGTTTTGCTTGGGCAATGGAACACCACCGCTGTTGAAGCCTTGCTGCTTCTGGATTTTCAACATAGCAGCGCGAAGCAGGTCACGCTTGCATGGCAGCATGACCCAAGCCACGCAACCACCCTGGTTTATGACCGCGCGGCAGGCATGCTGCGCCTTGACCGCAATCAAACGGATGAATGTGTTTCCGGCGTGGTTGAACACGCCGTAGGCGCCCCCGAAACACTGGCGCTGCACATCTTTTTTGACCGTAATTCGCTTGAGCTATTCATACAGGACGGCGTGTGCGTCCTCTCCGCCAATGTTTTTCCAAAAGAAAACGCGCTGCAAATGCGGCTTTCCGCGCAAGGCGGGCAAGGCCCGCGCGCTGTGTGGGATTTGTGGGAAATCAAGCCCTGCACCCCACGGCAAAACGAAACTTGACGAAGTGTGCATCACGTTTTGCTGTCGCTAAAGGCTGGCGGTTCACAGGCAACAGACGCTACCCCTTGCCGCCCCCCATGCCAAAGCATGACCGAAGGAAGCATGCATTGCCTTTTGCTGTCGCTAAAGGCTGGCGTTTCACAGGCAACATACGCTACCCTTGCCGCCCCCCATGCCAAAGCACAACCGAGTGAAGCATGCATCGCCTTTTGCTGTCGCTAAAAGCTGGCGGTTCACAGGCAACAGACGCTACCCCTTGCCGCCCCCCATGCCAAAGCATGACCGAAGGAAGCATGCATCGCCTTTTGCTGTCGCTAAAGGCTGGCGGTTCACAAGCAACAGACGCTACCCCTTGCCGCCCCCCCCATGCCAAAGCACAACCGAATGTGGCGTAAATCGCCTTTTACTGTCGCTAAAGGCTGGCGGTTCACAGGCAACAGACGCTACCCCTTGCCGCCCTCCCATACGGTGAACTCTTACCCCCTAGCTTAAAAAGAACTCCGCAGACACGCTCAGTGCAGCGCCTGAAAAAGGTGTGCAACGCCAAAAGCTGGCGGAGCAAACATCGTCGCACCAGGTCGCGCGCCGCCCTGTACGGGCAGCCCTCTATCTTCCCATGAATCACCCCAACCTGAAACGCAACCGATCCTAACACCGCATAACTGCCTGAAACCGCTTGCAAGAATCGCACATTTCCGCTATACTGATACGCGGAGTGATGAGCGATGGATGCAAAAAGAGAAATCACAATCTATGATATTGCCAAAGAGGCGGGGGTATCCACAGCCACCGTTTCCCGTATCCTGTCTAACTCAGCGGGGGTTAAGCAGGATAAACGCGAACGTGTGCAAGCGCTTATCGAAAAATATAACTTCAGACCCAGCGCATTGGCGCGAGGGTTGAGTGAAACGCACAGCAAAGTGATTGGCATGCTGTGCCCGGATGTCCGCAATGCTTATTACGCAAACCTGTTTATGGAATGTGAGCGTACGGCCTTTGAAAACGGTTATACGCTCGTGCTGAATAACACCTTTGCGCAGGAATCGCTGGAAATCGCCTTTATGGAAAAGCTGCTTGAACAACGTGTGGAAAGCCTGATTGTATGCGGCGGCGTGGCGGACTGGCGACCGTTGCCCGAACGGTATGCTAAAAGCTTGGAGCGCTTTGCAAAACGCGTGCCCGTGGTTGTTGCGGGAAAGCTGGATATTGAACCGTGTCATCAAGTATACATTGACCATGCCCAAGCCATGTGCGCTGCCGTGCGTCACCTCTTGACGCTTGGGCATCGCCGCATTGCCTTTATGCATGGCTTTACCTATATATATCAGACGCAGGATAAGCTGCAGGCGTTTCAAGAAACATTGCAGGAGTATGGCGTAACGCCGCGCGCAGAATATATGATCAACGCAGGTGAGTTTGACGAACAAGCCGGCCTGTTGGGCATGAAGCGGCTGTTATGCCTGCCGGAACCACCCACCGCCGTAATTGCGATGAACGATTTGATGGCGGCGGGCGCCTTGCAGGCTGTGCTGCGCCTTGGGTACGCTGTACCGGGTGATTTCTCAATCATCGGGTTTGACGATTCCATTATTACCGAGCTTACCGAGCCGAACCTCAGCAGTGTGCATTATGACTATGTCCACTATGGCAAAGCACTGATCCAAACAGCTCTTTGCGCCATGAATGGCACGCAATGTGCTCGCGATCAGGTTATTCCCTTTCGCATTGCCGTCAAAGCTTCCTGCCGAAAAATTGATGCTTGACAGGGTTGTGCGCCGTATGGTACAATCCGCTTATGAAACGGGTTACAGTTGAAATTATTTCGCAAACTGCAACTAGGATTGGATAATATGGTTTACTGTTATCCATTCAATACCCAACAATGTTAAAAAATCGTGAATGTTGGAGATGAATTAAGTAGCCGGAGAATGGTTTCATTTTATTCTTTCGCATAAAAGTAACCGGTTACATTTCTAGGAAGGTGAAGCACTATGCTACAGAAAAGGGCACTCATGAATGACACGCGCCTGCTTGTGCCAACGGGTTCTGGGTATTCGCTGCGCAAAAGCCTGCGGCAAAACCGTACGCTCATCCTTATGTGTATACCGGCGATCGTATTCTTTTTTCTCTTTTGTTACCTGCCGATGCCTGGCGCCTATATTGCCTTTACGAAATTCAACTATAACAAGGGCATTTTTGGAAGTCCCTTTGTCGGATGGAAGAATTTCGCGTTCTTATTTACTTCCGGCCAGCTAACGCTGCTGCTTCGCAACACGGTGCTCTATAATATCGCCTTCATTCTGCTTGGCAATTTTATCCCGCTGTTGTGCGCGATCCTGCTCAATGAGATTCAAGCCTCGTGGTTTCGCAAGGTTACCCAATCGATCATGTTTCTTCCCTATTTCATCAGCGCGGTGCTCGTAAGCCTGCTGGTGTATAACATGATCAATTATGATTACGGCTTCATCTCTAACATCGTACGACAATTTGGGGGCGCCATGCCCAAGTACTATTCACAGCCCGGCGCATGGCCGTTTATCATTGTTCTGGTATACCTATGGCAGAATGTCGGGTATGGTACGGTCATCTACTTCGCTGCCATAACCAATATTGACACATCGATGATAGAAGCCGCCAAAGTGGACGGCGCAAACGGGTTTCAACGAATCCGCTATATTATACTGCCTTGCCTGAAATCAACCCTGGTGATTTTATTGCTGTTTGCAATGGGTAATATTGTGAAAGGCAATTTCGGGCTGTTTTATAACCTGGTGGGCGGCAATTCCCTGCTCTTTGGCACAACAGATATCATCGAGACTTATGTATACCGGGCGCTGATGAACAATTTCAACTTCTCGCAAGGCAGCGCGGTGGGTCTGTTCCAATCGGTGGTTGGCTTCGTCATCGTGTTGGTTGCCAACGGTATCGTAAAACGAATCGAGCCGGACTATTCTCTGTTTTAGGGGCGAAGGAGGTATACGATGCTACGGATACAAAGACGCCCCGGCAAAGTACGGCTGGATGGTACCGATCGGTTTTTACGCGGGTTTACGTATGTGGTTTTCTCAATCTTCGCAATCCTGTGCATCATTCCGTTTTGGCTGATCATCGCATCATCCTTTTCCACGGAGGCCGCCATTCGCCGCAGCGGTTTTACCTTATGGCCAGCCGATTTTTCGCTATACTCCTACCAGCTCATCAGCATGTCGCCGGATCAACTCATCGGCTCCTATATTGTGACCGTCGCGATGACAATGCTGGGCACCACCGTAGGCCTGTTCTTCATCTCGATGACGGGGTATGCGCTGCAACGTAAGGACTTTCCCTATCGAAATGGCATTTCATTCTATATCTATTTTACTTCGCTGTTTTCCGCGGGTCTGGTGCCGTTTTACTACCTGATTGTAAAAGTATATGGGCTGAAAGACAGTTACTGGGCGGTGCTCCTGCCGCTGCTGATGACACCATGGCTGATTATCCTCATGAAGAACTACGTGAAGGCGATTCCGCATGAGATTACCGAATCCGGTAAAATCGACGGCGCAGGCGATTTTCGGATATTCTGGAGCTTGATTCTCCCCTCCATGACGCCTGCGCTGGCAACCATTGGGCTGTTTCTGGCGTTGAGTTATTGGAACGAATGGTATTATTCCTCGCTGTTTCTGGGTTCACAGGTGCGCTACCGACCGCTCCAGTATCAGCTCTACAACGTAATTAACAAAGTTGCCTCCATCAAAAATTCGCTGGCTGCGTCCAACATCGTGCTCAACGATCTGCCCAGCGAAACGCTGAAGATGGCTACCGCTACCCTGGCTACCGGCCCGATTATACTGTTGTATCCATTTGTGCAGCGCTACTTCGTAGCAGGCTTAACGGTTGGTGCGGTCAAAGGCTGATGCAGCGCGGCGTGCAAAGTCGTACGCGCCTTCGTGAACAACCACTACAAGGGTCAATATCCTTGGCGGTTTTTGTATCGTTGATTTGAAACCGCAAATTGTAACCGGTTTCGACGCCATCCGTGCGATGGCGCAGAAATAAATATTAAAGGAGGCTCCTATTATGGCAAAGAAAATCGCTTCCCTGTTGCTGGCATTTGTGCTGGCGCTCGGCCTGGTGCCCGCGATGGCGGAAACTGCCGATGCCGTGGATTACACGCAATGGTTTCCGGGCGTGGATACAAGCGAGCATGTGGTATTGACATGGCTGGTGACCGGCAATATTCCCACCAACCAGACCAACGAAGCGTTAGCGATTCTAAACGAAAAGCTGACAGCGGCCATCAATGCTGAGATCCAAATCGAGTGGATCGAGTGGACGGACTGGCAAACCAAGTACAACCTCGCCCTTGCCATGCAGGATGGCACCGTGGATATGATCGGCACAGCAACAGATTGGCTGGATGCTTGGCCGAACACCCAAAAGGGCGCCTTCCTGCCCATGAGTGTGGAAATGTTGCAAACATATTGCCCCCAAACGTATGCCAGCGTATCCCAGGAGCATTGGGATCTATGCAAATACGAAGGCGATATCTACCTGATTCCTGAGGATAACTACGCGCAGTGGACCAACCATGGTTTCCTTTACCGGGGCGATTACGCTGCCGAAGCCGGCTTGGATGGCATCCATAGCTGGGAAGATATGGGCGTCTTCTTCCAATACGTGAAGGACAACTACCCTGATGTGATTCCTTGGGATGCCGATGGCAGCGGCTCTTCCTACAGCGATCAGATGCTGGGTGGCTGGCTGTCCAGCAAAACAGGCGGTATCAACATCGAAGGTTTCTCCGTGCCCCTGTTCTTTGGCGCCAGCACGGCAGATCCCTATACCCTTTCGACCTTCTTCCTGGAAGGCGACGCGTTGGTGGACTTTGCAACACTCATGAAGAGCTGGAGCGAAGCGGGTTACTGGCGTGAGGATGTGCTCAATTACACTGGCGATGTGAAGGCAGAGATGAAAGAGGGTCTTACCGCCGCCAACCAGCACCATACCCAAACTTGGAAAACCGAACGTTACAACATTGAGAAGTTGATTCCAGGCAGCGATGTGGGCTTCTTCTGGTTTGGCGAAGAATCGCAGACGCTGGTTTCCCTGAACATCACCCATGGCGCGCTGGCCATTGCCGCGCAGAGTGATGCGCCGGAACGTGCGCTGATGGCCTATGACCTCATCCGCAACGATCCAACCTTCTACCGTCTGGTGAACTACGGCATGGAAGGCCAGCAGTACTATGTGGATGAAAATGGCTTCATGGCTCGCCCCGATACCTACCTTGATGAATCTGTACAGGGCGTGACATTTAACTTCTGGTGGGGCCGCAACGATAACCTGGAGCTGCGCTCTGCCGTAGTGGACTGGGAAGCCTATGACGCGCTGACCGCTGTGTATGACGCCGTGAAGATCGACTATCCCTACGGGCAGGTCGTGTTCAACACCGATGAGATTTCCGTGGAGATGGATAACCTCTCCAACGTATTCCGCACTTACGCACCCGTAATCTGCTTTGGTAAGGCGGAAGATCCCGTTGCTTACGTCGCGGAGTTCCGTCAGGCGCTCAAAGATGCGGGCATCGATGCCGCTATGGCGAGTGTGCAGGCACAGATCGATGCGGTGTACAAGTAATCACCTGGTATGAACTGGCAGGGACTCGCAAGCCAGCCTTGCGAGTCCCCATTTTCTGCAAAGGAGCATATTCATGCGTCAGATGATTGAGCTTAACCGCAACTGGCGTTTCCATCTGGGGGAGGCAGAAAATGCCTCGTACAAAGGATATGATGACCGAGCGTGGCGTACCATCTGTCTGCCGCATGATTGGTCGGTAGAGCTACCCTTTGACCAGGTCTGTTCCAGTGGCACCGGATACCTGCCCGGCGGGGTAGGTTGGTATCGCACAACATTTACACTGCCTGAGGATATCAGCGGGAAACATGTATCCATCCGCTTTGGCGGGGTATACCACAACAGCCGTTGCTACCTGAACAGCCATTACCTGGGCATGCGTCCCTACGGGTATTCTTCCTTCACGTATGATGTGACGGGGCGGGCTGTGCCCGGGGAAAACGTACTCTGCGTACGTGCGGAGCACCTGCATCTTGCGGATTCACGTTGGTTCACCGGTGCGGGTATCTATCGCGGCGTAACGTTAACCCTGACCGATGCAGCTCATGTACGCGATGTGTACGCCCGTACCATACAGCTTCGTGATGGATGGGCACAGATCGCCGTGGATGCGACGCTTTCCATCGGAACGCTTCAGGTTTCGCTGTGCAACGCACAGGGCGAAACCGTCGCCTCGGCGGCGGCAGTAACCCAAACGGGACGCACCGTGAAAGCGCTTTTAACCGTGCAGAACCCTTCGTTATGGTCACCGGAAACGCCCACCCTGTATACCTTGTGCTGCACGGTAACAAACCACGGTCAGCAAACGGATGCGCTGCACATTCCCTTTGGTGTGCGCGTATGCCGCTTTGATCCTGAGCAGGGGTTTTTCCTCAATGATGTTTCCTGCAAACTCAAAGGCGTATGTCTGCACCATGATGCGGGCGTATTGGGGGCCGCGGTGCCGCAATCCGTCTGGAAAACACGCTTGGAAAAACTGATGGCCGCAGGGTGCAACGCTGTGCGCTTCAGCCATAACCCAACGGATGCGGGTGTGCTGGATCTCTGCGATCAGTTGGGTCTGCTGGTGATCGATGAAGCCTTTGATGAGTGGGAAGGCTGCAAAAACAAATGGTGGCGTGGGCACAACGTGAATCCGCCAAAGCATTACGGCTATGCGGACGATTTTCCCCAATGGTATGAAAAAGACCTTCAAGACATGGTTCGCCGTGACCGTAACCATGCCTGCGTCATTCTCTGGAGCATCGGCAACGAGGTGGATTACCCCAACGATCCATATGTACACGAGGCTTTCCAGAGCATGACCGGCAATAATGACGCCAATAAAGCAGCCGAGGATCGCCGCCACGATCCCAACCGTCCGCATGCATCGCGCTTGCCGCAAATCGCGCTCGAACTGGTACGCATCGTGCGGCAGCTGGATCCTTCCCGCGCGGTAACTACCGCGTTAGCCTACCCGGCGCTGTCAAACCTTACGGGTTTATCCGATACCGTGGATGTGGCGGGCTATAACTACATGGAGGCTCGCTACGCGCAGGATCATGCCGCTTACCCCGCGCGCGTGATTCTGGGTACAGAAAACAGCACCACGGCGGATGCATGGCTTGCGGTGAAGCATCTGCCCTATGTGGCCGGACAGTTTATTTGGACGGGCGCGGATTTTCTTGGAGAAGCGCAGGGATGGCCCATCCGTGTATCGCAAGCCGGTCTGCTGACTACTGCCAACCATGAAAAGCCGTTGTATTACCATCGCCGCGCGCTGTGGCGTGAAACGCTATGCGCCAAGCTGGCAGCTTCGCTAACAGGCAACACGGCGGATGAAGATTTTGGCTGGCGGTACACCCCCGGGGAATCGGTTACGGTATCCTGCTATACCAATGCGGCGCAGGCCACGCTGTACTTGAATGGAAAAGCGCTGGGCGTCGCGCCCGTAGGCGAAGACGCGCGCGCCGTATGGACGCTCGCGTTCGAGGCTGGCGAATTGCGCGTGGTATGTGCGCGCGGTATTGATACCGTGGAAGATAGGCTGCTTACAGCAGGAGAACCGGCCGTGCTTTCGCTGCAATGCTCCTGTGAAACGTTACCTGCTGACGGGCAATCCATCGCCGCGGTTGAAATCCGCATCCTGGACGCGGCTGGTCAACTGGTAACGCACGCGGATGAACCCGTGACGGTGCAAATGATCGGCGATATTACGCTGCTTGGCATTGAGAACGGCAATCCACAGGATATGACCATGTTTGCCAGCCATGCGCGACCCACATGGCGCGGGCGTGCCGTTGCCTATCTGCGCGCGGGCGATATGCCAGGGTTGGTTGAAATTGCCGCATGGACGCGCAGCGGGCTCAAGGCAACGCTGCGTTTGCCGCAGCAGCCCATATCCGGGTAAAGCTGCTAGGGTGCATGCAAGGTTATCGTAAAAGAATAGCCTGAACCGCTGTATCGGTGGGATTGGGATCGCAGGCCGGAATCCCGCGCCCTGGCATTGCCGTGGCGTGTGGTTCCGGCTTGTGCAATCAAATGGCTCCACAGCCGAACGCGAAAAAGGTGTCGTGAAACCCGCGTTTGGCATCCGCTCAGCGCAACGCTTCGCATATCCGTGAAGATTCCAGTTTTTTTGGATAAAACCAGAATATTACGCGGGAATCCCGCATCATCTGTGGAATGATACTCCTGTAGCCATAACCTCTTTCGATCTTGCTGGCTGGCAGCGGGTTTCATACGCTATCAACCCATCCGCGTGCTCCGGCAGCTGTTATCAGCAGTGCCATGGATACGCAATCCATGGCGCGCAGGCTCCCTGCGGCCAACCGCCGCGCAGGCAAACGAAACGGATAGTGCACCCCGATTGCGCGACGGCAGCCATTTGGAAACCGCATCGAATGAAACGAGGGGTATCATGCAAGGCGCAAACCTGACCGAACGGA
Source organism: Clostridiales bacterium Firm_11 (assembly GCA_001604105.1). Lineage (GTDB taxonomy): Bacteria > Bacillota > Clostridia > Christensenellales > Aristaeellaceae > CAXXOK01. The sequence goes on from LVAQ01000021.1 coordinate 52,119, forward strand.
TTCTCCGCAAGCGAATGCACGGCCTTTACCTGTCGCGTCCATGCGATGAGCTGGAGACGCTCGCCCATGAGCTGCTGGGTCTGCATAGCTGGTTCTACCGCAATGTGCCCTTTTCTGCGCTCATTCGCGGCGCCGATATCCGAGGCTGGCAGACTCGGCTCACGAAAACATGGCTGTACCGTGGTACCCTGCATGGCGTCGTGTATGAAGATTTGCCAATGCTGCTTGCACTGCACGCGAACGGGTCTTCCCTTGCGCGTTATCTGGGCGAGCAGGCTTTGCGGGATGCCGCACAAGAAGTACTGCACTATATGGAGGATGGCGTGTATTCCCGAAGCGAATTCCGCCGTATATTTGCCGGCAGCTATGATGCGGATTGGCTTGAAGCGATGTTTTCTCCCTGGGGCGGCATCTTTGTCTATCTCGCCAGATTGGGGAAAGTAGCCTTTCGTGATATGGAAAGCCGCGATTTTGACCTGATCTCTGCCGAGCCAACCCAAACGCCGGATGAGGTGCTCCCGCACCTGCTCCGCAGGTACTTTGCAGCCTACGGCCCTGCCACGCTTGCGGACGCGGCATGGTTTTTCGGCCTTGGGCAGGAGGCAAAGCAACTGTTACCCACACTCCCGCTTGATGGCATCGACAGCTTTGCGCATGAGGGCGTCCGTTATTATGATGTGGCATGCGGCGACACCGCGGATATCCCAGCCCTTACGCTGCTTTCGGGGTTTGACCCCTATATTGTATCCTACAAAGAGCGCAGCGCCATCCTGCCCGCAGCCTACCAAAAGCAGGTCATCCTGTCATCCGGCATCTGTAACCCCACCATCGCGCTGCATGGCCGTATCGCGGGCATCTGGAACCTTTCCAAAGGCGAGCCGCGCATCACGTTCTTTACGGCGCAGCCAAAGCGCATTCAAGCGGAAGCGGCAGCGCGGGTCGATATGATCCGTCGGCGCATGCGGCCTTAGGTTGCGCGCGCCAGCCCGCCGAATCGGCTTGCGCTATAACATTTTCCTGCCTTTGGCCTGCCCGGCTGCGCGCCTTACCAGAGCGCCCACAAACCACCGCCCCATGCCTGCTAAATTGCCGCCTTCAGCCGCCGTCGGTATTGGCTGGGTGTTTCGTGCTGATGCAGCTTAAAGTACCGGCTGAAATAAGCCTGATCGCAGAATTGCAGCTGCTCGGCAATCTGCACCACCGAAAGGTCGGTAAACAGCAGTAGCTGCTGTGCCTTTTGAAAAACCATGTTGTCGATATACCGCCCCAGCGGCATTTCCATCTCCGCGCGAAAGCGCTTGGTCAGTGTGCTCAGGGAGTAGGTCATCTCGTTGGCCAGTTGCCGGATGGTCAGCTTGGCCGAAAGGTGCCGCTGTATGAGCGGCAGCAGCGTCTGCATCATCTCGGAATACGCAAACGCGGGTTTCTCTTCCATGTTGGCCTTGGCGATAAATTTTACCAGATCACGGTACAGGCAGCTGGCCATTGCCAGCGCATCGCCCATGTTTTCGCTGCTGTAAAGCCCCACCAGGCGGCTGATTTCCTGCGGGTCAATGGGCAGCTCATATACTCGGCAGCACCGCGAAAACAGGTCATACCCATTGGGCCAGGTGATGTTCACATGAAAATACAGCTGATCGATGCCCGCCTCGCAGCCGTAATCAAAATGCAGCCCAATCGGGATCAGGTACATATGCCCCTGCCGCAGAAACGTTTCTTCTTTGCCATGGCGGGCATACCCCGCACCGCGGTGGATATAGTAAATACGGCTGAATGGGCTGCAAACGCCGCTGCGTTGCCATTCGCGCCCCAGCTGGGCGTAGCCGCTTTCAAGCACCTTCAGCGGCAGGGAGTTGATCCAATTTTGAACCTGTTCGTTGTTCAGCACTGCACTCATGATGATTTCTCCAAAATTTCGATGGTTTCACCAATATGCGCGCGGTTTGCGGGGTGCTATACTGCTGCCAATACGCAAGCATTCTGACCGGGCAAACCACAGGACACGCAAACCATGGCGAAGGGGATAATAGCATGAACGGTTTTCTGACAATACAAGGCCAGCCAACGCTGCTGCTGGGGCTCCAGACGCAAAACTCCACCACGGGCGACCCGGAGCTGCTCGCCCGCGAAATCGCCGCCGTACGCCTGCTGGGCGGCAATCTGCTGGAAGCGCCCGTCTACTGGTGCGATATCGAGCCGCAGCAGGATACCTTCCAGTTCGATTCGGTGAAAAACCTGATTGACCGCTGCCGCGAAGCCGGGCTGCACCTGATCCTGCTGTGGTTCGCCACCAGTAAGAACGGGCATCCCAATTACGCGCCGGAGTACGTAAAGGCGGCCCCGCAAACCTACCATCTGGCACAGGCGCGCAACGGCGCGCATGTCGCCTCGCTCTCCCCGCACTGCGAAGCGACGCTCACGCGCGATCAAAACGCCTTCTGCCGCCTGATGGCCTTTCTGGCGGCGTATGACCAGCCTGCCCAGACGGTCGTCATGGTGCAGGTGGAAAACGAAATGGGTCTTGCTAATACCGATCGGGATTACAGCCCCCAGGCGCAGGCGCAGTATGAAGCGGGCGTGCCGGATTGCCTGCTGAACATAACGCTGGAGGACATGGGCGTAACGCCGGAGGGTAACAGCTGGAAAAGCCGTTTTGGCCGCCACGCGCACGAGGCGTTCTCCGCCTGCTACCATGCGCGCTACGTACAGCAGATTGCAAGCGCGGGCAAGGCGATCTACCCCCTGCCGATGATCTACAACGTAATGCTTGGCGAGCAGGGCATCGAGGAAGCGGGGGTCAACTACAACAGCGGCGCGGCCGTCGGGCGCGTACTGGACATCTACAAAGCCATCGCGCCCGCCATCGATTTGATCTGCCCGGATATGTATGTGCCCGATCGCGAGCGTTACCTGCGCGTGTGCGAGCGCTATACGCGGGCGGATAACCCGCTTTTCATTCCAGAGTCGCCCTCGCTGGGCATCGCCAACGCCCTGAACATGATGGAAGCCTTCGCCCGCTTCGGCTGCATCGGCATGTGTTACTTTGGCGCCAACTACATGCTGGACAATCGCGGCGCCCTCCTGCCGGATGCACAGGAGCTGGCCTATAGCATGCGCGCCGTGGCCAACGTCGCGCCGCTGCTGGTTCGCCTTCGCGGCACGGGCAACGTCCACGCGCTGGTGCAGCAGGCATTCATGGAGAAACAGTACCTGCGTTTGCCGCGTTACCACGTGGAAGCCACGTTTATCAGCGCTTGCGCCGAGCGCCATGGCCTGGGCAGCCGCATCAACCCCCGCGATCCTGAAAACGACGATATCTTCACCTCCCCCGGCCGCGCCCTGCTGCTCCAGACCGGCGAGGATGAGTTCTACCTTTCCGGCGCGGGCGTCAAGGTCGATTTTATCAAGCGGCCGGATCCTCTGGAGGAGGACAGCTACCCGCACCTGACGTCGCGCCAGTCCGGCACGCTCAACTTCCTCAGCGTGGAAGAAGGGCATTTTGACGGGGATCAGTGGGTGGTCGATCGCCAGCGCAACGGCGATGAGAGCAATTTCGCCCTGTTCGTGCACCGCGGGCAAACGGTGCGCATCCGCCTGAATCCACATCGGTAAAGGGTCGGGGCATGTAAAGCGCACAGGCACATCCATTCGGTGGCGGCGCGGCGGCTTTGCCAAGGCTGTGCAAGGTGCAATTCCGATGCTCACGCCGCGCGTAAAGGCGCCAGCCGCGCCCCACAGCCTCACACGCTATCAACAGAATCAAGCCGCCGCGCTTCTCAGGGGAGCGCACACAGGCTGGGAGGAATCAACATGGATAGGCAGGCATACCTGGATCAAATCGACCGTGTCAATCGGGAGGGGACGTATAAGCCGGATTGGGATTCACTGGCGGAGCATCCCATCCCCGTATGGTATGCGGATCAGAAGTTTGGCATCTTCATCCATTGGGGCGTCTACACCGTGCCGCAGTTTGACAACGAATGGTACAGCCGCAACATGTACATGCAGGGGTCACGGGCCTTTGCGCACCATGTGCAAACCTATGGCACGCAGGATCAGTTCGGCTACAAGGATTTGATTCCGCTGTTCACGGCGGAAAAGTTTGACGCCGCACGGTGGGCAAAGCTCTTTCGGCAGGCGGGCGCGCAGTATGTAACGCCGGTCGCCGAGCATCACGATGGGTTCCAGATGTACCAAAGCGCGCTTTCACACTGGAACGCCTTGGAGATGGGACCGCGCCGTGATGTGCTGGGTGAGCTCAAACAGGCAATCGAGGCGGAGAATCTTATGTTCTGCACCTCCAGCCATCGGGCGGAGCATTGGTTCTTCATGGGGCACGGGCGTGATTTTGACAGTGATGTCAAAGAGCCCATGCAGCTGGGGGATTTCTACTGGCCAGCGCAGCCGGAGGGCGTGCATTATGACCTCTACAGCACGCCAACCCCCACTGAAGCGTTCCTGACGGATTGGCTGCTGCGCTGCTGCGAGCTGGTGGATCAATACCGCCCCAAAGCGCTCTACTTTGACTGGTGGATACAGCACAGCAGCATAAAGCCCTATTTGAAGCGGCTGGCCGCCTACTACTACAACCGCGCGGAAGAATGGGGCACGGGCTGCGTAATCCAGTACAAGTTTGACGCGTTTCCGATGGGCTGCGCCGTGCCGGATATCGAGCGCGGCCAGCTGGCCGAGGCCAAGCCCTATCTGTGGCAGAGCGACACGTCCACCGCGCGTAACTCCTGGTGCTACACCACAGAGAATGATTATAAGGACACCCGCGAAATCCTTTGGGATTTGGTGGACGTAGTCAGCAAAAACGGACGGATGCTGCTCAACATCGGCCCGATGGCCAATGGCGAAATCGCGCCGCAGGATGAGAAAATCCTCACGGGAGTGGGGCAGTGGCTGGCGCAAAACGGGGAGGCAATCTACCGCACGCGCCCGTGGCGGCTGTCGCAGGAAGGCCCCACCAAAACGGTGGAAGGCCACTTTACCGATGGTCAAAGCAAGCATTTCACCAGCAAGGACATCCGCTACACCTGCCGCGGCGCGCATATCTACGCAACGGTGATGCACTGGCCGGAGGATGGCAGCGTGCACCTGACGGCGCTGGGCGCGGTCGATCAGGCCAAATCCCCGCCGTTCTGCGGCATTGTGCAAGGGGTGGAAGCGCTGGGCTTTGCGGGCGCGCTTTCCTGGTCAAGGGACGAAGCCGCGCTGCATGTGCAGGCGCCCGCCCTCACAAGCGATTTGCCCGTGGTGCTCAAAATCAACATCGACTAATGTGGTTTGCCCGGGCGTTTGCCCGTCGCACAGGCCGAGCGTTTGCATGCGTTCGGCCTGTTAGCGTCTCTGCGGATAGCCGCGCATACGCCCTTCCTGCCGCGTAAGGTCACGCTGCCGCAGCAAGGTCACGCTGTCGCATCAAGGCAATAGAGCACCCGCCCAACACCCTTCCCCATCGGCGCAGGCATCCTACCCGCCACAAAGGCATAACCCCGTGATACCGATACAGCCACGACATAGCACCAGCGCAGCCCCGCTGCTCCGGCACAGTCGCGCGGTTTCAACCCTTTGCCTAACCCTGCGCGGCGCTCCCGTCTGTTTGCCCGCACGCGAACCGCTGCGCCAGTCCGCCGCCCATATTCCCTGTACTCCCAGGTTCGACAATCGTCAGCGTGCCTCCCGATGGCGCTTGATCCACGCGATTGCCATGGCCATCCAGTTGGCGTTATCCGGCATAAGGTGCTCGCTGCCCTGCGCGGTGGTCGCATCGCACAGCGAAAGCCCGTGCCCGCCCTTTTCATAAACGTGCAGCTCGAAAGGCACGGCAGCTTTTCGCAGCGCCGTAGCAAACAGCAGCGTGTTTTCCACGGGCACCGCGTCATCTTCAAAGGTATGCCACAGGAACGCGGGCACCGTGCTGCCGCTAACGGCATTTTCCAGCGATAGCGCAACGCAGCGCGCCGCGGGCGCGTCAGCCCCCAGCAGATTATCACGCGAACCCTGATGGGTGTATGCGCCCATGGTGATGACGGGGTAACACAGCAGCATCCCATCCGGCCGCCAATCCTTGCCTGCGCCTTGCCCCAGCGCCTGCGCAAACACCGGCGTATCCCACAGGGTGCCCAGCGTTGCGCACAGGTGACCGCCCGCCGAAAAACCCATGATAAAAATCTGATCGGGCTGTATGCCAAACGCCTCGGCGTTTTGCCGCACCAGCCGCACGCTGGCGGCCAGCTCCAGCGCGGCGGTCGGGTATCGCGCGGGCGCCACACTGTATTCCAGCACAAACGCATGGATGCCCTGCGCCAGTAGCCGCATGGCAATCGGCTCCGCTTCACGGTCAGAGCGCATGCAGTACCCGCCGCCCGGGCAGATGATCACAGCGGGGCGTACCCGCAGCGCTGGCATCTCCGGGCTTGCATCCAGCAGCCAGGCGCGCAGCCCGGGCTGTTTGCCATCGCCCGCCGTCTGGCTTTGGCTCCAGGGGGTATCAAGGGGCAAGTACGCGTAACGCATCGGTCAAACCTCTTTCAATTGATAGATGGAATGGAAGCGGGGTCTTTCGCGGCGAACCGCCGTTGCCTTTGCCAAGGCGCACACCGCGCAGCCATGCGCGGCGGCTTCCGCCGCGTCGTACCGCCAGTGCGCTTGTCAAGCGCATACCACCGCTTCGCGTTCGCAGTGCATCCGCGCGCGGCGGCTTCCGACGCGTCGTACCGCCGATGCCTTCGCCAAAACGCACGCCTATACCAAGCATTCACCCGCAGCCGCGTCCGGCGGTCGGTAATGAATGGGTTCAATCCGCAGTGCAACACATGGACTGTGCACATACTTCTGCAAGCAACGCTTCCAATCCTGCGTTGCGCGCGCAACAGTGCCATTGAAAATCATCCGGCAAGGTTTCCCGCACGGCGGGCGGCAGCGCTTCCAGCGCCTCGGTCAGGATGTGCGTCACATCCGTCTGGGCCACCATGGCGCGTATCACAAACTGAAACCGTTCCTGTTCCAAGGCTGTAAGCGGGTAGGGGCACAGCTTGCCAATGGCCTCCGCCGCGGCCTGCCCAAGGCGCGCCGCGCTGTGGTGATCCCAGCGCCCACGCACGTTTCCCACCAGCCGCATCCAGCCGCTATCCGCCGCCGGATACACAAGCCCCATAAACCCCGCGTCCTTATAACACCACAGGCACCAGCCGCTTCCCCGCGCATCCAGCGCTGCTATCGTCATGCGCGTCAGTTCCAGCCCCAGCGAGGTTGGCAGGCAGCTAAGCTCATAGCCCATTTCCCCGCACAGCAGCGGCCCTTGATAGCCGCCCATGGTGCCCAGAATCGCCGCCAGCGCGCCCTCCAAGGCCTCCTTACGCTGCGCGGCGGGCATGGCGGCTTCCAGCAGGCGCGCGTCCCACACACCCGGGTAAAAATGGAACGTGTACGCCCACTGCGCATCGTCGAGGGGCGCAACCGCGGAAAAATCCATCGAAAACCGATCGCCTTCCAGAAAGACGATATGGTTTGCATCATGCCGCCGAATGGCTGCCACCGCATCCCGGTAAAAATCATTGAGCAGCGCCGCGTGCCCCTGCGGAAGCACAGGCTCGTTAAGCAGATCATACCCCAGCAGCGCGGGGCAATCGCCCAGCAAAACCGCAATTTCACCCAGAATGCGCACAACGCGCCTGCGCAGGCAGCCAAACGCCCAAAACTGCGGGCTGCCTGTGCGGCACTCGCTGTGCCAATCCGGGTTATGGCCGCCCGGCGTGGTGTGCAAATCGGGCAGGAAGTAAAGCCCGCTGTCCATGCAGATTTTCGCCAGCCGTGACAGTTGCGCAAAGCCGAACGGGTTGGGTATGTCCTGCTCATCATCCCAGAACAGGTGATGGTTGATGGGCACGCGGATGAAGTTAATCCCCAGTGAACGGATATAGCGGGCATCCTCCGCCGTGAAAAAATTCCGTGTAAACCGCCGCATAAACCGCGGGCTGTACTGGTTCAAGCAGGCGCGCAAATCCCCATCCCACCCGGGCACGCCCATCATAAAATGCTCCAGATTCAACCAACTGCCCACGCCCAAACCCTTGAGCATAATCGGCTGATCGCCCGCCGCAAACTGATTCCCCATAACGCGTATCGGTTCCATGGGCGCTTTGCCTCCCCTGTTTGCAGGCATTATCCTTTGATGCCGGAGAAGGCCACGCCTTCCACGATGTTCTTCTGCCCAATCGCGTACATCAGGATGACCGGCACAATGGAGCTGACCGCGCCCGCCATAATTGCCCCATAATCCGCGCTAAACTGCTGGCGGAAGGACGCCAGCCCGATTTGGATGGTAAAGAGCTTCTCACTGTCCAGATAGATCATGGGTCCCATGTAATCGTTCCAAATCGTGTTGAAGGTAAGTATCGCAAGGGTGATCAATCCGGTTTTCGTCAGCGGAATGATGATGGTCAGGTATGTGCGCAGCGTCCCGCAGCCGTCGATTTTTGCCGCCTCGGTCAGGCTGTCCGGTATGGAAAGCATGCTCTGGCGCAGGATGAACACGCCAAAGGCGCTGAATGCCTGCAACAATATAAGCGCCAGATGGGTGTTAAACAGCCCCAGATTCTTCACAATGATAAATTGCGGTATCATAATGGCATGCCAGGGAACCATCATGGTAGCCAGATAGATCAAAAACAGCTTGTCGCGTCCCGGGTAATGCAGTTTGGAAAAAGAGAACGCCGCCAGCGAGCAGGTGACCAGCTGCATCAGCGTAATGATAACCGCCAGCTTTGCGGTGTTAAAGAAGAACTGCGGAAAAGCGATATCCCGCCATACCTTCTCATAATTGAGCGTGCGGAACACCGCGGGGATCCAGCGCGTCGGCGTTTCAAAAATTTCGGTGTTTGCCTTAAACGAAGCGCTGAGCATCCACGCGAACGGAACCACCATCAGAAAACCCACCAGCACGCAGAACATAAAAATGAGCACGATGCCGGGGCGAAGGCGCTTCTTCCTTCTGGGGAGCGTTTGATAAGCAATCATATGCATGGCTCGCCTCCAATCAGTCATCATTGACCCAGTTTTTCTGGCCGCGCCACTGGATCAGGGTAATGGTCAGGATGATCAGAAACAGTACATACGCAATCGCCGAAGCGTAGCCCATTTTCCAATTCTTGAACGCTTCCCGGTATATGCGGAATACCAGCACGCTGGTCGCGCGCCCCGGGCCTCCCTCCGTGGTCACGTTGATGATGTCAAACACCTGAAACGAGTATATAAAGCAAAGGATGGTGACCATAAATGTGGTGGGCGAGAGCATTGGCCATGTCACGTTCCAAAAAACCTTCCACGCGTTCGCGCCGTCGATGCGCGCCGCTTCATACAGGTTGGGCGATATGTTTTTCAGCCCGCCCATAAACATGATCATGTAATAGCCGGCCTGTTTCCATACCACCATAATGATGACCGTCGCCATCGCGGTTTTGGTGGAAAAGAACCACTGCGGCAGGTTTGCCTCCGCAACCCCCAGGGCGCGCAGCAGATTATTCACCGGCCCGTTGCTGGGCATAAACAGCAGCATCGCCACACAGCCGACCGCCACCATGGATGTCAGGTTGGGAAAGAAGAAAATCGTCTTGAAAAAATTGGCGCCCCACATTTTGCGGTTCAACGCCAGCGCAAAAAGCAGCGCCGCCACAATGGTAAGCGGCACGCTCGCCAGCGAGTAGACCATGTTGTTGACAAAAGCAGTTTTGAACTGCGTATCACGAAACAGCTTGGCATAATTGCTCAGCCCGATAAACTCACCGGAGAAGCCATTATAATCCGTAAAGCTCATCACAAAACCCGCGATGATCGGGATGGCCGTAAACACCAGAAACCCCACAAAATTGGGCACAAGGTACAGATAGCCCGTGATCGCTTCACGCCTGCGTGCCTGGCTGAGCCTGGGTTTCCCACGCACTGTGCGAAGTGTGGCCTTTTGCATGAACAGTCCTCCTGTCGATCATTGGCGCAGGGCGCCCCCTGTGGATGCCGCAGGCAAAGCGCCCTTTACCGCCGGTGGTAAGCGCCGCCGCAAACCATAATGGCGGCGTGGTTTACGGGCGGCCTGTGCGGCAGGGTGCAACCCCGCAAGCTTGCGCGTTGCGTTTACACAGCCGCAGCATGCCCGTATCGCCTTCGGCGCGGCAGGCGCGCGGCTGCCTTCCTATCCATAGAGGCGGACGCCCCTTGCGGAGCGTCCGCCCTGTAGCCGCCGTGCGGGGTTATTCCGCCATGATTTCCTCGCGGATGGCGTAGTAGTTGGCAAACGCGTCTTCCAGCGATTCTTCGCCCAACAGGTAGAGCTTCATTTCCTCGGTGAAGTTATCCAGAATCTCCAGGTAGTAATCCGCCGTGCCCTGCTCGGCATAGATGTTGGAGGAGAAACGGTACTCCACGCCGGGCACCTTAACTTCTTCCTGATAAACAGCCATCGCTTCCGGCGTAGCGTAGGAGGGAACGTCATGGTTGGCCGCGATGGTGGAGGTGCCTTCTACAGAGGTCGTGTAGTAGGCGATAAATTTATAGGCTTCTTCCTGCTTGGTGCTGCCTTTGTAGATGGACAGCACGGAGTTTTGCCCGGCGCTGGAACCGGCCTGCGCTTCGTCCAGTACTGGCAGCGGCGCCGCGGCATAGTTGAAATCGACCTGCAACAGGCGGAATTCCCAATCCCCGTTGATCATCATGTAGATGTTGCCCGCGCCAAAGTAGCCATTCACATCAAAGGTGCCGGTGCTCATCTCCGCAATGGAGGGGTGGCTTGCATCGTCTACGTACAACCGATGGAGTATTTCCATGTACTGCATCGTTTTGGTCAGCGGCTGGGGATCATCCAGATATTCGCCCATGGCTACCGCGCCCAGGTTAGGCGTCCAAAAGGGAGATAACCCGCCCCAGTACTTGGTGCCATCTTCTTCATATGTCAGGCTCTTGGCCAAATCCGCGTATTCATCCCACGTGATGCCAATGGGGTATTCCAGCCCTTTGGCGTCAAACAGATCCTTGTTGTAAAACAACATCCAGCAGGAGCCGGAGATCGGCAGGCCATAGAAGCCGCCCTCCGCGTCGGATACCGCTTGCAGGGGCGCGGTAATCGGCGTGGTGTCCAGTCCGGCTGCCTCGGCGTACGGCGCCAGGTTCACCAGCACTTGATTGCTCATGTACTTCTTTACCTGCGCAGGCGTACGAATCCAGAAGATATCGATGTCGCTGTCGCCTGTGGTGAGCACCTTCATCTTGTCGTCATAGCCATCGTTTGGAATCGTGGTCAGCTTCACCTCAACCCTGTCCTGCGAAGCGTTGTAGGCTTCGACAATCGCCTGCGCGGTGGTATCCATATCACTGGCGATGTAGAAGTTCAGCACTTCCCTGTCAGTTTGGGCTACGGCAACCCCGGAAACCATGCCCAGCAGCATTACGGTTGCCACCAAAGCGGTCAGTATCTTTTTCACGGCTCATTTCCCCCTACTCAATTTTGGTTGGCTGCCTTGCCCCCGTGCCGCCACCCATGCCTGCGCCGATGCCGCATGGCTTGGTTTCGCAGCCCCGCCTGCCCATCAAAGGCGCTGGCGCGATGCCCTGCATAGCAAGGCACCACGGCCATGTACCCATGGGCGAAGGTTTAGGCAGCCATCCTGTTACCTGTATTATAGGGGAAGCGCCTTATGGCACAAGGCGGAAATTGCGCACACCCTGCCCCTGCCTTTCTTTGATGCCTTGCGGACGCAATGCGTCTGTTTGCTTGGGTTGCCCAAGGCGATGCACTGTCTGGCCATCGCAAAAAACCTGTGAAGGTGTAGGTTTTATCCACCCACCATCACAGGTACGTTTCGTTTTTTTGCTGTACGCCATGCGCAGGCGGTGCGGGGCGCCCGCCTGAATGTGCATATTCCGTTGCCTGCAAGGCTATTCCCCGCTCAAAACGGGCAGGCGCTGCTGCTCAAAAGCATCAAATGCAGCCTGAAGCGTAACGTTACCTTTCAGGTAATCGGTCATGCACGCTTTGAAGAGGATGTTCAGCTCACGGTAACGGCTAAACGCCCCTTCCTCGTTGCGCACAAACGAATCAAACACATAGCGCGAACCCGGCACGCCCGCGTTGCGCTGGTAGCGCTCGGCGCTCTGCTCCGTATAATAGGAGGGGCAGGTGGACAGATCCGCCAGCATATCCGCCGCGCTGTTGCCGGCAAAAAAGGAGATAAACGCAAATGCGTTCGCCTGATGCTCGCTGTTGCGGTTAATCGCAAGGTATGAGCTGCTGCCGATGGAAGTTCCCTTGGGCATGTTTTCAAACACCGGCAGCGGCGCAATGCCCCAGCGGAAAGCCTTGCTTTGCTCGGGAAAGGCATTGTTAAACAGGTAGATCACCCAATCGCCGTTAATCATGGTGGCGATTTTCTGATCCAGAAACACATTGTTGGGCAGGTTATAATCACCCTCCATCAAAGCCATATCGGGGTGGGATTGATCCTCATTGTACAGGCGGTTGAGCAGCTGCACATAGCGCTGCGTATGGGGAAGCTCATCATCATAAAGGTATTCGCCCGCCTGCGCGCCCCCGATGTTCATTGTCCAGGGCGGGATATACCCCCCATAGAGAATGCTGCCATCCGCCTGGACGCTCGTAAGGCGTTTGGTCAGCGCCGCATACTGCTCCCAGGTGAGGTTGCCGGGCTCGGCGATGCCAAGTTTCGCAAACAAATCCCGGTTGTAGAACAAAAGCCATACGCTTTTGGTGCGGGGCAGCGCCGGGATGGTATCCGCCACGGCAATAATATCCAGCGTCTGCCCATAACTGGCCGGGTCAAGCCCGCTGCCGGCCACAGCATTTGTCAAATCCACCAGCAGCCCTTCGCTGCTGAACTGATTGACCTGGCTTGGCTGGCGTATGTACAGGCAATCGAGGTTCTCCTCGCCCTCGCGCAGCATCTGCGCAATGTGGTCATCATACACCTCGTTGTCAATCAGGTGCAGTTCGACCTGCGTATCCTCGCTATGGGCGTTAAAGGCCGCTACCACGGCATGGGCAATCTGCGTGCTGTCCGTGGAGTCATAATAGTGAATCACGGTTTTGGCCTGTCCCAAAGGGCGCGCGGTTTGGGCATGGTTATCAGCATCACCGGCGGGGGCGCAGCCGTTGAGCATAAGCAGGAGGGCAAGTGTTAGCAGCGTCATCGCGGGTTTTTTCAAGGCGTATTCCCCCTTTGTTCATGCTGTCCATTGTAGCGGTTTTCCCCTTGCTTGACAAGCCGCCCAAGCCAGAAACCGCCGCGCCGTAAAACCCAAACGCGCCGCTTTCAGCGGTGGAGAAATTGCGCTTGCCCGCCAAACATGGTAGACTGTTGCCAAGGTTCATCTGCTTGGATATGGGGGTTGCGGTCATGATTTACCTGATGCTGCTTGCTGTGGCCGTGGTCAGCCTGTTCCATTTTATCTTTACGGAATACAAGAGCCACATGACCGCCGCCGTGGTCACGATGCTGGTCACCCTCAGCCTTGCGTATGTATTTCTGATCCTGTATGTGTGCAAGGTATCCTTTCACCTGAGCCTGTTCCAGGCGTATTTTCCGCTGCCGCGCGGGCTGGTCATGTCCCTGTACGCTTTTCCCATGAGCCGCAAAACGGTGCTCAGCCTGCTCAACCTGTTTTGTGTGCTGTTTCTGGCAAGCAACGCGTGGCTGTGCCAGATGTACTGGCCGCCCGCGGTCAAGCGCCACCAGAAGGGCATCATCGCCGCCGTGCTGATAACCTGCGCGCTCCAGATATTGCTGTACGACCCCTATGTGTACATTCGCCTCTACGCCCTGTTGTACCCGGATGTCATGGCGCGGGAGACTGTTAAGGATATTTACGATGCGCTGCACACCGTTACCAAGGTGCTGAACATCACGCTGCTTTGCGGCTGTGTGGCCAGCGTGGTCTATGGCTACCGCAGCGTGCCGCCGCTGAAGATCATGCGGGTATCCTTTCTGGTGTTCCTGCTTTCCTACATTACGCTGGTGATCACGTACATTACATTCTTCTTCGACCTGCCGCGGCTGCTGATCGATTACGCGGCCAAGGCGGATATTGTGACCTATCAGCTGCTGTTCCTGATTGATCCCATCCCGCTGTACGGCCTGTACCCCTATGTGCTTACAGTGCTGATATCGCTGCTCATCCTGATGGCTTACCGGCTTACCATCCTGCGCGGCAAGCTGGATACCCGCAGCCTGCGCATCGCGCAGACCATTGAAGCGGCAAACATGCCTACCCGCACCTTTTGCCATTTCATGAAAAACGAGGTGCTGGCGCTGACAGCCGAGCTGGAGGAGGTCGTCGCGGAAAACACTGCCTCTCCGGCAACGCAAGGCATGCAAAAGCATCTGGAGTGGCTTTATACCCGCCTGGATGATATCCACCGCAACATCCGCGAGGGTGTGATGCAAATGCGGCAAGTGCCGCTGAGCGAGCCCATTCGCGTGGCCGTTGAAGAGCTGCGCACCGCGCGCAACCTGAGCGGCATTACCTTGAAGGTGCATCTTCCGGCGGAAGTCCCCCTTGCCTTTGTTGATCCGCGCTATCTGGAGCAGGCGCTCATCAACCTGCTGCAAAACGCCTGCGATGCGTTTGGGGATGTAAACGACGGCCGCGAGAAAGAGATCACCATCGGCCTGTACTCCAAAATGCGCTGGACGCTGCTGGATATCAGCGATAACGGCTGCGACATCGCCGAAGAAAACCAGACGGATATCTTCAGGCTGTTTTTTTCCACCAAGCCCATGACCCAAAGCTGGGGCATCGGCCTTTCGCTCACCCACAAGATTATCACCGCCATGGGCGGGCGCATTGAGGTAGAAAGCAAGCCGGGCCGGGGAACAACCTTCCACATCCTGTTGCCCAGCGTAAAATAACCAAAAAGGAGGTGCCCCCATGATTCGGGTACTGATTGCCGAAGATATGCCCGCGCTGCTTCGCAAGTATAAGCGCGAGCTGGAAACCGAAAAAGAGATCGCCATCGCCGCGGTTGTGCAAAGCGGGTACGAGGCCGTGATGCAATCCGCGCTGCTACGGCCGGATGTGGTGCTCATGGATATTGAGATGGAAACGCGCACCGCGGGGCTGGACGCGACGCAGCAAATCCTTGCCAAGCTGCCGGATACCAAAATCGTCATTCTGACCGTATATGAGGATGACGAGAGCGTTTTCAAAGCCTTTCAGTTGGGCGTGAGCGATTATGTGCTCAAAAGCAGCAGCCCCAAGGAGCTTTCCACCTGCATACAGGACGCCTACCATGGCCGCTCCCCCATCCGCCCTGTGATTGCGCAAAAGATTCGCCGGGAGTTTCAGCGTGCCAAGACCAACGAGCAGAGTCTGCTCTACAATTTGCAGATTATCTCCCAGCTGACCCCCACGGAGCTGGATTTGCTCAACCTGCTCAACCAGGGCTACAGCAGGCAGGAAATCTGCGATTTGCGATGCATCGCCACCAGCACGCTGAAAACGCATATCCACAACGTGCTGCATAAGTTTGATCAGGGCAGTGCAAGCGCGCTGATTGACCAGCTCAACGCGCTGCGCATCTTTGAATACCTCTGCCATGATGACAGCGGCCGACGCAAGCGCTAAGCCTGCGTTCCTACTGCTGCGCATTGGCCGTCATGCCCTACAGGCAAATCACGCCGCCTGCCTGTTTCGGCGAACCTTTGCCAGGCAAACGCCAAACAGGGTTGGCGGCAATCCCGCATGCCTCATTCGCATACTTTTATAATCTGGTGCCGCGCATGTTTCCGCGGCATCTTTTTGTGCAAATGCTATCATTAGAGCGATGATCTCTTGTTCATGATTTACACCATATGGTATAATGATGCTATCATATTCCGGCCATCAATCTGCAATCATGGTTTTGCAGGCCGGGCACATGTGCTGATGAACACAGATGGTTGTACCGCAGTTCCTGCATGCCCATCGCTTGGCCTCCGCCTTCACGAAAGCGTCTATACCATTCTTTTTGATCGCTTCAAGGTTTTGAAGCATGCTCATATGATACTTGCGCGTATACCGCGCATCCAGATTCTTCAGCCGTCGACAGGGGTATGTTTTGCAATCATAGCAGAAGCCGGATGCATTGCTTTGGATGGTCGGGCAGTTTTTGATAACGCAGCTCACACAGTATACGGGTTTCGTGCTGTCCTCGCCATGGCATCCGCCGCAGCGTTTGACCTTTCTCTGGTATGCGCTGCAAAGGCCGCAGTTCATGCCGCACGGGGCAATCATGGTACGATTCATTGGTTGCATCATCGTTCCGCCTTCCCTTCTGCTTGCGCCGTCCTTCTTGCATGAGCATCGATGCTCCCTCCATATAAGTGCAAGGATTGCTACCAAATAAAAACCTATGTCTTTATTATAGGCAGCACAGGAAAATTAGTCCGCTCCGCGAAACGGTCACGTCAAGAATTTTGCGCACATTTGCAGGGAGCAGAGCGTCAAGCGGAAGTTGCCAGA
>LVAQ01000022.1 GCA_001604105.1 Clostridiales bacterium Firm_11
AGAACACAACCCGCATAAAAGCGCGGGTTTGCCCGACTGTATGCACATAAATGAATGTGGCAAAACGGCATTCGCATCGTGTATATTATGGATAGGTAACGCCTGCCTACGCCCCGCGCATGTGGCGTTGAAAAACTCCTGCAAGCGCGTGGCGAAACATGAACACAACCCGCATCAGAGCGCGGGTTTGCCCGACTGTATGCACATAAATGAATGTGGCTCAACGGCATTCGCATCGTGTATATTATGGATAGGTAACGCCTGCCTACGCCACGCGCATGTGGCGTTGAAAAACTCCTGCAAGCGCGAGGGGAAGCATGAACACAACCCTGTGAACGCAAGGCTTTGACACACGGCGTGTGCCTTCATATATGCATCACTGCATAAAGCACGCAGTGCAAAGGATGCATTCCGGCTTTCATGCACATGTAGCGTGAATGCCACCTGCAAGCATGAGCGCGAAGTATGAACACAACCCGCATCAAGGCGCGGGTTTGCCCGATTGATCACGCATACACGCGGCGATGCTGCACCGTTCTTCCATCTGCCTGCCGTCCCCGCGCTATCAAACCGACGGGCACGCGATACGCCCGTTCCAGCGGAATTGGTTTGCAGATTGGCTTGACCGGTTATCCCTTGAATGGAGGTGCTCCATGCCTACGCTCAACATCCTTCAGGATGGTCAGGCGCATACCACCGTTTTTACGGGTACGCCCACGCTTGCGCAGGCATTGGCGGCGGTCGGTTTTGCCATGGCGCAGCCCTGCGGCGGGCGGGGCACCTGCGGCAAGTGCGCCGTAACGGCATTATCCGGCGAGGTTTCCGCGCCAACCCCCGCCGAAACGCGCGCGGGCGTACGTTTGGCATGCCAGGCGGTGCTGCATGGGGATGCAACCGTAACGCTGCCCGCCGCCGTGCAATGGACTGCCATCCAAACCAGCACGCAAACCGCCGCCCTAGGCCGCCCCATGGCGGGGCGTTACGGCGCGGCGGTGGATTTGGGCAGCACGACGATTGCCGCCAAGGTGTACGATCTGGCATCCGGCGCGCTGCTGGGCGAGCATGCCGCACTCAACCCGCAAACCACCATCGCCGCCGATGTAATGGGGCGCCTTTCCCACGCGCTATCCGGCAAGCTGCAAACGCTAACCAGCCTGGCGCAAGCCGCCGTGGCCGATGCCGTGGCCGGCGCGTGCAAAGCCGCGAGTGTGCCCGCCGTGCAGGCACAAACCATTGCGGGCAACACGGTGATGCTGACCCTGCTCACGGGCGGGAACCCCGCGCCGCTGGCGACTACGCCCTTTATCGCGGATTCCCTCTTTGGTTTGGAAACAACGCTTGGCGGCGTGCCCACCTACCTGCCGCCCTGCGCGGGCGCGTTTATGGGCGCGGATCTCACCTGCGCGGCGCTGGCCACAAAACTTTGTGATACGCAGGAAACCGCGCTGCTGGCGGATATCGGCACCAACGGCGAATTGATGCTATGGCACCAGGGAAAGTTATACGCCGCCTCCGCGCCCGCAGGCCCAGCCTTTGAGGGCGGGGAGATTTCGCAGGGCGTAGGCGGCATCCGCGGTGCCATCGATAAAGTATGGGTGGAAGGCGCGTCCCTCGGCTGCCGCGTGATTGGCGGCGGGCAGGCGGTGGGGGTGTGCGGCTCCGGCCTGATTGACGCGATTGCCGCCCTGCTGCGCCTTGGGCTGGTGGATGCCAGCGGCGCGGCGGATGCCACCCGCTTTTTGCTGCGCGATGCGGTTTACGTGACCGCAGGGGATATCCGCGCTGTGCAGCTGGCGAAAGCGGCCATCGCCGCGGGCATCCGCGTGCTGCTCCAAACGGCAAACGCAAGCCCCGCGGAGGTAAAACGTCTACTGCTGGCAGGCGGCTTTGGCAGCCAGCTTGCGGTGGAAAGCGCCGCTTCCATCGGCCTAGTGCCCGCGCAGTTTGCCGCGCGCGCCGCAGCCGTGGGCAACGCGGCGCTTTCCGGCGCGGCGCTGTTGCTGCTGGACACACAGTTGCGGGCAAGAGCGCAGCAAATCGCCAGCAATGCGCAGGTAGTGCAGCTGGGCGGGGATGAAGGCTTTGAAAAGCACTTTATGGCGGAGATGGATTTCCCGTTTGCCGAAGAATGAAGGATGTATCAAAAGAAGGTCATGGGGTTTCGCCCACATCCAAGGTTGTTAAAAAAGGACCAAGGCTACTAGCCCTAATCAGGGGGCAGGGGTGAAACCCCTGCCGGGGTTTGGGCACCGAAAGAGAGCGTGTGCCCAGTGGGCACCGACAGAGAGCGTGTGCCCAGTGGGCACTTCGCCGAAGGCGAAAGCGAACTGAAGGTGGCCTGTTCCACAAGTGAGGGGAGCGACAGTGCACCTCACGCCAATGGAACAGGCGGGGTCGCAAGACTTCGCCGAAGGCGAAAGCGAACTGAGGTGGCCTGTTCCACAAGTGAGGGGCGCGACAGTGCAACTCGCGCCGATGGAACAGGCGGGGTCGCAAGACTTCGCCGAAGGCGAAAGCGAACTGGAGGTGGCCTGTTCCACAAGTGAGGGGCACGACAGTGCAACTCGCGCCAATGGAACAGGCGGGGTCGCAAGACTTCGCCGAAGGCGAAAGCGAACTGAAGGTGAGAGGTTTAACCAGCACAGGGCACGGCAGTGCCGTGTGCGCCGATGAAACCGAGTGGGCAAGCGCCCCAACGGCTTACCACGAAAGCCTTTCAGCGAAAGCAAGCGAACCGCCCGCAGGGCGATGAAGCGAGCGGCGGCAGAGAATAGATTGGGGTTTTGACAAAACGGGTCACGGGCGCTTGCCCGTGACCCGTTTTGTTACTACCTATCTGGTCACACCACAAACTGCTCCATGTATCGCTTGCTCAGCCGCAATGCGTCCAGCACCTTTTCCCGCGTGCCCTCAAAAGCCTTATCCTCCACTTCGATGCAGGCAAAACCGTCATAGCCGATATCCGTAAGCGCGGATACATACTTGCCCCAGTCCACATCGCCCAGCCCGGGCAGCTTGGGGCTCATATACGTAAGCGGATAGGCCATAACGCCATGCTGATTCAGCTGATCGGCATAGAGTTTGATATCCTTGCAGTGCACATGAAAAATCTTATCCCGAAACGCATACAGCGGCGCGATATAATCGATCTGCTGCCATACAAAATGCGAAGGGTCATAATTCAATCCAAGATTCTTGGAGGGCAGCGCCGCAAACACTTTGCGCCAGAGGGCGGGCGTGGTCATCAGGTTCTGACCGCCCGGCCACTGGTCGCGGTCAAAGAGCATCGGGCAGTTTTCAATGGCAATGCGTACGCCCAGCTCTTCGGCAAGCGCCAGAATGGGCGGCCATACCGTTTCTACCAGCGCAAGGTTTTCTTCCACCGTCTTGTGCTGGTCACGCCCGATGAACGAGGTCACCAGATTCACACCCAGCTGATGGCTGGCTTTGATGACCTTTTGCAGATGCGCCACCGTGGCCTTTTGCCTGTCAGGGTCGCCATCCAGCGGGTTGGGGTAATAGGCCAGCGCGCTGATGGAAACGCCGTTTTTCTTGCAATAGGAGAGGATAGCCTCTGCCTTTGCATCGTCCAGCGAATCCACATCAATATGGCTTACGCCCGCGTAGCGGCGCTCCGCCTTGCCAGCGGGCCAACAGGCCACCTCCACACAGCGGTAACCCAGCGCCGCCGCCGTATCGATCATTTCCTCAAAGGTCCATCCATCCAGAATCGCGCTTACAAACCCAAGCTTCATGCGCAGGCTCCTTTCAAACGGCACAGCCGCCCGCGCGTGCATTCGCGCGGCGATGCCTCATCCTATGTTGATTACACGGTTCCTTTCGTATCGGCGGGCAGGGACTTTGCGCGGTGCATGCGGTAGGGGTTAGACGGAATCGCGCAGCACCAGCTCGGTTTTAAGCAGCACCTGCCGGCTTTCGGCGGCGGGGTTGAGCATGCGGTCGCCCAGCACTTCGCAGGCCATGTACCCAAGCTGGAACTGCGGCATGTTTACCGCCGCCACACTTGGGTGGCTCACCATGGAAATGTAGGTGTTGTCAAACCCGATCAGCGAGCAATCCCGCGGGATGGACACCCCTTCGATGCTGGCAGCCTTAACCACGGCGGCGGCGAACATATCGCTGGCGGCCAGGATGGCATCCGGTCGCTCCCGCGCGGTCAGCAGCTGCCGCGCCACGGCAAAAGAGGTATCAAAGCCCATCTCGGTCACTTTACAAACCAGGCTGGGATCCACCGGTATGCCCGCATCGGCCAGCGCCTGGGCGTAGCCCAGATAGCGCTGGCGCGCGTATTTGTACTTATCCGGCCCGTTGATGAGCGCCACGCGCTTGCGCCCGCGTGTGATGAGCGTGTGCACGGCGTTTCGCGCGGCAGAAAAATCATCCACACTCACATAAGGCAGGGCGCTTTTTTCGTTATATTCCGCGCACTGTACCAGCGGCGCGACGCGGTCGATGGCGGCAAGCGTGGCCTCGTCGTTTACGGGGGATAGCAGCAGGCAGCCGCCCGCGCTTACCATGCGCAATAGATCGGTCAGGCGCTGGGTGTGCTCATCCAGGTTGCCTTCGGCGAAAATCACCGTTTCAAAGCCGCGGTTTTTCGCGGATACGTTGATGCCTTTGACGATCATCGCATAAAAGGGGTTATCCAGATTGGGCAGCACAACCACAATAAGCCCCTTGCGGTTGGGCGCGGCGCTTTCTTCCCGCCGGTAACCCAGCGCGTCGATGGCGGCGCTCACCCTTTCCACCGTGGAGGCGCGCACGTTGCCCTTATCGTTGATCACGCGGGAAACCGTGGCGATGGAAACGCCTGCTTGCAAGGCTACCTGGGTGATGTTCGGCTCCGTGCTCTTTTTTTTCATGGCAGGAAGCGCCCCCTTTGCGACGGTGCTCAATGGCTTGTTTTGGATTATAGCATACCTTTCTGCCGGATGTAAAGGCAAAGCTGATAAATGTAAACATTACATTGAAATGTGCACCCATCATAGCAGCAAACGTAAGAATACAAGTAAATACAAGCTGTTGCAAAGTAATGAAAACTTATGAAAATGATTGTGATTTTGTTGACAGATGAAAACGCGTGTGCTATTCTTGGGGCAAGCAAAAGGAACAGGAACACAGCGGTCAACCGTCGGGTTTTCCGTGTTCTTTTGAGCGTTACCGCCCCCCGCGCAGGGCGGGGGAGCAATGTAAAACGAAGTGAAACGGAGGAGTACAATCATGAAAAAGATTCTCGCCGTCGTCCTCGCGCTGACGCTGTGCCTTGGCGTGTTCACGCTTACCGCGTCTGCCGAAACCGCCAAGTTCAAGGTGGGCATTCTGGCGCCCGCGGTTACGCACGGCTGGGTGGCCGGCGTTGCCTACAATGCCGAAGCGCGCTGCCAGGAGCTTGCCGACACCGTGGATTACAAGCTCTATACCTCCAGCAACGCCGAAGAGATGACCGCCCAGCTTGACGACCTCATGACCTGGGGCGCGCAGGCCATCGTAGCCTTCCCCCAGTGGGCGGGCATGGAAGTGCCCATCCAGGCCGCCATTGACGCGGGCGTGGTTGTGGTCAACTTTGATATCCAAATCAACGCCGAAGGTATCTACCTGGTCACCGGCGATAATGAGAGCATGGGTATTGAAAGCGCCAAGTACATCGTAGACAAAATCGGCACCACGGGCACCGTTGTGGCGCTGAGCGTACCTACCAGCGGCTCGGTTTCCGAACTGCGTATGAAGGGCTTCAATGACACCATCGCGGAAATCGCCCCGGAACTTAACGTGATCGAGTATGCCACCAAGTTCACCCGCGAAGATGGCCTCAAGGACTTCAGCGACATCCTGGCCGCCAACCCGCAGATTGACGCGGTTTACAGCCTGGATGATGAAACCTCCATCGGCGCGTTGCAGGCCATTGCCGATGCAGGGCGTACCGATATCAAAGCCATCACCGGCGGCGGCGGCATGCAGGAGTACTTCCGCATGATGCCGGAGAATCTGGACATCTGGATTTGCTCTGCGCTCTATAGCCCCCTGATGGTGAAAGATGCCGTGGACATGGCGGTAGCCGTGCTTAGCGGTGAGACGGTTGAGCCTGTGAAGGTCATCCCCACCACCATTGTGGATCGCGATAACGCGGATCAATTCATCGATGCCAATAACACCGTATACTAATTGACCCCATCAAACCGCGGCCGCTGCGCCGCATGGTTTACGGCATGGGACGGGGGCTGTGGCAAGCGCCATGGCCCCCCTTGCGTAACGCCGCAGCCCTCTATGCAGGGCGCAGCGGGGATGCTATACTGGTTACAGATAGTCGGCAGAAAAATGAACCAAAAGTAGCAATAATTACCATGAGTGATACAGAAACGGATGTGAGCAGCGCATGCAGTTGATGATGCAGGGAATCTGCAAAGCCTTCGCCGCCAACGAGGTTTTGAAAGCGGTGGATTTTCATCTGGATGGCGGCGAGATTTGCGCGCTGCTGGGCGAAAACGGCGCGGGCAAATCCACGCTGATGAACATTCTGGGCGGCGTGCTGCCCGCCGATGCGGGGGTCATTACTCTGGACGGCGCGCAGAAGGTGTTTGCCACGCCCACACAATCGCTGGCGGCAGGCATCGCCTTTATCCATCAGGAGCTGAACCTAATTAACGACCTGCCCATCTATGAGAATATGTTTATCGGCCGTGAGCTTACAAAGAAGAACGGCTTTCTGGATCACGCGGAAATGATCCGGCAGACCGGCGATGTTTTTGAACGCATGGGGCTTGCCATTGACCCGCGCGTGATGGTGCGCGATCTGGATGCGAGCTATAAGCAGATTGTGGAGATCAGCCGCGCGCTGCTGATGAACGCACGGCTCATCATCATGGACGAGCCCACCACATCGCTTACCGACCCGGAAATACAGCGCGTGTTTGCGATGCTGCGTACGCTGCGCGGGCAGGGCGTGGGCATCGTGTTTATATCCCACAAACTGCGGGAAGTCATCGAGATTTGCGATCGCTACGCGGTGCTGCGCGATGGTGTGATGGTGGCGCAAGGCCGCGTTGCGGATACATCGGTGAGCGCCCTTGCGCGCCACATGGTGGGGCATGAGGTGGCAAGCGACGCGATGGGGCATCAGGGCACGCGCGGCGAAGAGCGCCTGCGCATAACCGATCTCACCCTGGAGCCGTATTACCGGCATGTAAGCCTGACAGCCTACGCGGGAGAAGTGCTGGGCATTACAGGGCTGCTGGGCGATGGACGCAGCGAGCTGATGAGCACGGTGTTCGGCGCGCAGGGCGATTATCAGGGCGAGATTCGCGTCATGGGCAAGGCCGTGCATATCAAAAGCACGGGGCAGGCGGTGGCGCTGGGGCTTGGATATGTGCCGCGCAACCGCAAGGAAAACGGCATCGTCAAAGATATGAGCATCGTGGAAAACGGCTCCATTGTGATGTGGCCAAGGCTAACGCGCCATGGGCTGCTGGATCATCAGGCGCAGGAGAAGGCGTTTGACACGCAGCGCAGGGCGCTGAGCATCAAACTGGGCAGGACGCGTGACCCCATCATGAGCCTGTCGGGCGGCAACCAGCAAAAGGTGGTGCTGGCCAAATGGCTCAGTGCGGAGCCGAAAATCCTGATTCTGGATAACCCCACGCAGGGCGTGGATGTGGGCGCAAAGGAAGAGATATACGATATCATCCGCGCGCTGGCGGATGCCAATGTGGCGGTGATTGTGCTCAGCAGTGAGGCGCAGGAGATTATCCGCGTATGTGACCGCGCGCTGGTGATGTATCATGGCGCTGTGTGCGATGAGGTCATGGGCGAACGCATGACAGAGCATGAGATGATGCGGCTGGCAACGGGCGGGTAAGCCGCAAAGCGGCGGCAATGAAGCGTCAGGAGCGCCGAGGAAAGCGTGTGCCGCCGGATACCGATAGACGCGATGGCAAGCAGCCGACGACCCGCGGATGCAGCAGGCAGGGATGGCGCACCCAGCATGCCCTGCGCCGTGTAGGCTGGCTGGCGCATTGCGCTGCGCCGTTCAGGTCGGTTGGTACATTGCCCCCTGTAGAATACGGGATAGGCGGCACGGGCGCACCGCAAAGGCATCCCCGCAGGAGAGCCGCAACGCATCGGGGCAGGATAAGAGTGGCGGCAGCCCCGGATCAGGCTACACAATCCCCCCATGGATACGCACCCCTGACATCTCTCCATCTGTGAAACGCGAAGGGAGAAAGAACCAATGGAACATACCTTGCCAAAACGATCCCCGTTGCGCTGGCTTGCGCAAAGCTGGAAGACCAAGCCCCTCTTTTCCACGGCATGCGCGCTGCTGGTGATGGTGGTGCTGCAAACGCTCGCGTTGGGCTTTGATTACCCCAGCTTTGGCGATTGGTTTTCCGCGTGGGGCAAAAACTGGATCAACATCCTGCGCAATAACGCGGGGGTGGGCATCATCGCGCTGGGCATGACGTTTGTCATCATTTCCGGCGGCATCGACCTGGCGGTGGGCTCTACCATGGTGGCCATCGGCGCGGTGGTGATGGTGCTGGTGGATGGCAACGCGAACGGGGTGCTCACCAGCCTTGGCATCACGGGCGTGCCTGCGTTTATCATCGCCATTACGGCGGGCGTTCTGGTGGGCGTATTGCTGGGGGAAATCTCCGGCACGCTGATTGCCCATAGCGGGCTGCCGCCCTTTATCGCAACTTTGGGCATGATGAAAATTGCCCGCAGCGTGACCCAGCAGTTTATGCAGGGCGTGCAGCCGGCCATACCCAAGGATTTTTTAGCCATCGCCAATACGCGCATCGGCGGGGAAATCATTTTGCCGATCATCTACTGGCTGCTGCTGGCGGCGGCGCTGTATGTGGTGAGCAAGCATACGGCGTTTGGGCGGCAGGTGTTTGCGGTTGGCTCCAGTGAGCGCACCAGCAAACTTTCGGGCGTAAATGTGAAAAAAGTCAAACGGCGCGTGTATGTGCTCATGGGCGCGCTGGTGGCCGTTACATCAGTCATCCAGATTGCGCGCATCGGCAGCATGGATTATGCCAATGCCGGCAGCGGCAGCGAGATGGACGCCATCGCGGCGGTTATCATCGGCGGTACCAGCATGAGCGGCGGGCGCGGCTCGGTGGCGGGCAGCGTGCTGGGCATGCTCATTCTGGCCGTGATGAACAACCTGCTCAATCTGGTGGGTGTGCCGCCTTTCCTGCGGGAGGCGTTCAAGGGCGTTATTGTGGTTGCGGCAGTGCTGCTGCAAAAGAAGGATCGCACGGCAAGCTGAGGGATGATAGAAGCGCGATGGCCGCCTGCGCGGGAGGGCAGCCGCCGCCTACGCGAGGGTTGATAAAGCTGAAACGGGTGCAACGCAAGCCATTTGCAGCCGCGCCGCGCGCGCGTGGCATGAAAGAAACTGGAACGGGTGCAACGAGAGCTATCAACAGCCGCGCCATACGCGCTGGAGGTTTAAGGCGTGATGGCAGGGTATGTTTTAGCAGACTCCCCAGTTTGCAGCCGCGCCGCGCGCGTGGCATGAAAGAAACTGGAGCAGGCGTAGCGAGAGCTATCAACAGCCGCGCCGCGCGCGCGTAAAGGATTAAAGAAACTGGAACGGGTGCAACGCATGCCGTTTATACCCTAACCCCATGCGTGAAGTGCTATGGTGACAAGAACGAGTACAATACGCACAGGTAACAGACTCACCGCATGCGCGAAAGTCTTTGGCTACCGAAACGGACGCAAAGCAGGCCGTTTGCAGCCGCGCCGCGCGCGCATTTTCGGCATCGCAATAAGGAGGAACAGTCCATGCTTACAGTAGGTATTATTGGCTGCGGCAAAATCGCGCAGGTGCGGCATCTGCCGGAATACGCGGCGCATGCGGGCGTACGCATCGCGGCGCTGTATGACTTGAACCAGGCGCGCGCATCCGCGCTGGCGGCGCAGTACGGCGCCAAGGCCTATCCCACCTACCAGGCCATGCTGGCGGAGCCAACCATCGACGCGGTGAGCGTTTGCACCGCTAATGATTCTCATGCGGAAATCACCTGCGCGGCGCTGGCGGCGGGCAAGCATGTGCTGTGTGAAAAGCCCATGGCCACGACCCTTGCGGATTGTGAACGCATGGTGCGCCTTGCCAGAGAGCATGGCAAAACGCTGATGATCGGCCAGAATCAACGGCTGGCAGGGGCGCACGCCAAGGCGCGGGAGCTGATTGCCAATGGAGAAATCGGCACGCCGCTTACGTTTCGCACCTCGTTTCGGCATAGCGGGCCGGAAACCTGGAGCGTTGACCCGGGTGCGGGCACATGGTTTTTTGACCGTAAGCGCGCGGTGATGGGCGCCATGGCGGATTTGGGTATTCACAAAACCGATTTGATTCAGTTTTTGCTGGGGCAAACGGTGGTGGAAACCAAAGCGACGCTGACAACGCTGGATAAGCGCCTTTCGGATGGCAGCCTGATTGGTGTGGATGATAACGCCATTTGCCTGTTCATCATGAGTGACGGCGCGGTGGGCACCATGACGGCATCCTGGACGGATTACGGCGCGGAGGATAACGCCACCGTCATCTGGGGCACCAAGGGCGTGCTCCAGATTTACGATGATCCCGCGCACGCGCTTATCCTTACGCAATCGGGGAAGACCAGTTATTTTGACGTTGATGAAATACAAACCAACGACAACCAGACCCAAAGCGGCGTGATTGACCTGTTTGTGGATATGGTAGCGGGCAAGGCGCAGGGCATCACGGGCGAAAGCGTGCTTACCGCCATGCGCGCGGTATTTGCCAGCATCGAAAGCTCGGATACGGGCAAGGCGGTGCGGGTGATAGGGCAGGCATAAGGGTGCGGAAAAAGTAGGGTCAAGGGCGAAGCCCTTGTGAGGGTGCAGGGGTGAAACCCCTGCCGGGGCTTGGGCACCGAAAGAGAGCGTGTGCCCTGTGGGCACTTCGCCGAAGGCGAAAGCGAACTGGAGGTGAGAGGTTTAACAAGCACAGGGCACGGTAGTGCCGTGTGCGCCGATGAAACCGAGTGGCACCGAAAGAGAGCGTGTGCACAGTGTGTACAGTGTGCACTTCGCCGAAGGCGAAAGCGAACTGAAGGTGAGAGGTTTAACAAACACAGGGCACGGCAGTGCCGTGTGCGCCGATGAAACCGAGTGGCACCGAAAGAGAGCGTGTGCACAGTGTGCACTTCGCCGAAGGCGAAAGCGAACTGAAGGTGAGAGGTTTAACAAGCACAGGGCACGATAGTGCCGTGTGCGTCGATTAAACCGAGTGGACAAGCGCCCCAAAGTCTTACGTAACAATACAAAGGAAAAGCGAGCGAACAGCCCGCAGGGCGATGAAGCGAGCGATGGTAGAGACCAAGCAAGCATAGTCTCAAAGAGGGGTCAAGGGCGAAACCCTTGTCAGGGTGCAGGGGTGAAACCCCTGCCGGAGCTTGGGCACAGAAAGAGAGCGTGTGCCCAGTGGGCACTTCGCCGAAGGCGAAAGCGAACTGAAGGTGAGAGGTTTAACAAGCACAGGGCACGATAGTGCCGTGTGCGCCGATGAAACCGAGTGGCACCGAAAGAGAGCGTGTGCACAGTGTGCACTTCGCCGAAGGCGAAAGCGAACTGGAGGTGAGAGGTTTAACAAGCACAGGGCACGGCAGTGCCGTGTGCGCCGATGAAACCGAGTGGCACCGAAAGAGAGCGTGTGCCCAGTGGGCACTTCGCCGAAGGCGAAAGCGAACTGAAGGTGAGAGGTTTAACAAGCACAGGGCACGATAGTGCCGTGTGCGCCGATGAAACCGAGTGGCACCGAAAGAGAGCGTGTGCACAGTGTGCACTTCGCCGAAGGCGAAAGCGAACTGAAGGTGAGAGGTTTAACAAGCACAGGGCACGGCAGTGCCGTGTGCGCCGATGAAACCGAGTGGCACCGAAAGAGAGCGTGTGTACAGTGTGCACTTCGCTGAAGGCGAAAGCGAACTGGAGGTGAGAGGTTTAACAAGCACAGGGCACGATAGTGCCGTGTGCGTCGATTAAACCGAGTGGACAAGCGCTCCAAAGTCTTACGTAACAATACAAATCGAAAGCGAGCGAACAGCCCGCAGGGCGATGAAGCGAGCGATGGTAGTAGACCAACCGCGCTTATTCACAAAAAGAGGCAGACACATCGTCTGCCTCTTTTTGCTTGCGATCAAGCATGATGAACGCCTGCGCGACCAGTCGCGAAGCGCGACACACAGCCGCTAAACCATAGACGCTGCGCTTCCGTAATGATTGTTCATGGGATACCCATCGCTTTACGGGTTGCCCATTGGGCGCTTGCTACCATACGGCATGCCTTTTGTTTCGTTACGCTTTGAACGTCAAAACCCATAGTCTGCGCTTCCCTAAAGACTGTGCATTGATCGTGTGGTACGCTATGGGGTTGCCCATCGGTCGCTACTACCCTCCGGCACACCTATGCTTCCACCGGCACATCAAAAACCTGCGCGCTGCCTTCTCCCAAGGCCAGCGAGAACAGCGTAACCTCGCGTACCGGCCATCGGGTCGCCTCTGCCAGCGCGCGGCGATACAGCGCCATCTGCTCGCCGTAGAGCGTCCATAACGATTGGGCGCTGTCCACGCGATCGGTTTTATAATCGACCAGCATCCAGGCGCCATCCAGCAGGAAGCAAAGGTCTATCACGCCCTGTACGATTACGCCGCCTTGCTCGGGCATGCGCAGGTTGAAGCACCACTCGCGGTGAACCTCATCCGCGGCCAGGGCAGCCCGCCCCCAGCGACTCTCCAAAAAACGGGCGATCATCGTAGCTTCCACCAGTGGCGCTTCTTCCGGGGTGAGCAATCGGCGCGCAAGCATCTGCGCAAGCTGCTGCGCTACGGCGCTTTGCAGCGCAGAGCCATCGGCCGTCACGGCACGCAAGGGCGTATAATCAAGCAGCGAAAGCGCCTTGTGCGTCGCCACACCTCTGCGTACACCCGTTTGCGCTTGCGCGTCGCGCAGGAAGGCGGGCACGGCGGGCAGATCCGCCATCAGGCGCGGGCGCGTCATGGGCAGGGGCAGGCGTTTGTGCTCGATGGATTCCAGCGCGGCGCTGTCATCATCGGCGAGCAGCAACGCGCCCAGCGATGCCGCCAGCGCCTGCTGATGCGCGCGTGCCAGCGCGGTAGCGCCCACTTTGTAGGGGTGGTGATCAAAGACGGTGGGCGGCGCGAGCGGGTCTTTGTTTGCGGCGGCCGATGCGTGCGGCGTTGCGGCGGTCTGCGGCGTTAGTGCATCCGGCGGCTGTGCATTTCGCGTGGGCGCATCCAGCGCGGGGGTATCTGTTGCCAGTAAATCCGGCGGCAGCGTATCTGGTGTGAGCACATCCGGCGCGGGGGTTTTCATTGCCAGTAAATCTGACGGCAGCGTATCCGACACGAATGCATCCGGCGTTGGTGCATCCGACGCAGGCGTTTCCAATGCCATTGCATCCAGTGGCAGCGCATACCCCTGCCGCTGTGCCAGCATGCGCGCATCCTCGGCCAGGGCGGCAAGGCGTGCCCTTCGCTCGGCGAGCGCGCTCAAGCCGCCTTTGCCGCGCGCGTGGCGCTGCGCTAATTTCACTTCCTCGGGATCATTGTGGAAAACCACATCCCAAACACCTGTTTTCTGTGGATTGAATGTGGATTGTGTGGATAACACTGCTTCGGAGATGGTTTTCCTCTGGTCATTGTTGATAATAGATTCACAAGCTAGCCCCTGCTCTGTAGGGTGACCAGGCGCGCTGGCGTACGATGCGCCCTCATGCGGCGGATGGGCGGCAGGCGCACTGGCGTGCGATGCGTCCTGGCGTGGCAAATCAGATGCGGCGGCTTTGGCGGGCGGAGCATCCTCTCCCGCTGCGGCCGTGTCGTAGTAATGATCTTCCCGGGTCAGGCAGCCCGTGACCCAATCCAGCATGCACGCCGCGCGGTATACCGCATACGCCGTATCGCCCTGCCGCGCGGCAAATCCGTCGGCCGCATCTGCGGGGGACAGGCGCGCATCGCAGCCCATCAGAATCAGCTCCTCACGGGCGCGGGTCATGGCGACGTATAGCAAACGCGCGCGCTCGGCGCGTTCTTCCGCCTGCGCGCGAAGCTGGATGGCGCTTTTCAGGAGCGTTTCCCCTGTGGTGCGCGCCTGCTCGTTAACGTAGGGCAAGGCCACGCCAAGGCGCGGGTGCGCGATCGCCCCGCCGCCGCGCCGCGCGCCGAAGGTCTCTTCCAACCCCATCACAAACACCACGGGAAATTCCAGCCCCTTGGATTTGTGGATGGTCATCACGCGCACCACATCTTCCCACGGGCTTAGTACCGTGGGGCTTGCGCTGTCGCGGATGCCTGTGCGGCTTTCCACACTGCTTAAAAACGAGTGGAGATCCCCCCCGCGCCGCTTCATATGCTCACCGGCTTTATCGCAGAGCATGCGCAGGTTCGCCTGCCGTAATTTGCCGTTGGGCTGGCAGCCGAAGAAAGCGTACAGCCCGCTGCGGGAGAGCCATCCCCACAAGTACGCATCCAGCGGGGTCTCCATCAGCAAAAACCGTTCACGCGCAAGGATGGTAAGCGCGCTTTTGCAGAGCGCCGCAAGCAAATCAGTGCCTTCCGCCGTAGCGCGAAGCGCTTCCAGATAGCTGCCTTCGGGCTTGCGCAGGCGCACCTGGGCGAGCTCCCGCTCCCCAAAGCCGCCCGCGGGGCTGCGCAGCCATGCCAGCAGCGAAAGGTCATCGGCGATGTTATCCAGCAGCCGCAGATGGTTTACCGCCTGCGAAATCTCTTCGCTTTCCAGCGCGGATGCGCGATCCTCGCAATACACGGGGATGCCCATCTCCTGCATCACGCGTTCCAGCACTGTCGAAACCGACTTCATCTTGGGCGCCAGAATCGCAAAATCCCGGTAGTGCAGGGGGTCTGTTGCATGACCATCCCTGTCGCGCTGCGGCGCACCCACGCGGCGGCGAATCTCCCGCGCGATGGCATACGCCTGCAACTTGTAACGATCCGCCGCGCGGATAGGCTGGGTGAACAGGTGCAGGCTCACGGGCACATCCCCATGGCTGGGGGTGCCGGGCACCAGGCGTGCCTGAGCGTCATAATCGATTTCGGTCACATCGGCGCGCATCACGCGCTCAAACACGCGGTTCACGCCGGATAGCACCGCCTCACGCGAGCGGAAATTGGCATTCAAACTGATGCGACGCTGGGGCGCGGTTTCCTCATCCGCAAAGTCCCGCGCCTTTTGCATGAATAGGGTCGGGTCCGCCTGCCGAAAACGATAGATGCTCTGTTTGACATCCCCCACATAAAAGTAGCGCTGCGGCGGTAGGGATGTTTCACGTGAAACATCGCGCTTGATGGCGTTCAAAATCGCCTCCTGCACGCCGCTGATGTCCTGATACTCATCCACGAAAACGCCGTCAAAACGCAGGGCGACTTCCGCGCCGATTTCCGGATTGCGCAAAATGCGCAGCGCCATGCGCTCCAAATCGTGAAAATCCAGCAAGTTACGCTCGCGTTTGCTTGCGGCATACGCTGTGTCCATTTCCTGTAGCAGCATATGCAGCCCCTGTAAGGCGGGCTGCATGGCGTTAAGGCGGGCAATGGCCTGCGCCCCGTCGCCCGGTATGCGCGTAGCGATGGAAGCCGCCTGCTTTTTGAGCTGATCGCGATACCCCTTATACGCATCGCGCAGCGCTGCCTCTTCCCCCTCCAGCCCGCGCACGGTGGGCAGTTTCTCCAGCTTGAAGGCGGCGGCTTGCGCGGTAAGCGGCATCAGCCCCTTAGCAGCGGCGGCCAGCACCGCGTCCACAGCCTGCCGATCACCTTTAATCGAAGCGGCATAACGGGCGTGCAGCAGGGGCTGATCCAGCAGGCGCTCACAGGCCGCCATCAATTCCCCCATGCCCATGGCCAGCAGCCCGCAATCGGCCAGCAGGGTTTCTGCCAGCGCGCCGCCTTGTAAGGCATCTTCGGTATAGACCTGATTTGCCTGCGCGCCCAGCCAGTCGAAGGGGTCGGGCAGCGCCATTAAGAAAGGATACAACGCGTCCATCATGCGTTCGATTTGCTTTTCTTCCAGCTTGGCGGTCAGGGCGCTGGCAGGAAAATCACCCGTGGCGGCGTGCGCGTAACAAGCGTCCAGCGCTTCTGCCTTGGCTTGCTCCCGCAACGCCGCGCAGACGGTCTCTTCCCCCAACGTAGATAGCGGATCGATGCCCGCCTCCTGAAAGTATTCTTTGACAATCTTCTGGCAGAAGCTGTGCAGCGTACTGATCTGCGCTGTTTCCAGCAGCTCTGCCTGCCTGCGCATACGGCTGTCCTGCGCGGCTTCCTGCGCGATGCGCGCTTGCAGGCGCTCGCGCATTTCCGCCGCGGCGGCATGCGTAAACGTGACAATCAAAAGCCGATCCATCGACAGGCCATCATCTTTGAGCATGCGAAATATGCGTTCAATCAGCACGCGTGTTTTGCCGCTGCCCGCGGCGGCAGTTACCAGCAGCTCTCGGTTATCGGCATTGATGGCGGCTTCCTGCGCTTGGGTAAAAGGCATCCAATCACCTCGCTACCGCCATTGTAACGCGATGGACACATAAAGGCAAGGGCGTGTGTGGCTGCGCAGGCATGCAAGTAGAATGTTTCACGTGAAACATTGTAATGCGAAGGCAGCAGGTAGGGAGAGCGGCACCATTCAAGCGCAGCGCAGCCTCCTTGGCCCATCTGCTCCCGGCGGATGCTCCGCGCATGCGTTATCAAACACATGCGTGATTGGACGGGTGGTGTTGTGTCAGGTCAAACGGGCATGGCGCGTCTGGCGTGCCAACGCCACTTGGTATTGTTTCACGTGGAACATTGGCACGGGTATCCATCGCATACGGTTTCCGGCTCGGCAACACTGGCGTTTCCCCCGCGTACGCGCCGCAATTGTAATCACCCCGCGGGCGTGCTATAATACAGGCATTTCCATGAAGGAGGAACGCTATGCCCACCACGAATTTTGACGTAAGCGGCATCAAGCAGAGCATTGTAGGGAAGTTGCAGCGTTACTATGGCGTTACGGTTAAAACGGCGACCCCGCAACAGCGCTACAAGGCAGCCGCCTCCACCGTGCGCGATCAGATTATGCAAAAATGGATGGTCAGCCGCGAACAGCGCGCCCATGCGCAGGGGAAGCGGCTCTATTATCTCTCGGTGGAGTTTTTAATGGGGCGAAGCCTGAACAGCAACTTGATCAACCTGTGCAGTCAGGATGCCTATCAGGAGGCTTTTCGCGAGCTGGATATCGACCCCAATGCGCTGATGATTGAAGAACCCGAACCCGCGCTGGGCAACGGCGGGCTGGGCAGGCTGGCCGCCTGTTTTTTGGATAGCCTGTCCAGTTTGGATATCCCCTCCATGGGCTGCACCATCCGCTATGAGTATGGGCTCTTTCGCCAAAAAATTGTGGATGGACAGCAGGTGGAACTGCCCGATATGTGGCTGGCTAACGGCAACGTGTGGGAGATACTTGTAGCAGAAGACATTTGCCAGGTACATTTTGGCGGCGAGATACGGGAAGCCGTTGTGGATGGCCGTCGCGTGTTTACGCTGGAAAACGCCTACACCATCGATGCCGTGCCCTATGATATGCCCATTGTGGGCTATGATACAGATTGCGTTAACACACTGCGCACATGGAGCGCGCACAGCCGCGAAGGGTTTGATTTGAAAACCTTTGGGCGCGGAGAGTATGACAAAGCCATGGACGAAATGAAAATGGCCGAAGTGATCAACAAAGTGCTCTACCCGGAGGATAGCCACTGGGAGGGGAAAATGCTGCGCATGAAGCAGCAGTACTTCTTTGTTTCCGCGACGCTGCAATACGCGCTCAAAGATTTTAAGCGCCAGTACGGCGGGGATTTTGACCTGCTGCCGGAAAAAGTAGTGTTTCATATTAATGATACACACCCGGGGCTTGCCATACCGGAACTGATTCGCCTGCTGATTGATCAAGAGGGACTGGACTGGGAACCTGCCCAGCGCATTACCCACCGCTGCGTGGCCTACACCAACCATACCGTTTTGCAGGAGGCGCTGGAGCGCTGGCCGCAGGATATGATGCGGCAAACCCTGCCGCGCATTTACATGATTTTGGAGGAGCTTAACCGCCGCAGCTGTGAAAAGCTGTTTACCTTCTACCCTGACCAGTGGGATCGCATCGGGCAGATGGCCATCCTCGCCTATGGGCAGGTGCACATGGCAAACCTCTGTGTGGCGCTGGCCTTCAGCGTAAACGGCGTAAGCCAGCTGCACGGCAAAATCTTGACCGAAGGGCTCTTTCACGATTATTACATGACGGATCCAGCCAAATTCAGCGCCATTACCAACGGCATTACCCACCGCCGCTGGCTGCTCTCGGCCAACCCCGGCCTTACAAAGCTCCTGCGGGAAACCATTGGCGATGGCTTCTACCGTGATGCGCAGGCGCTGGAAAAACTGCTTCCCTTCGCGGAAGATGCCGCCTTCCGCCAGCAGTTTGACGCGGTGAAGCGCATCAACAAACAGCGCCTTTCCCAGCTCACCCAGCGGCGGCAGGGCATTACGCTTGATCCGGATTTCATTTTTGATGTGCAGGCCAAGCGCCTGCATGAGTACAAACGCCAGCTGTTGAACGCGTTGCACATTCAGGTGCTCTATAACCGCATCGTGGAAGATTCCGGCTATGACGCCCCGCCAAGGCTGTTCCTCTTTGGCGCCAAGGCGGCGCCCGGGTATTACCGCGCAAAGCTGATTATCCGCTACATTAACGCGCTGGCCAAGCTGATTGACAGCCACCCGCGCGCCAGCAAGTTCCTCAAAGTGGTGTATCTGGAAAACTACGATGTATCGACCGCGGAGCTCCTGATGCCCGCCGCCGATATCAGCCAGCAACTATCCACCGCGGGCAAGGAGGCCAGCGGCACCGGCAACATGAAGTTCATGATGAACGGCGCGCTCACCCTGGGCACCATGGATGGCGCCAATGTGGAAATCTACGAACAGGTGGGCGCGGAGAACATCTACATTTTCGGCATGCGTGCCGAGACGGTGGAGGGCATGTACCGCGAGGGTACCTATAACCCCATGGCCATATTTGAAACCAACGGGGAGATTCGCCGCGCGTTGAGCCAATGGCTGGATGGGACACTCTTCCCGGATGAACCCATGGCCTTGCAGGATTTGTATCATATGCTGCTGATGGGCGATATGGGCGGCATGGCGGATGCGTACTTCGTGCTCAAGGACTTTGGCAGCTATTCCATGGCCAACCGCCGGATGATGGAAGACTATCAAAACCGCGAGATATGGCAGAAGAAGGCCATTGTGAACGTTGCCAAAAGCGGTTTCTTCTCCAGCGATCGAACCATACGCGAGTATAATGAGATGATATGGAAAATACGGTGAGGGGGAGAATCCCCCGCCCGTACACTTTCGTAACAATTTTGTATCAAAATCATGGCCTCTTTGTATCAAAATCATGGCCTCGCGGGAATAAAACGGCGCTCGCGCTCGTCCTATGGAGGGAACAGGCAAGGGGGCGGTACGCCGCCCGCCAAATGGCGCTTGCTTTCCATTATATTTCTTAGTACAATAACGGTGTTGCAGGCCAACGTACCGTGGTTTTGTGCCTTGCCGCCAACCTGACGAGGGAGAGTTGACCATGAAAAACCAACGCTCACAGCAGAAGAGTACGGCGCATGTCCGTAAAACATGGCTCCTTGCGGCGCTGCTGGCTGGCGCGCTCGCCATGACTGGCTGCTATATGGAGCCGGACCGCATTGTAGATGATACCAATGGCTTGACCGTAGCAGACGGCGGCCAGCAGTTTGATACCGTTATCACCCCCACGCCGGAGGTCACCGCTACGCCGGAACCATCCGCCACGGATGATACCCAGCAGGTGGATTGGTCCAGCTGGGATTTTGGCAATGACACCGCGACGGATCCGCCCAGCAATGTGATCAACATCGGCGATGCCGCCGCTACGGGCGGCAGTGTTACCGTGGGGCTTAGCACGCCTACCCCCACACCGGGGATTACTGCCAGCAGCGATACGCTGCGCTCCGGCTCTACCGGCACAGCCGTCAAGCAGTTGCAGCAGCGCCTCAAAGAGCTGGGGTACTATACCGGCTCGGTGGATGGCACCTACGGCGCGGGTACCGCCAGCGCCGTCAAAGAGTTTCAGGCGGCGAACAACCTCACCGCGGATGGCGTTGCGGGCACCAAAACGCAGGAAGCCATGTACAGCTATTATGCCGTGACCAAGAAAAGCAGCGGCACATCCAGCAGTTCATCTTCCAGCAGCTCTTCGTCCAGCAGCAGCAGTAGCAGCTCCTCCAGCAGTTCTTCTACCAGCACCCAGTACACCAATGGCAAGACGGATATTTACCTCAAGCTGGGCTCCAGCGGCGCGCAGGTGAAAATCCTGCAAAACCGCCTGATTGTGCTGGGCTACCTGAGCGGCACTGCGGATGGTGACTTTGCGGAAACCACCGAAGCAGCCGTGGTGGCTTTCCAAAAGCGCAATTCCATCTATGCTGATGGCGTTGCGGGCCCCACCACGCTTACCAAGCTGTACTCATCCTCCGCGCGTAAAGCCAGCGCGGTGGTCGCAAACCTGGGCTCCCTCAAACTGGGCATGACGGGCAGCGGCGTGCGCGCCCTGCAAACACGGCTCAAGGAGCTTGGGTATTATACCGGCACAGTGGATGGAGATTTTGGCGCGGGCACACAATCTTCTGTGATCGCGTTCCAACAGGCCAACGGGCTCACGGCGGATGGCGTTGCCGGTAAAGCCACGCTCAACCTGCTCTACGGCAGCACCGGCACAGGCGGCAGCGGCGGCACCGCGCCCGAAACGTACGGCGCCACAGCTTCCATCGGCGGGTATACGTCCCTGACAGAGAAGAGCGGCAGCGTAGCCAATGTAACGGCGTTGCAAAGCGCGCTTTCCAGCAAGGGGTACTATTCCGGGAATCTGGATGGCAACTACGGCTCGGTCACCAGCGAGGCGGTCAAGAGCTACCAGACGTCCATGGGTTTGCGCGTTACCGGAACAGCAGGCCCCGCAACACAGCGCCTGCTATATGGCGGCGCCGGAAGCAGCAGCAGTTACAGCAAGCTTCAAATGGGCTCCACGGGCACGGCGGTGCGTAACCTCCAGTACACGCTTTACGAAATGAAGTATTATGATGGCAACATCACCGGAACCTTCGACGAGGCCACCTCAAACGCGGTCATCCTCTTCCAGCAGGTGAACGGGCTGGCGATCGATGGGGTTGCAGGCGTGCAGACGCAGAGTGTTTTGTACAGCAGCGCCGCCATCCCCAACAACCTGTAAGGCCAGTAAAAAATCATAACCCAGGGCTATAAAGCTATACCAGCCCCGCCACAGGGTTAAGCCTGTCGGCGGGGTTGCGCGTTATGTTTCCAAGCGCGATGCTTTCTTGCAGGGATGGAAAGCCAGCACGCAGGCTTCCCCAAGGGCGATGGAGCGCCCGGGAACAGCGCGTTGCAGGTGGCTTGCGACAGCAAAGCGGATACGTCACATGGCGTATCCGCTTTGCTTATGAATCGTCCCCGGTTGGCGTTTGCCATCGCTCGCTTCATCGCCCTGCGGGCTGTTCGCTCGCTTGCGCTATGCGTTGTGATGTAGGCTTTGGCGTTACACCAAGCCCCGGCAGGGGTTTCACCCCTGCACCCTGACAAGGGCTTCGCCCTTGACCCATCTTTGGGGGTATGCGCGGTTGGCGTTTGCCATCGCTCGCTTCATTGCCCTGTGGGCTGTTCACTCGCTTTGGTTATGCATTGTGGCGTGAGGCTTTGGGGCGCTTGTCCACAGCTCCGGCAGGGGTTTCACCCCTGCACCCTGACAAGGGCTTCGCCCTTGACCCATCTTTGGAGGTATGTGTGGTTGGCGTTTGCCATCGCTCGCTTCATCGCCCTGCGGGCTGTTCGTTCGCTTGCGCTATGCGTTGTGATGTAGGCTTTGGCGTTACACCATGCCCCGGCTGGGGTTTCACCCCTGCACCCTGACAAGGGCTTCGCCCTTGACCCATCTTTGGGGGTATGCGCGGTTGGCGTTTGCCATCGCTTGCTTCATCGCCCTGCGGGCTGTTCGCTCGCTTTGGTTTTGCGTTGTGATGTAGGCTTTGGCGTTACACCAAGCCCCGGCAGGGGTTTCACCCCTGCGCTCTGACAAGGGCTTCGCTTTTGAGCCATCTTTATGACAAACTGGCGAATGCGCTTTGCCTGCTATACTTGCCCCAGCACTGCAAGCAGCGAAGCCAGAGAATCCCCATGCAGCACGCGCAGCACAATGATCACCAGCAGATGCAATGGATAAAACCCATAACCCACCCATTTGGGCAGCTTGATACCACTGTGTGTGTGCACGAGGATGAACGGCAAGGCAAGTACCATGAGTGCCTGCGTGCGGAAAAACGGTTGCAGTACTACCCCGATACCCGGCCATGACAAAAACGTCAGGCTCACCCCCGCGATGCTGTTAATGGGGCTGTAACTTGCACCCCAGAATGCCGCATAGGCCAGCATCAGCGCGGCTAGCCCCGCGCGGCTGTTGCGTGCCATGTACAACAGTAAAAGAAACGCCAGCCCTTTCCAGCCGTAATCCACATTGATGAAACCCAGCAGCAGGAACGCCGCCACAGGCGCCCACAGG
Organism: Clostridiales bacterium Firm_11; assembly: GCA_001604105.1. Lineage (GTDB taxonomy): Bacteria > Bacillota > Clostridia > Christensenellales > Aristaeellaceae > CAXXOK01. The sequence goes on from LVAQ01000022.1 coordinate 22,718, forward strand.
TGGCTGAAGTACTTGCGTTGCTGCACGGCGTAGATCACCAGCACGGCGATGGTGAACAGAAACAGGATGTTCAGCTTGCCCCATGGATTGCCAAGCGCAATCATATTGATGGGCTGGGAAACCAGCGCCATCACAAACAAACGAAGCGCATAGCGTTTCATATCCCGCGTGTACACGCACCCGACAATCAGGCACCACGCGTATACAGGCATGGCGATGCGCCCCAGCATCCGCATTTCTGGAATGTTGCCATACAGGGCAACCCCCAGATGGTCAATCATCATGAAAATGAGCGCAATCAGTTTGAGCCAATCGGTATCGGTGTTTCCCCCAAGCCGCAGGCGCTGTGCCTGCGCTACGCTGCTGTCCTTCATGGGCATCCTCTTCCTTCTCCAAGCGGTGCGTTGATTATAGCACAGGCAGCGGCAGGTGAACAGCGCATCGCATGGCAAGCGGCCATGCCCATTGCCTTGGTTGCCCTGTGCTGATGTTTTTGGTATACTGTGGCAATGCCTGTACGGCAGCCATCGTCGGATTCTTATCGCTACGGCGATAGCGACTAGCTTTGCGGCACGCGCCCTTTCATGTTGGGCAGGAACGTGCACCCAACGCGCAACGGGCAAGGCAGGCAGCATGGTTTGGAAGTATCGCAAGGCGGGCATCTGCTGGACAAATGTTGCGGCAGCCATCGGCGGATTTTTATCGCTACGGCGATAGCGACTAGCTTTGCGCCACGCGCACTTTCATGTTGGGCAGGATTGTATACCCAACGCGCAACGGGCAAGGCAGGGGGCTTTGACTGCATACACCGCCCACATCGCTTTGACACCCAACCATTGCGCGGGGCGTCGGGTGCTCGCTCTCCGCCGCGCACATCAAAGAAATGGGGATGGACTGGATGCGTTTTGTTCTGGTGGCGCGCAAGTGCCCCGCATATACCCTGGCATGGCGCGCGGCGCGTAGGGCGGGGCTGCTTTTGCTGGCCTTGATTGCCGTGTTTGCCATATGCATCCCGCGCGGCGCGCTTGCCCTACAGCAAACCGATGTACCGCAACAGGCCGCCAGCGTGAGTGCCCCGGCAGCATATACCCCTGCGAAAAGCGAAGCAACCATGCTTGCTGCGATGCCAGAAGCGACAGCGCCGGAGGTTACGCCAGTTGCAGCGGCAGTAATAGCGGCGCAGGATACCGCGCCGGTTGCATCGGCAGCAAGCACGCCATCCGCCGCTACTGCTTCGGTATCGGGCGGGGCAACGCCCGCGTTTCGAGCGGGCTTTGTGACAAAGCTCAACGCGGTGTTTGCGCGCTATGCCACGCTCGGCGCGGTGGTATGCGTTGTGGAAAACGGCAGCGTGAGCGAAACCTTCTGCTATGGACTGCTCTCGCCGGATGGCACCCCCATGACGGAAAACGTGTTGTTTCGCGTTGGTTCCATCAGCAAAATGGTGGCGGCCATGGGCGTGATGCAGTTGGTGGAACAAGGCAGGGTAACGCTGGAAGATGATCTAGCCGATATCCTCCAGCTTCCGGTACGCAATCCATCGTACCCCGATACCCCCATTACGCTTCGCCAGCTGATGAGCCATACGGCGGGGTTTCGGGATAGCGGCAGCTATACGCGCGCCCTGCGCGGCGAACCCAGACCCCTCAGCGAGCTGCTTACGCCACCTTTACAGCGTTATACTTTTCTGGGAAGCATAGAACCCGGGGTGAAAAGCGCGTACAGTAACCTTGGCGGCGGGCTGCTGGGCAGCGTGATTGAGCAGGTGACCGAGCAGACGGTGGATGCGTACCTGTATGCCAATCTGTTTGCGCCCCTTGGCATTACGGCGGCGTACCAGAGCGCGCTGCTTGCGCAAACCGCTGTGGTATCCAACATGTATACGATGCCCGGGCGAAGGCTATCTGCCAGCGTGGTGGATGGCACGGCCGCCTATTTTGAAGCGGATGCGCAGCACCATTATACGCTGACCGCGGGCAAGCTGACCATTTCCGCGCCGGATCTGGCGAAGCTGTTGATTGCTTTGATGGATGGCGGCGTGTATGGCGATGTACGTGTGCTTACGGAAGAAAGCGCGCTTTCGATGCGACAGGTGCAAAACGGAATCGGCTCTGTTACGGGCAACAGTGGGTTTGGGCTCAACATGACAGTGCTGGAAGGGCTGGTTGCGGGGCGTACGCTGTATGGGCATGGCGGCAAAGCGAACGGGATGCTCTGCGCCGCGTATTTTGACCCGACGGATCGCACGGGCATAGTGATGCTGACCAACGGCTGCAACAACATCCCCATGGAAGAGAATGTTGGCAAACTAAGCCTGGCGGTGATGCGGCTGGTGTATACGCAATGGCTGGAAGCGTTGCATGAACTGCGGGATCCATGGCTGGTAGAATGAAAGCCGTAAACATTTTTATATAAAAAAAAGGGTCAAGGGGCACTGCCCCTTGTCGGGATTCCAAAGGGTGAAACCCTTTGGCGTACCCAACGAACCCCCGCACATCACGCAACCAAAAAACCCCCGCTATCCGCGGCTTGCATTTAGCGAAGCCGCGGATAGCGGGGGCTACGGTCAATCTTTGTGATTGCCGCCCACATGCTTCAAATAGGCGGTGGGGCTCATGCCAACCACATGCTTGAACTGCTTGCTGAAGTGGTATGGATCGGGCATACCGATTTCCACACCCGTCTGCTTTACGTTCAGGCCGCCGCGCAGCAGCGTTTTGGCGCGCTCCATTTTGAGGAATTGCAGATACGCCAGCGGGGGGATGCCCAGCTCCGCCGAAAAGCGCTTGCGGAATGTTTCCACAGGCATACGGCTGATGGCAGCCATATCCGCAAGGGAGAAGGAATCACGGTACTGGCAGGCGCGCAGGGTATCGACCACGCGGGCGATTTCATGGCTGAGGGTCGCGCTCATGGCGACGCTCTGCCCGCTGTGCGCGGCAATCAGCCCCCATAAAAGCTGCCCAAGCTGATAGCTGGCATCGCCCGTGCCTGTGTGGCGTACCAACACCTGCACAATCTGGCGGGACAGCAATACCTGGGAGGGGAGGGCGCCCTGCTTGGCGGGCACATCGCTGAGCGCGTTCATCTGGCGTAAAAAGTCGGAGCTGAGCGGGCCGTCGATGGTAAGCCATAAAACGCGCACATCCCGCGCGTCCTTCAGGCCGCAACCATCCATCCCGGGGGGGATGACCACGCACTCGCCCTTGGTAAGTTCAAACTCATCTTCTTTGGTTACAAAGGTCATGGTGCCATCATCGATGATCATCCACAGCCACTTGTCACAGGTATAGACGCGGTAGTTTTGCTGCTGGAGCATTGCGCTGCCCGCGCTGTGGATCCATACACCGCTGCGTTCTACCAACGGTACCGGGCTGTGCGTGCCCTGTACAAACACGCCTGGATCTCCACCATCGATGACCGGCGGTTTGGGGATAAACTGTACATAGGACACGCCGTTCCCTCGCTTTCTGATCGCATGATTTGCGCCTGTATCGGTCGCTTTGGCTTTTCCATGAAGCGCTATGGTTTGCGCAAAAATGGAAAACATGAATATTATACTTTCGCCCCGCTGACTTGTCAACAGATGGATGGGCGTGAACACGTGTTTAGTATCCGTTTTTTACAAATACAAAAATTAGCTATTGTCAATGCAAAACGAAGCCCCATAACAAATGTATGCATACCCTACAAAATGTTGTTTCTGATATGGTTAATGATTGCTTGTTTTGTGACATTTCATATCGAAGTTGTACCGTTGCATAGGGCATGCATGGCAGTCGAAGAAGCCGCCCATTCCAGCCATCAAAAGGCTGGCTTTACGAAGGCTGTTTGCCGCTTTTGTGGGTTGGAAGCGGCCGCATATTGGTTAAACATGATAAGCGCAGCCGTATGCAAACGCCTCCCGCCATTGCCCGAACCCCAGCCATAGGGAACCACGGTTTGGCATGCCCGCGGATGCCTTGCCTGTAAAGTGTGGTACAGCAAGGGCACGCATGCGCCAGAGCTGCTTCGCGCTCCCGCGCTGGATAACGCTGCGCTCCGCATCGCTTGCATGGGTTGAATCAACACGTATCGAAAAGCCATACAATGCGGTTGCCATGCCATGCGGAAAAACCGAACATGCAGCCGTATGCAAACGCCTTCCGCCATTGCCCGAACCCCAGCCATAGGGCACCACGGTTTTGGCATGCCCGCGGATGCTTTGCCTGTAAAGTGTGGTACAGCAAGACACGCAGCGCCAGTGCTGCTTCGCGCCCGCATTGGATAGCGCTGCATTCCGCATCGCTTGCATGGGTTGAATCAACACGTATCGAAAAACCATACAATGCGGTTGCCATGCCATGCGGAAAAACCGAACATGCAGACACACGCAACCGCTTCCTTCCGACGTGCAAACCCTGTTAATGCAGTATCACGGTTTGTAGAACGCCCCTCCCAGTGCAATGCCTGCAAAGCGCGTGACAGCGCAGCGCCAGAGCTGCTTTACGCCCCCGCATTGGATAACGCTGTATTCCGCATCGCCTGCATGGGTTGAATCAACACGTATCGAAAAGCCATACAATGCGGTTGCTGTGGCAACCGGAACATGCATGGCTTTGCATTTTATGCGGATGGATACTTGCGTTCTCGGCAGGCCACAAAGGCGACCAGCCGTACCGCCAAGGGGATTCCTCCCACCGCTCAACCAGCCACGGACGCGGCACGGCTAGGCGCGGCATGCCGCACACGCGCTACTTGGCCTTTTTCTTGCGGGGGGTGGGAATCGGTACGAGCGGTTCCAGCGTGGTGATCACGTTTACCGCGTGCTGGGCGTTTTCAATGTCCAGCACATAATGCTCTTTGGCGCCCACGTAGGGCAGGCCGCGCTGCGCATCGGCCATGAATGGGGATATGGCGTCATGGATGCGGATGTATACGGTGTTATCACACACCAGCAGCAGGGGCTTTTCGTTCACATACACCATGTACTCGCCGAACATCTTGCGGGTGCGTATCTCCCCCGCCGGGGCGACCTGTTCACAGACAAACTGGACGTACTCGGGTGTTGAGGCCATGTTGCGCTCCTTTCGCCGCCTGCGGGCATAAGGTTTCAGGGAAGCCGGGCGGCCGTGTATTTACCCTTTGAGGATGCTCTCCGCATCGGCGGTCAAAGCGGCCAGCAGCTTTTCCGCCTCTGCCATTACGGGATGGTTTACGTTTACATACAGCTTGATCTTCGGCTCGGTGCCGCTGGGGCGCACGCACACAAAGTGCCCGCCATCCATGGCAAAATAGAGCACATCGCTCTGGGAATAGGGCAGGGGCGCTACCTCGCCGGTTGCCAGCGTGGTTTTGGTGCCCGCCTGTATATCCAGTACGGCCTGCACCGCAACCCCGCCGATTTCCCTTGGCGGCTCCCTGCGGATGCGCTCCATGGACTCGGCCATCAGCCGCAGGCCGTCCACGCCGGGCATGGTGGTGCTGACCACGCTTTCGAGGTAGTAGCCGTAGGTTTCGTAAATTTCCTGCATGACATCCGCCAGGGTTTTGCCCTTGGATTTGTAATAAGCGGCGGCCTCGGCGATGAGCAGGCTGGCGTTTACGCCGTCCTTATCGCGCACAAAGGTGCTGGAAAGGTAGCCGTAGCTTTCTTCAAAGCCAAACAGGAAGGTATGGCTGCCCGTATCTTCCATCTGCTGGATTTTTTCGCCTATGAATTTAAAGCCGGTAAGCGCGTCAAACAGCGCCACGCCGTGCGCATCGCAGATGGGTTTGGCAAGCTGCGTGGACACGATGGATTTGACCACCGCGCCGTTTGCGGGCAAGGTGCCGTTTTTCTTTTTGCTGGAGAGGATGTAGTAGAGCATCAGGCAGCCGATCTGGTTGCCTGTGAGCAGGCGGAACTCGCCGCTTTGCTCGCGCACGGCCACGCCCAGGCGGTCACAATCCGGGTCGGTGGCAAAGCACACCTCCGCGCCCACCTCGTTTGCCAGCGCAATGGCCAGCGTAAACGCGCTGGGATCCTCCGGGTTTGGCACCTTGACGGTGCTAAAATCCGGATCGGGCATCTCCTGCTCTTTAACCACGCTCACATTGGTAATGCCGATTTCCCGCAGGATGCGGCGCACCGGCACATTGCCGCTGCCGTGGATGGGCGTATAGACGATTTTGAGCGTCTTCCCCTCTTCCCGTACAATGGCGGGGTTGATGGAGAGGGTCTTGACGCGGCGGATGTACTCATCATCCACATCCGCATTGCCGATGATGGTCAACAAGCCCTGCGCTTTGGCGGCTTCTTCGGATATATGCTTTGCATCCAGAATGCCCAACGCGTCGATGGCAGCGGTAACGGCCTCGGCGGGTTCGGGGCCTATTTGCGCGCCGTCGGGCCCGTAGACCTTATAGCCGTTGTATTGGGAGGGATTGTGGCTGGCGGTGATCACCACGCCCGCATCCGCCTGCAAATAGCGAACGCCAAAGGATAGCAGCGCCACAGGGCGCAGCGCGTCAAAAAGTTTGGCGTGGATGCCGTTGGCCGCCAGCACGAGGGCGGTTTCCATGGCGAACTCCGGGCTCATGCGGCGGCTATCGTAAGCGATGACCACAGAAGGGTTTTGCGTTTGGGCATTGAGGTAATTGGCCAGCCCCTGTGTGGCGCGGCGCACGGTATACACGTTCATGCGGTTATCGCCCGCGCCCAGGATGCCGCGCATGCCCGCGGTGCCAAAGCTCAAATTGGTATAGAAGCGATCTTCAATCTCTTTTTCATTGCCGGATAGGGCAGTCAGTTCCGCGATGGTGGCGGGGTCATCCGAAAGGGTGTGTAACCAACCTTCATAGGCCTGTCGGTAGTTCATAGGAAGGCTCCTTTCCGTGGTGGGGATAGGGCGAAAAAGGACGGCCGCGTGGTTGCCGCCGTTGGTGGTATGGTTATTATACTGTTTTTGGTGTGGGTTTGTAAACGGGGGGCAGAAAGATGGAGGGGAATGCGAACGATGGGAAAGCGCTGCGTGCTTTGGTGGGGTTTGGAGGAAGGCGCAGTGTTGCGCGTAAAGAAAGATGGGCAGGTGGGGTGAGCGTGGCGCGGGCGTTTAGGGGGGATGGAGACCGCTACATGGCAATGCAACACTCGCGCATTCACCCACCCTTGCGCCCGCCCGTCAAATAGCGTACAATACCCCTGCGCCGGGTTTTGACCGCGCAATTTACCTACATAAAAGGATGTAAACATACGCATGGATGTAATTGTAATCGGCGGGGGGCACGCGGGGTGTGAAGCCGCGCTGGCCTGCGCCCGTATGGGACTGGAAACGCTGCTGATGACGCTGGATTTGGGCAGCATCGCGCTGATGCCCTGCAACCCCGCCATCGGCGGCACAGGCAAGGGGCACCTGGTGCGTGAGGTGGATGCGCTGGGCGGGCAGATGGGGCTGACCATCGACCGTACTTTTTTGCAGAGCCGCATGCTCAACCGCGGCAAAGGCCCCGCGGTGCACAGCCTGCGCGCGCAGGCGGATAAACGCCGCTATCAGGAGGATATGCTCCAAACCCTGTTTGCCACCGAGCACCTGACCATCCGCCAAAGCGAAGCGATGGATATTGTGACCCACGGCGGGCAGGTATCCGGCGTCACCACCATGACGGGAGAAACCATCCCCTGCCGCGCGGCCATCGTGTGCGGCGGCGTGTACTTAAAAAGCCGCATCATCATCGGGGAATACAGCAAGGACAGCGGCCCGCAGGGGCTTTTGCGGGCGGAGGGGCTCAGCCCCGCGCTGGAAGGCCTCGGCTTTGCCCTGCGCCGCTTCAAAACCGGCACGCCTGCCCGTATCGATGTGCGCAGCATTGATTTTGACCAGATGGAACCGCAGGAGGGCGATGATCCCATTACGCCGTTTTCTTTCCTGACGGCGGCGGGGCTTGCGCAAAGCGGCGTGCATTTTCCGCTGACCAACAGGAGCCGCTGCTACCTGACCTATACCAATGAAGAAACCCACCGCATCATCCGCGAAAACCTGCACCTTTCCCCCATGGTGCGCGGGGAGATCAAAGGCACGGGCGCGCGCTACTGCCCCAGCATTGAAGATAAGATACGCCGATTTCCGGATAAGGACAGGCATCAGATTTTTCTGGAGCCAGAAGGGCTTACCTCGCCCGAATGGTACGCGCAGGGGCTTAGCTCCAGCCTGCCCGAGCGTGTGCAGTGGCCCATGTACCGCACGCTGCCCGGCCTTGCCCGCGCGGTGCTGGTGCGGCTTGCGTACGCCATCGAGTATGATTGCATCGACCCCACCGAGCTTGCCCTCACGCTGGAGAGCCGCCGCATCCCCGGGCTATACTTTGCCGGGCAGGTGAACGGCACCAGCGGGTATGAAGAAGCCGCCGCGCAGGGGCTGCTGGCCGGCATCAACGCCGCCTGCAAGCTGCTGGGCAAGGCGCCGCTTATCCTCACGCGGGATATGGCTTACATCGGCGTGATGGTGGATGATTTGACCGTCAAAGGCGTGGACGAACCCTACCGCATGATGACCAGCCGCGCCGAGTACCGCCTGCTGCTTCGGCAGGATAACGCCGATCTGCGCCTGACGGAGCTGGGCGTAAACGTAGGGCTGGCGGGCAAAGAACGCCTGACGCTGCTGGATACAAAAAGGCGGGATACCGCCAGACTCATGGATACCCTCGCCGGACTTCGCTTTAACGCCACGCCCGAGCGCAACGCCTGGCTTAGCGCGCAGGGCGAAACGCCAAACGAGCTTAGTTACACCGCGCAGGAGCTGCTGCGCCGCCCCGCCGTGACCCTAAATGCCCTTGCCGAACTTGCCCCGCCGCTTGCGCAGGCCAGCGAGGAAGCGTGTTTGCAGGCGGAGCTTTCCATTAAGTATGAAGGCTATCTGGAAAAAGAGCGCCAGCAGGTGCACCGCGCCCGGGAGATGGAAGATTGGCTGATCCCCGAGGATTTAGACTATGCGGCCATCCCCAGCCTGCGCATTGAAGCGCGCCAGAAGCTCATGGCCAGAAAACCCCGAAGCTTAAGCCAGGCAGGCAGGATACCCGGTGTGAACCCCGCGGATGTGGCCGTTTTGATGGTGTGGCTCAAGAAGTTGCGGGGGGAAGGGTAAGGGGGAGCGTCGCCTTTTGATAAAAGCGCTTACGACGGAGGCCAGAGCAATTGCTATTTGGTTTAGGTCTGTGATAAGATAATTGCAGTTGTAGTGTTGGGAAAGGGGTTCATGCGATATGCAAAAGCAAGCAATCATGCCATATGATACCGCGCTGACACCGCCTGTTCCCGCTATGCGCTATACCGATATCGAATTGTTCGCAGGTGCCGGCGGGCTCTCTCTGGGTATTGAGAAAGCAGGATTTGATACAATTGCCTTGATTGAGGTTGACAAAGACGCGGCTTCAACGCTTAAAGAGAATCGCCCCTCTTGGAATGTTATCCACGATGATATAGCGAACATCTCCTCGCTTGACCTGTCAAAATTCTTCAAGATTCCTGTAGGGGCACTCGATCTATTATCTGGTGGCGCGCCATGCCAGTCTTTCTCCTATGCTGGCAAGCGGCTGGGTCTTGAGGACACAAGAGGGACGCTCTTTTATCATTTTGCGCTATTCCTGAAGAAGCTGCAACCCAGAACTTTCTTATTTGAAAATGTTCGCGGTTTACTAACCCATAACCATGGGAATACGTACCAGACCATTTTGGATATTTTTGCAGAGACAGGCTATACCATCCAAGTAAAGGTGTTGAACGCATGGGATTATGGCGTTGCCCAGAAGCGAGAGCGTTTGATTACCATCGGTATTCGTAACGATTTAACGGATAAGATCAAAATCGATTTTCCATCACCGCATCAATATAAACCCGTTCTGCGAGACGTACTTGAGAATGTCCCTTCGAGTGATGGCACAGCGTATTCTGAATATAAGCGCAAGATATTCGAGTTGGTACCACCCGGCGGCTATTGGCGCGATATCCCCGTGGATATCGCAAAAGAATATATGAAAAGCTGCTGGAATATGGGCGGTGGAAGAACTGGAATCCTGCGGCGGTTAAAGCTTGACGAACCATCGCTTACGGTGTTGACTTCCCCATCGCAAAAGCAAACGGATCGATGCCACCCCTTGGAACCTCGCCCCTTTACAGTGAGAGAAAATGCACGCATTCAATGTTTCCCAGATGATTGGGTGTTTTGCGGCAGCGTGGGTAGCCAGTATAAGCAAGTTGGCAACGCTGTGCCTGTATTGCTTGCGTATGAAGTAGCAAGTGAAATCTATAAAGGATTGGGGCGCGCGCAATGTGGGGATTGAGTTTTATTGCGGAAGCGGATTTCATCAAACATATTCAGCTTACCATACAACAATACGGCGAAAAACTTGCGCCCTACGATTTAGCGAAGTTCAACAGCAATATTGTTGACCCCATCAAGTTGATTTTTGATAAATCGGTCTATCAATACAGCTGGGAAGAGATTATCAAAAATGAAATTTCACGGCAACGTGATAAATCCAACAACAATGATATTGGATACTTTCATCAGCGGATATTTCAGTATATCGCCGGATGTACTGTGCCTGCCGCAGGGTGGGATGTTATTTTTGCCAAAGATGGCGGCATAACACTGCCCGATGGTGATCGGGTGAGAACGGTCTATGTAGAGATGAAAAACAAGCATAACACAATGAACTCTGCTTCAAGCAGCAAGACATATATGAAAATGCAAGGGCAGTTGCTGGCGGATGACGATTGTGCCTGCTTTTTGGTGGAGGCTATTGCCAAACGATCACAGAACATCACCTGGGCAGTAAGCGTGGATGGCACAAAGCAAAAGCATCGCCGCATACGGCGTGTGAGCATGGATGAATTTTATCACATTGTAACTGGTCAAACGGACGCTTTTGCACAGATGTGCCTGGCCTTGCCACAAGCCATCGATGAAGTTGTTAAAACCTCCGATGCCGTGGCAATACCCAACGATAGCGTTATTGATGAACTTCGGTCGCTTGCGAAAACTGAGAATGGATCCTTTTCGCTTGCTTTGTATATGCTGGGGTTCGGCTCCTATATTGGGTTCAAGCGGGAATAAACCGACAGCCGAAACCATTCACGGTTGCTGCTGTCGGTTTATATTGATTTGGTAAAAACTAAGGATAGGAATCAAGAGTCTATTGTGTTATATACTGTGTTTGGCAACTTCAGCTGTTTATCTTGAGGAGAGACAGTGAAGTTGCCTTTTCACGCCCCCAAATACCCCAGCAGCACCTTTTCCGCGCCCTCAACATCCCGCATATCCACCACTTCGCAGGCGCTGTGCACATAGCGGCACGGCACGCTTACGGTGCATACGGGCATGCCGCCGCGGCTCAGCTGCATCGCGCCGGCATCGGTACCGCCAAAGGGCAGCACTTCCCGCTGCACAGCCACGCCCGCCTTGGCGGCGGCCGCGTGCAGCTCGTTTACCAGCGCGGGGTTAGAGATGCTGCGCGCGTTCATCACCACGATGGTGGGGCCTTCGCCCAGGTTCACGGCCACACGGCGCTCTTCCGGCGTATCGCCCGTTAAGGTAACATCCAGCGCGATGCCCACATCCGGCTGTACGCTGTAGGCGCTGGTGGTGGCGCCGCGCAGGCCTACTTCTTCCTGTGTGGTGAAAACGGCGATTACCGTATCCTTGATGGGCGGCAGCTTTTGCAGGATGCTCACCAGCAGCGCGCAGGCCATGCGGTCATCCATGGCGGGGCTGGCCAGGCGGTGGGCGCCCATTTTGAAGGTATCTTCCGCGTATACGGCCACATCGCCAAGGGAGATCAGGCTGAGCGCCTCGGCTTCGTTTGCGGCGCCGATGTCGATGTAAAACGTGCGCAGGCTGGTGGTTTCGCCCGGCTTTAGGGGCTGCTCATGAAGCACGCCCATCACGCCGTTTGCAAACTTGACGCGGCGCGTGCGGCTGTTGGCAGGGGAAATGCCGCCGATGTTGCTTACGCGCAGGTAGCCTTCTTTTTCCACATGGGTCACCACCAGCCCGATTTGATCCATATGTGCGGCCAGCATAATGCGCTTGCCGTTTGGGTCGGTGCCTTTTTTTTCGCAGATGAGGTTGCCCAGCGCGTCACGGCGGATGCTGTCCACCTTGCCGGCAAGCAGGGTTTCGATTTCGGCGGCCACAAGCTCCTCACGGCCGGAAGGGCCATAGATGCCCGTCAGTTTTTGAATCAGTTGCTCCACGGAGGGATCATCCTTTCTATGGTAGGCGCTGCACGCTTACAGATTTTCCAGAAACGCGCGTGTGAGGGATTCCTGCGCGGCCATGTCGCGCAGCGCGCAAACGGATGTGGGGCTGTGGATGTTGCGGCAGGGTACGGATAGCACCACCGTGCGCGAACCCGCGCCCGCGCGTTGCAGCGCGCCCGCGTCATTGCCACCCGATACAAACTGCTTAACCTGATGCGGGATGGCTTTCTCCTTGCCCAGTGCAAGCATGGTGCGGTATAGCTGGCTATCCGCCAGGGACGCCGTATCCATAAAGGAAACGCAAACCCCCTGCCCTACGCGGCATACCTGCAAGGCTTCGGGAATTTCGCCCAAATCATTGGCGGCGGTGGTTTCCAACACCACGGCGATATCCGGCTGCACGCGGTAGCCCGCGCTGGTCGCGCCGCGCAGACCCACCTCCTCCTGGCTGGTAAAGGCAAATACCAGCTCGCCCGCGTAAGGCGCGTCCAGCAGGTTGAGCAGGTTCCAGACGCCCACGCGGTCATCCAGCGCTTTGGCGTACACAAGCCCCTCGCCAAAGGGGGTATAAGGCGTATCAAAGGTAACCAGCGTGCCCGCGGGCGCCATACGCTCGGCCTCGGCCTTGTCTTTGGCGCCGATGTCGATAAACAACTGCTCGATGGGCAGCACATGCTTGCGGTCTTCCGGCGATTGCTGATGAATCGCCATCGCGCCGATCACGCCTGCCAGCGCGGGCTTTTCCGGCGTGTCATAGCCCACGCGCACGCGCTTGCTCACCAGCACGCGGCTGTCCACCCCGCCCAGCGCGCGAAAGCGCAGCAGGCCGTCTTCGGTGGCGGATACAACCAGCAGTCCCACTTCATCCATGTGGGCGGCCAGCATCACGCGCGGCTTTCCCGGGTCGCTACCCTTGCGGGTGGCAATCACGCTGCCCAGCCCATCCAGCGCCAGCGCGTCTTCGCCCAGCTTTGCGGCGCAGGCGTCCCACACCATACGGCGGATGTGCTCTTCACGCCCGCTTACGCCCTGCGCTTCACAGAGGGTTTTTAAATCCATAGCGATTCATCCCACCCTTCGTCAATCTCGGCGGCAAACAGCGCCACCAGCCGCCCGCATTCGCGCAGGGCGTTCATATCCAGCAGTTCCACGGTGGTATGCATGTACTTCAGCGGCAGATCCACCAGTATGCTGGGGATGCCTTCGCGGGCAATCTGCACGGTATCGGTATCGGTGCCGGTGCGGCTTTCTAGCTGCTCCGCGTTCAGGCGGATGCCGTTTTTAACTGCTGTTTGCCGAATGCGATCTACCAGCTTAAACTGAAGTAGCGGGCCGTAGCCGATGGCGGGCGCGTCCAGCGGGATGGTGGTATCCGGCTTGCTGGCGGGGATGGGCGCATGGCTTACATCCATGATGATGGCCATATCCGGGTTTACGGTATGCGCGGCTACCTTGGCGCCGCGGCAGCCGACTTCTTCCTGGGTGGTTGCGGCAAACACGATTTCCGCTGCGTGCTTCATGCGGGCAAGGCGCTCGGCGGCTTCCAGCATCACGGCGATGCAGGCGCGGTCGTCCATGGTTTTGCCTGCGGCGCGCTCGTTGAGCAGCGGGATGGTTTCTCCCGTCAGCGTGACCAGATCACCCACGCGCACACGCTTTTTCACGGTTTCCACGGGCAGCCCCAGGTCGATGTATAAATCTTCCCGCTTGTAGTTCTGCGTGCGATCCGCATCGGTCAGCAAATGTGGCGCTTTGGCGCCGATCACGCCGGTAAGGGGCACGGCGGTATCCCCTTCGCCCGTGGCGTGCACGGTAACCACCGCCGCAGGCAAAATGCGGGGGTCCACCCCGCCCACATTGCCCATGCGCAGCGCGCCGTCTTTGAGTACCTCGGTAACCATCAGCGCGATTTCGTCCATGTGCGCGCACAGGATTATTTTGGGCGCGCGCCCGCCGCGCGCGGTGGCTGTGTTGGGCTTGAGCGTTGCCAGCACGTTAAACAGAGGGTCGATGGTCACCGCATCGCAAAGGGGTTCAAAGCGCGCCTTGAGCCACTGCGCGATGGGCTGCTCATGCCCGCTGGGGCCGAACTGCGTGCTCGCCCCCTGTAAATAGGTAAGGATGTCCATGGGTGTACCGCCTTTCTGTCACGGTAGGGCAGGCAAAGGCGCGCTGTATGCGGGCACTGCGGCGGGGCATGCAAAACGTACCGATTGACTGCTAGTAGCATTATACGCATATCTGTGATACAGCGCAAGCGCGGCGGGGCGTACGCGCTGGTAAAAGCACGCGGTTACTGCCTGTGTGCTAAGGCCATGCGCCCGGCCGAACGGAGCATGGCGCAGGCGGCGTGCGGCAAAGCGCGCGCGAACACGCGCGCCAGCCTGGCAAAGAGGGTGGAACCCAAGGCGCATAGCCCGGGTCAGGGTGCGGGGGTGAAACCCCTGCCGCGGTTAGGCGTGGAACCCCAAAGCCTTACCTCACAATCCATAGCGAAAGTCAGCGAACAGCCCGCAGGGCGTTGAGGCGAGCGTGGGTAGCAACCAACCCGGGATTCTTGACAAGCATGCGCGCGGCAAAGCGCGTACACAAGGGCACCCGTGCAAGGGAAAGCAGCAGCAAAGCGCAGGCACCAGACCCCGACGCAACAGAGCAATGTAAAATTTTATGCACTCCCCCACAGGCAGGGGCTTTCCGCTACGCGACAAATGGAGAAGCGCGTTGATGCCACCAAACGCGGGTTTCATCCGCCGCGTGGGACAGGCTGAACCCGCATGGTTTGACAAGCAACGCCCGCAGGGCTACAATAAATACCAGCCTATTTTGCGGCAATGAAGCCGCCTATAAGGAGATCACCGGCGTGATGACGCAAACCAAACGAAGCCTGGCGGTGCTGGGCAGTACGGGCAGCATCGGCACACAGGCGCTGGATGTGGCCGCCCGCCATCAGGAGCGCTTTCGCGTGGTGGCGCTGACCGCCCACAGCAGCAAGGAGAAGCTCTTTGCGCAGGTGCGCGCCTTCCGCCCGCTTTTGGCAGGGCTGACTGATCGCCGCTTTTCCCTTTCCGATGTGCCGCAGGAGCTTCGCTTTTGCCGCTGGGTATTTGGCGCGCAGGCGCTCAAGGAAGCCGCCGCGCTGCCGCAGGCGCAGGATGTGCTGGTATCGGTGGTGGGCATGCTGGGGCTGGAAAGCGTGCTTACGGCGCTGGCGCATCATAAGCGTGTGCTGCTGGCCAATAAGGAAGCGCTGGTGGCGGGCGGCGCGCTGGTGATGAAAGCCGCGCAGGCCGCGGGTGAAAACATGCTGCTGCCGGTGGATAGCGAGCATAGCGCCATTTTCCAGTGTTTGCAGGGCGCGGATGGCAATGCGGTCAAGCGCATTTTGCTCACGTGCTCGGGCGGCCCCTTCCGCCTGTGGGAGAAAGATGCCATCGACCGCGCCACAAGGGAGCAAGCGCTCCGGCACCCCACATGGGCGATGGGGCAGAAGATCACCACGGATAGCGCCACGCTGTTTAACAAGGCGCTGGAGATTATCGAAGCCCGGTATTTGTTCCACGTGGAACCAAAGCAGGTGCAGGTGCTCATCCACCCGCAGAGCGTGGTGCACAGCGCCGTGGAATATGAAGATGGCGCGGTGGTGGCGCAGCTGGGCACGCCGGATATGCGCCTGCCCATCCTGTACGCCATGGCCTACCCGGAGCGCCTGCCCACGGGTGGCGCGGCGCTGGATCTGTTTGCGGTGCGGGAGCTTACCTTTGACCCGCCGGACGCCGTGCGTTTCCCTTCGCTGCGCATGGCGGAAGAAAGCCTGCTGGCGGGCGGGGCGGCGTGCTGTGTGCTCAACGCGGCAAACGAGGTGGCGGTCAACCGCTTTCTGGCGGAGGGCGGCGGCGGAGGGATGACGGTGGGGCGCATCTATGCTGTGGTGGAAGAAACGTTGCAGCGGGCAGGGCACATGCCGGCGGATAGCCTGACGGATGTATTGGAAGCAGACCGCCGCGCGCGGGAGATTGCCACATCGCTGTTAGGCTAAAAAGAAGGGTCAAGGGCGAAGCCCTTGTCGGGGTCAAGGGGTGAAACCCCTTGCGTCCCCCCCCCCGCATCCCCCGCGGCAGCGCCGCAAACGCCCAAAGCGAGCGAACCGCCCGAAGGGCGATGAGGCGAGCGGCGGCAGCAACCAACCAAGCACAACCCCAAGAAGGGTCAAGGGCGAAGCCCTTGTCGGGGTCAAGGGGTGAAACCCCTTGCGTCCTCCCCCGCGTCCCCCCGCGGCAGCGCCGCAAACGCCCAAAGCGAGCGAACCGCCCGCAGGGCGATGAGGCGAGCGGCGGCAGCGACCAGCCAAACAAGACCCCCAAGAAGGGTCAAGGGCGAAGCCCTTGTCGGGGTCAAGGGGTGAAACCCCTTGCGTCCCCCGCGTACCCCGCGTCCCCCCGCTTCCCAGAAAACTTCATGCGGCCGGAAACGCATTCGCTTCTGCCCGCTGTGCCAATATAATCCCAATGCAGCGCCGGGCTGGCGCGGCATCCTGCAACGCGCTTGCCCCGCCTCGGCGGCGCGGGCAAACGCATCACGACCACGCGGCGCTGTGCCGCAAGGAGGATAACCGTATGACTGTTCTCTATATCCTGCTGGCCATCGGGCTTTTGGGCGTTTTGATTACCGTGCATGAATATGGGCACTTCATCGCCGCGCGCCTGACGGGCATCGCCGTCAAAGAATACTCGGTCGGGCTTGGCCCCAAGCTGCTGCAGTGGAAAAGCAAAAAGCACGAGACGCTCTTTACCCTGCGCCCCATCCCCATGGGCGGCTACTGCATGTTCTATGGCGATGAGACCGATCAGCAGAACGCGGAAGACCCCCGCGCCTTTGACAAGGCCGCTGTATGGAAGCGCATGATTACCGTGGTAAGCGGCCCGCTGATGAACTTCCTGCTGGCGTTTATCGTCGCCATCGGGCTGATGGCGGGGTATGCCGTTGGACCCGCCCAGCCGTTCTTCAGCGAGGTGGAGGCAGGCATGCCCGCCGCGCAGGCGGGGCTTATGGCGGGGGATGTGCTGCTGGCCGTGGATGGCGCCGAGGTACCCAAGGGCGATGCTACGAAGCTGACCAATGCCATCGCGGGGCTTGCCGCGGGGGAAAGCGTCACGCTGACCCTGCTGCGCGGGGATGAGACGCTCACCGTGCCCATTACTCCCGCCTATGACGCGGCGGAAGGGCGCGCGCGCATCGGGGTTTTGATCAGCACGGTTGGGCCGCTGCCAGCGGGGCAGGTGATCCCCGCCGCGTGGCAGGGCTGCGTCAATGCTTCTACCGCCATCCTGGGCTCGCTGGGCAGGCTTGTGACCACGGGAGAAGGCGCGCAGGATACGGCGGGGCCCATCGGCGTGGTGCAGCTGGTCGCAGAGCAAACCCGCACGGGCGGGCTGGAGATATTCCTGAATCTGGCGGTGATCATCAGCATCAATCTGGGACTGATCAACCTGCTGCCCATCCCGGGGCTGGATGGCAGCCGACTGGTGTTTATGCTGGTGGAAGTCATCCGCCGCAAACCCATCAGCCGCAAGGTGGAAAGCACGGTGCACCTGTTTGGCTATGCGCTGCTGCTGGGGCTGATGCTGCTGTTCACCTTTCAGGATGTGGGGCGTATCCTGGGCGGCTGAGCCATCGGGCGCGGCGCGCCGGGCTTGATGCCGTGCGCGCCGCCCATAAAACAGGTTGCGGCGCGTTAGCCTGCCATGGTATAATTGTCTTAAGCTGAACAAAGGTTTGCAGCGTCAGGCGTATATGCGAGGAGGACAGGGTTGATGAAGGTCACCCTTGGTGAATACCTGAAAAAAAACGTGAACGTCCCCAATATTCTTACCACCATCCGGCTCATCATGACCCCCGTATACCTCGGCTATTTTTCCAGCGGGCTGAAATATCACGCGCTGGTTGTGTTTTTGATTGCCGCGCTTACCGATCTGCTGGACGGCACCATCGCGCGGTACTGCCATCAGATTACCGATTTGGGCAAGCTGCTTGACCCCGTGGCGGATAAGCTGATGGTGCTGGCGGTGCTGTTTTCCATGGCCATCGGCAATAGCCACATCCCGGCGGTGGTGCCGTGGACGGTGGTGTGCATCGTGCTGGGTAAAGAGCTTTTAATGATGCTGGGCGGGCTTGTGATGCTGCGGCGGCATGTGGTGGTGTACAGCCACTTCATCGGCAAGCTGGCGCATGTGCTGTTTGTGGCGGGGCTAACGGCCACGTTCTTCCATGAATGGTTTGTAGAAAAAGCGCAGGGCGGCATGCCGCTGGATTTGGTGCTGCTGTGGACAGCGGTCGGCTGCACGCTGTGCGCGCTGGTGTTTTATGTGGGCGATGCCTTCCATAAGCTCAGTACAGCCAAGGACAGTGCAAACGTCGATCATACAAAGTAAGCAATCCGCCGCAGGCAGGCGTTACGCCGTCAGGATTCCCCGCCGTATCAGCGGCAGGCAGTAAACGCCCGTGCCTGAAGCGTTGCAAACCCCGCGCCCGCAAGCGCGGGGTTTGCTATGTCCGGCGATGTTGGAAGTCAATACCGCAGAAGTGTTTGCGGAGGGATACCCCCGATGTGGAAAGTCGTCCCGGCAGGCAAACGCCGCCCACGGCGCGCGGGTTTTCATCCATCGGCGAAAGGTTCATACGTCGCCGCGCTTGCGCAACCTGCCCGCGCCATGCTATCATCAACCATGTGCCTTCCGGCATGTGTGAAAGGGGCGTCTCCATGCAAACAAGCCATCCATCCACCATCAGCACCGGGCAAGCGCATCTGCTTGCGCTGGGTACCATCCTCGTATGGGGTACTACGTTTATCGCGTCCACCGTTGCGCTGCGCACGCTCTCCCCGGTGGAGCTGCTGCTTTTTCGGCTGGTGATTGCGCTGGTCGCGCTGTTTTTGGTCAACCGTCAAAAGCTGAAGATCAAGCAGCGCAAGCATGAGCTGTACCTGTTGGGCGCGGCGCTTTCCGGCGTGGTGTTGTATTTTCTCTTTGAGAACATCGCCCTTACCTATACCAGCTCGGCCAACTGCAGCGTGATTGTCTCCACCGCGCCTTTTTTCGTGGCCATGGCGTCCCGCGCGTTTGTGCGGGATGAAAGGCTGCCGCGCTCCTTCTTTCTGGGGTTTGTGGTGGCCATTGCGGGTGTGGCGCTGGTATCGTTTGCCGGGCAAAGCCTGCAACTTAATCCCCTGGGCGATGGGCTTAGCCTGCTGGCCGCCGTGGCGTGGGCGCTGTACTCGGTGTTCATCCGCAAGCTGGAGGGGCACGGCTACAATACCCTGCTGCTCACCAGGCGCATCTTTGCCTACGCGCTGGTGCTGATGATTCCCGTCACACTGGTGATGGGCTTCAGCGTGACCCCGCAGGATGTATTCAACCCCGAAACGCTGCTCAACGTGTTATTTTTAGGCATCGTCGCCAGCGCGCTTGGCTTTGTCACGTGGAACACGGCGGTGCGCACGCTGGGCGCCATCAAAACCAGCGCGTACATCTACCTGATTCCCGCGGTCACCATCCTGTTTGCGTGGCTGTTGCTCCATGACCCCATCCATCCGCTTTCCATCGTAGGCGCGGGGCTTACGCTGCTGGGGCTGTTCATCAGCCAGCGGCGCCGGTAAGGCGGCGCCTAGGTCGCACATGCGGGGCATGCTCGCATGGCGCGCCCTGCCCTGCATGCGCCGCCGCCGCGATTATCTGACGCGCGTTACGCGCCGCGCACAGGCCTGAAAACCGCTGCCAGTCGCGAACAGAGCCTGTGCTTGTAACAAAAACGCGCCGCGCGCGCGCGACGCGTCTATCGACTGGCGCGTTGAAACGGTTTGTGCTATAATGTGGTTTCGGCGGTATGCACACAGGCTGTGCGGCAGTGCGTGCGCCTGTGACGCAATGCGCCTCGAAGGCGCATCTGGGGAGGGAATACTCATGTTTGGAAAGCTCATGAACAGCTATTTCTATGGCAAGAGCGGCAAGGGCGATTATACAAAGGAAGATTTGCCCAGCACGCGCATGCAGCTATTTCGGGAAACGCTCCGTACCCGCCTGAGCGGGCTTTTGCGCCTGAACCTGATTTACATGCTCGCGTGGCTCCCCGCCATGCTGGTGATCCTCTACCATGTGTTCAACCTGTACGCCGTGTTTGCCACCCTGGCGGATGAAACCGCCACGGCGGAACTCGCCTCGCAGATGATGGATGTAGCCAAGTCCATTACGCTCAGCGGGCTTGTATGGCTCATTCCCAGCATCGCCCTCACGGGGCCTTTTACCGCGGGGGTGAGCTTTGTAACCCGTAACTGGGCGCGGGATGAGCACGCGTTTGTCTGGAGTGATTTTTGGGACGCGGTGCGCGAAAACTGGAAGCCCGCATTGGTGGTGAGCAGCATCACAGGCTTTGTGCCGCTGGTGGTTTACGTCTGCTGGATGTTCTATGGCGAGCTGGCCAACCAAAACCCGCTGTTTCTGGTGCCGCAGGTACTTACCCTCACGCTGGGGCTGATTTGGCTGATGAGCCTGCTCTACGCCTACCCCATGGTGGTTACCTATCGCCTGCGCATACGGGAACTGCTTCGCAACAGCCTTCTTTTGACCATTGGCCGCCTGCCCGGCACCATCGGCATCAAACTGCTTAGCTGCCTGCCGCTCCTGATTGCGCTGGTGGTATCGTTCCTGACGCCGTACCTGCAATGGGCGGTCATCGGCTGCTTTTTGTACTATGTGCTCTATGGTTTCGCGCTGAGCCGCTTTGTGGGCGCAAGCTATGTCAATGCCGTGTTTGATAAGTATATCAACGTGAAAATCGAAGGCGCGATGATCAACCGCGGCCTGTATACCGAAGTCGATGACGATGATGACGATGACGACAGCGACACGACCGAAAACGACGACCCTGCCGCGCCTAAGGCTTGACCCGCGTTTTGCAAGCCGCACAACCGCATGCCGCCGCAAGGCACCCAGCCTTGACGCGCCGCCGCATCCCCTGCGCCTGCGGGGGTACTGCGCATGCCCGTTTCTCCTGTTGGGTTCGCCCCGCGAGCCGTGAGCTATTATCGTTGAGGTGACGTGATTGTATACCGCCTTCGCATCCGTGTATGATGAACTGATGGCCGATGTGGACTATCCGGCGTGGGCCGCTTTTTACCAGACGCTGCTGACGCTCTATGGCCTGCGGGAGGGCAAAATCTGCGAGTGTGCCTGCGGTACCGGCGGCCTTACCCTGCCGCTTTGGAAGCTGGGCTACCAGATGACCGGCGCGGATGCTTCCGAAGAGATGCTCTTTGAAGCCAGCCAGAAGGCGCGCAAAGCAGGCGCGATGATTCCCTTTGTCAAGCAGGATATGCGCGCCCTGCGCCTGCACCGGCCGATGGACGCGGTGCTGTGTACCTGCGACGGCGTTAACTACCTGCCTACGCAGGGGGATGTGCTTGCGTTTTTCAGCGCCGCGTGGCAGGCAATCCGCCCGGGCGGCGCGCTGGTGTTTGACATAAGCACGCCCTACAAACTCCAGCAGGTATTGGGCGATAATTTTGTGGGCGATGAATCCGCGCAGATCGCCTACCTGTGGAAGAACACCTACCATCCGGAGAACATCAGCGTGGATATGGCGCTTTCCATCTTTTTGCGGCAGGAAGGGGAAACCTACGCGCGCATCTGCGAGCAGCAGACCCAGTACGGCTACCCGCTGGAAGCGCTGGAAGCCCTGCTTGCGCAAGCCGGATTTGCCGATGTGCGCGTGTTTGGGGATGGCACCTTTGCCCCGCCCTCGCCGGTGGAGCTTCGCTGGCATATCGCCGCGCGCAAACCCGCGCAGCCGGAAGGCGCGCAATAGGCGCGCGACATGGCAGCTTCCCATGGCTTGCCCCGCCGCCTGAGCGTCCCCGCGCAGGGCGCGCCACCCGTACCAGCCCTGGCATGGGCAATCCCCTGTGCAAAAAGGTTGCATCAGCAGCCCCAATACGGGTATAATCCATAGGTGGCACGTCGCCGTGGACGGCAGACGCGCGCCTTTTCGTTTCCGTTTCCGTCCCGTGCCGCGGCATGCCGTGCGCACAGCGCGCCGCGTGGGTTATTGCGCGCGGCATATAAAGGAGAATGCATGGATAAGCAGGATCAAATTCTACACTTTACACTGGCCGCGGGCACGGTGCGCGGCCTGTTGATCGATGCCACACAAACCGTGCGCAAGGCGCAGCAACTGCATGGCACCAGCGCCGTTGCCACAGCCGCGCTGGGGCGCGCGCTCACGGGGGCGGCCATGCTCGCCGCCAACCTCAAGGAGCCTAACGCCTCGGTTACGCTGACCATCGATGGCGGCGGCCCGCTGGGCAAGCTTGTTTGCGTGGGCGATGGCCAAACCGTGCGCGGGCATGTGACGAATCCGATGGCAAGCCTGCCGCTCAAGGATGGAAAACTGAACGTGGGCGACGCCGTAGGGCGAAACGGGCGTATGTCCGTCGTCAAAGATTTGCGGCTTAAAAGCCCTTACATCGGGCAGATTGCCCTGCAATCGGGTGAAATTGCCGCGGATCTGGCCTGGTATTTTGTCAAGAGCGAGCAAAGCCCTTCGCTGGTGAGCCTGGGCGTGGTGGCCAGCGATACGGCGGTGGCCGCCGCCGGCGGCGTGCTGCTGCAACCCATGCCGGGTTGTGAGCCAGGCATGATCGATCAGCTGGAGCTGCGCTCGCCCATCTTTGGCGCCATCGCCGCCGAGTTGCAGCATGAAATGCCGGAGAATCTCGTGCCGCTGTGGTTTCAGGGGCTTGACCCCGTAGTGCTTGAAAGCAGCCCTTTGGCGTACCACTGCCCCTGCTCGCGCAAGCGCATGGAACGCGCGCTCATATCGCTGGGCGCCAAAGAGCTTGGCCGCATCATCGCCGATGAGCTGGACGGCGCGGAGCTGGTGTGCCATTTTTGCGGGTCGAAATATCACTTTACCACCCATGACCTCCTCCGCCTGCTTAACCGCATTGCCTGAGCAGCGGGAAGCCCCCTGTGCATCCGCCGCACGTTGCAGCCCCGCTTGCGCGGTTTTATCCTGACAGCCGCCCCCTGAGGGCGCTCCGCGCAAAGGGTTTGCGTCAATCCAAGAACCAAGGAGATCCTTCATGAACGGGAAAGCCGGAGATATTATCAAATTACAGCGTTCCAGCGCTTATTGGATCGGGCGCGCCACGCGCCAGCGCAAGGCAGGCAACCGCCGCCGCGCGGCGGCGCTGCTGCGCCATGCGCTGGTACTTACGCCGCAGGATGCGCAACTGCGCATGCAATACGCCAAAACCCTACAGGAAATGGAGTGTTATGAAGCCAGCAACCGCGCCGCCTTCAGCGCGCTGATGCAAAACCCCCGCCATTTTGCCTGTTATGGCGTCATCGGGCGCAACATGCTGGCGCTGGGGCATGATCAGGAAGCCATGGACGCGTTTTCCCGCTACCTGCTGGCGGTGCGCCGCAGCGGAAGCGAACCGGAATACGATGCGGAGCTGGACGCGCTGGAAGCCAGCGAGACCGATCGCCACGCCATGCGGGCGCGGCATGAGGCGCTGCTGAACATTGCGGGCAAAAAGCTTACCAGGGGCAACCTGAAAGGCGCGGAACGCGCGCTGGCGCTCGCAAAGCCCGCAAGCGAAGTGGATGAACGCTACCATTGCCTGCAAACGGTGTTGCTGCAATTGCAAGGGGAAACCGCCGCCGCCGTGCAAAACGGCGAGCGTGCCTGCGCAAGCTACCCGCACAGCGTGCGTGCCCGCTGTGTGCTGGCAGGCGCGTACCATGACGCGGGGTTGCGCGCCAAAGCCGCGGCCGCGCTGCTGGCGGCAACGCTGCGCTGCCAAAACCCGCAGGATGATCAGCTGGTAAGCAACACGGCCACCAGCTTGGGCTTTGCGGAACTGGCGCTGTGCGTGCTGCGCCGCTCGCTCAAGCAAAGCCCGGAAAGGCTGCCGGCCGTCTACGACCTGTGCGTAACCCTGCTCAAGCTGGGCAGGCTGGACGATGCCGAGCCCCTGATGCACGTTTGCCGGGATTTGGACCCCGCCGACGTACCCGCGCGCAGTATGCACCGCACCATGGCGCAATGGCATGAGCTGGCGCTCACACCCGCGCAGGTAAAGGTGGCGGCGCGCGCTTTGCCTTTTTACCCGATGATCTCCCCCGCGCAGAGCAATGAGCTGCTGGCACAGCTTGCCCATGCCCTGAGCGAGGGCATAGAAGCCTTTGGCCGTAAGCTGATGGAAGATGACAACCTTTTTGCGCTGCTGCTGTATGCCCTGGGCGATGCCCAGCACCAGCTTGCACGGCTGGTGCCGCTGCTTGTAAACACCTTGCCGCGCTCGTTTGCCGAGCGTATGCTGCGGGAAATACTGGTGCTGCACACGCAGGATGATACCGTCAAACGCTATGCCGCCGCCGCGCTGATCAAGATGGGCGCACGGCCGCCTTTTGTGGTATGGCATGGGGGGCGCATCGCGGAGATTGACCCATCCGTGAGCATGGGGCAGGACGCTACCTTCGCCCGGATGATGCTGCTTCGCCGCATGGCGGATATCCAGCATCAAACAGGCGATGC
This sequence comes from Clostridiales bacterium Firm_11, assembly GCA_001604105.1. Classification (GTDB taxonomy): domain Bacteria; phylum Bacillota; class Clostridia; order Christensenellales; family Aristaeellaceae; genus CAXXOK01. The sequence goes on from LVAQ01000022.1 coordinate 47,526, forward strand.
CCGCCTGATGACCCACGCGCTGCATTTGCTAAAACGCATGAGCAAAGCCCGCCGGGAGGATGTGGTGCGCGATGAGAACGGCATCTTCCGTACGGCGCTGGAGCAGCATTACCTGCTCACCTACGGCCTGCCGGATACCAGGCGGCTGCATCGGCTGCTGCGCTACACCGCCGATGAACGCCGCCACGTGCGCGCTGTGTTTTCGCTGTTTTGCAGGCTCTTGCCACTTCCCGCCAGGGTGCCGCGCACCCAAAGCCCGTTGCCGCAGCTACTGCGATGAGAAGGAGGCCAACGATGGAAATGCTGGATTTTGACGCGTATTTCACCGATGCGCTCAACCGCTGGATGGAACAGAATCTGAAGCGATTCAAAACCCCCGAAGCGATGGAAGACGCGGCGACCGATCTATACCTGCAATGGTTGCAGACCCCCGCCGATTGGCTGGGCGGGCTGGCGCCCGGCGCCTATTACGCCCAGTTTGACGATGCCGCCGCGCTGCTTGCCCTGTTGGTACAGCACATCCGCGAAGGGGTGCCCGTGCCCGATCCCCTGCTGGAGCGCATTGCGGAACTGGCCGAGGAAGCGCCCATTCTTGCCTTGGTGACGGACAGCGCCGCGCCCGACGAGGCGCGCATGCATGCCATCGATCTGCTGCGCCAGCTGGAAAGCAGCGCCCCCATGGTGGATTACCTGCGCTGGCAGGTGGAACGCAACCAGCCGGAAGAGCTTTTGGACAATGCGCTGGAAAGCCTGCGCGAGATGGGGCAGGCAGTGCAGCGCCCCGCGAAGGTCGCTTTTTCAGCCGCCGATGATGTGGGCAAGGAAGCCCTGCTGGATGTGCTTTCCGATTTTACCGGCGATGAGGATGTGCTTACCTTTGCCATACGCCAGTTTACGGCGCAGCCCCACAAGCGGGCGCTGTATGCGGGTTATTTGGGCAAGCTGATGGATGACCGCGCGCTGGAGCCGTTGCTGGAAGTCGCCGAAGGGGAAGATGTGACCTACATCGACTTCATCGAGATTCGCAATGCCATTGAGCGCCTGGGCGGCGAAGCGCCTGTGCGGGATTTTACCGAAGACCCCACCTATCAGGCCGTGCAGCGCTTGCAGGAACGGTGACGGGCTTCGGCCAAGCGATGCACAAACGCCCCCGCCACCGCTACCGCGCCCGCAGGCATGATGCCCCAGCGTGACAACTGGTGCGAGCGCCCGACGCGTAAGCCACCCATGTGCTTGCCTGCCGCGCTGTGCGACGGTTGCAGGATTGCTAGCACGCTGTGACCGCGCGATGCACAAACGCCCCCGCCGCCGCTACCGCGCCCGCAGGCACGATGCCCCAGCGTGACAACTGGTGCGAGCGCCTGACGCGTAAGCCACTCCCGTGCTTGCCTGCCGCGCCGTTTGACGGTTGCAGGATTGCTAGCACGCTGTGACCGCGCGATGCACAAACGCCCCCGCCGCCGTTCCCGCGCCCGCAGGCACGATGCCCCAGCGTGACAACTGGTGCGAGCGCCTGACGCGTAAGCCACTCCCGTGCTTTCCTGCCGCGCAGTGTGACGGTTGCAGGATTGCTAGCACGCTGTGACCGCGCGATGCACAAATGCCCCCGCCGCCGCTACCGCGCCCGCAGGCACGATGCTCCAGCGTGACAACTGGTGCGAGCGCCTGACGCGTAAGCCACTCCCGTGCTTGTCTGCCGCGCCGTTGCGGCAATGCCTTGCCTATGCAGGCATACCGCGCCATTTCGCAACGGTTGCGTTCTGCGGATACCCGCGCGGCGGCACAGGCGCAGGCGTTACCCCTATCATCCGCGCCGCGCAGGCGGCGTCAACGCCATTTCACAAACGTTACCAAACAAGGGAGCGGCCATCCCGGCCGACATCCCACAAACACGAGGCGGGCAACCCCCGCCACATGACCTGAGGAGGAACCATGATTACACTGGAAGAAATTAAGAAGAACGAGAGCATCCGCGCGCTCATCAAGGCGGGCAACCGCTATCTGGAAGCGCTGGGCTATACCGACCACGGCCCGCGGCACCTGAGCTATGTAAGCCGTACCGCCAGCCATATCCTCAAAGCGCTGGGCTACAGCGAGCGGGAGATCGAGCTGGCCGCCATCGCTGGCTGGGTGCATGATGTGGGCAACAGCATCAACCGCCACGACCATGGCCCCAATGGCGCTATATTGCTCTTTGGCATCCTGAAGGAAGCGGGCGTTGTCATGTCCGATGTGGTGGAGATCATCACCGCGGTGGGCAACCATGAAGAACAGAGCGGCACCGTGAGCAGCGCCGTCAGCGCCGCGCTGGTATTGGCGGATAAGAGCGACGCGCACAAAAGCCGCGTGCGCAATGGCCGCCCGGATCCCACCGATGTACACGACCGCGTCAACTATGCCATCCAGCAGAATGATGTAACGGTGGACCGCAAGGCGCGGCTCATCCGGCAATCGCTGGTGATGGATACCTCCAGCAGCGTGCTGGAGTACCTGAGCATTTACATGCCCCGCATCATTATGTGTGAGAAGGCGGCGGCGTTTCTGGGGCAGGAGTTTCAGCTGGTGATCAACAACCATGCCGTAAACAACCAGAGCCCCGCCCCGCAGATCGTCCCCTGAAACCACGCCCGGCAGGCCTGCTGTGCTTTGGCAGGCAAGCCTTGACGGATGGCAGCCTGCGGCGCGTATGTAGCAAGGCCGCAGGGTCATGGCATGGCCATCGCCATCCCCCTTTTGGAAAGCGAGGGAAAAACGCATGATTTGTGAACGTTGCGGCAATTATCTGCCGGATGATACCATCCTGTGCGACCGTTGCGGCGCGATGATGAACCGCCCCGTGCGAAGCGGGGATGTGGGGGTGCGCGCCATCCGGCAAGGTAGGCGCATGGCGGTGCCGCCGCCCCTGCCGGATGAAACGCGCGCCAGCGTGCCGGAGTATGGAGATTTTGACATGAGCCCGCTGCCGGTGGAGCAGGAGCGCGGCGTGCGGCGCGGCAAACCCGCCGCTGCGGCTGCGCCAGTGCATGATCTGTTTGCCAGCCGCCCCAATACCCGCCGCGGCGTGCCGGTGCGCGGTAATGTGCGCACACGGCAGGTGGTGGCAAAACACAGCAAGGCGCATGTGGTATCGCGGCACCCCATCAACTGGATGCTCATCGGCGTGATTCTGACAGCGGTGATGATCGCGGCCGCCATTGGGTACATGGTGTATATGCGCACCTCCGATACCGGCCAGCGCGCCACCGCCCGCAAGTATGCGCTCAGCGCCAATGAAGGCATGCTGACCCTTGCCACCAGTAAAGATCCGCTTGTGGAAACCGAGAAGCAGGAACTGCTCAAGGATTGGGGTTCCGCGCCCGCGCAGGCGTATTGGCTGGTGGGGCAGGAGTTTATTGATATGGGCGATATGCCCGGCGCGGTGATGGCCTTCCAGATTGCCAACGTGCTGGATGCGGAAAACTATGACGGGCTTTTGCTCCTGGGCTCTGCCCTGGAACTGAACAATCAGGAGGCGGAGGCAGAGACGCTGTACCGCGTGCTGATGGACACGGTAAGCCCTTCGCGTGCCGAAGCGTATACCGCGCTGATTAACATTATGCTCAAGCAGGATCGCAACCCGGAAGCGGCGGATTTGATGCTGCTGGCTTATAAGAATACCGATCGGGAGAATTTTCGCCAGCAGCGCAGGGATTTTATCCCCAATACGCCGCAAGTGGATACGGATCACCTTTCCGGCCGTTATGAACTGGAGCAGCACATAACGCTTACCTCGCCGCAGGGGTATGATGTGTACTATACGCTGGATGACGATGCCGAGCTTCCCCAGGGGGGCACATTGCTGACGGAAGGCACGGTGACCATTACCGAGGGCACATACACGCTGCGTGCCGTGAGCGTGGTGGATGATCTGGTAAGCGATGTGATGAGCGCGACCTACACCGTCTATTATCCCACGCCCGCCATGCCCAAGTGTAACCTTGCGCCCAACACCTATAGCTCCGCACGCACGGTGAGCCTGCGCGCGGGCGAGGCGCTCAACGCCAAAGAAGCGCGCCGGGGAAAAACCAAGGAACAGCTTGCCGTGGAAGATGACCAGACTTTCTACTACACCATCGACGGTTCGCTGCCCGATCCGGCGATCAGCCCGAAATTCGACGGCACGCCCATCAAGCTGCCCAGCGGGCGCGTGACGTTGCGCGCGGTGGCGGTAAACGGGTACGGCAAGCAATCCAGCACCATGGAGGTAGGGTATAAGTTTGACATCAAACCCTACCCGCTGGAGATGTATGGCGAGGGAGATGTTTTTGCTGGCGTAACGCTGAACGACACCACGCTGGAGGCGTTCACAGCCGCCTTTGGGCAGCCCGCGAGCACGGAGGCGACCACCTACCTGACGATGGAGAACCAAGCGCAGCACCTGACCTACTCATGGGGCTATGCGGTGTTTGTGCTTACAGGCGGCAGATGGGAAGCGGTACGGCTGGAGATGACCAACAGCTTTACCACCGCGCCGCGCGGCGTAGGGCTGGGCAGCAGTGAAACGGATATCACTGGTGTATATAAAGATTTCGGCATGGTAGAAAATCAGAACGGCAGCCGTAACCTGTACTATGACGATCCCCGTATTGGCGTTGTATTAGCCAATGAAGATGGCACGCGCACGGTGCAATATACCTGCACCACGCTTGCGGGGAAGAAGTGGATACTGCAATACCATCTGCAAAACGGGCGTTGTGTAAAGATTTCACATTATTATAGGCCTTGATGCAGACAAGCGTCCCCTTGTGCAACCCCACCCCCGCCGCAGCGGAGAGGGGTCAAGGGGCGGTGCCCCTTGCGGGGTTTGGGGTGGAACCCCAAGCTCCCAGCGTCGCAACGCAAACCAAAAGCGAGCGAACAGCCGCGAAGCGGCGATAAGGCGAGCGTCGATAGCGCATTGCAAAGGCTAAGTGTCCTCTTGCCCCCGCCGCAGCGGAGAGGGGTCAAGGGGCGGTGCCCCTTGCGGGGTTTGGGGTGGAACCCCATGCTCCAGCGTCGCAACGCAAACCAAAAGCGAGCGAACAGCCGCGAAGCGGCGATAAGGCGAGCGTCGATAGCGCATTGCAAAGGCTAAGTGTCCTCTTGCCCCCGCCGCAGCGGAGAGGGGTCAAGGGGCATTGCCCCTTGCGGGGTTTGGGGTGGAACCCCAAGCCCCAGCGTCGCAACGCAAACCAAGAGCGAGCGAACAGCCCGAAGGGCGATGAGGCGAGCGGCGATAGCGCATTGCAGAGGTTAAGTGTCCCCTTGCCCCCGCCGCAGCGGAGAGGGGTCAAGGGGCATTGCCCCTTGCGGGGTTTGGGGTGGAACCCCAAGCCCCAGCGTCGCAACGCAACCCAAGAGCGAGCGAACAGCCGCGAAGCGGCGATGAGGCGAGCGGCGATAGCGCATTGCAGAGGTTAAGTGTCCCCTTGCCCCCGCCGCAGCGGAGAGGGGTCAAGGGGCAGTGCTCCTTGCGGGGTTTGGGGTGGAACCCCAAGCCCCCAGCGTCGCAACGCAACCCAAGAGCGAGCGAACAGCCGCGAAGCGGCGATGAGGCGAGCGGCGATAGCGCATTGCAGAGGTTAAGTGTCCCCTTGCCCCCGCCGCAGCGGAGAGGGGTCAAGGGGCGGTGCCCCTTGCGGGGCTTGGGGTGGAACCCCAAGCCCCAGCGTCGCAACGCAACCCAAGAGCGAGCGAACAGCCGCGAAGCGGCGATGAGGCGAGCGGCGATAGCGCATTGCAAAGGTTAAGCGCCCCCTTGCCCCCGCCGCAGCGGAGAGGGGTCAAGGGGCAGTGCCCCTTGCGGGGTTTGGGGTGGAACCCCAAGCCCCCGGCGTCGCAACGCAAACCAAGAGCGAGCGAACAGCCGCGAAGCGGCGATGAGGCGAGCGGTGATAGCGCATTGCAAAGAATGATAGACAGAAAACAGGGGACACAGGCGTAACGCCCGTGCCCCCTCGCTATTTTCCCACGCATAGCGCTTACCCTATACGGTCAGCTCCGCCTTGGCGGCCAGTTCATCCGCATGCGCGGCCAGCAGCGGATCAATGCACTCGGTCAGGAAGGCATCCACCTGCAAGGCGCTGTGGCCGATGAAGCGTTCCGGCTGCAAAATGGCTTCGATTTCCGCTTTTGTGATCTGGAAAGCGGGATCGGCGGCGATGCGCGTTACCAGATCATTGGGCGCGCCTTCTTCTTTGACGGTGCGGGCGGCAGCCTGGCTGTGCACGCGCAGGCGCTCGTGCAGTTCCTGCCGGTCTCCGCCCTTTTTAACGGCATCCATCATGATGTTTTCGGTGGCCATAAAGGGTAGCTCCGCCATTACGCGGGCGCGAACCACTTTGGGGTAAACCACCAGACCATCGCAAACGTTCATCAGCAGGTTGCAGATTGCATCGGTCGCCAAAAACGCCTCGGCAACAGCGATGCGGCGGTTGGCGCTGTCATCCAGGGTGCGCTCAAACCACTGGGTGGCGGCGGTGATGGCGGCGTTCAGGCTATCCACCATCACAAAGCGGGCCAGGCCGCTGATGCGCTCGCTGCGCATGGGATTGCGCTTGTAAGGCATGGCGGATGAGCCGATCTGGCTTTTTTCAAAGGGCTCTTCCATCTCTTTGAAGCCTTGCAGAAGCCGTAGATCGTTGCTGAACTTGCTGGCGCTCTGGGCAATGCCGGATAGGGCGCTGAGCACCTGATAATCCATCTTGCGGCTGTAGGTCTGCCCGCTTACGGGCACCACACGGGGCACGCCCACATCGGCGGCGATATCCAGCTCAATCTGCCGTATTTTCGCGCTGTCCCCGCCGAGCAGCTCCACAAAGCTGGCCTGCGTGCCGGTGGTGCCCTTGCTGCCAAGCAGGGCTAAGGTATCCAGGCGATGGGTCAACTCTTCTACATCCATGAGCAGTTCATTCATCCACAGGGTGGCGCGCTTGCCCACGGTGGTCAGCTGCGCGGGTTGCAGGTGGGTGTAGGCGAGGGCGGGCATGGCTTTGTATTGCATGGCGAAGGCGCGCAGCTCCGCAAGCACGGTCAGCAGTTTGCCGCGCAGCAGCAGCATGCCCTGCTTCATGATGAGCACATCGGTATTATCGCCCACATAGCAGCTGGTAGCGCCCAGGTGGATGATGCCGCGCGCGGCGGGGCATTGCTCGCCGAAGGCGAACACGTGGCTCATGACATCGTGGCGCACTTCGCGTTCGCGGCGGGTGGCTACGTCATAGTTGATATCATCCTGATGGGCTTCCATCTCGGCGATCTGCTCGTCGGTGATGGGCAGCCCCTGTTTTTGCTCTGCCTTGGCAAGGCTGATCCAGAGCTTGCGCCAGGTACGGAATTTATTATCCTCGGAGAAGATGAACTGCATTTCGGGGCTTGCGTACCGTGTGGAAAAGGGGCTGATGTAGGATGAATGGTCCGGCATCGGTAGACCTCCTGTGGGATCATTAGGGATAGGTGGAAAGGTGGGTCAAGGGCAAAGCCCTTGCGGGGTTGAGGGGCGGAGCCCCCATGGGGTTTGGGGCAACGCCCCAAGCCCCCGCGCCGCAGCGCCAACCAACAAAGCGAGCCAACGGCCGCGAAGCGGCGATGGCGCGAGTGGCATGGCCGCTTGCCATGTAAGAAGCACATAGCGGGTATTCTCCGCTGCCGCCCTTCCCATACTAACAAAAGGCGTGTGCATTTGCAACATGCAAGGCTTTAGGCATCGTGCGGTTGCAGGGTGCGTTCTGGTTATCCAGCTTGTTCTTGTTTGACGCTGCGGCGGGAGCGTGGGGCGCTGCCCCACACCCCGCAAGGGGGGTGACCCCCCTTGACCCCGCGTTTTTGCAATCGTTTTGCCGCAATTGCCTGCCTGCCGCCAGCCGCGCGAAGCATCATCGCGCTGATGGCGCGGTTCGCTTCGCTTGCGGGTTTGCCGCTGCGGCGGGAGCGCGGGGCGCTGCCCCACACCCCGCAAGGGGGGTGACCCCCCTTGACCCCGCTTTTTGGGGTAATCATGTTGCCGCAAATGCCTGCTTGCCGCCAGCCGCGCGAAGCATCATCGCGCCGATGGCGCGGTTCGCTTCGCTTGCGGGTTTGGCGCTGCGGCGGGAGCGCGGGGCGCTGCCCCACACCCCGCAAGGGGGGTGACCCCCCTTGACCCCGTTGTTCTGGAGTAATCGTGTGGCTGGCAAATGCCTGCCTGCCGCCAGCCCCGCGAAGCATCATCGCGCCGATGGCGCGGTTCGCTTCGCTTGCGGGTTTGACGCCGCGGCGTGGGCGCGGGGCGCTGCCCCACACCCCGCAAGGGGGGTTACCTCCCTTGACCCCGCTGTTTTGACTGCCTTATTTGAAATAGGCTACCCCGCTTTCAAACAGCGGCTGAACAATGTTGCCCGCCACATTCTGGTATAACCCGTTGCCTGTGCGCTCACTGTGCCCCATCTTGCCGAAAACCCTGCCATCCGGCGAACAGATGCCCTCCACCGCCAGCACGCTCCCGTTCGGGTTCACCCGCAAATCCATGCTCGGCTCCCCATCCGGCCCCACATACTGCGTGCAGATCTGTCCGTTTTCAATCAACGTCTTAAGCAGATTGTCCGGGCAGACAAACCGCCCTTCGCCATGGCTTACGGGTATCAGGTGAACATCCCCCACGGCGCACTGTTGCAGCCATGGGCTTTTATTGCTGGCTACGCGCGTGCGTACCAGCATGCTCTGATGCCGCCCGATGGTATTGTAGGTGAGCGTGGGGCATTGCGCATCCGTATCCACAATTTTCCCATAGGGCACCAGCCCCAGCTTGATGAGCGCCTGAAAACCATTGCAGATGCCCAGCACCAAACCGTCGCGCGTATCCAGCAGACGCGCCAGCGCATCTTTCATGGCGGGATTGCGGAAAAACGCGGTGATAAACTTGCCGCTGCCGTCCGGTTCATCTCCGCCGGAAAACCCGCCCGGGAACACCACCATCTGCGCCGCGTCGATGGCCGCGCGCGCTTTTTCTACACTGCGTTTGACATGATCCGGCGTCAGGTTTTGAATCAGCACGATTCTTGCATCCGCGCCCGCACGGGTGAGCGCCCGCGCGGTATCCACCTCGCAATTTGTGCCCGGAAACGTGGGGATGACCGCCACTGGCCGCGCCGTGCGCAGCGCTGGTTTCGGCCAGCTTTGCGCGGTATAGCTGACGGTGGGGATGGGCGCTGCCGTTGGCTTAACGGCGTCTGCCGCCGTGCCCGCGCCCTCGCCCTGCGATGCGCCGCGCGTTTGCCCGCCCGTGCTGCGGTAGGGGAAAACGGGTTCAAGCTTGCCCTCGTACGCCTCCTGCACGGGGGCGAGCGGCACGCATTCGCCATGCCATTGCAAGGTGTAAGCCTGCGTGGTTTCGCCCAGCAGCACGCATGCCGCAGGTGGCGTTTCATCAGCTTCGCCCGGCGCAACCGCCAGGATAAACCCGCCGATGTGCGGGGCAAACAAGTCGTGCGGGAAACCATCCGCCACCTTTACGCCGATGCGGTTGCCCAACGCCATTTTGAAAAGCCCTTCGGCAATGCCACCCAGCCCCACCGCCCACGCGGCGGTGAGCTTTCCGCGGCTGCGTAAGCTGTGGAGCGTATCCAGCGCGTCCATGAACGCCTGCGGTGCAAAGGGATCCGCGTAGCGGTAGTACAGCCTGTGCCCCGCCGCCTTGAACTCCGGCGAGAGCGCCTGCCCCGTCGTGCCGGGCGCGATGGCGAAGCTCACCAGCGTGGGGGGTACATCCAGCTGCGCAAAGGTGCCGCTCATGCTGTCCTTGCCGCCGATGGCCGCTATGCCAAAGTTCATTTGCGCGTCCAGCGCGCCCAGCAGCGCGGCCATCGGCGCGCCCCAGCGTGTGGGGTCATTGCCCGTGCGGGGGAAATACTCCTGTAGGGTCAGGTATGCCTTGCGCGCGTCAAACCCTGTGGCGGCAAGCCGCGCAAGGCTTTGCGCCACGCTCAGGTACGCGCCCTCATAAGGGTTTTGCGCCATGAGCTCCGGGTGAAAACCGTAGGCCATACAGCTTGCGGTATCGGTTTCGCCGTGCGTTACGGGCAGTTTGGCCACCATCGCCTGCGTGGGCGTCAACTGATACCTGCCCCCAAAGGGCATGAGCACCGTGCCCGCGCCGATGGTCGCGTCAAAACGCTCGCTCAGCCCCTGCCGTGAGCAGCAGGAAAGGCTGCCCGCCAAGGCTTGCAGCTTGCCTGCAAGGCTGCGGTCATCCGCTTGCGCGGGCACAGCCCGCGCCGCCGCCACCACCACCTGCGTCTTTTTTTCCGCGCCGTTGGTGGAGAGGAAATCCCGCCCGATATCCACAATGGTCTGCCCGCGCCAGCGCATGGTCAGCCGCGGCGCCGCCGTCACCTGCGCAACCACCGTAGCTTCCAGATTCTCCGCCGCGGCCAGCGCGATAAACGCGGCCGCATCTGCATCCGCCACCACCACCGCCATGCGCTCCTGACTTTCGGAGATGGCCAGCTCGGTACCGGTGAGCCCTTCGTACTTCTTGGGCACTTTGTCCAGATCGATCACAAGCCCATCCGCCAGCTCGCCGATGGCCACGCTCACGCCGCCCGCGCCAAAATCGTTACAGCGCTTGATGAGCCGCGTTACGCTGGGGTCACGGAACAGGCGTTGCAGCTTACGTTCTACCACGGGGTTCCCCTTTTGCACCTCTGCGCCGCAGGTTTCAAGGCTCGTTTGGTCATGGCTCTTGCTGGAGCCGGTTGCCCCGCCGCAGCCATCGCGCCCCGTGCGCCCGCCCAGCAGAATGACCGCATCCCCCGGGGCGGGCACTTCGCGGCGGATGTTGGCAAGCGGCGCCGCGCCCACAACCGCGCCGATTTCCATACGCTTGGCGGCATAGCCCGGGTGGTAGAGCTCATCCACCAGCCCCGTGGCAAGGCCAATCTGGTTGCCGTAGGCGCTGTAGCCCGCCGCCGCCGTGGTAACCAGCTTGCGCTGGGGCAGCTTGCCGGGCAGGGTATCCGCGATGGGGGCAAGGGGATCTGCCGCGCCTGTTACGCGCATGGCCTGGTATACGTAGGTGCGCCCGCTGAGCGGATCGCGGATCGCCCCGCCGATGCAGGTGGCCGCGCCGCCGAAGGGTTCAATCTCGGTGGGGTGGTTGTGTGTTTCGTTCTTGAACATGAGCAGCCATGGCTCGGTTTTGCCGTCCACGGTTACATCCACATGGATGGAGCAGGCGTTGATCTCTTCGCTTTCATCCAGGTTTGTAAGGCCGCCGCGCGCTTTGAGCGCCCGCGCGCCGATGGTGGCAATGTCCATCAGATTCATGGGTTTATCATCCCGCCCCAGCGCCTTGCGCAGGGCAAGGTACCGCGCAAAGGCGGCTTCCACGGCGGGCGTTTCAAAGGTGACATGGGTTAGCGTGGTCAAAAAGGTGGTGTGGCGGCAATGATCGCTCCAGTAGGTATCCAGCATGCGGATTTCCGCCATGGTGGGGTCGCGGTGTTCGCTTTGGAAGTAGCGCTGGCATACGGTCAGGTCGTCCAGATCCATGGCCAGCCCCTGCGCCGTGAGAAAAGCCCGCAAGGCGGGCGCGTCCATGCGGGTAAAGCCCCGCAGGGTTTCCACCTCGGCGGGGGACTCGTGGGTTTGGGCGAGGGTGCGGCGCTCTTCCAGCGCGGCTTCGCGGCTCTCCACGGGGTTGATCAGGTGTTTTTTGATGCGGGCCAGCGCATCAGGCGCGATATCGCCTGTGAGCACATACACGCGCGCGGCGCGCACGGTGGGGCGCTCGCCCTGAGATACCAGCTGCACGCATTCTTCGCAGGAGGCCGCGCGCGCGTCAAACTGCCCGGGCAGGGATTCCACGGCAAAGATGGCCGCGCCCTCCTGCGCAGGCAGCGAAAAGGTACACGCATCCAGCTGCGGCTCAAAAAAAACAATGGGCAGGCACCGCGCAAACAGCGCTTCGTCCACGCCCTCGATATCATACCGGTTCAGGATTCGCACGCCCGTTACCAGAGGCAGCTGGAGCACCTGACGGATTTCGGAAAGCAGCGCATCGGCTTCCACGGCATAGGGGGCTTTCTTTTCAGCATAGACGCGGTATACGGGCATAGGTACCTCCTGCTAGCAAAAGAATGGGAAATCCACATAACCAAAGGCATATGCCTAATGGGCAGCTTTTACCGGGCGAGGGCACACCTGCCCCGCCTACAGCGCCCCCAGCGCCCGCGCGCCGATATCCCGCCGCATATGCCTGCCTTCAAAGGCAATGGCATCCGCCGCTGCATAGGCAGCCGTTACGGCCTGCGCCAGCGTGGGGCGTACGGCGGTCACGCCCAGCACGCGCCCGCCCGCGGTCACAAGCGAGCCATCCGCCTGGCGGCGCGTACCCGCGTGAAACACCCACGTGTCGCTTTGCGCCTGCGCCTGCGCGATGCCGTGGATGGGTTTCCCGCTTTCGTACGCCTGCGGATACCCGCCGGAAGCCAGCACCACACAGCAGCTTGCGCCCTGCGCAAAGCGTACATCCGCCTGCGCCAGCGTGCCCGCCGTAACATGCAGCAGAATAGAAAGCAGGTCGCTTGTCAGCAGCGGCAGCACCGCCTGCGCCTCGGGGTCGCCAAAGCGGCAGTTGTACTCAATCACCTTTGCGCCCGCATCGGTGAGCATCAGGCCGAAGTACAGGCAGCCCTGAAAGGGGCAGCCCTCGGCCTGCATGGCGCGCAGGGTAGGCATAAAGATGGTCTGCATACATTCCTGCGCGATTTGCTGCGTATAAAACGGGTTGGGGGCAATTACGCCCATGCCGCCGGTGTTGCGCCCCTGATCGTCATCCAGCGCGCGCTTGTGATCCATACCGCTGGGCATGGGCAGGAGGGTTTGCCCATCGGCAAAGGCGAGCACGCTCACCTCGGGGCCGGTCAGAAATTCTTCTATTACAATGCGCCTTCCAGAGGCGCCGAACGTGTCCCGCTCCATCATGTCGCGCACGGCCTGTTCCGCTTCATGCCGCGTATGGCAGATGAGCACGCCCTTGCCATAGGCCAGACCATCCGCCTTGATGACCATGGGGCAGGGCGCGCTTTGCACGTAACGCAGCGCGGAGGCAATATCCGTAAACACTTCACAGGCGGCGGTGGGGATGCCGTACTTTCGCATCAGCTCCTTGGCAAACACCTTGCTGCCCTCAATGCGCGCGGCGGCTTTGCTGGGGCCAAAGGAAGGGATGCCCCGCGCCGCCAGCAAATCACAAAGCCCAAGGCACAGGGGCATATCCGGCGCGACTACCACGTAATCCATGGCGTTTTGCTGCGCCCAGTCCGCGATGGTTTCCACAGCTTCCGGCGGGATGGGCACACACGTTGCCAGCGCTTCGATGCCGCCGTTGCCCGGCGCGCAATACAGCGTGGGCGCAAGGGGAGAGCGGGCGAGCATGGCAACCAAAGCATGCTCACGGCCGCCGTTGCCTACCACCAGTACCTTCATGCGGGGTTCAGCTCCTTTGTAGCGGGCAAGGGACAAAGGCACACGCGTTGCGCCTTTGCCCTGCCGTTAATGGTGAAACAGCCGGATGCCCGTAAACGCCATGGCGATGCCGTAGCCATCACACGCGGCAATCACATCCCCATCCCGTTTGCTGCCCCCGGGCTGGGCGATGTAGCGCACACCGCTTTGCGCGGCGCGGTCGATGTTATCGCTGAAGGGGAAGAACGCATCGCTGCCCAGGCTCACATCGGTAAGGGTGGCAAGCCACGCGGTTTTTTCTTCGGCGGTCAGGGGCTGGGGGCGTTCGGTGAACAGCGCTTGCCAGCGGCCATCCGCCAGTACGGTGGTAAGCGCTTCATTGCTTAGGAAGCGGTCGATGGCGTTATCCCTGTCCGGGTTTTTAACGGTGGGCAGGAAAGGCAAAGCCAGCGCCTTGGGGTGCTGACGCAGCCACCATAAATCGGCCTTATCCCCCGCCAGGCGCGTGCAATGGATACGGCTTTGCTGCCCCGCGCCGATGCCGATGCACTGCCCGTCCTTGACATAGCAAACGGAGTTGGACTGCGTGTACTTGAGGGTAATCATGGCAAGCGCCAAGTCCCGCTTGGCTTGGGGCGGGAGCGTTTGATTGCGCGTGGGCAGCGTATCAAAGGAAGCTTCGTCGATTGCCAGCGTATTGCGGTTTTGCGCAAAGGTAATGCCAAACACATCCTTATGCTCGGCCAGCGGCGGCTCATACGCGGGGTCAATCTGCACGATGTTGTAATTCCCCTGCCGTTTCTCTTTGAGCACGGCAAGGGCTTCTGCCGTGTAGCTGGGCGCGATGATCCCGTCGCTTACCTCAGGCTTGATGAGCAGCGCGGTAGCCAGGTCGCATTCCTGCGAAAGGCAGATGAAATCGCCAAAGCTGCTCATTCGGTCCGCGCCGCGCGCGCGGGCGTAGGCGCAGGCCAGCGGGGTGAGCTGCGCTGCTTGCGGCACAAAATAGATGCGGCGCAGCACATCCGTAAGCGGCAGGCCGAGCGCCGCGCCCGCGGGGCTTACGTGCTTGAAGGACGCCGCCGCGGGCAGCCCCGTGGCGTGGGTTAGCTCCCGCACCAGCTGCCAGCCGTTGAGCGCGTCCAGAAAGTTGATGTACCCGGGTTTGCCGTTTAGCACCGTCAGGGGAAGCTCACCGTTTTGCACATAGATGCGCGCGGGCTTCTGGTTGGGGTTACAGCCGTATTTGAGTTCCAGCTCCTGCATGATTTGCCTCCTAATTGTGCTGGTTGAAGATGCGCGTCTGGCTTTCGCCGTTTAGCAGGCTGATGGCCCGCACAAACAGGCTGACCCTGTTTTGCATGTCCAGCGCGTTCCACAGGGCGGGGGCGAAAGCGTCGATATCCCCGGCCAGCGCCACGCGCATCGGCTCGCCCGCGAAGCTGGGCAAGGGGTCGCCGTCCCCCTGATAGGTATGGATGAGCCTGCCCTCGCCCGCGGGGGGCGCTTCATACTCATAAAACGCGCGGGTTACGGCGCTGCCCCTGCCATCGGTGCTTTTAAGGATGCTCAGGCGATAGGCGGGTTTGCCGCCGCGGGTTTGCAGCAGGCCGGAGATGCGCGGGGTAAAATTGGGCGCGTCCGGCTCAAAGGTGCGTGTGCGCAGCGCGGCTTCAAAGCTGCCGCCTGCGGAAAGCGCGTCAAAGAGGGTATCGGTTTGATCGCCGTTGGTCAGGATGGTGGTATGCGCGTCCAGCACGCGCACGGGGGCGTAGATAATCAGGCTGGGATCGGTCATTTTTGCGGGATCGGCCGCTTCGGTGACGATGCCGCCATCCTTCGGGGTAAAGATGCGGTTGCGGCTGTTCTCGCTGCGCCCCATGATGAAATAGGCCATCATGGCGTGCGCGCCATCCGCGCTCACCCCCAGCAGGATGCCGCGGCCGGGGTAAGGGTTACCCGCGAGATAATCGCAGGGGTCATAGCATTTCATGGGTATACCTCCCTTGGGAAAGTGTGCGGGCAAGCCATGGGTTTCGGGCATGCCCGCCGCTTTTGATGATAGCACTTTTACGCGGCAAGTGCACGGGTTTATGGCGTGCGGCAAAGGTAAAAAGTAGGGCGATAACAGCCCCAGGCTGTGTAAAAAAGGTGGAGCCAGGGCTACTGGCCCTGGTCAGGGTGCAGGGGTGAAACCCCTGCCGGGGTTTGGGGTGGAACCCCAAAGTCTCCCAGAACAACCCATAGCCAAAGCGAGCGAACAGCCCGCAGGGCTATGAAGCGAGCGGCAACAGCGCACAACACGGGTTTGCGAACACCTTCAACAAACCTTTGCCTGCCTGCGTACAAGCCTGCCAATGCTCGCCCATACCGTGCCCTCACGCCTCGCCATACCCCTGCTGGGTAAGCCCATCCACCAGCAGCCGCACAGCCTCAGGCAGGATGCGCCACTCCGCCTGCTCCATCACGCGGCGCTGGAGCGACTCGGGGGTGTCCCCCGCCAGCACGGGCACGGCCTGCTGTAAAAGGATGCGCCCGCCATCGGGCACTTCATTGACCAGATGCACGGTGGCGCCCGTTACCTTGACCCCGCGCGCCAGCGCGGCCTGATGCACCCGCAGGCCGTAAAACCCTTCCCCGCAAAAGCTGGGGATCAGGCTTGGATGCACGTTCACGATGCGCTCCGCGTAGGCGCGAACCACATTTTCCGCCAGAATGAGCAGGAAGCCCGCCAGCACCACCAGATGGATGCGGTTTTGCTCAAGCAGCGCCAGCAGCCGTTCGCCGTAAGCATGCGGGGTTTCCCCGGCGCGCTTTTCCAGCACGGCGCAGGGCACGCCCGCCTGCGCGGCGCGGGTGAGCGCGTAGGCGGCGGGTTTGTTGCTCACCACCAGCGCGATGCGCCCGCTACCCAGCGCCCCGCTTGCCTGCGCGTCCAGCAGCGCTTGCAGGTTTGTGCCCCCGCCGCTTACCAGCACGGCGATGTTCAGCACAGGATAACCCCCTCATCCCCAGCGGTGATCTCGCCCAGCACATAGGCGTCAACGCCCTGCGCCGTAAGGGTTTGGATGGCGGTATCCGCCTGTGTTTTGGGCACCACGGCCACCATGCCCACCCCCATGTTGAAGGTGTTGAACATATCCCGTGTGGGGATGTTGCCCGTCTTTGTAAGCAGATCAAAGATGGGCGGCGTTTTGACGGCGCGCTGTTCCACTTTGGCGGTAACGCCCGCCCCCAGCGCGCGCGGGATGTTCTCATAAAAGCCGCCGCCTGTGATGTGCGCCAGCGAGCGCACCGTGACCGCCTCAAGCAGCGCCAGCACAGGCTTTACATAGATGCGTGTGGGCGTGAGCAGGGTTTCGCCCAAGGTTTGGCCGCCAAGTGCTGCGTGCGGCAGGGAAAGCCCGCCCGCTTCTACCCCAAACACTTTGCGCACCAGCGAGAAGCCGTTGGAGTGCAGGCCGCTGGAAGGCAGCGCGAGCAGGATATCGCCCGCCTGCATGGTGTTCTTGTCCAGGATGCGCGGCTTATCCACCACGCCCACAGCAAAACCGGCGAGGTCGTACTCATCCTCAGGGTAAAAGCCGGGCATTTCGGCGGTTTCGCCGCCGATGAGCGCGCAGCCCGCCTGCACGCACCCTTCCGCGATGCCGCTGACGATGCCTGCGATTTTCTCCGGCACATTTTTGCCGCAGGCGATGTAATCCAAAAAGAAGAGCGGCTTGGCGCCGCAGCAGATGATATCGTTGACGCACATGGCCACGCAGTCGATGCCCACGGTGTCATGCTTGTTTAACAGAAAGGCGAGGCGCAGTTTGGTGCCCACGCCATCCGTGCCGGATACCAGCACGGGGCGCTGCATGCCCGCCGTATCCAGCTCAAACATGCCGCCAAACCCGCCTACGCCGCCCAGCACGCCGCTTGTGAGCGTGCGCGCGATGCTGCTTTGCATCAGCTCCACGGCGCGGTACCCCGCGGTGATATCCACACCGGCATCCCGATAGCTTTCGCTCTGGCTTTTCATACGTGTATGGCCTCCCTGTTTTCGCTCAGCGGGGTTTCAAACTGGTGCTTGGCCGCCTCGCACGGGGGCGCTACGGGGTACGTGCCCGTAAAGCAGCCCTTGCAATAATCCGCATGCCCGCACTCGGGCAGTTTGTCAAGGCAGGATACGGGCAGGTAGCCAAGCGTATCCACATCGATGAGCCGGCGGATTTCTTCCAGCGTATGGTTGGCGGCGATGAGGTTCTCGGTGGAATCGATATCGGTGCCAAAATAGCACGGGTGGCGGAAAGGCGGGGAAGATAGCCGCATGTGCACTTCCAGCGCGCCCGCCTCCCGCAGCAGGCTTACAATGTGGGCGCTGGTGGTGCCGCGCACGATGCTATCGTCAATGAGTACCACGCGCTTGCCCGCTACCGTAGCGCCGATGGCGTTGAGCTTGATGCGCACGGCGCTCTGCCGCGCGGCCTGCCCGGGCTGGATAAACGTGCGCCCCACATAGCGGTTTTTGATGAAGCCCACGCCATAGGGGATGCCGCTCTGGCGCGCGTAGCCGATGGCCGCGTCGATGCCGCTATCGGGCACGCCGATCACTACATCCGCCTGCACGGGATGTTCCAGCGCCAAAAACGCGCCCGCGCGCAGGCGTGCCGTGTGCACGGCGCTGCCGTCGATCACGCTGTCCGGCCGGGCAAAATAGATGAACTCGAAGATGCACAGCGCATTGCGGCGGGGCGCATCCATCAGGAGGCTGTGTATGCCGGTGGCGTCCACCATGACCACTTCGCCGGGGAGCACATCGCGCACAAACGTAGCGCCGATGGCGTCCAGCGCGCAGCTTTCGCTGGCAAACACGGTGCCGCCCATCAGGCTGCCCATGCACAGGGGGCGAAAGCCGTTGGGGTCGCGCGCGGCAATGAGCTTGGAAGGGCTCATGATCACCAGCGAATACGCGCCCGCAATGCGCGCCATGCTGGCCAGCACCGCCTGCTCGATGCTTGCGGCCGTCAGCCGCGCCTGCGTGATGGTGTAGGCGATGACTTCGCTGTCGCTGGTGGTGTGGAAAATGGCGCCGCCGTTTTCCAGCTGCTCGCGCAGTTCATGGGCGTTGACCAGATTGCCGTTGTGCGCCAGCGCCAGCCCGCCCTTCAGGTGGTTGACCACCAGCGGCTGCGCGTTGCTGCGGTTTTGCGCGCCCGTGGTGCCGTAGCGGCAATGCCCCACGGCAATGCTCCCTTCCGGCATGGCGGTAAGCACATCGGGGGTGAACACATCGCCCACCAGCCCCACATCCTTATGGCAGGAAATCACGCCGTGCCGGTTGACGGCGATGCCGCAGCTTTCCTGCCCGCGGTGTTGCAGGGCGAACAGCGCGTGGTAGGCGGGCGATACCACACCTTCTTGCCCATTTGGCAGGTACAGGCCGAAAACGCCGCATTCCTCATGGAGCTTATTCATTGGGAAGATCCTTTCTGGCGGTGCTGGGATGGATGGCGGCGCCAGGCGCGGCTACGCGCGCGCCTGGCGCCTAAGGGGCATGAACGCGCGGGCATCATTCGCCCAGCAGGCGCTTCATGATTTCCTGATACGCATCTTCCACGCCGCCCATATCACGGCGGAAGCGGTCTTTATCCAGCTTTTCGTGCGTGACGGTATCCCAGAAACGGCAGGTATCCGGGCTGATTTCATCGGCCAGCACCAGTTCGCCCGCATCGGTTTTGCCAAACTCCAGTTTGAAGTCAATCAGCTGGATGTTGAGATCCTGCAAATATTCGCCCAGCACGCGGTTGACGGTGAGGCTGTAGCGGCAGATGGTTTCCAGCTCGGCGGGCGTGGCCCATTCCATGGCGGCGATGTGATACTCGTTGACCATGGGATCGCCCAGCGCGTCATCTTTATAGCAGAACTCCAGCACGGTTTTTTTCATGGGAGTGCCTTCCGCAAGTCCAAGGCGTTTGCTGAGCGAACCTGCGGCCACGTTGCGCACAATCACTTCCAGCGGCACGATGGTCACGCGGCGCACCAAAGTATCGGTCGGGGATAGCTCCCGCACATAATGCGTGGGCACGCCCTGCTTTTCCAGCAGCCGCATCAGGTGATTGGTCACGCGGTTGTTGATGGCGCCTTTGCCCAGGATGGTTCCTTTTTTCTCGCCGTTGAAGGCGGTGGCATCATCTTTATAGGAAACAAGCACCAGTTGGGGATCATCGGTGGCGAATACCTTCTTGGCCTTGCCTTCGTAGAGCAAATCACGCGTTTCCATGATTGTGTACCTCCTGCTGTTTTGTTTGGGGTAAAGGGAAAGCTCGCGGGCAGGGGTTAGTCCACCGCGAGCTGTTGATCCGCCGCTACGGCGGCAAGGCGCATGGCCTCCCGCGCGTCCAGCAGTTTTTGCGTAAGGGCGCTGTCCCCCACGGCGATGATCTGCGCCGCCAGCAGCGCCGCGTTGGCCGCGCCGTCGATGGCGACGGTAGCCACGGGAATGCCCGCGGGCATTTGCACGGTGGATAGCAGCGCGTCCAGCCCATCCAGCGTGGAAGCTTTTACCGGGATGCCGATGACCGGCAGCACGGTGCGCGCGGCCAGCGCGCCCGCAAGGTGGGCGGCTTTGCCCGCCGCCGCGATGATGGCGCCAAAGCCGTTTTGCTGCGCGGCCGTGGCAAAGGACGCGGCCAGGTCGGGCGTGCGGTGCGCGCTGTAGATGTGCGCCTCAAAGGGGATGCCCAGCGCCTTGAGCTGTTCAAAGCAAGGCGTCAGGGCAGGCAGATCACTCTTGGAACCCATGATGACGGCAACTTTTTTCATGATTGGGGGTACCCTCCTGCGTTGCGGGCGGCATGCGCCCGTTGATGGGGGGAATGTTCGTGTTTTTCACACCCGAGGAATCGCCTGCCCTCAACCATTTGCGATCAGCAGAATGGAAGAAGGTTAAAAATGGGGAGAAAATGGAAAACTATAAGATTATAACGTCTAAGCCAAATGCTTGTCAAGCATTAAAATAGCACAGAAAAACGTACAAAAAATGTAATATGGAGAATAATGTTTGTGATGTGGATTCTTGCACGACCCTTGCTGAAACGACGGCGCTATAGCATACAAATAGGCGGCGGCATACCAAAAACCCGCCTGCCTGTGCGGGGCTTGCGGGCTTTTCGTATGCGAATGGCGTGCCTGCGCGCTTACCGGTGCGGCGCAGGCTGCGGTTCTTCAAAGGCTTGCAGGTATAGAGCCGCCGAGCGGTTGAGCTCGCGGGCAAAATCGCTTTCATACTTGCGCTTGCAAAAGGCGGTAAGCCAGTCCTGCAGGGGCTTATCCCCCGTGTGGGGCGCAAGCATGGCGGCCAGCTCCGCCGCGTCCATGCGGCGGTAAGTATTCTGGTGCACGGTGTGGGCAAGGCTGCTGCGCTCCGGCTTGCGGCGGGCAAGCTGCTGGGGCGTTGGGTAGCCCAATACCAGCATGGCGGCGGGGAATACGTAGGGCGGCAATTCCAGCATGCTGCGGTGTTCTTCGGCATTCTCCATCACATCGCCGATGTAGCAGGAGCCGATGCCCAAGCTCCAGGCGGCGGTTACGGCGTTCTGCGCGGCGATGCAGGCATCGCTCACGGCCAGCATCAAATCACCAACGCCCGGCTTGCGCGCCTCAAGGCCGATGCTGTGATACGCGTCCAGCCACTTTTGCGCATCCGCCAGAAAAATCAGCACCATGGGCGCGGTGGCAATAAACGGCTGATGATCGCAGGTGACGGAAAGGCGCGCTTTGCGCGCGGGATCGGTGATCTCCAGGATGGTATAGAGCTGCTGGTTGCCCGCCGTGGGCGCGTGCGCGGCAGCCAAAAGAATGTGTTCCCTTGCCTCCGCGGAAATGGGCTGCTCCGTGAAAACGCGCACGGATTTACGCGTGTACAAACTTTCCAGTATGGGATTCATGCGGCGGCCTCCTGTCTATGGATGCATGAGGGCGCTTGCCCGCGCGGCGGTCAGGCTTTTGTGCCCTTTACGCGATAGTATAGGGCTTGGGTACGCATCCGTCAAACCATGCGGGGGCGGCATACGCGCCGCCGTCGCGCCGCGAAAAAAGGATTTCCCCACCCCTGCGTGGAAACAAACACCCATGCACAAACAGGACCAGCGGAGGCTAAGCTATGCAAGAAGCCATTTTGATACTGGATCATGACGCGGGGCTGGCCAGCCTGATTGCCCGCACGCTTCGCAACCAGCAAATCTATTGCCTGCCTGTGCCCTTTGGGGTATCGCTTGCCAATGCGCGGGAGAAAAACGCGCGCGGCCTGATCATCGCGGCGGGTGACGATGCGGTGGTGGATCTATCTGGCTTTGACCAGGAACTGCTTACGGCGGGGCTTCCCATGCTGGCGCTGGGGGGCGCGACCCGCGCGCTTTGCGAGCATTTCGGGGGGACGCTGAGCGAGGGCCAGAACCAGGATCAGCCCGAAACGCTGGGGCTTTCGCCGTTGCCCCTGTTTGAGGGGATGACAGGCGGGGAGCGTGTGTACCACAACTTGCGGGTGCTGCAACTGCCCGATGCGCTTGCCTGCATCCAAACCGCCACAGAGCGCTGCATCGGCTTTACGCCGGAAGGGAGCGCGCTGTATGCCGTGCAATACCCCATTGAGCGTAACGACCCAGATGCCTTGCAGCTGCTCAACAACTTTGCGCGTCTGGTATGCGGCATGCAAACCACCTGGACGCAGGATGCCATCATCCAAGGCGCGGTGCAGGCGATTGCCGATGCCGCGGGCGAGGGGCGCGTAATGTGCGCCGTATCCGGCGGGGTGGACAGCGCGGTGTGCGCCAAGCTTGCGCACCGCGCCGTGGGGGAGCGCCTGATGTGCGTGTTTGTGGATACTGGCCTGCTGCGGCAGGATGAGCCGGAATATGTGATACAAACCTACCGCGAAGCCCTTGGCCTTGACGTTACGCTGATTGACGCGCGGGATGTGTTTCTCAAAGCCTTGCGCGGGGTGCGCGCCGCGGGCGATAAAGAGCGGATTGTCTCATCGCTGCTGGGGCAGGTGCTCTATAAGCGCCTGCGCTATGAGCTTGACGCCAGGGTGCTTGCGCTGGGCACAAATTTTAACGATACCCTTTACGGCGGCCACGCGCCCGATGCGCTGCCCGCTACCGAAGAACTCGATTTGCGCGTTTTGGAGCCATTGCGCGGCCTGTTCAAAGATGAGGTGCGCCGTCTGGCGCGCGCGCTGGCGCTGCCCGCCACCATGGCCGAGCGCCAGCCCTTTCCCAGCAGCGGGCTTGCCTTGCGCGTCTATGGCGAGGTGACGCAGGCGCGGCTGACCACCCTGCGGCAGGCGGACGCCTTTTTTGGCGAAGAAGTGCGCGCGGGCGGCCACGACCGCCGCCTGTGGCAGTACTATGCCGCCCTGTCTGATAACCCCGATGAGCGCGGCGGTTATGCCATCATATTGCGTGCCAGCCAGGCTTGCAGCAGCGAGGCCTGCGCCTCTCGCCTGCCCTTTGATCTGCTGGAGCGCGTGACCCAGCGCATTTTGGGCGAACTGAAGGATGTGGCGCGCGTGGTGTATGATTTGACGCCCAGCCAGCGGTATGCGTTTATGGAGTAGCAGAGCTTGCGGCGAGTGAACAGCGCCCCGTTCTCCTGATGCACAGGGGAAAGGGGCGCTTTTTAGTGTAGCTTTTCAAAACTATGCCGATGTATGGCATGGCATGCGGGGCTGCGGCTGCCCTAAACGCAACCGCTGTGCGAAATGGTTTATCGTTTGTTCATAGCATGATCAAATCTCCCTGATAGAATCTGCTTTGTGAAAGGGTGATATGCAAATGAAGAAAAAGACGATTATAAAAATTGTGCTGGATGTTCTGATGATGATCGTACTCGCACTGATGTACTCCAAACGTGCGCTGGGTATGGGGTTTCACGAAATCGGCGGGTTAATCCTGATTGGTGTTTTTTTGATCCACAAAGGGCTTAATTTTTCATGGATACGGCGGGTGACGGTGAAGCTTGCCAAGGCGGATGGGCGAACCCGCCTGATGTGGATTGTGGATGCGCTGATGCTGGTAGCGTTTCTGCTGATTGGGCTCAGCGGTATCCTCATTTCCAAGGTTGCGTTACCACGCCTTGCCGTACAGGGAGGTTCATGGAAAGTGATCCACTACAGCGCTTCGGCGGTGGCTTTGATTCTGGTGGGTGTGCATCTGGGGCTTCATTATAATTATCTCAAAGGGATTTTTTCCCGTCGGATCAAACTGCCCAAACTGGTTGCGGTGGCATTGACGGTGGTCATAATGGCATACGGCGGCTATGGCATTGCTACAACAGCGTTCACCCGCTGGCTTGTTATGCCCTTTAGCACCAGCGCGCAGGGGGGACAGGGAGCCCGTGACGGCCAGTATCCAGGCATGATGGAGCAGCACTCCGGCGAAGGTACTGTGGCGCAGGATAGCGAAACCAACGATACCTCGGCGGTAACGGTGATTACGCAAACAGATGCATCCGCCCAAACATCCGGCGATGCGGAACCGATGATGGATACCGCCGAGGCCAACAGCCTGACCGATACACAGGAAGGTTTTTTGGGCAGACCCGACGGTATGGCCGGTCATGCCGAGGGGCAGCAAGGCAGCATCGGGAGCGCACTGGAGACGTTAGCACAGTATTTCTCGATCACATTCCTGTTTGCGGCAATGACAGCGCTTATTGATCGCCTGTTACGCAAAAGAAAGGAACAATTAAAAGTGTGATGGTTCATTGACCCCGGCGCCTTGCGGCAAGCCCCGCAAGGCTTTTGCATACATACAACTGAACGTGCG
This sequence comes from Clostridiales bacterium Firm_11, assembly GCA_001604105.1. Classification (GTDB taxonomy): domain Bacteria; phylum Bacillota; class Clostridia; order Christensenellales; family Aristaeellaceae; genus CAXXOK01. Next base: position 71,798 of record LVAQ01000022.1, read on the forward strand.
CCTGTTCGCCTGCCCCGCGCCATCCCCCCCTACTTTTCAAACCCCTGTTTTTTTGTTATACTTACCGCTATGAAAGCAGGTGAACAGGATGCTTCATTTTACGAAGATGCACGGCATCGGAAACGATTACGTATACATCAACGGCTTTGAAGAGAAACTGCCGGACGATCTTCCCGCGCTGGCGGTGCGTATGAGCCATAGGCGCTTCGGCGTGGGCGGGGATGGGCTGATTCTCATCCTGCCCAGTGAGAAGGCGGATTTTCGCATGCGCATGTTCAACAGCGATGGCTCCGAAAGCGAGATGTGCGGCAACGGCATCCGCTGTGTGGCCGCCTACTGCCATGACCGCGGGCTTACGTCTAAAACCGAGTTTGACATTGAATCCGGCGGGCAGCTCAAGCATATGCAGCTTACGCTGGATGAAAACCAGAATACCGCGCTGGTGCGGGTGGATATGGGCGCGCCCATTACGGAGGGCGCCGCCATCCCCAGTGTGTTCAGCGGCGAGGTCATTCGCATGCAGCCCCTCAAGGCGCTGCAAAAAACGTGGCCGGTCACGCTGGTAAACATGGGCAACCCCCATGCCGTGACCTTTGTGGATGATCCCATGACCGCGCCTGTGACCACCGTAGGCCCTGTTTTGGAGAAAGATTTGGCGTTCCCGCGCAAATGCAACATCGAGTTTGTGCAGGTGATCGACCGCCAGACCATCCAGATGCGCGTATGGGAGCGCGGCGCGGGCGAAACCATGGCCTGCGGCACGGGCGCGTGCGCCTCGATGGTGGCCAGCGTTTTGAATGGATTGATCGACCGCAGGGCGGAGGTGCGGCTTTTGGGCGGCACGCTGACCGTGGAGTGGAACGAGGCCGACGGCCATGTGTACATGACCGGCCCCGCCGCTTTTGTTTTTGATGGCGTGTGGCTCGGGGAATGATGCGCAAAGCCTTGCCCGCAGCCGCCAGACGGACGGTAACCTGCGTGCGGCGGGTACGGTTCATCATTGATACTCCGAAATCCTAAGCGATGCTTGTATAACGGCCGCTGCGCGGTTGAGCGCTCGCGATAACGATACCTACCACCCGCAAGGAACAACGACCCTTGCGCCCTCGCCGCCGCGGCATCCGTTTTGACCGCCAGCGCCTGCCCGCCGGGGCAAATATCAAAGGAGGCACTCGCCCATGCACGTTAACCCCAATTATGAGAAGCTCCCCGGTTCCTACCTGTTTGCGGAGATCGCGCGTCGGGTCAAGACGTTTTCCGCCGAGAACCCGCAGGCCGCGCTTATCAAGCTGGGCATCGGGGATGTAACCCGCCCGCTGGCCAAAGCGGCGGTGACGGCCATGCAAAACGCCGCCGCCGAGATGCTGGACGCCGCCACCTTCCGCGGCTACGGGCCGGATTTTGGCTATGATTTTCTGGTCAACGCCATCCGCGAGAAAGATTACGCGCCGCGCGGCGTTGCGCTCGACTTTGACGAGGTGTTTGTATCCGACGGCGCCAAGACCGATACCGCCGCGCTACAGGAGCTGTTTGCCGATGATGTGCGCATCGCCGTTACCGATCCGGTGTACCCCGTGTATGTGGACAGCAACGCCATCGCCGGGCGCCTGGGGGATTTTGTGGACGGCCGCTGGAGCCGCCTTACCTACCTGCCCTGCAATGCGGCAAACGGCTTTGTGCCCCAGCCCCCCACCGAAAAAGTTGACGTAATCTACCTGTGCTACCCCAATAACCCCACCGGAACCACCTTAACGCGCGAGCAGCTTGCGCCTTTTGTTGCCTATGCCCGCGAGAACAACGCGATTATTATTTATGACGCGGCCTACAAAGCCTTCATCACCAGCGATGTGCCCCACAGTATCTACGAGGTGGAGGGCGCGCGGGAAGTGGCCATCGAGTGCTGCTCGTTTTCCAAGACCGCCGGCTTTACGGGCATCCGCTGCGCCTATACCATCATCCCCCATGCGGTGCGGGGCATCGGCGGGCAAGGGCAGGCGGTGGAGCTCAACAGCCTGTGGAAACGGCGCATGGGCACCAAGTTCAACGGTGTCAGCTACCCTGTGCAGCGCGCGGCGGAAGCCGTGTTTACCCCCGAAGGACAAACGGAATGCGCGGAAACCATCGCCTACTACCTGCGCAACGCCGCGTTGATCCGCGATGGGCTTACGGCGGCGGGGTATACGGTGTTCGGCGGTGTGGATGCGCCCTATGTGTGGCTGAAAACCCCCGAGGGCATCGACAGCTGGGCTTTCTTTGACCGCCTGCTGACCCGCGCGCATGTGGTGGGCACGCCCGGCGCGGGCTTTGGCCCCAGCGGCGAGGGGTATTTCAGGCTTACGGCATTTAATACGTATGAAAAGACGCTGGAGGCGCTGGAGCGGATACGGGGGGTGTAGAGTCGCTGCTTCTATTTCGCATTGTGCGTTAGCGACCAACGATTGACGGACGCTTCTTTTTCGTTCTTTTGATTGTATGTTGCAAACTTATGGATATTATTCATTTGTGATGGATGCTGTACAGTTGCTCTGATGGTCACGGGATTGCGTGCATATCGGCACCTGTCAAGCGACAGGGCTAGGCTGTCAATCTCACGAAGGCTCTTTGAAGGAGGGTGACCGATATACAGTCACGCTTTCCAGCGTTACGATGTTTATACGCGTAACCTGCAAGGTTGTATACCGTGTACACTTCTTCTCATAGCCTTGGTTTCTGTTCCCGAATACGCTTACAGGCTCTTCATTGCGGATAAAGAAATACTGGCTTGGGTTGCATAGCACATAATCCGCTTTGATGCGTGCCCAATGGGGCTCATGACCACGATAGTAGTATGTGACCATATCGTTTTCGAGCATCTCCTGCAGATGACAAATGCTTTGCCATCGATCCGCCAGATCATATTTCGCGTTAGGCACATAGCCAGCTTCTATGAAATGGCGCTGTGTTGTTTTTCCTGATAATATCGTTTGAAGTGCGGCACTTCGATTCTGCAACGATGTGAAACCCACATATTGAAAACCAGCCATATGATGGTATGCATTCTCAGGAAATACAATGCGCATATGAGTAAGAACGCCCTTATGACCCAATGCAACATGATACGTGAGAGTAAGCAGTTTTTGATAGGCGAGTGCACTTTGAAGGAGCAAATCGATCAAATAGTCCTCCTAAAAAACACAGGAGCCGATAGCTCCTGTGTTCGCGCGTTTTCTTTCAACCATCTGCATGGTCTATTCAAGTTGTGGTTGTCGCGCAACCCCCGGAGAGCTCCACCAGGCACCGCAACTTGAAACGGCACCAGCTTCCCTGCTCAAGATGAGCTCATGTCCCATCTGACACCTGAATCATAACACAATAAGGTGGCACTGTCAATATTTCCTTTGCACTGCATCCCCCTTCCCCCCCATGGTATAATCAACCCATCCCCATCCACCCCCCCACAATCCACATCGCACGGAGGTACCCACACCTTGAGAAAACTCCTCGTTTACCTGCGCGGCTACGGCAAAGAAAGCATACTGGGTCCGCTGTTCAAGCTGCTGGAAGCTTTGCAGGAGCTGCTGGTTCCCCTTGTGGTGGCCGCCATTATCGATATCGGCATCGCGCAGCGGGATACGGGCTACATCCTGCGCATGTGCTTGGTGCTCATCGCGCTGGGCGCTGTTGGGCTGGCCTCGGCCATCACGGCGCAGTATTTTGCCGCCAAGGCGGCAACGGGTTTTGGCAAAGGGCTGCGCCACGCGCTGCTGGCGCACATCCAGCGCCTTTCGTTTGCACAACTGGACGCGTTGGGCACGGGCACGCTGATTACGCGCATGACCAGTGACCTAAACCAGGCGCAGGCAGGCGTGAATATGACGCTGCGGCTTTTGCTGCGCTCCCCGTTTATCGTTTTTGGCGCGATGGCGATGGCGTTTACGGTGGATGCAGACAGCGCGATGGTGTTTACGGTGGTGATTCCCGCGCTATCGGTGGCGGTGTTTGTGATCATGCTGCTAAGCCTGCCGCTGTACCGCAAGGTGCAGGCAAAGCTGGATACGGTGCTGCAAAGCACGCGCGAAAACCTGACGGGCGTGCGTGTGATACGCGCGTTTGGCATGGAGGCGGGGGAACAGGCGGCCTTTGACGCCCGCAACGATGGCCTGATGGCGATGCAAAAGCTTGTGGGGCGCATCTCCGCGCTCATGAACCCCGTAACCAGCCTGCTGATCAACGCGGGCATCCTGTGGCTGCTGTGGCGCGGCGCCATCCGCGTGGAGGCGGGGCTGCTCACGCAGGGCGCGGTGGTGGCGCTGTATAATTATATGGGGCAGATTCTGGTGGAGCTGATTAAGCTGGCGAACCTGATCATCACCATCACGCGCGCGGTAGCGTGCGGCAACCGCATCCAGGCTGTGCTGGAAGTTGCGCCCGCCCTTACTTCGCCTGCCCAACCCCCGGCGGAGGATGCCGCCGCACCCGCCGTCGCCTTTGAAGCGGTAAACCTTGCCTACCACACGGGCGGGGACGCGGCACTTGCGGATATTACCTTTGCGGCCATGCGCGGGCAAACGGTGGGCATCATCGGCGGCACGGGCGCGGGCAAAACATCGCTGGTGAGCCTGCTACCCCGCTTTTATGAGGCCACGGGCGGGCGCGTGATGGTCAACGGCGTAAACGTCAAAGACTATCCGCTGGCGGCGCTGCGCGCGAAAATCGGCGTTGTGCCCCAACAGGCGGCGCTGTTCAGCGGCACCATTGCCGAGAACCTTCGCCTGGGTAAGCCGGATGCGACCGATGCGGAGCTGTGGGAAGCCCTGGCCCTGGCGCAGGCCACCGAAGTGGCGCAGGGCAAGGGCGGGCTTTCCGCGACCATTGAACAGAACGGGCGCAACCTCTCCGGCGGGCAGCGCCAGCGGCTGACCATCGCCCGCGCGCTGGTGCGCAAGCCCGAAATCCTCATCTTGGATGACAGCGCATCGGCGCTGGATTATGCCACCGATGCGGCGCTGCGCAGGGCGCTGGGGCAACTGCCGCAAACCATGACGGTGCTCATCGTATCCCAAAGGGCGGCGAGCATCCAGTTTGCCGATACCATCCTCGTGCTGGACGATGGCCGCATCGCTGGCATGGGCACCAGCGAGCAGCTTCTGGAAACCTGCGAGGTCTACCGCGAAATCTACACCTCGCAGCTGGCAAAGGAGGATGCGCCGCATGGCTGATACTACCAAAACAAGCGGGTTCATGCGGCGTACGCTGCAACGGGTATTGCTGGCGGCGGGGCGGCAAAGGGGGCTGCTGGGGCTGTCGCTTTCGCTGGCTTCGGCTACGGTGGCGCTGACGCTGTATGTTCCGGTGGTCATTGGGCAGGCCATCGACCGCATCATCGGCAAGGGCAATGTGGATTTTGAAGGGCTTGCGCAAAAGCTGCTGATCATAACCGTGTGCGTGCTGCTCAACAGTGCGCTGCAATGGGTGCTCAGCGTGGTCAATAACCGCATGACATACCAGATTGTGCGGGACATCCGCCGGCAGGCGTTCGCGCGCATCCAGCGCATGCCGCTCAAGACCCTGGACGCGCACCCCACGGGCGATGTGGTCAGCCGTGTGATTGCGGATGTGGATCAGTTTGCCGATGGGCTGCTCATGGGCTTTACCCAGCTTTTTACGGGCGCGACCACCATCCTGGCTACGCTCGCCTTCATGGTGGTGCTCCGCTGGCAAATCGCGCTGGTGGTGCTGTGCGTTACCCCGCTTTCGCTGTTTGTGGCGCGGTTTTTCGCCACGCGCACGTTTCGGATGTTCCGCGAGCAGAGCGCGGCGCGCGGCGAGCAGACCGCCTTGGTGGATGAGGCCATCGGCCTACAGAAGGTGGTACAGGCTTTCGGCTATGAAGGGCGCATGCTGAAGCGTTTTGACGCGGTCAACCAGCGGCTGGCGGATGCTTCCCTGCGCGCTACGTTCTACTCCTCGCTCACGTTTCCCAGCACGCGGTTTGTCAACGCCGTGGTGTACGCGGGGGTGGCGCTGGGGGGCGCGCTTTCGGCAGTGGCGACGGGCGGGCTGTTTACGGTGGGGCAACTGGCCACGTTCTTAAGCTATGTAACCCAGTATACGCGCCCCTTCAGCGAGATTACAGGCGTGCTGACCGAGATGCAAAACGCCATCGCCTGCGCGGCGCGTATCTTTGAATGGATTGACCAGCCGGAAGAAACGCCGGATGCGCCGGACGCGACGACCCTTGCGCATGTGCGCGGGGAGGTGGCGCTGCAAGACATCGCTTTTTCCTATGCGCCGCCCAAGCCCTTTATCAGGAACCTTTCGCTCACGGCCGCGCAGGGGCAGCGCGTGGCCATCGTGGGGCCGACGGGCTGCGGCAAAACCACGCTGATCAACCTGCTGATGCGCTTTTATGATGTGGATGCAGGCGCCATTCTGGTGGACGGGCATGACATCCGCACGGTAACGCGCGGCAGCCTGCGCGCCAGCTTTGGCATGGTGTTGCAGGATACATGGCTCAAAAGCGGCACCGTGCGGGAGAATTTGCGCATGGGGCGGCCGCATGCCACCGATGAAGCGTTGATCGCCGCCGCCAAAGCCTGCCACGCGCATAGTTTTATCAAGCGCCTGCCGCAGGGGTACGATACCCCGCTGGAGGGCGAGGGCGCGAGCCTTTCGCAGGGGCAAAGGCAACTGCTGTGCATCGCGCGCGTTATGCTTCTTGACCCGCCCATGCTTATTCTGGACGAGGCGACCTCCTCCATTGATACCCGTACCGAGGTCAAGGTGCAGGACGCGTTTGCAAAGCTGATGCAGGGGCGCACCAGCTTTGTGGTGGCGCATCGGCTGTCCACCATCCGCAACGCGGATGTGATCGTCGCCATGCGGGACGGCATGATTGTAGAACAGGGCAGCCACGCGCAGCTGCTTGCGCGCAATGGCTTTTACGCGAAGCTGTACAATAGCCAGTTTGCACCGTGAAAATGCGCAGGAAATGCGCCTGCTAAGCGCGAATACCCTACGGATAGAGAGATGTGTATGTACAGCACAGAGGAGTGAGCGGATTGCGGCACAGATGGATGACAGGCGGCAGGGCGCAGGGCACGGCGCGCGGCGCGGTACGCCGTTTGGCGCTTTTCCTGTTGCTTGTGTTTACCGCCTTTACGCTCACCGCGTGCGCGCTGCTGGCGGGCGAAACGCAGCCGCAGGCCGCGGGCCCCAATCTGGCGCTGCTGTCCCTCCCCGCCTACGCGGATCCAGAAGCCCAGGAAGAAGAAACCGCCGCTGGCGGCGCGGAGTATATGCCGGTGGATTTGTGGCTGGACGGCACGCAGAACATGGGCGGCATCAACCCGAACACAAAAAGCATGTACCCGCATTTTGGCCGCAAATACCGCGAAGGCGGGTTTCATTACCGCTACCAGAACCGTGTGGGCTGGTATGAGAACATCCTCAATGCGTTTTTGACCGCCGTGGGGGATACCCGCGTGCGCGCCCTGCGCTACGGCAACGAAACCGTGCCCGATGCCGTGCTAGCCGCAAACGGCCTTGCCACGGAGGATGCCGCGCAGCGCGCCGCCATCTGGCGGGATATGCGCACTGTAGCGCAAACGGTGAACCCCGGGCTGTTCCGGCAGATGTCCAAGGAAGATATGGCGGAAAGCTTTTACGCGTTGGGCGCTGCCGCATGGGTCAACCGCATTGCGGAGCTGAATCCGCAGGGGCTGGAAAACCCCACGCTGGCCGCCGCCATGGAAGCGGCGCTGGACGAGACTGCCGCGGGCGCGGCGGCGGGAGATGCGCGCTTCATCCTGCAAGCGGGCGCCAATCAGGAAAACTGCGCGCTGTATAGCGCCCTTTCCAATCTGGATACGGGCAGGCTGAGCATCATCACGGTGGACCCCGCTTCCATCCGCCGTGTGAGCGGTACGGATGCGTCCGGCACGCCTGTGGCCTATTATGAGCAGCTGCTGCGCGAGGCGGGCGTGTTTGACCTTGGCCTTGCCGTGGGCGTTCTGGATTTTCAGCTGGATTATATGGGGCAGATGGGCTCCTTTACCACGGCAGTCTTTACCGAGCCGCTGGTGTGGGGGCGCGTGATTTTGAATGAGCGCAAGCAGACGTTTGAAAACGTGGGCGTGATGCCCCGCCGCATGCTTACGCTGGTCATTGGCACCCGGGCAAAGGTGAACGGGTTTATTGAAAAGCTGGATAAGGCCATCGAGGCGGATAGCGCCCTCAAAGGCCTCCGCGGCCCCGAAAATGGGGAGCTTACCTACACCGCGCAGGGGCAGACGGTCACGCAGCAGCCATTCACGTTTGCGTGGAACCATACGGTCATCACGCGGCCGGGCATGGGGCTGTACACCCAGTATACCCAAGGCGCGCAGATGGAAGCCGAGGGCGCGGCGGAGGGCGGCGCGCAGGTGACCACGGCCTCCAGCGGCCTGCCGCTGCTTCGCCTTACGCCCGATGCCGCGGGCAGCCAGCCCGATCGCACGGTGACGGTGCGCCTGCCCATCGCCGAGGCGGAGGGCGGGGCAAAGCTGGATGTGAGCGCGTTAAGCGGCGCGGGCATCAAGCCCCTTGCCAGCCTGCTGCTGACGGACGTACTGCCCAACACCCCCGATATGGAGGAAACGGGCAGCCAGAGCATCGTCTATCGCGATAAACGCTATGTGTTTACCAAGGGCGCGCAGGGCGATGCGTTTACCCTGCAAAGCATAACCCTGGAAGATGACGCGCTCACCTGCGTGCTTGCCATCCACGGCGATCAACTGTCCCCGGGGTATTACCGCCTGCGCCTGACCGCGGATGTAACAGGCGAGCAGGTAGCGTGGGAGAACGTGCCCTGGATTGATGGTGCGGACAGCGTGAGCGCATCAATCACAGAAGGGCAGCTTTACGCGTGGGAAACCTTTACCGCCGCGATGACCCAGTATGACCGGGACGCCAAAGGCCTGCCCCGCATGTTTGCCCACGCGTGGGGCGGCTATACCGAGAAGCTGTACCACGGCCTGACCGTGCCGGATTTTCCGCCTGTGTATAAAAATGTGCGGCTTCGCGAGCTGGTTACGCAGCTGCGCGCGGCGGCGGCTTCCGATCAAAGCCCGTTGATCCGCTACGCTTTTGAAGTGTTTGTGGCCTTCCCGGAAAGCTGACGCCGTAGCGATCCATTCAGGGCTGGCACGCATACAGCAAAGGCAGGCATATATGGGGTCAAGCGGTAATGCCCGCCCGGTTGCGTTTTCAAAAGGCGAAACCCATTTGTGGGCGCAGGCAAAGCGTCAAGCGCGATGCGCGTTTTGTAAGCAGGCGAACCACGCCCATGTGGCGATGCGCCGTGTGTCGAAAGCAAGCAAGCCTGAAAGCACTTAACAACGGGGTCAAGCAGCAATGCCCGCCCTGTCGCGTTTCCAAAGCATGAAACCCTTTGGCGGGCGCAGGCAAAGCCCAGCGTCAAGCGCGATGCGCGTTTTGTAAGCAGGCGAACCACGCCCATGTGGCGATGCACCGTGTGTCGAAAGCATGCAAGCTGAAAGCACACAACAGCGAAGCCAAGCGGCAATGCCCGCCTGCCACGTTTTCAAAGGACGAAACCCGTAGGCGGGCGCAGGCGAAGCAAAGCGTCAAGCGCGATGCGCGTTATGTAAGCAGGCGAACACGCCGCCCTTGCCATCCCCGCAGGACGCGGGGCAAGCACCCGCCCGCCCGTACCTCATCCCCCAGCGCATGCCGCCCAGTGCGCGCCATGCCGGAAAGGAACTTGCGCCATGCCCAGCGTAACCCTGCGCGTCAAATACCACAACCGCACCAAGGTGCTCCTGTGCTATGTGCTGGCATGGGGGCTTGCGTTGCTGCTGCCGCTGCTGGCGCTGGTGTACCTCTACCCCTACAAGCTGGCAGGCTCCGCGCCGGAACTGGGCGCTAGCCTGCTGGCCTTGAATGTGCCCCTTCCGCAAGCCCTGCGCAGCGCGCTGGATAGCACCGGCGGGGGGCAGGCGGCGCTGGGCGCGGCCATCGCGGCGCGGGATCTGGTGTGGCGCTACGCGGTGGGCGCGGCGGTGGCGCTTACCTGGGTGCTTGCACTGCTTTGCCAGCTCCTGTGGCGCGCGGGGTATATGCGCCCCAAAAGCGGCGCGCGCGCGGTGCTCGGCGCTATACGCACCTATCGGCTGATGCTGCTTGCGATTGTGGCCATCTGCCTTGCGGGCGCGCTGGCGCTGTACCTTGTGGGGGTACGATGGATCAGCGGGCGTACCGTGTGGGATTATCTGGTTTACTTTGGCGGGTTCGCGCTCATTCCGCTTGCGGCGTGGGTGAGCTTCCGCTTTGCCGCGCCGCCCGCGCTGTCGGGCAAGAAGGCGTTCTTCAAGCGGCTGTAGGCAGCGGCGGTTTGCGCCGCGCGCGGGGCGGTTTAACCATACGCCACGCAAAGCAATGCCGCCTGCGGGTTGGGCACCAGGTTGCGCCGTGGCACTGGCGCGCGCTTCCCCCCGCTTTGCCCCGGCAGGTCGCCGCGGATGAAGCCGCCGGTTCTGTGCCCGCGCCACGCGCCGCTTTGATCGATTGTTACCGTATGGGCGTTGCAAGCCCTTGCAACAGGAGGTTCTATGTCCTATTACCTGATCGCCATCGGCGGCACCGGCAACAAAATCCTGGAATCCCTGGTGTACGCCTGCGCTGCGGATGCGCTGTACGCGCCGGATGAAGAAGGCCGCCGCGTGCCTTTGCCGGATGTGAACGCCCTCATCGTGGATGTGGACGCGGCCTGCGGCAACACCACCCGCGCCAAGCAGGCCAGCGAGCATTATGAAACCGTGCGGGAAGCTTTCGCCGCCGCGCATGTGCCGCACCGGGGTTTTCACACCAGGCTTTCGGTGGAGCGGTGGAACATGAACCTTGCCAAGCGCGCCACTTCGGTGGCGGGCATGACCAAGAACCACCGCCGCGACAAACTGCTGGCGGATTCGCTCTTCTCCCGTACCGAGGCGGAGCTGGAGTACAGCGAGGGCTTTCGCGGGCATCCGGATTTGGGCGTGCTCTTTTTTGCCGATCTGCTGGACAATCTGGACGCGCTGGCCGCCGAAGGGCAGCCCGATGAAATGGTTACCATGCTTGCGCGGATGCGCCGCGAGCTGGACGCGGGCGATACGGTCAAGGTGATGCTGGCGGGCTCCATCTTCGGGGGCACGGGCGCCAGCGGCATCCCCAGCATCAGCCGTTTTTTGCGGGAACGCTTCCGTGACCGCGCCGATCGGTTCGTGCTATCCGCCACGCTGATGCTGCCCTATTTTGACGTTCCCCCTGCCACGGCGGATGAAACCATGGAGATCGTGGTCAAATCATCCACATTCCTGGACAAGGCGCGCACGGCGCTGCAATACTACGGCATGGAGGGGATGATCCGCTCCGGGCAGGAGGATGCGCGCGGCGTGTATGACGCGCTGTACCTGCTTGGCCTGCCGCGCGAGGCGTTTGTGACCCAGCGCATTTACTCCACCGGCTCCCAAAGCCAGGAAAATGACGCGCATTTGCTGGAGTGGTTGGCGGTGCGGTGCGCGGCGCAGTTCTTCCGCACGGGTTTTCGCGGGGCGGATGCGCACAATATCGATTGTTACTACTACCAGTGGCATTCCCGCGAGGTCAGCTGGGATTGTTTTGATACGGAAGCGACTTTCTACCGCGGCAGCTTTGGCGGGCTGATGAAGAGCGCCGCGCTGTTCTTTGGCGAATGTTACCCCACGCTGCGCGCCATCCTGCGGGAGGACGCGGCGCGGCAGGCGCACACCGTCAATTACATGGCCGCGTATTTCCATGATATCCACAAATGGAGCGGCGCGCAGCGCGCGGCGCTGGAGAAACTGACGGATGCGCTCTACAAATTGATGGCCTTCTACGGCAACTGGATGTGGCAGGTACTGCGCACCCTGCCCCCCACCCTGCGCCCCGAAAAGCCCGAAGAAACCGCCGCGCGGGAGCTTTCGCAGCTATACGGCCGTTTTGTGGAGGTGCGCGCTTCCCTTGCCGCGCGGCAGGAAACGCCAGCGGAGCAGCAACCCGAACCAGCGCCCGATGCCTACGAGAGCGAGCTGATGCGGGAATACGCCGCGCTGAACCAGCGCCTGCCGCAACTGATCGCCGCCGTGGGCGGGCAAACCTATCTGGGGCTGTTGCAGGCGGAAAAGAACCGCCGCCTTGTGAAACTGGAAAGCCAGCGCGCCGCGCTGGCGGAGCAACGGGAGCGCATTGCCCGCTTTGAAGGGGAAGATGCGCGGCTGATTGACGCGCAAAGCCTGCTTGTGGAAAAAGATCGGCTGGCGGCCATGGAACGCGCCCTGGATGGGGTGGAAGATCGCTTTGCGCTGGTCAATGAAGATGCCCTGCGCGCCGTAGAGCAGCGCGTGGCTGAGCAAAAACCGCAGGAAACGCCCGAGGGCTTGCCGCATAACAAGTTGTTTAACCCCGCCTTGCTCCATGAGCTGCATACGCTTTTAACGCTGTACGGTACCGCTGCCGATGCGCGGGATGCCCGCGCGGTAGAGGCGTGCCGCCGCGCGCTGTGGGATGGGTTTGGCAAGATCATCGCCCAGCGTGTGCCCGACCGCATTACCGCCGCGCACGCGGTGGCGGGCATGGGCGGCGGCACACGCGCGGGGGAGGGCTATCAGGCCGCCTTTGCCAGCTTTGCGGCGGCGCTGCTGGCCGCCGTGGTAGAGGAGGACAGCCTATGAAACGTACCCGCAAAGATGAGCGCAAAGCCGCGCTGGATCGTAAAACAACCTACCTTACGCTGCTGCCCACCATGGATGAGGGCTTTCATACCGGCTACCAGACGCGCGCGGGCATCGTGAGCGATGGCAACCAAAAGCCCCATGAATGGCTGGAAAGCGTCGCCCGCAATATGCTCACCCCGGGGGAGGATGTGGGGTATTCCATCCCCGATGTGCTGGCAGGCGAGGCGCAGTTGCGCCGCCTGATGCGCCTGCCCTATGAAGATGCCATGCGCCATCAGGAGATGGTGGATTGGCGCGGCACGCTTGCGATGCTGCTGCTGTGGGATTGCTGGGCGCAGGACGCCACGTGGCCGCTGCTGGAATGCCAGAACATGCTTACCGATGAAGGCGGGGCTTTTCTGCATGGGGTGAAGGCCGCGCTGCCCCCTGAGCGCGCGGCGTTTGGGCTGTGGCTGTTTACCCTGTCCATCACGCGGGACGGCGTGCCCGAGAAGAAAGCCGTGGGGATGCTATCCCCTGCCGTGGCGCTCGCGCCCGCCGCCAACGCGGGTGATCTATCCGACTACCTGCCCGATACGGTGCGCTGGTATAACCGCGCGCGCCGCCGCTTTGAGGATCCCTGCCCGCTGCTGACCGAGGAAGATCGCGCGCGCCTGTTGCAGCGCCTGCGCTATGTACAGGCGCTCAATGAACGCGCGGAGCTCAACAGCCCCCTGTATGCGGCGGATGCGAGCCTGTGCGGGCTGATTGACCAATTCATCGGGGATTTGCTTTCCCGCCGCGGCTCTTTCCGGGAACGGCTGGAAGCGGGCGACCCGCACGCGGCGCGGGAGCTGTACATCCGCGCGCTGGCGGTGTGCGGCCTCAAGGAAGTGACCGCGCTGCAAGGGCTTGCCCGCAGGGATGATCCCCTGGCGCTTACCGACCTTGCCAAAAACCCGCTGCTGAGCCGCCTTTCGCACGCGGACGCCGATGCGCCCGCGGAGCTGGGCGGCGTGAGCGTGATTACCTATACGTTCCACGGCAAGGCGTTTGCCATCGAATCCCCGTTGTACCTGCTGGAGCCCGCCAATGCCCCCGGCGAGCAGGAGACGCTGCGCCGCCTGTGGCAGGAAGCGAGTTTGCCCCTGCAATTTGACGGCGAATGGAACCGCGCCGTAGCCAAGCGCTTTGTGGGGCTGGCCAACCGCCTCACGGGAAGGCTGGGCGCAAGCCGCCGTGTGATTGCGCTGCTTCGGGAGTGGAGCGTGCAGCGCGCGGGCTTTCGCGAGGCGGGCGAACGCGCCATCGCTTTGCAGCTGCCCCTTACGGATGTGCCCGCCACCCTGCCGCGCTTAACGCGCGAGCTGGTAGGGCTGGAGGATGTGCACACCCTTACGCACGCGTTTTCAGACTGCCTGCTTTTGTGCGAGGGCGTGCCGCCCTTTGAGGATGCGCGGCTCAACGGCCAATGCACCGTGCATGGCGCGCAGCGGTGGTACGCGGTGCCGCCCATCGGCCATGCGCTGATGCAGTGGCTCAGCCGCGCCGCGGATGCGGAGGAAGAGGAACTCTTCCGCCCTGCCATACCTGCCGCCAGCTTTCATTTTGAAGCCTTTGAAGAAGACGGCGTGCACAAGGTGCGCGCGCACATGCAGCTTACACGCAGGCGGCGGGTGGATGGCGCCGCGTACCAGAACCGCATTGAGCTTTCCCGCGTATTTACGGTGAGCGCGGCCTTTGCGCAAGGGGCGGCTGTGCCCGTGCCAACGCGGGAGCTGCCCACCGTGCGGCTGTGGCCTGCGGCGCGGGTGCGCGGCGGGCAGTGGCAAGCCTATTATGTGCTTACGCAGCGCCCGGATATGGTGGATGTGACCGTGCCCGATGCAAACGGGTTTATGCAGGGGCAACCCCGCCGCGCCATGGAGGAAGCGGAGCAGGAAGAACGCAGGTGGCATGTGGCCAGGGTTACCATGTGGCCGCTGTATGTTGGGCTTTCGCGCGGCAAGCTGAGCTTGGGCGCGCTGCCAAATGATGATGCGCCCCTCCAGCTTAAGCGGGAAGCGCCCGCCGCGCTCGCTGTCGATTTTGGCAGCAATGCCACCACGGTTATGCTTCGCCAGGGCGAGCACATCCGCCCGGCGGCGCTGGACGCAGGGCTGCTCAAAACCCTGTTGCAGGGGCGCGGCGTGGATGATCTGCGCCTGCCGGATGAGTTTTTGCCCGCACGGCTGTACCGCAGCCAGACCCAGCCCGCCACCTTTGTAAGCGCCATGGAAATGTTTGGCGACGATGAAACCCGCTGGCAACAGCCGCTGATTGACGGGCACATTTATTATCCGCCGGATATGCTTGCCCTGCTTCGCAAGAACGCCAACGCCCTCTATTACGGCCTGAAATGGGGCGATGAACCCTATGTTGTCCAGTGCGTGCGGCTTTTCCTGAAACAGGTGATGGTGCAGGGCGCGCTGGCGGCAAGGCTTGCGGGCTCGCCCTCGCTCACATGGCGGGTGAGCATGCCCAATGCCATGCCGCTCTACCGGCAGGAGGCGTACCTGGAAACCGTGCGCGGCTTGAGCCGCGAAGTAGCGGCAGAAACAGGCATGCCGCTCACCGCCGGGGTGCCCGCCGTGCTCTTTGCCAGCGAGAACCAGGCGGATGGACTGTATTTCCGCAGCCGTAACGAGGTCAACGCCGTAAGCGGGTTCCTCAATATGGATGTGGGCGGCGGCACCACCGATTTGAGCGTATGGCTGGGCGGCGCGCCCTATGCGGCGGCGGAGGCGTCGCTGCTGCTGGGGTGCAGGCAGATTTTGTTTGATTCTCTGGCGGAGCATCGCCGCGAGGCCTTTGAGGCGGATTTTGCCACGGCGGCGGAGCCGCTTCGCGCGCTGGTGCTGGAGATGAGCCGTTCTTTTGCGGGCGGGCTGGCTTCGCTGCGCGTTCGCCAGAAGAACGAGTTTTTGATGGATGCTTTCTTTGCCGAGCATGGCGAGAGCGTTGCAGAAGTGATGGCTTTCGCCCGTTCGCAGGGGCGCGTGAGCCTGCTGGAAAGCCTGCTCCTGCTGAATTTCGGGTTTTTGTTCCGCTTGTGCGGCGAGCTGCTGGAGCGCTGCAATATGGATGAAGCGACGCGCGCGCAGCTGCGGCCGCGCATGGAAATCTGCGTGGCGGGCGGCGGCGGGCAGTTTCTGAAGTACTTTGATGACGCGACGCGCCAGAAACTCTACGAGATTGCAAAATCCGGCTTGAGCAAGGACCATCCGCTGACGGATCTGCTGCTGGTGCAAAGCCGCGAGCCCAAGCAGGAGGTCGCCATCGGCCTTTTGACGGAGGACAGCCGCCTGCGCAGCACGGTACAGGGCGCGGATGCGCCCGCGCAGGCCGTGCCCGCGCCCATGGAGCGGCGCCGCGCGTTGCTGAAGGATTATGTGACCGCGTTTTACGCGGCGTTTCCCATGGCGGGGCAAAAATTGATGGCAAACGCCTTTGACGCGATGGGCAGTACGCGCGCGGCGACATTGAAGCCTGCCGCGGAGATGGAACTGGAAGCGATTTTGGATAATGAGCTGGCCAGCGGGGAAGAGTTCAGCGGCTATGTGCGCGCGTTTGCGGCCATGAAGCGGCTTTGGAAGATGTAGCCCACAAGATGGCGCATAGACAAAAACCCCCGCCGCAGCGGTGAAGGGTCAAGGGGCGTTGCCCCTTGCGGGGCTTGGGCACCGGAAGAGAGCGTGTGCCCTGTGGGCACCGGAAGAGAGCGTGTGCCCTGTGGGCACTTCGCCGAAGGCGAAAGCGAACTGGAGGTGGCCTGTTCCACAAGTGAGGTGCACGACAGTGCACCTCGCGCCAATGGAACAGGCGGGGTCGAAAGACTTCGCCGAAGGCGAAAGCGAACTGGAGGTGGCCTGTTTCACAAGCGAGGTGCACGACAGTGCGCCTCGCGCCAATGGAACAGGCGGGGTCGTAAGACTTCGCCGAAGGCGAAAGCGAACTGGAGGTGGCCTGTTTCACAAGCGAGGTGCACGACAGTGCGCCTCGCGCCAATGGAACAGGCGGGGTCGAAAGACTTCGCCGAAGGCGAAAGCGAACTGGAGGTCAGAGGTTTAACAAGCACAGGGCACGGCAGTGCCGTGTGCGCCGATTAAACCGAGTGGGCCAGCGCCCCAACGTTCCCTCCCAAAAACCCGCGTAGCGAGCGAACACCCCGAAGGGCTATGAGGCGAGCGGCAACAGCATATTGTAAGGACGTATCAAAACGAAAGCGCCGCAGTGTAAACCTGCGGCGATCAATCAGTCGAAAAATTGAGTCCAAGGCTAGTAACGCTGATCAGGGAACAGGCGGGGTCGAAAGACTTCGCCGAAGGCGAAAGCGAACTGGAGGTGAGAGGTTTAACAAGCACAGGGCACGGTAGTGCCATATGCGCCGATTAAACCGAGTGGGCAAGCGCCCCAACGTCCCCCCCAAGAACCCGCGTAGCGAGCGAACAGCTCGAAGGGCGATGAGGCGAGCGGCAACAACACATTGTAACAATTCCTTGATCATCCCAAAAAGCACCAGAGCGCATTGCCTCCTGGCGCTTCTTTTGTTTGCTCCTTACATGCATTTACTTTGCCTTCATCATACGCCTGCTCACCGCCGCTTGCCCGCATCGCCCCTTTGGCATGCCCCGCCAAAGGGTTTCGCGCTTTGGAAACCCGACAAGGGTCAGTGCCCCTTGAGGCCGCCTATTTTGCTTTGGCTGTAACCCGTCGCCGCAGGCTTTGACAGCCGCCGTGAAGTGTTATACAATGATGACAAATCACGCAAAGGGAGGGTTGCCTGTGGAAGAAGCCGTGCGCGCCGAACTTTTAGAGGCGTTGCGCCCGCTTTGTAAGCGCAAAACGCTCCTGGAGAACGTTCCGCTGAGCAGCTACACCACCCTGGGCGTGGGCGGCGCCGCGGAAATCTTTTGCGAAGTGACGGCCGCCGAGCAGCTCAAGGAAGTGCTTCGCATTGCGTGGCGGCTCAGCGTGCCGGTTACGGTGCTGGGCAATGGGTCAAACACACTGGTGCGGGACGGGGGCGTGCCCGGGCTTACCCTGCATATCGGCGAGGGGATGGCAGAAGTCAGCCAGCCTGTGCCGTTGCCGGATGGGCGTATGGCCATTACGGCGCAGGCGGGCGCATCGCTTGCTAGGCTTGCCAACGCCGCCGCGGATGCTTCACTTACGGGGCTTGAGTTTGCGGGTGGCATACCGGGCACGGTGGGCGGCGCGGTTGCCATGAACGCCGGCGCGTATGGCGGCGAGATCAGCGATGTGCTGCTGGGCGCGACCTGCGTTTCCCTGAGCGGGGAGAGCAGCCACTACACCAAGGATGACATGCGTTTTGCCTACCGCACAAGCAGGCTGAACGACCCCCGGGCGCCCCGGGAGATACTCGTGAGCGCGACCTTTGCGCTGGCTTTGGGGGATGGCGACGCCATCCGCGTGGCGATGCGGGAGTTTAACGCCCGCAGGCGCGAAAAACAACCCTTGACCATGCCCTGCTGCGGCAGCACCTTCAAACGCCCGCAAGGCGGTTTTGCGGGCACGCTCATCGAAAACTGCGGGCTCAAGGGCCTGCGCGTGGGCGGCGCCAGCGTGAGCATGCAGCACGCGGGGTTTCTGATTAACGATGAAAACGGCAACGCGAGCGATTATCTGGCGCTGATTGCAAAGGTGCAGCAAACCGTATGGGAGAAAACCGGCGTGATGCTGGAGCCGGAGGTGCGCATCATCGGCGTGGATCCCTGAGCGCACAGCCCGCGGGAACCCCCGTTGAATGAAACAGGAGGAGACGGATGCAATTTTTAATCGTAACTGGGCTCAGCGGTGCGGGCAAGACGGTTGCCATCCGCACGCTGGAGGATCTGGGCGCGCTGTGTGTGGATAACCTGCCGCCCATGATGCTGGTGCCTTTCATGGAAGCCTGCAAAGCGGGCAACATCAGCAGGCCGCTGGTCGCCATCGCGGTGGACATCCGCTCGGGCGAGTTTTTTGACGCCAAGGCTGTGGTCAAGATGATTGATGAGGCGCGCAGCGTTGGCTTTACCATCGACACGCTGTTTATTGAAGCCAACGAGGCCATGCTGCTCAACCGCTATAAGGAAACCAGGCGGGAACACCCGCTGGCCAAAGAAGGCATGAGTCTGGAGCAGGCGATCAGCGCGGAACGCAGCCGCCTGCAACCGCTGCGGGAGACGGCCAACCATCTGGTGGACACCAGCGAGCTGAAAATCAGCGCGTTGCAAAGCAAACTGCGGGAGATTGCCAAGCAGGCGGGCGAAGAGCCCAATTTGCGGGTGGAGATTTTGAGCTTTGGCTTCAAGCGCGGCATTCCACGTGATGGTGATTTGGTTTTTGACGTTCGCTTTCTGCCCAATCCCTTTTACATTCCGGAGCTTGGGCACCACACGGGGCAGGATCAGGATGTGCGCGACTATGTGCTTACGCACCCTGTAACGCAGGAATTTTTAGCGAAATGCATGGATATGATCGCGTTTTTGCTGCCGCATTATGTGAGCGAGGGCAAACACCGGCTGGTGATTGCCATCGGGTGCACGGGAGGCGCGCACCGTAGCGTGGCCATTGCGGAATACATCTGCGAGCAGCTTACCAGGCTTGGGCAACGCGCGACGGTCACCCATCGGGATTTGGCCATCGAGCAGGCGCACTGGGCCAGCGGCAAGCAGTAAAGGTGTTTGCGCGGCAACGCGGCGGTGGGTGCGATTCGTGAGCGTAGGCTTCCCTTGGAAGGGCTGATGCAGTTTCGCCGTGAGCATGGCGCGTGTAACACGGCATTCAAACTGCCGATGCGCCCGCATGGGAACAAGGTTTGACATGGGAAGAAGCTGCGTAAATGTAGAAACAGAGGTAGCGGGGGTTCCCGCTTACCTCTGTTTTGCTGTTTAGGATTCCAGCGCCAGTTTCGCCGCGCGCGCCGCGAGTAACACGGCATTGAAACTGCCGATGCGCCCGCATGGGAGCAAGCTTTGACATGGGATGAAGTTTCGTGTATGTAAAAAACAGAGGTAGCGGGGATTGCCGCTTACCTCTGTTTTGCTTTTTAGGATTCCAGCGCCGGTTTTGCGGCGCGCGGTGCGAGTAACACGGCATTGAAACTGCCGATGCGCCCGCATGGGAACAAGGTTTGACATGGGAAGAAGCTGCGTAAATGTAGAAACAGAGGTGGCGGGGGTTCCCGCTTACCTCTGTTTTGCTGTTTAGGATTTCAGCGCCAGTTTCGCGGCGCGTGGCGCGAGTAACACGGCATTGAAACTGCCGATGCGCCCGCAGGGGAGCAAGGTTTGACATGGGAAGAAGCTGCGTAAATGTAAAAACAGAGGTAGCGGGGATTGCCGCTTACCTCTGTTTTGCTTTTTAGGATTCCAGCGCCAACTCCGCCGCGCGCGCCGCGTGCACCAGCGTGGTATCCACCAGCGGGACGGGCGTATCCGCCTGGGAAACCAGCATGCCGATCTCCGTACAGCCCAGAACCACGGCCTGCGCGCCAGCATCCGCCATGAGACGGATTACGTCTAAATAGGCCTGTTTGCTCTGCGCAACGTGTTTGCCAAAGCAAAGCTCCTCAAAGATGACGCGGTGTATCATCGCCCGCTCCGGCGCGGCGGGGATATCCACGGCGATGCCGCGCGAGATGAGCCGCTGCTTGTAAAAATCCTGCTCCATGGTGTAGCGCGTGCCCAGCAGCGCCACGCGGCGCACGCCCTGCGCCAGCAGCGCATCGGCGGTGGCATCGGCAATGTGGATGAAGGGCACGCGGATGGCCGCGGTAATCTGCTCGCTGCATTTGTGCATGGTGTTGGTGCCCAGCAGCACAAAATCCGCGCCGCCGCGCTCCAGGCGGGCGGCGGCATCCGCCAGCAGCTCGCCCACGCGCGCCCAGTCTTCCTTGCGCTGCGCCTGTTCCACTTCGGCAAAATCCACCGAGTACAACAGCACTTTGGCGCTGTGGTAGCCGCCCAGCGTATGGTTTATCTTTTCATTGATGACCTGATAATAGGTTACCGTGCTCTCCCAGCTCATACCGCCGATTAGGCCGATGGTTTTCATGCGCGTTCCCCCGCTTTCTTGTGAGGCATTGTACCGCGCAGGGCGCGCGCCGTCAAGGGCGCTCTGTTTGACAAACCGCATGCCCCATGGTATGCTTGGGCGAAGGAAACCCTATCATATCAGGCTTTTGGAGGCGTCGCAGATGAAGATTGCCGTGCTTGTGCCCTGCTACAACGAGGCCAAAACCATTGCCAAGGTGGTGCGGGATTACCGCGCGGCGCTCCCCGAGGCGGATATCTATGTTTATGATAACAATTCCACCGATGGCACCGCCGCGCTGGCCAAAGAGGCGGGCGCGATTGTTTGTCATGAGCGCATGCAGGGCAAGGGCAATGTGATACGCGCCATGTTTCGCCAAATTGAGGCGGATGCGTACCTGATGACCGATGGGGACGATACCTACCCCGCCGAGCATGCCCGTGAGATGGTGGATCTGGTGCTGTATGACAAGGTGGATATGGTGGTGGGTGACCGCCTTGGCTCCACCTACTTTACCGTAAACAAACGGCCTTTTCACAACGTGGGCAACCGGCTGGTGCGCGTGCTGGTCAACCGTATTTTCCGCGGGAACATTGCCGATCTGATGACCGGCTACCGCGCCTTTAGCGATCAGTTTGTCAAATCTTTCCCCGTGCTTTCCAAGGGCTTTGAAATCGAAACGGAAATGAGCATCCACGCGCTGGATAAGAACCTTTCCATCCAGAGTGTGAAAGTGGACTACCGCGACCGCCCCGCGGACAGCCACAGCAAGCTGAACACCTACACCGACGGCCTGCGCGTGCTGCGCACGGTGGGCATGCTTTACAAGGAATACAGGCCGCTTTCGTTCTTTGGCATCTTCGCGCTGTTTTTCTTCCTGCTGGGGGGCATCCTGTTCATCCCGGTGATGCTGGAGTACATCGCCACGGGGCTGGTGCCGCGTTTCCCAACGCTGATTGTATCCGGCGTTATGGAAATGCTGAGCATGCTCATGCTGGTGTGCGGCCTCATTTTGGATACCGTTGCCAAGAAACACCGCCAGTTGTTTGAGGTGAACCTGAACATGCTGCACATGCTGCGCACGCTGCGCGGCGGCGAGCGTGGGGAAGGCCAGCCTAAACCCTGATGCGCCTGCCCGAAACCAGCAACGCGGGCGAACGATCTAGCCGCATGATTGAAGGAGCAAGCCATGAAAACAAGTGGCCGTAAGACTGTATTCCCCTATTGAACATGCTGCGTGGCGGCGAGCGTGGGGAAGGCCAGCCCAAGCCCTGATGCGCCTGCCCGAAACCAGCAACGCGGGAGAACGATCTAGCCGCATGATTGAAGGAGCAAGCCATGAAAACAAGTGGCCGTAAGACTGTATTCCCCTATTGCACATGCTGCGCACGCTGCGCGGCGGCGAGCGTGGGGAAGGCCAGCCCAAACCCTGATGCGCCTGCCCCAAACCAGCAACGCGGGAGAATGATCAAGCCGCATGATGGAAGGAGCAAGCCATGAAAACAAGTGGCCGTAAGACTGTATTCCCCTATTGAACATGCTGCGCGGCGGTGAGCGTGGGGAAGGCCAGCCCAAGCCCTGATGCGCCTGCCCGAAACCAGCAACGCGGGAGAACGATCTAGCCGCATGATTAAAGGAGCAAGCCATGAAAACAAGTGGCCGTAAGACTGTATTCCCCTATGTGCGTCTGCTGGGCTGTGTGCTGGCAGGCGCGCTTTGCATGCTTGCGTTCACGCTGTCGCCCGCGGGGTATGTGGGCATCAGCGACCCGCCCCTTGCAGCGGGCAGCGCGGTGTGGCTTTTATACGCGGCGCTGCTGGCGGGGCTTTGCTGGCTGGCTACGGGCAGGCGCGCCGCGCGGCTGACGCCCGCGATGGCCGTGTTCGCGCTGCTCTTTGGCGTAATTAACTATTTTGCCACCACGCTGTTTGCCTATGATACCTGGGCGTTTTTGCGGGGTGCAGGCGCGTGGGCACAGGCGGGCAGCCGCATTGCGCTGCAAAGTACGGTCATGGCGGCAGTATTTGCCGTGGTTGGCGGTTGGCTGGAAGGCGTGCAAGGGAAGCAAGGCAATGCCCAGCAGCCCGTGCCTTGGCAGACCATACAGGACATACAGGGTACGCAAGCGTTGCAAGAAACGCAGGATATAAAGACAATCGTTACGAAGCACATACCTGTACAGGGCAAACAGGATACACAGGGTACGCAAGCGGCGCAGGACACGCAAGCGCTATCGGATGCGCAGACCGCATATGCCGCACAGGACACACAAGCGTTGCAAGAAACGCAAGATACCAAGACAATCGCCACGAAGCTCATGCCTGTGCAGGATAAACAGGATACACAGGGTACGCAAGCGGCGCAGGACACGCAAGCGCTACCGGATGCGCCGCCCACGAATGCCGCGCCCGCCAGCGGCGGCGGGCAGGCAACAGGGGCGGCGAGCATTGCCGCGCGCCTTGCCCGTGTGCTGCACGCTGTGCCGGATACGCTGCTGCGCCGCTATCCGCGTGCGGTCGGCTGGGCGCGTCGCCACCCGATACCGGCTTGCATGCTGGTGATGCTGGTGGGCTGGAGCCCGTTTTTGATCGCGTTCTACCCGGGCACCATCATTTGGGATATGGGCGAGATGATCGGGCAATTCTACGGCCTGCGGGAAATGAGCACATGGCACCCGGTATTCACCACGTGGCTGTTTGGCGCGCTGGTGTGGCTGGGGCGGCTTGTGAGCGGGGATAATCTGGGGGCTTTCCTGTTTATGGCGCTGCAAACGGCGGCGCTGGCCTACGCGCTGGCCGATAGCCTGCGCCTGATGGGCCGTATGGGCGTTGCCCGCCGCTGGCGGTTTGCCGCGCTGCTGTTGTTTGCGTTCACACCCATTTTTGCCGCGTTTGCGCAGGCGGTGGGCAAAGATACCCTCTATACCGCGGCGCTGCTGTTGTTTGCGACCCGCCTTACCGAGGCGCTGCGCTTTGGCGGGCTTACGGGCAGGCGGCTTGCGGGACTGTTTGTGTGGGCGCTGCTGGCCTGCCTGGTACGCGCCAACGGGCTGTATGTGGTGATGGGCACGGCGGCGGGCGCTACAGTCTTTGGGCTGCGGGGGTTGCAAAGGGTTAAGATCGGCGGCGTTATGGGCGCGGCGGTTGCGGCGGCGCTGCTGTTTACGGGGGTGCTGATCCCCGCGCTGGGCATCAAGGATACATCGGCATCGGGGCTGTATTCGCTTGCGTTCCAGCAAAGCGCGCGTGTGCTGCGGGATCATGGGGCGTCGGTAACGGCGCAGGAGTATGCGGAGATCGATCTTGTGCTGGACGCGGCCAGGCTGCCCGATTTATACGAGGCGAATATATCCGACCCGGTGAAATATACCTTCCGGCAATACGGGCAGGGGCATGCGGCGGAGGCATCCGCGCTGGCGCGCTACCGCAGGACATGGCTATCCATGCTCGGCCGATATCCGCTGACGTATCTGGAAGCGTTTGTGGCGGGCAGTATGGGCTACTATGCCTTTACCCCGAAAATCGACGCGGCGCGAACGTATAACTATCAGGGCGGCATCCGCTTTGTGTTTGAAACCTATGATGTGGGGGAAGACGCCCGTTACCTGCACACCCAACAGAGCCCCGCGCTGGAAACGGCGCGGCGGCTGCTGGCGGCCTATGCGCGCGGGTGGCGGCGCCTGCCGATTTTGGAGCTGTTTTTGTTCTGCCCCAGTTACACCTGGCTTTTGGTGGCGGCAGCGCTAACGTTGCTGCGCAGGCGCGGCGTACGCGAAGGGATGGCCTTCCTGCCCGCGCTGCTGAGCATGGGGGTTTGCCTGCTTTCCCCTGTGAATGATTACTTCCGGTATTTTTTACCCATCGTAGCCATGACGCCGATGCTGATGGGGCTGGCGGGCACGGGCGCAATCACAAAGAAGAAAGCGCAGCGGGCTTTATTTACCCGCTGATAGGTTTCACCAGTTCTGCGTTTGCAGTAACAGGCTTTGTTTGCGGTTGCTTGCAGGGCTGCGCCCCCACAGTGTACCGCAAGCCATAGGGGAATCCCCGCGTTGCGAAAAGTGCGCATGATGCGCATAGATGAGGTGGCTCGCCGCGCCCGCATTTGCAGCAACAGGCTTTGTTTGCGGTTGCTTGCAGGGGCTGCGCCCCCACAGTGTACCGCAAGCCATAAGGGAATCCCCGCGTTGCGAAAAGTGCGCATGATGCGCACAGATAAGGTGGCTCGCCGCGCCCGCGTTTGCAGCAACAGGCTTTGCTTGCGGAGGGCTTTACCCCCGTGCTCCCCTTTGTTTGCAATAACCTACATGAGAAGCTCAACCCTGCGCATCATACGCACATACAAAAACAACCCGCCGCGCCCGCGCGTGCATCCGGCGATGCATGCATAAGGGGGAACGGCGGAGGTTTGCGCTGCGCTATGCAACTTGATTGCGTTCAAACAGGGGCATAGGGAGGGTATAAGGGCTTGCCTGCCTTTGCGGACAAGGCGTCATGCGAAGATTTTGGAGAGTCTTGTCACTGAATGATGAATATCGATGGCGCTGGGCACGTGCCTGCCCTTACGGACAAGGCCGCTCGAAGGCATCGGAGAGCCTTGCCATCAAACGGCGGAAGTCGATAGGCTTGGATACGTGGCCGTCCATGCCCGCTTCGGCGGCCAGGCGGATGTCCTCTTCAAAGGCATCGGCCGTCATGGCGAGGATGAACACGGTACGCGCATCCGGGTGGTCACTGGCGCGGATGGCGCGCGCGGCCGCGTAGCCATCCATCACTGGCATGCGGATGTCCATCAGGATGGCGTCATAGGTGCCCGGCTCACTTTGCGTAAAGCGCGTGACGGCCTCTTTGCCGTTGGTGGCGCAATCGATGGCAAAACCGCCCTGCCGTTGCAGCAAATCGGTTGCGATTTCCAGATTCATATCGTTATCATCCACCAGCAAAAGACGTTTGTCCTTGCAGCATTCGCCTGTGCTGGGGGGTTCGCCGCCGTGGTTCTTCTTCTCTGTATCCACCGGAAAATCAATGGTAACGGTAAAGGTGGTGCCTTCGCCTACGCGGGAAGCGACATCGATGCTGCCGCCCATGATCGTAATCAGGAATTTCGCGATGCTCAGCCCAAGCCCGCTGCCGCCAAACTGGTTGGCAATGGTAGGATCCTGCTGGGTATAGGCGGAAAACAACTGTTGCTGGAATTCTTCGGTCATGCCGATGCCCGTATCGGCAATGCGAAACACCATGCGCGCCTTTTGGCCGTCCAGCAGCGTTTGCGTTGCGCTCAGGGTTACGCTGCCGCCCTGCGGGGTAAACTTGAGCGCGTTGCTCAGCAGGTTTACGATCACCTGCTTAACCCGCAGGCTATCCCCGAGGAGGTTGGGCGCGGGCAGTTCGCCCGTTTGGACGGTGTAGTGCACGCCGCGGTACTTCGCCTGCGCGTTGTAGATGGCCGCGAGCGTTTCCATGAGTTCAGGGACGCTGAAATGCTCCTGCAGCAGGCGGAAACCGCCGCTTTCGATACGGCCCATATCCAGCACATCGCCGATCAACTGCAACAGGTGGTTGGCGGCGAATTCACTTTTCACAAACAGGTCCTGCAAGCGCTCCGGCTCATGGATGCTGTCTTTAGCCATGGCAAGGTACCCAAGCATCGCGTTGAGGGGGGAGCGTATTTCATGGCTGATGTAGGCGGTGAAACGGCTTTTGACCCGACTGGCGTTTTCCGCGGCGGTCAGGGCTTCTTTGAGCAGTGCGTTCTTCTGCTCTTCCGCGCGTACCGCGTCATCCACATCCATGATGTAGACCATCACGCTGGCGGGATGAATCCGCGTGGGGATCATGGGCTGAAAGATGATGCGGTTCCATAGATAGACGCCGTCATAATTCAAGCGGCAATCCAGCCGCATTTGGCGCTGCGGATCGTTATTACCCGCAAGCACGCTGTGATACATGGCCAGCGCGGCGGGCACATCCTCAGGATGCACGTACTTTTCAACCACAACTTCGGAGAAAGGCGACATCGACTCACGGATGATATCGTCTTTCACAATGCGGTAGCGCCAGCGTTCCAGGGTGCGGATATCCACTTCCCACACATCGGTATTGATTTTATTCGCATAATCCAGAAATGCCGCTATTTCCGCCGTGCGCGCCTTTGCTTTGCGGCCGCGCAAGCTGATGAGAATGGTCAGGATTGCCAGCGCCGCCAGCAGCAGCAGCGCCGTTAAGGTTACCAAAACCACATCGGTGGGCATATGATCGACCAAGGTTGACAGGTTGATGGGTCTGGTTTCCAGCATCGCAAGGATGGTATAATCATTGATTTCCGCGTGGGATAGCTGCCCAATGTAACGGTTGAGGATGCTCAGCAGCCGCGCGTCCCCTGTTTGCGGCATGGCAAAACATACTTGAACGCCTTCCCCGCCAAGCCTTTGCGCCGTGAGCCCCGCATAGCGCAGCTGTTGCAGGAACATATCCGCCTGATAGGTATTGAGCAGCGCGGCAGGCTGTTGGTCAAGGAGAACCGCATCCAGGCAGTCACGCGCGGTGGGGTAATACACCAGCGTCTCGGGTACGCCGGTGATGCCATCGGGGATGCGCAGCCCTTCATCCGCGGCGGCGACGGTTGCGGCGCTGCCATCCTTGGTGACCAGCGCCAGCGGCAGCGTAATGTAGGGGGTGCTCAGCGTAAGCCCCGCCTGCGCCGCCAACGCCTCATCCCGGGGCACATAAGCGATGAGATCGTATTGTGTGTTCAGGGAAAGCGGCTCAAACGTGAGGGTTATATTCAGCTCTTTGGCCAGGTCAAGCAGCAGGGTTGCCGCAATGCCGGCGGGGGTCGCTTGCAATGTGTGCAGCAAGGGCTCCCACGGGTCGCCATAGGCGATGGTCAGGCTATCTTTGGCGGCAAGGTAAGCGCGTTCGTCCTCCGTGAGGGGGTATTGACGGGGGGCGCCGCTCAGGTACATTTCCGCAAGCTTTACGTTCAGCAGACGATCGGAGACAAGGAGCTCCGCCATGGCATCATTGAGCAGCCGCGCCACGGCGGGTTGCTGCGGGTTTATCCCAAAATAGAACCCGCGAGAGCCAAAGCAGGCAAGGGCGCGTAACTCCGGCTGCTCGGTATAGCTTTCCATCGCGCCCGCGTCCAGCGAGCCCTCCCGTACGGCGGTCAGCAGTTGCGCGGCGCTTTCCATTTCGGTAATCACAGGGGTGAAGCCCTTGCTTTGCGCCAAGGTAAGAAGCGCCGCGCGGGTTTGCGTGCCGCGCACAACCCCAAGGGAAGCCCCTTGCAGCGTCGCATAGTCATGCGCCTTTAGCGGAGCTTGTTCGCGTGTGAACAGGGTGCTTTGCAGTGTGCCGATGGTCAGCGTGCTGAACAAAATCCTGCCATCCTGCGCGTCGGTGGCAAGCGCCATGCCCAGCAGATCAATCTCGCCGCGCGCAAGCTGCTCTTTGAGCGCCTGCGCATCCCCAAACACAAACTCATAACGGAAGCCAGTTTGTTTGGCAAGCTCCTTCAGGTAGGCATACAGGTAGCCATCCGGCTTGCCCGGGGCGGGTTCTTCCATATACCCTTCCATGGGATACCAGCCTACCCGCAGGGGAATGCTGATGGCGGCGGCTGTATGCCGCCTGAACCCCGTGTGCGCTGTGGCGGCGGGGCTTTCTGCCGTTTGCGGCTGCACCGTTGACTGCGCCCATGCGGGCGCGGCGGGCATGACCTGCGCCATGCACAGGAAAAGGCAGAGTAAGCCTGACCACAAACCGCGCGGTTTCATGGGGTTGCCCCCTCCTCGGGGGCGGCGGTATAAGTGATGAAGAACAGCGCGCGTGCGTCATCGCCGCTTAGGTAGTTGACCTTGACATGCAGGCGCTGGCGGGTGCCATCCCCCCGCAGGCGGTTGTATACCCCTTCGGCGGTGCGGCGCTGTTCCAGCGCTTGCCGAAACAGCCCGTGCAGATGCTGATAATCCGCGGGGGTTGCCAGAGATCGCACATCGGTGCCCGCGGTGTATACACGCTCGATGCTGTCCTGGGTAAGGGCGAGGTACTCATCATTGATGCGGAGAATTTCGATTTTATCCCCGCTCATTTCACACAGGCTGGCGGCGCAGGGGATGGTGGCCAGCATGAGGCTAAAGTCCCCGTCGATACTCCATACGCGCCGCATGGCTGCTTCGGGGTACAGGTCCTGCACCTCTGTGAGGGGCATCAACGGATGGGTTGCCAGCAGTTTTTCAAACGCGGGGATGGGCATGGGGCGGTAGAAGTAGTACCCCTGCCCGACCGCGCAGCCGATGGTATGAAGGAAACGCGCCTGCTCGGCGGTTTCAACGCCCTCGGCGACAATGGGCAGGGAAAGGTAGCGCGCCATGCGTACCACGCTGCTTAGGATGGTGCCGCCGCGCCCATCGGGATCGTTGCCAAAGAGGAAGCGCATATCCAGCTTCAGCGAATCCACGGCGATTTCCTTGAGCATATTCAAGCTGGAATAGGCGGAGCCAAAATCATCCATTTCTACGATAAAGCCGCGGGTGCGCAGATCGGTCACCATATCCGCCAGCTGTCGCGCGCTTTCGGTGTAGGCGCTTTCGGTGATTTCCAGCTCCATCATCCGGTGGGGCACGCCGTAGCGTTCCGCCAGATTGAGCAGCGTGCTGACCAACGCGGGGTTATAGATGTTGACGCGGGATACGTTCATGCTTACGGGGATAAACGGCTCGCCGTTGTTTTGATCCATCCATTTACGCAGCAGCTTGCAAACCTCTTCCCATACCCAGGCATCCAGCTTCATGATGAAGCCGTTTTTCTCAAAGATGGGCACGAACATGCCCGGGGCAAGCAGGCCGCGCGTGGGGTGATTCCACCGTACCAGCGCTTCCGCCCCGACGATTTCGCCTGTGGCGACGGTGCATTTGGGTTGCAGGTACACTTCAAACTGCTGCTGCAGCAGGGCGCTGTTCATGTTGTTGACGATATCCAGCTCCGAAAGCAGTTCCAGGCGCAGGGCATCGTCATAATAGGCATAACGCTTGACGTAATTGCCCTTGACGGTGCGTTTGGCCATTTCTGCGCGGTCATGCATGATGTTGACGGCCAAGGACAGATCATCGATGATGTACAGGCCGTACACCAGCACGATATCAAAGGGAAGATCGTACGCTTTCAGCTCCGCCTCGTTATCTGCAAGGCGTTCCCGCAGGGCGGTACGGTCATAGGGGGTACACAGGGCAAAGTTATCCGCGTCGATCCGCGCGAAGGTGGAAGGCCCCACATAGAGCGTCTGCATGCGCTGGGCAATGTATTGCAGCAGCCTGTCGCCCTCCGCGTGACCGAAAATATCGTTGATGACACGAAATTTTTCGATGTCAAAGGCGACCATCACAAACTGCGTATCCGGGTACTTATCCAGCATCAGGCGTGTTTTGCGGTAGAAGGTGGTTTTGTTGTTCAGATTGGTGAGGGAATCATGCTCGGCCAGGTAGCGCAGCTCATCCTGATGGCGGCTTTCATCGCTCTTTTGCAGCAGGAGGAAGCGGTTTTGGGCGCGCAGCTCTTCCATTTCCCGCTTGTGCACGGCGTTTTTGACGCGCAGTTTGACCAGGTGCGCGTCGATGGGCTTGCTGACGAAATCCGTCGCGCCCAGCTCAATAGCCTTGAGGCTGTATTCCATTTCATCCGCCGCGGAGGTGACAATCACGGGGATGGACGAAAGGTAAGCGTCGCTTTGAAGGCGTTCCAGCACGGTCAGGCCGTCCATATCCGGCATGATAAGATCCAGCAGCACGGCGGAGATGGCCGTTTCACTGCGCAAAAGCAGATCCAGGCACTGATGCCCGCCTTCGGCCAGGAGCAGATGATACTCGTCCTTAAAAAGCTCGGCCAGCATTTCGCGGTTCATCGCCACATCATCCACGATGAGCAGCGTGCGCTGGGGAATCTGCTGGGTGTTGAGGACGGTTTCCGCATCGAGGGGCACAGCTAACACACTTTGCGCGGAGGGGGAGTTGACATCGCCCTTGACCAGCTCATCATGGTAGAACACAAAGCGGTTTTTGCCATGGTGCTTGGCGTAGTACAGCGCCTTATCCGCTTTGAGGTAAAGCTCGTCAAAGGTGCGCCCGTCCTTGGGGTAGAGCGAAAGCCCGATGCTGCCGGAGATGGCAACATCGTTGCCGAACTGCTTGGACAATGCCTGGCAGATGAACGCAGAGCGCCGCTCCAGAAAGCCGGAGCCCTCCCGCACATTCTTGAGGCATACCATGTATTCATCCCCGCCGATGCGGCCGATGAGATCATCACTGCGCATCATGGCGCGCAGGCTGCCCGCGATATCGATGAGCACGCGATCCCCGAAATGGTGACCATAGGTATCATTCACGCGCTTGAAGCCATCCACATCGATGATCAGCAGCGCGTGAATATTGTCCGGCTCATGCTGGGTGACCAGTTCCATGAGCTGCTCTTCAAACGCGATGCGGTTAAGCAGCCCCGTAAGCGGATCGGTGAGCGAGCGGGCGCGCACCAGCAGTTCATTGCGTTTTTGCTCGTCAATGTCTTTGAGCAGCAGAAAGCACCGCACGCTGCGGGAGAAGGGATCGGCAATCAGCTGCACGCTTGCCAGCGTCCAAAACGGCTGCCCCTGCGCATCGGCACGCCGGAACTCCGTCCTGTCACTGCGCAGGCCGTGCTCGTAGATTTCCAGCAGGCGCTTGCGGTCAAAGAACGTACGAAAGATGGAATCATCCGCATAGAGCACATGGTACAGCGCCAGATGATCCACCGCCTGCGTAAGCGTGCCGCGCACCTCCTGCGGCAGGGGTGGCAGCATATGCCCCGCTTCGCTGATGTATACATCCCGCGTGAGGTCATATTCGTAATAGTTCATGCCATCGGCGGGCATTTCGGCATAGCTCTGCTTCCATTTTTGGAAGGCAAGCTCCCGTTCGCGCTGCTCGGTGATATCATAGCAGGAGATGACTGCCTGCAAAGGCTTGCCGTCTTCATCGAAGATGGTGGTATAATCCGCGTGGTACCAGTTGAAATCACCGTTTTGGTTACGCAGGCTGGCGGTGACGCTGCCGCATTTGTTGCCCCGCTGGATGGCGCTGAAAAAGGCGCCGATATCCGCCAGGCTCTCTTCGGCCACCATCCCGGCGGCGACCAAAGACTGCGGCACATTGGGGATGAGCCTTCTATTGCCAAACAGCGGGGAGGGCTGATCCCCCTGCAGCAATACGTGCTCGCGAACATCATAGCGCAATACGTATTTATCGCTGTGCTGCACGGCGATGCGGTATTCTTCCTCCCGGATGCGCAGCGCCTCAAGGCGGCTGGCTTGCAACTCAATATCCACATTGGCGCGCAGCACATACAGGGTCAGGCGCATCAGGAACAACAGCGTGCTGACCCGGAAGAACACAAAGATATCCTCCATGGGCAAAAGGTAATACAGAACGGCGGTGATAAGCCCCGTAGTTGCGATGATCGCGATGCCCGCGCCGAAGTTTTGCGCGTGCAGGGTTTGCGGTTTGTGCCGGAGCATGACGGCTATCAACGCCATACACAATGCCCCGCAAACGCCTGTGTATACAAATACCGACGTCCACAGCAGCGCGTTGCCCATAAGCCAGGCGATGAAATGCGCCGCCAGCAGCACACCGATGATGCCCGTAGCCAGATTACTGATCAGGCGGTACCGCCTGCCCAGCATGCGGCAGAACAGCAGGAAGGGAAAGGGCATGAGCATACAGCTTGCGAGGTTGATGAACAAAAAGGTCTTGTTGCCCAGATAATTGACGCCGCTGATATCCGTATCGGTAAAAAACCAGATCCCGCACAGGAGCACGAAAAGCAGCAGGTTACGGTACTCGCTTTGCAGCCGCTGCTTGTGGAGGCGCGCCTCCAGCGCGGCAAAGGCAAACAGCGCCACCGCAAACAGGCTGATGAGCAGGCTTTGGATGAGTGATGGGAGGGCGTTGCGCGTCAGTTCCAGCTGGATGCGTGCCTGCGTACCCAGGTGCACATGGTAGATCTCGATAAAGGGCTTGTTGCCGGTGCCGCTGAAGGCAAGGCGGAGCGTGCCGCCCGCCATGTCCGGCGTGAGCGGGATGGCCGACCAGGGCAAATCACACCGGTAGAGGGAGTCACCCTGCGCGGCGATGTTGATGATGGACAAAGGCGCCCCATCCATGGAGGCGCTTACAATCTGGTAATTGGTTTTTATGTATACGTACGCGTTTGTGTGTACGCGATCAGGCAGCTGCTTGGTCAGCGCGGTTTCGCCTGCCGCAAGCCGCAGGGGCAAATCCAACTCACGGGTAAAAATGCCGGCGGCCTCAGCGCGCCAGCCCGTATTCCATTGTGTGCTTTCCCTCTGCGCGGTGCTACCAAGGGGTGTGGAATGATCCGCCACGGCAAGCCAGATGAGTGTCAGCAGGATTGCGGTGGCAACCAGGGGGATCGACCATTGTTTTAGTTTCATACGGCTGCTGTATACAGCCGCCGCCTGCCGGGGCAAGCGGGGCTGTGACTCCTTCCGTACAGAAGCTGGACGCATATGCTATGGTCATTATAACAGAACGATCTGCGCTAGGCAAGGCAGGCAAGGTATTTTATGCGTTGTAGGGGCTTGGCACCTGCGCGGCAGGGCGGGCGCCTGCCACGCAGTATCGTAGCGCTGGCGGCGTTGGACTGTGTGTGCGCAAGGGAGCGCTGCCAAGCGCCGCGATGGGGGCACCTGCGCGGGGACACGCAAAGCGTGTGCAAGCGGATACGGGCTTTGCAGCCTGCCGCCGCCAGAGAGCAGAGAGCGATGAAAACGCGACGCATGCATAAACATACATGCCCCGTACATACGCTGCCTTCCGCTCCGGCACGGGCAGGCAAGCCCGTACTCTGCCGCGCACAGACAGACGCGGCGCAGGGCGCGATGAAACAGCGGCGCTTCTATGGCGCGTTATCGTTGGGTGCTTGCAAAGCGCTGCATTGTAAGATGATGCTAATGGTAAACAACAAATGCCATAAGAGGGATAAACTAGCCGAATTGCATAAAAGAATACGCTGCGCTTGCGTGGCGTATTATTGTTTGAGATTGCAAGGCGCTGTAC
Organism: Clostridiales bacterium Firm_11; assembly: GCA_001604105.1. Lineage (GTDB taxonomy): Bacteria > Bacillota > Clostridia > Christensenellales > Aristaeellaceae > CAXXOK01. The sequence goes on from LVAQ01000022.1 coordinate 105,674, forward strand.
AATAGATGATGCTAATGGTAAACAAATAATACAAATAATGGAAAATCGAATCGCATGATACGATAGAATGCCATGTGCATGCGTGCCACGTTATCGTTGCGAGTTTACAACACGTTGTATCATGCGATGATGCTTTTGGTAGCAATAAATTCCATAAGAGGGAAAGAATAGCCGAATTCCATAACAGAATACGCTGCGCATACGTGGCGCATTATTGTTGCGGGCTTACAAAGCGCTTCATTGCGCGATGATGCTAATGGTTACCATCGATTTACCATGAAAACAACCCTATGGAAATCGTACTTTGGTTGCGCCTTCATTTCGCCTGCCATGCTACGGGCGAGCGCGGTGCATCATGTCTTTTTGGGCGGCGTCCAGCCGGAGCGGTAGAGCGCGAGCAACTCTTCCAGCACATCGATGCGGCGGCGCAGCTTGCGGCCGTTATCCGTATCGCCGACCATCATCCGCTTGGGATAGGGCAAAACCGCCCGCAGATCGGAATGGATATCGTCATTATCATCCAAGGCGGCGGCAACGGAGGGGAAAGGCTGGTGGGCGACAATGCGCATGCCGTGGGAATTGCTGATGAGGGTATAGCCTGCGATGCCGGTTTTCTTTTGCATGGGGCGGCAAAACCCGCCATCGATGATGATGGCGCGGCCGCCGGCCTTGACGGGGCTTTCTCCATTGGCGGCCAGCACGGGCATGTGCCCGTTGATGATGTGCCCTTGCGTTTCGCTCAGGCCAAACGCGCGTAGCACCTTTGCGCAGCCGGTTTGCGTTTCACAATGCCGGTAGTAGGGATCGGGCTTCTCCGGCCAGCCGTGCGCATCCTTTAAGAACAGGCGCTCAAAGGCGCGCAATTGGCGGCCGCATATGGGCGAGTGTTCGCCGGTGGCCAAGTACCACATAAAATCCACCGCAAAGGGTTCCTGCTGAAAAAAGGCTTTGCGCGCCAGACTTTCATGGTGATCCATCATGGCGCGGCCCGCGTAGGATTCTCCCTCGAAAACCACTGCTGCCAGCGCCCCATCCGGGGTCATGGGCACGCAGCCGTGGCACAGCAGGTTGCCGTTTTCCACGCGGTACAGGTTCCCGTTTTGGTATAGGAAGGCGATATGCTGCCGGAGCCGCTCGCTTTGCATAAAAGCGGCGCGAAACCCAGCCAGCAGGGCATCTTCCTCCGCGGTGAGCGCGTAGGCGTCTTGGGGGGTTACGGTAGGCAGGGGAAGCGGATGCACGGTGTAGGCTTCCCCTTGCAGGATGACGGTCGCCTGCCCGCCTGCCACCCGATGCAAAAGCCTGCGGTTTTCCATGCCAAAGGACGGGTGGCGCGCCGCCAGCTGCCCTTCCAGCTTGAAAAGCAGCACCGCCATGGCGTGGGACTGCGCCGCTTCCAGCGGGAGCATGGGGTAATGGCGCTGCGCGAAAAGGCTTAGCGCGCGCAGGCTGATGCCGTAGCCTTTCTCCAGAATTTCCATGTTGCCGTAGGCAAGGCAGCCGCGCACCACAGCGGCGATGCAGGCATCGTTGCCGCAGGCCGCGCCCATCCAAAGCACATCATGGTTGCCCCATACCACATCCACCGCGTGGTGCGCAATCAGCAGATCCATAATGCTATCGGCACGGGGGCCGCGGTCAAAGATATCGCCTACGATGTGCAGGCGGTCTACCGCCAGGCGCTTGGTGAGCGCGCACAGGGAACGGATGAACTCATCCCCGCCGCCGATTTGGATCAGCGTATCCAGGATTTTCTGGTGGTATGTCCATTGGTTGTTATCCTCATCGGGCTGGGCGTGCAACAGCTCATCCAGAATATAGGCGTAGGCGGGGGGCATGGCCTTGCGCACTTTGGAGCGGGTGTATTTGGAGGAAAGGTGGCGGTTGAGGCGTATCAACTGGTGTACGCGTCGCGCGTACCAATCATCCGGGATTGCGGCGCGGCTGTGCATGCGCTTGAGTTTTTCTTCGGGGTAATAGATTAAGGTCAGCAGATCGTTCATCTCCGCGCGGTTGATTTCCTGCCCCAAAAGGGTTTGCGCTTTCTCCCGGATGACGCCGGAGCAGTTGTTGAGGATATGCAAAAAGGCTTCATACTCGCCGTGCACATCGCTGATGAAATGCTCCGTGCCCTTGGGCAGGTTGAGGATGGCGCGCAGGTTGATGATCTCGGTGCACAATGCCTGTACGGTGGGGTATTGCTCGGCAAGCAGCGATAGGTACTCAAAACGCTCGTCCTGTTGCATGGCAACTCCTTTTTTCCACACCAAAACACACGCCAAAGGCGCGCTTGCGCGTGGATCGGGTTTTTACGGCAGGGCTATCATGGCACAAATCCTGTGAAAAAGCAATACAAGTGAGCGAAAATTTTCGTAAGTTGTTTGGTGGCGCGTGCCGGAACCGAGGCGTGGCCTCACATAAACGGAGCAGGCAGCACGCGCGGCAAGCATGGGGCGATGGGCGCACGGGCTTACGCGCGCGGCGTAGGGCATCCAGCGGCTCGCGCCGCCGGAAGGCGCCCGGTCATGCCCCTTGCGGGGGGCGAATCCATTGAAAAATTGTGTAAAGCTGGTTTCATCCATCCGGTTTGTGATATACTAAATAGGACTGATTAACGATCCGTCCGCCTGTAACCTCAAGGCAGGCAGGCTTGCGCCCAGCGTCCCTTTGGATGCGCGGCGGCGGGATGGACGCATGCATGAAGGAGGAAAAACAATGAAAGAGCTCAAAGGCACCAAGACGGAAGCAAACCTGCAAACCGCGTTTGCCGGAGAAAGCATGGCGCGCAATAAGTACACCTACTATGCTTCCAAGGCGCGCAAGGATGGTTTTGTCCAAATCGCCAATTTATTTGAAGAAACCGCCAACAATGAAAGAGAACACGCCAAAATTTGGTTCAAACTGCTGCACGGCGGCGAAGTGCCCGGCACGCAGGAAAACCTGCTGGACGCCGCCCAGGGCGAAAATTACGAGTGGACCGATATGTACGCCCGTATGGCGGAAGAAGCCAAGGCAGAAGGGTTTGACACCATTGCCGAGCTTTTTAGCCGGGTGGCCAAAATCGAAAAATCCCATGAGGAGCGCTACCGCCAGCTGCTGGGCAACATCAAAGATGAGCTGGTGTTCAGCCGTGACGGCGATATGGTTTGGATTTGCTCCAACTGCGGGCATGTTGTGGTAGGCAAAAAGGCGCCGGAGCTGTGCCCCGTGTGCAAGCACCCCAAGGCGTACTTTGAAATCAAGGCCGATAACTATTGACATCCCCCCTATGATACCGCAAAATAAAGGGACGGCTCGCTGCAAACGAGCCGTCCCTTTACCCATTCGTATGCCGGAATGCCTTCGTATGCCGGAGCGCCAGCCTGCGGCGCGTGCCGCGATTGCCGCGCAGGCATACGCTTTGCACCTGGCGGTTTGTTCCCGTGCCCGCGACGCGTCCAGCGGGCAGGGGCTATCTCCCCTGAGGGGATATCCGTATAACGGATTGATCATGGAAAACGGCGGGAGGGAATGCCCATGCGCGTGGCGCACATCAACGTTACCAGCGGCCTGAGCACAGGGCGCATTGCCGTGGATACCCTTGCCGTACTGCGCGAGCTGGGGCACACGGGGCTTTTGTGCTACTCGCGCGGCTACCCGCCGCAGGGTGTGCCTAGCTACCGCATTGGCAACCGCGCGGATATGCTGTTGCATGCGCTTGGCGCGCGCCTTTTGGATCGCGCGGGGTTTTTGAGCCGCGCCGCCACACGCCGCCTTACGCGCCAGCTTGCCCTGTACAAGCCCGATGTGGTGCACCTGCACAACCTGCACGGGTATTATGTGGACATCCGCACGCTGTGTAACTGGCTTGCCAAAGCGGGTGTGCCCGTGGTGTGGACGCTGCACGATTGCTGGGCTTATACCGGCCACTGCGCCTATTACACCATGAACCGCTGTGACCGCTGGCGCGAAGGCTGCGGCAAATGCCCGCACCTGAGCGCCTACCCCCAAAGCCTGTTTGTGGATCAAACCCGCCGTAACTGGCTGGAGAAACGCAAGGCCATTGCCGCCATGCCCAAGGTAACGCTGGTGACTCCCTCCCTGTGGCTGGGGGGCGAGGTAAAGCGTTCCTTCCTTGGCAAGCGCCCCCTGCGGGTGATTCCCAGCGGGGTGGATTTGGATGCCTTCCGCCCGGGCGATGAGCCGGAGCTTCTGCGGGATGTTATCAAGCGCTACGGCCTGCACGAGCTATCCGGCAAAAAGATGCTGCTCAGCGTGGCCAGCACGTGGGAGCCGCGCAAGGGGCTTGCCGATTTGATCGCCCTTTCCGCGCAGCTGCGGGAGGATATGATGATTGTTGTGCTTGGGCTTACGCCCGCGCAGTGCGGCAACCTGCCCGCGACCATGCTGGGCATCCCGCGCACGCAAAGCCTGCGCGAACTGCGCGCGCTGTATACCGCGGCCGATGTTTGCCTGAGCCTGAGCCATGAAGAAACCCAGGGCATGACGCTGCTGGAAGCCCTGGCCTGCGGCACGCAGGTGATCTGCTATGCCGCTACCGCCCTGCCGGAGATTGTGACCCCCGCCGTTGGCGCCATCGTCCCCGAAGGGGACATTGCCGCCGCCGCCGCGGCGTGCGCGCGCCTGTGCGATGCGCCCAAATCCCCCAAAGCCTGCCGAAGCCGTGCCCAGGCATTTGAAAAGCGAGGGCAGTTTGCCATGTATGTGGGGCTGTATGAAGAGCTGACGGGCGCAGGCGATGGCCGCGTGCCTTCGCGGTGATGAATGCTTGATTTTATGTGGCATGCCGCTGTTCGATTATTGAAGGACGGCGGGGTCAAATGCTTTGCTTCAATGGGCAAAGAAGTTCGACGCTACTTGAGAAAAGAGAATCGGCGTTATGCCGATGCGTTTACGTACAGCAAACACGCTTGCCTGTGCGGGTTTTTACCGCGCGTGGAGCTGTAACGCCCTTTGCTTGCAATGGGCAAAGAGGTTCGGCTATCAATGCGAAATAGAATCGGCACCATACCAAGGTAAATTGCGTGTCGCAAACACGCTTGCCTGTGCGGGTTTTTGAACGCGTGTAACGCTGAAACGCCCTTTGCTTGCGATAGGTAATGAGGTTTGACGCTGCCTGTGAAAAGAGAATCGGCGTTATGCTGGTGCGTTTGCATACAGCAAACACGCTTGCCTGTGCGGGTTTTAACCGCGCGTGGAGTTGAAACGCCCTTTGTTTGCGATAGGTAATGAGGTTTGATGCTGCCTGTGAAAAGAGAATCGGCACCATACCAAGGTAAATTGCGTATCGCAAACACGCTTGCCTGTGCGGGTTTAACCGCGCGTGGAGCTGTAACGCCCTTCGCTTGCAATGGGCAATGAAGTTCGGCGAAATCTGTGAAAAGAGAATCGGCACCATACCAAGGTAAATTGCGTATCGCAAACACGCTTGCCTGTGCGGGTTTTAACCGCGCGTGGAGCTGTAACGCCCTTCGCTTGCGATAGTAAATGAGATTTGGCGCTATTTGAGAAAAGAGAATCTGCGTTGTGCTGGTGCGTTTACGCATAGCAAACACGCTTGCCTGTGCATCGGCGATGTGCATAGGCTTTGCTTGGTCGGGGGCATAGGAGGTAGGTCTATACCAGCTTTCCATACCCAAGAAACCCGACGTTGATTGTGCTTTCATTTTGCGAAACCATGCCGCGGCATGGCTTGCGGCGCTTGCTGGCGTGCCCGCCGCGCAAAGCACACAATCCATGCCATGGCGTGGTTTCACGCACCGCTACACATGTCAGCTTAGCGGCAGCCCTTCGGGCATGTATTCGGGGATATCCGTGTGCAGCACTTTAAGCTTGGTAAGCCCTGTCAGGGGCGAATAGTCTTCGATTCCCTCGATCTGGTACAGGGAAAGCTCAGTCAGGGAGGCCATCGCTTCGATTCCCGCAAGGGTGGTCAAGGCTACATCATTCAGTGTGAGCGTTTCAAGCTTTTTCAGGGCGAACACCGGGGTGATGTCCATATCACCATAGAGCATTTCCAGCGTTAGTTCTTTCAGGCCTGCCATGTTCTGGATACCCTCCAGGGCGGGCGCGTCCATCCCGCTGAGGGACAGGGTGACGACGCCTGCCAGCTGGTATAGCGGGCTGCAATCCGTTACGCCCGTCAGGTCAAGCAGGGTTACCCATTTGAGCTTCTTCAGGTTCTCAATGCCCGCCAGCGAATCAATCGGCATTTTGAGAAGCTCGATGCTTTGCAGGGTTTTGATGTTCCACAGGGGCGCAAGCGAAGTCACGGGCGTATTGTCCAGCATGATGCCCAGCAGCTTCATGCCGGATATGCGCACCAGCGTTTCATCCGTGATGGTGCATGCGTTAAGCCCGAAGCCCGTGAGCTGATGGCCGAGCTTATCCAGCAGCGTGTTCACCTGCGCGTCGGTCAGCTCGCACAGCGCCAGCGCGACCAGTTTCTTGCAGGCGTAGAGGGGCGAAATATCATCAATGTAGATATCGATGCTGAAGTTGATCAGGCTGGGCATAGCGGTTACGGCGGAGATATCCTCACAGGGGCAGCCGCCAATCCACACATCCGTAAGGCTCTTCATCCCCGTGAGAAATTGCAGATTTTCAATGGGGATATCCCGCGCCATGAAGAACGCCAGCCGCGGGAGTGTGCTTACCACGCGCAAATCCGCGGGCATCACGCGATCCAGAAACAGGCTTTGCAGCTTGCTGCACAGTTGCAGCACCGATAGATCCGCCACGGTGAGGTCTTCCGCGGCCAGCACCAGCTGTTCGCCGCGTTCGCCCAGCCTGCCAAGCTGCTTCTTGGTGATGGGCTCATCCGGCTGGCCAAGCATGGTGCGGATGGCTTCTTCTACCAGCGCGTCGGTAAAGACTACGTTTCCTTGGGCATCCACCAACTGTTCTACGGGGGTCAGCGGCGTTTGCGCCGCTGTTTCGCTTTGCGCAACGGCAAACCAGGGCATAACCGTGCACAGCATCAGAACGATCAGCAACCGGACGTATGCTTTTTTCATGGGTTTATCCCTCTCTATTGGGTCGGTTGTGTTTGCAAAACGGGACACGGGTTGGTTCGCCGCGGGATACCCACACCACGCCTACCTGCGCGGCCGCGCCGAATGCGGGCTGCCGGCCGCCAAGTCGCGCTGGCTGCTCGCCTCGTTTATGGGGCGGCACCCTTTGTGGAACCCGCCTGCTGCTGTGCTCATTGTACAACCGCGCCGATTGTTTTGGCAAGCGAAATTTGGTTAAGATAGAAAATAATTCCTGCCCATGCCCATAAAAAAACCGGAGCTCATGTTTCCATGCTCCGGTTTACTTTGCGCTGACGCCCGTATGTACTGGCATCACTTGGCGCTTTGGACGATCTGCTTGAACGCCTCTGGGTCGTTCACGGCGATATCCGCCAGCATTTTACGGTTGATGTTGATGTTGTGCTTCTTCAGCCCGTTCATCAGCACCGAGTAGCTCATATCGCTGAGCCTGGCGGCGGCGTTGATACGGGTGATCCACAGGCGACGGAAATCGCGCTTGCGAAGCTTGCGGCCTTCATAGGCATACCGCAGGCTGCGAGCCACCTGCTCGTTGGCAGCACGGTACTGACGGGATTTTGCGCCAAAATAGCCTTTGGCCAGCTTGAGCACCTTGCGGCGCTTCTTATGAGCGTTCACGGCTCCTTTAATGCGTGCCATGTTTCTTTCCTCCTTGAAAAATCAGCGAAGTCTTATTTGTAGGGGAGAAGCTTGCGGATGGTACGGGCCTCGGCGCCGTTATCCACAATGCCGTCCGCGCGCAGGTGACGGGTGCGTTTGGTGCTCTTGAGATGCACCTGATGGTTTGCGTTCATCTGCTTATGCTTCACTTTGCCGTTCTTGGTGAAGGAGAAACGTTTGGCGGCACCGCGGTGGGTCTTTTGCTTAGGCATGGGGGTAGTCCTCCTCTCCATATGAGTGCTGTGCCCAGGCGCGTACGCCCGGGCGCGAAAGGAGCCTGGCAAACGCGGGGCAAAAACGCCGCGGCCGGAGGATCCTTTGGGGTCAGATCATATTCTCGCTTTCGCGCTTGACCTTCTTTTTAGGCGGTTCTTTGGGTGCGGCGGCCGTGGTTTCAGTGGCCTTTTGCTCCTCGGTTTCCGCCTGCGCCTGCGCCTTGCGTTCCAGTGACTTTTCCGCAAAGCTCTTTTTTTCCGCCTTGGGGGCGATGATCATGATCATGTGGCGGCCTTCCAGCAAGGGGCGGCGCTCCACATTGCCGAATTCCTCGATGCGCTTGGCAAAATCCAGCATAATTTTCATGCCGATATTCGTATGCGCGATTTGGCGACCGCGGAAGCGGATGCTTACTTTGACCTTGTCGCCATCTTCCAGGAATTTCAACGCGTTCTTAAGCTTGGTTTGAACGTCGTTTTCTTCGATGGTGGCGGAAAGCTGCACCTCTTTCAGCTCCACGATGCGCTGATTCTTGCGCAGCTCGCGCTCCCTTTTGGCCTGTTCAAAGCGATGCTTGTCATAGTCCATCAGTTTGCATACGGGCGGCTGCGCGTTGGGGACGATCTTCACCAGATCAAGCCCCGCTTCTTCGGCCTTTGCCAGCGCCTGTTGGGTGCTCATCACGCCCAACTGTTCGCCTTCCCGGCCGATCAGCCGCACTTCGCGATCGTTAATCTCTTCGTTGATCTTCGGCTCGTTGTTGATATCCATACACCTCCGTTTGGTTTTGGCGCTCTTTTACGCGCAGCGCGGGCAAAAGAAAAAACGCCGGGCATACTACCCGCCGCTTGAAAAAGCACCTACACGCGGACTTACGTGCCGCGACCAGCGCAATAGGTTTGCGCGGTGAGAAGCGGGTAGCCTCTACTTACAAAAGGGAGTATAACACGGCTGGGAGGGGTTGTCAAACACTATTTGCGCGGGGGTTGGGCTATCCCGCCTGAATACGCCCATGAAACCACCCGCGCGCGGCTGCCAGCGCGCCGCGCGCACCTGCGTTTTTCAGAAAACGCCAGTCTATTCCCAGCTTGCGCCAAAGCCGAACACGCACCAGTGATCGGTATGCAGTTTGTACTGCGTGAGGGGGTCGCTTTGCTCGGCCTGCGGCACTTCGCTCATGTTGGATTGGAGCTTCCTGCCTTTTTCCACGCCTACGGTGTGGTTGGCAAGGTTGCTGTCATAGCGGAAGGTGTAGCTTTTGACGGAGTTGCTCATGTTACCTTCCACCGTGGTTACCTGATACACGCCGCCGCCCACAGGCGCCGCTTCTACCACAATGCCGATGTGCGTTGTGCGGTAGCCGTTGCTCAAATCCCCATAGATGACCAGATACCCCGCCTTGGGTACGCCTAAAAAGCGCGCAAACTTTTGAAACCCGTCATACTGGTTGCCTACCTGCCCTTCCCGAAAGAGCAGCAGCCCGCTGGCGGGCACGGCTGTCAAAGGGGCTTCCTTGAGCGGCTCTGTGCCGCTGGCATTGGCGCACCAGATGGTGAATACCGAGCACCAGCCGACTTCCTTTTTCTTGCCGTAGTACCACTTGGCATACTTGTTGTACTTGGGCAGCCGCGCGCGCTGCACGGTGTAAAACTCCCGCCGCGCCACGTATACGAATGCCTTAATGGCTTCGGGCATCGCATCGGCCGCGACGGTGATGGCAAAGGCGGTATCGCCCGCCGGCGCATGGTGCGTTACGGTGGCTTGCCCCTCGCCCTGCGCATACATGCGCCCCGCATCATCCACGGTTACCACGGCGGCGTCGCTGGTTTCAAACGTGCCGCGCACGGGCGGCAAAGCGGCGGGCAGCTCGTCAAAGGGGGTGATTGCCGGCGCGACGGTGGGCACATACGCCGTCTCGTGCAGGCGCAGGGTATACGCGCCGGTTTCCAGCGCCTGCGCCATCGGGCTTTGGAGCGACGCGGCGGCGGCTTCAAACAGGGCGGCGGTATCATCCGCCGCAAGCGCGCTGCCCGCAGGCAGGGCAAAACATACGGCCAAAAGCAGGCACAGGACGCGGGCAAAACGGGTCATGGGCTCATCTCCTTTTATCACGGCCAGTATAGCACAGCGCGCGCAAAATGGAAACACGGGTACCGCGCCGCAGCGTGATGTGTTACAATAGGGCGGGAGGCGAACCCGATGAAACTGCTTTTGCACATTTGCTGCGCCCCGTGTTCCATCGCCTGCATCGCAAGCCTGCGAGCCGAGGGGATTGAGCCTACGGGATTTTGGTATAACCCGAACATCCACCCTTTGACCGAGTACCGCGCGCGGCGGGATACGCTGGTTGCGTACGCCAGTCAAATCCACCTCGCGCTGGAAATGCAGGATGAATACGGACTGCGCCCCTTTGTTTGCGCCGTGGCGGATGATATTGCCGCCCGCTGCCTGACCTGCTATGCCGCGCGCCTGCGGGAAACCGCGCGTTACGCCGCGGCGCACGGCTTTACGCACTTTACCAGCACACTGCTCATCAGCCCTTACCAAAACCATGAACTGCTGGTGGCTGCCGCCGAGCAGGCCGCCATGGAATTTGGGGTCGCGTTCTGGTACCGTGATTTTCGCCCGGTGTTCCGCGAAGGGCAGGCGCAGGCGCGCGCCCTGGGGCTGTACATGCAAAAATACTGCGGCTGTGTATTCAGTGAAGAAGAGCGTTACAGCAAGCGTTTTCGCAGCAAAGCGCACAAGGGCGCGGCGGAGCAAACCCCGCCGACACCCCATGGCGCTGCGGATGTGCGGCAGGCGCACGACGCGGCGATGCAAGGGTTACGGCAAGCGGGTTTGCGCTTTGAGGCGGTACGCGGCGCGGCAAGGGATGCTGCGGCGGATCCATCGGCTCGCGACCCTGTTCCCGCGCCGCCTGTAACGGATGCATGACCGCGCAGCATTGCCATCATGCGGAAGTATTCGCCCACAGCGGCTATGGCGCAAGGTGAACCCTGCAGGCAGGCAAACGCAGCCACGCGATATGCCAGCAACGATTGAGAAATCGAAGCTTAACCCGCGCCCATGAAGGCAGGCAAACACAGCCACGCACTATACCAACAACGTTAGAAAGACCACGGCTTTACTCACGCCCATGAAGGCAGGTACACGCAGCCACGCAATATGCCAGCAACGTTGTTAGAACGACCGTAACATTTCCAGAGCCCATGAAGGCAGGCACACGCAGCCACGCAATATGCCAGCAACGTTAGAAAGACCACGGCTTTACTCACGCCCATGAAGGCAGGCAAACACAGCCACGCAATAAACCAGCAACGTTTGAAAGACCGTAACATTTCCAGCGCCCATGAAGGCAGGTACACGCAGCCACGCAATAAACCAGCAACGTTAGAAAGACCGCGGCGCATCCCGCGCCCAGGAAGGGGTGGGAAGGCCGCGGTCATTTTTTGTGCGGTGAGGTCAGGGGTATGGATAGCCTGCGCCATCCTTACCCGGTGATGCCGAATGCGCGCGTGAACAGCTTGATGAACAGCAGCGCCACCCACGCGTACAGGCACAGGAACTTAAGAGACGTTACATACCCCGCGAAGGCGGCAAGCCGGTTGCGCTTCACGGGATAGGCGCGGTAGAGGCGCAACAGCAGGATGTTTTCCAGCGCGTCCAGCACGGCGCGCGCGATGGCGATACCGCCCATGACCAGATACAGCGTGGTCGCGGGGCCATCCACGTTCAAGTCAATGGAGAGCATCACGCCCAGCAAGCAGAGGATGAAGCCAAAATCCAGCAGCCAGTAGCGTTTCATGCGCGGGCGGTTTTCCGCGCCCATCGCATCCAGCGCGGCGTACAGCGCGGCTGGCGTGTAGTGAAAGCGCATATCCGGCATGGTGAACGCCTTGCCCTGAATTTGCACGCGCCGCGGGCTTTGGCGGGTCATGTCCATCAGGTAGTAAAACAGCCCCAGACCGCAGATGACCGCCAGCGTAACCGATGCTTGCAGTAAGGTCAAACCAGATCCCTCCAAAATCATGCCCCGCGTTTTGCGCGCGGGGGTAGAATCAGGCCAAGCCGCGCACGGGGCAACATTGCCCTGTGACCGGCCTGGCCATGTGCTGCACGCCCTGCCCCGGCAGGGGGGTGAGCGTGGGATGCGAGGGTAGCATACATCCAACGGGGGACGGCCGTCAAGCGTTGTTTTACGCTTCTACCCCGATGTGCGTACAGGGAACGCTGCCATCCAGCAGCGATTGAATGTGGTGGCGCGCATGGCCGATGATCACATGGCTGCCGTTTTCGGCGGCGCGCAGGGCATAATCCAGCTTGGCGCGCGCGCCGTTGGCGCCTGTGCGGCTGGCGCCTTCGCAGTGGGTTTTGAGCGCTTCCACCTTGACGCGCAGGGCGGCGATATCCGCCGCGGCTACATCGCGTACCAACGTGGCGGGGTCGCTGAGGTTCAGATAGATGCCCTCGGTGGTGGTGAGCAGAATGAGCGTGCGCGCGCCCACGAGCGAGGCGATGACCGCGGCGGTTTCATCGTTATCCACACATTCGACCACAGGGCCGCTCAGGCGGCGGCTGGCCAGCTCCAGCTTGCGGTTTTCTTCATCGCTCACGGGATCGTTATAGTTGATGATGGGGATGCACCCCTGCTCCGCCGCCCGCATGAACAGCCTGAGGATGTGCTCGCGCTTTTGGGGATCGTTAAAATGCGTATGCTCCACCAGCACCTGTCGGATGCCGTACTCCGGCCGTACAAAGCGGCGGTAGGTATCCATGAGGATAATCTGCCCCTGCGCGGCGTAATCGGTTTTATCCTGCTCGGGCTCGCCGTTCAGCTCCGTGCCCGTACGGCGGATGAAATCCAGGCGCCCAATCTCGGTGGCGCCGCTGGTGACCAGCGCCATCCCGGGGCGCAGATCATCCCCCAGGCGCTGGAACACGTTGAAGTCCAGCGTGCCGTCATCCTTCTGGATGAGCGCCATGCTGCCGATTTTGATGACCAGATCAATGGGTTTCAAGGGCAGGTTCCCCCTCTTTCAATGTCAGGTTGCGTATCCAGCTGCGTCCCGTAAAGTGCGGGATGCCGATGACCATTTTAACGATTTCTTCGCTGAAAGTACACAGGTAAACATACTCGACCGGGAGTTTGAGCACGTAGGTAGCAATGGCGCACAGCGGCACGCCGACCAGCCACATGCTGCCCACGTCCAGCACCAGGCTGAACACCGTATCCCCGCCGCTGCGCAGAATGCCCACAACGTTAATGCAGTTGAACGCGCGAAACCACATGGTAATGGAGCCAAAGAGCAGAATCACGTTCGCTTTCTCGATGACTTCGCGGGACAGCCCGCCGTACAGCGCCAGGATGGGCGCGCGCAGCAGGATCATCACCACGCCCAGCACCACGCCCGCGGCCATCGCGCCCGCGATGAGCCGTTTGCCGTACAGGTAGGCTTCTTCCTTTTTCCCGGCGCCCAGCGTTTTGCCGATGATAATGGCGGTGGCGTGCATCATGCTGAAGATGAGCACCCATACCAGGCTGTCGATGTTGGAGCAGATGCCCGTGGCGGCGACGGCGACATCGCTCATGCTGCCATAGTAAATGCCGTACATGGTTACGCCCAGCGCCCACAGCCCTTCATTGAATACAACGGGCATGGCGGTTTTGAGAAACTGGCGCACAAAAGCCTGATCCCACTTGAAAAGCTGCTTGAGGGACGCGCCCGCAGGCAGTTTTTTTCCGTAGGCAAAGGCGAGGGTGATGACAAGCTGGAGCGCCGCGGAAATGTTGGTGGCGATTGCCGCGCCGTACACGCCCATGGGCGCGAAGCCGAAGTGCCCGTAGATGAGCGTATAGTTAAGCAGGGTGTTGGTCGCGATGCTCGCAACGCCGGAGATCAGCGGGATGTAGGTTTTCTCGCCCGCTTTGATGCAGGTGGCGTACACCATGTTGATGGCCATGAGCAGGTAGCTGGGCGCCACGGTGCGCAGGTAGGTAGTGGCGATGTCGCGGCTGGCGCCCTCCGGCAGGAAGAAGGAAATGGGCACAGCAGGAACCAGCAGCGCGGGCAGCGTAAACAAGGCCGCAATGCCCACCACCGTTGCAAGGGATAGCCCCATGGATTTGCGCATGCCGCGCACATCCCCCGCGCCCCAGTACTGGCTCATGAAAATGGCGCCGCCGGAAACTGTGCCAAAGCTGAACAGTTGAAAGAGGAATGTGTACCGATTGGCCTGGGTAACGGCGGCGTAGGCGGCGTCCCCAAGGCCGGAAACCATCAGGCTGTCAATAATGTGCAGGGAAGCGCCTACCAGTTCCTGAATGACCATCGGGATGGCGACCATCGCCACCCAGCGGGTAAAGGTTTTATCCCAGACAAAACAGGAACGCAGAAACGGGAGCAGTCGTTTTTGAATCATGGCTTGCATTTTCAATTGTATATCCTCCAAAATCCTGCTTGTGCAGGCAGAAGGAGCCGCGCGGCCGTTTGCCTCCCTGCGTTCGCAAGGCGGCCTGGCCCGCTCGGCTTGGGGTTTAGCCCAATCTGCGGCGGGTCTTGCGTACCATGCGGCTCCCTAGTATGTGTAAATGCGAAAAATATTAACGTAACCGATGGACGTTTCGTACGCCCATTCCAGCGGTTGATCCGTACTTTCGGCGATGTAGGCCATCAGGCTGGGCCATGGCTCCGGATCGGTGCTGGCCAGCAAGACGTTCTCCCGAAGGAAGATCGAACCGTTTAATTCCGACAGACCATATTTTTCCAGCGTACGATACCAGCTTGGCGTGCGTACGGTGTACCCGCCCCAGAACAGCACATTCCCCGCCAAATCCGCCGGTGTATGCGGAAACAGCCGGGTATCCCCCAGTTGAGACAGGTCATGGATAAACAGGATATCGGGGTTTTCCAGCGCATAGGCGTCCAAATCCGCCATGTTGACGCTGGAATAATCCATTTCTTCTTCATCCGCGGGCGGCGTGATGGCCGCGGCCATGATCTGCGCGGCCTGCATGGCAAACCACAGGCTTGCGCAAAGCGCGAGGATCAGCGGAATCGCCCACAGGGGACGCAGGATACGCGGCTGCGGCGTTGGCTTGACCGGAGGCTCCGGCGCGGAGGACGCGACCTGCGCAGGCGCGTCGCACGGTAGGGGCGCGGCTATGGTTGCCGTTTGGGCGGTTGGCTCCGGCGCGGCGGCGGGGATGTGCGCGCCTGCGCGTGCGATGCGAATGGGCGGCGTACCCGACAGCGCGCCCGCCAACGCGCTTGCCGCGAAGGCCGCAAAGGGGAACAGCACACTGGCGGCCGCACGCATGGGCAACCGGCCGGAATAGCCCAGGTAGCCAAGCAGCAATGCGCCGCCCAAGGCGGCCAGCACAGTGCCAAGGTATGCCCAGCGGCTTGATTCCCTGCGGCAGGCGGCGGCGAACAGTGCGGCCAGCGCCAGTGCCAGCGCGGCATAGATGCCCTGCGTGATGGCAGGATTAGCGCGCAGGCTGTTACGCACGGTGGTCAGCATGGCCAGCAGCTTGTCGCCGATGGTCAGGTGCGCGTCATCCGCCGCTTGTTGCGCGTTCAGGGTTTGCAGCGCTTCCAGCGACATGTTGTCATCCATAAAATACCAATAGGTAAATAGCGTGAATTCGTTGTCACTCCACCCGATCGCCTGTAGGGTCTCGGGGGTGGTGGTGTGGTCAAAATCGGAATAATCCAGCAGCTGGATGCGCTCCTGCTGCCAGGCCAGCAGCGGCCGTGTGCCGGTGAGGGCGATATCCGCCTCCCGCAGCGCCGCTAACCCCCCGAATGCCAGCGCGGTCACAAGCACGCCGATCAGCACCGGCTTTGCCTGCCGCAGCGGCAGCTTGCCCTTGCCAAACGCGATGAACACCTTGGTGAGCAGCATGAGCACCCAAAAGCACAGCGGCGGGAGTACCGATACCTGCCGCAGGAAGTAGCACTGGAGCAGCAGCACCGCGCTGCCGAGCAGCGGACGGAGGATCTTTCCTCGTCGTGTTTGCGTCATATCCACACTGGCAAGCTGCGCCACCGCGGCGGCGCCCAGCAGCGCGGAGGTGGTGGTGTAACTGATGCGGCAGGTGATATACACCGCATACCCCGCCAGGAAAAGAATCCCCAGCAGCGCGCCTGCCCACAGGGAAAGCCCGCGGCGGCTGGTGAGCTGCGCAAGGCTCTTGATCATCACGACCTGCGCAAACCAAAGCAGAAAGAGCTGCACGATGGAGAACCACGCCACCCCCGGCATCAGCCTTGCCAGCGCGTACAGCGTCCACGCCAGCGCCGTGTGGATGTACAGGTGGAAATTGGCGGGCTCGCCCCCCTCATACCCCATGAAGGAGCGCAGGATGGGCGCATCGTCACTGCCAATATACTGAAAGGAGGAATAGGCATACAGCAGCGCAAAAAACAGCGAAGCCGTGAGCATGCCAACCAGCCAGGGGGCGATGGCGCGTATGGTACGGGCGTTGCGTTGCATGGCGTAGACCTCCTTTTGATGAGCGTTGGGAAGCGAGGAAGCAACCGCGCGTTGGCCGCCGATGCGGTATGCGGTTGATGGAAACGGTTAAAGCCCCGTAAGCGGCGGCTTGCCAGTGAGGCGATGTTCGCCCCAAGCGGCGGCGCTTTACAAAGGCAGCGGCGCTGCGATTACGCTGCGCGGGCAGGCGGGTTCATGGGGCGGATGCGGATGGCGCCGTGTGCAGCCGCCACACGTACAGGCTTCCGGCACGCGCATCCAGCGAGGCGGCTACGGGCGTACCGGCGCGTTCCGAAAGGTAGGCGAGCAGCTCGCTTTGCGCGGCAGGTTCCGCGCTGATCAGCCGCACATCCTCCCGCAGGAGGGCGGTGACGGAAAAATCCAGCCCGTCCAGCCCGAAGGCGGTCAGGGTGGCAAGCATCCCGGGCGCGCGGCTGTTCCAGCTTTGCAGCGGGAGCAGGTTGGCAGTGCGCGGGACGGCGGCAAACATCGCCGTGGGAAGGGGTACCGTGCTGTCCACAAACAGCAGTTGCGCCGGATGGGCGGCCGCGTACTGCACTTCTGCCGCGGTGGGTGTGGTAAAGTTATAGGTCGTCGGGTTAAAACAGTAGCGCCATGCCGTGTACGCGGTGCTGCCCATCACGGCGGCACACAGCAGCGCGGCGGCGGCGGGCGCAAGGTTGCGGGCGTGCCAGCCACGCGGCATGAGCGTACACGCCAGCGCATACAGCGCCGCCAGGGCCGGAAACAGCACGGATGCGGCAGCCCTACGCGGAAAGCGGCCCGCCAGCGCCAGATAGGCAAGCAACGCGGCGGCGGCCAGCAGGATGAGCAGCGGCGCGGCCATCGCGATGGTGCGCCGCAGGCGGGTTGGCAACAGGGCAAGCCAGCACAGCGCGGCCAGCAGCAGCGCCGCCAGCCACCAGTGGGCAAAAGCTTCGGAGGTTGCATCCAGCCGGAGCCAGGCGCGCCATACACGGCGGAGGGGATCCACGGCATCCGCCGTAGGAAGCGCTTCGTGGCGCTGGTGTAAGGCGTTCAGGGCGGCGGCGTCCATGTTCGCATCCCAGAAATACCAGGTGCGATAGAGGGCAAGCTCCGCCGGAGACCACCCGACGGTGGCCAGATCGTCCGCGGTGAGGCGGGCGGAATCGTCATAATCGGTCAGTTGGATGCGCGCGCGTTGCCAGCGGGTGAAGTCGCGCTGGTTTTGCAGGGTGATATCCGCCTCCCGCAGGAGCATGAGCCCCGCAAACAACAGCGCCGCCATCAGGCAGAAGCGGCCGAGGGGGCGCAGCGCGGCGTTGCGCGTTTCCGGTGGGAGCAGGCACAGGCGGGCAAGCAGCGAGGTAAGCCACATCGCCGCCGCGGGAAGGGCGGCCACTTGCCGCAGCAGGTAGCCCAGCACCAGGGGCACAAGCGAGAGCGCAAGCCCGCGCGCGCGACCTTGCGGCAGGGACAGATCCACCGCAAAGAGCTGGAAAATTCCGGCGCTGGAGAGGATCGCCGCGGTGACGGTGTAGGTGACCGTGGTGCTGCCTTCCATGAGAAAAGCGCCCCAGAACAGCAGGGAAAGCGGGATGCCCAGCCATGGCGGGCGGTGGCAGCGTGCCATTAGCTGCATGAGCGCTTTGGTGGCCAGCGTGCTGGCAAACAGCAGCATGAGTGCTTGAACGACCCCAAACCATGGCACCGTAGGCATCGCGCCATACAGCCAGGCCAGGGGAAACGCCAGCAGCGTGTGGATGTTTGCGGCAAACGGGACGGGCACGCCGCCCCAGTAGCCTGCCAGCGCCCGCGCCAGCTCGATATCATCGGGCAAAGCGTAGTGCACGTAGCTCAGGCGCAGCAGCAGCGCGTACTGGAGCAAGGCCAGCACCATGCCGCAAAGCCAGTAGCGGCGCGTGGTGTGCGCGCGCATTGGCAGGCACCTCCTTGCGGTTCAAACCGGCGCGGCCGGGTCGCGTCATAAAAGAAAGGATACACATATGGACTTGAAAAGTCAAGCATCACCTATAAAACAGCCGAAATACCCATATTATGGAATTTTATCCAGCGGCACAGGAATGATGATGATCTATATAAAAGGAAGCGATTGAAAACGCGCCGCATTGCCCGAAATAGTTAGGGAAAAACGAAAAAAACAGTTGACAACCCCCCTGAACGATGGTATTATAGTCAAGCTCGCTAATGAGCGCCGAACCTTGAAAATGATACAGAGAGAAACGAACGCAAAGCGAAG
>LVAQ01000023.1 GCA_001604105.1 Clostridiales bacterium Firm_11
CAACAGCTTACACGCTCTGGGTTCCCATTTTCAATTGTGCGCAAAATATTCTACCTTATCGCGTACATTCCCGAAAGCGAATCCATGCTTCTTCCCAGAAGTCCCCAATATACGGCAGTACGGCATACAGAAAAGGATCGACACGCGTTCATGCCGATCCAAAATAACTTGCCGTCGGTTCCACGCTTTTCCTTCGGCGATAAACATGATTGCGGCAGCGTTCGCAGGGGAAGTTGAAACGGCATGTCGCAGCATCCTGACGCTAAGCAGGCTTCAGCATCCCTGCGCTTTCCGTTGTGCTGTCCGCACGCATTCCCTTAAGCACAGGTTGCCTACAAAAGTTCGAGTACAAACGAAAACCGGCATGGTTCCTCGCCATGCAGCCGATAGGGTTCCAGTACTGGCGCGCCCCAGCTATCATCCCCGCCTACGCCATAACGGCGCATGGCAACATCCAGATACGTGTACGAAGGCGCAGCCAGCTCCTGTTGATGCCTGGCCGCGGTCAATTCCATGTTGCTGTATGGCAGCACGGAGATTTCCAGCGGTTGTTCCTCGCTGCGCACACGCAAGCCAAGTCCCTGTCCATTGCTCACTTTCAACCAGCGAACCCCTGTACGGTTGCCACATGCTTGCGGTTTCAAATAGGGGGTCAGGCTATCCTGTACCGTGGTTTGATGGATGCCCAGCACCGCACCCGAGCGCCTGTCGATGCTGCTCTCCGCGGGGCCATACCCATAATACCGTACCTGAGAAAATGCCTTTGGCATGCGAAAGGAAAGCCCAAAACTTGGAAGATCGGGCAGATCTAGCCCGCCGGAGAAGGCTACTTCCACCCGCACACGGTCTTCCGCGATAACATCATAGGTGGTATCGATGGTCGCGTATGTCAGGGATGGTAGCCCATGGCGGTAGGAAACGCGCAGAATGTTTGCATCGGTTTCCACCGCCGTACATACACATTGGGAAAGCTCGCTGAACGCAAACCACAGCGCCGTTTCGCTGGCAAAACCATTTCCGGCATCATTATCGGTTGGCGCGCGCCAAAGGCTTAAGCGGGGCGCGTGATTAAGCACAGGCAGCGCGTTCCCTCGCCGGTACGAAACCAGCCCTCCCTCCACATAGCTGAACAGCGCCTGACCATGCTTTCCATATGCGCCGATATTTACATCACCCTGTTCAATACGCAAATTCGAACGCGGGGCATAAGCCGTCACAGCGGGAATGGTACACAGCACCGCCTGTCCATGCATTTGCGCATAGCCCGCCTCTGCCCATGGCATAGCCTGTGCCAGGCACAGGGTGCAAAGCAGCGCATACTCCCCGGCTTCCATAAACGCGGGCAGCGGCAGAACGATGTGCCTGCGTGTACCGGGGGACACGCGCACATCACGCACTTCGCCAGATTCAATTTGAACGCCATTCCGCGTCAAAACCCAGGTAAGCATGTAGTGGTTCAAATCGTCAAACAAATGTCGGTTCTCAAGCGTAACGCCCCGCGCATCAGGTGTGATGCGCACGTTCTGATACAAGAACTTGACCTCTTGCAGCTTCGGGCTGGCGGTTCGGTCGGCAAACAGCAGCCCATTGCCGCAAAAATTCCGGTCTGTAGGCTGATCAAAAAAATCACCGCCATATGCCAAGCCTGCTTTATCGCATGGCAGAACCGCGCGCAGTGCCTGATCAATCATATCCCAGATGAATCCCCCCTGATACTGGGGGTAACGGTCTTCCAAAGCCACATAATCACACAGTCCCCCGCAACTGTTGCCCATCGCGTGGCTGTACTCACACAGGAGAAAAGGTTTCTCCCGATGGGTTTCAAGCCACGCGGCAACATCAGCCGCGGCAATGTACATCTGGCTTTCCACATCGCTTGTCGCAGGGTAACGGCGGTCATGGAAAACGCCCTCGTAGTGAATCGGACGAGTTGGATCCCGCTGCCGCATGAATTCTGCCATCTGAAACAGGATGCTTCCGCCGTAGCTTTCATTGCCGCAGCTCCATAGAAGCACTGATGGATGGTTTTTGTCCCGCTCCAGCATGGAACGGGCACGGTCGATGCAGGCTTCCAGCCACACATCATGGCCATTGGGCACCACCCAGGACGGTTGCACCTGCCCCAGCTTCATCCATGAACCATGGCTTTCCAGGTTGGTTTCATCAATCAGGTATATCCCATAGCGGTCGCAGAGGCGATACCAACGGCTGTCATTGGGATAGTGGCAGGTGCGCACGGCATTGATGTTGTTGCATTTCAGCGTCTCAATATCCCAGCGCATTTCCGCTTCTGTCAGCACGCGCCCCGTCTTGTCGGAAAACTCATGCCGATTGACGCCATGCAATAGCAGGCGTTTGCCATTGAGCAGCAGGATGCCCGCTTTGATTTCTACACGACGGAAGCCCACTTGGGTCTGTGCGACTTCCACAAGTCTGCCACCTTCATCGCGAAGGGTCAGGCGAAAGGTGTAGAGTAAAGGGTTTTCTGCGCTCCATAACATCGGGTTTTCGATCATACGTTGCAGTGTCATTTGCGCAACGGCCTTCGTTTCCGTACAATCCACCACCGCGCCGTTCGCATCCAGAAGTTCCGTCTTCAATGCTATCTCATCCATCGGCAAGCGGAGCGACAACACAGCCGTAAAAGATGCGTTTTTCATGTCCTCATCCGGCACGGCTTGGATAAAAACATCCTCCACATGCGCCCGCGGCTCGGCACGCAGTTCCACACTGCGAAAAATCCCTGAGAACCGCCAAAAGTCCTGATCTTCAATCCAGGACGCGCTGGAGAACCGATACACCTCAATCGCCAGTTTATTATCACCAGCCGTAACCGCACGCGTCAAATCAAATCGCGAGGGGGTGAACCCATCCTCCGCATAACCGAGCAAAACACCGTTCAGCCAAACATAACAGGCGCTTTCCACCCCATGCAGCGTAAGCGTGATGCGATGTCCTTCCCATGCCTCCGGAACCGAAAAATGCGTCACATAGCAGCCAACCGGGTTGTAGCGCTTGGGAACCTCCGGCGGTCGCAGTGTTTCACGTCCATCCCAAGGGTATTGGGTGTTAACATAATGGGGTATACCGTACCCCTGTAGTTGGATGTGTGCGGGCACATCAATCAGCGGCCAAGTGCTGCAATCAAACTCCGGTTGTTCAAACCCCAACGGACGCCCTTCCGGCGTATCCGCGTAGGCAAACCGCCAGCGACCATCAAGGCACAGGCTTAGGCTGCTGTGCTCACGCTCTGCCTCCGCCAGACTTGCAAAGGTATCATGATCGGAGACCGCAGGCATTCTGCCAACGGCAAATATGCGCGGATCTGTCAGATAGCCCATGTCATAAGGGATTGTATCCATCGGGTGTTCCTCTCCTTTATGGAAGTGCTGGGCGGCTTTCAGCCTGGCGCTGATCGCCCTGCGGCGAGCGCAGCCATTTGCCGGCCATCATATCAATCGCCATCTGGTTGTCCCTGCCCCCCTGCCGATAACGCAGGGTAAGAATATCCCCGGCCAACTCCACCGACTGGATGCACGCTTCATCCGCATTCAGGCGCGAAAGAAGCTGCGTGCGCTGTTGTGTTCCATAGTGAGAAACGTCATCTGATGTGAAGAGGAGTCCCCCGCAAAGGCAGTTGATCTGTGCAAGAATATCTTTTTGCGCCGCTGTCAATGCAAGCCCGCCCTCCCGCAGCAGAAACACATCCGGATCATTGAGGAAAGCGCGGCCATGGAGCTGCCTGCGAAACACTGTATTGAGAATCGTGTTCTTTGTGGATATGCGCTCGCGGTGCATACTGTTTTCATGGGGTTCATCATCCCATGAAAGGCTTACATCACAGCCAATGCGGCAATAATCCACTTTGCCAAAAGCAGCGCCCAAGGGTACCCCGCATCCGATGATGCGCTTATCGCCCACACATGCGCGCAGAAAATCCATCGCTTCGCACATGATCTGCCCCCTCGTTTTTCTGGGGCGCGGCTGCACGCAGGCGGCATAAAGAAAATCGAGCTTCACCAGTCCATAGCCCCATTGGTTTAGCACCACATCAAACACGTTTGCAAGGTAGTCCAGCACCTGCGGGTTACACACATCCAGTGCGTAAAAACCGCCCCAGTTGCTGCCACAGCATACGGGCTTTCTTTCGTCGTCCTGTACCAGCCATTGCGGATGTTCAGCTGCCAGCCGGGAGTCCTTTTGGGCGCAGAAAGGCGCCAGCCAAAGCCCGGGGGTCATGCCCTGCGCGATGATCGCATCCGCCACGGGTTTCATGCCTTCCGGAAACTTGCGCCTGTCTACCGCTAACCAATCGCCGACCGCCGTTTGATAGCCGTCATCGATCTGGAAAACATCAAACGGATAGGGAAACGCAGCCATCGCTTGCAGGTTGTGCGTGACCACCTGCCAATCGATATGCTCATAATGCTGGTACCACGTTGTATAGCCGGTGCTGCGGGGCAGCGACGGCTTTATGATGCCCATCTGCGCAAAATACAGATCAAAAACCTGCTGCTCCTTGCCCTCGCAAAGGCAAAGATCAAACGCCTCATAGGGCGCGTCGATCAGCAGGTTCTCGCAATCCTTTTCCATGGTAACGGTATTTTCATCCGCGTGAACGTAGATGGCTGTAAAGCCGCTGCGCTCACTGAGCGAACCAAAGAACCGCAATGACTCACCCCGGCGTATATAAGCATAGGTGAATCCGTGCGGTTGCGGATACCGCGCAAATCGATAATCCCCATAGCGATCCAGATGATTGGATTGTATCAACGCGTCCGGCACCAGCGTCAGGCCAGGCATCATTTGGTGGATATCCATCTCATGACTGTCTGTCCACGATTGATAGCCATTCAGAAAAATGCTGTCGTCCGGCGTGAACGTATGGTGGAACGTTGCTACTGCGTTACGCAGTAGCATTGGCTGTTTGGGGCATAGGGTAATCGTCAGGCGCTGCACACCTTCGTGAACGCAGATGTCCAGCGCCGCGTTGTTGTCTCCTTGGCCTGTGCGATAGCTCTCCTCGATGCCATTAACACTGTAGTCGATTGTCAGGGCGTATTGCTGCATGGTTATGATACCGACTCCTTACCAGTTACTAGCCATGGATGCTTCTCTGCCGGTTGGGTTGATGGCAAACCGCTTGCCGCATCCTCTCGCCGTTTCCTATGGCGCACTGTGGCGCGGCACCTATGGCGTGTCATATCCTCTATCAACCTTTTACCGCGGCGCCGATGGTCATGGCTCGCTCCACCTGCTCGCTGAAGATCACATACACCAGTATGGCGGGGATGCTGGCAATGGTCATGGTTGCGCCCATGCTGCCCCAATCCGTCGTAAACTGTCCTTGGAAGAACAGCACGCCCAAGGGCAACGTCTTCAGCTTCGCAACGCCGCCCACCAGCACATTGGCAAGAATGAATTCATTCCATGAGGCCAAAAACACGTAGATGACGATGGTGATGGTAGCCGGACTCACCAGCGGCGCGATGATGTGCAAAAAAGTCTGGTAGATATTCGCGCCGTCAATGCATGCCGCTTCTTCCATCTCCTTGGGGATCCCTTGAAAAAAACCAAAGTATACCATGGTGGCAAATGACAGGTTAATGGCGGCATACGGCAGAATCAGCGACCAGCGGGTACCCAGCAGCCCCAGTTGGTTTACGGTCTGCACCACAGGGATCATGATCGCCTGTACAGGAATAAACATGCCCAGCGCCACATACGTACGCACGCTCCGGCTGAACGGCCAGCGCAGGCGGGATATCGCAAAGGTGAACAGGAGCGCACAGAAAATGGTCACCAGCACGGTGCCAGCGCCTACAAGCAGGCTGTTCTTGAAAAACAGCGGCACATCATACTGCGTCCAGGCATTGACATAGTTGCCCCATTGCCACGTGGCTGGCAATCCAAAAGGATTGCTTACAAAGATTTCCTCATTGCTCTTTAAGGAGTAGAATATCATCCACAGCAAAGGGTAGAGTGACACAAGCGCATACAGCCACAGGCATATTGAGAAGATCTTTGCACCCATACTCTGTTTTCTGCTTGTTTTCATGGTTTTCCTCCCGCAAGCCGCCGTAGTTGTTTCGCTTCACGATCTCGAAAAAGGTAATTCAGCAACAGGATCACCGCGAGGCACTCCAGCACCAACACCGCCGCCGCCGCCAGTCCATAGCCATATCGGTGGCTCACAAACGCCGCACGATACATGATATACGTAAGCGTATGTGTTGCGGTTCCGGGGCCGCCGCCTGTCATGATCTGGATTTCTGTAAATGCCTTGATACCCCCGGTGACCGAAACCAGCAAACAGAAAAAGTAAGTCTCCTTGAGCAATGGGATGGTAACGTGCCAATGCGCCCGCGTAGCGGATGCGCCGTCGATCTCCGCCGCTTCATAATACTCCGTGGAGATGGACTTGATGCCCGCAACAATCAGCGCAAACTGGTACCCCATCCATTGCCAGGCGTTCACAAAAGCGAGGGCATAAATCGCCCCATAGCGCGAACCCAGCCAGTTTTGCCGGGAATCGGAACCCACCGCGCGCAGCAGTGCATTGAGCAGTCCGTTATCCGCATCCAGGATGGATGTCCATAGCTGGCACACAACCGTAACAGATAAAACCACGGGTATAAAATAAGCCGTCCTGAAGAACTTACGAAAAGGCATCCAACGGTCGGATACAGCGATGGCGAAAATCGAAGCAAAAAAAAGCTGGTAGACGGTGATGACCAGCGCAAATTTGAAGCCATTTGCGTTGGCGGTAGCAAACGTGGAGGAAGAAAACAGTTTGCTGTAATTCTCAACCCCTGTAAAAACCGCCGTGCCCACGCCGTTCCAATCAAAAAAACTATAATAAAATACCTTCAGGATCGATGAAAACACGAATATCGTAAACAATCCAAGCGTTGGTGTAATAAATAGAATGATTGCCAGTGGGTTAGACAAATATCGTTTCACATCGCACCTCCAACGGGGTAGCGCGGAAGGCGGTATTCCGCCCTCCGCGCTTTGATCACCATCGTAACGTCATGTGGCAACAAGCCCGCGCCGCCACGGCGCATCCATCGAAACGTAAGGTTGTGACGCCTGGCGGGCTTACGCGCATCACGCCGCGGCGATTGGGGCAGGTGAGGCAATCAGGAGTTACATCCCCGCCATTACCTCGCCAAGTTCGCTGACAAACTCGTCTACCGTGTACTGGCCGGATACAAGCGCCTGTGTCCAGGTGCCAATGCTATCCGTAAAGG
The DNA here is from genome assembly GCA_001604105.1 of Clostridiales bacterium Firm_11. Classification (GTDB taxonomy): domain Bacteria; phylum Bacillota; class Clostridia; order Christensenellales; family Aristaeellaceae; genus CAXXOK01. The sequence goes on from LVAQ01000023.1 coordinate 7,254, forward strand.
TAGCGTTAGTCAAACCCCAGGTAAAAGCGGTTGTAGATGTCATAGCGGGGATCGCGGCTACCAGTTCTTTCATCATAGCGGGCAGCGTGTCGTTCGTCAAGCCCACATCCAGCGCGACCAGGGGATTATTGCGAAGCGTGATTTTCGCCTCACAGTATTTTTCGGAGATGAAAGCCGCAACTTCTGCCGCAAGGGTCGCGTTAGGCGATGCGGGGTTGACCGCGTAGCCGGAAACAGAGCCGCCGCCGGCAAATACAGCTTTGCCCGCCTCATAGGAGGCCGCGTCGTAAGCGGGATAGTAGATCCACGTCGCGTCATCGCCCAATGCCTTGGTGGCATCCTCGATGTACCACTGACCGTTGAGGAACATCGCTGCCTTGCCGGTTTTGAACAGCTCGGATGCCTGATCGTAATTGGTGGTGGTTACGCCGTTCTGGAAGAGTCCCGCCTGGGTAAGCTCGCTTAGCACAGTAGCCGCGCTCACATAGGCTTCATCAGTAATGCTCGCCGCTCCGGTATCCAGCGCCTTAATGCCGCCTGCGTTGAAACGGGTCGCGATGATGTCATACATCGAAGCGGTGATCCAGCCCTCCTGGCCAAACAGCGCAAGAGGAACGATATCCGCGGCGGTGAACACCTCCACGCAATGCTTCAGTTCGTCAAACGTCGTGGGAATCTCCAATCCATTGGCGGCGAACAGCGCCTTGTTCACATACAGCAGAACGTACTCCTGCCCAGCGTAGGGGAACGCATAAATGTGTCCGTCATCCGCGTACAGGAAGGTTTCGCAGCTGGGATAAACCTTGTCCAGGAATCCCGTGGATTGGGCAACATCATCCAGAACCATGATCTGGTTGCTTTCACGGAAGGTGGATAGGATGCCGCTTCCCGTCTGGTAGATATCCGGCAGGTTGCCTGCGGCCGCCAGCGCCAGCAGGGTTGCCCCGTCATCCTGCGCCTGGGGAATGAGTTCCAACTCCACGTTGGGGAAGGCTTCCGCAAGTTTTTCCACGGCATAATCGTAAGGGACTTTGGTGTCATCATCTGCATACTGGGCATAGATTTTCAGCACTACCTTATCCTCCGCGGATGCGGCAGTACCCATGGCCATCACCATCAGGATTGCAAGTGCAAGACAGATCGCCTTTTTAAACATTTCAACGCCTCCTATATCCATTTTGGGGGTTCCTGATGTGCTCATTATAGTGAAAATCGCCCAGGATGAATAGGGACAAAGCTTAAAACGGCTTATACTTTTTTAACATTTTCTGCTTGACAGTAGCTGCAATAGCACGATTTCATATATAATATGGGATGAAAGGCGGTAGATGCATCTATGTACCTGAGCGCCAATTCCAACAAAACATGCTTTGAAATGCAATCCACCACGCTGTGGACTTCCGGTTCCGTCTCCGAACACACGATGGACAGCGATATGATCCGCCTGTTATATGCGGCGGAAGGTGTATGCAGCTATCAATGCGCAGGCGTCACCGGCACGCTCCAGGGGGATCGCATGCTGTTGCTGCGGGGTGCCTTGCGTTATCAGCTCATACCGGATAGCGGCAACACATCCCTGACCTGTATTGATATCCGCACGACGCATGCTTCCGATGGTGTGATGACGATAGCGCAGATGGAAGCCGCCTACGCGATGCTTCATCAATACCTGCAAAGCAACGTAAAAGTACTTCCTTTTCAGGACTGCACATCCGTAATCCTGAGTCTTTTGCGGCTGTTGACAAGCTTATCTGTCATCAAAACCGAAGATCGCCGCATCTTTTCCGGCAACCTGATTGGCCTGCTGCTGGAATCGGTTATGCTCGTTCATCAGGAGAACATATATCCCACCTTTGGCCGGAATCCGCATGTACGTAAGGCACTTCAATTCCTTCACGAAAACTACGCCCTTCCCATCACCGCCGAAGACGCGGCTCGCGCAGCGGGCATCCATCCGGTATACCTGTCCCGTCTCTTTTATGCGGAAAACGGCGTCCATCTACGCGATTACCTGACGCGGCTGCGCATTGAGCGCGCCAAGACGCAGCTCGCCCGTACGCGCCTGCCCATACAAACCGTCGCCACGCGCTGCGGTTTTTCCACCCACCCCTACTTCACACGTGTATTCCTACGGAAAACCGGCATCACCCCGCAGGAATACCGCCATACCTATGACATCACCTGTGATTATGGCAACTACGAAAAACACATCCGCCGGGAGGTGAATGAATGATCTCGCTATACTCCCCCCTGCTGCGGGAGCAGGCGCTGACGCCTGTGGTTTACTATTATTATGACCGTGCGGATATGCCCCGCACCACGCCACGGGAGACTACGCAAACGCATTCCCTGCATGAGATTATGTATGTAACCCAAGGCAATGTGGAAATCATCGCGGATGATGTTTCGTATACCTTAGCCCCCAGGCAGTATATCTGGCTGGACGCCATGACGCACCATAGCCTGCTCATGCCCGACGATATGCCGCTGAGTATGATGAATATTGAATATCAGTTTGAGCCCATCCCTCGCTGCTGCCCGGATACGCGGGAGCTTGCGCTTGCCAGCCCCGCATTTGCCCGCATGCTCGGCAGCGGAGCAAGCCATCATGTACTCACGGATGCTTCCGGCGCGGTCTATCACATGTTGAAGCTGATTAATCAGCTGGCAGGGAGTGGTTGGGCGGATGCGGAGAAGCTCTGTTCCAGCCTGACCATGCAGCTACTGCTGATGATGGCGCAGGGTCTCCAGCCGCCCAGCAGCCCTGCCGCGCCCACTTGCCCGCAGGCGCTGGCCGACGCGATCGCATATATGGAAGCGCATCACGCGGAGCCTTTGAACGTGTCAACCATTGCAAAGGTGATTGGTATTTCACCCACGGTACTGGCCAAACTATGCAAAACCCATGAAGGAAAAACCATCAGCGGCAAATTACAGGCCATCCGCATCATGCACGCGCGGGAGCTTTTGCTCGCCACCGATGCATCCATCGAGGAAATCGCCTATGCCGTAGGCATTTCCAGCCGCAAGTACTTCGTGCAGTTGTTTACGCAGGCCATCGGCGCATCGCCGATGGAATACCGACGCCGAATGAAGCAAACCCCCTGAGGAAAGCCGTTTCTGTGTCGTGCCGGATAACTAACACCCTCAAACGGATGCAACGAGCGCGAGACAGGTTTTGTCCGATACGGCAAAGCCTGTCTCGCGCGCATTTCGCGTCTGTTATCATCGTCCGCTTTCGTCCTTGGGCGCTGCGCTGTTTGTGCACATGCCATGCTTCAGGATGGCAATCAGTTCATCCACCTGCGCCAGAATTGCCTGGTCATCCATGTTGGGCGAAATCATCAGGTCGATCTGCGTTAGCAGCGTTGCAAACACAGCGGTCGCGAGGTGTGTGGAAACCGATGCATCAATCTGCCCTTTTGCTTTTCCCTCTTGGATCATGGCCGAGAGCACATCCTGCGTCATATCCCCAAAGCATGACCGTATCACATTGCGAAAGGTTTCGTTTTCCGTCAGCATACGCCTTGATAAGGCATTGTAGCGCGGCTCCATCCTTGCAAAGCGCAGCCCCAGTATCGCTTTGTCCTTGATGGATTCAAAGAAGCCCTCGGCTGCGTTTTCATGATCGTAACGTTCAAACAGCTTCAGCTTTTCCATGCCAAGCCTGTAGAGCAGGGAAAGGTAGAGATCCATCTTATCATAGAATCGGTAGTAAAAGCTTCCCTTGTTAAGCCCCGCCGCTTTGATGATGTCATTGAGCGACGCCTCGCCGAAGGACTTTTCTGAGAATGCCTCCAACGCGGCTTCAAAGAGTGCCGCATTTCCCTCCAAGGGGTTTGCGGTTTCCTCCTCACGCCATTTCATCCTGCCAGCCGCAGGCATCAGTCCTCCATCTCCCTGTATTGATCCCGTTGCGCCTGTTTCTCCTTCTGCCTTTTCAGCCACATCCCGCCCACTTTGACCTTCAGGATGATGATACCAATCAGCCCGATACCAATCAGAATCCACCAATACCATTCCATTGTGCTACCTCCATGCCTTTATTTTCACCTTTTGGGTGAAGAGAATCATAACAAGGGCAAACCACACCATGCCGGTTCCAAGGGTCATCAGGATGGGCAGCAGCGCCGCCTTTCCTGTCAGGATTGCATCCATCGCAGTATACTGCCAATACATGGGCAACGCATAGTATAGAATACTCCACCCCTGCGGTACAAACACAGCCGATATGCCAACAATCAGGAACACCGGCATGATTATTTTCAGAACGCCGACAGCTGCGATTTGATTATCAGCAAAGGTTATGATAAGGAAAGCGATGATCCCGCTCACGAAAACACTGCCGCCTGCCAGCAGCAAAAACGGCGCCAACGTATCCATACGCCCCATGATCAAAACGCAGCACGCAATGCCAATCATCCCAAAAAGCAACGCGGGCAGCAGTTTACTGGCCACATAACTCAATAATGTCATTGGGCTGATCGTAATAGCGCGAAGCACGCCGCTTTCCCGCTCATTCACGCCGCTAAGCCCCATCGAAGCGCCGCCGATAAACAGCGCCAGCAGCAAGATGCAAGCCATCGAAATCGTATATGCCAGCGAATGTTGGCTCTCCACCGCTACCGCGGTATACTCCTGTGTTTCACCGCTCAGCACCGCGCCAATCAGCTGCGCTCTGGCTTCTGCAAACCCCTGTGCTTCATTGCCCTCCACCAAAAGCACGAACGTTTGCCCGCGCATCAGAACACCCGCGATGCTGTCAGCGCCGCTGATTCGTCGGACTAAGCTTTCATTATCTGGCATCATCTCAACATCCGCAACCGTCTCCAATCTGGCAATCACCTCTGCGGGCACGCTGGCATCCACCGCCAAGCGGATTGTCGACTCCTGTATGCTGCCAAAAACCAGGATGAATACCAGCGCAAGCAAGGCTGGCGATATGGTCAGGTACACCGTAATCCCATCACGGAAGATCAGCTTGATTTCCCGAATAATGCTCATTAGCATGCTTTTCATGGTTCATCGCCTGCCTCTCGCTAAAAGTGATGCCCCGACCGCAGCACGGCTTAGGGCATAAGCGCCGATGCACCAGCCCGCCAGCGTCAGGGTAGCTGCAACGGTAATCCCCTCCGCCCCAAAAAGGATGCTCTCATAGGCAAAGATGATGGTATAGGAAGGAATGACCCGAATCCATAGCGGCGAAAAGGAAGGCTCCATATATGCCATAACTGGTAGCATATTGATCGAAAGTACAAACGCCATGGAAAAGAACCAGCTGCTCAGATCCTTGAACAGCGATGTGAAAGCAAGTCCAAGGAGGGAGAATATCGCGGCGCCAAAAAAGCTAAGCAGGATAAAACCCAAAGCCGGAAAATCAAAGCCTACGCTGAACCATGCCATCAGCAGCGCGTAGAGAACCGCGATCAGCGAGAATAAAACGGTTTTGGACAGGATGTACCGATCAACGCCCATCGGGGATACGCGCAACGCACGGAAGGTGCCTTCCTCCTTTTCGGAGAGCATCAGCGCGCCGCCCAGAATAAACCCGATCACAAGCGCTTCAAAGCAAATGAAAATCGGCGTCATTCGTTTGTTGAACGGGACAATTCGCCCGCCCTCATGGATACTTTCGACCTGAACATGAACAGGCGTTGCGTTTGCAATGGTCACCATAAGGGCATGAACTGTTTTGGCGGAAAGCTGCGGGTGAAACACGGTAATGCTGCCATCCGCTTTCCGCATGAGCCCGATCGTATTCCCAGCCTCCACCGCCTGGCGAATCTCATCCTCGCTGTCTGCCACTGTTGCCAGTTCACCCGAAAGGGTAGCGTGGTTGGTTACTAAGCGGTATTGCTCCTGGGTAACACGCTGGGGCAACGCAAAGTTGATAACCAGGATAATCACAACCAGACTTGCGGTAATCACCCAGAACAGCGCGTTGGTGAGCAAACGCTTGAAATCTTGGATAATCAGTGCCAGAAGCCCCCTCATGCTGTAAGCTCCTTTCCGGTGACCAGCAGGAATATCTCTTCCAGCGTAGCTTCCTGCGAGTGAATGGTAATGGGGTTGTTTTGCGCCAGGAACGCAACCAGCGCCTCACGGTGATCCATATCAAAAGCAGCCACGCGTTCGCTTTCCCCCTCTTGATACGCTACCGTCACCAACCGTTTCCCATAACGCCGCTTGAGCGCATCCGGCGAATCCATCGCGGCGATTTTACCGCCGTAGAGGAAGGCAACCGTATCACAGAGCGAATCGGCCAGTTCCATATTATGCGTTGTCAAAAACACCGCCGCACCGCGATCACGCTGTGCTTTAATCAGCTCACGTACGCTGGCCGCCGTAGCGGGATCCAGTCCGCTGGTCGGTTCATCTAAAAACAGGTATTCCGGTTTGTTGAGCAAAGCCCTTGCCAGCGTGAGTCTTTGCCGCATCCCCTTGGAGTACTCCCCCGCTTTTTTATTGGCCGCTTCCCGCAGTCCAACGCTGTCCAGCAGTTCCATCGGGTCGCAGGTGGGCGCGGAAAACAGTGCCGCAAAGTACTTCAGGTTTTCATAACCCGTTAGCCTGGCATACACGTTGGGCTGTTCAAATGAAACGCCGATGCGGTTGAAGAACTTTGTTCGCAACGCTTTTACGGAGTACTGGTCATATCGCACTTCCCCGCGCTGCACGGGAAGCAAGCCCGTCATGATGTTTTGCACGGTGGATTTCCCTGCGCCGGACGGCCCCAGAAAGCCGAACACCTTGCCGCTTTGCACGGTGAAGGATATATCCGATACGGCATATATGCCCTTCCCTTCATAATCATGGTAAACGTGATCAACCTGAATCATGTTGTCTCCTCCTTTTGACCATCTGGTCTAAAGGGATTGTAGCACAATTTGACCAGTCGGTCAATAGCGGTAAACAAACTTCTCCGCGTCTGCACCCCTGCTTCCCATCATCACCTGCAAGCCCCACACCTTCATGAAAGCAGCGCTCCAGAACAGTATCAGCCCATGCTAAGTCCGGAGACCATTGCCGGAAAGCCAGTTTTACAGCGGACCGTAAAGCAGAAGATACCCACGGTACGGCAAGGGTTATTGATCGTATTCCCTCTGTGATTTTGTTATGGAATTCGAAGGGTAAAGCGCTTATAATAAGCATACAATTCATGGGTTCCCTTCCCCTGCACAGCATGCGTACCGCATGCATGTTTCGTTTCCCCGCCCGCATACCCAGCGCCGCTGCACAAGACGGGTTCACGCCCGCCCGATGAAGTAAGTGAGGTAACCGATGAAGCGCGTCAAACAAAGGGTATTTGAAGTCCTCTGCAAAGCGGAAAAAGGCGATAAGCTCAGCCATGTTTTTGATATGATGATCATGGTGTTGATTCTTCTATCCGTACTGTCAATCATCCTGGAATCCTACGATCGTCTTGCCAATCAATATGGCACAATATTCGATGTATTTGAAGCCTTCACGGTGATTATATTCTCCCTTGAGTACCTTGCGCGCATCTGGACGGCGCCGCTGCTGTATCCTTACGCAAAACACCCGCGACTCAAATACATTTTCTCCATCATGGCTTTGATTGATCTGCTTGCCATCCTGCCCTTCTACCTGCCCATCATCGATGCGGATCTACGCTTCCTGCGCATGATTCGGCTGTTTCGGATGGCACGCCTGTTGCGCGTTTTGAAGTTTTCCCGGTATATGGAATCCGTACATACGATATCGCGCATCCTGAAGGAATCCGCCACGCAGCTGATCGTATCGGTCGTCGGCTGTTTTGTGGTCATGCTGTTTGCCTCCATCCTCATGTATTCTGTTGAAAGCCAGGCGCAGCCGGATGCCTTCCCCAATGTAATCGCGGCGCTATGGTGGGCGGTATGCACGTTGACCACCGTCGGCTATGGCGATGTTTACCCCATCACCGATCTTGGCCGTATACTGGCTTCGGTGATTTCCCTCATCGGCATAGGCATAGTCGCCATTCCCACCGGCATCATCAGCGCGGGCTTCATCACGGTGCTGGGTGAAAAAGAAGCAAAGGCGCATGATGAAATCACACACTGCCCTTACTGCGGGCATAAGCTCAAGGAATAGTTCGTTTGCCGCCTTGCGGCAGCGGTAACACACTATTTCCCATGCAAAAAGTTTGTACAGAAATTCGCTGCGGTTATTGCTTCTTCTTTTGCTGCCCGTTTCTCGCCGCTGTTGCGCGGGCTATTGTAACGGGGTATAATCAATGCGTCCACCAAGCGATAAAAACAAAGGCGGTACACCCAATGCATTCAGATGATCATACCTGTGACTGCGGCACGCACGGCCACCATTGCGACCAGGCGGCTCACCCCCACCATACGCACGATGAAAACTGCAACTGTGGCCACCATCATGCGCCCATTGTCCCGCCCGAAGGATTAACCGCCATACAAACAGATTTTCTCCTTGCGCTGCGGCAGCGGCAGTGCCTGCCCATCGCGCGCTTCTGCCTGCAAAGTTCCAAGGATGAAGAACTGTTTGCCGTGGCGCTGTCTCCCGTATACCTGAGCAAGCCGGATGAATCCATGGAGCAGACCAAAGCATACGGTCGGGCGCTTGCCCAGCTGGAAGCGATGGATTTGCTGACGCTTGATTATGATATCCCCTTGCGGGATTACCCCTACCGTGAATATCACACTTCCGAGCTGTACGCGTATTTTGTTCAAACTACCGCGGAAGCTGCCTTGCTGCCGGATGCCGCTTTCGATACCCCCTGCCTTGAGCTGGGGAGCATGGCGCTAACCGAAGCGGGCGAAAACGAGGTAGACAAACTGCTTGCGCAACTGTAGCCGATAAATCGAATCGCGTTCGTTTCATGGCTGCCACCACATATTGATTATCATGCTCTTCTGATATATTTTTCCATATATGTATATTATTCTTGACATTTTGTTTTCTTTATTGTACTATGTGTATGTTCTTCTGCACACATACGATATAGGAGGGAAAACAATGTCATTCAAAAGTATCCGCACCATCGCCAGCATGATCGTTGGCGTGCTTCTGGTCATCGCTTACATCATCTACGCCACTGGAGCGCAGGCACCCGCGCCGGATAACCTTCAGGCATGGGCCAAAGCGCAGTTGATCTTCATTGGCATCGGGGTCGCGGGGGTAATTCTCACCATGATTCTCCTGCACATCGCCTTGGCTATCAGCACCGCGGTCAAAGAAAGGGAGAAAGACAGCCAGGCCCTCGAACGCATCATCGAATCGACAACCCTTGATGATGAAATGGACAAGCTCATCAGCCAGAAAGCTGCCCGTGTGAGCCAGTTCTTCCTCGGGTTGGGCGTCATCGCGTTTCTGCTGTTGCTGGCTTTCCAGGGCTCGATGCTGTTTGCGCTGCATGTGCTTTTGGGTTCCTTCTTCTGCGGCAATCTCATCGAAGGCTGCCTGAGCGTTTACTTGTATGAAAGAGGCGTCAGCAATGCGTAAAACGTTGATCATTACCAACCATATTCGCCGTCTCCGTTTCTTCGCCAACGAGATGACACAGCTGGAACTATCCGAAAAAGTTGGCGCGTCACGGCAAACCATCATCGCGGTTGAAGCGGGCAAATACACGCCGTCGTTGGAGCTGGCTTTTCGGATCGCAGATGCTTTCGGGGTGCCTATCGGCGAAGTTTTTGAGTGCAAGGCAGAAGCATCACAGGGTAGTGCAAACGACACACGACAGGAGGATGACAAATGAGTGCAGATAGCACAGCGCTTGTGATTGTATATTCCTATCACCACAACAGCACGCAGAAAGTGGCGGAGGTGATCGCCCATACCCTTGGCGCCGCCGTCAAACACCCTACTGAAGTATCGCCGGAAACCATCCCGCAATACCGCCTGCTTGGATTGGGCGCCGGCATCGACAGCGGCAAACATTATGCGCCGCTTCTGGCGTTTGCTCAATCGCTTCCCGCGGTGCAAAACATAGCCGCATTCATCTTCTCCACCTGCGGTGTTTACGGCAAGGCCAAAATGAGCAGGGATCATCAGGCGCTTCGGAACATTCTCCAGCGCAAGGGTTTCACCATCTTGGATGAATTCAGTTGTCTCGGCTTCAATACAAACAGCTTCCTAAAATTTATCGGCGGCATCAATCAGGGCAAGCCGGATGCGGCGGATTTACAACGAGCCGCGGATTTTGCAAGAAACCTGACCGTGCCAAACCCATAACAGTACAAAAATCCCCACTGCACATCGCGGCTGAACGGTTCCTGTACATGGTTTGCCAAAACCTTTGTGCATAAGCCTTACAGCACGGTGTGTTCTTTTTTGCCCGCTCGCCGCCCATATTTGATAATCTGTCTTGACAACCTGGCATGTAACGATTATAATCATGACATGAAAATGTAACTGATTACATTTGCGTTTCACACAAGAGGCAAACATACGGATGCCATCAAATCACAGGGGAGCTGTGCGCAGTCAATGACGATTCACGATATTTCCAAGCTGGCCAACGTCTCGGTTGCCACCGTATCGCGCGTGCTCAACGGCAACGCAAACGTAACGGAGTCCACCCGGGAAAAGGTCATGGCCGTGATACGGGAAAACAATTTCACCCCCAACGCGTTTGCGCGCGGTTTGGGGCTGGATACCATGCGCACGGTAGGCATCCTGTGCGTAGATCCGGCAGACCCGGATGCGTGTCCCTCCCTGCAATTCGCGATTGGCTACCTCCAGCGTGAGCTTCGCAGACAGGATTTTGACTCCCTGCTGTACTGCGTGGGGTATGACATGCAGGAAAAAGAACGCTCCATACAGGCGATGCTCAACCGCCGCGTGGACGCCATCGTGATCATCGGCTCCTTCTTTATCGAGAATAACGCCACCAACAACCTTTGCATTCTCAACGCCGCGCAGACCACCCCCGTATGGCTGGTCAATGGGAACCTGGAGAACATCCCAAACATATTTTGCACCCGCTGCGATGATCGGGATGGCGCCTACCGCGCGACCAAAGCACTGCTGGAATCCGGCAGCCGCGATATCATGATGCTCCATTACGCCAGCACCTATTCCGAGCAGCAGAAAATCCTTGGCTATCAGCAGGCGCTGCAAGCTTTCGGCCTGCCCGTGCGGGATGAGTATATCTATGAAACCACCCCGGATGTGCAGGAAGTGGAAGCGAAAATCAACAGCCATCTGGCAAAGGGGTTGGCGCTGGACGGCCTGTTTGCCACCGAGGATGAACTGGCCATCTGCGCGCTTAAAAGCGCCACCGCACGCGGGATTTCCATCCCTGAACAATTGCGCGTGGTTGGGTATTCCAATTCCAAACTCTCCTTGTTTTCAACACCGGAGCTGACCAGCGTGGATCACAACATCGAGCCGCTGTGCGTTACCACCGTGGCGCTTCTGGTAAACCAGCTTCGCGGCATGAAAACCCCGACTGTCACCACCGTAATGGCGGATATCGTCTATCGTAAAACCCTGCCAGCCCCCCATAGGAATTGACATCTGTCGTGTTTACAGATGTTGATAATAAAGTATAAGGAGACTGACCCATGAAAAAAATCACAGCATTGGTTCTAGCCTGCCTGATGCTCCTGTCCGTCACGACGGCGGTTGCTGCCGAGTATCAGCTGCGCACCTCTACCAACCTGGCCGCAACGGGCACCGTTGGCCGCGGACTCCAAAAATTCGTCGATCTAGTAAACGAGAAAACCGAAGGCCGTATTGAGGCGGTCGCAAACTTTGGCAGCGAGCTTGGTAGCCAGGCCGAGCAGGTTGAAATGGCTCAACTTGGTACCCTTGAAATGGTCGTCGCCGCGCCCGGCACCGGCCCGGGTGCCTGGGTGCCGGAGCTGCTGCTCTTTGAGTTCCCCTACCTGTTTAAGGACAACGCGCATTATCGCCGTATGCTCAAGGGCATGGAAGCGGAAGTGACCGCCCGCGTGCAGCCCCACGGCTTCATCGCCATGGCTGGTCAAAGCCAGGGTGCGCGCCATATGCTCACCGTTACGCCTGTTGAAAAGCTGGAAGACCTGGCCAACCTGAAAATGCGCGGCCCCAACGCCATCTACATCAGCATGTTCAATTACCTTGGCGCGGCGGGCACCACCATGGATTGGAATGAGATTTATACAGCCCTGCAAAATAAAACCATCGAAGGCATGGAAGCATCCCCCTCGATGATCCACTCCATGAAGTTTGAGGACAACGCAAAGCACCTGACCATCACCAATCACATCATCGCGTGTGTGTACTATTTCTTCAATGAGAACTGGTTCAACGCATTGCCGGAAGATCTGCAAACCATCGTTGCCGCTTGTGCCGATGAAGCCGCTGCTTACCAGGCGCAAATCGATGACGAGGATCAGGGCGCCGCGCTGGAGGCCATGGTAGCCGAAGGCTTGCAGGTGCATGAACTCTCCGACGCAGAAAAATGGGTGGAAGCGTGCAGCCCCATGCAGGATGAATATCGTGCCAAGGGTGAAAACTGGAGCACCTTCCTGGATGCCATGCTGGCCATTGAGTAATGCGCCCGTAAGTCGATTGGTTTCCCGCCTGCCAGCAGGCGGGAAACTTTTACAAATTGCGTGATTCCAACAACGCGCAGAAAGGTGTTACCGATGCTTAAAAAATGCTATCGAATCTATAATGGTGCGCGCGCGGCTACCATCGTTTCCCTGCTTTCGGCCATCATCCTGCTATGTGTGGTACAGGTGGTGCTGCGCTATTTTACCTCCTCCAGTCTGAAGCCCTTCGCCTGGGGGGATGAAGTGGTACGCCTGAGCAGCATATGGGTATCTTTCCTGGCGGCCAGCATCGGCGTGCGTGACTCCTCGCATCTGAGCGTTGAGTTTTTTATCGAGAAATTCGTGCCCAAAAGCGCGATGCATATTGTCAAACGCATCGCAACAATTTTCGTGTTATGCATTCTGGCGCTGCTGGTTTGGTATGGCATTTCGCGCACGCTCGCCAATGTTCCCACCATGATGCAAAACCTACCCGTATCCATGGCGTGGTTTTATGCGGCAATCCCCACAGGCAGCCTATTTTTGTTTGTTGATTATCTGCTGATCGCCATCTACGGCAAGCATCCTTTCCAGAAAAATGCCGTTGGCGCGAAGACTTCGTCCCCGAGCATCAGTGCTCAGGCCAATCAAAAGGAGGCCAACGAAAATGCTTGAAGTCGCGCTGGTGTTTATCGTGCTGCTTCTGTTTATCTTTCTGGGTTTCCCCATTTACATGTCCACCATCATCACCGCCGTGATTTTTGTTTTTGCCATGGGGATGCCGCTGGATATGGTCGTTATCAAAATGTTTGGCTCCATCAATTCGTTTTCCCTCATGGCTATCCCATTTTTCATCATCGCCGGCAACATCATGATGAAGGGAAAAATCACCGATAAGCTGGTCTCCTTTGCATCCGCCTGCGTAGGGCAGGTCAGGGGCGGGCTTGGCCATGTGAACATACTCACCTCCATGCTCTTTGGCGGCATTCAGGGCAGCGGCGCGGCGGATGCCTCGGCCATCGGCGGCATGCTTATTCCCGCCATGGAAAAACAGGGGTATGACAAAGATTACGCCGTGGCAGTAACGGCTGGCTCCTCCATGCTCAGCCCCATCATACCGCCTTCCATCGCCATGATCCTGTACGCCTTTTATACCGAAGTGCCGGTCGGCAGCCTCTTTTTGGGCGGGTTGGTACCCGGCGTTCTCATCGGGCTTGCGCAGATGGCAGTCAACGCCATCGCTTATCGCCGCCGTGGTTATCATTTTGCCAGCGACAATCCCAAGTTCTCAATCAAGCGGCTGATCCTTGCAATTTGGCATTCGCTGGGCGCGCTCATTATGCCGCTGATCATCCTGTTAGGCATTGTGTTTGGCGTTGTCACCCCCACCGAAAGCGGCGTGCTTGCTATTGTATACGGCCTTCTGTATGGCTTCTTCGTGTCAAAGCAGCTCAAGGTTTCCGATCTTCCTAAAATCCTGCTTGACTCCGCCGTGACCACCGCCGTTGTTATGATCACCATCGCGGGCGCGGGCGCGCTCTCTCAGGTGCTGGTACGCATGCGCTTCCAGAACGAAGTGCTTGGCTTTGCGGTGAATGTGCTGCAAAACAAGTACCTCGCTACCTTCTTTCTGATGATTGTGCTCATGGTTTTAGGCTGCTTTCTGGATCCCACGGTGCTAATCGCCATGTTTGCCTCAACTGTACTGGCATGCGGCAACGCCTTGGGCTTCAACCCCATCCATTATGGCGTGATTATGGTTATTGTCATGCAGGTGGGCGCCATTACACCGCCGGTGGGCACATTCCTGTTCATCAGCTGTGGGATCGCGCATCTGCCGCTGGAGAAAAGTGTACGGGCGCTGACGCCGTACCTGATCGTCATCTTGCTTTCTGTACTGGTGATGGTGTTTGTGCCGCAAATCATCACGCTTTTACCTTCTATCCTATAGCGTAGGTTCTTACCCCCAACGGAAACATGTGATGGAAGGAAAGATGGAAGATGACGCAGAAAACGGATGGCCAGAACTACGCGCCGCGGGGAAAAAGTACCCTCGTCTGTGGCAAGGGGGAATTCCCCGTCGGCGTAATCGGCCTTGACCATGGTCATATCTACGGTATGTGCAACGGTTTATGCGAAGCAGGCGCAACCCTGCAATGGGTTTACGATCCTGATCCTGAGAAGGCGAAAGCATTTCAGCTTGCCTTTCCCACGGTACGCATCGCGCAGAGCGAACAACAGGTTTTGCAGGATCAAGCCGTCCGCTTGATTGCCTCTGCCTGTATCCCCTGCGACCGAGCAAGCCTTGGCATGCGTGCTTTTGACCATGGCAAGGACTATTTTTCGGACAAACCCCCTTGTGTTACGTTGGATGAAGTGGCGCTCATCCGCAGGCGAACGCAGGAAACGGGGCTGAAGTACTTTGTGTATTACAGCGAGCGCCTGCATGTGGAAGGCGCTGTATATGCCCAAACGCTGATAGATGAAGGCATGATCGGTCGTGTAGTTCAGGTGATGGGATGGGGGCCGCATCGCGCCAGTATCCCCACACGACCCGCCTGGTTTTTTGACCCGGCTTATTATGGCGGCATTTTGGTGGATATCGGCTGTCATCAAATAGAGCAGATACTCACCTTTGCCGGCGCAAAGGACGCAACCCTTTCCTGTAGTCACACCTGCAATTACAACCATCCGGAACATCCCGCTTTCGAAGATTTCGGCGATATCAGCCTGGTGTGTGATAACGGCGTATCCGGCTATTGCAGGCTTGATTGGTTTACCCCCGACGGCTTGCGCGCGTGGGGCGATGGCCGCACGCTGATTATCGGTACCGATGGGTATATCGAAATCCGCAAGTACATTGATATTGCCAATTCTGTTGAGGGCGATCACGTGTATCTGGTCAACCACGAAGGCGAAAGGCACACGCAGGCAACAAGCCTATGCGGGTTCCCCTTCTTTGGGCGCCTGATACGCGATTGTCTGGATCGCACCGAAACCGCCATGACGCAAGCGCATGCCCTGCGCGCGATCGAGCTGGCCATTCAGGCGCAGCACATGGCGCAGCGCCTGACCGACAAACGCATAGGATAGAGCAAGGAAGTGTTCAGCATGGAAAAACAACCCCTCAAGATTGCCATCATGGGCGCGGGCGCTATCGCCGCCACGCATATCCAGGCTTATCAGCAGTTTCCTGACCTGTGCCAAATCACAGCGATTTGTGATTTGTTTGTAGACAAGGCACAAAAACTGGCCGATGAGCATAAGCTTGCTGCCAACGTCTATCAAACGCTTGATGAAGCGCTTTCTCAGGCCGATTTTGACGCCGTTTCCATCTGCCTTCCTCCGGATGCCCATTGCGAAACCGCCGTAACATCGCTGAACGCAGGCAAACATGTGCTGTGTGAAAAGCCCATGGCCGCTTCTTTGGAAGAGTGTGACCGCATGATCAGCGCCGCCCAAGCAAACGGCAAGCTGCTTTCCATCGTATGCCAAAACCGCTTTAAGACGCCCATGCAAAAGGTCAAGGCATTGATAGATCAGCAAACCGCGGGGCGTGTACTGTTCGCGGCGGTCAACTCCCTGTGGTGGCGCGGCGCAAACTACTATGATATTTGGTGGCGCGGCACCTGGGAAAAGGAATGCGGGGGCAGCATGACCAGCCATGCCGTACACCATTTGGATTTGCTCCAGTGGATGCTGGGCATGCCTAAACGCATCACGTCCGTCATTGCGAACGTCGGCCATGACAATAGCGAATGTGAAGATGTTGGCATGGCTATACTGGAGTATGATGATAAGATCGCGCAGCTGACTGCTTCCCTCGTTTCCCATGGCGAAGCGCAGGATATGACCTTTCAATGTGAAAAGGGACGGCTCTCCATCCCTTGGGATCCGGCGGTAAACAAAGCCTTGGGTAATGGATTCCCCGAGGCGGATCAGCAAGCGCTGGAATCCCTTCAGGAAGCTTACGCAAACCTTGCCGAACTGAGTCTGGAGAACCATCCGGCGCAGATTCTAAACTTCCTGCGCGCGATACAGGGCGAAGAAACCCTGTTGATCGATGGCAACGCGGGTCGCAACACCATTGAGCTTATCATGGCTATTTATCGCTCCGCGGCGCTGCGCCAGCCTGTAATGCTTCCGCTCACGCCGGATGATCCGTTCTATCGCAAACCCAGCATGAATGCCATCATGCCCAGATTCCACGAGAAAACCCGCAGCGTAGACAATTTCAGCACTTCGAAAATCACGTTCTCCCGGGATGTTGGCAAGTAACACGCCCGCCAGTATGCTGTTTCCATGCGTCACAGCAGCGGCAAGCCTCTTGCGCAGTAAGACAGCCCAAAACAAAACGACCCCGTTTCGCATGGAAATGCGGGTCGTTTTGTTTTGGGGGCGTTTTGTAACTTCCTTCAGGCAAGGCAAGCCACGCTTGCGGCGTTCGGCAATACGCCGCGCGCCCTTACCTGCAAACCAGTTTATCGATTGATGAACTGCAAATATCCTCACAGGTTATGCAGCCAACCAGTTGGTTGTCACGGATATACGCAACACAGGGGGTTTGCTCCACATTGAGCCGCTGCGCAATGCCGCTGGATTTATACACATCCGCTTTGATAAGCTGCAACCCGCAGTGACACTGCTCATATTGCTCCATCACACCCAGCAGTTCACGGTCATTGGTGGATGCGGCATTATACAGGTACACAATGCGCGGCGTCTCACCCATGATCTGGTTTTCAAACATTTCGCTTTCGGCAATGTACTTTTCAGCGGCATAGCCCGCAATCGCGCCATCCCCAACGGCTGTGGCAACCTGCTTTAAGAACTTGTCGCGCACATCTCCTGCGCAGAAAACGCCGGGAATCCTTGTTTCCATACGCTCATTGGTGATAACATAACCGCCGCGGGTCATATCGATCATGCCCTGGAAAAGCTCCGTGTTGGGCAGGTAGCCGATAAAAATAAAGCAAGTATCCACCGGCACATCGACGATCGCGCCTGTTTTTGAATTCTTGAGCGCAACGGCGCGCAGGTGCTCTTCATCACCCTTGAATTCCGCCACGGTAGTATTCCAAAGGAACTCCATCTTCTCGTTTTGCAGCGCTTCGGCCTTGGCGATCTCGTTGCAATCCATGATGCCTTCATCATGCAGCACCGAAACGATCACCTTGTCGGCAAACTTCGTCAGGAACATGCCCTCTTCAATCGCCGCGTCGCCGCTGCCAATGACCATCACAGTTTTTCCGGTATTGGCTGCCGCATCGCACGTAGCGCAGAAGGATATGCCCTTGTCATAGAGGTATTTATCCTCATTAGTAGCGCCGGTAAGGCGGGGCTTGCCGCCGGAGGCGATGATGACCACCTTGCAGTGGTATTCGTTGCGGAAGGTTTCCACAACCTTGTCCTCGCCCTCCAGCTTAACGCTGCGCACGTCGGTCAGTTTGAACTGCACGCCAAATTTCTTGGCTTGTTTCTGAAACAGTTCCATCAAACCAAGGCCGGTACTTCCCTCAGGAAAGCCGGGGTAGTTTTCAATCTCATTGGTATACGTCGCAAGGCCGCCTACTAAGGCTTTCTCAATCACCAGTGTCTTAAGCCTTGCGCGCCCACAATAAATACCAGCCGTCATCCCGGCGGCGCCTCCGCCGATAATGACCACATCATAATGCTCGATTTTCTTTTCCATGAGGCTGTTTTCCTTCTTCCTGTATCACATAAAGAACTTTGCCAGCAATTTGCTGCCAATGAAAGCGCCCACCAGCAGGAAGGCTGCAAATACCCAGCCGGAAAGGGAGAGGGAGGCAATGCTGCTGAACAATGCGCCGATGTTGCAGCCACCGGCCAGGCGCGCGCCGTAACCCATGAGCAAGCCGCCCAACACTGCCGCAACTATCTGCTTGAACGCTTTGATCTTCTTGATTTTGAATTGCGATGCCAATAGCGTCGCAACCAACGCACCAAAGATGATACCAACGTTGAGCATCGTGCCGGTATGGTTCAGGATGCCCGCCTGCAGCGTATTCTGCGCGCCAGTGGAAGAGAAGTAAAACCACTTCTCCACGCTTCCGCCAAACAATTCGTAAAGCCATGCGCCCCAGTTGGCAAAGGTACCGGATACGCCCCACGGATTGCCGGAGTACGCAAACAGCGCGATCTGCGTGATGGATAGAAGCACCGCGCCCGTAATGTATGTGAAGGGATTCTTAAAAACCATCTGATAGTAGCGGTTTTTACTTATCTTTTCCCAAAACTGTTTCAAGTGCCACTACCTTCCTTTCTTAACGCGACAGGCTGCCTCCGGCTTTATAAACTGTGGAACGGCAGCTGTTATTTTTCGATAATAACGTCCCACTCACCATCGTCAACTTCTTCAACTTCCACGTTGAAGCCTTGTTTGCGAGCCCACTCAGGCACGTTCTTCATCGCGCAGCTGTGATCGATATGCACCACCAGCACATCCCCAGCCACAAGTGTTTCCATTTTCTTTTCCGTTTTCATCAGGGGAATCGGGCAAGCTTCGCCCATGCAATCCAATTCATATTCTGCCATGGTAAACCCTCCTACAAATTATCATGATGTATGGCAAACGAGGATGATCATTCCCCCTCGGTTGTACCCATTTTCTTGCGCTCCCACAAATCCGCCGCCACAAACAGGCAAGCGATAATCAGCAGTTGCAGAACGATGGCGCCCAGCCAACCGAACACATCCGGCAGAAACACACGCGGCGCGCCGGCGATAAAATGTTCCGTCCACCAGCCCATGTCTTTTGCGCCCCAAAGCGAACCGATTACAAAGAACAGCAGCGCAAGCATCTGCATGGTAAAGCCCTCGCCTACACGCATCAGCGTACCCGAGGCGCAGCCGCCTGCTATGACCATGCCAATGCCAAATAAAATGCCGCCAACCGCCGTAGCAATGCTGATGGGCATGATGTAGCTCTGCCCCGGGATGGTCTGCCCTGCGGCAAAGGCGCTGTACTTGATGGCCGTAAAGCCGATGGAGGTGAGCGCAAAGGCTACCAGCACCGCTTTGGTGACCGATGTGCTGCCCGTAATACAGGGATCCCGCATGGATGCGGTAAAACAGAAGCGTGATTTTTGCAGTATGAACCCAAAGCATCCGCCAAAGAGCCAGAACATGCCTAATGCGCTCTCGCGCATGCTCAGTAAGATGCCCACGACGATCATCAGGGCAAAAACCAGGAAACCAAAAGGAATCTGATTGCGCTTCTTCTTGCGGCTAGCGGTTGCTCTTTTCCGTACAATTGGCGTTGAAGGCTCCGACATCCCAGCACCTCCCAGGTTGCCGCCGTCTTGATTCTGTATGGGCGGCTTTCACTGTTGCACATTATAACATGCGCCATGGTTTCTCAAACATTGGAAATGCTTGTGCTGTATTAGACATTTTTATCACAATCTTTTTCGCATTTACCCAAGGTTCTTTATAATAATGATTGATAGCCACAGGTGATAGTGGTATAATCATTCTCAATGATCCTTGTTAATCTCTTGTCAAACTTGCCCTCACATGGGCAGAGGAGGAACCACCCATGCAACTTGAGCACCTAGCGCTATTCTTGAAAATCGCTCAGGAAAAGAGCATTTCCAAGGTCGCAAACGCATCGCATATTTCTCAGCCCGCTTTAAGCCTGCAGATGCAAAAGCTTGAAGATGCGTTGGGGTGCCGTTTGTTTGAACGCAGCAATAGAGGAATTCAATTAACAGATGCCGGTATTATAACAAAACGTTATGCCGCACAGATCATGTTTACCCATGATCAGTTTATCGAAGAACTCCACAACCTGCGCAACAACAACGATACCTGCCGCGTCGCGGCCTCGCAGGCCGCAGCCAATTACGCCATACCCTGCTCGCTGGTAAAGGCCAAGGAGAAGTTTCCGGATTTTATCTTCACCCTCGCTTCGATGCCTTCGCGCGAAGTGCTGGCGCAGGTACAAAGCAACCAGGCGGATATTGGCTTCATCGTTGGCTCCGTCAACGAACCTGATCTATTCTGTAAGAATGTATTCTCTGACCAGGTAGTGCTGGTGGCTTCCAAAGAGTATCCGATTCGCGAAAGCTTATCGCTGGAAGGACTCAAGCATTTTCCGCTGATTCTATTAGATGAAAGCTACAGTTCTTACCGCCTGATGGAGACGCAGCTGCAAAGCATGGGTTTCCGCTTGGATGATTTCACCGTATCCTACCACATGGATTCCACCGAAACCGTCAAATCAATGGTTATGAGCGGCAACGGGCTTAGCTTCCTGCCCTATATGGCCGTTAAAAAAGAAATCTACCTGCAACAGTTCAAAATCATCGACACGGAGAACTTCTGCCTGCGTTATGATGTTTCCATAGTCTATAAACAAAAGCCGGAGAACTGCAACTACCGCATGTCCATGGTCAAAAAGTACTTTGAGAATATGGTTCCAACTACGATTTGCTAACCTTAGGCACTGCAAATATCGTAATCTCCCATACGCCGGAAACAGGCTCCTTGATATCCATCCCCAGCCGCTGCTTTTGGCAGTAGTTCAGCAATGATTCGCATGTGCAGCTGTGATCGGTCACAATCATCACTTGCTCACCGCTGTCTATCTGCTCACGAAGCTGTAACAGCTTCATCAGCGGCAACGGGCAGATGTCCCCTAAACAATCCAAACGACGCATGGTAACCACCTCGCTTCAGCGCCATTGTAACATGGGTTTTCAAGCGGAGCAAGGTAAAAAACCTGCGGACAAATGCCCGCCACGCAAAACCAAGTATAGGATCACGCAAGAAAGCAGGGATAGCCTGATGCGCAGGGTGGTATTACCCGTATACCAGAGAAGTCAAACCATCGAAAAAACCATGATAACGAACCGCCGATCTATGGCAAAACCCGATTTATGTTGCCGTAACATACGAGAGGACAATCGGGGTGGTGCGGCGCGCAGCTCCCTTTGCCCGACCCATGTTCGCATTGCCTGCCCTGCGTTTTCAGGCACAGACACCACCAACGCCTCCCGAAAGCTGTCACGGTTGCCATATCGATTGCCTATCATCCATCGCTTTTTCCCTTGGCACCCCTTTCCCGCGCGAAAGCCATGCTGCAAAGCAAAATGCGCGGAGCTGGCGAAAAGGAGAACTCTATGGGAAAGCTGATGTTGCTGGGAGGCTCAAACTGCCAGCTTGCCGCCGCGCAGGCGGCAAAGGCCATGGGGCACACGCTGGTTCTGGCGGATTACCTGAACGCACCGCCCGCCAAAAACTACTGTGATATCCACGCGCAGGTAAGCACCTTTGATATACAGGGCTGCATCCGCGCGGCGAAGGAGCACCATGTAGACGGCGTCTTCACAGTAGGGACAGATCAGCCCGTGTACACGGCAGCCTGCGTGGCTGAAGCGCTTTCACTGCCTTCGCCCATCTCTGTGGATACGGCGTTGAAAGCAACCAACAAACGAGCCATGAAACAAGCTTTCCAACGTTATGGTATCCCCCATGTGGCTTTTGATTACCTGAAAGCAGGTCAATCAGCGGAGCATCTGCAAGGGCTGCAAACACCGCTGGTCATCAAACCGCTGGATTCGCAGGGACAGCGCGGGGTTTTCAAGGTCGCAACACCCGCGGAAGCCTTGGCGCGCCTGCCGGATGTCCTGCGCTTTTCCCGTGAGGATACCGCGCTGGTCGAAACCTTCTATCCATCCGAGGAAGTTACGTTCTCTGCCTACCTTTGGGAAGGAAGGCTTTATCCGCTTTTGCTTACCGATCGGCAGCTGATGCGGGATCCCGTTCACATCGGCGTATGCGCTGCCCATCGCTTCCCCAGTGTTCATGCGCATCACGAGCCGGAAATTATAAGGATCTGCGAGGGGGTCGCACAGGCGTTAGGGGTCACGCAGGGGGCGCTATATGTACAGCTATTGATTGGCAAGCAGGGTATCCTGGTCAACGAAGCAGCCTGCCGCATTGGCGGCGCATTCGAAGATGCCATGATCCCTTATGCCACAGGGTTTGACATCCTGCAAACAGTCATTTCGACAGCGCTTGGCGAGCCGTGGAATAGCGCCGCGCTGCGTAACCCTCGCGCAAAAACGGCGGGGCTTCAAATGTCCGTGCAGATGCTGTTCTGCAAGCCCGGCACCCTTGCAAGCATCACGCCGCTAGCCCGCGTGCAGGCATTGCCGGGGGTCATCACTGCGGGTTATCACTATCATGTCGGGGAAACGATGCCTGCCATGGAAAACGCGACCATGCGCTTTGGCCATTGCCTGCTGGCAACCCAAACGGGTGATATGACCGCGCGTGTCAAGGCACTATACGCGCTCCTGCATGTGACGGATACGGATGGAAATCCCCTGATCATACCCAGAACCTATGATGGAGAGGATGAGCCGGATGTTCAACAGAATTAGACGCGTCGGCGGGCTTCTCGCGCTGTTGCTATTGCTGACGGGCTGCACCGCGCCGCAAAAACAGACGCTGACCATCGCCGAGCAATTCGGCATTGCTTATGCGCCTTTACAGATCATGAAAGAATCCCGCATGCTGGAAAACGCCCTGCCGGATGTCACCATCAATTGGGTACAGCTTGGCGGCCCCACCGCCATTCGGGAAGGTATGCTCGCCGGTACCATCGATGTCGGTTTTATGGGCATCGGACCGATGCTGATTGGCGTGGATACGGGCATGCCATGGAAATGCTTCACCGCGCTTTCCGCCAACGAAGTCGCTTTCATCACCAACCGTGCGGATATCAAGCGCCTGGCGGATATTGGACAGGCGGATCGCATCGCCATCCTCAGCCCTGGCAGCACGCAGCATATTCTGCTTTGCATGGCGGCGGAAAAGGAGCTGGGGAACAGAGATGCGTTCGATTCGCAGCTTGTTTCGCTCAGCCACCCCGATGCGATGAGCGCAATGCTGGCGGGGGGCGAAATCGCACTGCATATCACCACCCCACCCTATTCGGATCTGGAACTGCAACATGGCATGCATAAGATTCTCACAGCCCTGGATGTAGTCGGTGAGCCTTTTACCTTCATCTGCGGCGTGGCTACCACGCGTTTATACGATGAACGGCCTGCCGTGTATCAAGGGCTTAAGGAATGCGTCACGGCGGCCATCGCGCAGATCAACGCGGATCTGCCCGGGGCGGCGCAACAGTTGTGTGATGCTTATGGCGTGGAAGAAAGCATGCTGCTGGCACAAATGAGCTATCAAGGTTCTATTTACGGCACAGTACTGCAAGGCGTGGATACCTTTGCCGCCGCCATGGAACGGCTGGGTCTGCTTTCCGCGGCGCCCACCCTTGCCGCATACGCCTTTGTTGATGTTGAGGTGGCTCCGTGAAACAATCACGCATAATCGATGCTTTTTATCATAAACGATGGGTAAGCCGCCTGTTTTTCTTTGGTTTACTGCTGGCGCTATGGGAATCGCTGGCCGTGTTTGGCGGCATCTCGCCGTTGTTGTTGCCGCGCGTCGGTTCAGTGCTGACCGCGTTTGTGAAAGGTTTTCAAAATGGCACGCTGTTGTCGCAAACGGTTTTTTCGCTGGGCATAATCCTGCTTGGACTTGCCATCAGCGCAGTGCTGGCCTTGCTGCTTTCTGTAGCGGCTCAGCTATCACTGTTTTGTGATCGCGCTGTGGATGCGCTCACCGTGCTTTCTCACCCGCTGCCGGGGATAGCCCTGCTGCCGCTCATCGTCATCTGGTTTGGTACGGGTGCGCCCGCAGTGCTGGCAGTTATCGTGCACGCGTGCCTGTGGTCACTGCTGATGAACCTGCAAAGCGGCATGCGGGATGCTCCGCCAATGTATACAGATCTGGGACGCATCTTCTCCATGAGCAAGCTGCGCATTGTGCTGGAGATTCTCCTGCCCGCGGCGTTTTCCCAATCGCTTGCGGGAATGCGCATCGGCTGGGGTCGCGCATGGCGCGCACTCATCAGCGCGGAGATGGTATTCGGCGCCATCGGCGCTAACGGCGGGCTGGGTTGGTATCTTTTTAAGCAGCGCGCCATGATGAACACGGCCGGTCTTTTTGCCGGAATCGTTTTGATAACGGCCATCGGCATGGTTGTAGAGGGGTTGCTCTTTGACAAGCTCGAGAAAGCCACGCTCCGCAAATGGAACGCCCAAGGGTTGAAGGAGGCGCAGTGATGGAACTGAGAGCAGATTGCCTTTGCAAAACCTATGATGGACAAACCGTGCTCAAGGATATCAGTTTCAGCGTACAAAACGGAGAAACGCTGGCCATTGTAGGCCGTTCCGGATGCGGCAAAACAACGCTGCTGCGTATTCTGGCCGGTTTGCTTGCGCCCGACCGGGGCATGGTATGGCTGGACGGGCAGCCCGCCGGCCTGCCCGGCAAAGAGCGCCTGATGGTTTTCCAGAGTTTTGACCAGCTGTTCCCATGGCTTACCCTGCGAGGCAACATTCGTTACGCGCTGCAAAAGACAAGACCCACGTTGGGTGCCAAAGGGATTCATCGCCTTACGGAGCGGTGTCTGGCACAGATGGAGCTTGGCGATGCTGGCGGCAAGTACCCTTATCAGCTATCCGGCGGGATGAAACAGCGCGGCGCGTTGGCAAGAGCCATGGCCATCTCCCCCAAGGTATTGCTGCTGGACGAACCCTTCTCCAGCCTGGATGCCTTAACGCGCGAGAATGTTCTTCAGGCTTTTCAAACATTGAAACAGGCAACCGATGCCGCAGTGGTACTGGTAACGCATGATTTGGAAGAAGCCGTTAGCAATGCCAGCCAAATTGCGTTGCTGCATCCGGCGGCAGGCGGTACGCTTACGCTGTTTGACAATCGCGGGGTCGATAGGGTATCCCAGCTTAAGCGCCTGCTTGCGGATTAACCCGGTACACATCCACGCTGTATGCCGTGCCGATCTCCTGTGCCAAACGCACCGCATATCCGGGGTTCTCAAAGGTGCCAAGGAAAGTACACTGTTCCTGTAAAAATACTCTTGCTTCCGGTGTTGCCCTTGGATTGCCGTAGAGCGCATTGAACGTCGGGCGGCGCTCGTAGATCAAGTCCATCTCCTGCGGCCACAGGATGACTTCAATCCCGCGACTAGGGTATCCCAGCTTAAGCGCCTGCTTGCGGATTAACCCGGTACACATCCACGCTGTATGCCGTGCCGATCTCCTGTGCCAAACGCACCGCGTATCCGGGGTTCTCAAAGGTGCCAAGGAAGGTACACTCTTCCTGTAAAAATACTCTTACTTCCGGCGTTGCCCTTGGATTGCCGTAGAGCGCATTGAACGTCGGGCGGCGCTCGTAGATCAAGTCCATCTCCTGCGGCCACAGGATGACTTCAATCCCGCGGCTATGTACATACTCGGCAAACGTAAGACCGTTTTGCTTGAGATAGGCAAGGTTACGCACATCCAGCAGCGCATCATTATCAAAATAAAACCCCGTATTCAGGTTGGCAAGCGCCTTCTCACTTGGCTGTACATAGGTTGCTACCTGGGCAAGGTACGCACCGTAGTCAAACGGGCACGCGGCGACTACCGCGTTAGCGCTCACCACTGCAAAGAGCACCATCAACGCGGGCAACAGCAACCGCAGGGGACGCAGGTCAGCCAACAGCGGCGCCAGCAGCATCAGTCCGGGAAGCAGCCACAGCGAAGCGCTCAGTTGGTTGTAACGGCCTATCACAATGGTGCCCAGCAACGTTCCCGCTGCCATCCCCACCATCACGATCAAAGCAGGCTGCCCTGTCTGCAAAGCCCGCACGGTGCCCATCAGGAACAATATGCCGGTGATGGTCAACTGCGCCTTCAACCCGGGCAAGGTATAGGTGCCGCTGATGCCCTGCCAGAGCTTGCTTAGGTAATCATGGAATCCGACCATCTTCTCGGTCAAAGGCACGGTGATTTCAAACTCAGATTCACCGTACATACGGTAATGGGTGGGGAATTGACTGTCAAATAGGAAGCTGAGACCCACAAAAATAAGCGCAACGCATGCGGTTGCGGCGATGTAAACCAGCAGCGGTTTCCATAAAAAACGCTTTTGCGAGACCATGAGCAGCAGTAGCGCCATGGCGCATCCTGTCGCCAGCAAAAAGCTATTGGGGTGGAAGCCTACGCTTAGCCCGGTGATCACGCCCAACCGCCGCGCTCCGGCGTTGTCAATCGCACCTTTGCGCCGCACGAGTTCCAAAAGCAACCATAACAACATGGCAAACAACAGGATTTCCTGCCGCGCGGTATGCGCGGCCGCGATAAACACCGCGTTGAGCGATACCGTAACCATCATCGCCATGGAAAGCCAGTGCGAAGCCACTTCTCTTGCGATGCGATAAACCAACAGAAGCGCCAGGCCCCCCGCACATAACGATAGGAGCCGCACCGCCAGAATACCATACCCGAAAACCCCGATAAAAGGCATTTGCAGCAAGTGAAAGAGGATTTTGATCGCATGCGGGTAGCGGGGTTTCAGGTCGAAGAATGGTTCTGTAACCATGGGCGAGCCTTGCGCCATCATGTTTCGCGTCAGCCCGCCCAGCCAGCTTTCATCGGAATGTACCAGCGGATAACGCGTGAGGAACAGCAGGTTAAGCAGAAAGTAAGCGACCAGAAACACGCCTATCGCCACCGCTTCCCTTTGCCTTACGCCCATCCATCTCCACCCCGCTTTGCCATCGATGCCTTCACGGCGCAAAAGCCCCTGCTCCGCTTTGCACGCCTGATTATACCATAAGCCAAAAGCGGCGCGCGGCATTAAAAAGCAGTATGGTCTATAAGATATCGTTATTACCTTAACAAACAGGAATCACGTATAATGGTCAAAGAATCCAAAGGTTGGAACGGAGGAGAATACCATGACCTTACAACGCCGATGGAAAACGCTGGCCGCGCTAATGATGCTTTTATTGGCGGCGGCAGTGTTAACAGGCTGCAACACATCCGATTACGCGGAAAGCGGCAAAAAGATCATCCCCGCCGCCACACTTCAGGAATACTTGGGCAAAGAGAACGTCGTACTCGTGGATATGCAGGCTGCCGACGCATACGCCGCGGCCCATATCGCGGGCGCCGTGAACATTACCCAGGAAGATATCGTGATCAGCGTTCCTGTCAAGAACATGCTCACCTCCAAAAACAAAATCCAGAAATTGCTCAGCGAGAAGGGAATCGCAAATGATTCCATCATCATAGCCTACGATGATAACCGCATGGCGGCCGCGCGTTTCTTTTGGACCATGCTCATGTATGGCAATGAAAACGTTCTGGTCGTCGACGGCGGCCTTGACGCTATCCGCAGTGCCGGTATCCCCTTGACCGATGACGTCGTTGAACCGATGCCCACCGAGTATATCGCGGGTGAAAAGGATACGCGTTGGCTAGCAACCGCCGAGGATGTGCTGCTGCAGGTGAATGAACCCAATCAAAACGTTATTCTGCTGGATGTACGAACCGAGGCGGAATATGCTTCCGGCGGCAAAGTCCCCTCTTCCCTCATCTGGGACTACGCCAACGTTTTTTATCAGGATGGCACCTTCAAGGATACTCAGACGAGCCGCATCAATTTCATTGAACTGGGCATCCGTCCGGAAAACGAGACCATCCTCTATTGCCAGACTTCCATGCGTGCCGCGCCCGTTTTCCTTCGGTTGTATGACGCGGGTTATCGAAACATCAGGATCTATGACGGCGCGTATCTGGAATGGTCGCAAAACCCCAGTTACCCAATCGATATGCCTTCGGGCATCGTCGCACCCAGTAACAAGGACGCATCCTAATCACACTACAAAAGGAGAGAAACCATCATGAAAAAACTCTTGTCTCTGGCGCTATGCCTGGCTCTGCTCGCCTCGCTCTCCATTTTCACCTTCGCGCAGGCGGAAGTATCTCCCGTGGTCGCCGAAAAGGCGATGGCTTACTTTGCCACCTATGATGGCGCAAAATACACCATCAAAGTGCCTGATCTCTTCGCCAAGATTGACGCAGGCGAAGACATGCTGATTCTGGACATCCGCCAGCCGGACGCGTATGCTGAAGGTCACCTGGCGGGCGCCGTGAATGTGCCCTATGGCATGACCATCGCCGAGAAACTGGCGAATATCCCCGATGATGTGCAGCTGTACATCTATTGCTATACCGGCCAGACCTCATCGCAGACCACCGCGCTGTTGAATGTGGCGGGCAAGTTTGCGACCAACATACAGAGTGGCTATAACAACGGCATCTCCGCAACAGAGGGCTATGAAGCGTATATTACGACCGAAGCCGGCCCCGAGCTCACCACGGATGTCTACGATGTGGATCCCGATGTGCAGGCCGCCATTACCGCGTATTATGAGGATGTCGTAGCCAAAACCGGCACCGCCTTCGCCAACAACAACTTCTCTCCCGATAGCCTCAATGAGGTTCTCGAAGCAGAACTGGACGATTACTTCATCTACTCCGTACGTCAAGCCGTTGATTTTGAAGCCGGCCATATCCAGGGCGCGGTAAACAATCCTTATTGCGCGGGCATGGAGCAAAATTTCGCGGCGCAGTTGCCGACTGATAAGAAGATCATCGTGTACTGCTACAGCGGCCAGACCGCATCCCAAACCATGGCAATCCTTCGTCTGCTGGGTTATGATGCTTACAACCTGAGCGGTGGCATGGGCAAAGAAGGCGGCTCCGGTTGGCTGGGCAAGGATTATCCTGTAACAACCGACTGATCCACGCGCATATAACAAGCGATACCCACAAACACCGTGTACTGCATCCCTTGCAGTGCACGGTGTTTCTGTATGGTTATCATCTTCAAACTGCGAACATGCGCATCCGTCGTCTGCCGCTTTTCAACCATGACAGCGCAACGAATGTTTGACACAGCACGTTCGCACTTGCAAACACGCCACATTACAACAGAGCGTTGCTCACGCGCATGAGCACATCCGCGCATTGTATCGCATCCTCAGTCACAGCAGCGTTTCATTTCCCCGTTCCTGCGCAGTTGAAAGCATGCGGTATTCTCTTGGCAGCAAACCGGTGGTTTTTCGAAACACACTGGCAAACCTGCCGCCCGAGCGGTACCCCACAGCACGCGCCACCTGCGCCACCGCATATTCCGTATCGCACAGCATGCGTTGCGCCTTCTCCATTCGCTGCTGTTGCAGGTATTGCATCAGGCTACAGCTGTATTCTTCGCGAAATGTTTTTTTAAGTTTTGTTTTACCCATACAGGCAAGATGGCATAGTGTGTCCAGGTCAAACTCGTCTTTCAAATGAGCGCGCAGATAATGCGCCACATGCCGTATGCGTGCTTGATCCTCAACGCAAAGGCGGCAGTGCGCTGTACACCGCTGGCATCGCTGTGCAAAAACCCCCTCGGCAAAGTGTGCCAGAAGCTCCGTTGCTTTCGCATCATAATAAAGCCTGGCGGCGGCGCCATAGCCGTTATAATCCATCACCTGCCTCATCAGCAGCCGGATTTCCAACCTGCGGCGCATAAGCGTAGTCTCAATCCATGCATGATCCATGGCAGATGTACCGTGCTGTAACGATGTGCCAAGCTTGTATTGCAGATAAGCCCGGCTTGCTTCAAAGAGGATCAATCGTCCCGTTTCCATCCGCATCTTTGCTGATCCGTGCGGCATTTCCCGTATGCTTTTCAGCGGTGTTGCATCCTGCAATAAGCTGTTACCAAGCGCGCAGGAAAGCACATCCCCTGCCTCGTCAATGGCGATTCTCCATCCATCCGGGTAAAGCCGCTGTGACGTAAGCACATGCTCACGATCTCGCATGATCCTGAAGGAAAAGGCATCTGTGTGATTGTATGCCCAGCAGCATCCTTTCTGCGGTGCCTCCGCAGATTCAAAGCAGGGCATGGGGTTTTCCTGCGCAATTAACCCCTCGTTATGCGTAAAACCCAATTGTTCTAAGTGTTGATCCAGCTTCATCATCGTACCAGACTCTCCATGTGCAGGTAAGCCGTATTGTTGTGCCATTGGGACGCAAACCGCGCTGCAACGTTGATTATCTTCATCCGCTTGCATATACTGTTATCTGCTGGTTAGCATGCCTTAACCATTGTACAGCCGCCCGCTGTGAATGTCAAACCAAAGGGTGCAAAAACATAGCTGCCCTTGATGCACCTATGCGCACCCGTCTGATGCGATGAAAACAGCAAGTGAAAACGAAGGGAGTCTCCCCATGAAACAGCGCCCACAAGAACAATCCGCCCCCAAGACAGGCTTGGCCAGGCTTATGGAGTTGGCCGCCACGCGAAAGCCATTGGTCATCGCCTCCACGCTATTGGCTGCGTTGGCCGCAATCGCGGCATTCGTGCCTTATATTGCCATCTACCTTTTGGTACGGGATTTGCTACAGGTTTACCCGGCCTTTTCGACTTTGGATATGCAACGCACGTTATCGCTTGGCTGGCTTGCGTTCGGCGGGATTTTACTCAATATTATACTGTACTTTGCAGCGCTCATGTGCTCGCACCTTGCGGCTTTTGGCACACTGTACATCCTCAAAGTGCGTTTTGCCTCGCACCTGTCCAAGATTCCGCTTGGATATCATGTACTGTGGGGAAGCGGAAAGCTACGAAAAATCATGGATGAGAACATCGAGAAAATCGAGGGTTTCATCGCGCACCAGCTGCCGGATATCGTCGCCTCTCTGGTCGCGCCAATCGTAATGGTTGTGATTTTGCTTTCCGTGGATTGGCGCATGGGCGCCGTCGCCATTCTCGGCATTGTGGTCGCTTTTGCAATCCAGATCAAAGCCTATGGCAACGAAGGCGCAAAAAAGATGATGGATAAGTACACCGTTGCCATGGATGATATGAACAACGCCGCTGTAGAGTATGTGCGCGGCATCACCGTGGTGAAGGCATTCGGTCAAACCGTATTTTCCCTGCGCCGCATGCACGATGCGATCCGCTCTTACACAAAAATGGTGATCCCCTACACGCTCAGCTGGGAAAACTACATGTCCGCATTTATGACCATTGTGAACAACATCTATCTGTTCGTCATTCCGGTGGGCATCCTCATAGGCCTTGGCGCGACAGATTACATCACCTACGCAAGCACTTTTCTCTTCTACCTGATATTTGTTCCCTCGATTGCCACAACCATGCTCAAAATCATGTATGTGACCAGCGGCGGTATGCAGATATCCGGCGGCGTCGAAAAAATGGATGAAATCCTCCATACGCCCGCGCTTCCCCAGCCGTCTGCTCCCAAGCGCGTTACGCAGCATGACGTCGCATTTGAGAACGTGAGCTTTGCCTACCAAAACCAAAACCATGATGCGCTTTCAGATGTGTCTTTTGTTGCCAGGGAGGGGCAGATCACTGCGATTGTCGGGCCTTCCGGCGGCGGTAAAAGCACCATAGCCCATTTAATCCCGCGTTTCTTCGATGTAACGGGCGGTCGTGTAACTGTCGGCGGCGTCGATGTGCGGGATATGACCAGTGATTATTTGATGCAAAAGGTGAGCTTTGTTTTTCAGGATGTTTTCCTGTTCAAGCAAACCATCATGGACAACATCCGCTTTGGCAACCAATCCGCAACCGATGCGCAGGTCATAGCGGCTGCCAAAGCCGCGCAATGCGATGATTTCATACAAAAGCTGCCGCAGCAGTACCATACGGTTATCGGCACCGAGGGCGTACACCTATCCGGGGGAGAGCGGCAGCGCATCGCCATTGCGCGTGCCATCGTGAAAGACGCACCCATCATCGTACTGGATGAAGCCACCGCCTTCTCTGACCCCGAGAATGAGTACCTGATCCAACGCGCGTTTGAAAAGCTGATGAAGGGCAAGACTGTGATCATGATCGCGCACCGACTGTCCACCGTACGCAGTGCGAACCAAACCCTCGTGATCGATCAAGGGCGCCTGGTGGAGCAAGGCACGCATGAGCAGTTGCTGGCCAATGGCGGCAGGTATAGCGCGCTTTGGCAGCAATACAACCAGACGCTAAGCTGGAAAATGACTCGAAAGGAGGCTTCCGCCAATGCCTAAACTCCAATCGATGCTGCTTTTGACCGATAAAGGCTACAAAGACCTCAAAAAGGCGATATTCGCCTGTACACTGACCAATCTATCCTTCATGTTCCCCTATATGGTCACCATTCAGCTTTTCACAGAGCTGATCAAACCGCTCATGGGCGGTTCGCTCTCCTTCCCGAGGCTGTGGATGTTGTTTGCGTTGGGTGTGCTGGCTGCGATCCTCGTCTTTTTTGCCAGCAAGAATGATTACCAGAAAACCTATGTCACCTCCTATATGGAGGCGGAGAATACACGCATCAGCGTTGCGGAGAAGATACGCCGCCTCCCCATGAGCTTCTTCAACACCAAAGATCTATCCGAATTGACCGCCAACATCATGGCGGATTGCAGCACCACAGAACATGTGCTCAGCCACATTCTGCCGCAATTGTTTGCAAACGCCATATCCATTACGTTGATCTGCGTTATGCTGTCGCTGTTTGACTGGCGTATGTCCCTAGCTGTTTTTATCACATTGCCGTTATCTGTAGCGGTTATTTTCGTCAGCAAAAGGGTGCAGAATAAACTCAGCGAAAAGTTTGTGCGTGCCAAGCTGAAGGCGTCCGATCAGGTGCAGGAATACCTGGAGGGCATCAAGGTAATCAAAGCCTGCGGCTTGGATGGCGAAAAGTTTTCCGCGCTGGATAAAGCAATGCACCTGATGATGAAAATGGCCATTCGCCTGGAGTTTGTCACGGGAACCTTTGTTACAGGCTCACAAGCGCTACTGCAAGCGGGGGTTGGCTTAACGGTATTTGTCGGCGCGCAACTGCTCACCGGCGGCATGATAGAGCTGATTCCGCTGCTGATGTTTCTGTTGATCGTAGTCCGCATCTATGGGCCAATTCTGGTGGAGTATACGCTGCTGCCAGAGCTGTTCCACCATATGGTGTCCACCCGAAGGATGCGCAAACTGATGAGCACCCCCATCATGGAAGGCGACACCACCGTACCGTTGAAATCCTGGGATATTACCTTTGAGAACGTATCCTTCCGCTATAACGAAAACGATAGCGATGAAACCATGGTTATCAACGATCTGTCGGTCACCTTCCCCGCCAACGCCATCACGGCCTTGGTCGGACCCTCCGGCTGCGGCAAAAGCACCATCTCACGCTTGATTGCGCGGTTCTGGGATGTCAATGCGGGCAGCATCAAAATCGGCGGGGTGGATGTGCGCTCCATGGACCCTGAACACCTGATGCGCTATATGGCTTTTGTATTCCAGGATGTCGTGTTGTTCAATGATACCGTGTACAACAACATTCGCATCGGGAATATGAACGCCACGGAAGAACAGGTGCTCTCCGCCGCCAAAGCGGCACGCTGCGACGAGTTTGTGCGCGGCATGCCAAATGGCTACCAGAGCATGCTTGGCGAGAATGGTCATACCTTATCCGGCGGAGAGCGGCAACGCATCTCCATTGCGCGCGCCCTGCTCAAGGATGCGCCCATTGTGCTTTTGGATGAGGCTACCGCATCGCTGGACCCGGAAAATGAAGTATACATCCAGCAAGCCATCAGCCAACTGATTGCCAATAAAACCGTGATTGTGATCGCGCATCGGCTGCGTACCGTGGCGGATGCGGATCAGATCATCGTGCTGAATCAGGGCAGCCTTGCGGAGCAGGGTACGCATGATGCACTAATGCAAAACGAGGGACTGTATCGCAAGCTCTTTGACATTCAGCAGGAAAGCATGGGCTGGAGCGTGTAAAAGGAATCCCAAACATAGAACCCGCATAACAAAAGCGCGGCGCGCGAGGGGCATCCCTCACGCGCCGCGCTGCCTGTATAAACACCCCTGTGATGGGTGAGCGCCGTTCGTATCATTGCCATCCAAGCGGCATCATCACATGCCGAAACCACTTGCGCGTAAGACACTCAAACTTCACCCAAACGCGCCAACACGTTTCACCGTTAGAAACCTGACAAGGGGTTTATTTCCATCCTGCCCTTTTGACAATCTTTACAGCAGCTGCTGGTGTTCATCACACGCCGCACCCCTGGCACGCACCCTGTACTGCGCATGTATCGCCCGCGATGCAACCCTTTTGCTCGCCTGCTCGTTATGCTGGCAGCATTGCGGCAAGCCATGCAAAGTTCGGGTTAAAGCAACTTCAGGCGATGATTCTAAACCGCAGGTGCTTTGGCGAGCTCTCCCCATCCTTATCTGGGCGCATGGGTTTGCCTTTGCAATCCTTCAGCGCAGCAGGGGTACCGCATCGTTTCGGCAAAGAGCATGTCCAGCAGGAAAGTCTCCCGTGCAGCGCGCAAGCTTACAGCGGCGCTTTGGCGGGCAAGCCCGCTTTCCGCGGATAATCTGCTTGCGTGGGCTTTTCTTTTGGACAGTACATCACACAATGCCGCCAGTCCGGTTCGTCGGGCACGGTTACAGGTTTTACAACCAATGTGCCGCCGCCAAGCATCGCCGCGGCACGGATGCCGGAAGCAGTTTCCTCCTCGGCCAAAGGTCCCTTGTAGCACAGTGCGTGGCCGCCCACGCGTACAAAGGGCAGCAGCAGTTCCATCAGCACCGGGGCCGGAGCTACGGCACGCGCAACCGACACCAAAAAGCGTTCGCGTAGTGCCGGCTGGTGCGCGGCTTCCTCCGCGCGCGCATGCATACAGCGCACATTGCTAAGGCCGAGCGTATCGACAACCTCCTGCAAAAACCGTACGCGCTTATTCAGCGAATCCAAAAGCACGAACGATAAATCCGGTCGCGCAATGGCCAGCGGTAACCCGGGGAATCCCGCGCCGCTGCCTACATCAATCACATCCGCGTAATCTGGAAACAAACCTTCCAGCGCAAGCGGGGCAAGGCTATCCATGTACAGGCGGGAAAGCGCCGTTGTGAGCGCCGTGTCTCCCGTCAGGTTCATGCGCGTGTTCCAATCGCAAAGCAATACATGGTACTGCGCCAATCGCCGAGCCGCTTTGCCGTCAATGGGCACCGCCAGCTTGGCAAGGCTTTCCGTAAAAGCATCCTGTATCTGCGATGCCATCACAAATTCAACCCCACATATTTCACCAACCAGTATTTTACCCATGCCAACGCTTCACGCCCATGGTTCTGCGTCCAAAACTCAAAATCCGGCTTACAAAGGCTACCGGCGCCCTGCGGCGTAAAGCCTGCGTCCTTGGCAATTTCCAGAGCACGCGGCAGGTGATAATCGCTGGTCACAATCAGCGGACTGGTCAGTCCCAACCCATCCAGAATCTCCTTGGCGTTCTCCATGTTCTGGCGCGTATCCGTGCTGAACGAATCCGTATAGATCAAATCCGCGGGCACCCCATCCGCCACCAGCAAATCACGCATAACGTCCGCCTCCGGGCGCGGTTCATTTGCGCCCTGCGCGCCACACACCACAATCACGCTGGGGGAAGCCTGGTACATCTCCAGCGCCTTATCCAGCCGCAGGCGCAACTGTACCGAAGGCTCCCCATCCGGCTTAACCTGCGCGCCCAATACTATTATGGCGTCATACACGCCGGGCGCAGGCACCGTAACCTCTCGATAGCAGACATAGGCTACAAGCCCGCCATAGACAAGCGCCCCAAGCGCCAGCAAAAGCGCGATCACGCGCAATACCCGCACACCCAGCGGGCGTTTCCTCTTTGCATTTCCCTTGTGTTGTTCATGGTTTATCATGCTTCCTCCGTGTTGGTTTGATGATCAATTTTCAGCGTTCGGCTGAGCCGTACTTCACCAGCCGAGCTGGCCACATGCGCAACGATGCCATCCGCCGTGGGCTGCTGGGTTATGAAACGGTTGCGTACCATGCTCAGCGCATCCCCATCGCAGATGATGATGTGATCCACCAGCGTCACTTCGATTTCCGCAAGCAAGCGAGAGAGCGTACCCGTCGTATCCAGATCCGCCTGTGAAGGCGCTACCGAACCGCCCGGGTGGTTGTGGCACAGCAAAACACCATGCGCGTTATGGGTGAGCACCG
Organism: Clostridiales bacterium Firm_11; assembly: GCA_001604105.1. GTDB lineage: Bacteria > Bacillota > Clostridia > Christensenellales > Aristaeellaceae > CAXXOK01. The sequence goes on from LVAQ01000023.1 coordinate 43,722, forward strand.
CGTCCATCACCACACGGGGGTACGCCGGCACATCGCTGAGCGAACCCTTGGCGATCAGCACATCGCTCAATGTTTCCATCTGCCCGTTCAGGCAAATGGCATAAAACATTTCCCGCTTTTCCCCGCCCAGCAGACGCGCGCAGTAGTTCACCGCGGCCTGTCGCGTGGTAAGCTTCACGCGGTTGCTTGCGCGGGTAGCATCCGCAAGGCGCGGTACGCTGGCAAACAGGCTTAGGTACACCGCGGCGTACTCGCCGATGCCCTCCACCTGCATCAATTGACGCGGGGAGGCATTCAGCACCCCATATAACGAGCCAAATCGCTGTATCAATGCATGCGCTAGCGGGTTGACATTCTTCTGGGGGATGGCATAAAACAGCATCAGTTCCAGCGCTTCATGCTGCGCAAACCCATCCAGCCCGTTCTTTGCAAAGCGCTCGCGCATCCGCTGCCTGTGCCCGCTGTGCTCCATCTGCCCACCCCCTTTTGCAAGGTTTTCGTCAAGCAGAATTATACCATGATATTTCTGAGATGAAAACAATACCGACCGTTGATTTCATTGGGTGCTTTCATCAGGTGCTTTTCTCAAAAGTGATAGCAAGCTGTGAAATTTACCCCGCGGGGTTTATCTGGTCAAATGAATGTAGTATAATGAATTGTCAGGCAATTTTACCAAGAAAGCGGGGCACTGAACACATGCAGACGCTATGGATGCAGATTAAAAACGTAATGTGGAACGTGTTTAACCGCCCTAGCTTTAATGATATTGCGGATATCCTGATCGTCGCTTTTTTGTTGTATCAACTTCTGATGCTCACACGTGAAACGCGAGCAAGCGCCGTGCTCAAAGGGCTTGTAACGCTTGTGCTGGCAAGTTGGGTGAGTGATTTGCTCGGGCTGACAGCGCTTAACTGGATCCTGCTGAACATCGTCAATAACGGCGCCGTGGTGCTGGTAATCCTTTTTCAGCCGGAACTTCGCAAAGCGCTGGAGCAGATAGGCCGTGGCGCCATCCGGGACAGTTCTCACATGAGCGACCAGGAGGAGAGCGCGCATATCGTCAAAGAGATTACAGGCTGTTTGCTTTCGCTCAGCCGACGGCGTGTGGGCGCCCTGATCGTTTTTGAACAGCGCATTGGGCTTAAGGACGTTATCGAAACCGGCACCAGGCTGGATAGCGCCATCAGCAGCGCTCTGCTGGAGAACATCTTTGAACCCAATACGCCCCTGCATGATGGCGCGGTCGTCATCCGCGGCAACAAAATCATGGCGGCCGCTTGCTTCTTATCCCTGAGCGAGGGCAGCGGCATCAGCCGTGAACTGGGCACCCGCCACCGCGCGGCGCTGGGCATCACCGAAACCACGGACGCGATCACCTTGGTGGTTAGCGAAGAGACCGGCATCATATCCATGTCCAAGGGCGGCAGGCTGACCAGGCACCTGGATCGCACCGGGCTGGAACGCGTGTTAATTTCGATGTACCGCCAGCGGGAAAGCAGCCTTTGGACGACTTTGCTGGAAAGAACCAAGTGGCGTAAAGGAGGGGCGTAATGAACACGGAACCGCAACACGAAGAACGCAGTATGCCCAAACCTGAAAAGCCAATCGTGCGGGAACTCAAACGGCTTCCGCGCAAATTCTGGGGCGCGCTGTCTCATAACCTGATGTGGAAACTGCTGGCGTTGGTGCTGGCCATCAGCCTTTGGGCAGGCCTTATCACCCAGGATCCAACGCTGACGCGCGAGCGTGTTTTTACGGATGTCCCCGTGAGTGTAACTGGTTCGGATACACTGCGCCGCAATGGGTTGATTGTCATCAGCGATACGGATGAGGCCACGCAATCCGTCTCACTGCGCGTGGATGTTCCCCAGCGAGAGTACAACACGGTCATTACACAGAATTACAATCCCCGGCTAGATCTCTCCAAGATAACCGAGGTCGGCGAGCAGAGCGTCAAGATCGCAACGACTTCAACCACTACGTACGGCACCGTCACGGAGGTCACCCCCGATAGCGTGCTGCTCACGGTAGATAATTACGTAACCAACTACCGCATCCCTATAACACTCCGAAAGCTAGGCAGCTATCCCACCGGTTATTACGGAACCACCCCCACGCTGGATCCATCCATGGTTTCCGTCAGCGGGCCGCAAAGCGTTGTATCCCGCATCTCGCGTGTGGTTGTCGATTTTGATCTGTCCCTGCTGCCCGCACAGACGGGACTCGTCCGTACGGCCATCGTTCCCCGCTTTGAAGATGAAGATGGCAACACGCTAGACAGCACCTTTGTGGAAGCCAGCAGCGCCGGGGTTCTGCTTCGCTCCATTGTGGTGGAACAGCAACTCTACCCCACCAAATCCCTTACGCTTAATTCGCTGGCGCTCACCACCGGCACCCCCGCCAACGGGTATGAGGTCAAATCCATCACGCCCACACCCAATGTGATCATTGCCGCGGGCGATGAAACCGCTTTAAGCGCACTGGATTCGCTGTTTTTAGAGCATGCTGTGGATGTAACGGGTCTGGATACCAGCTTCGCGGCAGAGGTGGATGTTCGCAAGCCGGATGAACTGGTATACCTGAGCACAAACAGCGTGATGTTGATGATTGAAATCGGCCCCAGTCTTTTGGTTAAGAGCTTTGAAGGCGTATCCCTGAACATCGAAGGCGAAGGGGAAGGGCTAAAAGCTTCCAGCGCCACCAAATCGTTGGCGGTAAGTGTAACAGGCCCGATGCTCCAGTTTGAAACGCTGAAAGCGTCAGCCTTGAAAGCATTCGTATCGGTGGAAGGGCTTGGTGCGGGCACGTATGCCTTACCTGTGCAGTTGCAGTTAAAGGATGTACCGGCGCAAACCTTCACCTATGCCATTACCCCCGCCAATGTATCCGTAACGATCGAATAACGGCACCCAAGCCGGACACCTCAGGGAAGGAGCCAACGGATGAACGGTTTTGCCAATGCGATCCTCTCACTGCTGCTCGGTTGGCTGCGCTCGGTTTTCAACGCGGTTTGGGTCGTGCTGGGCAGCGATGGGGGCGGGGACGCGTTACGTTTTCTACGCGAGAATTGGCAGTTGGTTTTCCTTATCCTTTGCGTAGGCGGCTTTGTGGTAGACCGCGTAATCTATTGGATTCGTTGGCGCCCGGATTATGTGTGGGCCGCACGGCGTGAGCGCCGCAGGCGGATGGCCGAAGAAGCCGAATACGAAACAGCGCAGGCACCGCGCACGTTTGACGCCTATCGGCAGTACCCACAGTCTTTCTCCCTGCCGGAAGATGAACCGCCCCGCTATGACGACGCTTACGGCGCGACTGCGCAGTATATCCCCGCAGCCTATGATGAATCCAGCGAGGTTGCTACCGCCCGCTATCCAGCGCAAAACGGTTACGCGCTGCGTAATGCAAGCACCGTACGCACGCACTCCGAATCAACTTTTCGTACGCCGGATCCGTACGCGTCGGATGCCTATCCATTTTCTGCTGACAGGGCTTCAGAACGCGCGTCTTTTACACCCCCAGCGCAATCCGCAGCGCCCGCCCAGGGACGAGCACGGCGTATCTCCCAACCTGCTCTACCGCAAGATGCAAGTTTTGCGCCCACAGCGTTTTACGAGCCTGTGTCTTTTCAGACCCCCATCCAGCCGGAACCATTAACCGCCGAACCCCGCTTTGATGAAGATTTCACGCCTTGGACAGCGCCGCAGAGCCTGTATGCCGATTTGGCGCCAGAGCGCGAACTCGCAAGGGGAATGGCCCCCTCCTTTGGTACGGCACTGCCCGAGCCGACCCAATACCTTGAAGATGTGCAGGGAAGCTATGCCCCGCGTCCCGCACCCGCGCAGCATTACACCCCGCCACCACAGCCGGAGGCAGCCTCCTACGCGCAAATCCATCCCGGGCTGGATCAGGAGACCTTCCAACAGAATATCGGCATTACGGATCCTGAAGCGCTGGTGGACGCGCAGCGCCGCAATACGGATCCTTACGCGGATTTTACCCCGTTTCCCGTTGCGTCACAACAGGAACAGGGCACCGCAAAGGCACGTGGTTTAGGTGCCCTGGCAAAGAAAGCACGCACATTCATCAGCGGCGATGATGAGCGGAATCCTCGCACCATCAGTGATCTTCAAACAAACGTGGATGTGAAGAACGCCTTTCATGCGCCTGTGTATCCAAAAAAGAAACCGGAAAGCGAGGAGGAATAATGCTTCCTCTCCATAAGACTTTTTTTATTGTCGTCGGTAACTACGGCAGCGGTAAGACGGAACTTTCTCTTGCGCTGGCGCGCAAGCTCGGCGCTGATGGCGGCAACGTCGCGCTGGTGGATCTTGATATCGTAAACCCCTATTTTCGCAGCGCAGAACAGGCTAATCTGCTGCGAAGCGAGGGGATAACCGTTATCATGCCTTCGTTTGCGCTGTCTTCTGTGGATATCCCCGCATTGCCAGCCGAGATTCAAACTGTATTTGAGCCCGGGCGGTATCGGCATGTGGTGATCGACGTGGGCGGCGATGATGTGGGCGCCACAGCGTTGGGGCGGTATTATCCCTTTATCCAACCCATCCGTGATCAACTTTGTATGCTTTACGTGGTTAATCCCTTCAGGCCGCTTTCCGGCACGAAAGAAGATATCGTCTCCTTGTTTTCGCTGATCGCGCACCGCGCAAGGCAAAAGCCGGATATGCTTGTGAATAACGCAAATTTGCAGCGGCAAACCACTGCGGATGATTTGATTCAAGCGCAGTCGCTGTTAGAATCCGTCAGCGCCGAGCTGGCGATCCCCATTGGCGCTGTGGCTGGTTATGCACGTTTGAAGCCCCTCCTGCCGGAAGCAATGCAGGCGCTGTTCTTCCCCATCGAACCGCTGATGCTGCCCGATTGGCTGGAGGATGATCAGGCATGACCACGCCTGATTTTCCTGTGGCATATCGACACCGCATCGCCCTTCAACTTGGCGATTCGGCGCAAGCTTATTTTGATGCGATGGACGCTTTGCCCTTGCGCGGGCTGCGGCAAAACCCTTTCAAGCCGCCGGATATACCGCTGGAAACGCTGGTTGATGGGCTGGGCGAAACCGTGCCATGGGCAGCGAGTGCGCGCTACCTCTCCATGAGCAGCACCGCTGGCGCGCATGCGCTTCATGAGGCGGGCGCCTATTACATTCAGGAACCAAGCGCCATGTTGCCTGCCACCCTGCTGGCCGTCAAGCCGGGCGAAACCGTGCTTGACCTGTGTGCGGCGCCAGGCGGTAAAAGCACACAGCTGGCCGCCGCGATGGCTGGCGTGGGCACCCTTGTCTGCAATGAACCCGTGCCTAGCCGCGCGGCAATCTTGAGCCGTAACCTTGAACGCATGGGCGTGACCAACGCCGTGGTAGTCAGCATGGATCCTTCTCGCTTGGCTGAAAGATGGCCTCTGTTGTTTGACGCGATTCTCGTGGATGCTCCATGCAGCGGGGAGGGGATGTTCCGCCGCCATCCCGAAACCCGTTTGGAATGGGATGCCTGCGCTCCGTCCCGTTGCGCGGCTAGGCAGCTTCACATATGTGAAAGCGCCCTTGCGATGCTCAAGGTTGGCGGCAGGCTGTGTTATTCTACCTGTACGTTTAACGAGGTAGAAAACGAGCACGTGATCGCTGCGCTTCGCAAAGCGCATCCCGCGCTTATGCCCCTGCCGTACAGTGTATCGATTGGTCATGGCAAGGCGCTTTCCGCACAGGATGGCCAGGTACGCCTGTACCCGCATGAGATAGCGGGTGAGGGGCATTTTGCTGCACTTCTGCAAAAGACCGGCGCTACGGGCACACAAGCTTGTAAACCCTGTTCCTTGCTTACCCCCGCCAGCGCGGTGGCAGCGCCTACTGCCGCACAAACCGATGGATATTCAGCATTTTGCCAGACTTATGCCCATGGCGCCATGCCCACGCCCAATGCTGCTTTGGGGGAAGCGCTGCTGGCAGCGCCGCCATTGCCTCCGCTATCCGGCGTCAAGGTGCTGCGCGCAGGCCTTACGCTTGGGCAGTTGAAAGGCAAGGTGTTCGCACCGGATCACGCACTCTCAATGGCCGCTCCCATGCCGCCGTTGCCCACCGTTTCGCTGGATACGGCACAGGCAGTGCGCTTCCAGCGTGGCGAGGTGCTGCCCGCTCCCGCGGGCGTTCGCGGCTATGGGATTGCAGCGTACCGCGGGCTGGCACTTGGCTTTTTCAAAGCCAGCGAGGGACAGCTCAAGAACCATTATCCCAAGGGTCTGCGCAGACCATGAGGCATCGATTGCCCCCGTCAATACATTACGTAATCGTATGCATGGCACAAGCAGTATTCCCTTGGTATCCACTGCCAGTTCAGTATGTCGCAATCGGGTCGCGGGACAGCTGGAACCCTCAGCTTGTCAAGAATCCCAGATTGGTTTCCGCCATCGCTCGCCTTATACCCTTGCAGGCTATTCGCTCACTTTGGTTATGGATTGTTTCGTGAGGCTTTGGGATTACACCCAGACCCAGACAGGGTTTTGACTCCTGCACCTCGACCAAAACTACTTGCCTTGGCACCAACGCTTTCGACAGCCTGGAAACGCTGTTTGTTGCGAAACTTTCCATAATCCACCCCGTAATCCCCCATCAAATCATTCGCGCGTATACGCAAAAGGAGCTATTATGGATTCGATCATCCTTCAAAACACAAACCTGACCGTCAGTCGGCTTTGCATCGGCGGTTGCCCCGCAGGTGAATACGGTTGGGGCAACGTATCCCGCGCGGAAGTGCAGCACGCGATGCTCCAGGCAGTAGAGCATGGTGTCAATTTCTTCGATACCGCCGATACCTACGGCCTTGGGCGAAGCGAGGAAACCCTTGGGGAAACGTTGCGCCCGCATCGGGAAAAGGTGGTTATTGCCACAAAATTCGGTGTGCGGGTCGCCGGAGGAAAAACATGGTTTGATAACAGCCCTGCTTATATTGAAACCGCTTTGAATGAGAGCCGCAAACGCCTCCAGACTGATTATATCGACCTGTATCAGGTGCATTATCTGGACGGCGTCACCCCAATCGACGCCATGATGGAAGCGCTCATCCGCCACCAGCAAAAGGGAGACATCCGCGCCATTGGGCTTAGCAATATCACGCCGGATGTACTGCCTTCGCTTACCCCCTACGCCGATTACATCGCCACCTTCCAAAACCATTATAGCCTGGCGCACAGGGAGGATGAAGCCGCCATGCGTCAAATGGCGCATATGCTGACCGCCGCGCCCCTCACTTGGGGTAGCCTTGGGCAGGGCATCCTTACAGGCAAGTACGATGAAACTGTTCATTTTGATGAGAATGATCGCAGAAGCCGCGGTGTGTATGAGAATTTTTACGGTGACAAGCTGCAAAAGAATCTGCGTATCGTGGCCGTGATGCGTCCCATCGCGCAGGCACACCACGTACCCGTAGCCAGTGTTGCGGTGCGCTGGATACTGCAAGCCATGCAGGGCAGCGTGGTCATCACTGGGGTAAAAACACCCGAGCAAGCAAAGGATAATGCACTGGCGCTTCACTTTGCCTTAACCGATGATGAGCTGGCGGCACTTACCGAAGTCTCTGCCTGAGCTTAAGCGCAACCGGCTGCATTCATGAATGCTCTTTGCATAAACCGCAACAGCCCAGCCATCAGTCGGCAGGGCTGTTGCGTCTTTTAAAGTAGCAGCGCCTCCCTGCTGCCTATGGCGGCAGGGTCATAGCGTTGCCTTGTTTCCTTAAGCGCTTTGGCTGTTCAGGATCCCGTCCAGCATGAACAACGCCGCCTCGGCACTGCCTTCCTGTGGCGATTGGCCTGATTTGAGCCTGTACTCCAAATCATACAAGTAATCATAGGCTGCTTTGAGTTTCTCCTTGGAATACCGACGCGCCTGGGCTTGCGAACGGCTTACGGCAAACGGCGGAATGCCAAGCAAATTCCCCAGTTGCGCCTGTGGCACGCGTTCCTCCAGCAGGCAACGCATATGGTAGAGAATGCGATACTGCCGCAGCAGCATGGAGAGCACCATAAACCTGTCTTCTCCGCCTTCCAGCACTGTTTTGAGCAGCAGTAACGCCTGCCCATTCTGGCCGCCCACCTGCGCGTCCACCATCTGGAACACTGTGCTTTCAAGTGTTTTAACGCACATTGTGTCAATATCCTCATCCTGTACCTCTTCGCGCTCCCCCAGAAACCCGGCCAGCTTCTCCATCTCCTGTTTGAGCAGCGCAGCGTCACTTCCAACGCTGAAAACGAGCTTCTGCGCAGCGGTTGTATCCAATCTTTTCCCCAGCGCTTTCATGGTTCGCATCGCCCAGCTGCTCGCTTCCGCCTCACTCATCCGGCTGAAATCAACCATGGTGGCTTTCTTTTTCAGCGTAAGGTAAAGCTTCTTTCGGCCATCGGCTTTTCCTTTGACCATGAAAACCAGACTGGTGGTGGGTGAAAGTCGTTCCAGATAGGCGGTAATGGCTTCGGCGCTGGCTTCATCCGCCTTTTTGCCTGTGCCTAAGGCATCCAGGTCACGAACGATCACAATGCGCTTTTCCGACAGAAAGGGTAGCGTTTCCGCCGCGGCAATCAGCTCATCCGCTGAAGGGTTGTGAAGCTCCGTCAGGTTCATGGCCTCCATGCCTTCCGGCAATACCTGCTGGCACAGGCGGGAAATCGCCTGCCCCTTGATGTATTCTTCACTGCCCTCAAACAGATATAACGAAGCGACTTTACCTGCCTTGATGGAATCGAAAAATGCGTTATGGTTCATTGATAATCCCTGCCTTATATGTTTGTATCCGATAGCCTTCCGCCTGTTTTTGAATGATGATTTCGCCCGTTAGGTCAGTACGCAAAACATGCACATCATGTGCTGCCAGCCTGCTCATGGTTTCAGGTGATGGCAACGCGGCGTTCTCCCGCACGGTAACCAACGCGAGCCTGGGACTTGCCATGTCCAAAAAACCATCACCTGTCCCATCGGCGCTTCCATGGTGCCCCACCTTGAGAACATCGCAGGCCGTGGCGATATAACGATCATAATTCCCGGAAACATCCGCCATGCTCAGGATGCGCAAATCGCCCAGGCGCAGGAGCGTAACCAGAGACATATCATTGACGCTGCGACCCGCGCGGTAGCTCTCCGCATCCGGCCAGAGCACCTCCACACTGGTTTCGCCAAAGGATAGCTTATCCCCTGCGGATAATGTGGTTATCGGTACGCCTTGCTCCGCAAGCAGCATCAGGATCGCATACCCCTCTTCCCCCTCGGCGGTCAACTCCGCGCCCATGGGCAGGTATGCCTGTCGAATGCCGATATCCTGTGCAAACAGCGCGGTAACCCCCTGCGCATGGTCACTGTGCAAATGGGTCAGGATGAGTGCATCCACATCGCGGCCTTCCGCAAGCAATCGTGCCGCGATCTCTGATCCGTACGCGCCTACATCCACCGCAATGGTGGTGCTGCCATCGATCATCAGCGCCGCATCCGCCTGCCCCACCGCCATCTGATGGTAACGCACCTTAGCGGGTCGCGTCAAGGCATAACCAGTCAGCGCGATACAGCCTGCCAAACTCAATGCCAGCAAGCGCCGCTTCATGCTGGCATGCACAAATTGGCTCACCGCAACCATGCAGAGGGCTGCAAAGGCGTATGCCCAAATACCGGGTGACGGTATGCGCACCTGTGCAAACGGCAAACTTGCCGAGAGGCTCACAACCCAGAGCAGCAGTTTGCTGCCAAGCTGCGCTATCCACCCCAGTCCAACGCCAAGCACCCCGCCAATCAGCGGTAACAAAGACACCAGCAGCACTGCCGCATACAACGGTACAAAAAGCCCGGCAAGCGGTACCGCCAGCATGTTAAAGACAATCCCATACAGAGGCCAGGCATGAAAATACGTCGCGCACGGCAGCCATACGCCCAGCTGTGCGGCAAGCGTAAGCACCAGCAGTTCTCTGGGTTTGCCCCGCAGTCTTTGCAGAAAACGGTTTGCCTTGCCGCTTTTGGGTTTTGATCGATTTGCTTTGCCGCCGCCATGAAAAATCGCTAGCAGCGGGGGTGATAATAGCAGGATTCCCGCCATCGCGGAGAAAGAAAGCACAAATCCAGCCGAGAACAAATCCAGCGGATTGAGCAGCAAAACAATCAGCGCGGCAGCCGAAAGCAAGGTAAGCGGATCGACTTTCCGACCGGTGGCCTGTGCCAGCAGCAGCAGCGAAACCATGGCTGTGGCGCGTACCGTTGCGGGTGAAAATCCCGTGAGCGCACAATAGAGAATGATCAGCATCGCAATCAACGGCAGTCGAATGGCTTTGCGGATATAGAATCTGCCGAAAAGCCATGCCAAAGCCGCGGCCATTAACCCTACATGCAAACCGGATACAGCCATCAGGTGCATAACGCCCGCACGCCGGAAAGCAGCTTGCTGCTCCTCCGGCAAGGCATCGCGCTCGCCCAGCAGCATGCCCATAGCCAGTGCGCTTTCCGCGCCCATGAAGCGTTCCAGCCGCGTCGCGCAAAGTGCTCGTATGCGTGCGGCCACATCTTTCCAGGGCGCGCTGTCCCTTGTGTTTTGGAGGGTTACCTCCCGCGCGCCGCTGATGCCGTAGCCGATTCCATTTTGTAAAAGCCACATGCGAAAATCAAAATCATATTGGTTTTGTTTCCCCATGGGCCGATAGACCGAACCCCGCATGCGCAGCGCCGCTCCATCAAACAATGCATCCGCCTGAATGGTATCCGTCAGTTGGAGTGTCAGGTATGCTTTCCCGGGTTGCGGCTCGCCATCCAAAACCACATCAGTCAGGACGAGCGCCACCCGCCCATTGCTGCGGGGCATGGGGTCGCCGTATACCGATGCTGTAATGCTGTCATACGCGCCCGTCTGTGGTATGGCTGGTTGCAGCAGCGGTTGGGTAATCAGTATCCCCACCATCATACAAACGGGTAAAAGCGCTGCAAAGCAAGGCTTATGCCATAGCTTGAGCGCCGCCCAAAACAAGGCGGCAACCAGCAACAACCAAAGCGCCCACATACCTTCCCGCGTCCACTCTGCCGTCCAGATGCCAAGCCCATAGAAAAGCGCGATCAAAGCAAGCTTACGGTTACGCTCACGGGGTGCCATGCGGGGCAGCGGAGACTGGTTTGCATGGTCTGGCATGGGCACCCGCCTTTCTGTTCGGTGGACGAATGCAGGCGCTGTGGTTTGCGGCGGATCATCACGCCATCAAACAGGGAAAACACCGTTGCATGCGCATGGTTGCGGAGAGGCTGGCTATTTACAACGGTGTTACGTTAGAACGATTCCAGCAGGCAAACAGCATGCGCCGTAACGCCCATGCCCTCCCCTTCATAGCCCAGTTGCTCGGTGGTGGTTGCCTTCACGCTCACCTGCGCTACCGACATGTGCAGTTTCTCTGCCAGCTTCATACGCATTTCGTCGATAAACGGCCGCAATTTGGGGCGCTGCATCAGGATGGTCACATCTACATTTACGGGACGCAAACGCATCTCGGATAGCCGATGAACCACCTCGGCAAGCAGCAGGAGTGAATCCGCGCCTTTGTAACATTCCTGTGTATCGGGGAAAAGCATGCCGATATCCCCGAGCGCTGCCGCGCCCAGCAGCGCATCCATCAGCGCGTGCGTGGCTACATCTGCGTCGCTGTGGCCTTGAAGCCCTTTGTCATACGGCACATGAACGCCGCACAGGATGAGCGGTCTTCCCGCAACCAGCCGATGCACGTCCACGCCATGGCCGATTCGCATCATTCCTCCGCCTCCTCCCGCGCGGCCAGAATCGCCTCAGCCACGCGCAAATCAAACCCTGTGGTGAGTTTGATGTTCTCCTGATCTCCCTGGCATAGCCGTACTGGCAATCCCGCATGCTCCATCAGCGCCGCGTCGTCTGTAGCGCGATAACCATCCGCCTGCGCCACTGCGTGTGCATGGCGAATATCCCTGACGAGGAAACCTTGCGGCGTTTGCATTGCGCTGAGCATATGGCGATCCAGCGTTTCCAATACGCGCCCTTCTTCATCCGCACGTTTGATGGTATCCGTAACCGGCACGGCGGCTACGCCCGAACCATAGGCATCGATGGATGCCAGCACATGACGGATCACCGCTTCGCTGACCAGCGCGCGCGCGCCATCGTGGATCAGCACGGCTTCCGCGTGCTGCGGCAGGGCGGCAAGGCCGCTGGCAACCGATGCCTGCCGATCATCCCCGCCCGCTACAATCGATAGTACCGCTTGATGCAGGCCAAATCGATCAATCACATGGCGCATCAGCGCCACCTCTTGGGCACGCGCAACAACAATCACGCCATTACAAAGCGCTGTGAACGGCGCAATGGCACGCACAATGCAGGGCACACCGCGCAAAGGCAGAAGAACCTTGTTGTGTTCTGCGCCCATGCGCGTGCCGCTGCCCCCGCCCAATACGATTGCATAGCGGTTCATTCCTCGCCACGCTCCGCCTTGGTTTGCGCATCTTCTTCCAAAACCTCATAAAGCTCGGCTGCGCCTTCCTTGCGTACGGTTTCCTTAACGCCAAGGATTCGGTACGAGCCAACACGGTTGCCAAAGCGAATCTCCAGCACATCGCCTTCCTTAACATCTGCGCCTGGTTTGGCCACGCGGCCGTTCAGGCTCACACGCCCGCCGGAGCATGCGTCATTGGCAACGGTGCGGCGTTTGATAATTCGTGATACCTTCAAAAATTTGTCCAGTCTCATATTGCCTCCAAAAATGAAGGGCTCCGGCGCATGGCAGCGGTTCGGCTGCATGGCGCGGAGCCCCGCTGTGTGATTAGGTTAACCTTCCAGCGCTTCTTCTCCCGCCAATCCGATGATGGCGCGGGCAAATATGCGCACACTTTGCATCAGCGACTCCAGCAGCATATATTCATTGGCTTGGTGCGCCACATCTTCTTCCTCCGGGAAGGTAGCGCCGAATGCAACGCCTTCCTCCAGGCAACGTGCATAGGTGCCGCCGCCTGTGGAAATACATTCGCGCGGACGCCCCGTTTCTTCATGGTAGGCGTTCAGCAGCGCCACTACAAGCTCACTGTTGGGCGCAACATGATGCGGGCGCTTTACTGTGGCCTGGGTAACCTCGATTTCAGAACCCAACGCCGCCGTGACGGTTTCGGCAATCCGCTCGCCGTTGGCCAGCAACGGGAAACGGAAATCAAGCTCCGCGTACAAGCCATTCTCATCATAACGGATTACGCCCAGGTTGCAGGTCAAAGGGCCGCTGGTTCTATCGGAGCAGCTCACGCCAAGGCTTGCGCCGTCATACTCCATACCGATGGTATCCGCCAGCGTCTTGAGCGCACCGTTTACGCCCAAGGCTCGCAGCATCAGCAGAATCATGCCAATGGCGTTGCGCGCGCCTTCCGGGTATGCCGCATGGCCATTGATGCCTGTGGCCGTGAGCTTGATACCGCCCTCAGCCGACTCTGCTGTAACATCGAGGGTCATTTCCTTCGCGAGGCGATTGATGTACTCGCACTGTTCCGCATCTCCCTGGATGATTGCGGTGGCGCTGCCAGGCACTACGTTGTGACGCTCGCCAACATTGAAACGAAGCACCTTCAGTCCCTCGGTAGCGGTATTGCCGCGCAGATGCATGCCCAGCATCCCTTTCTCGGTATTGATGATGGGGTAGCTGGCATCCGGGCTGAAACCGCTGCGCGGCAAATCGTAATGCTCTTTGTAGTAGGTGATATCCTCCATGCCGGATTCTTCATCGCAGCCAAGGATCAGCCGTACTTCTCTCTTCAGTGGGATGCCCGCCTGCTGGATCGCCTTCATGGCATAGAGTGCCGCAACCGCAGGCCCCTTGTCGTCATTGGTGCCGCGACCATAGATACGGTCGCCTTCCACCATGCCGCCAAAGGGGTCGACCGTCCAGCCATCGCCCACGGGCACAATGTCCAGATGCGCAAGAATGGCAAGCGGCTCCACGCCCAACGGCCCCATGCGAACATCACCAGCGTAATAATCCAGATTGCGGGTCTCAAAGCCCATCTGTGACGCATCCTGCAATGCCACATCCAGCGCCTTCGCAACCTCTTTGCCAAAGGGCGCGTCCGGCTCGGGATTGGAGCGGATGCTGGGCACAGCGACCCACCGCTGGATGGTTTCAATCAGTTGAGAACGGTTTTCATCAATGATACGGTGTAGATTTTCCACGTTTGTTCCTCCACTATCGGTCTATTTTTCGGTTGTATTCGCCTGGATGGCTTTCTCCAGTCGCATAACCGCCTCCATGGTTTGGCTGTGCGGGCATGAAAAGTTGATGCGCAGGAATCCTTCACCTGTTTGCTTTCCGAAGTAGACACCGGGCGAAAACGCAACATCCTGCGCGTAGCAACGCCGCATGAGCTCATCGGTACGCAGGCCATAGGCGCGCAGGTCGATCCACGCCAGATACGTCGCCTCCAGCGGCGACATAACCGCTTTTGGCACTCGTTTAGCCAGTTCGTTACGCAGTCGCCTTTCTCCTTCTGCCAGATAGGCAATAAGCCCATCCAACCATGCGTCGCCGTAACGAAACGCCGCTTCCGTCGCTACGAAAGAGAAAAGGTTTCCTGCCTCAACACCCGCCTGACGCATATCGTGCAGCATGGCGTGCCGTAGCTCTCTGTTACGGGAAATAAGCGTTGCCTGCCGCAGCCCCGCAAGGTTGAAGGTCTTGCTGGCGCTCGTTAACACGACTATCTTTGCCTGCTCACGCTCATCCAGGCTAAGCGCGCTCACAAACGTGCCGCCGTTCAATACAAAGTCCATATGGATCTCGTCGGAAATTAGCGTAACGCCGTACTGTTCCAGCAATGTATACAGACGGGTCAACTCTTCCCCGCGCCAGAGCCTGCCTACGGGATTATGAGGGTTGCAAAGCAGCATCAGCTTAACGCCGTCCCGAAAGGCATCTTCCATCCCCGCGTAATCCATGGTGTAATAGCCTTGTGTATCTCGCAGCAAGGGTACATCGACCACCTTGCGTTGATTCGTCAGGATGGATTGCTCAAAGGGACCATAAACAGGTGATTGGATGAGCACGCCCTCTCCGGGTTTACTCAGCGCGCGCACGGCCGCTTTGATCCCCGTAACCACACAGGGCAGCATGATTTGCTGCTCTCGGCTGATCATCACGTGATGGCGTCGGGCCAGGAACGCGATCATCGCATCCGCCGCTTGCGCGGAAGGTTCCGTATAGCCATATACTGGATGGGTGGCGCGCTTCACAAGCGCTTGCGTAACTTCAGGCGGGCAGCGAAAGTCCATATCCGCCACCCACATGGGCAGCACGGCATGCCCTTCCTGTGCCATGATGCCATCCCATTTATCGCAGTCGGTGCCGTAGCGGTCAATCGGTTCATCAAAGAACTGGGAATCATAATGCAAGGGAATCATTCGCTTTCTTCATGTTGTAGGTCGTAAGCAGCACCGGGAATCGGGTTTTCACAACGCAACACCCAGTAACCTGCATCCCGCGCGATAATGTTGACGCTTGCAAACAGCGTTTGCAGGTATGCTTTGGCGGATGGCGCGCCTTGCTGCTTACGAATGACCAGCACCATCGCGCCGCCCTGTGCAAGCGCACGCGCGCCTTCCGCAAACATTTGATAGATAACCCGTTTGCCAGCACGGATGGGGGGATTGCTTACGATCATGTCAAACAACCGTCCCAGCAGTGCCTGGTATCCATCGCTTTGCATGGTTTCAGCCGTAACGCCGTTGCGGCTTGCGTTCTGCCTGGCAAGCGTAACGGCGCGTTCGTTGACATCCACCATGGTAAGCGCAACATCTGGATTGGCCTTGGCCAGGCACACGCCCAGCGCGCCCGTGCCGCAGCCCATATCCAGCACGCTGCCTGTGATCATCGGGGGCAGGGCATCCAGCAAAATTTGTGTGCCTTTATCCAACGCAAAACGCGAAAACACACCGCTATCCGTTTCAAACGACAGCGTATGCCCGCGATATGCAACTGAATAAAACGCTTGCCGATGCTCACTTTCCGGCGAAGGAGTAAAATAATGGTCAGCCATTTGATCCTTCCCTTGGTTCAGTTTCCTGCGCGACCGCCCGTAAGGCGGCAATTTCATCCCCACGCAGGGGGCGGTTCTCACCGATAGGGATATCCAGCCGCAAAGGGCCGAAGGCTTCACGGTGGAGGGTAAGCACCTGACGACCCCGCGCAGCAAACATACGCTTAACCTGATGGTACTTTCCTTCCGAAACTCTGACCAACGCGCGGCTTTCTTGCGCACTGCTTGTGAGTATCTCAAGCTGAGCTGGCATTGCAACAAAATCCGTCAGCGTGATACCCTGCGCAAAGGCAGCTACATCCGCATCCCCCAAAGGGCCATCCAGTGTGGCCAAGTATTCTTTCCACACATGGCGTTTCGGGGTTAGCAGGCGATGTGCCAGCACACCATCGTTGGTCAACAGTAAAAGCCCTGTGGTATCCTTATCCAGTCTGCCGACAGGCAACACATCCCGCCGCAGCAAAGCCTGCGGCAGCAACGCCATCACCGTTTGCGCCCTTGCATCCCGCGCCGCCGTCAGTATGCCGGCAGGTTTGTGCAGCATGAAGTACTGATGGGGCTCATTGCATACGGGGCATCCGTTCAGTAGCACGGCACCGGCGTCAGGATCTACCTTGGTGGCGGGATTGGTTATTGATACACCCGCCACCGTTACGAGCCCTGCACGGATTTGCCGCGTCGCTTCGCTGCGTGTCCGCTCGCCGCTTTGCGCCAGAAGTTTATCAAGCCGTATCAACGCCATGCCTATTTCCCATCATCCTCAGCATCGGCAGGGGTTTCCGGGTTCGTGCTCTCTTCCGTATCAAACAGCGATGCGACCGATGATTTTTGGAATGCATCCTCATCCGCAGAAGCTTGCGCCTGTCCTGCATCTGTCGCGTCAATGCCAAAGAAGGGCGCGGCTTCATAGGGCGGCGCAGATCGTGCTTCGGGCGAAGGTGTAAACGTGAATGCTTCTTTCACAACGGGCTGGGGCTCGGTTTCGGGCGCAACCTCCGCAACGGGTTCCGGCTCATACGCGGGTGCAACCTCCACAACGGGTTCCGGCTCATACGCGGGCGCAGCCTCCACAACGGGTTCCGGCTCATACGCAGGCGCAACCTCTGCTACGGGTTCCGGCTCATACGCGGGCGCAACCTCAACTACGGGCTCCGGCTCATAGGCGGGCGCAGCCTCAACTACGGGTTCCGGCTCATAGGCAGGCGCAGCCTCAACTACGGGTTCCGGCTCATAGGCAGGCGCAACCTCTGCAACGGGCTCCGGCTTACTGACGGGTGTTTCTTCTGTTTGCGCAAAAGGTGTGTAAACCGGTATGGGCGCAGCCACTGTAGCGGGCGCTTCCGGCATTTCTGCGTCTTGCTCAGGCACAGAGGATACCGCAGGCGAAATCGCGTCCTCGCCGAGGGTTGGTTCTGCCACAGGCTCGGCAACGGCTTCCGTATCAGGCATGCGGCGAAGCTGCTTGGTGGCAAAAAACGCGGTCATGATGCGGCGTACAGGCAGCAGCGGCAGGTAGCAAACAATAAACGCAAACAGCAAGGGATAGAGCACGGTGCTTAGCTCCGGAAGGTTCAACTGCCGTGTGGCCATATAGTTAAACAGCATGGTTGATAGATTGCTCAATGTGCTTCGAACGGTTCGAAAGACGATATACCCTGCGGGTACCCACAGGATCAGGTTGAGCAAGGCAACGCCTAATTGACGCCACCGACGCCCCGCAAGCCTACGGCGCGCCAGCTTGCGCGGGCTTTGCTGGTTTTCCTTAGCCTGCGCCCAAATATAACGGAATGCGCTGTTGCGCACCACACCCCACAGAAGGATCAATACCCCAAGCCCCAACGCGATGAGGATGGTATAGAGCCCTTCCATGAGACCCCCATTGGGCACCAACAGCACGCCGCCAAAAATCCCGATGAAGAAGTTCGCGACCGAAAAGCTGATTGCAACCACCGTAGCGCCAATTTTCTCAACATTGGACATGAGCGTAATGCTGTCCAGCTTCAGGTAATAGTAAACGCAACCGCCGATCATCACCCAAAGCGGGATGCCCCATTTGATGATGTTGAGCGCGTGTACCAGCGATTCGCCTAACTTGCCAGCATACCCCTGTACGCTGGTGGCTTTGTCAAAGGAGAACCAGCGCCCTCGCGCGGGTTGTACCAGCGCCTGCGCAAAGCTGAAACGCAATGGCAGAATGAAGAAAATCAACAGTACCGGACACAGCATCGCAAGCCAGCGAAAGTACGATCCCTCCGGGAATAGCACCAACGCGCCCAGCGGCAGGAATGCCACCATGCGCATCACCAGTGCCATAATCATATATAGAAGCGTGCGAAGGTAGAAGGTCAGCGGGTTTTGCCGTTTGGTTGCGGGTATCCTGTTTTCCTTCGTTTCCATTTTCCATTTCCTCCCCCGACGATGAATGCTTCTTTGTTACATTGGTATCATTATACAACAGACTTGCATGGTATGCAAACACAACTTTACCCCGTCGTCCTTGTATTTGCTCATGTTTGAAGCTGCGTTTTACTCACGTTGACATCCCCCTGAAAACATGCTATTCTGCCTGTGCGGTAAGGCGGCCAGGCGATCGCGTGGCATGTGCCATGAGGAAAGTCCGAGCATCGCAGGGCAGGGTGCCGGCTAACGGCCGGTGAAGGCGACTTCAAGGAAAGTGCAACAGAAATAAACCGCCGCCGCCCGTGTGCCGACTCATCGGCGCAAGGCAGCGGCAAGGATGGAAAGGCGAGGTAAGAGCTCACCCGCGCACCGGCGACGGATGCGCGCTGTAAACCCCACCCGATGCAAGATCCGAATGGGAGCAATACGGTTGCCCGCCGTGCCCCCGAAGAGATCGCAGGAACCGTGCGGTAACGCGCGGGCCAGATAGATGATCGTCCAACGACAGAACTCGGCTTACGACCGCACTTGCCGCAACCATATCGAAAATGCTTTGCAGAACATGCAGGGCGTTTTTCTTTGCATACAATAGGTTTTATGCTATAATAGAATAAATTTCCTGTTGAACATCACCTATCGAAAGTATTGAATGGAGGAATCATCATGTTTGAAAATGCAGGAAGCAAAATCCAGACCCTTGCCAAGGTTGTATGTGTACTGGGCATCATCATCTCGGTGATTGCCGGCATCATGATCCTCAGCGGCGGCACCGCGCTGCGGTATTATGGCGCCAGCATGAATGTCATCATCACAGGGCTGCTCACAATCGTGATTGGTTCTCTGGCATCCTGGATTAACGCGTTGCTCCTGTACGCGTTGGGCAGCCTGGTTGAAAATGTTGCGATCATCAAAGCGGGCATGGCACAACGGTCCGGTGAAACAACCAAATAATAACCCCGTTCATCCTTATCTGGCATGCGTGCGATTAACGTTCGCTCTGCCTGCACCGATTCGCTAATCCGTCTGGTTTCCACAATACACCAAAAAAAAAGCGATTTCCCTTGCATCCCATGGACGTGCGTGCTATAATCACCTCAACCTGTGGCGTGCCGCAGGCCAAAGGCAATGACGAAGACCAAAGCCCGTGTTCAGCGCGGTTTCCAGAGAGGGTGACAAACGCTGCAAGTCGCCCATTCCGTGTACGGGAAATTCCCTTCCGATGCCGTTCTGCCGAAAGCTTACGCCTGTAAGCAGAACCGGGGATCAGCACACCCCGTTATCAAGCGAGAGCATTTTCGCACTGGCGAAGATGGAATTTGGGTGGTACAACGCGGCTTATGCCTTCGTCCCATGCGTAACGCAGGGGGCGGAGGCTTTTTTTCGCTTCAAGCCGCTCTCAAATTCAAACACCCCCATATCCACCAGAGGAGGATACGTCCATGGCTATGTTGGAAACACTGCAAACCATCAAGCGGCAAGCCGAGGAACAATTGGCCACGCTCACCAGCACCGCAGCGCTGGATGCCCTGCGTGTGCGTGTGCTTGGCAAGAAAGGGGAGCTCACCGCCTTGCTCAAAGGTCTGGGTCAGCTTGCCCCTGAGGAGCGCCCCACCGTAGGCGCACAGATCAATGAAGTTCACGCCTGGCTCAACGAACGGATGGATGCGCATCTTGCCCTGTTGCAGGCGCGGGAGCGGGAGCTCGCCCTGCAGATGGAAACGATCGATGTTACCGAGCCCCGCCCCATGCCAAAGATCGGCGCGGCGCATCCCATAACGCTGGTAATGCATGAACTGATTGAGTGCTTCACCGGCATGGGTTTTGAAGTGATGCAGGGACCCGAGGTGGAGCTGGATCACTACAACTTCGAGCTGATGAACCTGCCCAAGAACCACCCCGCGCGTGACGCGCAGGATACCTTCTACATGGATGACAACATCGTCCTGCGAACCCATACCAGCCCCATGCAGGCGCGCGCGATGCTTACGCGCAAACCGCCCATCCGCATCATCTGCCCCGGTCGCGTATACCGTGCCGACGAGGTAGATGCAACGCACAGCCCCGTCTTTCACCAGATGGAAGGGCTGGTGGTGGATGAGCATGTGACCATGGCGGATCTGCGCGGAACGCTGGATGCCTTTGCCAAAAAAATGTACGGCGAGGATGTGTCCACACGTTTCCGCCCCAGCTTCTTCCCCTTTACAGAACCCAGCGCGGAGGTAGATCTCACCTGTTCATCCTGCCATGGCAAGGGTTGCCGCATCTGCAAAGAAACCGGCTGGATCGAAGTGCTTGGCTCCGGCATGGTGAACCCAAAGGTACTGGAGATGTGCGGCATCGACAGCACACGCTACAGCGGGTTCGCCTTTGGCATCGGCATGGAACGGCTGGCCATGCGGCGTTTTGGCATCCGTGATATGCGCCTGCTCTATGAGGGTGACGCGCGGCTGCTGGGTCAGTTGCGCTAACGTGGGAAGGAGAAACAAACGATGAAACTATCGCTCAATATGCTTCGCGAGTATACCGATATCCCCGTGACCCCCAAGGAGTACGAAAACCGTATGATCATGACCGGCACGGCCGTAGAGGGCATGGAGGACATCGGCGGGGGCATCGAAAACGTAGTGGTCGGCCGTGTGCTCACCTGTACGGATGTGGAGGGCACCCACCTGCACCAGTGTACCGTGGATGTGGGCGCCGCCGCCCCGCTTTCCATCGTGTGCGGCGCGCCAAACGTATACGCGGGCGCGCTGGTGCCCGTGGCGCTGGATGGCGCCCGCCTGCCAGGGGGAATCAAGATCAAATCCGGCAAGCTGCGCGGCATGGTCAGCGAAGGCATGCTCTGCGCCGCTACCGAACTGGGTGTGCCTGCCGATCTGTATCCCAACGTCGGGGACGCGGGGCTTCTGCTCTTTCAGGAGGATTATCCTCTGGGCAGCGATGTAAAACCAATTCTGGGGCTTGATGATTATGCCGTGGATTTTGATATTCTCGCCAACAGACCCGATTGCCTTTGCGCCATGGGCATCGCGCGGGAAACCGCCGCGGCGCTGGGCACACCGTTTCACCCCCCCGCCGTTACTGTGCGGGAAGCGGGCGGCAACATCCAGGATGAAGTGCGCGTTCGGGTGGATGACAGCGATTTATGCCCCCGTTACAGTGCTCGGGTAATCAAAAACGTGCGCATCGCGCCTTCTCCCCTGTGGCTGCGCAAATACCTGCACGCGGCGGGTTTGCGTTCCATCAACAACATCGTGGATATTACCAACTATGTGATGATCGAGCACGGCCATCCCATGCACGCTTTTGACCTTGCCAAAGTGCGCGGCAGGCAGATTATCGTACGTCGTGCCAAGGCAGGCGAAACCCTGACCACGCTGGACGGAGAACACCGCGTCCTGCGCACGGATGATCTGGTGATCTGCGATCAAGAACGCGCCACCGGCCTTGCGGGCATTATGGGCGGCGAGGAGAGCGAGATTACCGAAACCACCGCCGAGGTAATGTTTGAATGCGCAAGCTTTGACCGCACGGCCATCCGCCTTACGGGGCGCGCGCTGGGCATGCGAACCGAATCCAGCGGACGTTTCGAGCGCGGCGTAAGCCCTGCCACCACGATGGCCGCGCTGGATCGCGCCTGTATGCTGGTAAACCTGCTGGATGCCGGCGATGTCGTCACGGGCGCAGTCGATCTTTATCCCGCGCCCACGCCGCCGCAGGTCATCAGCGCCAGCGTGGTGCGCATCGCCCAACGCGCGGGCACCGATATCCCCGCACAAGCAATGGTGGATATCCTGACCAGGCTGGCCTATCAGGTCACATTGGATGGCAACCGCCTGACCGTGGCCGTACCTGCCTTCCGCTCGGATGTGGATGGCGAAGCCGATCTGTGCGAGGATGTGCTGCGTATTTACGGGTATGAGCACATCGGCTGTACGCGCCTGCGCGGGGAGACCACCCAAGGCGGCACAACGCCGATGCTCAAGCTGGCCGCTCGTGCGGCGGGCATCCTGCATGGCATGGGCTATATCGAAGTGATGAATTACAGCTTCCTGGGCTTGAAACAGCTTGAAAAGCTGGGTTTGCCCGAAGGGGACGCGCGTTTGGCGCCCATGCCCATCCGTAACCCGCTGGGCGAAGATACGGCCGTCATGCGCCCCACCCTCGCGCCGGATATGCTCAAAACCGTCGCCTATAATATGAACCACGGTACGCCCGCGGCAAACCTGTACGAAATCGCCGCCGTGTTTGACCACCACAACCCTACGGCGGAAGGGTTGCCGCAGGAAACGCAAACCCTTTGCCTGGGCAGCTACGGCGAAGGTGTAGACTTCTTTACTGTGCGCGGCGCGTTGGAAGCCATTCTGTACGCGGCCGGCATCCAATGCGAGGTCACCGCGGGCGCGGATCAATACTATCACCCCGGGCGCAGCGCAAGGTTGATCGCCGATGGCATTACCTTTGCCCAACTCGGCGAAGTGCATCCTGCTACGCGTGAAGCGTTTGATATCCCGCGACGCGCCGTGCTGGCGGAAGTCAACCTGCAAGCTGTGCTCCAGCATGCCGTACCCATGGGCGAGCTATCCCCCTTGCCGCGCTTCCCAAGTGTAGCGCGGGATTTGGCACTGGTCATGAGCGAAACCGTAGCCGTGGGTCCGCTGATGGCCGCCATGCGTCGCGCAGGCGGGAATCTGCTAGAATCCATCGAGATGTTTGACGTCTACCGCGGTTTGCAGGTTGGCGCAGGCAACAAAAGCGTAGCGTTCTCGCTCACATTCCGCGCTAGCGACCGTACTTTGACCGAGCCGGAAATCCAAAAAGCCATGGACAAGGTGCTGCGCAGCTGTACTGCACAGTTTGGCGCCATACTTCGGTAACCCTGCGCCCCACTACCCAAATACACTGGGCGCTGCCGTTTCGTTCCCGAACGAAAGCCCGCATATGGTTGTTCGGGACATGTGTACGGTACCCTTTCATCGACGGGTCTTACCCAAGCAAAGGCAGGTTCCACAGCCTGCTTTCGTTTGGGCAAGACCCGTCGTTTTGCGCAAAGGTCTATGATCGATCAGTCGTGTGGCGCTCCATCCTCCGCTATATGCGCGATTGTCTCTTCAATGGCGGCAAACAGCACGACATCCTCCGTCATCCTGTGACCGCTGATCTCATCCGTGCGTTGCCCGATCGGCTCCCCCCCCCATATGCCTGTAAAATGCCAAAGCGGGATTACCCCGCAGGCAATTGATAATCAGGCTGCTGTAGCCCATCGCTTGCAGCGCTTTTATTCCTGCCAGAAATAGTGCTTTTCCAATATGTTTGCCTTGAAATCCCTCCAGCACATACAGCGCGTACACTTCGCCCATGCCTGCGTATGCCTCCGCGCGGGCGCTGCCAAACATGCAAAAGCCAATAATGGTATCATCCTCCGTGGCGACAAGAAAATTATCCTGCGCGGCAATGGTTTCTTTGGTGACCGCAGCACGCGTTTGCAGATGACGGATGCGCTCATCGATCACCTGCTGCGGCACAAGCCCCCGGTACGCGGTATCCCAGGTATACACATTAACAATGGTAATCCCCAGCGCGTCAGCAGGCGACGCTTTTCGAATGGTGATCATACTCGGTTTCCTTTCGATTCGCTTGCATTGTGTCTAGTCAAAGGGATTGTACCATATCGCGCTTTTCACCGCCATCAAGGATGCCATGCCGCTGATGACCCCTCGCGTTTCTCACAGTTTTGTAAGGTGGCCTTCCCGCGCTTTACAAAGCGCTTGGCTGCTGGTATGCTTTTCATGTGAATACGAAACAATGGAGGCATCCCGATTGCGCGCTTATACCGAACCCATTATGACCGCGGTTTTGGTCTTCCCCTTCATCGCGGCAATGATCACCTTGCCCTATATGGTTTACCAGTATCGCCGATACGGGGCGATCCTCCTTTTGCGTACGGCACTTTCCTACTCGTTCATACTCTACCTGATGTGCGCCTACTTCCTGACCATGCTTCCCCTGCCAAGCGTCGAAGTGGTCGCAGGTTTAACAACCCCCTATCTCCAGTTGGTTCCTTTTACTGATTGGGTTTTGTGGATACGAAATTCAGGTTTTGTGCTATCCGACCCGTCCACATGGAAGGGACTCATCATCAACCGCGATCTGTTTGTGCTCCTTGCCAACATCGTCATGACCATCCCCTTTGGCATCTATATGCGGTATTATTTTGGTTACAGTCTGCGTAAAACGTTGTTGCTTTCCCTGTCACTCAGCCTCGTTTTTGAACTTACGCAGCTCAGCGCGCTCTTTGGCCTCTATCCCCGCCCCTACCGGCTTTGTGAAACGGATGATTTGATTACCAATACGTTTGGCGGCGTGCTTGGATACTTTCTTGCTTCGCCGCTGATGCGGTTTCTGCCCTCGCGAGAACGCATGGATGAAGTGGCTTACCGCCGCGGAATGCATGTGAGCGTTACCCGCCGCGTCACTGCCGCCATTGTGGATTGGTTTGTGCTGGGCATCGCGCTGTTGTTTCTGTTGCCCAGCACCTCTTTGCTGCTGCAGCGCCTTTCCGTGGAAGCGCCATGGAATTGGGTCATCGCGCTTATGATCATCTACGCAGGGCTTGTGCTGGGGTATTTTGTCCTTGGGCAATGGTTGCAAAAAGGGTTCACCTTGGGCAAGCGGCTCACGCACCTCAGGCTGATCGATCAGCGGGATGGCAGGCGTCCAAAATTCTGGCAATTGCTAACGCGCTATGCGATTATCTATTTTATCTTTCTGCCGTTGCCCGCTTTCGCTATGGTGGCGCTGTTGTTTGCTTTCAGGGGCGAGCAGCTGGACATCCTGCTAGTGAGCGTGTTTGTGATTTTAATGCTGTTTTTCGCAGCGGGACTTATCTGGGTATTCCTCGGCGTTATCAATCGCAGCAATCAAATGCCGCATGGCGCCTTGAGCCAAACGCGCAACATCAGCACATTGCCTGTCACCGAGGATATGCTCGGCAAAGTAGGTCAGCCGTTGGGCGAAAATCAGGAATTGCTGCCGCCGGAAGCCGCGCCGGGACCGATGCTCAACGAGTGATTCTCCCCCGTGGGGCAGTTGGTATCCCTTATATTGAAAAAGCGGGGCATGCCCCCGTTTTTTTGTCGTTGGCAGAGTAACGAAGCTCCAGCTTTCGGTAAACATTTCTTGTTGCGTCGCCACGCAAACAGGATTTAACGCAGTCGATACGGAATACAATCTATGATAGCAAAGAGGGGGCGACGGGCATGACCATCCGCGAACAACAGGAGCAATACGAAGCTTCATGGCTTTCCGATCTAGCCAAACGAAGCGTGGATACGCGCGGAAGGGAACGCCCGGTGGTGCCCTGTGAAGTCAGGACGGATTTTCAGCGCGATCGTGACCGCATCATCCATTGTAAAAGTTTTCGCAGGCTCAAGTTCAAAACGCAGGTTTTTCTGGCGCCCAAGGGCGATCACTACCGCACGCGCCTCACCCATACCCTGGAAGTATCTCAAGTTGCCAGAACGCTCGCCCGCGCTTTGCGCCTGAATGAGGATTTAACCGAAGCCATTGCGTTAGGGCATGATTTAGGCCACACGCCTTTTGGACACATTGGCGAGAAGACGCTTGACCGCCTCGTACCGGGCGGGTTCAAGCACAACGAGCAAAGCCTGCGCATGGTGGATCTGTTGGAGAAGGACGGTAAAGGCCTGAACCTGACCTGGGAAGTGCGGGACGGCATCCTAAACCACAGCGGCGAAAATGAGCCCGCGACGCTGGAAGGCTGGTGTGTACGCCGGGCGGATCGCGTTGCCTACATCAATCACGATATCGATGATGCCATCCGCGGCGGGATTCTCAAGCCGTTTGAACTGCCCCGCAGTTGCCTGACCGTGCTTGGGGATACGCACAGCAAGCGCATCAACACCATGATACTGGACATCATTCAAACCAGCGCAGGGCAGCCCTTTGTGCGCATGAGCGATGAGGTTAGTCAGGCAAGCGATGATTTGCGCACGTTTCTGTTCGCCAATGTATACAATGACGCATGGCGCGCACAGGAAGAAAAGCGATGTGATTTTGTGCTGGAAGCGCTTTATAACCACTACTGCCAAAACCCGACCGCTATGCCGGATGAGTATGTCCAAATCGCCTACCGCGAAGGCATCGGCCGCGGCGTTTGCGACTTTTTGGCCTGCATGACCGATCGGTATGCCATCGATGATTTTACTGCCCTGTTTGTCCCCAATGATTTTGCGATTCGCTAACGGCTATCCCGTTTCGGAATCGTTTTGATGCAAAATGTTCAGGCCCGTGGCAGGAATGCCTGTGCGGGCGGCGAATCTGATAGAAGGTGAAGCAAACATGGCGGTTCGGTTTCCCTCGGCATGGCTGGATGCGCTGCGCGAACGCGCGGATATCGTACAGATCGTGTCCTCATATGTACCGCTGAAGAAAAACGGGCATAGATACGTAGGTCTGTGCCCGTTTCACAACGAAAAGACCCCCTCTTTCAATGTGGACAGTCAAAAGCAGCTCTACCACTGCTTTGGTTGCAAGGCGAGCGGCAGCGTCATTCAGTTCATCATGGAGATAGAGCGCCTTGATTTTCCCGAAGCCGTAGCGCACCTGGCCGAGCTGTTGCATATGCCCTTGCCGGAGATGCAAAATGATCCCGACTACGAACGCAGGCGAACGCTCAAGGAACGCATCTACCTGGCAAACCAGGCCGCAGCCAGGCTCTACCACCAGATGCTGTGGGAACCGCAAGGGGAAGCGATCCTCAGCTATTTGCAGCGACGCGGCTTGAGTGATACCGTCATCCGGCGTTTCGGCATCGGCGCGGCTACAGGCGCCAGCATCACCAAACCGCTTCTGGATCAAGGCTTTACCATGGAGGAGCTCACTTCCGCCGGTCTTTTATACCAGCGGGAGGGTCGCACAGGCGATATGTTCCGCAGTCGCGCGATTTTCCCCATTATCGATGCCTATGGCAACGTGCTGGGCTTCGGCGGGCGCGCGATGGGCGAGGCGCAGCCAAAGTACCTGAACACCAGCGATACCCCGGCCTTCAACAAACGTTATACCGTTTTTGCGGCAAATTTACTGCGCAAGGCAAAGGGGCTCACAAGGGTTATTCTGGTGGAAGGCTATATGGATGTTGTCGCGCTGGCACAGTTTGGGGTCGAAGGTGTTGCCGCAACGCTGGGTACAGCGCTCACACCGGAACAGGCGCGCATGCTCTCCCGCTACGCGCCGGAGGTTTGGCTTGCTTATGATGGCGATTCCGCGGGGCAACATGCCATTCTTCGGGGGCTTTCGGTGCTGGAGGCGGAGAACATCCCCTGTCGGGTACTTGATTTGCCCGGCGGGTTGGATCCGGATGAGTACATTCGGCAGCAAGGGGTGGACGCGTTCTACGCGCTGCGCCCCATCAGCGGCGTTACCTACCGGCTGCGCCGTGAGAAGGAAGGATTCGACCTGTCCAACGAGGAAGGCCGTACCGCTTATGCCAAAGCGGGTGCGAGCATCCTCAAGACCGTGCGTGAGCCTGTTGAGCTTGAGAACTATGTTAAGCAGCTCTCCTTTGAAACGGGATTCTCACGAGAGGTTCTGCTGGAACAGATCGGCGTTACGCCAAGGCAGCAGAAGCTCCCCCAGGCGAAACGGGAAGCGCTTCGCAATCAGATTAATGAGGTGAACAGCACAGACATGACTGCCCTCACGTTGCTGGCCGCGCTGGCTACGGGAAGGCTCCCCGCAGGCGCTGTGAGCGCCGATGAGTTTCTCAATCCTCAGTTACATGCCATCGCAGAGGCTTTGCTGCGTGGCCAAAACATGGCCTCGATCATGGAAAGCCAGCCCGATGCGCAGGGACGCGCGCTCATTGCCACCATAACGGAAATCCAAACCCCAGCCGATGACGCGGGGTTGCGCCAGATGGCGCAGGAATGCCTGCACCGGATGCGACGGGAGCAGCTTGATGCCGAATTAGAGGAAATCACCCGCAGCTTGCCGAATGTACCTGAAAGCGAACGCGCAGCAGTGCACCAGCAACTAATGCGCGTTATGCAGCAACGCAAGGATTTGGATTGACCCTGTGGTTTCAAGGTACCGCTTTTTGGGACACAAGCCCTTGTGGGCCACTTCTCGCAAAAGACACACCCGCCAGCCAAAGCCGAACCTGAAAACGAACGGCCCTTTCACATGAAGGAGTGATGAAGTTGAGCAACCATTCGCCCGAGGCGATCAAGGTGAAACTCAACGAGCTATACGAGGATGCCAAAACCAAAGGCACGATCACGCGCGACGAGGTCGCCAACCAGGCAATGGATCTGGAGATCGATGCCGATCAAATCAATAAGATCTATGAAACGCTGGAGAGCATGGGCGTGGATGTGGTTAGTGAGTTTGAACCCGTCCCGCCGGATGAACTCGTCGAGCCGGACAAGATCGACCTGAGCGTCCCCGATGGTGTGAGCATCGATGATCCGGTGCGCATGTATTTGAAGGAGATCGGCAAGGTTCCCCTTCTGACCGCGGATGAGGAGATCGATATCGCCAAACGCATGGAAGAGGGCGATGAAGCCGCCAAACAGAAGCTGACCGAAGCCAATTTAAGGCTGGTGGTCTCGATTGCCAAACGCTATGTGGGGCGCGGCATGCTGTTCCTTGATTTGATTCAGGAGGGCAATCTCGGCTTGATCAAGGCCGTAGATAAATTTGATTACCGCAAAGGCTATAAGTTTTCCACCTATGCAACGTGGTGGATTCGTCAAGCCATTACCCGCGCCATTGCCGATCAGGCGCGCACCATCCGCATCCCCGTGCACATGGTGGAGACCATCAACAAGCTCATCCGCGTCTCCCGCCAGCTGCTGCAGGATTACGGCCGTGAGCCTACCCCGGATGAAATTGCAAAAGTGATGAACATTACCGAAGGCAAAGTGCGCGAAATCATCAAGATAGCGCAGGAACCCGTTTCGCTGGAGACCCCGATCGGCGAAGAGGAAGACAGCCACCTGGGCGATTTCATCCCTGACGAAGATGCCCCCGCACCCGCGGAAGCGGCCAGCTTTACCTTAATGAAGGAGCAGCTTCTGGATGTGCTGGATACCCTGACCCCTCGGGAGGAGAAGGTTCTCCGCCTCCGCTTTGGGCTAGACGATGGCCACCAGCGCACGCTGGAAGAGGTGGGGCGCGTTTTCAAAGTAACGCGTGAGCGCATCCGCCAAATCGAAGCCAAAGCGCTGCGTAAACTGCGGCATCCCAGCCGGAGCAAGAAGCTGAAGGATTACCTTGACTGATATGCGTGATTCCTCCGGGGCTGCTTCTCCTGATTTACAAACCCTTTCGCAGGTGAGCGACCCCCTTTGCCCACCATCACAGGATGCCCAAACGCCTTCCTTACGCAAGCCACACAAAGCAGCTGAAACGGCGAGGGTTGCGCACGCGGGGCGCGAGGGCAGCGTATCTACGCTGCATACGCCCCGCAGGCCAAAGCTGGACACGCGCCTTCGCGCGGCAGCCGATTGGGTGCTCCCCTGCGAAACCTGCGCCGATATCGGGTGTGACCATGGGCGTTTGGGCACGACGCTTTTGCTTGAAAAGCGCTGTCGCCGTCTGCTCGCAGCGGACGTAAGCGCCAAAGCGCTTCAAAAGGCAATCGCTCGCATCAACGCGCAAGGGTTGCGTGACCAAACCGTATTTGCCCATGCCAATGGGCTGGACGCGCTGGACGCGTTGCCGGACGGCAAAGCAGATACGATCTGTATCCTTGGTATGGGCGGGGAGACGCTAGCGGGCATCCTGATGCGCGGCAAGAACCGCCTGCAAGGCGCACGGCTGGTATTGGGCGCGCAGACAGAGCTTCCGCTCACACGGGAGGCACTTGTGAAAATCGGCTACCACTTGCAGGCCGAGCAGGTGATCTCCTCGGAAGGCCGCCTGTACATCCTGATGCTGGCGACCCTGGCACCCAAGGATGTTCCCGCCTATACAAAGCGGGAAATCACGCTGGGCCCCTGCTTCTTGCGGGAGCTTCCCAGCACATGGCAACCGTGGCTGCTGAAGCGGGAGAAGCTTCTCGCCAGTGCGCTTGCCGCGATGCGGCAGGCAAAGACATCACAGCAAACCGAGCGCCTTGCGGCTGTTCAGTGGGAATTGGACGTAACACGCGACGCGCTGGCCGCGCTTGCGGCACAGGCAGATACCGGGGGAAAGGGGCGCGAACCATGACCGTAGCGCAGGTGCTGGAATGGCTTGACCATCAGGCTCCTTTCGCCACGCAGGAGGCTTTTGACAACGTCGGCTTGTTGTTGGGCGATCCACAGGCAACGGTGGCGCGCGTACTTTTTGCGGTGGATGCTACACTGCCCGTAGTGCTGGAAGCCGCAGCCTGGGAAGCGGATCTGATCATAACCCACCACCCGCTGCTATTTGGCGGCGTAAAGCAGATTCGCTATGATACCCCAGAAGGCGCGGTGCTGGCGCAGCTCATAGGCGAGCGCATGAACCTCATTGCCGCGCACACCAATCTTGACAGCGCGCCGGGCGGCATCGGCGATTCTCTGGCGCTGGCGCTTGGCCTGACCGCCATCCATCGAACGGAGGCAGATCCCTATCTGCGCCTTGGCACCCTTCCCCAGCCCATGAACGCCGCCGCTTTGCTGGCGCACACGAATCAATGCCTTTCGGCGCACGCCCGCCTTTACGGGGATGCGTCAACCCCGCTGCATCACGTGGCTGTTGGCG
Organism: Clostridiales bacterium Firm_11; assembly: GCA_001604105.1. GTDB lineage: Bacteria > Bacillota > Clostridia > Christensenellales > Aristaeellaceae > CAXXOK01. The sequence continues at coordinate 74,926 of LVAQ01000023.1, forward strand.
CCGGCGCCTACGGCGAGGGGTATGCCATGGCCGCGCAAGCGGGCGCGCAGGCCTACGTGGTTGGCGAAATCAAGCATCATGAACTGCTCGCCGCGCAGGCGCTAGGGCTTGTGGTTCTGGAAACAGGCCATCACGAAACCGAAGCCCCCGGGATCACCGCTCTTTACCATCGTTTTCAATCGGATGCGCAAGCCGCGGCATGGCCAGTGACCGCGCATCTGACTGCTATACCGCCCTACCAGTGCACCATCGGTTAACAGCCTGTGCACAGAGGCGGAGAATCGCTCCGGTGGAGCTTCGTATTCTAAGGAGGTCGCTATGGATCAAATCGTTATGTTATGGGAGTTTCAACAGGCCGACATTGAGGCCGACGCGCTGGAAACCGAAATCAAGCGCTCGCCAAACCGTTTGGCGCTGAAGAAGAACCGTGATTTTCTCCTCGAGCAGCAAAACACCGTCAAGGAGATGGAAGAACAGGTTGCGGAGATGCTGGATCGCGTAGATATCATCAAGGACGCGATCGCCTTGCAGGAGGAACAGCTCAAAACGCTTCAGGCGCGGCTGAGCGAAACACCGCCTGAAACCTTGGAGGATGCCCGCGCTTTTACACAGGACGCGCATAAGCTGGTAGGCAATATCCAGGACTATGAGCAGGAAATGAAGCGCATCCAACAGGATGCTAACGACCATGAGCGCCAGCAAAAAGAGATCGTCGTCAAATTCGCCAAGGTCAAAGCTGAGTATGAAAAGCAAAAGGTCGAATATGAGGATGAGTATAAAGAGCAGATGAAGGCGTTGGAAGAAAAGCGCCGCATCGCTCAGGAGAAGGGCAAGGATATCGACGCCGCGCTCATGGAGCGCTACCAGACCATCAAGAAGCATTGCATCCCGCCGGTTGCCCGGCTGGTGAACGGCCAATGCGGCGGCTGCTTCATGGGGCTCCCGCAGGTCACCCTGCGGAATTTGAAAACCGGGGCGAAGATTATCGAATGCGAATCATGCGGCCGCATGATCATTCCACTATAGGGAATGAAAACACGATACGGGCGCCTGAAAGGGCGCCCGCTCGTGCTTTTAGGGAGGAATCGCCATGAAACTGAACATCATATCCATCATCGAAAAAAAGAAGCTTGGCCAGGCGTTGACCGCAGAGGAAATCACCTTTTTTGCAAATGGCGCAGCAAAGCACACCATCAAAGATTATCAAATCGCAGCCCTGCTGATGGCCATCCGTTTGAATGGCATGACAAGGGAAGAGACGGTAAACCTCACGCTGGCCATGGCAAATTCCGGCGAGATGGTGGATTTGTCCCCCATCCCGGGCATCCCTACGGATAAGCACTCCACAGGCGGTGTTGGGGATACCACCACACTGATACTCGCCCCGCTGGTTGCCGCGTGCGGCGTGCCCGTTGCCAAAATGAGCGGGCGCGGCCTGGGGCATACCGGCGGCACGCTGGATAAGCTGGAGAGCATCGCGGGTTTTCGCATCAATCTATCTATGGCAGATTTCATCTCACAGGTAAAGCGCATCGGCGTAGCCGTCATCGGGCAAAGCGAGAACCTCGCCCCCGCGGATAAGGCACTGTATGCCCTGCGGGACGTGACCTCCACCGTGGACAGCCTACCGCTGATTGCCTCCAGCATTATGAGCAAAAAACTCGCCAGCGGGGCGCAAGGCATTGTGCTGGATGTAAAAACGGGTTCCGGCGCAATCATGCGTTCCCTTGAGGATAGCATCGGGCTTGCACAAGCCATGGTGCGCATCGGCACGGATGCGGGCAGGCGTATGGTAGCGTTGGTGACCGATATGGGCGAACCGCTGGGCAGCCATGTGGGCAACGCACTGGAGGTCAAGGAAGCTATTGATGTGCTTCATGGCCGCGTCACAGGTCCTCTGCTGCATGTATCGCTGGCACTGGGTTCCTATATGCTTTTAGCCGGCGGCGTAGCGCAAACGCCTGAACAAGCCGAAGCGATGCTCAGGGACGCGCTCACCAGCGGCCGCGGGCTTGCAAAACTGCGGGAAATGATCGTGGAACAGGGCGGTGACGCCCGTGTTTGCGATGATGTGACGTTGCTCCCACAGGCCGCTTTTATCGGCGAAATCACAGCGCTTTCAACCGGGTACATCCACAGTATGGATACCACCGCGCTTGGCAATGCCGCGCAGCATATCGGCGCGGGCAGGCGTGAAAAAACTGATCGTATCGATTACAGCGTGGGGTTCGTGCTGCATAAGCGCATCGGGGATTATGTACAGGAAGGCGAAGCACTGGCAACGTTCCACTGCAAAAATGAATCGGACGCCAGCGATGTTACCCAGATCCTCCGCGAAGCCATCCACATTTCGCCTGAACAAACCCAGCCGCTCAAGCTCATCCATGCCATTGTGGAGGCAGAGCACATCGTCAGGCTGTAAGCAAGCATGATTCCCCGTATTGCATGCCACAGTCGGGACGCTGGTTGCGAAAAATTCCTCGGTGGATTACCCGCGATGACGCAGGGTTTTTGCTTCTGAATCCGTAATAGAACTATCAAACTGCTGGATGCAGACCCTTACGTATCTGCGTTACCCAGTCCCCGGTTGTCTGTGCCGCAGTCTTGCCCCCAGGTATGCACTATGGCGTGGCGTCAACGATTTGCGATGCGCTCAATCATCATCGGATTATGGAAAGGGGTTATCTCATGGCAAAACTTCTGCGTTATTCCATCGCGCTATCCCTCTGCGTTGCCCTTGCGCTTACCGCCTCCACTGCGTTGGCTGCCGAACCCTTCACGTATACCGACCTTGCTGTAAACGGCGTACCCGCAGGCGCATCTCCCGCTGAGGCAGTGGCTGTGCTTGGCGAACCGCTTACCAAAGATGATCCTGTTGAAATACCCGCGACAGGCGACATAGCGCAACAATACCATTACGATGGACTCACCCTCACCTTTACCGATGGATTGCTATCCGGCGCGGAGATGAGCACGCAGGCTTATATCGGCCCGCGAAATCTTGCCGTAGGCGTTCAGGAAGAGACGCTATTGCAAACCTTCCCCTATGACGAAGCAATCGGGGACGATGGGGTGCTCTACGCATCCGGCTGGGTAGAAGCTTTAGGCCAGCCGCTGCCCCCCAGCGGCACCATAGACATAGAGGATAACGGTGCCTTGTGCTACACGTACCTCGCGCCTGTTACGCCCTACAGTGCGGAACTGCTGGCAGAGCCGGAGGCCTATGTCTACGAGCAAACCGCCATGCTGATTGCTTTGGTAGATCCGGACACCCGCATTATCAGCAGCCTGATGTGGGCAGTGCAGGCGCTGGCAGAGTGAATCCGCTTCAAACCTGCGCCGATGCGGTTTATACCCAGCGATGCGTTGACCCGTTGATGGATGAATCCCCTTGGGTAACCGCAAACATAGAGCGCCCGGCATGCACCGGGCGCTTTGTGTTTCTTCAGTTCTTGCTGTTTTTCATTGCTTACCCGTTATTCCTTACGTCCATCCGACTTCTTCATAATCTCTGCTGCTGGAATCGCCAGGAAGATAAGCCACGCCGGATGCCACAGGTTAAAGAAGAACCCCAGCACAAGGTAGATCAGCGTAATCATCACAGGGTTGAGCCAGCGATCTGCCTCGGTTTTCGGCTTCATGTAGTAAAGCGGGATGGTCAAAAACAGCAGCCAGCCGGGGTGCCACAGGTGGAAAACCCCGCCCAGCACCAGATAGAGAAACGTAATAAAAATGGGGTAGACGCCATCCCATTTCCGTTCGGCCGCACGCGCCTGCTCACGTTCTTTGGCTTCGTAATAGCTTCCCTCCGGCCCCAGCGGGTTGTTCTGCTCGGACATTTTTCTTTCTCCTCCTCATTCAAGCATCGGGGAGCGGCTTAGCCGCCCCCCTGTATTATGGTCATCACGCTGTTGCGTGGGGCGCGCGCTTATCAGTCCTCAGGCTCCAAAAGACCCAAGTCGCCATCCTTACGCAGGTACAGGACGTTCGTAAGTCCCGTATCCGCATTGACAAACACGAAGAAGCTATGCCCCAGCAGCTCCATTTGCAGTACCGCATCATCCACAGCCATGGGGCGCACGGGGAAGTTCTTGGTGCGGACAATTTTTCGTTTGCCATCCTCGGCGGCGTCAAACTCCTCCACAAACTCAAATTCAGTGATTTGGAAGGCTTCCTCACGAACTCGTTTGCCCAGTTTGGTACGGTGTTTGTGAATCTGCTTTTCCAGCTTTGCCAGCGCCTGATCAATGCTCACATAAAGATTATCATCGTTGCTTGCCTCTGCCCGTAGAATCACGCCCTCAAAGGGAACGGTGATTTCGCAGGTGCGGCGGTCGTTCTTCTCGCGGGTCAGGCGTACCTGCATTTCGGTATTCGGGTGCAGATAGCGTTCCATCTTGGCGGTTTTCTTCATCACGCGCTCGGTGATGCCGGTAGATACGCTCATGTTTTTTCCGGTGATGATCGTCTTCATATTTGTGGCTCCTTTGCGAACAAATTCGGGTTGCGGTCGATAGCCGCCTCATGGGGTGATCCGCTGTTTCCCAAGGGAATCACACTCCTTCCGAATGAGAGCCGGTGGTGTTTGTACTGATTGATTTCGACATGTTCAGCGCTGTATCCTGCCTGTTTGGAGGAGATACGGCGGGTATTCAAAGCCATTGTCAAACGCCACCGCCCCATAGCTTGCGCTGGGAAGCGTCTGATGCAGCCCTGCTCCCTATGCGCTTTGCTTGTGTTCATCATACCCGCATTTTCCGCTTTGTAAACGGTTGATGCGCAAGGGGCGCAATTCAGGCGCTGAAAACCGCAGTTCTCAGCGCCTACACTGCAAACGTCATCGGGCGAGCCTTGACGATCTATCCACTTTTAGCCTTGAAAGGGCGTATGTCCGGTTTGATCAATGGTCGCGCCGCCCAGGCATACATCGCCCTGATAGAGCACCACACTCTGCCCGGGTGTGACCGCGCGCTGCGGCAAATCTGCCTCCAGCAAAAGAACATCCCCCTGAGAAATCGCCGTCACAGGTTGATCGCTTTGGCGGTATCGGTACTTGGCCATGGCACGGAAGGGCTCCCCCTGCGGCGCAGGTGCATGCCCAGCTATCCAGGTTGCCTGCGTAGCCAGCGCAAAGCGCGTAAACAGGCGCGGACTGTCTTCTCCCTGCGCTACGATAAGCGCATTGGCGGCCATATCCTTCTCCACCACAAACCAACTGCGGCCGTCTCCGCTGCCGCCGATGCCCAGTCCCTTGCGCTGCCCCAGCGTATAGTAAGCAAGTCCCATGTGCTCCCCAACCTTGCGGCCATCCTCGGTGCGCATATCTCCCTTTTGCATGGGCAAAAACCCTTGTAGAAACGTACGGAAATTACGCTCGCCAATAAAGCAGATGCCCGTAGAATCCTTTTTATGACTAACAGGCAAACCGTTTTGTTCGGCGATTTCGCGCACCTGCGCCTTGGTGAGTCCTCCCACGGGAAAAAGTGCACGCGCCAGTTGCGCTTCTTTAAGCATATAGAGAAAATAGCTCTGATCTTTACGCGCATCCGCGCCGCGCAGCAAAAGGGGATGCCCTTGCCGTATCTCGCTGCGCACAAAATGGCCGGTTGCCATACGCGTGGCGCCCAACTTCATGGCAAAATCAAGGAACGCCTTGAATTTGATTTCGCGATTGCAAAGCACATCCGGGTTTGGTGTGCGCCCGCGTCGGTATTCCTCCAGAAAATAGGCGAACACGCGCTCTTGGTATTCCTTCTGAAAATTAACGGCATAATAGGGAATGCCAATCAAGTCGCACACTTCCTGTACGTCCTGCCAATCGGCGGTGGCTGTGCAAACGCCGTTTTCGTCCTTTTCGTCCCAGTTTTTCATGAAGACGCCGATCACGTCATACCCTTGTTGTTTCAATAAAAGTGCCGTGACCGACGAATCCACCCCGCCGCTCATGCCCACAACAATGCGTTCCATCAACAACCCTCAAGTTCCGGTTCCAGTCGGCTCAGCACGGCATCCAGTACGTCGGCGGCCACGGTATCCACATCCTGCTCCCCGTTTACAACCAGAAAGCGCTTTTTATCATCATTGATCAGCTTTTCGTATGCGCTTTGCACGCGGCCATGGAACGCACCAGATTCCACCTCAATGCGATCCAGCGAGGTGGCGCTGTGCCGCCGTTCCAGCGCTAACTGGTGGTCAATGGCGAGGTACAGCGTCGCATCCGGCATCATGCCGTCTACCGCGGGCGCATTGAGCGTGCGCACCACATCGGTACCCAGGGCGCGGCCGCCGCCCTGGTAGGCGATGGAACTATCTACGAAGCGGTCGCAAAGCACAAGCATGCCCCGCTCCACCGCGGGACGGATCACCTCGTGTACATGCTGGGCACGGGCGGCCGCATATAAAAGGGCTTCGCAAGCCGGGCACATTTCCATATGATCGGTGGTTAATATTGTGTGGCGAATCTCTTCGCTAATCTCACATCCGCCCGGTTCTCTGGTACGCAGCACGCTGAAGCCATAATCCCGCAAGCTTTGTTCCAGCCTATCTACCTGCGTGGTTTTGCCGCTGCCATCCAGCCCTTCCACTGTCAGGAAAAACCCACGCGGTACCGGAGCGCCCGGGCACAGGTAGGCGCGCAGGGATTCCGTATCTGCCACCACATGCGTGGCGCCCGCGGTACGAAGCTCTTCTTCCGAGCCAAACCCGTAACCGGCGCCTACGCTGTCAATCCCATTTGCCCTCGCGCCCTCCACATCAAAATACCGATCTCCCACCATCACTGCGCGCTCATAACTCTCCGGCAGCGCACGGCGGATAAGCTCGGGCTTGTTGACTACCTTTTCGTTATCCTCTTCGGTTATGATACGGTGAAAATAATGAGTAAGCCCAAAATGATTCAGGATTGCCATCGCAGGGCGCACAGGTTTGCTGGTAGCCAGCGCCACAAACACCCCGCCCTCCCGAAGCATGGTCAATATGCTGCGGATGTGCGGGTAAACCGTATACAGGTACATGCCCGTACGGTTGAAGTATTCCGTATAATACCCGATGGCTCTGCGCGCAACGGCTTCCTCCAGCCCCAGAATGCCCATCAAGGACTGCATGAGCGGCGGCCCGATAACAGCACGCAGATCCACCCCTGCGGGTATGGTTGCGTTCACCTGCTCAAGCGCATACCGCATGGATTGGATGATGCCCTGATCCGAGCAGGTCAGCGTACCGTCCAAATCGAAAACGACCGCGTCATAAGGAAAACTAAACACGTTTCATGCTCCTTTGGTGGCTGTAGTAGTAGCGTTGCTTCGTACAAGCAACACGGGAAAGGGTGCCGGTATCCTAAAACAGTACAATCTGTCAACAAGCATCTGCCCGTAAAGTGGAAATTTCATGAGCACGGATGCGCGCTGTTTCGCGTGCCCTCATCAATGCATCGGGTGAGGGCGTCTAACGGTGAGAATCCGCCCCGCAGCCACATGATGCTGGTGTTGTATCCATCCGAATGCAACGATATGCGCGCTTCGTATGTGGCGGCCTCCGCCGCCTGCGGTGACGTATTGATATCGTCACTCCGCTTTCAGCTTCACACAAGGTATCATACCCGCCTGATCCAGCCCAAAAAGCCTTTCCGGCGGCGTTTGCGCAAGCAGCATCGCTATCTCCTGCGTTATCTCATCTCCAGCGGTAAGCCATGCAATGCCGGGGGGGTATGGACCGACGGTCACGCCGCTGATGCGTCCCGCCGAAGCAGCAGGGGTAACCGGTTCTGTCTCCGCAAAAGCCGCTTCATGCAGCGGCAGGCGGCGTGTTGGCCATACGGTAGGGCGCATCGGCAAGGGGACGCTCTCCAGATGCCGTAAAGCGCTCTGATCCTGTGTGTTTCGCATGCGTGCCGTACTGCGCAACGCCCTAAGCAGGCGGCGCAACGCGCCCTTTGCGCCGTTGATCGGTACAATGCAAACAATGTGCGCTGTGTCACTCATCTCAACATCCACGCGCAAATCGGCTAACCGTTTGGCCAGCAACGCCCCGCCTTCGGGTGCGCACAGCACAAGACGTAAGCGGTCATAGCGAAGTCCCCTTGGTGGATCACACTGTCCATCCGCATAGCCCAGCCTCGCCGCCTGTTCCCGAAACCGCTCCAGCAGAAGCCCCATCCGCCCTAACGCCCGGCTGCCTCGAGCATCCATCCAGGCGCGCGCTTCATCCAAAGAAAGCAATGTTAAAAAGGAGGGGCTGCTGGTTTGCGTCATGCGAAGCATACTCCGCAGGCGTGACGCATCCACCTGCCTGCTGGCGTGCAGCCACGCGCCCGCCGTGAGCGCCGGAAGCGTTTTGTGAGCGGATTGCACGTAGAGATCCGCGCCACATGCCCCAGCATTGGGTATGTCTTCCCGCCAATTAAAATACGCGCCGTGCGCCTCGTCACACAGGAGCAGTTTTCCACGCGAATGCACCGCCTGCGCGATCGCGGCCAGATCACTGACCAATCCCTCATAATCCACATGCAGGGCAAAGGCACAGGGCGCGTCCGGATGAGCATCCAATGCACGGGCATAAGCCTCTGCCGTGGTATACAGCCTGCCATCCTTAGTAAAGGAAGGCTCCGCAAATATCGGAACCAACCCGGCGGTAGCGCAAATCGACAGCGCACTCACATGAACATTGCGCGGCAGGATTACAGGCTGTCCGCGTTTTGCAGCATAGAGGAACATCGCATGGATACCGGCGGTAGACCCGCCGCTGAGCATCAGCGATGCGCCCGCGTCCGCGCGCGCCGCAAGGAGCGCCTCCGCCTGGGCGATCGCGCCGGTCGGGTGATATAAGTCATCGGTAATCGGCAGCTCCGTCGTATCCCAACGATACGCGTGAAAACCACGAAAAGGTGCGCGCCCGCCTGTTGCGGGCATATGCAGCGATGTGCGGCCTGCAACCTGCCGGAGCATGCGGCGCATCGGCCTTAGCAATAACGGCACCCTCCTTTGTGGCATACGATACCCTAGCATAACAAAAAAATGATCATGTTGCAAGATGCTTGTCCCGAAGAGCTGCACAAGGCAGCAGCGCTTGCCCTCCCCCTTACGCACCCGTAACGCCTGCCCTGACCGCTAGTTTGATTGTTACACCACCATGTTGCATGCCTTGCGCCCAATGTGCTACAATATAAGGTAGGAGAAGCGCTGCACATAACGGCCTGCCAGCCCGCTGCCTTGTCCCTTCCCAGGAGAGGAGCATCACCGTGAAAGTACGCCGATGGGTTGCCTGTTTCTTTGCATTGCTGATGCTGGTTAGCGTCAACGCCGCCATGGCAGCCATTCCTGTCGCGCTGGATGATCTCGGCATCCACTATACCCCTTTGGAAGATGAAACTCTGATCACGCGAACAGCTATGCCGCAAGCCGCACTGGATGCGCTCGGCGTGGATGCGCAAACTTTGCAAGGCGCCATGACTGCCGATGGCGTATACCTGATAAGCATCGGTTCGGATGGACAGCAGTTTTCTTTGCTGGTTACACAAAAGCCTTCAGGCGTTACAGCGGCTGATGCATCCGGGATGACTGCCGCTGATAAAGAAGCCTTTTTGACACAGCTTGCCCGTCAAGGCGGCTATGGCAGCGCGACGTGGCAGGATGGCGGCTATGCGCTTTTCTCCGCATCGGTTGCCGAGCAGCTTGACGGCGCGCTCCCCTATTCGACGCTGATGGTCGCAACGCTGTATCTTAATCAAACCTATGCGCTGCGGATGGATGTTATTGGCCGTGAAACCACCGCAAATGATGTGACGCTGTTGCTGAGCGCGGCAAGCCGCCTGTTACGGCTGGGCGCCCGCGGCACAGCTTCCCAAGAGGATCAGGGTGTAGAAACCTTGCTCTCCCTGCCAACCATGCAGGTTTCAAGCGCCGCAGCCGAGCTTACCTACCTTCAGCAGGATTTGCCGCTTACACTGGAACCGATTGCCGATACCATCGGCGTAACACAGTTTACACTCACCGGCAGTACCGTGCCGGATGGCTACCTTCGCTTTTCCCTTGGCGAGAAAACCTCATCCCGCGTGAAGGCGGATGCGAATGGCGCTTTCAGCTTTACCATCCCGGGGCTTACGGGGAATGAGGCCAATCTGATTACGCTGACCGCCTTCAAGGGCGAACAGATGACTGTGGTCACCTTTACCGTTACAGTGGATTGGCAGCTCACCCCCCTTGTGCTGTCCCCAATGACCACCACGCAGGAGAAGACGGTTACCCTGACCGGTCTTACGCTGCCCGGTTCCACTGTCAAGCTGACGCAGGGTCGCGGCAGCAGCCGTATCTTCGTTGCGGAGGACGGCTCCTTTACCATCACGCTTATCCTTGGGCGGCTAGGGGATAACGATTTTACATTGCAGGCACAGGCGACAGGCTATCGCCGCAACGACCATACACTCACCCTGACGCGCGAAGCAAGCACACAGGAGACACTCGAGAACCTGCAAAAAAAGGCGAAACCGATACCTTACGAAAGCCTGACCGCCAAACCGCAAACCTATGCCGATCGCGTGGTGCAGCTAAGCGGCATCGCGAGCGGCCTTGCATACATAAACGGCCAGCCAAGCTATGTGCTCACCACAGAGAATGACGAACGTTATGCTGTGCTGTGCGATGATTTGCTTGTAATCGACGATGGATCAGCCATCACGCTGCTTGGCACGCTCACCGGAGAAATCCACACGACCCATGGGTGTCCCGCGCTCACGCTCGCGGCGTATGTGCCATGAGGGTGATGACCAAAGGAAGGTGTACTATGCGCAAATGGATTATTGCCGCACTGCTCTTGCTTGTTCTGTGTTTGGCTTCCCTGCCGGCGCTGGCGCAGACCTATGTATTGGATGACCTGTTTGCATCCGTGGTCATTCCTGATACGTATATCCTCATCACGCCGGATAATGCCGCCAGCAATGCAGAATGGCTGCAAGCCCGCGGTACAACCAGCGAAGAGACCGCCAATGACCTCATTGCCCGCGGTGTGCTGCTGCAATGCTGGAGCGCGGAGGGCGATACCTGCTTTGAGTTAACAGCTACCCAGAGCGATAAAACCCTCAACCTTTTTGATGTCAACGAGCAGAGCACTTCAACCCGCGCACAGTATCGCCTGAGCCATTACCCTGAGAACCTTTATGCGGATCAAGGGTACAATTTCACCAGCGCGGATTGGAAAAACACCCAGAACGGGCGTTTTCTGATCCTACGCTACATCCACAGCGTCAACGGAGAAGTGGATCATCGCGGGTTTATGCGCCGCACCATCCGCAATGGGTATGAAATCACCTTCGACATGCGTGTTTATGGGCGCTCGGTCACCAACAAGGATAATACCGCGCTCAATAAAATATGGGACACCTTTAATTTCATTGAAGTAAAACCGCTTCCCCCCGCCGCAAGCGCCAAGGTGAACATCACCGAAGCGCCGCCCACCGAGACAAACGATCCCTCCTTCACGCTTTCCGGCACTGCCGCAGAAGGGGTAAAGTTTACCGCCGTGGTCATGGGGCTTAGCTACCCAACGCCAATCCTAACCGAAGTAGAAGTTGGGAAAAACGGCAAGTTTAAAATACCTATCAAGCTACCCAAAGAAGGCGTGTTCATGGTGACTGTAACCGCCGAGATGGCCGGTGAAGATGTACTGGAGCTCGCCTATCCGGTAACGTATCAACGTACGCTGCTCACCGTAAATGTGACCAGCGAAGTTCCTGAGCAAGTCACGACCGATACCCTCGCCATTGTGGGCAACGCCACGCCCGGATCAACCCTACAGGTGCTGGTCAATGACGAAAACATTCTGACCCGCAAAATTCCCGCCAATGGACGCTTCAAGGTGGAACTGGATACGTCCACCGAGGGGAGCTATTCGGTGGTGCTGGCCTTCAGCAAGGTTAACCTGGCTGATCGCCGGTTGAACTACCTTTTCTCCCGCGTATGGTCGCAGGCGGATATGGTAAACCAGCTCAAGCGCGAAGCCATTTCCCCGGGTTATGGCACGTTGCTCAGCAAGATCGATGGTTATGACAGCCGCATTATGGGGTACAAGAGCTATCTTGTTTCCGTAACGCAAGCAGGCGATTCATGGATCATGAAAATGGCGCTCTCCAAAAGCGGTTCCACCTACAGCGGCATCATTCTGGTGACCAGTGATGAGGTACCCGCCTTTGCGGTGGATACACGGGTGATGATGTACGGGCGTTGCGTAGGCATGTCCATTGCGGGTGAAACGGGCAGCGATGGCGAAACGCAGGCGAAGGAAGAGAGCTATCCGCTCTTTGAGCTACTGCTGATGACATCGCTGTAACGAGCTTTTCGTGACAGCTCCACACACGGTGGCGCGCCTCGCATATAAGCTTGGCGCGCCGCATTCGTATGCCGCTCGCGCTTGTGGTTTTCGCCGCAGGTGTGTATACTGGCTGTATCAAGCGCTAAGGAAGGTGCCCTATGCCATTTTTACCCATCACCCGTGAAGAGTGCACGAAACGAGGCTGGGATGCGCCCGACTTCGTTTTTGTCGTGGGCGAGGCGTATGTGGATCATCCCTCCTTTGGGCAGGCGATCATCAGCCGTGTTCTGGAACGCGCCGGGTATCGTGTGGCAATGCTCTGCCTGCCGCAATACCAGGATGCCGCGGATTTTAAGCGTTTTGGCCGCCCCAGGCTCGGGTTCTTAGTCACAGCGGGCGTAATTGACAGCATGGTTAACCATTATACGGTGGCAAAAAAGCGGCGAAGCGCCGATGCCTATGCCCCCGGCGGACAGGTTGGCTTAAGGCCGGATCGCGCAACCACAGTCTACTGCAACCGAATCCATCAGGCGTATCCGGGCATCCCAATCCTCATCGGCGGCGTGGAAGCATCGCTGCGCCGTTATTCCCATTATGATTATTGGGACGATAAGGTGCGCCGCAGCATCCTGACCGATACGGCCGCCACCCTGCTGCTCTATGGCATGGGCGAGAACACCGTGCTTGCCGCCGCGGATTTCGTGCGCCGCGGCATGCCGGAAAACGAACTTCCCGCACTGCGCGGTTGCTGCTATATGGCTAAAGAACCGCCGCAAGACGCGGTTCTCCTGCCCGCGCATGCGCAGGTCGCCACGGATAAAGCGGCGTATGCGCGTGCGTTTATGGCTGAATACAATCAACAGGATGCCCTGCGCGGAAAAAAGCTTTGCCAGCAGCAGGATACATTGCGTTTTATCGTGCAAAACGAGCCAGCGCTCCCCCTCTCGCGCGAAGAACTGGATACTGTCTATGCGTTGCCCTTTATGCGCGCGTCCCATCCTGTTTATACTGCGCAAGGCGGTGTGCCCGCACTGACGGAAGTACGCTTTTCCGTTTCGGCGGTGCGCGGCTGCTATGGCGCATGTAACTTTTGCGCACTCACGTTCCATCAGGGGCGTGTGGTTACCTCCCGCAGCGAAGAATCCATTGTGCAAGAGGCTCGCCAGTTGACCGAGCTGCCCGATTTCAAAGGCTATATTCACGATATTGGGGGGCCGACCGCCAATTTCCGCGAACCCGCGTGTGAGAAACAGCTTACCAAGGGCAGCTGCCAAAACAAACAATGCTTATACCCCAAGCCATGTAAGAACCTGCGCGTAAGCCACGATGAACTGATCCGCATCCTGCGCCGCGTGCGCGCGTTGCCTCGTGTCAAAAAAGTGTTCATCCGCTCAGGGATTCGTTTTGATTATGTCATGGCTGATCCCAAATCAACCTTTCTGCAAGAGCTTTGCGAGCACCATGTGAGCGGGCAGCTGAAGGTCGCGCCAGAGCACATCAGCCCCGCCGTACTGGACAAGATGGGTAAACCGCACCGCGAAGTCTATGAAGCGTTCGTCAGGCGTTATGAAGATATCAACAAGCGGCTTGGGCTGAAGCAATATTTGGTGCCTTACCTGATGAGCAGCCATCCCGGCTGTAGCCTGAAAGACGCGGTAGCCTTGGCCGAATACCTGCGGGATAGCGGTCACCAGCCTGAGCAGGTTCAGGATTTTTACCCCACACCAGGCACGCTGAGTACCTGCATGTACCATACGGGCCTTGATCCACGTGATATGACGCCCCTGTATGTGCCCAGAACCGCCCACGAGAAAGCGATGCAACGCGCGCTGCTGCAATGGAAAAACCCTGCAAACCACGCACTCATCCGTGAAGCGCTTCGCCTGTGCGGTCGAGAGGATTTGATCGGCTTTGGCAGGGGGTGCCTTGTTCCGCCGCGTGCGTTCATCCCGAAAGGCCATTATGCGCGGGACGGTCGCTTGCCTAAGGTGCAGGTAGATAGCGGTTCGCAAACGCGGCCTTTGCGTGCGGAACCACACCAAAACCAGCGTAAGCATGGGACACACAACGCTTCTGCTCCCCTGCGCAAGCGCGCATGGCAGACCGATGCTTCCCAAGGGAGCACTACCACCATGGCTGTGCCGAATCCCTCGGCAAACCGTCCTGCCCGTCCTTCTGGGAGTCGGCAAGAAACGACTTCTGGCACAGGCGGCGCACGCCAGCTGCGCGGCAGCGGACTGCAACAAGCAGCGAGCCATGGCGCAGGAAAGCGGCCGCCAAACCGCTCGGCAAAAGGGCTCCCCATGAAAGGCACACCGGGCAAACGCAGCGGGCGGAGGTAAATCAGCGCCGCAGCGCGATATTCGTGTCGTTTCCGAAATCAATTCACGCATGCATCAGCCCAGCATAACTGCAGCGCGTCGATTGCATCTCCGCGCCCTCACAGGCGCTTACGTTTATATGCTTCTCGAATCGCTTATTAGTTACTCGATACTTGCCCAAAAACAACAGCGGCGGCAAACAGCCCATTTGCACTGTTTGCCGCCGCATCTATGCTGCTTTGTCAGGTCAGCGGTTTGTTTTTCAACGCATGATCATTGCGCCAGATCTGCCTTGTCATAGTTCAGGCGGGAGGAGAATTGAAGGGTGACGCTTTCATTGTACATGCGATTCAGCGTTAACGTTACGCGCACATCCTCAAACGTCCAGTTGCCATACAAGGTGCCCCATTCCACGTATCCATTGGCGGATTCATCATCCATCGGATCCCTGTCCGGCTCGCCATACGCCTCGCGGAGCATGGCAAGTACCGCGCGGAAGGTCGCAATGCTGCCATCCGTAAGGGCGAATGTATAATTCAACGTTGAAAGGCGCTCCGCGTTTGCACTGTTGTTCTTATCGATTTGTACGGTAAAGCTCTGCGCTATAAGGTTCGAATCCGGTATGGGTACATCATCAAACGCGTATTCCACAACACCATTGCCATAATCAAGCTTTTCCGGCGTCAGCGCGGCCAGCGTTTGATCCGCGCTAAACGCGGCACTTGCGGCATCCGGCGTCATACCCAGCGACAGACCATAAGGCAGCGGCGTCCCCTCCCCAAATGCGATCAGTGGCGTAAGCAGCAGCAATAGGAGTACAAGCGCGGCTAATGTCCGTTTCATGATATATGCCTCCCTTTTATTGTGCGATCGTGCGGCTGGAGCAAGTGCCTGTCACTCCGTTGGCGGCTTGTCTTGCAGGCAGACGGGAGCCTGCTGCCATATCGCCGGGGAGCAACGCGGTACCGTTATCATACGGCAGACAAACGAGAAAGTCAATCATAAATCGTCATATAATTGTAACATTTATGTGATATGCTGAGGTATGCACACCCCATCGATGTAACGAAGCAACTACCCCATCTTCATGCTTAAAGGAGGCTGTCACCATGAAAAAGATGTTCTCCATGATTCTCGCACTCGTTACGCTTTGCGCATTCTTCACCCTTGCCCAGGCAGCGGACGAACCGCTCACCGTTACCTTTGCGGAAAACCCGACTACCGGTTACACGTGGAATGCTGTCACCAGCGATGAAAGTATCCTGATCCTGACTGATGCGGGCTACACCGCAGCCGCGAATCCCGAAAACCTCGTTGGCGCAGGCGGCACCCACAGCTGGACGTTCCTTGGCCAAGCCGAGGGCGACGCGACCGCCACCTTAACCTTGAGCCAAGGCTGGGAAGGCGGCGAGGTTGCCGCAACCATCGTGTATGACTGTCATGTGGATGCCGCGCTGGCCGTAACCGTAAAAGCCGTTACGGGAATACCGGAGCGCTTCATGCCGGACAAAGCCGCCGTGCTGCTGCTGGAAAACCCGACCACAGGTTATGCCTGGAGTTACACCATGAGCGCGGAAGAGATTCTGACACTTGAAAAGGATGAATTCTTCGCCCCTGATGCCGAGTTGGAAGGCGCAGGCGGCGAGCATCTATGGGTATGGCGCGGCGTCAAAGAAGGCGATGTAACCATCACATTCGATTATGCGCGTTCCTTTGAAGCGGAATCCTCGCCGGAAGGCACCGTTACCTACACCTTCCATGTAGATGCGGAAGGCCTTATTACCTTAACTGAAGTCGGCGGCGATATTGCGGATTATGATCCCGCCATGGCAGAGATGGGCGAGTAGACGTTTGACGTCTAGCGAGCATCCACCATATGCCGCTTGCATGTGCGCGCCTGTGCCATGTACAGCGGAACCGCCTCCCATCAAAAACACACCGTGCCCCTTCCCTTAGGGGCGCGGTGTGTTTTGCTTATCACAGTCAACGCTTTGGCTGGGGTACGCCCCTAAACGAAGCTGACCGCCTGTAGAGCTTAGTACTGAAGCTGGAATTCCTCCAGCAGCCCCAAATCCCACAGCAAAGAACTGGTCAGGTATTTATCCCGGATATCCCGCGAGCATAGGAACGCGTCTTGTACATCCTGATCGTTTTCTCCGATTTCCGAAGGGCGGGTGGGCATGCCTACCCCGCGCATGAGCGTCTCGATGGTAGCTGCGGCTGGCAGCTCTTCACGCATAATGGTTTGGATGGCATCCCAGTTTTGCAGAATGCGGCTTAGCCGTACTGCGTGCTGCGCGCTGTCATTTTTGTGCCAAAGGTTGTTCTCACTGTCAATCAAGGTTTGCGCCGCTCCGCCAAACACACGCCGCACCCGCGCTTCCCATACGGCGGGGTCAAAGGCGCGCATTGCCTGTTCCGCCTTTGCACGGTCGGGGGTTAGGGTTTTCAGGCGATCATAGATGCGCAGGGTGATCAACGTGCCCACGCCGACCTGAATCCCGTGCAATTCTACAGGCTGCCCGCGCTCCAGCGCGAACATCTCCCAAAGGTGCGAAAAATAATGCTCCAACCCCGATGCGGGGCGGGAAATCTGCGCGAAGGCCATTGCCGTCCCCGAGAGGATCAGCCCTTCCGCAACCGCCCCAATCGCCTCCGGTTCACGCGTCATCAGCCGTGGCGCGGCCGCAACGATGTTCGCAAGGGATGCCCGCATAAGCCCTGCGATTTCCTCGCAATAGTATTCCCCTGTTACGATGCTGGAGATGCGCCACTCACACAGCGCAATATACTTCGCCAGCATATCGCCCAGCCCCGCCCACAGCATCCGCTCGGGCGCGTCTTTAAGGATGAGCGTATCCGCGATAATCGCACCCGGGCAAGCGTTGTACATGGATATTTTAACGCAGTCGCGGATCATGGATGCAGAGTTGGAAGCATATCCATCCATGGAAGGCGCTGTTGCCACCACCGCCTGCGGCAGGCGCAAAGCGTGCGCCAGCACCTTGCAACAATCATTGATTACCCCTGCGCCCACCGCCAGCACACCGTCACAGGCAGGATCAAACGCCATGCAAAGGCTCCCCATCGCACGTTCATCCGGTTCTATGTGCAATACCGCGAAGGTATACTCGGTAAAGGGTATAGCCGCCTTCTTCAGCACGGCTGTAACCTGCTCACTCGCTGCCTTTTTTGTGTTCGCATCGTATACGATAAAGGGTCGCCGCATCCCAATAGCGGCCAGCGCCTGCGGTAAATCCGCAACGGCGCCTTGCCCGACTTTCAAATAAGATAACCCTGCATTGTGCACGCGCCCGCAGGCGCAGGCATGCCCCTGCGGCGTAATCAACTCCGGCAACGTCATCGACGCCAATGTTCTTCGCATCAGCATTCCCTCCTTTAATCAAATCCCCCATGGCATTATACAACCAAAACGCGCACGCGTCACGCGCATGCATTGAACCTCGCGGATCGTCGCGGCCTTGCTCCATGCCTCCCAGCACAGGTGTAAGCCCCATAACACAGGCTTTGCGTTGCTTTTTGCGCCCGCATCGCGTATAATGTATCATTGTAAAAACCATCGGCTTTTGAGGATGTGGATGTATGAAACTCGGTATCGTTGGGTTACCCAACGTTGGAAAAAGCACACTGTTTAACGCCATCACCAAGGCAGGCGCGCAGGCGGCAAACTATCCCTTTTGTACGATTGAGCCAAATACGGGCGTGGTTCCCGTGCCTGATAGTCGCCTAGATGCGCTGGCGCAAATGTTCAACCCTAAAAAAGTTACCCCCGCCATGGTTGAGTTTGTGGATATCGCTGGTCTTGTCAAGGGCGCCAGCAAAGGCGAGGGGCTTGGCAACAAGTTCCTTTCTCACATCCGCGAGGTGGATGCCATCATTCATGTGGTGCGCTGTTTTGAGGATGAAAACATCATTCATGTCGATGGCAGCGTCGACCCCGCGCGGGATATTGAAGAAATCAATCTGGAACTGATTTTTGCGGATCTGGATACCGTTACCAAACGTACCGATAAAGCGCAGAAACTCGTCAAATCCGGCGATAAAAAGGCTGTGCTGGAAAGCGAATTGGGGCAGGCGCTCAAAGCCCACCTGGAGGCAGGCAAGCCAGCGCGCACCTACCCTGTTAACGCAGAAGAAAAAGAAGTGCTGGACAGCTGGTTCCTCCTGACCGATAAGCCCGTTATCTACGCCGCCAACATCGCCGAGGATGACGTTGCCACCCCCGCGGATGAGCTGCCCATGACGCGGCAGGTGACCGCCATCGCAAACGCCGAAGGCGCGCAGGTGTTTACCATCAGCGCGCGTATCGAAGAAGAAATCGGCGCGATGGACGCATCCGAAAAGCAAGCTTTCCTTACGGAGCTAGGCATTGGCCAAAGTGGCCTGGACAGGCTCATTCAGGCCAGTTATCAGCTGCTGGGACTCATCTCCTTCCTGACGGCGGGCACGGATGAATGCCGCGCCTGGACCATCACCCAGGGCACCAAGGCTCCGCAGGCGGCCGGCAAAATCCATACGGATTTTGAACGCGGCTTTATTCGCGCGGAGATTGTCGCCTATGCCGATTTAATGGCACAGGGCAGCATGAACGCCTGCAAGGAAAAGGGTCTGCTGCGCAGCGAAGGCAAGGATTATGTGATGAAGGATGGCGATGTGACGCTGTTCCGCTTCAACGTATAAGGAGGCTGTCATGAGCAAGCTTGGCTTTTTCTTGAAACGCTTTGTGCGGATGGATTTCCGTAAAATGTGGATTACCACGGGCGAGATCAAGCGGCGCAGCGGTAAGCGCCGCCTTTGGTTGCTCAGAGACATGCTTCGCTGCGCGATCAAGTTCAACGCCGGATACATGGATTACAAAATCGCTGAAATGTACCGCCTGACCGACGCCCAAAAGGCCACGGTGATAACGCGCGGCTTAAGCAATACCATTGTACGCCGCATGAACGACAAGGCATACTGGCACCTTTTTGACGACAAGGCTACGTTTAATGAGCTGTTCAAAGAGCACATCGGCCGTCACTGGATCAAAATCGCCGCGGATACTGATGTGGCAGCCTTTACCGATTTTCTGTCCCAAAACGGCGACCTGATCGCCAAACCGCTGGAAGGCAGCAGCGGAGTCGGTATCGAACATTTCACGCGCCCGCATTGGGTTGGCCGGGAAGCGGCTTTCTTGCAGGAGTTGAACCAAAAGGGTATCGGCATACTGGAAGAGCGCGTAGTGCAGCATCCCGAGATGATGCGCATGTGCCCGACATCCGTCAATACCGTGCGCATCGCAACCCTGCTGGGGGATAAGAAGCAGGGCGTCGTATACGCTTTCCTGCGCATCGGAAATGGCAAGATCATGGATAATGTGGATTGCGGCGGAATGGCCGCGCGGGTCGATCTGGAAAGCGGCAAACTGCTCACCGTAGGCGCGGACAAAGCAGGGAACACCTATGAAAACCACCCCATGACAGGCACGCCCATCATTGGTTTTCAGGTGCCCTATTTTCAGGAAGCGTTGGACATGTGTAATGCGGCTGCCCTCAAAGTACCGCAGATGCGCTTCATCGCATGGGATGTTGCCATCACGCAAAACGGCCCTTGCTTTATTGAAGGCAACAGCTTTCCTAGCCATGCGGTACCGCAGTTTGCAGCACATTACCCGGATGGCATCGGCATTATGAAAGCGTTTCGGGAATTCATCGATATTTAGGAGTTACCCTTGCGGGCTGCGCAGTATTGCGGAGTCCGCTTCTCATAGCCAATCAATAAAACAAAAAGGAGAAGCGTTATGAAAAAAGTACTGTCCCTGCTCCTGACGATGGCACTGTTGGTTTCCCTGTTTCCAAGTGCCCTTGCAGCCGGAAGCACCTTCACGTTGATGGTATATATGTGCGGCACCGATCTGGAAACCGAAGGCGGCCTTGCCTCTGCGGATCTTGGCGAGATGATCGCAAGCGGCGTTACGCGCAACGGTGACCTGACGGTATATGTACAAACGGGCGGCACAAAAGAATGGGCCACCAAAGGCCTGACCAATTATGAGGGCGAGCGCTGGCTGCTTAGCGAAGCTGGTCTGGAACGCGTGGACAGTCTGGGTCGCGTGGATATGGGCAGCGGCGATACGTTCGCGGATTTTCTAGCCTTTGGCTTACAAAACTACCCTGCGGATCGTTATGGCGTCATCCTGTGGGATCATGGCGCAGGGTCATCCGACGGCGTCTGCTATGACGAGATCACCGGCGCCAGTTTGAACATGCATGATATCTACACCGCATTTACGAAAGCCTCTACGCTCGCAAACTACCGCAAATTTGCATTTGTGGGTTTCGATGCCTGCCTGATGGCCGCCTATGAGATGGCCGTACACCTGCAACCCTTCGCCGATATTATGATTGCCAGCGAAGAAACCGAGCCAGGCGACGGCTGGCCGTATGACAAATGGCTGCCGATGCTGGCAAAGGATGCCGGTGCAGATATCGTGACGATCGGTAAACGCATTGTGGATCAATTTGTCGATTTGGTGGAGAAGGATAACTATGGCGATCTCGGCACGCTTTCGATGCTGGATTTGACCAAGTTAGCGCCGCTGCAAGCCGCTGTGGAACAGATGGGCATAAGTTTGCAGGGGGAAATCGATGGCGGCAATTTTAACTCCATCTCCCGTATCCGGCAAAATGTACGCTCCTTTGGCGAAACCAGCGACGCCGCCTCCGATATGATCGACCTGGGCGTATTTGCCAGTATCTTTGAGCGCTATGATGCGGATGGCGCGGCCGCGCTACGGGCTGCGCTGGCCGATGTGGTGGTATACAGCCGTCATACGAGCAACCTCAGCGATATCTCCGGGCTGGCTGTGCTGGTTCCCTACAGCACGCGTGATCTAGCCAATGATTACATGCGCGTATATGACACCCAAAACCTCATGCCCGCTTATACCGCCTTTGCGCGTAGTTTGGCGGATGGTATGTCTGGCGGCAGTTATGCTTTCTCCAGCGCGCCCGTAACACAGCAGAGTGTGCAGGATGCGACGGTGGATTGGTTTTCCCAGTTCGCGCTTGATCCGCAAAGCTATTACGAAACGTATCAAAGCATCGCAAGTGGTGACCAGACGACGTATGATGACGATTTCTCGCTGGATAGCTTCATCAGCACGCTGTTTAGCGATTCCGGCACAGATTTCAACACCTCCGCCTATGATGCGGGCAATCTTTGGAACAGTGAAATCTCCCCCACCGGCGCCACGGTCTCCAGCAGCAGCTTTGGTAACCTATGGGGCGACGCGACCGCAACGCAGCCTGCCACCGTTGCGGTATCCGCGGGGGATGAAACCTACGATGTACAAAACCCCTTTGCAGGCGCCACCACCGATGAAGCATACAGCGTAACGCTCACCGCCGAGGATATGGAACACCTGTCCTATGCCGAAGCAAGCCTGATGATGGACGTGAGCGATCCGGACTTTGAATGCTATGTGGATCTGGGGTATACGCGGGATGTGATCATCGACTGGAATAACAACAAGATTTTCGGTCTGTTTGATGGTACCTGGCCAACGTTGGACGGGCAGATGGTTTGCATTTATGATCAAGTTGCCAACGAGAAGTTCATCCGTTCCTTGATCCCCGTTACCGTAAACGGCATGGAAACCTATCTTTTGGTGGTCTTTGATGAAACCAACCCAGGCGGCGTGGTCGTAGGCTATACCGAAGGGTATACAGATGCCGGGCAGCCCGCGCGCGGGTATGAAAAGCTTTCCCCTAGTGATATTGTGATTCCGCAATATGAACTGCTCTATTGGGACGAGAATGATGATCTGCAAACGGAAGTGTTTGAAGGCGATCCCATCAGCGTAGCCGCTGATGGCACCATCCCGTTTGGCTATGAGGATGTAGAAACTGAAGCGGATTACGTGTATGGCTTTGCCCTCAACGATGTATATGGCGGCTATACCTATACCGATTTTATCACTCTCCATTTCTAAATCCAAGCATGCTTTGGCAGGATTGCTGTGAGCGTTTCAGCTTATCGGCTTTTCCCTCAACCATGGGCATTCCTACCCAAACGAAAGTCCCGCCGCACGCTGCGTCGGGACTTTCGTTTGCGCCTAGCCATACCATGTATACACAAAAGCATTCCCTTATGATGGATCGGTTATCGCCTCGGGCGGTGACGGGGGTGTCTCGGTGCTGTTGCTCCATTCCGCAAGCCATTTGCGGGCGCTTTCCATGCCGCTGGAGGCCAGGGAGCCCGCCACGGCAAGCACCGCTTTACGAGTGGCACCATCCACCCCGCGCAATGCTGTAAACAGTGCGCCTGCTGTATCCGTCCAGTGTTCGGTCATTTCTCCCAAGGTATGGGTATTGGCCGCGCCCAGCACCCCAAACAGCGTCTCTACAAACAGGCGGCGAGCCGCAGGCGTGCTATCGCGCATAAAGTCATCAATGGTTTGCTTGACAAACAGGCTGGCGCCATCCAACGCGGATACCGTCGCAAATCGAGGGCCATCCAACGCCCATGTAAACGCATTATGCTGTGCAAGCCCCGTGGCGGTGCTGCGCACCACCGTAAAGCGCTCCGGCACCGTCATCAGCCTGCCAATAATACTGGTTTGGGGTATATAGCACTGCACGCGCGCGAGCGCTTCCCTGTACCCGGCATTGGCGGCGACCTGATCGCTCAAGCCGGGCGCATCAAACAAATAAATCGACTCGATACGTGACCGCAGCGCGGGTGCGCATACCGTCGCCGCGTACATTGCGAGGTTACCGCCCTTGGAATGTCCGCACAAATAGAGTTTGCCGACCGTTTGCTGCGCAACCTCCTGCAGATAGCGAAACGCCTCATGCTGTGAGGGAACCGCCTCCGCAAAGGAGATGTTGAAATCCTCCCGCCAGCCTACCAGCGTTGCATCCGTCCCACGATAGCAAAGCATATGAGAACCATCCGGCAAAGCAAACGTAACGGCGGCAAATTGCATCTCCAGCGCTTTATCAAACCGATCATCGCAATGGCACACGGGCAGAGCGCCATAGCGCGCGCTGTTGGCGGCCATGGCAAGCAGCGCATGGCGTTCTTTGACTACCTGAACATTGCCGGATTCGCGCGGCAACCCTTCCACAAGCGCCGCTGCCGCTTGCAGCGGTTGGACGGTATACCTGATCGCATCCAAAAAGTGCAGGTAACTCAGCTGGGAAAACACCAACGCGTCGATCTCGCACAGCGGCGCTGCCGTAAAGGGCAGATCCCCGCGCCATTTGAAATACACCTCCATATCGACCCTCCCGTACTCCATGGGCATGTGTAACCCGCTCTACCAAAACGTCGGCAGAAGCTTAGGGATAAAAATGATTGCGCCTGCCACTGCCGCCGCAAGCGAAACCATCATCACGGCTCCGGCCGCCGTGTCTTTGGCAAGTTTGGCGCGCGGATCCGGCTGCGGCATACATATATCCACAACCGTTTCAACGGCCGTGTTCATAAGCTCCATTCCAATCACCAACCCAAAGAAAACAATGCAGATCAACCATTCACCCTGGCTGATTTGCAATATCAACCCAAACACTGTAACCAGTGCCATCATGGCAAAATGGATAATCATGTTCCGCTCGCCGCTTATGCCGCCCATTATACCATCAAACGCGTGCAGAAAACTGTCCACCACGCGTTTGTTCTTGCGGCTATACACCGATACCGCATCGCCGTTTCCAGCGCGCAGGTAGTAACCGACCCCTGTCGCAAAAATAATCAGATACGCAATCGACACTGCAAAGCCTGCCAGTACATCACTTGCATAATGCACGCCCAGGTACACGCGACTAAACCCGATGCCAAGGATCAACAGTGAAAGCAACCCCTGTAACCATCGTTTGTGTTGCTTTGTCATACCGCTTTTACCGACCATATAGATGAGAAACCCGTAAAACGCGGCAGCAGCCATCGCATGCCCGCTTGGAAAGCTGTAACCCGTTACCGTAACAGCATGATGCAGTGCGGGCGGCCGCTCGCGCAGGAACAGGTTTTTTAGCGCTTCGTTCAACGTGACCGATACCATCAGGTTCACGGCGATGGGAATGCTGAAATTGCGCTTACGGAATATGAACATCAGCACAAGGCAGATCATAAGCAGCCAAAGCGGCGCGCACATCGTGGTTATTGCCCACATAACCGTTGTAAGCCATGGGATACGCGCACCTTCAAGCGCGTGTGTGATGGCTTCATCCGCCGCGTTTAGCTGTGGATTGTTCAACGAAAGCGCAATCACAAAAAAAATGCTTCCACACAGCAGAATCCCCAGCGCCTTGATCCAAATACGTTGCCTCATGCAACAACCTCTTTCCCGCTTTGGTGGTCATCCAGTCCCTATCATGGATGACTGTAAGGTATCGCGGTATGCTTTCACAAACCTGCCTTAGTGCATCTGTCAAGCGCAACGCCTGCCTTGGTCAGGCCTGCCATTGACGGCTGCCGCGTACCATGATTCGTCTTGTGGACTCTGCGGCACGCCACGGCAGCGAAGCCCTGCCTGCCGCTCCAGCGATGCATATGTGGCATCATCAGAACGCCTGCATCGCGCTAAAAACCGCGCTTAGATTGCTCAGTGCTCCGGTCACTGCCGCTCATCAAACGGTGAATCCTCCATAACATCCCGTATCAGCGTCAGACTGCGTTCCATGACCTTTCGCTGATCCTCATCCAGAAAATCGGGAGGGGCAACGTTACTGCGCAGCACACGGTAGCTCGTCTTGCCATCAATACGGCCCCGCCATACATATGTCGGCGTATAGGTAAGCGCTTCAAAAGAAAGACGGTCATCCGCCAGGCTATAGCGCATGGTCACATGCAGCAGCGCTCCGGAAATACTTGCCCTGTCGGAACGGTCGGATTCCAACAGGTTACCCAGTGAATAGGCGCATAAGGTCTGCCTCGAAGTACCATCGGCACGCTTGGCACTTAAGATGGTCACCGGTTGTACCGTGCCGCTGCGCGTTCCCAGAATCACATCCGCACCCGCATCCGCTATGCCCTGCGCAAGCTCGATCTGTGTTTTTGTGGGCGTGGTCGCGCGTTCTTTTCCCCAGCAGAGCGATACGATGACGATTTTCGCGCCAGCCGCTCGCGCAGCCGCAATATCGGCGCTGATGACAGGCAGCGTGAGCGGAGCGGTCACAAAGGCCTGCTCCTCACGGGTGATTTTTCGTTTGCCCGCCGCACTCAGGTCGCTTTGAAAGCTCATCAGCGCAACGGTCGTGCCGCCGATATCTATCGTTACTACATGTTTTCTACTTTCTGCCGATGTAAAGGTTCCGTAGGCCGTCATCCCATTTTGGCCGATGGCATTGATCGTTGTAGCCAAACCGCTTACGCCGCTGTTCAGCGCGCCTAAAAACCCGGTGCTCAATACATTGATGCCGCTATCTCGAATCGCGGTCAGCGCATCGGCCGGCATATTGACATCGGTCAGTTTTTCGTTCACGATCACAAGGTTTTGCAGTGTTGCAAGGTTGATTTCACTTTGAAACTCGCCTGCCACCGCCTCCAGGAGGGAGCCGAAAGCATACCCGGTCTCGCTGGTACAGGCTTTTTGAATCGCCGTATCAATGGAAATCGCCCCCGCGGCTGTCAATGTGATGGTATGCTCTACCGGTTGGGTAGGCAGCGGGGCGGCGGTAGAAAACGCCGCCACATCGGGTTGGGCTGTCTCGAGTGGCTGCGCGGTGCTTTGCGTTCCCTGCTGATACGGCTGGCTAAATACCCCTTGAATGGCAACGCTTACACGCGTTGCGTCCGTCCGCAGGTCAATATCTCCCGCGAGTTTTGGAAAAAGCACGGCGCCGCCGGCGATCACGAGCCCCAGCAGGGTCAGTGTGAGCACTGTTCCCAGCGAAATACCGCTCGTTTGCCGATGCCGTTTACGCATTCACGCCCCTCCATTTTCTCGGGTTAGTCGCATCCCTTTTGGTTTGTAGCTTGACCGGTTGATGATGCAATGATATCATAATGACAAATGATATGCAATACAGGGGGTTTGTGCATGAAGCTCAGCTTTTCCACCTTAGGATGCCCGCGTTGGACGCTGCGTGAAATCATGGCTACAGCTGTCGATCTGGGGTATCAGGGCATCGAGGTGCGCGGTGTGGGCAAAGATATCTCCGTACCCAGCATCCCCGATTTCGCCCCAGAAAACCAGCCTGCCACGTTAGCCAGCCTGGCACGCATGAACCTTACCATTCCCTGCCTGGACAGCGATTGCTGCATCCACCTGCGGGAGAACGAACCAGCGGTAACCGCGGAGTTGACCGCCTATATCAAGCTGGCGCAGCAGCTTGGTACGCCGTATGTGCGCATTATGGCGACAGCGCCTGTGCCGCAGCCTGTGGGCACTGTCGATGATGGTTATGTGCGTGAACGCGCCGTGGTATTGGGTGAACTGGCCAAGGCGCATGGCGTGAAGCTGCTCATTGAAACGCATGGCATATGGAGCGACAGCGAGAAGCTGGCGCGCCTGCTGAGCCTCATCGGCAGTCCAAACGTAGGCGCGCTGTGGGATGTGCATCACCCCTATCGTTTCATGGGCGAAAACCCCGCCGCCACGGTAGATCATCTCAAGCCCTGGTTATGGCATACGCACATGAAGGACAGTCAAAAAACAGGAGATGGCTACCGTTATGTATTGCCCGGCTTTGGCGACGTGCCCATGGCCGACAGCGTAAAGACGCTGCTGGCGCAGGGGTACGACGGCTATTTCTCACTGGAGTGGGTCAAGCGGTGGGATACGACACTGGAAGAACCCGGCATTGTGATTGCGCATTTTGCGAACTTGATGCGCACGCTCTAGCGCCGTCAGCAAGGCACGATTTCGTTGCATATTTGGGTATACATCCAAGCCGAGTACTCAACGATGTGACCGTAAACATCCCGTCTGCCGACAGTAAAACATCAATTTGCTATCCCAAAGCCGCTGCGTTTGCTTACGGCTAAAGCTACCATGCCGCTATGGCTGTATTGCTGTGTTGCTGTATCAATAGGACTGGCTTATATTCGTTGCCATGGCACGTTGCCCACAGGCAAACCGATGTGCTTGCAAGGTAAATCGCCTGCGATGAGGTCGTTCGTATCTGTAAAACGTCCCTATCGTTTAGAGCGCACGCAGAAAAGCATCCATCTCGTGAACAATTTCGGGCAGTGCCGGGGATAGCGTGCATACATGATGCACACCCTCCAGCATATGCTTGCGTTTTTGCGCGCTTCCCGCCAGGCGGATGATGGTATCGGCACTATCTGCGCGCACAGTTCGATCCCCCGTGCTCTGCACCACCAGCAGGGGGCAGGTCACATGCGGTAAACAACGTTTGACAGCGCGGATCAGCCTTTGCAGATCCGCTGTTTTTTTGGTGGGAAAGCCTGAATAACCATAATCAAAAGCAGCGTCGATCATGGTATGACGCTCGTCTGTTGGCGCTTTATGAATACGCGGCCAGAAAGGTGCGGCAAAGCCGGCCAGCCACGCGGTGCGGCTGCTGGTTGGCAGCGGCGCAGAAAGTGTGACGCATGCATCTACCAGCCCCTCCGCAGCAAGCTTGAGCGCAATAAGCCCACCCATGGAAAGTCCCACGGCCGTGATGGAGGCCGCATGCCTGCGTAGTGTGATGGCGGCTTCCCGCGCGGCTTCCAGCCACATACGCTCATTGCTCCTGGCCATATCGGCTTCCGTAGTGGCATGACCGGGCAGGTTAATACCCATGACCGTATACCCCAGCGCAGCCAGCGCATCCCCAAGCGGACGCATGTGGGATACACTGCCCGTGAACCCATGTATCAGCAACACACCCTTCTCCCCGCCACGGTGGAGGAAAGGCTTGCAACAATCCTGGTCAAAATGGTTTTCATCAAGCGGTTTCATAAGCATCCCCTTCCTGATGGATGGCAAGGCACCCGATCGGCATCCGCATAATCAAAATGGCTTGCAGTCGATCACTCCAGATTCTCGATATCATCCTTTTTCCCAAGTACCAGCAGAATGTCCCCCGCTTCAAAGGTAACCGTTGGCGCAGGCGAAACGATGAACTGACCCCCGCGATGGATGGCAAGGATGATTAGCCCAAAGCGGTTGCGTACATCCAGCCCGATGATCGTTTTCCCAACCCAGGCTTGCGGAAGGATTGTTTCCATCAGTTGGTAATCATCGCTTAAGTCAATCAACTCCAACACATTGGGGGTATGGAGCGATTTGGCTAACCTGATGCCCATATCCCGTTCTGGAAACACTACGCGGTCAACCCCAACCTTGCGCAGTACTTTTGCGTGCAAATCATCCGTCGCCTTGGCAATCAGGTATGGCACGCCGATTTCTTTCAAGATTACGCATACCAGAATGCTATCGCGTAAGTTTTGCCCGATGCTGACAATGGCCGCATCAAAATTCCGAACCCCAAGGGATTGCAGCGCGCCTTCATCGGTTGCGTCAATCTGTATTGCCTGCGTCACATAGGGCGCGATATGATCCACCAAATCCGCATCAGAATCGACCGCCATCACTTCATGTCCCATTTTGCAAAGCGCTTTTGCCAGGCTACTGCCAAAACGCCCAAGCCCTAGCACCAGATACTGCCTTTTGTGTTCCTTCATAATGGGTTTCCCTCCGTTATCCGATCATGATTTTCTCTTCAGGGTAGTGGATGCGGTTACGCGGGTTGCCTTCCAGTTTGGTTGCTAGCGCCAAGGCGAGCGTGAGCGGCCCCACACGGCCAAAGAACATAATAGGTACAAGCAAACTTTGGGATAGGGGGCTTAAGTTGGGCGTGCCCACCGCGGAAAGCCCTACCGTAGCAAATGCGGATACGGACTCAAACATCAAATCCAGCATATCTTTTTCATGCCCATGTTCCGCAATGGAAAGCGCCATGGTGCTTGCCAGCACAATCCCAATGCTGATGGTCACAACCGTCAGCGCACGGCGTACGATTGATACGCTCAATTGCTTTCCATAAATCCCGATGGCTTCTCTGCCGCGGGTTACGCTAAAAACAAGCAACAGCACCACGCCAATGGTCGTGGTTTTGATACCGCCGCCCGTCGAGGCAGGAGAAGCGCCGATAAACATCCATATCACACTGATGAGCTTGCTGCTGTCCGTCAAGTGGGTTTGATTCAGCGATGAGAATCCCGCCGTACGTAAGGTTGTCGATTGAAAGAAGGCATTTACAAGCTTATCCCCCACCGTCAGGTGTTGGGCGCCAAGCGTGGCCGGGTTATACCATTCCAGCGCCAGTATCATCAGCATGCCTAATACCAGCAGCGAAAGCGTGATGGTCAGTACCAATTTGGTATGCAGCATCAACCGTCGAAACTTAAAACGATTATGCAAAAGCTCGTTGATAACCGAGAAACCTAAACCGCCCATAATCACCAGCACCGCGATGGTCATCAGTACCAGGGGATCGCGCTGGAAAGCCTCCATGCTGTGAAAACCACCGAAAAGGTCAAAGCCAGCATTGCAAAAGGCGCTCACCGCGTGAAAAATGCTGTACCAAATCCCTTTGCGCACGCCAAACAGGGGAATGAAGCGGATACTGAGCACGAGAGCGCCCGTAAGTTCAATAACCAACGCAAGCAGTGAAAACCATTTCGACAGGCGCACCATGCCGCTGAGGCTGGAAGCATTCATCGATTCCCGGATGAGCACGCGGTTGCGGAGCGAAATCCGCCTGCCCAGCGCTACCATCAGCAGCGTCGCTACGATCATGAACCCAAGCCCGCCGATCTGTAAAAGCACCAGAATCACCGCGCGGCCAAAGAAGGAAAAAGTCTCCGCTGTCTCTACAACCACCAATCCCGTAACGCAAACGGCCGAGGTAGCGGTAAACAGTGCTTTGTGGATGCCGATTGATGTGTGATTATGCGTTGCGATGGGCAGCGATAGCAAGAAGGTTCCTATCGCGATGATCACGAGAAATCCCAACGCCATGATTCGCTCTGGTCGTATGGCGCGGTGGAAAAACGATTGCTGTTTTTCCATTGCATTTGGGTACACAAACATCCCTCACTTATGCGGATTCCAGCCCATTATAATCCACCCTTCCGGCTTTGTACAGCGCTTTGACCAACGCGCGGTATATTTCTCCCCTGCTACTGGGTTTGTTGCGCTTTACAGTGCCTCACGCAAGTGGTATGCTGTGCGTATCACACCAAGGAGGTTCCTGCTCATGACCACCAAAGAACACTTTCTGCGTTATGTTGCCATCGATACCGGCTCCAGCGATACCAGCGGCGCCCACCCTTCCACTGAGAAGCAATGGACGCTTGCGCGCCTGTTGGAAAAAGAACTGCGGGACATGGGCGCGCACGATGTGCGCCTGTCCGATACCTGCTACGTGTATGCCACCATACCCGCCAATGTGCAAAACCAGCCCGCCATCGGGTTGATCGCCCATATGGATACGGCCACGTCCGTACCCACAGGCCCTGTACGCGCGCGCACAATTCAATACGAAGGCGGTGATGTATCGATTGCCGAGGGTATCGTGATGCGCGCCGATACCTACGAAAGCCTTGCAAACCACGTGGGTCATGAGTTGATTATAACGGATGGCACGACCTTGTTGGGCGGAGATGATAAAGCCGGTGTGGCGGAAATCATGGCAGCCTGTGAGATTCTGCTGAATGATCCAACCATCCCGCACGGCAAAATCTGCATCGCGTTCACCCCGGATGAAGAAATCGGCGAAGGCAGCGATCATTTTGATATCCAAGGCTTCGGCGCGGATTTTGCCTACACGGTAGATGGCGGCAAGCCCGGCGAATATGAATGCGAAAACTTCAACGCCTGCTCCGCAACGGTACAGGTGGCAGGTTTTAACATCCACCCGGGCACCGCGAAAAACAAGATGCGCAATGCGGCGCGCATGGCCCTTGAATTTGCGGGCATGCTGCCGGAGAACGAAACCCCCGAACACACCGAGCTTCGGGAAGGCTTTTATCACCTGACTTCCATAACCGGCGAGGAAGAAGCCGCAACACTGCGGTATATCGTTCGCGACCATGACCGTACGCTGTTTGAAAAGCGCAAGGCGCGGCTTGCCGCCATTACGGATTACCTCAACGCGAAATACGGTGACGGAAGCTTTTCCCTGACCATCAAGGATAGCTACTATAACATGAAACAGATCATTGATCAGTACCCCGCCATCACCGAACGCGCATTTGCCGCCATGCGGGCCGTTGGGGATGAGCCGACCGCCGTTCCCATTCGCGGCGGCACCGATGGCGCGCGGCTATCTTTTCAAGGCTTACCCTGCCCCAATCTACCCACCGGAACCTACAACATGCACGGTGTGATGGAATATGTAAGCGTGCCGGAAATGGAACGCATCACCCGAATGCTGATTGCGTTGGTTCGCGCACAGTGATGCCCTGCCGCCGCTGTACCGGCGCCTGCGAAGGGCATGGCAAGATCATGCGCTTACGCCAGGCGGGTTGACCCGGCACAAGCGCACGTCTCCCCACGGCCAAGCAGGATACCGATGTTTGTAATGCCATAGCTGTAAAAATAAGCCGTCACCTTTGCCGGAAACGCGAAAGGTGACGGTTTGTTTAATATCATTGCCCTTTGGATGAAGTCACATTTTATGTTTGCCAATGCGGCAACACAATAAACTGAGAATTCTTACTTCGCCAGCGCGGCACGCAGCGCTGTCAGGTCAACGCCCTCCGTCTGCGCCAGGGCAGCTTCCAATTCAGCCAGAATATGCCGCACGCCTCCCGCCACATCGCTTTCTACATTAAGCGGCATCACAGGATCATGCACAGAGAGGCGCAGGAGGAACCAGCCGTTATTCAGTTCTCCATTCAAATCAAAACTGATGCGCACGCCTTCCCGATTATCTGGCGCCACATGCCATTCCGGTCGATATGTCGCATAATCCAGCACATGCTCGATCACCGCTTTGCCCGTCTGTGTAAAATTCTCCGTCAGGATTGGCAGCCGAATCTCATCGCTTTCCACAGGCTCCTTCAGCCCTTCAATGAGCATGCCCAGTTCCTGATCCTGCTGCTTCAGTTGCATGGCCTTGATCAGCAGCAGCGTTACCAGGTACATGCCGTCATCCAGAAAATGGTTGTCCCGCAGCGCGGCATGGCCGCTGGTCTCAATCGCCAGCGGGCAATCGATCCCCGCGGCATTTAGGCGCACGGCTTCATCAATTACATTGCGATAGCCGCGCTTATAGCGATAATGCACCCCGCCCCATTCCTGAATGAACTCCGCCAGCCCGCTGGAAGTAACCGAATCCGTAACGATAGTTGCACCGGGCGCGTTCTCCAGTAAAATAGCGCTAATCATCGCAATCAGGCGATTTCGGTTGATCTCCTTGCCCGTGCGATCCACAATAGCTGCACGGTCACAATCCGCATCGAAAATCACGCCAACATCCGCATTCATGCGCAATACAGCCGCCGCGATGGAGGCCATGGCCTCTTCGTTTTCGGGGTTAGGGGAGTGATTGGGAAAATGCCCGTCCGGCTCAAGGAACTGACTTCCCTCAACCCACGCGCCCAAATCCTCCAGCATTTTTGCATAGAAACCGCCCGCGCCATTGCCTGCATCCACCACCACATGCAAACCCAATAAAGGCTTCGCAACGTCCGGGTTTACCCCTTCGATGATCAACTCGCTCAAATGCTCCACATAACGCGGCAAGAAAGGTTTTTCATCGATTTTGCCTTCTTGGGTCAGCGCATCCATTGGCAGGTTTTCGGCCAACGCGAGCAAATCATCCAGCTCATGGAAGCCAAGCCCGCCATTGCGCGTGAAGAATTTCAGGCCATTGAGCCGCCATGGATGATGGCTTGCCGTTATCATGATGGAGCCCTCCGGGGTGAACCCTTCTGTTAAAATGGCCATATACATGGCAGGCGTGGTGCACATGCCGTAATCGTGCGCGTTTGCGCCCGTAGATGCGATGCCTTTGGCCGTTGCCGCCAGCAGCGCGGGGCCGGAGATGCGGCTGTCCCGCCCAAGGGCGATGGTAATGCGCTCCGTAGGTAGATTCTCTCTTTGGGCAACATACCGCGCAAAAGCCGCGCCAAGCGTATAGGCAGCCTCCGTTGTGAGGGTGGCATCCTCCCCGATGGCAATCCCCCGTACATCCGATCCGCTTTTCATGGCTGTAAGTTTCATACATACTCCTTTCGGTTTTGCCCTTGATGACTGGCAAAGGCGCAGGGTGTGCGTGGCCTCTGATTGATAGCCCCGCCGGGTACATGACGCATAAACGCTTTATGGCTGCCAATGCGGCTTGCTTCCGGTTCAAACAGGTAAACAGCATATACAGCGGCGCTGTTTCAACGTGTTTGCCCGTAGGCGGCACATGGCGAAGGCAAGCTTAAAGCGCTTTGCTGTGCTTACCCGGGGTCCAGTGCGGCCATTCCATCATCCGCCGCTTTCCGCAATAGCGTATACAGCGGTTTCAGCCGCAGCATATCCTCAGCACAACGCGTTAAAACCTCCTGCGTATAAGCAATGCGAAGGGGCACTGCCGTTCGTTTGACGTACAGCTCCTTCAGGGGATAAATCTCTTGAAGCGCCTGCGGCAGATCGGCTGGCATAGCCATACGGCTATAGCGCGCGCCATACAGGTCAAGCCCCGCATCCGGGATGCGTGCCGCCTGTAGCGCGCTTAACACCTCCTCGGGCTTTTCGCGCATCCGCTTGCGCAGGGCATTCATCGCGGGTCGGTTGTTATCCCAGAAACCAAGCCCCCATTCCACCACTTCGGGGGACAGTTCAAACCAATACATCGCGGAAACCGCACGTTCCTCGCCGCCCCTGCGCAGCAGCAGCCACATGTGGTCACGGTAAGGAGATTTGTCGCGGGAAAAGCGCGTATCCCGACGGATGCGCGCGAGGCATTTGGCTGGGCGCAATTCCATATCGTCCGCAATCAGGCGCATGGTAGGCGCAAGGGCATCGATAAACGCATAGAATGGCGCTCGCACATATTTTTCGTACTCATCGCGGTGCGCATCAAAAAAAGTCGCATCATTATGAAAACGCAGCGATAGAAAGAACCGGATCGTTTCTTCGGGAAAACCCGTAAACATGCCTATGCCCTACCTTTCATCAAGTCTATTATACAAGCCCACATCCCGAAAAACAAGCCTGAAAAACCGCTCCGTGGGTTTTTCCACAGAGCGGCCTTATGCTTGATTCATTGTCAAAAACGATATGATAGATTCCGCCGCGCGTTGTTGCCTATGCAAACGGGCGGCTTAGCCATCAACGGCGCTCTGTTCTACGCCGAGTGCGCCCCACGTTTCCAGCATCCGCCGATCGTCCGTCGGTTGTTTCGTTCTTGCTGTCGGCATAGGGGTCATCGGCCATGGGCGCGGGATCGGCGGCATAGTCATCCGTGCCTTCATAATAGCAGGCGGGGTCATCAAACGCGGCTTGACCATCCGTATAGCCGCTTTGGTCACCATACCCAAGCGGGTCTTGCACAAAGCCATCTTGCGCCTGATAATCGGCTTGATCCTCCGCATATGCATTTTCCAGCCCATCCCCCGCATACGCATCGTAAGCGCCGCCATCTTCATAGCCATATTCGGACTGGCTTTCATCGTAATAAGCGTTGTCGCCTTCCGCATCAGGCTGCGGGTATGATGTCTGCGCATCGTACGATTGCGGCTGCTCCGCACTCACAGGCGGACGTTTCGCGTACGCTGACCAATCCTTTGGTTTGGCAGCAGGCGCAGCCTTGCGCGATTTACCCGTCGGCGGCAAATCGTACAGATCACGATCCGTACCATATGCCTGATAGATTCCATCATCCTCTGCTTGCGAGGCGTACTCGTCCGTCAGGGAACTCTCATCCGCATAGCTTCCATTCTTACTAAAGCTGTCGGTCTTGGCTGCGCCGCTTCGCTGTTGGGCGTTGCGCACGTATTTCATATGCGGCAACTCCACATCCTGCGCAGCTTCCGGCTGTTTTGCGGGCTTATCGCCATCCCCCGATGGCGCTTTCGTCGGTTTTTGCTGAACGCTCTCATCCGGTTCATCCCCGGGGGTTACATAATCCCTGCGTTTGGTGCGGTCAAGATGATCCAACGCCGCATCGGATGCTTTTTTCTGCTCGATACGCTTTTTGGTGGCGATGCCCAGCAGCACCAGCGCACCTACCAGCAGCACAAGGCCAATCAGCATCATCGGGTAGAAGAAAGCGCGAATCGTCTTGGGCAAAGTGCCTACGCTTGGGTCGCTGATAGGCGGCACCGTAACAACGGCATAGGTGGGTACCGCTGTTGGCACCAGCGGCGGCGTCGCGGTTGCGGGCGCAGGCGTGGGTACGGAGAAAGCGATTTGAATCTCATTGCTTACAAAGCTGTTGGAATTCTGCAACGCATCCACTGTGACCGCGGTAAACTGGTACTTCCCAGCCATGCTCAGCGCCGCGTCCCTTGTAAGCTTGCGTGTTTCTCCGGCCGCAATGGTCGGGAACGTATAAATGCGTACGCCGCCATGGTAAATGGATACATCGGTGGCATCAACCTCGCCAATGTTTTCCACGGTTACGCTAAAGCGTACGATACCTGGCTGCGTGTAGACCTCAGTACGGTCTACCGCTGTGATCACATTAAGCTGAACCATCTTGTCGGGATCAACCGCCTGCACGGTTACGGCGTCGGATGCCAGCGAAACCTCTGTGCCGGTGTTGTCGATGGCATAGACGGTGAACTGATACTCCGTCGTCTGCGTAAGCGTGATTTCCTTCTCTAATTTGAGTGTAGCGCCCGAAGCCAGTTCCTGATTGGTAAAAACATCGCCAAGGGTTTCGTCCGTCACGCGTACATCGGTATAATCTACCGTTCCGTTGTTCTTCAGCTCCAGCGTCAAGGTAACGGTGCCGTTGATGGCAACCCCCAGTGAACTGGATGTCAGCAGTGCCGTCATTGCCGCTTCGCCAAAGATGATCTTCTGTTCCCCAACATTTTGCGTCAATTTTGTTTTGTCATCCCCGGCGGTATAGGTAATGGTCGCGCTGCTGGTCAAATCCTTTTTGCCCATGGTTACCGGAAACTTGACCTGC
This sequence comes from Clostridiales bacterium Firm_11, assembly GCA_001604105.1. Taxonomy (GTDB): domain Bacteria; phylum Bacillota; class Clostridia; order Christensenellales; family Aristaeellaceae; genus CAXXOK01. The sequence goes on from LVAQ01000023.1 coordinate 111,638, forward strand.
GCAACTTCGCCTGGTTTTAGTTCCTCCGTGACGGTCACCGCTTTGCTGCTAACATCCTTATGCTCGGTAATGGTGATGTTCTTCAGCGACAGGGTGCCTGTGTTAGCGATGTCGTAGCGCACCGTAACCGCTTGCCCTTCACGCGCGGTGCCGGGGCTGATGGTGCGTTTGATCTCGATATCGCTTTTTGCCTCCGTGGCGTTCAGCTTGCCGCGGATGGGCTGGCTTTGCGCTTCGCGCTCACCGTTTGCCTTGTACGTGAAATATTTAATAAAGTAAACAATTTGTCCGTTATCCAGCGTGCGCTGGTTCACATCCCATTTGCCTGTCCAAGTTATAACCTCGCCTGCCTTGAGCGTTACCGAGCCTTGATCGCCAAAATTGGTAACGATCTCGCTGGTCGGGCTGTACAGCGTAAGCGGATCCTGCATATCCGTATCGCCGGAATTGGATATGGTAATGGTCACGGAAACCTCGCCCGGCGCGGCCAGCGTGTTGGGCGATACCTCCATGCTGCATACAATCGGGTCGTCCGCAGCCAAAGCCGCAGCGCAAAGCGTTAGCGCTGCCATGACCAGGAGTGCTGCGACGAGCAGTTTTCGTTTCATATTTCGCTCGGGCGTCAAAGGGTACGCCCTACCTCCCTTCGGCACATGCGGCCGATTTGTGTTTGCGGGTGGCGATGCCGCCCCGCTCGCGATCGCTCCATGATACCCTGCCATCCGCCATACATCAGGTGTGTGGAAATGTGCGGCGCGCACTGGATCAGCGGCTGAAGGTTCTCTGCCTATTGTAGTTCATCCCTCAAAGCGTGTCAAGCGAAAAGGCCTTTGCGGGGTGTCTGTGTACGCCATCAAGCCACAAAGGAACAGGGTTACCCGAAACAAACGTTTCAAGCAACCCCGTTCATCCATTCCTGTTCTCTCAAATGAGCCGTTATCCGTTTACATTCATGGCTGTTTACCATGACGTTTAATCAGCTCAGGGCTGCTGCTGCGCACTGCGCTCCTGAATAATCCGTTTGAACACGGCCACCGTATCCTGTGTTTCGGCCAGCTCACCGCGAAGCATCGCATTTTCCGCTTCCAGCGCCATCAACCGGGAACTCTCCTGTGCATCCATCCGTTTGAATGCTATATCCCTGGGAAGGCTCTGCGCTAACGGCGCCTTGGCAAACGCACGCTGCGGCACATCCACCATAAACACCTCATCGGTCAACTCGTTATGCATGCCCCGCGCTGTATATCGGGTGTGCAAAAGCTCGTGCGAGCGGTGCCCGTTGGGGGTTTCCAGGTATTCCTGATAGATTTTTACGACCAGGGGGTTTTCGTGAGATTTGCGGATTGTCTTGCTTTCATCCTCATCATACAGTGCTTGCATCCGTTTGGCACGAATCTGCTCATCGCTGGAACGCGGTTGCCCTCCGCCGGTGATGCAGCCGCCCGGGCAGCCCATGATCTCGATGAAATGATACGGCGAAGTACCATCCCTGATTTGATCCATCAGCAGCTTTGCGCCCGCCAGCCCGCTCGTGACCGCCACGCGAACCTCCACACCCTGCAAGAACCCATACTGCGGTAAGGGATCCTCGATACGGATGGCGGCTTCTTTGATCTGATCCAGCCCAACCAGGGATTCCACGTGCAGGTTCGCAAAGGGCAGCGTCCGTCCGGTGATCAGCTCAAAAACCGTACGCAGCGCCGCTTCCATCACCCCGCCCGTCGTTCCGAAGATATCCGCGGCGCCCGTCGAAAACCCGAGCGGGTTGTGGAAAACGCTGTCCTTGAGCGAAACAAAGTCAATGCCCGCGCTGTGAATCATCTCTGCCAGCTCGCGGGTTGTCAGCACCGCATCCACGTTCCTTAGTCCGCTGTTGCGCATCTCCGGACGATCGATTTCGAATTTCTTGGCGGTGCATGGCATTACGGAAACCACGAACATATCCTTCGGGTCGATATCAAGCGTTTGGGCATAATAGCTCTTGACCATCGCGCCCATCATGGTATGCGGTGATTTGCAGCTGGAAAGGTGCTCCAGATGCTTGGGGTAATGATGTTCAACATACTTGATCCATCCGGGGCTGCAACTGGTGATCATCGGCAGGCTCGCGGGATTCCCCTGCAAAGCGTCCTTAACACGCCCCAGGAACTCCGTGCCTTCTTCCATGATGGTCAAATCCGCTGCCCAGTTGGTGTCAAATACATCGTCAAAGCCCAGTTCTTTGAGCGCGGAAGCCAGTTTGCCCGTGCAGCGTGTGCCTGCCGCCAACCCAAACTCTTCCCCAATGGCAACGCGCACCGCGGGGGCAATCTGTACTACCGTACGTTTGGTGGGGTCGTTCAGCGCTGACCATACACGTTCGGTGGCGCTTGTTTCCCGAAGCGCGCCCACAGGGCATACCACCGTGCACTGGCCGCAGAATGTACAGTTCACCGCGCCCAGCGGCAGCCCCATCGCAGGGCTAACCTCCGTCTTGAAGCCCCTGTTTTGCAGGTTGAGCACGCCCGTCTGCTGGGTTTGGTTGCAAACGGAAACGCAGCGTCTGCACAGGATGCATTTGCTTAAGTCCCGGGTAATGGATACGGATGCGTCCACCCTGCGCGTAGAACGTTCGTCATCAAAGCGCGAGCGTTCCACCCCCAGTTGCACCCCCAACTTTTGGAGTTCACATTGCTGGTTGCGTTTGCAAAAAAGGCAGTCCTTGTCATGATCCGACAGGATCAACTCGTACAGCACCTTGCGGGATTCGCGCACGATGCGTGAGTTGGTGTAGATTTCCATCCCTTCGGTAACCTGCGTTACGCAGGCTGCCTGCAACGTTTTTGCTCCTTTGACTTCCACAACGCAGATTCTGCAAGAGCCGACTACGTTGGTATCCTTTAAGTAGCACAGCGATGGGATATCAATGCTGTTCATGCGCGCCGCTTCCAGGATGGTAGTGCCCTCCGGCACCTCAATGGGTTTTCCGTTAATGGTCAAATGCAGCATGCTTGTCACCTCCTATCGCAATGCAGGCAACGCATCGACTCTGCGATTGCGTTGAGTTTATGGTATCCCAGCAGCACTTCATCAAAATTCTTAATACGCGTATCAACCGGCAGGCATTCCTGCGGGAAGCGGTTGTGCAACAGCACCTCATCTTCATCCACCGATACCGGGATATCCATGGTGCGCCCCTTGTTGAGCTTTCCGCTGCCGCCGCAGTACAGGTCGATGGATACGGCGGCATGCTTGCCATCGGCAATCGCGCGAATCACCTCGTCCGGCCCGCGCGCGATGTCGCCGCCTGCAAACACGCCTTCCATGGTCGTCATCAGCGTTTGCGGATCCGTGATGAAAGTTCCCCACGGCGTAACGCCGATATCCGTCTTTTGGATGAAGGGAAGATCAGCATACTGGCTCACGGCGGGGATGACAACATCCACATCGATCAGGAAATTTGAGCCTTCGATGTGCGAGGTATTGCGTCTGCCCGTGTTATCAAAGTTTGACATGCGCCTGCGCAGGCATTCAATTTGGGCAACGTGCCCGCTGGCGTTGGGGATAATGCGCACGGGCGTTACCAGTTCCATCAGCTCCATGCCTTCTTCCAACGCTTCTTCGATTTCGATGTCATAGGCAGGCATTGCGTCGCGCGTACGTCGGTAAAGCAGCATCACTTTGGCCGCGCCCAGCCGAATTGCGCTGCGCGCGGAATCGATGGCTGTATTGCCGCCTCCGATGACCGCGACTTTCTTCCCCGTCAAATCCACGCTGTGGTAGAGCTTGACGTTCTTCAGGAACGCGATGCCCGGCAGCACGCCCTGCAAATCTTCGCCCGGAATGTTCATACGCTGGGGCAACTGCGTGCCGGTAGCCACATACACCGCGTTAGCATCCCGCCGCAGGCGTTCAAAGGACACATCGCGCCCCACCATGGTATTGAGGTGGATGCTGAAGCCGGAACGCCGCAGATGATCGATCTCGCGCTCCAAAACATCCGCAGGCAACCTGTATTCCGGTATGCCATAAGCCAGCACGCCCCCGGCGACCGGCTCGCTTTCGTAAACGTCCACCTCGTAGCCGATGCGGCTCAGGTAGTACGCGCAGGTAAGCCCCGAGGCGCCGGCTCCGATGACGGCGACACTTTTCCCGTTTTTCGGGAAGATGATATCCTGTTCATACTGCTTCTGGTTTTTGTAGGCGTAATCCGCCACATAGCGTTTCAGGCTGCATATGGCGATGGATTCATCCACTGTGCCGCGCCTGCACTTGTTTTCGCAGGGGCGTGTGCAGATGCGCCCGCATACCGACGGGAAGGGATTCTCCTGACAGATCAAATCATACGCGTCAAGGAAGCGCCCTGCCGCCACCAGCGATAGGTATCCGGGGATGTTGACATTCGCCGGGCAGGTATTTTCACACGGAGATATGAACAAATCGCTGCAAACGCCCGCCCTGCAATACTTTTGCTGGATATGCTCCTCATACTCCTCCCGAAAGTACTTGATGGTGGAAAGCACGGGGTTAGGCGCGGTTTTCCCAAGCTCACACATCGCCGTCTGCTGGATCACCTCGCCCAGTTCTTCCAACAGCTCGATATCGCCTTGCCGCCCTTCCCCACGCGTGATGCGCTCCAATATTGTGAGCATCCGTTTGGTGCCAATGCGGCAGGCAACGCATTTCCCGCAGGATTCTTCCTGAATAAAATCCATGAAATAGCGCGCGGTATCCACCATGCAGGTATCTTCATCCATGGCAATCAATCCGCCGCTGCCCATGATCGCACCCAGTTTTGCGATGGATTGGTAATCGGTGGGGGTGTTGAGGTTTTCCTTGGTCACACAGCCGCCTGAAGGTCCGCCAATTTGCGCGGCTTTGAACTGCTTCTTGTTGGGAATGCCGCCGCCGATGCGAAACAGAATCTCACCCAGCGGCATGCCAATGGGTACTTCCACAATGCCCGCGTTTACGATGTCTCCCGCCAGCGCAAACACCTTGGTACCCTTTGAGGAAGCCGTACCATACTGTGTATACCATTCCGCGCCCTGCAGCACGATTTGGGGAATCGCGACCAGCGTTTCCACATTGTTGATGATGGTCGGCTTGCCAAACAACCCTTTTTGAAAGGGGTAGGGCGGTTTTTGCACCGGTTCACCGCGGTTGCCCTGAATCGATGCCATGAGCGCGGTTTCTTCGCCGCAGACAAAAGCACCCGCGCCGATGCGAATCTCAATGTCAAAGGAAAAACCGCTTCCCAGAATGTTCTCCCCCAGCATCCCATACGCGCGCGCCTGCGCAATCGCATCCGTAAGGCGCGAGATCGCCAGCGGGTATTCCGCGCGGATATAGACGTATCCCAGCTTGGCGCCAATGGCGTAACCGCCCAGCATGATGCCCTCCAGCACCGCGTGGGGGTCGCCCTCAATGATGCTCCTGTCCATAAACGCGCCCGGGTCGCCCTCATCGGCATTACAGACCATGTATTTCTCATCGCTGTTTGCTTTATTTCCCGCTTCCCATTTGATGCCTGTCGGGAAACCGGCGCCGCCCCTTCCGCGAAGTCCAGAATCTTTGACGGTTTTGATTACAGCCTCGGGTGTGCTTTGGGTGATGGCGTTGGCAATGGCCATATAACCATCACGCGCAATATACGCATCAATGCTGCCATGGGCGATGGAGCCGCAGTTACGCAGCGCGATTTTGACCTGCTCCTTGAAAAAATCGATGTCATCGATACAGGGAATGTGCTTTTTATGCGCCTCGCTATAAAAGGTGAACTCTTCGCGAATACGGTGCTCCACCAAATGCGCCTTGAGGATTTTGCGGACATTCTGCGCATCCAGCTTGACATAAAAAGTCCGTTCCGGCAGGACGATCATCACAGGTCCCACGGCGCAAATGCCGATGCAGCCTGTTTCGATTACGCCAACCTGTTCATCCAGCCCCAATTCCTTCAGCATTTCGATGGCGGCATCACGCACCTTGCCACACGCGGCGGATACGCAACCGGCGCCCGCGCAAACCAACAGCTGGTGGTGATACTTCCCTTGCGCTTCCTGATAGGCCAGTTTAATCCGCGAAAGATCATCGATCGTATGCATCATCGTGCTCATCTCTCTCACCCCTTATTCAGGTTGGCCAGCAGCGCGTCAATTTTGCTGGGCGACATCTGACGATAGACCACATCATCAATCATCAGCGCAGGCGCGAGCCCGCAGGCGCCAATGCAGCGCGCGATCTCAAAGGTATACTTACGATCAGCCGTGGTACCGCCTACCTGCACCCCAAGTTTTTGGATCAAATGATCAATAATCTTCTTGCCGCCGCGCACATAACAGGCCGTGCCCAGACAAACGCGTATGGTATGCTCTCCTCTGGGGTGAACCGAAAAAAATGAGTAGAACGTTACCACGCCGGACACTTCTGAGAGCGGCATCTCGAGTTTATCCGCAATATACTGCTGCAATTCCAGCGGCAAATAGCCATACAAACCCTGCGCGGTATGCAGCACTTGAATGAGGCAGCCTTGTTTGCCTTTGAAGTAAAGGTCGATCAAATTCCCGATTTCATGGAAATCCGTTTGTTTGAGTTCGCAAACAGCCGTGTGTCTTTCCGACATGATCGTTCTCTCCTTACCCATTTTCTCCTACGGAACATAGGCCTGCCAGCACGCCGTAATTTCCACGGTTTGCTTGCCATGCGCTCGCAAACCTATGGCGGAAATATACACAAGCCTGGAGCGGCGATGAACAGGAAGCTATACGACTACCAATGCGGCGGGCTGTCGATGGCCATAAGTCAAGCCGCAGGGGTAGCGGCGCCATTTCAAGGCTTTGCAAGCCCGGAGCGGCGATGCGCTGCAAAGGCAGTCGTGAAGGGCTTTTGTTCAGCGATGATCCTGGTGTCATACCTTTTCCGTTTGGGTACGCGATACATTCGGCGGCCTGTCTCATCCTTTGATGGATCCGCTTTCTTCTTTGCCGTTCACAAGCATCAAGTGTATATTTGCCAACACAAAACACACGTCTTAGCACTGGGTATACGGCGTAAGCATGGATGCGGGAATGCACTTTTTCATCAAAGGATGGGTCGATAACCAGTCACGAAGCGCTACTCTCGTACAGTGCCCCAGCGGGGTGTCGTGCAGAAGTACATGCTATGTGTCGGTCATGCGGTTCATGTGGGTACGTCCAACGATTCCATTGTTGTTCCTATTGTATAAGCAATCCATGAGATTGTCAACAAAAAAACTACTTGCTCAATCCTGTTGCGATGCATTTTCTCTGTCCATGATGCCGTGACATTAAAAGCCGCCACGCCATGCCATGCATTGCGTTTTCGGAATCACTTCATGCATCCTGCCTGTTGCTATCAGCCTGATGCCTGATTGCCTTGCTCTCATGAAAAAAGCACCCGGCTCATTGGCATACCCGGCGTGCTTCTCAGCAGTTCTATTGAAAACCAAACTGACTTGCGGAGGTATGCGTGCATCGCTTTCCTTCATCAATCTTCGCTGTAGTCATAATACGGGCGGCCAAAGGCGATGACCCAATCCGCATACGTCCCGCCTTCCATCTCATCCATACTCTGATTGAGCACAACGCCAAAAAGGTTGCCTTTCCTACGGATGTTACCATGAACGAAGGTAAAATTATCATCCTGCACACTGGTCACAATGCCTACATGGCTGGCATTGCCGTGCCAATGTTCCAGATAGCCCGCATGCGCTTTCAACTGCGCCTTTTGCTTTGAACCCCAGATGAAGAAAACCAAATCCCCGGGCATTGGCGTCTCCTGCGGCGGTATCACGGCAGCGCGAAAGCGCGCCAGATGGTTTCCCCTACAGGTTTTGCACGCAATCTGCCCTTCCTGCTCAGCATAGATATCTACGCCTGCAAATATCGCCTGTAACCCGGCGCCATAGGGAATGTGTACCTGTTTTGCGCACCAGCCGATGAACGCCGCGCACCAGTCATCACCCTCCGACAGGCTTGTGCCTTCCACATATTTCGCCGCATCGGTGGAGCCCACACAGCTCAACGCCTTTTCGACCATCCATTGCGCACGTTCCGCCGCGTCAATCGGAAAGACCGTGATCGTGATGGAAGATGTCCACTGCCGCGCATTGCCATCAACCATCGCAATGGCCATAATGGTATGCTCGCCGGATGCCTGCGGTGTGTACGTTAGGTAGTTGGTCTTTTTCCGCTCCATGGGTAGCACAACCACACCATCTGGCGCATGTACTTCCACCCATGCGGTGTCAAAGCCTGTGGCGGCAACCCCGATCTGGAATGCCTGCCCAACCAGTTGCCCCCGCTCCTTGGGCGGGCCTGTAAGGCGAATCTTTGGCGTTTTTGCCAGCGCCAGGGCGGGTATGGCAAACACGCCTGCCATCAGCAGGATTCCGCCAACCAACACCCGTTTCCAGAAAGCCATGGTTTCCTCCCTGCACGGTAACGCGCCTGTTCCAAACTGCCTTTGGCCTCAGGACACCCCTTGTTCCTGATTACCCATCATCGCGGTGTGCCTATGCAAGCCATTCGACGGGCTCGCATTGTGCATCCAAGCATGGGTTTCCCCGCAGCCCGTTCGTCACGCCGCGTCACGTTCATACATGATACCAACTGTATTGCCATAGCTTTGGACTGTAAAGAGCACATGATAGCCCTGCGGCGGTTCTTCTGCCCAGTATATGTGGGCATAGGTGGAATTGTAGTACAGGTAAGGCTCCTCCTTGCCCGCCGTAACCACCAGTTTGTCGTTGACCTCATCCGGCAGTTTCAACGCCGCAATGGTGATATCATTGAAGTAACAGCCGACGCGTAATTCCCCGGGGGTATCTTTGCGCAGATCATAAAGCCGTTGGAAAGCGCCCGATCCGCTCACATTCCAATAGTCCAAATCCATCACATGCCTTGCGTCCCTTGGCTGCAAAACATTGAAGTAGGTATACTGGTAGGGGTGGTTTGTGATGAGCCCCACACCTGTGAAGGCAAAACAGGCCAGCAGTATCCCCGCAAACACCAGGCGCCTGCCTTTTGAGCCGCTCACCTTGTTCCACAGCCAATGAAGCCCATAGCCCGCCAGAATGACAATGCCCGCATAAACAAAGTAGAAATGACGCCAGCCGTTGTAGAGAATTGGCTTGGACACCATCGCATAGCCAAGGGGGATCGTCCAGGATAAGGTAATCGCCATCAGCAGCAACGCGCTTTGCTGTCGCAGGCATTTCGCACTGCCCCGCAGCCAGCTGCCCAATACTACCAGCTGACCCAGCGCTGCCAGCAATACGGTGTACAGCGGGATGGTCACCAGCATTTGATAGGGCAGGTAATACCAGGGCAAAGGCGTTTCGCCGCCGACATCGTAAAACTGTGCCCCGCGAAACATCACCACACCCCCAAAGCGGGAAAAGCGGGATGCGTTCACAAACAAATATTGCAAAAACTCCCATGGATTATCCCACGCTGCGGGTGTGAGCAGCAGGTAGCCAAGCACAAAACTTGCCACCGTTGTGACCGCCACCCAGACCATTCTGGAAGACCATCCCTTGTTTGCCGTCAGCGATACCATCAGCGCAAGGCCAACCAGCCCCCAGGGCAGTATGCCAATAATCTTGGTATTGGCGGCGGCAGCGGCAGCCAGCGAGAACAACACCCCGCGCAGGAAACCCGGACGTTGCATCAGCCTTGCCCCCATCCAAAGGGTGAGCAGGACGAGACTGAGCAGAACGACATCTTTATTATTGTAATGCCCTTCCGCAAAAAAGCGGGGGGATAGATATAAAAGCAGCACACCGGACAGCGCAAAGGGACGGGTTATCATTAGCGCGCGAAGCACGCCATACAGTGATACGCAGCCAACCATAAACCATAGCCACGTTAGCACGCTCCACGCAAACGAGAACTGCCGCGCGTCCTGATCGATCATCGGCAATAACGGCGCGAGGGGGTAGTACGCGCAGATGCCATGATCTCGCTCGATATTGATGGATATGCGGGTTGCGCCGAGGTTTGCATAGAAATTGCTCTCCGGTTCCTGTTGCAGCCGGAGCGCGTATTCCTTGATGTTTGCGCGCAGGATTGCCATCTCAACATACTCATCAAAAGGCGCGCCATATCCACGAATGCTCAATAACCCGATCAAGGCCAGCAGCAGAAAAAATAGGGCAACCCCTTGTTTGGGCCGGATTACCTTGGCAACGTTTACAAGCATGCGGCATTATCCCTTCGTTGTGTTCTATCGCAACCGGCGTAAGCTGATCCCAATGATCACCATTGGTTCATACACGCTTCAACGCGTTTTGCGTGACAAACGCAAAACAGGCAAACGCGAGAGCCCCAGCCCTGCTAAAACCAGGAAGAACGGGGCATACAGGAACAGATAGCGCGGCCATACCTCAAAGAGCAGCAGGTATGCCGCCACACCAAGAAGCGTAAGCCCCATCAGCGCCGTGCTGCCGTTGCCGCGCGCTCCTGAAAAGAACGCCAGCAGGCACAGTAGCAGCACGCCAATCCAGATTCCCTGCTCCACGGTTACCAGCCACGGGTGCAAATCGCCCTTTTCATAGAACAGTCGGCGGAGCAGTATGCTTATCGCATCCTGTCGTACTGGTATTTCCAGCTGTAAAAAGCTGTGATTGGCGGCAAACATACCATCTGAAAACGCCTTGTAGGTTTTAACCGCAAAGAATGCAGCATGTTCGCCAAGGGTACGGCTGCTCAGCCTCTCCCATGCGCGCGCAATATTGGCCTGCCTTCGCGTGGCAAGATCAGGGAATGATATGGAATACGCCAGATCGTCCGGAGAATGGCCGCCATACGTCTGCGCGTTCATGCCAAGCATCAAGTAATGGGTTTCGCTCAGTTGTTCCTGCGGCTGCGAAGAGCCTGCCAGATATGCCGTGGTCTGATTTTTCCACAGCGTGCCCGGCACCGCGCCCAGTATCATCACAAGTACAACCAGCAATCCTTTTCGCGCAACCGCCCATGTCCATGGCCGTCTGAAAAGGTATCGCAAGCCGGTAACGATGCCTAGCGCAATCAGGAAAATCAACGCGGTTGGCTTAAGGGAAGCACCAAACACGCTCACAAGACTAATCAAAAACCACTTCGGCAGTAGCCGCATGCGCGAGAGGTAGATATACAGCGCCAAAACTGGAAACAACAGCGAAAAGATATCGGTATAGGGCACGGTAATGAGCATGGAAAAGGCGATCCACACTGTGCCCATCAACAGCGTTCCCCAGCAGGCCAGCCTGCTGGGCGTCAGTTTCCTCACACACAGCACGCAAAGCAATAACGATAGATTTGCCGCCACAGCGCCGCTATAGGGCAATATGGCATAGGGTACGGCCAGCCCCGCCCGCAGCGCAAGCCAAAACGGCGCGGCCAGCAGCACCGTCAGCGGCGCGTTGTTGGGGCATAGCCGAAAGTACGATCCATCCACCGCAATGCCTTGCGCGATCAGTTGCGCGTTTTGGTACACATTTACCACATCAAACCCGGGGTAGTACCAGACGCTGCGCACAAAAAGCAACTGTAAAAGCAACAAGGCCGGGAAATACAACGCGAGTAACAACGTTCCACGATTGCTGGCAGGCCATGTTACACGCCCGCGGATCAATGCCACCGCTGCCAGAACCGCCAGCATCACCACTACTAACGCCCAGTTTGGCAGCAGATAGGGTTGCCGGTAGAACTGCGAAAGCGCCTCCTGCGCAAAAATCAACAGGAGCAATACCCCAAGGAAGAACAGACCCGCCATGATCGATAAGACCGCATAAAGCTTCTTCCCGGGTTTGAATGCCGTCATCATGATGGATGCTCCTTTGCGGTTCATTCATAGACACATGACCAAACTAATGCTGATTGTAACACCAATCCTATCCAAACGTCAATTTCTGTTCGCTGTTTGGGTTCGCCACACGCGCAGTGACACATCTGCGCCGTTCCCTACAGAGACTCGGCGAAGCTTTGATCGTTGGCAGCGCTCCTGCATAAGCAGCATCTGGCGAAAGCCGATTCCTTGCCTATTGCATTTCCCTATCTTCATGCTATGATATAGGTAGCTGTCCACTTCCCCTGTTCGTGATGCCAAGCGTACCACCTGCCGGAGCGAATGTGGACATTTTCTGATGGCGCAGTGCAAACAGCGCCGCCCGTTTGATAATACACACAAAGGAGAAACCGCATGGACGAAATTCGTCTGTCCCAGGTGGACGCAATGCTCGCATACGCGCACGCGGATGGCCGCCATACCCTCTATGAGCATGAAGTATACGAAATCTTGCGCCTGGCAGGGCTGGAAGTCCCCAAATACCGTTTTGTGCGCGATATCAATCAGGTGGATGCAACGATGCTATCCGAACTAGGCGGGCAAACCCTGATGGTCAAAATCGTATCCCGCGACCTTGCGCACAACCAGCGCTATGGCGGCGTCAAGAAGGTACGTATCATTGACCCGCTGTTTATCCGCTTCGTGCTGAGCCAGATGGCCGATGAAGTCCTCTCCCATTTTCCCGAGGGAGAAAAGCCCCGCATTGATGGCTTCCTGCTGGTTGAGTTCCTGCGCTTCACACAGGCCATTGGCGATGAGATCATGATCGGCTTTCAAGAGGATCCCGCGTTTGGAACGGTGGTCACCCTGTCCAAAGGCGGTGACGACGCGGAATTCTTTGCGAAATACTACGATCCCGCCAACCTGCTCATAGCGCCCATTGCGCTATCCGAAGCGGAAAAACTGCTGTCCAGCTTAAACATACGTCACAAGTACCACGATATCGGAAAACCCGAGCGGCTTACGCAAATTGCAAAAAGTGTAACGGCGTTAAGCGAGCTTGGGCTTGCGTATTCGATGCTTTCCGACCGCAACCCCGCCTTTCACATCAAAGCGCTGGATCTTAACCCCATCGTTTTCACCAAGGACGGCCGCTTTGTTGCCGTTGATGGGTATGCTGAGTTTGAATCGTCATCGGACGCATCCACCGCCACGCTTGTAAACCAACAGGGGTTGTCACGCTTTTTTCAGCCAAATGGTGTGGTGGTGGTGGGCGTATCGACCGATCCCACCAAGTACAGCATGGCGCGCAACATCGTAAGCCTGTTGATGGATTTGGGACGCACCGATATTGCCTGCGTCAACCCCCGCGGCGGAGAAACCGTCATCGGCGGCCGTACTTTCAAGCTCTATACCTCCATCGCAGCGCTTGACCACCCCTATGACCTGCTGGTGTATGCCGCGCCCGGGCAGTACTCAATCGATTTTGTTGACACCGTACCTGCGGGCAAAAGTGTGATTCTGATTTCCGGCATACCGGCGGATATGCACTATCCGGAGTTTGCGCGGCGTATTGCCGAGGTGAAAAAACCAGATGTTCGCGTGATCGGCCCCAATTGCATGGGCGTTTTCTCCTCCCCGCGTGACGGGCACCGCGGCGTTAATACCCTGTTTATTGAAGAAAACCGGATGTACATACCCGTGAGCGAACGCAGCAATGTGGCGCTGCTGACCCAAAGCGGCGCCATGAGCATCACCTGTGTTGAACGCAACCAGTATACCGCCATCTTCCGCAACATCGTTAGTTTTGGAAACAAGGCGGATGTAAACATTCCTGATCTTGTCGGGTATTTTGAGAAGGATACGCTGATTGATGTGATCGCCATTTATGCCGAAGGCGTAGGCGCGGGAGAAGGCAGGCAGTTCTATGAGTTGCTTCGCGTATCCCGCAAACCGGTGATCGTATACAAATCCGGCCGTACGGAGGCGGGCGCGAAAGCGGCTGCGTCTCATACAGCTGCCATGTCCGGCAGTTACGAGGTTTTCCGTGCGGCATGCCTGCAGGGCGGGTGTATCCTTACCGAAGAATTGGACGATTTCTACAACTTCACCAAAGCCTTTGCCGTACTTGCGCATAAACCGGCACGCGGCTGCCGCGTCGCAGGCGTGGTAAACGCGGGGCTGGAAGCTACCATGAGCGCGGACATTCTGGACAAGTTAACCCCTGCGGAATTTACGCCGGAGACCGTTGCTGCGTTGCATCAGCTCAACACCCACGGCTTGGTGAACGTGCAGACCTCTTTTCTGGATTTGACGCCCATGACGGATGACCCCCTCTACGCGAAGTTTATACAAAGCGTACTGGCTGACCCCAATGTAGATTGCCTGTTTGTGGGCATCGTGCCCCATGTGGACACCCTCAAAACAGTGCAGCAAAACTATCTGGAACCCGATGCCATCGGGCCGCTGCTGGTAAAAGCATTTCATGAGACCAACAAGCCGGTGGTGGTTTCCGTTAACGCTGGCAAGCACTACCAGCCGCTGATCCGGTATTTGGAGGAGAACGGGTTGCCTGTGTTCAGTGATATCCGCTCGGCCATCCGCAGTTTGGACGCGTTTGCCGCGTTTTGGAGCACTCGTACCCAGAATCTTTGAATCCATGCCGCACCCTCACCTACAGGAGGAACAATGCTGCTTGAAACGGAGCGCTGTCTGATCCGAAATTTCACCGCGGCGGATATTGTGCCTTTGAGCATTACCGCAACAACGAACACTGGATGCGTTTTCAGGGTTTCAAAGGGCTTACGCGGGAAGCCTATGAAGCCGCTTTGCTAAACCCACAAAGCGAGCAGGAAGGCATGCAACTGGCGGTTGTACGCAAGGCAGATGGTCGCCTGCTGGGCGATTTATACCTTAAGGCGGAAGCGGATGCGCATGCCATCGGGTATACGCTGGATCCCGTGTTTACGCATCAGGGTTACGCCCGTGAAGCGGTAAGCGCATTGATCCATTGGCTTAAAACCAGGCAATGTCAGGTCGTGCGAGCGTGTGTAATGCCGGAGAACACCGCTTCCGTGGCGCTGTTGCAAAAGCTCGGTTTTTCTGCCTTCGGCACCGATACACAGGGCGATCTGGTTTTTGAGCTTCATCTCCTGCAAAAGGCGTCAGGCTAGCCTTACAAAGCCAGAAATCGCTTTTGCGCACCTTTCTGCCCCAAAAATAATCCGGCGACGAACAGCCCCCATTCCATGCAGGATAAGTATATTGACAGAAAATTTAACAGCGCATATAATGGGCACAATGATGACATATCCGTTACGTTAAATGGATATAGTCGGGAGGATAGTTGCATGAAGGCGATCGTTCTGTTCTACTCCTATAGCGGGCACACCCAAAAAGCTGCGCAGAAGCTGGCGCGCACCCAAGAAGCGGATCTGGTCGAAATCAAAACCCTGAAACGCCACAGCAAGCCGTACCTGTTTACCGTGGAATGTATGCGGGCGTTGCTGGGTAAAAGCGCGGCCATCGAACCCATCCCAAATGATCTGAAGCAGTATGATATGATCACTTTGGCAGCCCCCGTCTGGGCTTCCAATCCTGCGCCGGCATTCAACGCGATGGTCAAGCTATTGCCCAAAGGCAAGAATGTTCAGGTGATCCTCGTTTCAAGCAGCGGCGCGGGCGCGACCAAACGAAGCGAGCCAAAAATCCGCAAGAGCATCCGCGAGCAAGGGTGTACCGTGGTTGCTTATAAAGATGTCAAGCAGTCTTAATCATCAAGGAGGGAGGGCATTGCTCTCCCTTTTTTCGGTTTAGCAGGATTGTTTCCAACCCGCAAGCCCAGGGTATACTGATTACACACCCTCAACCTGTTACTGTGGTTCCAGCATTGATTGCATCAATCAAGAATACACAGGCAGGCATCAGGAGGTTACAGCACACATCGGGAGGTGTATTATGGCCGAAATCTATCTGGCCGGCGGATGCTTTTGGGGCACGGAAAAGTATCTGGCTTCCATCCGCGGCGTTACACAAACAGAGGTTGGTTATGCCAACGGCAGAACCGCAAACCCCACCTATGAGGAAGTATGTCATCAGCATACAGGCCACGCCGAAACGGTTCGCGTGGTATATGACGCGCAGGTTATTCCCTTGCCGTTTCTGCTGGATTTGTTCTTTCAGGCAATCGATCCCGTATCCGTCAATCGGCAGGGCGGCGATGCGGGTGAACAGTACCGCAGCGGCATCTATTATACCAACAAGGATGATTTGCCGCTCATCCAAACAGCAATCAACACCTTGCAGACCAAGCACGTTCAACCCATCGCCATCGAGGTGAAGCCGCTTACAAACTATTATCCCGCGGAGGATTATCACCAGAAGTATCTGGATAAGAACCCGGCAGGCTATTGCCATATCGGCAAAGCGCACTTTGAACGCGCCGCCAAAGCAGTCGTCAACCCCCACGATTACGCAAAACCCGCCGAGGAGGATCTAAAGGCACGCCTGACGCCATTGCAGTATGATGTCACCCGTAAAAGCGCGACAGAGCGCCCCTTTGATAATGCCTTTCATGCGCAGTTCAAAGCGGGCATCTATGTGGATATCACGACCGGAGAACCGCTGTTTTCTTCTACTGACAAATTCGAAAGCGGGTGCGGCTGGCCAAGTTTTAGCAAACCGATTGATCCTGCCGTGGTCAGCGAACATATGGACGCTTCGCTTGCCCGTGTACGTACGGAGGTACGCAGCCGCATTGGCGATGCGCATCTGGGGCATGTATTTGAGGATGGTCCTTCAGCGTTGGGCGGCCTTCGGTATTGCATCAATAGCGCATCACTGCGTTTCATTCCCCTGGAAGAGATGGCGCAGGAAGGTTACGGCGCGTTTGTGGGGTTAGTCGAAAAAGAAAATCCAGCGAAGTAACGCTATCGTTCTCTCGCAGCGCAATACTGGTTTACACAACAAAGCACCCAGCCATACGGCCGGGTGCTTTGTTGTGCCCGCGCAGGGGCGCTTAGCCTCTGTTGCGTCGTTCTCTTATGCTTGATATCGCGCTGGATGCTATACGAATACAGGACGCGGCGCTGCTTGCGCCGTTCTCCTGCCCCCTCGCAAAGTACTGCTACGATCGATGGATGATCATTCGAAGCGAATAATCACCATCGAGTCCAGCAGCGCCGTCGCGGTTTGCATATCCGTCTCCGTCAGTACGCTGTATTGCACATCCCACACGGAAAGCTGGATAAAGAAGCCATCTTCAATCATGACCAGTATGGCGGAATCCGTCTCGGATTCATCCTCAATCATCATGTAGTCGTAGCCAGCCGCCGTTTGCGCCAGCGAGTAGCTGGGCGCGTCCATATCTGCGCTCACGGTGAGGAAGAGCATTTCCAGTTCCTCCTGGGTAAGCGTCGATATGTGGCTGCCGTCATACTCTTCCGTCGGCGCGATGCTGATATACAGCATGGGCTTTTCCGGATCATCAAAGGCAATAAAGGTATAGGGTACCCCATTATAATTCTCAACCGTTACAGAGCCATCTTCCGGCAAATCCACCGTCACGTCAAACGTGCTGGCATGCTCTGTCAGGGTCACCGTATTGGCCAGGGCGCTGGGCGCAACTACGCAAAGCGCCAGGCAAAGCAGTAAAGCAATTCCGCGTTTCATTTGCATACCTCCATCTATCATTGGCGCAAATCAGTAGTTCTTGCTCAGGAAGGCCGTCATCATAAAGCCGGATTTATTGTTGGCCGCATCGTATACCTGCGCCCATTCGCCGTTGGATGCCAACACAATCAAGGTTTCTCCATTGTAGTAATCGCGATGAATCGGCTGAGACTTTGAGGGCGCCCAGCGCATGTGCACAAACCCGCCGGGGGATGATGGCCGCACAGAGGCTTCATAATACGTATCATAGAAGCCGGTGTACAGGTTGCTCTTGCTGGTAGGTTTGGGCGTCGTAGTCGGTTTTGGCTTAGGGCCGGGCTTGGAATCGGTCAGGTAACGGTACATGCAATAGCCTTCGCCATGGGATGTATACACGCGTGCCCATGCGCCGCCGACAAACCCCTGATCCACTTCTACACTGGCACCGTATGCCAGCGTTGTGATGATGTTTCCATCCTTGGATGGATAGTCGCGTACGTTGAGCGACTTACCGTTGCTGGTGTATACATACATGGTGGCGGCAAGTGCGCTGGATGTAACCGCCATGCCCAGGATCAGCACCAGCGTAAACAGTATTGCCATGACTCTTTTGCCCATCGTATTCCCTCCCAGTTCTGTTGTCGATGTGTTTGTTTGTGATACTGTTCTTAATTATACCATAAATTCTCCAAAATACAATTATGTCCATTGCATATATAATGAAAATTACCGCGAACGATGTAACAACTAGCAGCAGGCAAATCCTCTGTCTCACTGCTCCTCAGCAGATGCGGGATAAAGATTCAATAGTAATCGCCTACCCGCAGCGGTTCGAAATACTTTCCTTTCAATAGCGCGAATTTGTGTTTGATTCATCGCGGCTTCGCATATGTTCACCAGAAAATCTGCTTCCACGAGTATTTGATGATCCGCGTTCTGAATGTTTGCATACGTGTGGTGGTGGGCGATCAACCAGCATACCCTTTCGGTTACATCCGCGGGGATTTGTAGCGCGTTCAACAAGGCGCGTGCTTCCGGCGGCCCCTCTAGCTGCTGATAATGCCCGCTGCTGCTGCCATATTTCCGTTCGCTCTCTTTGATGCCGATATCATGCGTAAGCGCAGCAACCTCAAGCGTGAACTGGTCGCGCGGCGTAAGCCCTTCCAACTCGCCAATCGTCTTGGCAAAAGCATACACCTTCATAAAGTGGTTAATCCGTCGCACATCGCCGGAAAAATAGTCAGTCATCGCCATGGTCACAAGGGCAATGGGATTCATCATCAATCCATCCTTTCCAAGCTGGGACGCCCTTTCGCGCGCAAAGCCCCTCCCGCACCGGGCGCGGGAGGGGCTTTGGCTTATCACGTCAAGGTTATGACCGAAACAGGGCAACCATCCGCGGCTTCCTGCGCGGCCGCTTCTTCCTGCGCGGGTACATCGCGCACAAAGGCTTCAGCCAGTCCGTCATCCGCCATGCGAAAAACATTGGGGCAGGTGTCCGCACACAGCCCGCAACCGATACAGCCTTCCCGATCAATGGATGCTTGCATGCTCATACCTCCTTTCGCGCTCATCCCTGCATAAACAGTTCCACGTCATCCTCCACATTTCCTATGCCTGCAATCCCAAATTTTTCTACCAGCACCTTGCCGACATTTGGCGATAAAAAGCTGGGAAGCGTGGGTCCTAGATGGATATTGCGAACGCCCAGGTAAAGCAGCGCAAGCAAAACGATCACGGCCTTCTGTTCATACCACGCGATGTTAAACGCAATGGGCAGGTCATTGATATCGCTAAGCCCAAACACTTCCTGTAGTTTCAGGGCAATGAGCGCCAACGAGTAGGAATCATTGCACTGCCCCGCGTCCAAAACGCGCGGGATACCATCGATATCGCCTAGCCCCAGTTTATTATAACGGTATTTCGCGCACCCCGCGGTCAGGATAACAGCATCTTTTGGCAAGGCCTGAGCAAATGCCGTATAATACTCGCGGGACTTCATGCGGCCATCGCAGCCCGCCATCACAAAGAATTTCTTGATCGCGCCGCTTTGAACCTCCGCCACCACTTTATCCGCAAGCGCCAGCACTTGTTGATGCGCAAACCCGCCGATGATGTTTCCCTGTTCAAGCTCCCGAGGCGCGGGCAGCGTTTTGGCCAGCGCAATCATCTCGCTGAAGTCTTTCACGCCATCTGCCTGTGCGACAATGTGACGGCAGCCCGGGAACCCGGCTGATCCGGTAGTAAAGATGCGGCTGCGTATCTCATCGCTCTTCGGGGGAACGATGCAGTTGGTGGTAAACAGGATGGGGCCATGGAACGCTTCAAACTCAGTTAGTTGCTTCCACCACGCGTTACCGTAATTGCCAACAAAATGGCTGTATTTTTTGAAAGCGGGGTAGTAATGCGCGGGCAGCATCTCGCTGTGGGTATACACGTCCACGCCCGTGCCTTCCGTCTGCTTGAGCAACTGTTCCAAATCGGCAAGATCATGGCCGCTGATCAGGATCGCAGGGTTTTCCCGCACGCCGATGCTCACACTGGTTATCTCCGGATGGCCGTAACGCGAGGTATTTGCCTCGTCCAGCAGTGCCATCGCCTTGACGCCGTATTCGCCCGTTCGCAGGGTCAGCGCGACCAACGCATCTGCGGTCAGGGTATCATCCAACATCGCGGCCAGCGCTTCGTAGAAAAACGCATACAGCGTTTCGTCTTCCTTGCCCAGATTGGCGGCGTGCTCGGTATAAGCCGCCATGCCTTTGAGCCCGTACAGGATCATCTCGCGCAGAGACCGTACATCCTCATTCCCCGTTGCAAGAACCCCGACCGTAGTTGCCTTGCGCCGCATCGCATCCAGCGTATCCGCCTGAAAGGTTACCGCATCGGGCAACATGTCATCGGCACTGGCGGGCAACGCATCCCGAAGCGTGAGCATCCTGCTGATTTGCCGCGCAATGGCCGCATCGTCAAAGTTTGCGTTTGTGATGGTCATAAACAGGCTTGTGGTTACTTCACGATTCAATGTATCCAAGGTGTTCATCGGCAGTTTTTTCGCCATCACCTTCGCGGCGATCCCCTTTACGACATAAATCAGAAGATCCTGCAGGTTGGATACCTCCGCGTTTTTACCGCATACGCCTTGCGTTGTGCAGCCCTTCCCTCCCGCAGCCTCCTGGCATTGATAACAGAACATACTCATCCTGTGGCGCCTCCTTCGTTATCATTCGCTGTGTGCCCTTTGCTGCTGGCGAAGGCAGGCGCGGCATTCTGGATCATCGCCGGTTTTCCTGCAAGCGTCAATCGCCTGGACGCCATGCCCATGCTGCATCGCGCATCCTTTTGCATTCCCACAGCATCCTCATCCTATACGCAAGCAAAAGAAAAGTCCGTTGGAAATCCAACGAACTTTTATGAGGTATTCTGTATGACGCGCTTTGTTTATACACCCAGATATGCTTTTCGTACCCGATCATCTTCCAGCAGCGCTTGTGCGTTGCCGCTCATGGCAATGCTGCCCGTCTCCAGCACATAGGCGCGGGTGGAGATGGAGAGTGCCACCTTGGCATTCTGCTCCACAAGCAGAATAGTGATCCCCTTCTCGTGCAGCGTTTCAATAATGCGGAAAATCTCTTTCACCAAAATGGGAGAAAGCCCCATCGAAGGTTCGTCCATGAGCAGGATTTTCGGATTCGCCATCAACGCGCGTCCTGTAGCCAGCATCTGCTGTTCACCGCCGGAAAGCGTTCCGGCCAACTGCTTGGCGCGTTCTTTCAGGCGTGGAAAGCTCTTGAACACGGTTTCCAGGTTCTGTTTGTACTGCTCGGTATTTTTGAGGGTGAACGCGCCCATACGCAGGTTCTCCAGCACAGTCATGCGGCTGAATACATGGCGTCCCTCAGGCACATGTGCCATACCCAGATCGATAATCTTGTTGGGCGCGGTGGTGCGCAGATTCACGCCGTTATAGGTAATCTCGCCGGTGGTTGCCTTCACCAGTCCCGAGATGGTGTGCAGGATGGTCGTCTTTCCCGCGCCGTTCGCGCCAATCAGGGATACGATCTCACCATCATTGACCTCCAGCGAAACGCCTTTGATGGCGTGGATGGCGCCGTAGTGCACATGCAGATCCTTAATGCTTAGCATTGCAACCCCTCCTATTCGCCCAAGTAGGCCGCAATGACCTTCGGGTCGTGTGAAATCTCCTGGGGCAACCCCTGCGCGATGATCTCGCCATAATCGATCACCACGATACGCTCGCAAATATTCATGACCAGGCTCATATCATGCTCAATCAGCAAAATGGAGATGCTAAACTTTTTGCGAATGGTATTGATGCACTCCAAAAGCTCCGCTGTCTCGGTGGGGTTCATACCGGCAGCGGGTTCATCCAGCAGAAGCATTTTGGCGTTTGTCGCCAGCGCGCGGGCAATCTCCAGCTTGCGCTGCTGCCCATAGGGCAGGTTGCCCGCCATCCAATCTGCTTTGTCCTGCAGGTTAAAAACCGCAAGCAGTTCCAGCGCTTTCTGACGGATGCTTTCTTCTTCCTTCCAGAAGGATCCCAAACGGAGGATGGAGCTGAGCAGGTTGGATTTCATGTCCTTTGTAAAGGCGATCAACACGTTCTCCATTACCGTCATTTTCTTGAACAGGCGGATGTTTTGGAATGTGCGCGCAATGCCCGCGGCAACGATTTCATGCGTTTTTTTACCGTTCATCAAATGCCCGCCAAGGTAAAATGTGCCTTCGGTGGGCTTATAAACGCCGGTAAAGAGGTTGAATACCGTGGTTTTGCCCGCGCCGTTGGGGCCGATGAGGCCGACCAGCTCACATTCTTTGATATCGATGGCAAAACCGTGAACAGCGCGCAAACCGCCGAAAGCAATGCCTAAATTCGTTGCTTTTAAAATGGTTTCAGGCATGGTCAGTTATCTCCTTTCGCTGCGGTTTGCTCCGGCTCAACAGCTTTCTTGCGGCGTTTGGTGAGCAGCTGATACAGCGAGAACTCATAACTGCCAAACAAGCCGGTGGGTCGGAACATCATCACGAGGATAAGCATCACCGAGTACACAAGCATGCGGTATTCCGAGAAGGCGCGCAGCGCTTCCGGCAGTACGGATAGCGTAATGGCCGCTACCACCGCGCCCGTCATGGAACCCATGCCGCCCAGCACAACCATGATTACATACTCTGTGGATTTCAGGAAAGTGAAATCACTGTGCTGTAGGGTGCCAAGGCCGCGGTGCGCATAAATCGCACCCGCAACGCCCGCAAAAAATGCGGAAAACACAAAGGTGAGCACCTTGTAATATGTTGTGTTGAGCCCGGTGCTGCTGGAGGCGATATCATCATCGCGAATCGCCATAATCGCGCGCCCAAACTTGGAGCGCACAAAGGCAATCATAATACCCACACATACCATGGTCACCAGCATGATTACGTAAATATCGTTCATGCGCATGATGCCTATCAGCGCCTGTCCAGCCTGCCCGCTCGCCAATCCCTTACCGCCCGCAAAGGGCAGGTTCTGAATCACCACACGGATGATCTCGCCAAACCCCAGGGTAATGATGGCCAGATAATCGCCCCGCAGGCGAAGCGCCGGGATGCCTACGATAAGGCCAAAGAGCGCCGCCGCTAATGCGCCGCATAGGATGCCGATGAAAAATTGCAGCATCGGCGAGATGGGCGCCATGGTTTCCGCCTTGATGGCAAGGCCGATAGCTTTGGTGACCAGTGCCGATGTGTAGGCGCCAACCGCCATAAAGCCGGCGTGCCCCAGGGCAATCTGACCCAAGTATCCCATAACCAGGTTGAGCGATGTAACCATGATGATGGCAAAACAGCTTTGGATGAAAATACCGCGGATGTAATTGTCCATCATGCCCAGCGAATCGAAAATAAATACGGCAAGCATCAGCACGCCGACGCCTACAAGGGACACCAGCAGCTTCTTGGTGCGCACTTTTTGATTGTCCATGATCATCACCTACACTTTCTCACCGGTATTCTTGCCCAGGATACCGGCGGGTTTGACCAGCAAAACGACGATCAGGATGCTAAACACAATCGCATCGGAGAAAGCAGAGGTAATAAGCCCGCCGGTAAGCGGCGCAATGTAGGCCTTGGAAAGGCTTTCCACAATGCCGATCACAAGCCCGCCCAGCATCGCGCCGGGGATGATACCGATGCCGCCCAGCACAGCCGCAACAAAGGCTTTCAAACCTAGCATCGAGCCCATCATATTGGTAACCTGATTGTATTGTGCCACATACATCAGCGATGCGATGGCCGCCAGGCCGGAACCGATGGCAAACGTAATGGTGATGGTACGGTTGACATTGATCCCCATTAACAGAGAGGCATCTTTATCCTCCGATACCGCGCGCATGGCCTGCCCGGTTTTGGTGTATTTGACATACAAACTGAGCGCAATCATCACAACCACGCCCAGAATGATGGTGAGCACCGTATTGCCGCTTACGCCAAACACTTGCGGGAGGTCAAAAATGGTTTTAACCTGCTTTGGGTTTGCGCCAAACAGCGTTTGCGCCAGGTTTTCCAGAAACAGCGCCATGGCGATGGCCGTAATCAGCGCGGTCATTTTATTTCCTTTTGCGCGAACAGGGCTGTAAGCCAGCTTCTCCACCAGCACGCCGGTGGTTGCGCAAACCAGAATCGCCGCAAAAACGGAAAGCCACGGGGGCATTCCTGCGGCAATCATGACTGGTACGGTAAAAAACAGTGCGTACGCCCCAACCATGATAAAATCACCATGCGCGAAATTGATTAGTCTGATAATGCCATATACCATGGTGTATCCAAGTGCGATCAGGGCGTATACGCTACCGACGCGTAAGCCGTTGATGATCTGTTGGATAAAAAGCGTTAGCCCATCCATGCCAGACATCTCCCTTCCGATATTGCGTTAACACGGGAACGGTGGCGGCAGGCCACACGCCCAAGGAACCTATGTAAACTACGCCGTAAAAGGCGTAGATACCTGCGCATTCACATAAAAAAACCAGGGTTTCCCGCATCGCCTGCCAAGGCGATTCAAAAAGACAAGACGGGGCGGACTTTCGTCCGCCCCCCTGCCTTGGCGGATAGAAACGAGGCTCATTCCTATTCGCTTACAACGTGGATCAATTAGATGTAGGCGTAGAACTTGGCAACGCCATCCACATACTCGATCACAGGCGCAGCCTTCTGCGGCGTGCCGGATTCGTCCAGTGTGAAGGTACCGGTAACACCAGCAAAGCTGATGCCATAGAGCGCT
Source organism: Clostridiales bacterium Firm_11 (assembly GCA_001604105.1). GTDB lineage: Bacteria > Bacillota > Clostridia > Christensenellales > Aristaeellaceae > CAXXOK01. The sequence goes on from LVAQ01000023.1 coordinate 136,326, forward strand.
TCGATCACAGCGGCGGTATCATCCGTGCCGGCAGCTTCGATCGCGTCCCTGAGCATGTAAGCAGCATCATAGCCCAGCGCGGCCAGCGCGGTCAGGCTCTCAGCGCCGAAGGTCTCTGTGTACTTGGCCACAAAGCCCTGCACGATTTCAGAGGGATCATCGGGCGCATAGTGGTTGGTGTAGAAGCAGCCATTATACAGGCTCTTGTCATCCGTCATGGTGTTCTGGGTGCCGTCCCAGCCGTCAGCGCCTACGAAGAAGCCGGTGAAGCCCGCTTCACGCGCCTGCGGAACGATGTAGGGGCCGATGGAATCGTAGTAGTAAGGCGCGAAGATCAGCTCGGCGCCGGAAGCTACGATGTTGGTCAGCTGCGTGGTGTAATCGGTATCGGCCGTGCTGGAAGAGCTTTCGGTCGCAACGATTTCAAGACCCAGTGTGGCGGCAGCAGCCTTGAAGGCTTCATACAAACCGGAGGAATAGGTGTCGCCAGAAGCATAGAGGATCGCAACTTTCGTAACCCCGAGGTTTACGGCAACTTTCGCAGCCACATCGCCTTGGAAGGAGTCACGGAAGCAGGCACGGAACACGCCCGTCACGCCATCGGTCACGGTATCAGCCGTAGCGGTGGGGGTGAGCAGCAGCATGCCCTCGGCATCCGCCAAGGTGGCAAGACCCGCGGTTACGCCGGAGGTCACCGAGCCAATGATGGCCTTTGCGCCTTCGGAAACGAGTTTGTTGAACGCGTTGGCGCCTTCGGTGGAATCGCCCTTGTCGTCTTCATAAGCGATTACTTCGATGGGGCGGCCGCCCAACACGCCGCCAGCCTCATTGATTTCCGCAATGGCAAGCTTAACGCCGTTGGTGGTGGATTCGCCATAGGTGGCAAGGTTGCCGCTGAGGGGGCCGATAACACCGATTTTTACTGGCTCGGCAGCATTGGCCATGGTCGGCACGAGCAGCGTCGTCAATACCATAACGAGCGCGATGAGAAGAGAGACCTTCCTTTTCATGCGATAGAACCTCCTTTAGTCTGGTTTGCCGGGTATAATGCCTGGCAATGAGTAAAAGCAATGATAGAGTGGTACGTAGAGTATCAGGCTCAGCATCATTGCTTTACCAATTATTTTATGGTTTAATCACCGTCGTGTCAATTCACTTTGAGCAGTTTTTGGACAATAGTACATTAAAAATGCAAGAATGGCTCCTTTGGTATGCAAATCCACATTCCTCCCTGTTCCCGTAAATCCTTTTGCAACAAGCTTTTTCACGTTCTCATCTTTCACGCCTGAAGGTGCTGCACCCGCTCCATCGGGTGCAAATATCTACTGTTTTTCGCACTACATGACGCTGCATTCCTCACAATAGTACACCAAAGCAGCATGTGCCATGACTTTTATTTCACACATGGTCATGCCTTTGGGTACCACAATCAAGCCACAGGCGATGCATAATCGCAAAACCCAAGCTTCATATGTGTCCACAGTACCTATGTTCGCACCGAAAGCCTTGCTGTCAAACAGATGCGACAGTACCATGGATCAACCGTGGATGAAAACGACTCCTCACCTCCTGTCGGTTATGTTTTGTATCCCCTGTCCCTTCCTGGCATACACTCCACACCAGCGGTCATGCTCAGGGTACTGCATAGACGCTTACGGGAAAAGGCGTATCACAAAGTAACTCAACACTGCCGTTGCGCCGCTTACCGCACTGCCCCAGATGAGATCAATCACGGTGATGAGAATGGGCCAGTCTTTCACGGTGGCAAGGTTGGTCAGGTCATAGGTAGCATAGGTCACCAGCCCAAACAGCAACCCGGGTAAGAGTGCTTTCAGCCAACTGCCCGCACTGAGCGCTGGGTTGACCACAAACACCATCACACCAACAATGAACAGCATATAAAACACCAGTGCGGCGATAAAATTGGGCTTGGGCGCCATCAGGTAACCAAGGTGTTCCGCATACAGCCGTTTGGCGATCACCGTAAGCCAAATCAAGTCAATCACCAGAAAAATACCCAGCGCGATGGCATAATTGCGCAGATCCGTCCATGTGATGGCAAAGTTCATTGTTTACGCCTCCTTATGCTTTTCTTGTTTAGGAAACCAAGGGAAGAAAATACTGGTTTTGGCTGCATACTGGGCATAGCCCGGGCGGTTTTTCATCGCGCGCTCCAGCATCGGAACCCCCGATACGAACAACAGTAGTAGCGTAATGGTAACAGGGCTGATAACGGTAAGCAGCGTAGCGCCTCCGCCGATCGCAATCAGAAAGATACCCCACCACAGCGTAGCTTCCCCAAAATAATTCGGGTGGCGGGTATAACGCCATAGCCCCTGATCCATGATCTTGCCTTTGTTGGTCGGCTCCTTGAGGAAATGTCGCAACTGCGCATCGCCGATGGCTTCATATCCAAACCCGAGCGCAAAAATTACGATCCCCACGCCATAGAGCCACGGATACTTGAGCGGTTGCGCGCCTTCCAGCAGGATCACCGGCAGCGAGATCATCAGCATAAATAGCCCCTGCAACATATATACCTGCAAAAACGCGCGGGGAATCACCCATTTGCCCCAGTCTTTGCGGAAGTTGGCATAGCGAAAATCCTCCGGTTTCCCCAGGTTTCGTTTCAGAATGTGTGCAAACAGCCGCACGCCCCACAGGGTGATGAGCAGCGTCATGGTGAGCCTGGCCAGCGAGAAAGGCAGGCGAAGCAGCAACATGAGCCACGCCACCACCACAAAGCCAATCCCCCAGCCGATATCCACCACGCCATTGTTACGCGTAACCGTACCGGCGATGAAAAACAAAAAGAAGTACAGGAAAATGATCCATGCCGCCAGCATCATAGCGCTTCCTCCCTCCCTTGCGTAAAGCAAACGGCCACCGTACCGGGTCCCGCGTGCAGCGCCACCGCAGCGGAAATTTCCGTCACAAAAGCGGGTTCCTTCCCAATGATGCGCGTTAACGCGACGCGATATTCCTCCGCCAGCGACGGGTTATCGCCATGTACAATGCTGTAGGCCTGGATACCGTGTTTCTGCATCGCCTTACGCACAAGCCTGAAAATCTTCCTGGTAAGCCCGGCTTGGCTGAAAGCCACGCCAAAAGCCGCGCCGTGGCCCTGCTTATCCAGCGTCATAATCGGGCGCATGCCCAGTTTCATGCCGATTTTTCCAACGGTGTTGGGTACGCGCCCGCCTCGTACGGCATAGGCAAGAGTGTTTAGGCATACGTAGATATGCGTTTGCGGTATCCGCGCTTCCACAGCGGCGACAATCTCATCATGGGTATGCCCTTGGGCAATCAAATCCGCCGCAAGCTTGACCAGCAGCCCCTGCGCCCCGCTGTTCTGGTGCGTATCAATCACGGTAATCCGCTTCTGGGGTGTGGTAAGCTTCTCTGCTGCCTTCACCAACGCCTGATAGGTTCCGCTAAGCGGCGCGGCCACGCTGAGCACAATCAGCGAATCAAAATGCGAAAGGCTTTCTGAAAGCGCCGCCTGTATGCGTGCCGGTTCCGGCTGCGCACTGGTGGGGTATTCATCCGTGCGCTCCATCTCCCTGAAAAGCTGGGTAAGCCGTATGGTGGTCTTATCCAGATACGCATTGCCGCGGGTTAACACCCCCATAGGGATTCGGTTGATACGGTTCTCCAGCAGGAACGCGTCCGGTATATCCGCAATAGAATCTGTCACCAGTCCGATGCCGCCTGCTTCCCATGTGCGAAGCCTGCTCTGCAACGCCATGTCATCCGCTTTCTGTTCCAGAATCGTGCCCAGCGCCGCCAGCCTTTCCATCACCAGTTCAGGGGTGTTGGTGTGGATGTGCACCTTTAGCCGATCCTCCCGATGGGTGATGATCAGCGAATCGCCCAGCGGGTGGAGCATCTGCTTTACCTGATTTGGGAGGTCTTCCGCTTCGTGCCTGACAATGCCGGATGTATCGACCAGCGCCTCCGTGCAATAGCGGAACGCCAGGGATTCATCCTCCGTCAGCAGGGGCAGGGCATCCTCCGCCACAGCTTGTGGCTGGGTATTCCTTCCCTCCATAAATACGCGGTTCACGCCTTCCAAAAAGCGCACAAACCCAGCCGCGCCAGAATCAACCACATTATGCTTACGCAGTATGCTTAACTGCGTTTTGGTTCGCTCCAGCGAGATCAACGCGCTTTTATACGCAGCGGAAAACAACGCGCCAAAGCTCGGGAATTGATCGGTATTGCCTTGCAGAAAGGATGCCCAATCGCGTATTACGCTCATCAGCGTTCCCTCCTGCGGGTTTTCCACAGCGCCATACAAATGCTTGACCGCCGCGTTGGCAACGGTTGCAAACTCCTTCACATTCACGTGTTCATAAGACGCGCTTTCCTGCGCAAGCCCGTTTACGTAGGATGCGAAAATAATGCCCGAGTTACCCCGCGCGCCCTCCAGTGCGGATTGTGATAACGCCTGAAGCATCTGCGCAAAGGAATGCGTTCGCGTCGGCTTTTCCACCATGGCACGCAGGGTTGTGGAAAGATTGGTACCCGTATCTCCATCGGCAACGGGAAAAACATTAATCAGGTTCAGATACTTGATATGGACTGCCACCTCTTTTGCGCCGGCCGCGAACCAGTCAAGCACATCGCTACCATTGGCATGCTGACCATTGGCTTGTAGTTCCACGTAGATTCCTCCTTTGATCGCATGGGGTCATGAATGTATACCATTCAAGTATGCATTAAACATACCATCAATCGTTCTCTATGAATCCACTTTGTACATCCATTCACAAAAAAACCGCTTCGGCAGCATAACCGCCTGCTTCCTTGCAGGGTTTACCTGATACAATCAATCCGCAACGGATACATCAAACCAAGGGCTTCGTTACATCCGGCGGATGTCGGTCCTTCGTGGGTTTACTTCTAGCAGTCTTATCTCTGTTCATTATATTCTTTTACTGCATCTGCGTCAATTCATACAATTAAATAGCAGCGCCAGTGATTTTCCAAAAAACATCTTGACAGCCCTTTTATATTGTGTATAATTTAATTGTGCTCTACTTTTAGGAGGATATGCTATGAGTCTATATGAAATCACGGTAAACAATCGCGATGACGAACCAGTAACCCTTCGCGATTATCAGGGCAAGGTGCTCTTGATCGTCAACACTGCTACGGGCTGCGGCTTTACCCCACAATATGCCGGGCTCCAGAAACTCTACGATCAATTCCATGACCAAGGGTTTGAAGTGCTTGATTTCCCCTGTAATCAGTTTGCGGGACAAGCGGAAGGTTCCATCGAAGAAATTCAGCAGTTCTGCACACTTAACTACGGCACGACCTTCCCGCGTTTTGCCAAGCTGGATGTTAACGGTGAGGATGAATCGCCCCTGTTCACTTTCCTAAAAAAGGAGAAAGGCGGTTTACTGGGCAGTGCAATCAAATGGAATTTCACCAAATTCCTGATTGATCGCCAAGGCAATGTTGTCAAACGCTTTGCACCGATGGAAACGCCGGAAAGCATACAAGCTGATATTGAAAAACTGCTGTAAGCGAACCAACAACAAAGGAGGCGATGCCGTTGGGCCATGAGCAATTGCGGCTGAAAAACCAGCTTTGTTTTCCCCTGTATGCCAGCGCAAAGGAGGTTGTGCGCCAATACACCCCCTTTTTGGAGAAACTGAACCTGACGTACACCCAGTATTTAGCGATGCTGGTGCTTTGGGAACATCAAAGCATGAATGTCAAAACCTTAGGCGCCTATTTGTACTTGGATTCCGGCACACTTACGCCCCTGCTCAAAAAACTGGAGCAGCGGGGGTTCATCCGGCGTATTCGGTCGGATGCGGACGAACGCAACGTGCTGGTGCAGCTTACCCAAACTGGCATCGAACTGGAAGATACGGCAGCTGATATTCCCCTGGCAATGCGCGACTGCCTCCCGCTTACCGATGCGGAGGCGGCAACGCTTTACCAGCTGCTCTATAAAGTACTGGCTGCTGACAACCATTGAGTAACCCCGCCAGCAAGACTTGCGAACGGCCTATGGTTCAAAATGAAAGCACCAAAAAGGGAGCGGACATCCGCTCCCTTTTCTTGATTTTCAAACAACGGAGACTCACCGTTGCCGCGCACATCATTGCTCCGCGGGTTGTTTGCCGCCTTGCGCAATTGCTTTGATACAAGGCCTAGCGTTATGCTAAACTCGCTCGCATATACACGCTGCACTTGATCAGGGATTCATCCCATGCCGCATTTCATGATTGTTTTGCTTGCCACTCGCACTGTGCAGCGTAAACCGCGCATGGGCGAGCTGTCGGTATCAGGTAGACGCGTCCTGTTTTGGCGCCTGGTAGCCCGCCTTCTGGCTCAGGCCGTCCTGCCTGCGAACATTCTCCTGATTCTTCCCCACATACTGGGCATGCAGATCATCCGCCGTCATCCCCGCTTCGATGCACATGCTCACAAAAAAGTGCAGAATATCGCTTAGCTCCTCATGGATGTTGGCTTTGCTCAACGCATGGGGATTTTTCCACCACTTGAAATTGACTTCCTCCAAAAGTTCCGCCAGCTCGCTCAGCATCGCCAGCGTCTGCTTTTGCAGCCACTCTTCCATGGGGATGTCTTCCAACCCGCGCTCACGTTTCAACTTGTCCTGAAAGCCCTGTTGCAGCGCGAAAATCTCATCCAGTTTATCCATGCCAATCAGCCCCCGATCAACTTCAGGTAGTGTTGCGCATGTTTGCCCACAATCGCGGCGCTGGGTGTAGACGTCAGCGCCATGCGCCCTACGCGAAGAACATCCTCCATGGTGACGGCCTCGATCTTGGCCAGCGTTTCCGCAGGCGTGCGCAGGCGATCCAGCAATAGCATGCTTCGTCCGATGGATTGCATGCGGCCGGAGGAGCTTTCCAGCCCCAGCACAAAGCCACCCTTCAACTGTGCCTTGGCGCTTTTGAACTCCTTATCCGTAAACCCATCCGCTATGGCTTTTTGCAGTTCGGCTTGAATCTCACGCAGCACAACCTCGCCGTTTTCCGGCGAAGTGCCCGCATAGATGGTAAACGTTCCGCACCCCGGGTAGCTGGTGGGGTAGGTATACACAGAATAGGCCATCCCCAGTTCTTCACGGATACGCTGGAACAACCTGCTGCTCATGCCGCCGCCCATGGCATTGTTGAATACCGACAGCGCAAAGAGATCATCCTGCCCAAGCGCGATGCCGGGATATCCCAATGAAAGCTGTAGCTGTTCGGTTTCCTTCTCCCGTGCCAGCCGCCCGCTGATAATACGCTGCGCTGTTGTTTCCGCGCGTTCCCCTTCCCCATTCTCAAAGGCATTATAGTACTCGCCAATCAACGCGAGGAAAGTATCCCAATCATAATTGCCCGCGATGGCTATCACCATGTTCTTAGGCGTATAATGCCTTTGCCAGTACCTGAGCAAATCATCCCGTGTGTAAGCGCGTATCAAACCAGCGGTACCCAGGATGGGGCGGCTGAGCGAACCCTCAAACTGTGCCTGGCTCAGCACTTCGCTCACCAAGTCCTCCGGCGTATCCTCAACCATGGAAATCTCCTCCAGGATAACACCGCGTTCCTTTTGCAGCTCGCTCTCCTCAAAGCGCGGGTGCAGGGAAAGATCGCTGAGAATATCCACCGCCAGGCGTAGATCCTCATCGATCACCTTGGCATAGAAGCAGGTGCAATCCTTACTGGTAAAGGCGTTCAGCTGTCCGCCGACATCATCCATTTCTTCTGCGATGTCCCGCGCGCTGCGCTTCTGGGTGCCCTTGAAAACCATATGCTCAATAAAGTGCGAAAGGCCGTTTTCCGGCTCGCGCTCATTCATGGATCCCACCTTGACCCATACGCCGACCGTGCAGCTACGCACATGCGTCAGCCGCTCCCCCACCACGCGCAAACCATTGGGTAGTGTTACTTGATCAAACATTCACATTCCCTTTCGTATGTGCCATAGCGCTGTTGCCAAACGTTGCCCGCTGTTGGTGTACCCCTTCTGCCCGATTTGAAACCAATCAAAAAGCTGCCGCAAACGCGAACGGTGCCCCATGGCAGGCGTGGGCGTATTGCACCCACGGGTTCACGAATGCGGCAGCTGGTTCAGGCCTTAGTTGCGATCGTTCCCTCCACTGGGACGGCCGTCACGACGGGGGGGACGGCGATGCTCGCCACCGCTTGCGCCGCTGTTGCCCATACCTGCGTTATAGACAATATCGTTGCGCACGAGGTTCACCCTGCCCTGCGAATCGATTTCATTGACTTTAACCTCAACTTCATCGCCAATGTTCATCACATCTTCAACCTTCTCCACACGGTGGTTAGCCATCTTGCTGATGTGCAGCATGCCATCCTTACCGCCTGTCAGCTCAATAAACGCGCCGAAGTTCATGATGCGAACCACTTTGCCCATGTACACATCGCCCACTTCAACATCCTTGGCGATGCCTTCGATGATCTTGCGCGCCTTTGTAGCGGCAGCTTCATCCGGCGTTGCGATGTAAACGCGGCCATCGTCCTCGATATCGATTTTTACCCCCGTCTCGGCAATGATCTTGTTGATCATCTTGCCGCCCGGTCCAATAACCTCGCGGATTTTCTCCGGGTTGATGGTGAATCGTACGATTTTGGGCGCGTACTTGCTCATGCGTTCGCGCGGCTGATCAAGCGTTTTGAGCATCTCCTGCATAATGTGCAAGCGGCCAACGCGCGCCTGGCTGAGTGCCTTCTCCAAAACCTCACGGTCGATTCCGGCGATTTTGATATCCATCTGAATTGCGGTAATTCCCTTGACGGTGCCCGCGACCTTGAAATCCATATCGCCCAGGAAATCTTCAAGGCCTTGGATATCCGTCAGTACGGCGATCTTATCGCTGGCCGTATCCTTAATCAAACCCATGGCCACGCCCGCAACGGGCGCCTTGATGGGTACGCCAGCATCCATCATGCTCAGAGTGCTGCCGCAGACCGAGGCCATCGAGCTGGAGCCATTGCTGCCCAGAATCTCGCTCACAAGGCGCAGCGAATAAGGAAACTCGTTCTCATCGGGCACTACAGGCAGGAGTGCGCGCTCCGCCAGCGCACCATGCCCAATCTCGCGGCGGCCGGGGCTCTTCATGCGGCCAGCCTCGCCGGTCGCATAGGGCGGCATGTTGTAATGGTGGATGTAACGCTTGGAATCTTCCGTGCCAAGGCCGTCGAGCATCTGCACATCGCTCATGGAGCCGAGGGTTGTCACGGTAAGCGCCTGCGTTTCGCCACGGGTAAAGATGGCGCTGCCATGCGTGCGGGGCAGCACGCCCACCTCACACCAGATATTGCGCACATCCGCAAGGCCACGGCCATCCGGGCGTACGCCGTCATCGAGAATTTTACGGCGCATAATTTCTTTGTTGAGCGCGTAAAGCGCGTCGCCCACTTCGCCCATGCGGCCGGCAAACTGCTCGGCAAAATGCTCCATGGTTTCCTGCTTGGTCTGCTCCTCGCGCACCTGGCGCTCGGCGCGCTCCTGCGTTTCAAATGTGTAGGCACATTTGTCATAAGCGAATTCGCGCACAGCCGCCTTTACATCGTCTCCGGTCGTAACCAGCTTGACTTCGCGCTTTGCTTTGCCAATCTCGCTGACGATGCCTTCGATAAACGCGACAATTTTCTTGATCTCTTCATGCGCCAGCAGGATCGCGCTGAGCATTTCTTCTTCCGAAACCTCATTGGCGCTTGCTTCCACCATGAGCACCGCATCCTTGGTACCGCTAACGGTCACGTGAAGGGTGCTCTTGTCGCGCTGTGCCTGATCTGGATTCACAACCAATTTGCCATCCACGCTGCCCACGACCACTGTGCCGGTAGGGCCGTTCCAGGGAATATCGCTTATGGCCATCGCCGCAGAGGAACCGATCATCGCAGGCACTTCCGGCGGAATATCCTTGTCTACAGAAAGCACAGTAGCCACAACCTGAACATCGTTACGCATGCCCTTGGGGAACAAGGGGCGCAGCGGGCGGTCAATCAGACGGCAGGTAAGCGTCGCTTTTTCGGTGGGACGCCCTTCCCGCTTGATGAAGCCGCCGGGGAATTTCCCCACAGCATACTGCTTCTCCTCAAAGTCTACCGATAACGGGAAAAAGTCGACGCCTTCGCGCGGCGCGTCCGACATGGTAGCGTTGACGATCACAACCGTATCCCCATAGCGCACAAACGCGGAACCAGCCGCCTGCTGTGCATATTTACCAAATTCGATCGTCAGTTGGCGCCCTGCCAACTCAGTAGAAAAAACCTTATAATCCATTTCCTTCTCCTCTTCCTGCGCGCGAGCCTCGTTGCCCGCCGCAACTCCTCGGGTCGCTATGCGATGCGACCGCTTCTGGCGAAACACCTTTTCGCCCAGTGCAAAACAGCCGCGCACAGGCGGGAGCGTATCCTCCCGCCTGCGGCGCGGTTGTCCGTTGCCAATGTTTACTTACGAAGCCCAAGCTGTGCAATGAGGGTACGATAGCTTTCGATATCGGTCTTCTTGAGGTAATCAAGCAGGCCGCGACGCTTACCGACCATCAGCAGCAAACCGCGGCGGCTGTGGTGATCTTTCTTGTTGGTTTGCAGGTGCTCGTTCAAATGGTTGATACGCTCGGTCAAAAGCGCGATCTGTACTTCCGGAGAACCTGTGTCACCTTCATGACGGGCATACGTTTGGATGATTTCGGATTTGACCATGGAAAAAACGCCTCCTTGTGTGGTAGCGCCAATGCGCCCCGTTGGTAATCGCCGCTTACATAGACCGCCGTTGGCGTACGGGCGTCTGCGCAGGCGGTTCTCCCTGTGCATAAAAGCACAGCTTTGATTGTATCACGCTGCCGTCGCTTTGTAAACCGAAAGCGAAAAATTCTCGCCTGCCAGTTGCTTCACATCACCCAATCATAACGCTTCAGCCCCCGGATACCGTTTGCGCTTCCACAGGGTACACGCTTGGGCTTTCTGCTCGTGACTGCTGTTACCGCCATGGTGACGCCCTCAGCAAGCAAGCCTGCCCCTGTAGGTATGCCTTGCGCCCACCGATCAATCACGTAGTACGTATGGCGTCAAAGTCGCGTGTTTCAGTCCCCCGGCTGTGCGCTCACAAACGAAACCACTGCCGTATCCTGAAGCATACAAGGCGTTACCGTTGCGCAGCGCATCAGCCCCTCGCTGTTAACGCGCACCAATGCTGGGTACTTATGCTCGCCGCTTGTCAGAATTACACGGTATACGCCGATGGGCATTTGCAGTTTGTCGGCATCCCGGAGGGTTAGTACCCACTGCGTTGCGCGCCCTTTATGCGTGTTTACCGCTGTACTATAGGCTCGGCCTAGCAAAACCCTCGCTTGCTCCGGCTTGCCCGCCAAAAGCATGCCGCGAATCAGCGAAGCGCTAACTGGTCTGCCGCTGATGCGAATCGCTGGCACCACATACGTCTGAAAGCCTAACGCGCGCCCCAGTGCAACGAGCATCTGCGGCGTTCCTTCGCCATTATGCCCAAAATGATAATTGAATCCCACAACAATCGCCTTGGGCTTCCACTGCTGTACCAGACGGCCGATGAACACCTCCGGCGCCATATCGCGTATCGCATGGGTAAACGCTACGGCACTGAACACATCTGCGCCAGCCATCGCGATCAGTGCTGCGCGCTCCTCCAGCGTGGTCAGCAGCGGCGGTTGCTTCTCCGGCGCAACCAGGGACAGCGGATGCTGTGCGAAAGTATGCACAACCATCGGCAGATGATGTTGTGCCGCCACTGCGCGCGCCTTATCCAAAAGCACGCGGTGACCGATGTGCACGCCGTCAAACATCCCCAGCGCCACCACCGAACCATCTGCGCTCATCCGTCCGTCCAGGCATATCTGCATCGTACTTTCCCCCATCATGAATCCTTATTGAATCCGTTTTCCTCGTCAGGCACCCAGCCATGTGCAGGCGTATACAGCGTCTCCGCGGCGTCTTCCTATGGCTTTGAGCACATTACGCAGGTATAGGCGCACGGGTTGGTCATCCGGCGGAGCAGATGGCAACGCGCGCACAGGCAACGGCACGCCCGTCAACAGTGCTTTGCTGAGTTGTAAGGGCACATCCACCTGCGGCAAATGCTGGAGCGGTGCGTCCATGGGTAACAGGAGCGTTTGCGCCTCCCCGCGTACAGCGGCATCAGTCAACGATTCCAGCGTATGTGCCGTATCCAGCGTAAACGTGCCGGACTGCGTCCTGAGGAGGAACCGCATATGCGCATGACCGCCCAATGCCTTGCCCAAATCATGGCACAGCGTACGCACATAAAAGCCCTTGGAGCAACTCACTTGCAGCAGCGCGCCGTTACGCGCGGTCATTGCCTGCAAGGAAAGCGCATGCACCGTCACAGGACGCGGTTCCAGCGCTAGGGTCTCGCCCTGTCTTGCCAAGTCATACAGCCGACGGCCATCACGCTTGAGTGCGCTAAACATGGGCGGCGTTTGCTCGATCTCCCCCACAAATGCCTGAAGCGCAGCGCGAACGGCCGCTTCCGAAGGGATGATGCCACCGCACTGCATGGCTTTCCCCTGCGCATCCTGCGTGTCGGTAGCCATCCCAAAGGCAACTTCCGTGACATAGGTCTTCTGCTTTTCCTGCATATAATCGAACAGCCTGGTCGCTTTGCCGATCATTAACGGCAGCACCCCGGCAGCTTCAGGATCCAAAGTGCCTGCGTGCCCCACCTTCGCGCCTGCCAACAGATATCGCACGCGTCCCACAACGGCCGCCGAACTCATACCCGGGGGTTTCAGTATGTTCAAAAAGCCGCAAAGGGCTTTCGCCTGCGGCAGTGTCGATTCACTCACGTTATACGCCTCCGAGGTATGCTTCCTGCAAGTAGGCTTCTATCTTGCTTACAGCCGCTTCCAAAGGACCTTGCATGGTGCAGCCTGCGGCAAGCTGATGTCCACCGCCGCCCATTTTCGCGGCGACGCCATCCACACGGTAGGGCGTGAGCGCGCGCAAGCTGCATTTGACCTGTCCATCTTCGGTTTCTCGAGCAAAGTAAGCCATTTTAACGCCTGCCGCGTCAATGGCGTAATCTACCACGCCTTCGGTATGCTCGCTGGTGGCGCCTGCTTCCAGGATTTGCGCGTAACTGATATGCATGCCCGCGATTTCGCCGCCGCACAGGTAACGCATCGTCGGCAAAGCTTTGCCCAGTAACGCGATGTGCTCCTTTTCCTTGCAGCGGAACAGAATGCGCGCATAGGTCGAAACAGGCAGCCCCGCTTCCATGAGCTTTGCCATCAGATGAAACGCCTCTGCGGTTGTGTTCTTATACACAAAATTGCCTGTATCCGTTGAAAGTCCTGTGTATAAGCATATGGCTTCTTCTCGCTGTATGGGCAATCCAAAGGCTTCGAATAGGCGGTTAATCAGAATCGCCGTCGCGCTCGCCTCATCATCAATCACATTGACTTGCGCATACCCGGGATTGGTGGGATGATGGTCAATCTGCGCCGTATGCTTAAAACGCTGGAAGTAACCCAGCGCATCGCCGAGGCGTTCATCCCCGCCTGCGTCTACGGCAATCGCTAGTGTTTCGTCCGTGATTGTGATGCTGTGCGAAGCCTCCGAATAACGGCGTACACAGTAGATATCCGGCAGAAACGATAGATTCTCCGGCGGCGTATCGTCCAAAACCACGGTGACGCGCTTCTTTAGCCTTGTAAGCATCATTTTGAGAGCAAGCGTGCTGCCGATGGTATCGCCATCAGGCGAAATGTGCGGAAACAGCACGATGCTGTCCGCGTTTTGAATCGCGGACAGCAGCTCATCGATTTGGTAACGTTCATTGCTCATCGCTTGTTTGCACCTCCGGCGACACTTGCTTTAGCACGGTTGCGATGTGAACGCCGTATTCGATATTGTGATCCAGTTCAAAGAGGATCTCTGGGGCATAGCGGATAATCATCCGCTTGCCCAGCGCATGGCGTATGAACCCGGCCGCTTTTTTCAGAGCGGCCATCATGGGCGCGCGATCCGCCTCTTCCAGGATGCTGATGTGGATTTTCGCATAGCGCAGGTCACGCGACACATCCGCGCGGGTCACGCTGAACGTGCCCTTGATGCGCGGATCGTGCAGCTCGCCGCGGATAATCGCGTCTACCTCACGGCGTACTTCCTCGCTGATTCGATCAATGCGTTGGTAACTCAACTCTCTACTCCTTGTATTGAGCGGAAAGCAAAGGCGCGCGCCGCTCAGCGCTCGATGAGCTCCATCACGAAGCACTCGATCACGTCGCCTTCCTTGATGTCGTTGTGGCCTTCCAGGCTCGCACCGCACTCAAAGCTCTGCGCAACCTCCTTCACGTCATCCTTGAAACGCTTCAGGGAGGAAAGCTTGCCTTCAAACACGACCACGTTGTCACGCAGCAGGCGAACCTGCATATTGCGCTGCAATTTGCCATCCGTCACATAGCAGCCCGCCACAGTGCCTGATCCTGTAATTTTGAAGACGTTACGCACTTCAGCATGGCCAAGCAGCACTTCCTTGTACTCCGGTGCCAGCAGCCCTTTCATGGCCTTTTGCATATCTTCAATAGCCTGGTAGATGATCCGGTAGAGGCGTACATCCACGCCTTCACGCTCGGCAACATCACGGGCGTTGTTATCCGGACGGATGTTAAAGCCGATGATGATCGCGCCGAACGCACTGGCCAGGTTCACATCATCCTTGGTAATCGCGCCTACGCCGCTATGCAGCACGCGTACGCGAACCTGTTCGTTGGTAAGCTTCTCCAGCGCCTGCTTGACCGCTTCCACCGAACCCTGTACGTCCGCTTTGATAATCAGGTTCAGCGTTACGCACTTATCCGCCGCAATCTGGCTGAACAGGTTATCCAGCGATACCTTGACGGTGCTGCTGGCCACGCGAGCGACCTTGATCTTATCGCGACGCTCCTGCACCACCTGACGACCCAGATGGTCATCTGTAACAGCCATCAGATCGTCGCCCGCGCTGGGCACTTCCGAGAAGCCCGAAACTTCCACGGGTACAGAAGGCCCTGCGGTATCCACGCGCTCGCCTTTGTCGTTGACCATCGCACGCACGCGGCCGCTGGCAAGACCCACAACGATGTTGTCACCCACATGCAGCGTGCCGTTTTGCACAAGCACCGTGGCGACCGGGCCGCGCGCCTTATCCAGCTTGGCTTCAATGATAACGCCTTTGGCCATTCGGTTGGGGTTGGCGCGAAGCTGCAGAATATCCGCCTGCAAAAGAATCATTTCCAGCAGGTTATCCACGCCTTCGCCTGTGGTGGCAGAAACGGGCACCATAATGGTATCGCCGCCCCACTCTTCAGGAATCAGCTCATACGCCGTCAAATCCTGCTTTACGCGCTGCGGATCCGCATCAGGTTTATCCATCTTGTTGATGGCAATGATGATGGGAACGCCCGCCGCTTTGGCATGATTGATGGATTCAATGGTCTGGGGCATTACGCCGTCATCGGCAGCCACAACCAATACCGCGATATCAGTTGACTGGGTGCCGCGAGCGCGCATGGCGGTAAATGCTTCGTGACCCGGTGTATCCAGGAAAGTGATACTGCGCCCATCCAGCTCGACCGTATACGCGCCGATGTGCTGCGTAATGCCGCCCGCCTCGCCCGCTGTAACGCGCGTGTGGCGGATGTAGTCGAGCAGTGATGTTTTGCCGTGATCCACGTGTCCCATGATGGTGATGACCGGTGAACGCATCTCCAGGTCTTCTTCCGTATCCGTCACATCGGTCTCGGTAAGCACATCCTCGGCTGTCTTTGCCAGGTTCAGCTCAAGCTCCACCCCAAACTCAGTACATACCAGGCTTGCGGTGTCAAAATCCAGTTCACTGTTGATATTGGCCATGATGCCAAGCAACAGGAGTTTTTTCAGGATATCGCCCGATGGTTTGCCGATGCGCTCGGTCAAGTCTTTAACCGTTATGGTCTCGGCGGTCATGAACGCCTTTTCAATACGGATGGGCGCCATCATCTGCTGTGCGCTGGGCTTCTTGGCACGCGCACGGCGACCGCCGCGCACCACATCATCATCCATACCATTGAAGCTCTCACGCGCCATTTGCTTGCGGTTTCTGGCCACACGCTCGGGGTCATGCTGGCGCACGTAGTTCTTCTTGTTAGGATCGTAATTGCTAACGCGCTCTTTCTCTAATGCCGGCGCGATTTCCGTGCCTTTGCCGGGGCGGCCTGCTCCACCCATCGGTCGACCCGCGCCACCTGCGGGGCGGTTGAAGCCCCCCGTTGGCCTTGCGCCGGGTGCTCCTGCCGGGCGACCATAGCCGCCTTGTCCTGCTGCTCCGCCAGGCGCGCCTGCGGGACGTCCATAAGCACCCTGCGGATTCGCCGGACGGCCAAACCCACCTTGGGGATTTGCCGGACGGCCATAAGGTCCCTGCGGATTCGCCGGACGGCCATAACCGCCCTGCGGTGCTCCCGCTGGCGCGCCCGCGGGACGCCCATAGGGACCCTGCGGATTCGCCGGACGGCCATAACCGCCCTGCGGCGCTGCACCCTGCGGGTTTGCGGGGCGCCCATAGGGACCCTGCGGATTTGCCGGACGGCCATAAGGCCCTTGCGGATTCGCGGGACGGCCATAGGGACCCTGCGGATTTGCTGCAGGTGTGCCTGCCGCTCCGCCATAGGGCGCACGCGGCGCTGCTTGCTGCGGTTGGCGAGGTTGTGCGCCTGCGGGCATACCTGCCTGCTGCGGAGCACTTTGCGCAACAAAGGGTTGTGCTGGGCGTGCTGCCGGGCGCATTGCTGGTGCTTCTTCTGGTGCGGATTGAACGGGCTGTGCCGTCGGCGTTTGCGCGGCAACTTCAACTGGCGAAGCTGGCTCCGCTTGCTCGCTTTGCGCTTTTGGCGCGTCCTCCGCGGCTGGGGCAGCCTTTACGGGCTTCTTTTCCGCCGCCTTCACCGGGTTTGCCTTCACGGCAGGCTTATCCTCCGAAGGAGCGCGCTGCGGTGCGGCTGTGGGCGCATCGGCAACGGTCGCGGCCTGCGGCGCGGCAGCCACTGCGGGCTCCACCTTAACAGCCTGTGCTTCTTCTTCGGTATCCGGCATGGTATATGCCTTGGTATGCTGCTGCTGGAGGCGCAGTTGCTCGGCCTGTTTTTCCTCGGCACGGCGTTGTTCCTCCTGGCGGGCATACTGGTTTTCAAACTTGCGCAACGTTTGCATGAGCTCATCGGCTCCCTTGCGCACGCTGGCGACGCTCTCCATTACACTTTCGGCGTCCTTGAGCAGATCTTTCGTGGCATCCTTGAGTTTCACTTTGGTCATTGTTCCGCTTGCACCCCCGCATTGTCTGCGCTTAAATTATGGCTGTGTGGGTCAGGTTCGTGCTCCCTGGCTGTGATCCCGGACAGAGGGATCTCCTCCCTGAGCAGCTCTAAGAGCTTTTGCGCCATCCTGCCCCGCTTTACGGTGACGGTCATCCGGCCGTCTTTGCCCAGCGCCTGTGCGATAAAGCCTTTGGGCACGCTGTAGAGCGGCACACGGTGGCTTGCACAGGAATCGGAAAAGCGCTTTCTTGTCGTCGGGGCGCTGCTCTCGTCCATGAGAACGAGTGCGGCGTTTTCGGCACGTACGGCGTCCACGCAGGCATCCTGCCCCATCGTGACCTGCCCCGCCCGGCCGCAAAGCCCCAGAAAACCCCTTAGTTGATGCAACGTCTGTTCTGTCAAGTATGATCCTCCATTGTTTTTTCCGCCAGCAGCCGCTGCATGGTTTCGGTCAGCTGTTGGTTGGCCTCATCCGTCAGGTGCGCTTCCAGCGCGCGATCCAACTGACGTTGTTTGAGTGCGCGTTTCAGGCAAGCTGCGCTCAGGCATACATACGCACCGCGCCCCGCCTTTTTCCCCGTAGGGTCGAGGCTGACTTCCCCATCCGGGCTGCGTACCGCGCGGATGAGCTGCCCCTTGGGCTTCATCTCGCGACAGCCCACGCACATACGCATTGGGATTTTACGCGGTTTTGGCGACATGGCTTGCCTCCTGATCGATTATCGTTTAGAGGGTATCGTCATCATCTGTGGTCTCCAGCGGAATATCCTGAAGCTCCGGTAGGCCGGAATCCACAAACGCTTCTTCGCCGGGTATCTGGTAATACTCCTGAAAACCCAGCGGCTCCTCATCCTCGGGCGCAACCATGTCAAACATCTGCGCCGCCTGTGACTGACTCTTGATATCAATACGCCAGCCGGTAAGCTTGGCGGCCAGGCGGGCGTTCTGCCCTTCCTTGCCAATCGCCAGGCTCAGTTGGTTATCGGGAACCACCACACGGCACGCCTTCTCGTTCTCAGCCACAAATACGCTGAGCACATGGGCGGGATTCAATGCGTTGGCGATGAACTCCGCGGGGTCAGGCGACCATTTGATGATATCGATCTTCTCGTTCTTCAGCTCCGTCACAACTTTATCCACGCGGTTGCCGCGCGGCCCCACACAGGCGCCCACGGGATCGATTACCGCGTCCGTGGAGTATACGGCCATTTTTGTTCGGCTCCCCGCCTCGCGCGCGATGGATTTGATCTGCACCACACCCGCCGCGATTTCCGGCACTTCCATCTCAAAGAGGCGCTTGACCAGCCCCGGATGGATCCGGCTCACACGCACCTGCGGGCCGCGGAGCATTTCCTTGCCGGTGCGGTTTACTTCCAGCACATAGACCTTGATGTGGTCATCACTCTGGTATTCTTCCCCGGGGATCCACTCGCCTTTTTCCAGAATACCTTCGGTGCGACCCAGTTCCACATACACGGCGCTTGGCTCAACCCGCTGAACGATGGCGGTGAGAATTTCGTTTTCCTTCTCGGAATACTCATCGTAAATCTTGCCCTGCTCCGCCTCGCGGATGCGCTGGATGATCACCTGCTTGGCGGTCTGCGCCGCTGTGCGCAGGAAGCCCAGTGGCGTCACATCGATTTCGGCGATATCACCCATCTGATAATCCGCGCGGATCTGTTGAGCCTCTTCCAGCAGAATCTGGTTTGCTTCATCCTCGATTTCATCGGTAATCAGCTTGCGCGCAAACACATGCGCAACCCCGGTATGGCGATCCAGCGTCACCGAAAGGTTTGCCGGCGCGGCCTCATTGCGGGAGATGTTCTTTTTATATGCGGCTTTCAGCGCTTCTTCGATCGCGCCAAAAAGCATGTCTTCACTGATGTCCTTCTCGGCTGCCAGCGCGCGAACCGCGTCGATGATCTCCGCTTCACGGCTCTGGACTGTGCCCTTCTTCGTCGCCTTCATTAACCGAAGCTCCTATCTTTGCTTATTGTTCTTGTTCATCTTCAAACACGATTACAGGTTTGACCAACGCGACTGCCTTGCGCGGGAAGGTTTTCTCACCGCCCTGCGCCAGCGTGATGGTGATACCATTCTCGTCCATAAACGTGAGGTTTCCCTGGTAGAGCTTTGTGCCATCCAAGGGGGCAAACAGTCTCACCTCCACCAACGCATCCCGGTTTTTTTCGAAATCTCGTTGCGTTTTGATGGGACGATCCACGCCCGGGCTAGACACTTCCATATAGTCGTAATCCACCGCTTCCAACAACGGTTGCACGGCCTTGTGAAAGCGTTCGCAATCATCCAGCGACACGCCGCCGGGCTTATCAATGTAGATGCAGAGGGTCTTGCCTTGCTGCTCCTTTTGCAGCGTTACCTCCACCAATTCCACCGCCTGTTCCACCGCGATACGCGCCGCGATTTCTTCGGCTTTTTGGATGGAGCCTCCGCCTTGCCTTCTGGTATTCATCGGAGCACCGCCTTTTCCAAAGCAATCAAAAAGAGTGGTATTATACTGCTTCCCATTCCCCACATGCCCCACTGCAAATGTGGCTCCGCAAGGTATTGCGGCAACCATCGGCTGCGCAGGGAGATCACATGGCGACGGAAAACAGTATCCACTCTTTCGATAAACCCTTCTTTCTTCTGGGTCGAATAGTAGCTTGCGTGCCTGACACAAGGTCATATGCAGAAGTAGTATAGCATACCAGCGTTGTAAATACAAGCGTTTTACCGTCGTGCACGATATTTCTTTGCTCTGGGCGGCACTAGCGCCACATGGATGCCGCGCGGTACCTTGTGATGATGTACGTACACTGGCAAAGCCTACAAACGCCTGCGATTGCGCCATCGCAGCATTAACGGTGTGTGTTACGGTTTTCTGTCCCGCTGCAGCAGTTTGCGGTAAGTCAGGTCAATCCCAAGCGCGCCCAGCGGCGCCGTAATGATGATGGATAACACGGCAACGCTCAGGATGATATTGCCGCCTGCAATGCCCATCGCCAGAGGGATCGCGCCCACGGCTGCCTGCACGGTTGCTTTGGGCAGGTAAGCAATGTTGATAAACAGCATCTCGCGTGCATTCAACCCCGAGTGTAACAGCCCGATATACACGCCCGCCGTTCGAAATAGCAACGCCCCCATGATAACCAGCGCAGCCGCTATGCCTGCCGTATGCACATGCCCAATATCCACGGCAGCGCCTACCAGCACAAACAGAATCAGCTCCGCGGCGACCCATATTTTGGAGAACTTGCCGGATATCCGTTTGGCAACGGCTTCCTGCATCTTGAGTACTGTGCCGCCCAACGCCATCACCGCCAGCAAACCGGAGAACGGTACAAAACGGGCGATGTCCTCCTCAAAGCCGACAAACAGAAAAGAAATCGCTAGAATCAGCAGAATCTTGATGGTATCGCGCATATGGATTCGCCGGAACACCTGCACCAGTAAAATCCCAACACCAATGCCCACCACAAATCCCATCACGATGGATACTGGAATGAACAGCAGGTTTGTAAACTGAAAAGCCTCGCCCCTGGCAATACCAATGAAGGATGTAAACAGCACAATCGCGTAGACATCATCCGCGGATGCCCCGGCCATCACCAACTGCGGAATGCGCTTCTGCTTGCCATAGCCTTTCTCCATGAGGGTGAGCATCTTGGGTACAATAATCGCTGGAGATACAGCCGCCAGCATCGCGCCCATAATCGCCGCTTCAATGATGCTGACCTTGAGAAGCCAGGGCGCCAGCAATACCGTTCCCACGATTTCAAACGTCGCCGGTACAAAGCACATGAGTATCGCGGGGCGCCCAACACGTTTGAGATCCTTGATATCCAGCGACAACCCTGCCCTTGCCAGAATCACGATTAGCGCTATCTCCCGCAGTTCCGCGGAAACATTCAAAATGGAGCCGTCAATCACATTCAAAGCATGCGGTCCAAGCACGACCCCCGCAATCAGCATGCCCAGCAGCCCCGGCAGTTTCAATTTCTGAAAAATACCGCTCAAGGCAAATCCAACAATCAATATGTAAGCCAAACTCAGCAACATGTAAACCCGTCCCTTTCCTTTACGCTGCACCGCAGATTCTTGATTTCACCATGAATAACTAACTCACCATGGGATTTGGGATTAACGGTAAACAAGCTTAATCTTTCTGTGCTCTCCCCCCCTTACGCAAAAAAATAGATGCCCTCCACAATCATTGTGCAGAAGTCATCAGCAATCATGCGTTTCAAGCTTTCGCTTTGGGAGAACTTCATTCCCGTGCCCCATCATACGCGAGCGGACAGAGAATGTCAACCCTGTTTGATCGATAGACTGCGCACCCATCGCGCCGCCCTTACACAGCGGCGCCAACTAAGGAAGCCTCCACCAGTTCGCCTGTCTGGCGTTCCCCTTGCCTCGTAAGCAAAATCTGTTATAATGAGTGTTGACCATATAATCGGAGGCGCAAGGGTGAGCGAGAAACAGAAGTCCATTGTCGGCGGTATGACGGTGCTGGGCATCACAGGCCTGATCTGCAAGATCATTGCGGTGCTCTATCGTATCCCGCTGGCGTGGTTAATCGGGGAACAGGGCATCGGAACCTTTCAACTGGTATTTCCTACGTACAATTTGCTGCTAACGCTCTCCTCGGCAGGCTTGCCCGTAGCCATCAGCCGTATGGTGAGCTTCAGCCTAGCCAGGAATGATCCGCGCAACGCACACCGTACCTTTAAGCACGCACTGTATATTTTGACCATACTCGGTGCAATCGGCACCTTCTTGATGATTGTTTTCCATCCATTCCTGAGCGAGCGCGTCGGGGATCCCGAAACGCAAGCCGGTTTCATCGCCATCGCGCCCGCGCTGCTCATCGTATGTACGATGAGCGCTTTTCGCGGATTGTTGCAAGGGCAGCAGAACATGGTGCCCACCGCCGTAAGCCAGCTGATTGAGCAAATCGCCAAGGTGATCATTTCTCTGCCGCTTGCGTTTTTAGGCGCTCGCATCGGCGTAAGTGAGCCCGGGCAGATCAACATCGGCTACGCGGCGGCGGGCGCCTTGTTGGGCACCTCCATCGGCGAAGCGATCGCGTTGTTCTACATGACGGTCGTCTATCGTAAAAACAAGCCGCAGCTATTGCGCCGCACACAGGATGAAACCGCCGAGCCCATCAGCCGCGGCGCCATGATCAAGCGCCTTGTGTCGCTATCGGTTCCCATTACGCTGGCAGCTTGCATTGTTCCGCTGGCCTCCTTCATCGATTCCGGTATGGTGGTCAATCAATTGATCGGTTCTGCGGGTTTTGCCCGCGAAGAAGCGCGCGCCATGTTTGGCCGCTATTCAGGGTATGTAATCAACTACATCAATGTTCCCACCGCGTTTGCGCAGGCAATATCCATGAGTATGGTGCCCGCGGTTTCCGCGGGGCTTGCGCGGGGGGATTACGCAGCCGTACGCCGCCAGAGCCATACCGGGCTTCGCATGGCGTTTCTCATCGGGCTACCTTGCAGCGTGGGCATGAGCATGCTCTCCAAAGAACTGCTGATGTTCCTGTATCGCTTCCCCACAGAAGCGGCGCTAAACCAAACGGCCGAGCTCCTCTCTCTGTCCAGCTTTACCATCGTTCTCTTTACCGTAGTACAGGCCACCAGCGGCATCCTGCAAGGGTTGCGCAAACAGCGGATTCCCATGTATACGCTCTTGCTGGGCGTTGGCCTGAAGATCCTGATCAACTATAACCTGATTGGCATTCCGGAAATCAACATCTATGGCGCTCCCATCGGTTCCTTGGTCTGCTATGGGGTTAGCATGTTGCCTAATCTTTATTATGTGCACAAGTATGCGCGACTGCCCTATGATGTGATGGGAATCTTTGTGAAGCCCGCGCTTGCGACCGCCGCCATGGGCGTAGCGCTGTATTATTTGCGGATGCTGCTGCCCTATAGCCGTGTGATGACAGTCGCGCTGGTGCTCGCCGGCATGGCGGTATTTGGCGTCGTTGCCCTGCTGATTGGCGCCATGACAAAGGCAGATTTTGCTCCCTTTACACGTCGTTTGCACCAAAGGCGAAAGCCGCCCCAAGATATTACCTAAACCCCAAAGGAGACGAGCTTCATGCATCCCATCACCGTTGCAACCCTGTCCACGGGGAATCCCAGCCTGCTTACGCGTCAGTGTGCCGATACGCTCCTGCATGCGCCGACACTGGTGCTGCGTACGCAGCGTCATCCAATCGCCGCCTGGCTCACAGCGCAAAATATCATGTTTACAACACTGGATGCGCTTCATGATTCAAGCGAAGATTTTGACGCGTTCAACACCGCGGCGGCAAGCCATCTATACTCGCTTGCCACCCAAAACGCTGTCGTCTATGGTGTGCTGGATGCGGGGATGGATGCAACGGTAGCCGCGTTGCATGCCTCCGCGCCTGCTGGCGCGACCATTCACACCCTGGCAGGCATAAGCCATGCGGATCGCTGTCTTGCTATGCTTGGCGCCTCGCAAAGCGGCTTGCGCATTTATGCCGCCGAGGATTTCCGGGAAGCGCGTATGAGCCCCAACGAGGCGCTGTTGCTCTGTGAACTCCACAGCCAACCCTGTGCGGGTGATTGTAAGCTTCAATTATTGCGCCTGTATCCAGAGGATGCCCCGGTTACGTTCTTTACGGGCTTGCTTAATGGTACGCTTTCCATGCAAACCCTACCCCTGGTCGAGCTGGATCGCCAATCTGCCTACGACCACCTGACCGCGTGCTATCTACCCGCCATGCCCATGGTTCAGCGGAAGCTTTTTGATATGGATGACCTCATCGCCGTGATGAAACGTTTGCGTGCACCCAACGGCTGCCCCTGGGATAAGGAACAGACACACGAAAGCCTGCTGCCGTATCTGCTGGAAGAGTGTTATGAATTTATCGGCGCGGTACGCGAGGCAGATATCGATCACATGTATGATGAACTGGGCGACGTTTTGCTTCAAGTCGTGTTTCACGCGGAGATCGCACGTCAGCACGCAACCTTTGATATTGAGGATGTGACCACCGCCGTCGTCCAGAAAATGGTGGAGCGTCACCCCCACATCTTTGCTAGCGTCAAGGCGGAAACATCCGCGCAGGTGCTGACCAACTGGGACGCAATCAAACGCGCGCAGCGTGGCATCCATACCACCGCCGAAGCGATGGAGGATATCTCCTCCGGTCTCAGCGCCACGCTGCGCGCCGATAAAGTCCAACGCAAAGCCGCCAAAGTGCGCTTCGATTTCCCCGATGCGCTGACTGCGCTTGCCAAGGTACATGAGGAGGCGCAGGAAGTTGCCGACTGCTTACAAACCGGCGTTGATCCGCAGGATGAATTGGGCGATCTGTTCTTTTCGATTGTGAATGTTTGCAGACTGTGCAAAGTGAACCCGGATATTGCTTTGTATGCTGCCACCAATAAGTTTATCGATCGCTTCCGTAAAATGGAAATTTCGATCCAAAAGGCCGGAAAATCAATAGAACACTTGACTTTATCCGAAATGGATGTATACTGGGAAGCAGAAAAGCAAGCTACGCCAACAATCGATGGTTAAATGCATGTTTTTCAATGGGTTGCCCTAACTGTACCATGCAATATGGTTCAATCACGAAGGAGGTAATACCTATGAACAAAGCTGAACTTACTGCTGCTATCGTAAAAAAGACTGGTTTCACCAAGAAAGATGCGGAAAAAGCTCTTGCTGCCGTGACTGAGGCAATCACCGAAGCGCTGGCTGGCGGTGAAAAGGTTCAGGTCGTCGGCTTCGGTTCTTTTGAAGTCCGCAAGCGTCCCGCGCGCGTTGCCCGCAATCCCCGCACTGGCGAGCAGATCAAAATCGCTGCTTCCAAGGCGCCCGTGTTCAAAGCCGGCAAAGCGCTTAAAGACAGCGTCAACAAGTAAATCGCATTTTCACCACGCATGGGTGCTCTCATTGCGGCAGGCGATCGGCAGGTAACTGCTGATCGCCTTTATCTATTCACGAGGTGTTCCACTGCCACGAGCCACGTAAACTACCTTTGCTGCGCTCAGTTTGGTTTTCAGGGATTTTCTTCTCCTTGATTCCGTTTTTCTCTTGACAACACGCTGCGCAGTATGGTATTTTATATCAAGGTTAGATTCTTCTAACTGTTAAGGCGAAATGCCCTTTTTAATGCCCTGTGGTTTGATTCCTCTAACCTCAGCATGGCATGCGTCAGCGCTCTCGTTCATCAACGGGCGAGAACTTCGGCAAAGGGTAATAAAGGCCTTCGGTGCAAGTGATTACAAAACCAAATCAGGAGGTTAACATGAGCAAAGTTGCTGTAGTCTATTGGAGCGGTACCGGAAACACACAAGCCATGGCGGAGGCGGTAGCGCAGGCATCGCAGGGCACGCTGCTGGAAGCCAGCGCATTTGGCGCCGCTCAAGTCGAGGCTTTTGACAAATTTGCCTTTGGCTGCCCATCCATGGGTGCCGAAGAGCTTGAAGACAGTGAGTTTGAGCCGATGTTCACGGCTGTCAAACCCCTGCTTGCCGGAAAGACCATCGCATTGTTTGGCTCATACGGTTGGGGTGATGGCGAATGGATGCGTATCTGGGAAGAGGATTGCCGTCAAGCGGGGGCGATTCTTGCAACAGAAAGCGTCATTTGTCAGGAAACACCGGATGCCGATGCGTTGGCGCAGTGTGAAGCTTTAGGTAAGGCCCTGCTACAGTAGCAAATTTAACCATACGCGGTGCATCTCTGATGGGGTTGCTTGCTCCTCCTTCACAACCAACCCTGTCAGTTTGCAGATACGCATGGTAATGACGATGATTCATGCCTTCGTCATCACCATCGCAAAGGGATCGCTTCCATAAGCGTCCATCAACACAGCGAGGGAATCAGTCGTGCCCAGTACGATTGATTCCCTTTTTGCATTCTAAAACCAACTGATTAAGCCATGAGGTCAACCCGCCAAGCAAGCTATGCTCCTGTTTTGATGCCGCGCTGCTTGATGGGCTAAAACCATCGATGACAGGTATACGTGATTATTCAGCGTCCCGTTTCCCATGGCATCATGGTTCAATTCTTCTCCGATAGGTGCCCTGCATGAACTGTCCATAAAACAAAACAGCACCCGCATCAAGCGAGTGCTGCTTTGTTATGATGGAATGCGGCGGCGATCTACTCTCCCGGGCCGTTACCAGCCAAGTACCCTT
>LVAQ01000036.1 GCA_001604105.1 Clostridiales bacterium Firm_11
GTTTCGATCGCGTTTTTGATGCCGAGGCTCCACAGCAATTCGCTGACGCTTACCGCAAGCCCTCGCTCTGTGGATGAATAAATCGCTTGGCCTTTTCGATTGCTGATCGCGCCATCCGAATCCATCAGGCCTTGCAGCAATCGCAGCCGTTGCTCTCTTCCTGCGCGCAGATACGAGACGGGGATCACTTTGTCACGAAAGCTGTCAAGCAAAGCGCAGCGAAGTGCCGGTATACGAAAAACGAGACTGTCGCCCGTGTTTTGCCGCGCGCTGCCGACTGCGTGGTAAGGCAGAATGTGCCTCAAAACAGCCGCAACATCGCCAGTCTTTACGGTGATCTCCGGCTTGACGGCATTTCCGTTCCCAAGCCAATAGCCATATAGATACGGCTCCACTGGCAAGTCCGCGTCAGGCGTTTCAAGGGCTTTTGCCAATGGAATCCGAAAACGAAAACAGCTTCCGTCACGAGGCAGGCTCGTCAACTCACCGGTTGTTAGAATACAAGCTTTTCGCTTGCAATGCGTGTATTCTCCAAACCACTGATGGTTTTCGCCCGCCTCAATGACTTCTCCATCTTTGAAGGTAATGCGGTATGCGCGTTCGGTATAGTCCACCGCGCTCTTGGCAACGACGCGGCAGGGCTTTCCACGCTCATCGAAAACAACGTCGCCGACGGCAATTGCGCCCATCGTTGTAAACCCATTGAGTGTGGGAATCGGCGTATCAAGCGCTACCTGTTTGCCCATCTTCTTTGGGATTTCCACGTAAGCGGTGTTGAACTGCCTGTAACCGTTGGGTTTCAGGATGCCGAAAACATCGCGGATGATCTGTTCCTGCCAGTCGATTAGTTCAAAGGGCTTGCCCGCCCAGCTGCCTTTCGTGTGGGAAAGCGCCTGTACAAAGGAAACGGCGTAGTCGGCGGCAGCCTTGCTGTATACGCTGTCTCTGGCCTTGAAGAGCGTTGGGCTATACCGGTGAAGCTTTCGCACATCGCGGCCTCCTCTGCGTGGAATGCAAATGGCTCCGACCCGCCAAACGACGGATCGAAGCCGATCTATGACTACGGGAAGTAGCCCCTTGCGGGGCTATCCCGATTGGTTTCGCTGTCAGTTGAACATCTTCAGTAGCTTTGCGTACACCGCTTTGCCGTCTGCATCGAGTTCGTCATGATCCAAACCCCGGTCGTAGCCGTAAAGCTCGACGCCGTTCTTTCGAATCGAGAGCTTGGAAATCCGCCCCTCGTCGATTCCGTAGGAGGAACCTTCCTCGTAGTGTTTGACCCAGTATTCATACCCGTCCATCATGCCTTCCGTCCACATAGTGCCATTCTCCTTCGCGTTTTGAAGCTCGGCCTTGCCGCTTCGCATGTACATATTCGCTCTGAACGGCCTCAATAGCAAGTAGAATAAGGGTTTCCGATGTGTAGAGAAATCAGCGGCAAATTTGTGTAGATTATGGCTGGACGGCTATTCCTGATTCCCGATTTTCCGTACCTCTCCCATGCCCCAGAGGATACTCTTCTCCACGCCCCGATCCCAGCGGCAGAACACCGTTCCTATACTCCCGACGAACTGAACCGTTCCCAGATCGCCCGGCTTTAGCGGCGAGGTGGGGTCAAGGATCCAAAGCAACTCGACCCGTGTGCCGGGCGGGAGGCGGTCATAGAGCGCTGCCACATCTTCAATGGGCGGAAAGTCAAACATTCGATTCGTCCTTCTTTGACGTGCCGCTTCGGAAGGCACCATTGCCGGTCAGGTTCTGGAGCAGCACCTTTCTCGCCGTCTTGTATTCGGCGCCGACCATGCCCAGCGAAATGAGCCAGACCCGCATGGCAAACTTGGGGTTGTCCGTTTCCCGCTCCTTCGCTATAACGCGCACCTTATTCAGGGCGGTCTGACACAGCAACGTGATGAAGACGCGGTAGGCGGTCATCCGGTCGCTGTAATCGCTTGCCTTCGGATCGTCGACGGGGAACCACTGGAAGGCGATCCGGTCATCGTGAATCTGAATCGGCAGATCATTCACCCCCAAAGCCATAGAGATGAGCGGCGCTTTGGCGTTGACCAGTCGGGTCAGGTTGTCCAGCTTGTCTGGCGTAAAGCCCGTCAGCGGGATCTCAATCGTAAATGCATACCCGTCTGTGT
Source organism: Clostridiales bacterium Firm_11 (assembly GCA_001604105.1). GTDB lineage: Bacteria > Bacillota > Clostridia > Christensenellales > Aristaeellaceae > CAXXOK01. The sequence continues at coordinate 2,145 of LVAQ01000036.1, forward strand.
CGGCGGATGGCTCCTGGGTTGTGAGGGCTTGCGGAGCATCTGGATTACGCTCATCATCATCATCGGCTTGATCGGTTTCCTGCGCCACCGGTTCGCTTTCCTCGGGGAATGCTGCCTCGCACTCGAACCCTCGCTCCGCGAGACCTTCCAGCAACATCTCGACCTCCTCGCTGTCCGTGAAATCGGAAAAGCTCACCATGCCCTGTTTGTCCACCTGGTAATCGCCGACTGTATAGCTGAACGAGGGGGCGCCGTTGTACCGGGGTTTGGCTTCCAGAAGATCCGCCATCGCGCTGATGAGTTCCTTGCGACGTTCTCCGCTTACGTTATACCTGACTTCCATGCGATCGTCTCCTTAATGGTATTCTGCTGTCCGGCATTGCCGTTCAGCATGCACATATTCGCTCTGAAAGCCTTATATAGCAAGCGTTTAATGAGATAATGCGCAGAAAGAAATCAGACTGGACAAGGTTCTGCCTGATCCTCTCGTACAGTTTCCACGATCCCGCGCAGCACGAAACACACGCAGGGCAGCGCGACGCCGTTGCCCCAGAGCTTGTACTCGGCGGCGTCGGAGTAAGGCTGCTTAAGCCATTTGACAATTTGCTTCCGGCTCTTTGGCTTCTCTGAAATCCCCATGATCTGTCGGTGTGTTTCAAACACAGAAGACCACCAGTCAATTTCTTCTTTTGTGGGAACGGAGGTGCCCAACCCGTCGCACCACCCGTCAGGGAAGCCCTGCAACCTTGCGCACTCCGTCGGCGTTAGCCTGCGAACGGTGTAGCGCTGCCTGCCCACGACCGGCGGATCTTTATAATCTCTCGCCTGCAGGCAAGGGGACTGCTCGCGGCAAACCTGTGTAAAATCGCCGGTGGTCATCGTATAGGCGACCGAGAGGTTCTTGCTATCCACATCCGCACCTTGCTCACAAACCGCGATGCCGCCCTGGTTGCAGGTTGGGTTTCCGCCACTCTGGTCGATTGTCCGGGCGGTTTTCGCTTCATAAAAACCAACAAGAGGATTGTCGGACTTCATGCCTTCGGAATTCAAGGAGCTGACGCCATAGGCCTTGGGAACGAACAGGGTCTGGTCGTTGTTACAGGAGAGGGTCGCGGACTGGTTTTGCTGAACGAGCGCGCCTTTTCCGCCGCCCTCGCAGCCGGAGCGGATTTTCAGGGTCAACGGGATCTCGGTGAAATCGGTGTTTTCCAACTCGCCAGTGATCACGACCGCCGTCTGGTTATCGCCTGCGTCCGCGCGAAGTGTACCAGCGTGCTCCGTCCAGCAGTGCCCGCCTAAGCGGGAGGCTGCTCCGGGTTCGAAAGCGACTGCTGTTCCAGCGCGATCCGCAGGATGTCCGGCAATTGCTTCCCCCGCAGGGAAGCCCGGTGTAAAATCCCTTGACACGCCTTCGCGCTCAAATAGAATCTCGCCGGCGCGTTCGCCTCCAAAATCTGCGATAAGGTAGATACGGCGGCGGCGTTGGGCGACGCCGAAGTATTGCGCGTCGACAGCGCGGTACGCCACGCTCCATCCGTTTCCCAACAGAACATCGGCGGTAGGCCATCCCTTCGGGTCAGGCGCAGGCACCTCGGCTTCCGGTTCGACAGTCTGGACAATGGCGGCGAGTACTGCGCGAAAGTCCTCGCCCCGGTTCGAAGAGAATGCGCCGGGCACGTTTTCCCAGACGATGAACCGTGGGTATTTTCCATGCGTGGCGTTCCTCATTTCCCGGATGATCCGAATGGCTTCGTAGAAAAGGACAGATTGCTTGCCGTCCAGTCCCGCGCGCTTTCCAGCGACGGACATGTCGGTGCATGGCGAGCCAAAGGTGATGATGTCTACAGGGTCGATCTCCGCGCCGTTGATACTGTGAATGTCCCCCAGATGCCTCATCCACGGCAGGCGCTTGGTGGTGACCCGGATCGCAAAAGGCGCGACTTCGCTTGCCCAGAGGGGCAGGATGCCACTGAAAACGGCTCCGAGCGGAAACCCGCCGGAGCCGTCAAACAGGGAACCGAGGGTGAGAAGGTTATCCAACGGCGGCCACCTCCACAGCGGAGAAGGGAATCATCTGCCCGTCGCGGGAGAGATATACGTCCTTGTCCGTTCCCACTTGTTGGATGAAGCGTCGGACGATCACGTCGCAGAACTTCTCATCCAGCTCGGCCATACGGCACACGCGCCCGGTCTGTTCACAGGCGATGAGCATCGAGCCGCTGCCGCCAAAGGGATCCAGCACCACGCAGCCCGTCATGGACGAGTTGACGATCGGGTAAGCCAGAAGCGGAATTGGCTTCATCGTGGGGTGCTCGCCGTTTTTTCGGGGCTTGTCAAATTCCCAAATGGTGGATTGCTTCCGATCGGAGAACCAGGCGTGCTTACCGGACTTTTTCCAGCCGAACAACACCGGTTCGTGCTGCCACTGGTAGGGCGAGCGACCGAGCACAAGGCTCTGCTTTTTCCAGATGCACGTGCCCGACAGGTGGAACCCCGCTTCGGTAAACGCTTTGCGGAAATTCAGTCCCTCGGTGTCCGCGTGGAATACGTAGATGCTGGCATCCTGCGCCATGACCTTCTCCATCTGGGTAAAAGCATCCAGCAGAAATTGGTAGAAAGCATCGCCCGCCATGTGGTCGTTCTTGATTTTCCCGGCGCTACCCTCGTAGTTCACATTATACGGCGGGTCCGTGACGACCAGATTTGCGGCCTTTCCGTCCATGAGCAGGCTATACGTTTCAGGCTTGGTGCTGTCGCCGCAGACCAGACGGTGGTTACCCAGCAGCCACAGATCACCGGGCTTGGAGAGCGTGGGTTTTTGCAACTCTGCACTCACATCGAAATCGTCATCCTTGGCGTTTTCCATGCCACCCATGAGTTTGTTCATCTCCGCATCGCTGAAGCCCAGCAGGGAGAGATCAAAAGCGTTGGCTTGCAGGTCGGACAGCTCCACGGAGAGCATCTCATCGTCCCACCCGGCATTCAGCGCCAGACGGTTATCCGCAAGGATGTAGGCACGCTTCTGCGCGTCAGTCAATCCTTCAACAATAACACAATTGATCTCGTTGAGGTTTTCTTCCTGAGCAGCTTTCAAACGGCCATGGCCAACCAG
>LVAQ01000024.1 GCA_001604105.1 Clostridiales bacterium Firm_11
GTCCGTTACCCGACTGCCACGTTTTTTGCGTTTTCCTCTTCGCTCTGGATATTGCGCTTGGTACCCCGGAACATGGCTTCCGTGATCGCTTCCTTGTAAGCGGCCAGATCCAGCGGGGAGGTGAGCAGTTCAACCTCATCCTCGGTCAGCAGGGGCTCAGGCGTATCGCGGTTTTTCAGGTTGCGTACCAGAATGGACTGGTTGGCCAGCAATGTGATCAGCCATACGACCTCATCCAAGGCCAGCTCGAAGTTTTCCGATTTCATGAGTTTTTCGCCGAGGTTTTCCAACCCGCCGTACCGACGGGCGATTTCCTTGGTCGCGCGGGTGGTGAGAATCAGCTCATAGGGCTGACCGCCAATCACAATGGCAGCGCTGCGTTCGCCTTCCATTATCGTTCCCTCCTATGCATTTAAGCGCCAGATGTAGTGTAGACCGGCTCGTAGACCTGACCGAACCAGCCCGTAACCGTGGCGGTGGACACCCCAGCAGCGCCTTCTGTCACTTCGGCCTTCCAGGGGTGCTTGCCCAGCCCGTCCAGCTTGTTGCGGCGGAGCACCGTGCCCTCGATCGTCGGGGTGGAGAAGGTAATAGACTCGCCCTTGGTTTGCAGGTTGGTGGCGGGAATGCCAAACTTCACCTTGTAAAGCCAAAAGTATCGATACTTGCCGTCCGGCTTGAGCGCGCGAAAGCCGATCGCCACCGGCGCGCCCGCGTTCTCGCTCGCGGAGATGAGCACACCGTTGTCATCTGCCACCGCGCCGGTGAGATCACGCGCCGCGGCGACGCCGATATCGTCTACGCCCAACGAGAGCGTGCCAGACTTGAAATCCTTGATCACCTCGGCAGCACCGTCGTCGGCGTACAACACTGCTTCCGCAAGCTCTATGGACAGTTCCGCCTTCATGGCCTTGGCCAGCGGAGCGGGCACGCCGTAGGTTTCCTCGCCGTCCGAGGCTTCGGTGATCTTTGCGTAATACAGCCGATCCATGCCAATCGTTGCCAATTCTTATCCCTCCAGTTCATACTGTTTTGCCGTGTCAATGGCGAAGTGGTGATATCCGGTATCATCCTCATGCCCGATGTAGCGACGGTCGGTAATGGTAATGCCCGCTGCCAGCAGCGCTTTTTCAATCTGCCGTTTAAGCGGACGGTAGTTGCCTTGGGAGAACAGCGACAGCCGTGCTTCCTGCACCTCATATTGGGGGAAATCCCCGGCATACAGGGCAAACGTGTCCGTCAGCGGGGTGATCACCGCATAGGTTTCAGGCGCTTTCCCGGTGAAAACGCCCGTTTCGACAGGAATATGGAGATCACCCAGCAGAGTATTCAGTTCCGAAAGTAAGCTCATATCTGTCGCAACTCCTCCTCCAGCTTAGTGATCATGGCTTCTTCACAGGCTTTTTTGGACGAGGACTTGGCCGGTTTCAGGAAAGGCCGCGCAGGTTGGCCATGTTTTCCATATTCGAGGATATTCGCCAGTTTGGCATTGCTGCCGCCATCGCTGCGTGGCTCCGCGAAACCCACCTTCACGTCCCAGTCGCCGTTTCGGTTCTGCTTGGCGGGCGACAGTCCCAGCGAGCGTTCCAGTTCGCCGGTCGCGCGACTTTTTTCTTTCGTCCCGCGCCCGACCGCCGACGAGAGATTGCTTTTCACCTTCGACAGTACCACGTTTCCGCCCGCTTCCAGCACCTTCGGAACAATCTCGTCGGTCTTTTCCGCGAGGTGGGACATGCGCAGGAGGAAATCATCCGGCATTGATACTTCGACTTTAGCCACCGGGCTTCACCTCCCGCGCCATGACTTCGACGTACATTCCCCGGCCCTTCACATCCTCGGCGCCGACGATGTTGTAGCGGCCGTCCGCGTCCGTGATGTAGAGCGAGGTATCGACCGTAAGACCGGGTATCCCTCGGAAGCGGAACAGGACGGTCGCCTCGGAAAACGCCGCCATGTTCGCCCACCGCTCAGAACCGTGCTGTTCTTCCTTGTATGCTCTCACCGAAGCGAGAACTGTGCCGCCTTGCGTGACGAACCCTTCCGCGTCCCTGACCGGGGCGGTGCTGACGATGTCGATGAGCGTATTCATTTTTCCAAACGACATTTATTTCACACACCCCACAGCCGGTCAAGCCGCAGAAGCGTGTTGACCGTGTTCCAAACCTGCTGGGAAGCCTGTATGCTGTCTGCGAAGAAGCCCGCCGTCGAGCCATCGCGCGACTCGTACCAGTTGGACGTGAGCATGATCACCGCCTGCTCCGTCGCGGCGGAGGCGGAATTGCCTTCATACCATCCCGCCGCGACGTGCTGGTAACTTTCCGCGTAGCCTACGGCGGCGGCGATGAGCCGCAGGAGCAGCGCGTTGTCCTGATCATGGGCAAGAATCAGGTTCTCCTTTACCTTGGGCAGCAGTTCCGTTGGCGTCATCGCTTTTCACCTTCTTACGCGCCCATCCGCAGGAGTTGGATGCCTTCGGCGAGGATGACCTTACCGTCCACTCGCTGGGTGCACAGGAAGCCGACCTGGCCGTTGGTGCTGTAGAGTTCATTGAGCCGCTGTACCGTTCTGCCCAGGCGGTCGCAGATCCAGTAATTACTGAAATCGCCGAAGGCGATGGGTAGCGCGCTCGCCGTTACATCCGGCACGTAGGGGCTGGTGTAAATCGGATAGCCCAACAGCCTGTCAGGCTGACCCGCCTGTACGGAGGGCTGCCAAAGATACGCGCCGTTGCCGTCCTTGAGCTTGCGGAGTGCGGAAACGGTGCCGTCCTTCATGAGGAACTTGGCGTTCCTACGGTACGGCGCGTTGAGCGCGTACGTCAGATCGATAAGATTATCCACCGTAACGGACGCCCCCGCCGTAACACCGACGTGACCGCCGCTCGCGGTAAAGATGCCCGTAGGCTGGCCCATACCGGTGCCGACGCAGAACGCCTGTTCCTCGGCGATGCCAAAAGCTCTGGCAAACTCGCCCGCGATGTAGGTTTCCAGATCGAACATGGCATCTTGCAGCAGTTCCGTGGAAACCTTCACCAGGTCGGTGAGCTTGTAGGCGTCCACCGTAATCTGCCCGAAGGCCGGATTGCTTTCGGTATATGCGCCGTTTTCCAGCGTCCACTGTGCCACGGAGTGGGTGGACGCCAGCGGAATCTTACGTTCCGCGGAAGTAGTGATCACCTTGGCGATAGAGCGTACGACGTTGCTTTCCTCAAGCCCGGTAACGATCTGGCTCTCAAACTCGGTCGGGACGAGGTAGCCGCCATCTGCATCCGCGCCTTCCTGCATGACGTTGTGGATCGGCTGTTTGCCGCGCAGGACGTTGCGGAAGTCGGCGCGGTACTCGTCAGAAGCTCTGCCGGTCTTGGGCTGATCAGGCCGGATAGGTTTGCCGGTAATCGGCGCGGACGTGGCTTTGCCCATCTCGAGGTCGAACGCCTGCTGGCGCTCCAGACGCTCGATTTCCTTTCCGAGGCTGACCATTTCGGTTTCCATGCGGTCGTACTCGGCGGCGGACTCGGGCGGCACCAAGCCATCGGCGCCGCGCTTGGAATCCAGGAATGCCTTGGCAGTGTTCCAGATTTTATTGCGCTTTTCGCGCAGTTCAAGAATCGTAGACATGATTTTTACCTCCTCTAATTAGTGAATAATCAGGTTCAGCCGCTGTTCAAGAGTCGCCGCGGCTACGCCTTGCGGCGTTTCGGGTTGCTTGGGTTTCTCCTTGGGACGCACCTTGTTCAGCAGGGAGTTTGTCACCGCCCTGCGGCTGAACGCGAACGTGGCCCCGCTGCCAGGCATCTGACGTTTCTCGTCCCGCAGGATGCCGTCGGCGAACCCGAGCTCAATCGCCTTGTTGGCGTTCATCCACGTCTCCGCGTCCATCCAATGGCTGATTTTCGCCCTGCCCTGGCTCGATTTGATCTGGTAGGCGTTGATGATCGACTCCTTCACCTCGGCAAGCATCTCGATGGCCTTTTGCATCTCCTCGCTGTCGCCGATCGCGATCGTTAACGGGTTATGGATCATCATCAAGGCGGTAGGCGCCATCAGCACCGAAGTGCCGGCCATGGCGATCACACTGGCCGCCGAAGCCGCAATGCCGTCAATCTTGACGGTGACGTTGCTTTTGTAGTCCATCAGCATGGCGTAAATCTGGCTGGCCGCCACGCAGTCACCGCCCGGCGAATTGAGCCAAACGGTGATGTCGCCCTCTCCGGAAAAGAGCTCGTCGCGAAAGAGGCGGGGCGTGATCTCGTCGCCCCACCAGGTCTCTTCCGAAATCTCCCCGTCGAAGTAAAGGACGCGCTCGTCGGAATCGCGCGCCCAGTCCCAGAATCTTTTGTTTTTCACATCGTGTCCTCCGTTTCTTTCAATTTGTATGCCGCGCCAACATCGGCGAGTTTGACCATGTTGCCGTTGAGGACATGCGCGTTCCCGCCTTCCGCCTCTGTCAGCAGGTTCATGTCCTCCAGCGCCCGCACGTCGTTGACAGAGTAAAAGCCGTTTTGGATGCCGACGCTGTAGCCCTGCATCCGGCTTTGGTAATCGCCGCGCAAAAGCCCGTCGAGGTTGAAGCGAATAGAGAACGCCGCTTTTTCGCCCGGCAGCAGAAGCGCCTGCGTCAGCGACTGCTCCCACCGGATCACCCACGGGCCAAGCGTGTATTTAACAAATTCCAGCGACTGCTGCTCGATGTTTGAGAAACTGCTCTTTTCAAGGTCGCCCACCATGTGCGGCGGTACCCTGAAAATCCGGGCAATCTCGTTGATCTGGAACTTACGGGTTTCCAAAAACTGCGCTTGCTCCGGCGGGATGGACATCTGGTGGAATTTAAGACCGTCTTCCAGCACGGCGACCTTGTGCGCGTTCGCGCCGCCGAACTGAGACTGCCAGCTTTCCCGCAAGCGCTCAACCTGTTCCGGCTTGATGACGCCGGGGTGCTCCAACACGCCGCCGGGATTCGCGCCGTTGGCGAAAAACGCCGCGCCGTAATCCTCGGTGGCAAGCGCAAGCCCCACCGCGTTCTTTGCCATCGCGATGGGGCTGTATCCAATGAGCCCGTCAAAGCCCAGTCCGGGGATGTGCAGAACGCTCTCGCGTCGCAGCTTCACCTGTCCCTTGTCGCTCTGATAGGTGTAGACCAGTTCGCCGTTAGGATCACGGTCAACCGCCATACGGTCGGGCAGCAGCGGGTAGAGGGAAACAGGATAGCCGCGCCCATCCCGGATGATCTGGGCATAGGCGTTGCCCCACAAGAGCAGGTGAGCCATGAGCGTTTCTCGAAAAACGAATGACGTCATTTCCCTGTTCGGCTCGTCATGCAGGAGCCGCTGCAGCGGATGATCCGCCGTGCGTTCCTTGCTCCCATCCGCTTTATAGCGGTAGACGTGGAGCGGAAGTCCCGCGATTGACTCCGAGAGGATACGCACACAGGCGTAGACCGCGGAAGTCTGCATGGCCGTCCGTTCGTTGACCGCCTTGCCGGATGTGGTGCCGCCGAATAGAAAACGCCACCCACCGCCCACGCTGTTGCGGGGCTTGTCGCGAGAGTGAAACCATCCGCTGAAGAAGCTCCTTCTCATATAAACAGCAAACCCCTTTCCGCGTAAGCGCTCTGGTTGATTCCGCCGCCGAGGGTCGCTCGGGCAAGACCCATGATCATTGCCACCACGCCGTCTATCTTCTCGGTGGATTTTTTCTTGTTAGGCTTGATATTGCCCGCCGCGTCCTGATCAATGACGACGTTGCTCATGTTCCAGTCAAGAACAGGATGCCGGCCGTGCCGGATACGCCCTTCCATGACAAACTGGTAGAAGTCCTTGCTGGGCGGGGACATGGAAATGAAGCCCTGTCCAAACGGAATCACCTCGAAGGCGTGTTCAGCGCCGAGCTCTTCAAGATCCCGGCGTATCTTCTCCGCGCCGTAACGGTCATAAGCGATTTCACGGATGCGGAACCGTTCGGAAAGCTTCGCGATGAACGCCACGATGAAGTCGTAATCGACGACGTTGCCCTCGGTGGTGTTGAACACGCCCATCTTCTTCCAGACGGCATAAGGCACATGATCGCGCCTGGTCCGCAGGTCGATCACGTCCTCCGGTAACCAGTAGTAGGGCAAGACCGTGTACTTGGTATCACTCCCGGTTGGCGGGAACACCAAGACAAGGGCGGTTAGGTCGCCTGTGGAGGATAAGTCCAGACCGCCATAACAGGCTCTGCTTTCCATTTCTTCTTCCAGCAGCGCATGCTTCGAAGGCGAATTGGGTCCAACGTCACGTTGGCCGCAGGCGTCCCATTTATCCATGGGCATCCAACGGATGTCCGCGTTACACCATTCGTTCAGGCGGAATTGCCGGAAGTGCATCTCCTCAGCGGGGTTCTGCTTTGCCTGTTCATAGGCCGCTTGAACCGTCTCAAACGGAATCGTCACCCCAATGGATGGATTCACGCGCCGCCAGACGCGATCGTCCTCCCAGTAATCGCCCTCCTCGATACCGAACACGGCAGGGTAAAACGCCGGGTCGATCTTCGAGCCGTCCATGACCGCCAGCGCCTTGCAGTGAATCTCATAGCAGATGGACGTTTTATCCCGGCCCGCCGTGGTGATAAGGAAATAGAGGGGCTGCCGCCGGGCGTCGCCGGTAAATTTGGTCATCGTGTCAAAGAGCTCGCGGGTCTGCTGCGCAAACAATTCATCGAAGATCAGCCCCGATACGTTGAAGCCCTGCTTGGATTTGGTTTCAGAGGACAGCACCCTGTAGAAGCTGTTGGTGTGCGGGAAGATGATTCGCTTGGTGGACGGCACCAGTTTAGACAGTTTGGCTAGATCGCCGCATTGCTCCACCATCGCCTTGGCGGTATTGAACACAATGCTTGCCTGGTTGATGTCTGCGGCGCAGGAGTAGACCTCCGCGCCCGCCTCTCCGTCGGCAAAGAGGAGATAGAGTGCTACCGCTGCCGCGAGTTCGCTCTTGCCGTTTTTCTTGCCGACCTCGACGTACGCGGTGCGGAACTGCCGGTTGCCGTCCGCATCCACGATGCCGAAGATATCTCTGATGATCTGTTCCTGCCACGGCATCAGTTGAAATGGTTTTCCGTACCACTCCCCGGTGGTGTGCTTGAGCATGGAGATGAATCCCACCGCGAAGTCCGCCCGTCGCTCGTCGTAGCGCGATGTCGGCAGCATGAGCGGGGTGGGTTGATAATGGAATTCGCCCATCGGCGGGCCTCCTATCGCGGTAAATAAAAAGAGCCTTCCGGCTCACGAGAGATAGCCCCTTTCGGGGCGTCCTCGGCTAGTTGGTCGGATTAAGCTTAACGGTCAGCCGATATCCTTGTCGGCGAGTTCTCCCGTCACGATCATGGCTGAGTAGGCTTTGGGGCGTGTGAGGATGAAGCCGGCCAGTTCGTGAAAGCCCATCTCCAGGGCGATCTCGCATACCGCCTTCGCGTCAAACATGTTCGTTCGGCCAGTCTTTGCGGTGGCAACGCACTGTTCCCGGATGATTTCAGCTTTGGTCAGCAGGCGGATGGAATCCGCGCCATAGACCGCGCCAAGCGTGGAACCGCTGTCCCAGCTTATAAAAACCGTCCCGGCGTCGTCCACAAAGTCAACCGTGCCCCTGTCACCCGGCTTGAGCGAGGCATAGGGGTCGGTCATTGAAACCAGATCAACCCTCGCGCCTTGCGGGTACAGGCTCCGTACCCGCTCCACTATCTGCCTGTCGGGAAATTGGATGTTCATTTACCGCTCACCGTCCTGTCCGCCAGAATCTCATATAGGTAATTACCGGCGTCGTCCTCGACGTGGCAACCCGCGTATTTCAGGTTCTCGCAGTCGCGGGCAAATTCGTCGCAAAAGGCTTTCGCTTTGGAAAGGTTTGTAAAATTAAAAGTCTCGCAGTCCATCGCGTCCTCTTCCGAGCCGTTGGGGTATGTGTAGCAATGCGCCGTATAGGTTGGACGGGCGCCGCCCTTGAAGCTGCAGTTGCCATCCAGCTTTGTCAGCAGCAGCTTCCGCGTGTTCCTGAACGCATCGCCGATAAGCCCCAGGGAAAGCAGCCAGCAGCGCATGGCGTATTTCGGGTTGTCGGCGAGGTCGCGCTCCTTGGCGATGACGCGCTTTTTTGCAATGGCCGTCCGACAGAGGGCGGTAATAAACTGCGTGTAGCAGGTGGCTTCGCTCGGGTTGTCCAGTGTGAACCAGGGGAAACTGACCGATTCTTCAGTTATCTGTATCGGCAGGTCGTCCGTGCCCAGCGCTGCCTTAATAAGGGCTTCCCTCGCCGCCACCATCTTGATGAGGTTATCGAGCGTTTGCGGGGTAAAACCGGCCAGCGGAATTTCCACAGTCAATAGGTCGGTCTCGCCGGTGTCGGGAGCGTCATAAGCCTGCATGCCGTTCTCGCCTTGGTAATCTTCGCGGCGGGTGCGTCCAAGTCCCAGTTCCTCTTCCTCGGTCATCCCTTCCTCCCAATCGACGGGGATCACATCGCCGCCGCACTGCCCAAGGTTGTAATTATCGCGGATGTCGGGAATATCGTACTCACGTGTGTCAGCGTCCGGGTCAAAGCCCGCCTGGTGAAGAGCGTCCTCAAGGCCGAGATTGTCAGCTCCCGTGAGCGTCCCCTCCTTGTCGACGCGGTAACCGCCCACCTCGTAGGCGAAGGTAGGGGCGCCAAGGTACCTGGTCGGGGCATTGAGGGCGGCGCTGAGCGTGCTTGCCAGTGATTTACGTTCCTGCCCGGTTACGCCGTATTGGAGTTTCATGGATTTTCCCTCCGTGCTTGCTTGAATTCCGTAGGCTACTAGCGCCTTTCGGTACGTACATATATCACTCTGAACACCTGTAATAGCAAGCGTTTCAGCAATGATAATGATCCTGAAATTAATGCAAGCATATCACTATTTTCAGTCTCAACGCGCAATGCCGCCGAGGACGAAAACCACGCATGGGAGCGCCACCCCATTGCCCCACATTTTGTACTCGGCGGCATCCGAACGCGGGGACTGAAGCCACTTGACGATCTGTTTCCGGCTCTTGGGTTTCGCGGAAGCCCCCAGGATATTGCGGTGCGTCTCCCAGACCTCCGACCAGAAAGAAATGTCCTTCTCAGCGGGCTCCGGTGTCTCAAGCCCGGCGCACCAATCGGCTGGAAAGCCTTGGAGCAGGGCGCACTCAGCGGGTGTTAGTCTTCGTACAATACAGGGAGGTTGGCTGACCACCGGCGGGTCTTTGAAATCCCGCGCCTGCAGGCAGGGAGCCTTTTCTCTGCACGCCTGCGTAAAGTCACCCGTGGTCATGGCATACGCGACGGCATGCCGGTCGGCTGTATCCAAGGTGAAACTTACATCGCGCTTTACACCGCCGCCCCGCGGCCCATTTCTGTCTTCGCGTCCGATCATAGAGCCTTGTACGGCGACCACGGCGACGCCGCCTTGACGGCAGCCGGGGTTTCCGCCGTTCGCGTCTATGGTGCGGGATGTTATCGCTTCATAAATACCGCTGTGAGGATTATCCGAGAGCATGGAATGGCTCTGATCGGAGCAGATGCCGTAGGCGGTCATCACCATCGGGGTATTGCCGCCGCCTTTACCTATGCGTTCCGAGAGCGTCTGCACAATGCCGTCTTCAGAAATCTTCACACGGGAGTCGGCGGGGCGGTTTTCAATGACCACCGCCGCTTGGTTGTCGCCGGCATCCGCACGCAACGCGCCAGTCAGGTTCTCCCACACATGACCGCCAATGCGACTGACCGCGCCGGGCTCGAACACGATGGGAGCGTGGCCGTGTTCCTGAGCGCGAAGCGTACCCGCGACGTTCTCCGAGAAATCCATCGCCGACCCGCCCTGGTCGTTCAGGCACATTGCGCTTCCAGCGCCAGCCGCAGCACCCCTGGCAGTTGCTTGCCGCGGGAAGCCGCCCTGCGGAGGATTCCCTCGCAGGCGCGACTCGTCAAATAGTATTTCTCCGGCGCGTTCGCCTGTAAAATCGACGACAATGTAACAACGGCGGCGTCTCTGGGCGACTCCCCAAAATTGAGCGTCAAGCGTCCGCCAACCAATTGAGAAACCGTCTCCCACGATTTCGCCCGCCGTAGACCATTTGCCCTTTTCAGGCAAAGGTACTGACAAGGCTTCGTCTTTGATTTGGCTGAGTTCATTGAGTACCTCCTGAAAATCAAGCCCGCCGTTTGAAGAATACATGCCCGGCACGTTTTCAAGCACGGCAAACTTTGGGTATTCGTTGTTGGTTGCGGCTCGCATCTCCCTGATGATCCGGATCACCTGAAAGAACAGACCGGAGCGTTCGCCGTGCAGCCCGGCGCGCTTACCAGCCACCGAAAGGTCTTGGCAGCAAAAACCGCCCGTGACGATGTCCACAGGCGGTACGGCCGCACCATCTATCTTGTTGATATCGCCAAGGTGTTTCACGCTCGGCAGGCGCTTTGTTGTGACCCGTATGGGGAACGGTTCGACCTCCGATGCCCAGAGCGGTTCAATGCCTGTTAAAATGGCTCCGAGCGGAAAGCCGCCGGAGCCGTCGAAGAGAGAACCGAGTGTCAGCTTGCTCATATCAGCGCCACCTCCTTTACGAGGTCGGCGTACTGATGCACCTTGCCGTCCCGTTCGCAGGCAATATCCGCGCCGCCATTTTGCTTCATCTCGGCGTAGCGGCGCAGGATGACGGATGCGTACTTCTCGTCGAGCTCCAGCATGAAGCAGGTGCGGTCAAGCTGCTCGCAGGCGATGAGCGTCGAGCCGGAACCCCCGAAGGTATCCAGCACGACGGCGTTCGCCTGGCTGCTGTTGGCAATCGGGTACGCCAAGAGGTCGAGCGGTTTGCTTGTTGGGTGGTCGGCGTTTTTCTTCGGTTTGTCGAAGTTCCAAATCGTGGTCTGTTTGCGGTCGGAGTACCATTTGTGCTTGGCGGTATCCTTGAAGGCGTACAGCACGGGTTCGTGCATTTGCTGGTAATCCCCGCGCCCAAGCACGAGGGCGTTTTTCACCCAGACGCAGGTGGTCGAGTAATGAAAGCCAGCGTCCACGCAGGCGCGGAAGAAATTGACCTTCTCCGAATCCGAGTGGAAGCAATAAAAAGCCCCGCCGTCGGCGAGGTTCTCGTAAAAGCACCTGAACGCCGCGAACAGAAAAGCGTAGAACTGTTCGTCGGACATCTTGTCGTTCTTGATTTTCAGCCCGCTGGAGCCCTCGAAGTTGACATTGTAAGGCGGATCGGTCAGCACGAGGTTCGCCTTGCGGCCGTCCATCAGCCTGCGGACGGTGCCGGCGTCGGTCGCGTCGCCGCAGATGAGCCGGTGCCGTCCGAGCGTCCACACGTCGCCGGGCAAAACAAAAGCCGCCTGGTCAAGAGCAGCCGTCAGATCGAAATCGTCGTCACGAACACCTTCGTTCGAGCTTGCGAACAGTTTCTCAATCTCGCCTGTCTCAAACCCGGTGACTTCAAGGTCGAAACCCAGTTCCTTCAAATCCGCGAATTCCAGAGCCAGCAGTTCCTCGTCCCACCCGGCGTTCAGCGCCAGACGGTTGTCGGCGAGGATGTAGGCTTTCTTCTGCGCCTCGGTCAGATACTCCGCGAACACACACGGGACTTCCGTCATCCCCTCGGCTTTCGCCGCTAAGACCCGCCCGTGCCCCGCGATAATGTTATAATCTTTGTCCACGATGATGGGATTCACAAATCCGAATTCACGCAGCGAAGAACGCAGCTGCAGAATCTGCTCCTTGCTGTGGGTGCGGGCGTTCCGCGCGTAAGGCACGAGGCAGCTGATATCCGCCATTTCAAACCGTTCTGTCGTCCGCATCGGTTAAAACCCCCTGTTCGTCAAAAGTTCGAGGAACGCGTTTTTCTCCTCGGCTTGGGTATTTGAGTGCCGGTTGATAATCTGCGTGATGAGATTGAAGTCGCCCTGCATCGCTTTGTAATACGCGGAACCCGCCGTGACGTAGGGCGAGAGTTTCAGGTCTTTGGTCATGCGCCCGATTTTGCGGTTCATGCATTCGCAGGCAAGGAAGCCCTGCCGGTTGAGAACGTAATCGGTAACCGTCTGCGGGGCGACATACCCCTCGCAGCCGCGCGCGGCGATATATTCCTCAATCTCGGCTCGCAGCACGCCTGCGGCGGGCACTTCCTTCTCGCATTCCTTCATCGCCATGGAGAAGTAGTCCGCCATGACGTTTTTGGAGTAAACCCTCTTCGGCGTCGGTGCGGGAACCGTATTCGATTTCGCTTTGCCTTCCAGCTTCTTGTCTTGGATGTTTTTCCGAGGACGGCCTGCCCCCGGACGGTAGCCGCCGCTGGGCATGCCTTTCACCTCCCCGGTTTGATTCGACTTTGATTTTGACACTTTGATTTTTTGATTTTTGATTATTGAAAATCGCGCACGGCAGGCCGAGCGCGCTGCCCAGCCTAATGGCCGTAGGGATTTGACCCGCCCCTGGCCTCGCTCCCATTTCGGAAGTAATCGCCCTGCTGGCCGTGTAAACGGCTGTGACACTCGGAGCAAAGAGCTTGCAGGTTCGACCAGTCGTTCGTGCCGCCATCCGTCAGCTTGCGCTTGTGGTGGACGAGCTCGGCGGGCGTCAGCTTACCTTCGGCTTTGCATCTCTCACAGAGAGGGTTCGCCGAAAGGAATCCCGCGCGTATCCTGTTCCACGACCGCCCGTAGCGTTTGTTGGAATCGGGATCGCGGTCGCAGTGATTGTAGCGATTGGCTTCTGCCTTTTGATGCTCTTCGCAGTACCTGCCCGTGGTCAGCCTGGGGCAACCGGGGTAAGCGCAGGGCTTCTTTGGTTTGTATGGCACCGACGTCGCCTCCTGTTCCGCGCATGAAAAAGCCCCGAGGGATTTCTCCCGCGAGGCTCGCCTGTGCCTTCAATTCTGCCATTATAGTTATACCATATGAACCGTGTGCCTTTCTATGACATTTAGTGACATGCTCACCGGCGGCGGCGAATTGCCTCCACTTCCTCCAAAGCACTGCCGTGCAGCCTGTGGATGTGCCGTAGATCGTAGTGGAGAGCCACGGCGATCTCCTCCCACGTCTGAAAGCAGAGATAACGCATCTCCAGAATGGTTTGGAGCTCGGCGCGTTCCACGCATTTGATGATGGTGACCACCTCGCGCTTAAGGTCGATGAGGGTTTTCAGATCCGCGTTTATCTCCGACTCCAAATCCAGAGCCTTGGAGATGAAGTCCTCCATGCGGTGGAAGTTGGGGCTGGAGTTTCGGGGCATATCCGACAGGGTGGCGGTCGCTTTCGTCGCCAGTTCCCGCAGAGACCGCACCTGTTCCAGTTTGCTGTTTATGCGCTGATCTATCCGGTAGGCTTGGGAGAGGTACTCCTTCGCGGTGAGTTTTTCCGTACCCATTGGCTACCTCCGATTTCGATGAATGTTTCCACTCGGATTGGCAGCTCTTGACTCTATAAATTGGCTTTCACGGCTTCGATTAACGCGCTCTGGGTTGAATCCTTCTCGGATAGGGATTTCAGAATCCGCTCGTCAATCGTATCTTTGGCGACGATGTGCTGAACCACCACGGTTTCGGCCTGTTGCCCTTGCCGCCAAAGTCTCGCCACGGTCTGCTGATACAGCTCCAAACTCCACGTCAGACCAAACCAGACGAGATGGCGGCCACCCGATTGCAGGTTCAGCCCGTGGCCGACGGAGGCGGGGTGGATTAAGGCTACCGGCACTTCACCTTTGTTCCACCCTCGGATGCTCTCGGCGGTATCCAGCTTGGCAAACGGGATATGGCGGGCTTTCAGCCTTGCCGATACGCGTTCCAAATCGTGTTTGAACCAGTACGCCACGAGGAGGGGTTTTCCGCTTGCCGCCTCGATGATGTCCTCCAGAGCGTCCAGCTTACGGTCGTGAATGTAGCTCGTTTTGCCATCGTCGCTGTAGACCGCCCCGTTTGCCATCTGGCACAGCTTTCCCGACAGAGCCGCGGCGTTGGCCACGGTGATTTCACCGTCGGGTAGTTGCAGGATGAGGTCTCTTTTCATTTCCTCGTATCGTTCCCGCTCTCCGTCGGACAGAAGAACCGAATACTCGCTGTTTACCAGTTCCGGCATCGTCAGGTGATCGGCGGACTTCATGGAAATCGTGATGTCGGCGATTTTGGCGTATATCCGCTTCTCGGCGCCCGGCAGGGGCTTGTAGCTGAATATCACTTGGCCGTTGCGCTTGTCGGAAACAAAGTAATCGGCGCGATACTGCCCAATAAACCTCCCAAGTCGCCGGCCCATGTCCAGCAGTCGGAACTCCGCCCACAAATCCATCAGGCCGTTGCTGCTTGGCGTTCCCGTTAAACCCACGATGCGCCTGACCTTCGGGCGAACCCTCATCAGCGACCGAAACCGCTTTGACTGGTGACTTTTGAAAGACGAGAGTTCGTCGATCACCACCATATCCCATTGCCACGGGACACCGCTGTCCTCAATGAGCCATTGCACGTTCTCGCGGTTGATGATGTGGATGTCGGCTTGCTTCCCAAGCGCCGCCTTGCGTTCCGCTTCCGTCCCGACCGCCACTGAAAACTGTAAATCCGATAGGTGTTCCCACTTGCCCAGTTCCTCTGGCCATGTGTCACGCGCCACTCGGAGAGGGGCGACAACCAGAACGCGGTGTGTTTCGAAGCTGTCGAACAGGAGGTCATTTATCGCCGTCAGGGAAATCACGGTCTTTCCTAACCCAAGCCCATATCCAGCAGAACAGCGGCTATGGGATTATTCTCGATGTAGTCGACGGCGTATCGCTGGTAGCTGTGCGGTATGAACTTCATTCGGCGTCACCTCCCATCTGTTTTAAGATTTCTGATATCCGCGACCCGTCGTCCAACACGTGAACCTCAAACCCAAGCCGCCGTAACATCCCGTGCCTCGCTTCCTGCAAAGGGCGGGGTTTCTCCCCATGCCGCTTTACTTCCACAAAGGCGATTCTACCTAAGGGAAGTAGGACAAGGCGGTCGGGCATCCCGTCGAAACCGGGGCTTATGAACTTGAGAGCGATGCCTCCCATCACCTTTACTGCCTCGACGAGCTTGCGTTCCAGTACTTTTTCACGCATGATGACCTCCGATTGCCGTTCTCGCTGATTGCCGAACGTGCCTAAATTTCCTATAGAGCCTACGCGGGCGTATTGCGTATGCCCGATACCCTTATTGCTATAAAAATAGGATTTATAGAGAGATACTTCGGCAACATGGGCAACAGCGTCACAAGGAGCCAAGTCTATAAAGGGCTTGCGACCGTGCCGTTGCATGTTGCCGAACCCGTCATAGGCAATCAAAGGCAATACCTCTCGGCAGTCCCTTCCCGAACATAGACTTTCTGGATGCCGTAAACGGGGATCGATTTCTTGCCGGTCTTGCCGAAGCTGTACTTCTCCCAACCCCCGATACTCCTGATGATGGCTTCAATCTCATAGGAATCCGATTTCTTGATTGCCTCGCGGGGCTTACCGAAGCACTCGCACCAGATTTCGATGTTGCTAACCTGCATACGGCGTACAGTGGCGGCAGCCCTCGTGGGGTCTTCGGGAGATCGCAGGTACTCCTGGCGGCGGTAAACATCCATCTCGTCCCAGTTTTCAGGCAGGAGCGTTTCGAGATACGCGGCAACCAGACCTTCACGGTCGTCGTTTTCCATCGCTCCGCGCTGCTCGTCCGCCGCGAGTGCAGCTAAGTCGCCTTTTAGGTAGAGTTCCTCACCCTCGCTGTAGCGCACGAGTGCTTCAGCCCAAATTTGGTCAATCTCCGTGAGTTCCCAAGCGCGGTGTTTGCCTTCGCCGGTGACGCGCACAGGCCAGAAACGACGGTTACCGGTGATATCCCTCAGAAAGCCGCCATCCGAGTTGGTCGTACCGACGATGACGCACTGGCGCGGATGGCTTTCCACGGTCCGCCCGTATGAGGGACGGTACTTGTCGTCGGTTCTGGTGATGAACGACTTCACGGTTTCCACATCCATTTTTTTGATGCCAGCGAGTTCGCCCAGTTCTAGTATCCAGTATCCCTGCAGTTTCTCCGGCGCGGTCTTGTCCTTCATGTCAGAAATGGACATGCTGTCGGAGTACCACTGCCGCCCAAGGCGCAAGAATAGCGTGGATTTTCCAATGCCCTGTTTGCCGTTCAGCACAAGGATCGAGTCGTGCTTCGTACCGGGGCAGACGATTCGGGCGACAGCGGCGACGAGCGTCTTTCGGGTGACCGCCCTAACATAGGGCGAATCCTCCGCGCCAAGGTAGTCGATGAGCAGCGTGTCCATTCTTGGAACTTTGTCCCAAGGCGGCAAGCTGTCGAGGTATTCCCTTATCGGGTGGAAAGCACGATCGTCGGCAACCTTTGTGAGCGCCAGTTCGTAGTTGCGGGCGGAGAACGCGCCGTAGCGTTTGTCGACGTAAGCCACAAGCTGGGCGGTATCGGCGTCGCGCCAAGGCGCGGGGAGTCCCTGTGGCTGGTGCGGCCCTTCCCAGGGCAGACTCTCGCCGAATATCTGGTTTGCCAGCTTGTTGTAGCGGATGCCCTCGAGTGCCTCGTCATGGTTTAGGATCAGGAGCAGGTTGCCGAGCGTGTTAGCAAGGATGCCCGACTTTTCCCGTTGGAGTCGGCTCATCCAATCGTCGCCCGTGAACTCAGATTCCGCGGCAGCGATACGCTCTTCGGCAATCAGGGTGTTGACCTTCTCGTCTTTGAGAGCGAATTCGCTCATCGCCTTGAAACCAGCCTTGTCGTCAAGGTCTGTGAACTTATGAGTTCTGACGAGGTCAAAGGCGTTCAGCAGCTTACCGCAAGCGGGGTCTGTGGCATGGTGGGAATATGACCATTTTCCTTCGTAGAGAACCACGCCCGCACTTGAGTCGGCGGGGATATAATCGTATCTGCCCTCCATCGCCGACGGCTCGTAGACGCCGGACAGAAACACCGCGATTGCGTCCTCAATTGGGTAAGCCCTACAAAACGAACCGACCACACCGTCTTTTTCGAGCGGGTCTTGCTGCTGTCTGATGCTTCTTTGTATCACCTCGGACTGGCGGCTTGACGTCGGCCAAAGCGAGCAGTCGCGCCAGTCGGATAACTTGGCAAGGTATACGTCCGGGTCGAGGGCTTCGCCATCGATGATTTTGAAGACGTATTCGCCGTCGGCTGGGGTGGACGGCCAGTACATCAGGCGTTCCGGCTCATAGGTGCTGTCGTCGAAATAGTCCATGCCAATTTCATCAGCCACCAAGCGTGAGAGGGCGGCGTACTCGTCGGGCGTCACGTCGCGGGAAAGCGGAACGACCACGCGCAGTCTCGGCGCTTCGGACGTATGACTGTGTGTTGAATAAACAGCGCATTGGCACGGGAAAAGCATCTCAACCTGCCCGATGAAACCCGAATCGCCGTGGTCGACGTCCAGGGTTATCCCCGAGCGGCTCTCGATCGTGTCCTTCTTGCGCCTGCCGCCTTTGACATGGCCAAGGATGTAGCCCCCCACATCTTTGGCAGCGTCGCGGCGGTCTTTGGCAAATTTCCTGTATTCGGCCACCGTCTCGGTGGTGCGGCGGGTAGCCTTGAACCGCTCGCAGAGCTCCTCAAACGTGGTTTTTTTGTTGACCCACCGCTTGGAAAGACGGCTGTCGCCGTAAGAAATTTTCAGTTCCCGCATACTTCCGCATCCTCCTTGTCTTCGTGTTTTCCCCTTGCCCAGAGCAGGAAGTTGCCTCGGCACGTCGTGTCGTACTTGTTGCAGGTCACGCCGAACGCCGGGCAGGCTCCGCAAGCCAGCACGATGAACTTGTGGTTTGCGATAAACTCCGGGGTAAGGGTCTGCTTCCAGACTTCAAAGTTTGTAAGAGCCGTGACAGGCTCGGTTTTCTTAGCCGCCATAATTGGATACCTCCTGTAGCGTTTGGTTGAAATATTTAATGGGTATATTTCGGCGATTCGTTTTGGCAATTTCGCGTCCCATGCCCTCACTGACACGCCCGCCGAAAACCCACAACTCGTCGCATTTTCCAAGCAGGATGAGGGCGAAACGGATAGCCAATTCCTGCGGCCCTTTGTCGCCGTCGTCCATAAACTGCGGATAGTGCAGGTGCGGCGCAAGGGGAATGCACCCCTTGCTGACCGCGAACCTGTAATATCCCTGCGCCTTCATGATGTTGCGTTCCGTGTCGCCCGAAAATGGGGAGGCAATGAAGACAAGCGGCAGGTATGCTTGTGCTTTTTCCTCGCGGGCGATTGCCATTAAAGCAGTGTAGGCAGTCGGGTCTGGGTAGCCCTCGCTGTTATCTCTGTCCATCGCCGCCGCCTTTCTCAAGGAACAGATTGATGAAATACTGCTGTCCCTTGCCCGTGACCTTCGTGGTCTTGCTGATGGTGACATGGCCGTCCGAGTGCGTGATGGCGGTCTCTTTGACTTTGAACAGACCCAGTTCCATCGCCCGCTGCGTCGGGGCGTTGTAGTCCGTTCCCTGCCGTTTGATGAGGTAGCCGTCCTGCCTCAGTTTCTCGAACAGGCGGTTCTGCCCGATCTCAATGCCGTTACCCTTGAGGATTTTCGCCAGTTCTCCGATAAGGATGGCGCCGTCGGAGACCGATACGGCATCGGCAAAGATAACCTTCGGCTCGTTGCGTGCGGCTTCCAGCCGCAGATGTTCCTTTGCTGAGCGTTCGTCCCTGAGGGCGGTTAGCACCTTGATCCAAGCATCGGGATCATTCATGATCTCTTCCAACTTGGCTGGCGTAACATAGGCACCATGCTTGCGGATAGAGGGTAGAACCTCGTGGGTGACCCAGCGTTTGAACTTCTTAGCTTCGGGCTTGCGGGAAAGAAGGATGATAGAGTACAGCCCGCTCTCGTTAACGGCCGCCATTTCCTGCCGACCGCCGAGGGTGTCCACTAATACCGGCTCCCTTTCGTCGTCTTCCAATCGAGCCGCCGCGTCTCGGTGTTTTTCGATGCCGAGGATGCCGCACACATCTTTCAGAACCCACAGGATTTCATCACCGCGTTGTACCGTCCTGACTTCGTTCCCCTCGTAGAAGAACACCTGCAATTCGCTTTTCATATTCGAACCTCCGTAAATTGGATTTTTCGGAGCGGCATAATTACTGCTCCTGTCCATAACCGAAAAATCCGGGAGAATCGAACCCCCCTGCGTTCAATCTTTTTTGTAAAATGGGCAATCATAGCCGTCGGCACGTAGCAGAAGCCCATCTGTCCAAGGCGGCGTGCGGCTCATCTGCTCACAAAGGACTTTCGTGGACATCCGAGGATCGGCTTCGACAACAATCTCATCGTGGACGTGCATCACGATGTCACAGCACCTTTGGGTCTGCATGGCAAAGCAGAGAATGTCGCGGCTGGTGGCCTGCACGATGTTCTCCACGAATTTGGGTCCGTAGCTTTCGAGGCGTTCCCACTTTTTCGTGCCGCCCACGCCCTCGTAGGTCACGCATGGCGAGCCGAACTGGTTAGTGCCGATTCGCGGCTTCACATAGGAAAGCCGCCTGCCGGAAGGTAGCGTGATAAAGAGCATTCCGCTTTGCCAGCCGAACATGATGCCATGGGTTTCGGTGAGCGTCCTGTCCCTGACGGCGGTCATGGCGGCGCGGTCAACATCCCACCAGAGCCGCACGATATTCGGGTTTGCCGACCGCCAAGCCGTGACAAGCGGCTGGAGTTCATTTTCTAAAAGTCCCATCTCCAACGCGCCCATCGCTTTAAGCGCACCGACGGAGCCGCCGTATCCGAGGGCGAGTTCGGCGATTTTGCCTTTCTGCCGGAGCGGTGAGCCTTTGGTGATTTCATCGATGGGGACTTTGAACATCTGGCTTGCGCTGGCTTCATAGATTTTGCCATGAGTGGCGAACACCTCGTTGCGCCAATGCTCCCCGGCAAGCCAAGCGATAACCCTTGCTTCGATTGCCGAGAAGTCGGCCACTACCAGTTTCGCGCCGTCTTTCGGCACAAACGCTGTGCGGATGAGTTCCGACAGCACTTCCGGCACGGAATCGTAGAGCAGTTCCAAAGCGGCAGAATCGCCACCGCGCACCAAAGCCCGCGCCTGTTCGAGGTCGGGCAGATGGTTTTGCGGGAGGTTTTGCATCTGAATCAGCCGCCCGGCCCATCTGCCGGTGCGGTTGGCGCCGTAAAACTGGAACATACCTCTGGCTCTGCCGTCGGCACAGACTGCCGTTTCCATCGTCTGGTACTTCTTGACCGACGATTTCGCTAACTGCTGGCGGAGCGAGAGGGCTTTGCCAAGCGGCTCCGGCGCGGTCTTTAAGAGTTCCGATACAGCCTTTTTGCCGAGGGTGTCGGTCTCAAGCCCGTTATCGCACAGCCATTGTTTCATCTGTGCCACGGAGTTCGGGTTGTCGAGTTCGGTCAGTTCCTTCATAAGCCGTGTGAGTTCGGCTTTTGAGCGGGCATCGGCTTCGATGGCGCGGCGCACCAGTTCCATATCAAGACGAACGCCCCGGTCGTTTATCTCTTGGTCTTGGCAGTACTCCTCCCAGACGGCATCCGGCACGGGAAACATAGCGAGCCGCTCCTGTATGGACATTTCAACTTCCACGTCGCGCTTGTTGTAAGCCTTAAACACGGCCCATTTGTCCGGGGTGTGTTTGGGACGGTTATGGATGCGCTGGCCGTTGGCGGCTGTCGGCTTGCAGGGCGAGCAGAAATAGCGGATGAGTTCCTTGCCCTCGGTCAGTTTCTGCTTCTCCAAACCGAGCACCGCTCCGGCTCCCTCAAGAGAGAGCGGCAGACCCATGTACGCCGACCAGACCATGCTGCACCGCCACGATTCGGGGTTTAGGTATTGCGCCTTGCCGAGGCATCGAGAGGAAAAATGGTTGTCGGCGAAGGGGTCAAGGCACATGCCCAAGTCCCTCAGGTGGCGGGAAAGGCAAACTCGTTCAAAATTCGCGTTGAACGCCCACTTCTGGACTGTATCGTCCGTCAGCGCGTCGATGATTGCGGGAGGTATCTCGTCGCCGCAGGCAAGGTCGACGACTTCAACCTCTCCGCCGTCCACGGAGTAGCCGAACAGGAGAATCTCAAAATCGGGTGACTCGGCGTATTTATACACGCCGCACTTGGTCAGGTCGTAACTGGAAAAGGTCTCAATATCTATGCTGATTGTTTTCATAAGCCCTCCACAAAGCAGAATGGCGGCTGGTTTCCCCGCCGCCATCTGCTTGATTTGCATTATGCCCTTACGACAGGAAGTCGTCGTCCTCCGAGGTGGCAAAGTCGTCCTCGGCGCGGGATTTACCGCCGAGCGGGTCTCCGTCGCGCAGCTTCTGGATGTTGTTCAGACCACAGGCGATTCCGCGATTTCCGTTGCTGTTGAAAGAATAAAAGTTGATACTTGCCCTTGCGTACACGCCGCTGTAAATCTCGGAACGGACGCTGATGGGCTGAGGCTCCTGCTGATTGTCCACGATGCCGGGCGCAGTGCCGCTATTAGCGTTGATGAAGTAGCTGTTGGCGTAGGCTTCGTCATCCGGGCGTTCCGCGTCGCCGTCACGGAGGGGCGTTTTGAGAACCGCCAGAGCCGGAACTGTCTTGCCGTTGCCCTTCAACTTGCCTTCGCCCTCGTTATAAGCCGCCTGGATCGCCACCTTGATTTTGTCAAGGGTGCGTTTGTCGGACTTGGGGATGATGAGCGAGACCGAGTATTTGGGCGCGCCGCCGTTGATGGACTTGGGTTCCCAGAGGTTGGCGTAAGAGAGCCTGCACTCACCGGTGATGACCTTTGTGGGATTTGGGATGTTCTTTACGTTGTTGGCCATGACAGATTTCCTCCTAAATTTCGTTTTAGTCGGCGAAGTCGTCCGCCGCCGTATGTATTACCGGACGTTTGTCGCTCTCCGGCACAAGCGTTGGCTTGCCTTGCGGCTTCTCGACAAGGGAGCCGAGCAGTTCGGAGAATTTAGCCTTGCCCAGCGTTTTCTCCATCGCGGTGACTCCCATAACCTTATGTTCATAGGGGTCGTATCCGGCCGAGGCCACCGTTTTCGCCACCGCGTCTTCGCTTATATACTTGCGGTTGCTTCTGCCTTCGACCAGCTTCCAGCCCAGCCACCGCTTTCCGCCGAGGGCGGTTTGCAAGCAGTAGTCCTTGATATCCGAAGCCCACGACACAAGGCCGTCAATCTTTGCGAGGATGGATTCGATTTCGTCGTCCTCCAACAGCGGCGGGCGTTTGAAGTCGTATCGGGCAAGCGCCATGTTCGCCTCGGCGCGTTTTCGGCAGTCGTGCTTTGCCTTGCAGAACTGGCACCACTCTCCGCACTGATAGTCGCCGCCCCCGGCGTAGGCGAGTTCGGCGGCGGGCTTCAACACCTCGGTTGCCCATTGGTACAGGCTTTCCTTGAAAACCGTGTGGGTACTGACGTTGTCGCGGCGTGGCTGGTAGATGGTCATGGACACCGAGTCGATGTCGTAGATGCCATCGAATATATCCAAAGCCCCAAGCGCATACAGCTTCATCTGCGGGTTGTCGGCGGCTTCTACCAGAACGCCCTGACCGTGTTTGTAGTCCACGATGTGGAGTGTACCGTCGGCGATAACCACGCAGTCGCCCGTGCCAAAGCCCTCCTCGACGTAATTAGAGAAGTCGAGCCGTTGCTCGATAAGTACCACAGAGTCGGCGCAGGTCTGCTTGGCGGTTTCCACCAATTCAAGGATGAAGGCGGCGTAACCATTGGCGCATTCGTCCATTTCATCGCTGAAGTAAGTAAGGCTTGCGGTCGGGTCTTTTGCCTTGATGCCGAGCGCGCGTTTCAACTTGTACTCGCAAAGCGAATGGGCATCTGTGCCTTCGGCGGCGTAGCCGGAACCCTTGTCCTTGTAGGTCTCGCAAAGCCGGGCGGAGGGAGGGCAGTTCATCCAGCGGTGAGAGCTGGACGCCGAGAGAAGCGCGTGTTTACCCATTGGAGTCTCCATCTGCCAAGCCGATTTCTGCGGCCTCCGCGAGCAGGGCGGGATACTCCTTGGGCTCGATTTCCGATAGCTTCGCCGCGCCGTGGGCTTTAAGAATCACTCGAACTTTATCCGTATGGCCGCTCCGGGATTTTTCTGCCAGAACCGCCCGTACCTGCTCCAATGTGATGGGATTGGGTTTTTGCCTGGTTTGGGATTCTTTTACCGCCGGCGACACTTTTTCGACGGGTTTCTCTTCACCGCCGCTGAATAATGCTGTCAGGCTGTCCGCTACCGTCGTCAGAGACTGCGCCGCGTTCCGCAGTTCGTCGACGCATTGCGCAAGTTCACTCATCTTGCTCATCCATCGCACCTCCTTGGATTTCCTTGATTTCAACGGTTTCCACCGTTTCACCGGGCGTCACGACGATAACGCCGACCTTCTCACCGAAAAGCAGATTCAGTAACCTGCTCCTCAATGTGCGTGACCCGCCCTCCAAGACCGTTGCCTTGCCGCCGTTCGGGCGGGTCACGCGGATACTCACCTTGTGCTTCAGGTTCATGGCTTTTCGCCTCCTTTCAGAGGTCGCTTTGCCGCTCCCTCTGTCCATAAGCGAAAAATCAGCCATTTTCGAACCCCCGCTATTTGAGGTTGTTGAACTTGTCCTGAATCTTCCTTAAGCGATTGCGAACGGCGGCTTCGGACACGCCCTCTTCGTCGGCGATATCGACGTTGGTGCGCCCCGTCAGTTTTTTCAGGACGAGTTCCTTTTGCCGTGGAAGAAGCCTGTCCCATACAGTATTGAACCAGCTGTCACTTTCGGCTCTTTCCATAGCGCCAATCAATGCAGCTTCCGGATTGCTGCTGATATCGGCAAGATAATCGTTGCGGTCGTTCGCGGAATCGCCCTCGCCATCTTCATACGCTTGATAATGAACTGGAATGCGATAGTCCTCACGCCTCTGGCCGTTAAACTCGTCGTCATCCTCTTGGTGAAGCATGGCGATGTGCATCTCGGTGACGCCATCCAGGCCGGGCTGGATTTCGTACTTCGTGCCGTCCGCCCCGTAGTAGATGTAGGTTGAGCGGGCTTCAACCTTTTTGCTTGTCTTGTTTTGCCTCATAATTGGCTCCTTTCGAATTCGCAAGGAGCCAAGTGGGAGACAGGCAAAGAGCCGAATAGTCACGAAACGCAAAAAGGCTGGGTGAGATACGAACATTGCGTTTCGTAACTCATCCGGCCATTTGGTAGCTCGCACTCGGCTCCGTTGCTCGGTATGAATTGTGTTAGGGATGTTGCTTAATCAGCCGGTACCGTTACTGCGTCTGATTATGGGCTAGCCCTTGGCATAGGGTCATAAAAGACTTTTGCTATACGCATCACCCCCTTTCGCTGTCCAACTATGTAACAACGGTTTTTAGTTCCGACTTCTCGCTGCAAGGGACTGAGACAAACTTGCCGCATTGTGGGCATTTGAGCGTGACCTCGACTTCCTCTCTAGGAAGGCGGGATATGTCAAAGGCTCGGCGGCCACAATTTGGGCACTTCATTTTCTTCTTTTCCATCTGGTTGTTTTCCCTCCCTTGAAAATGAACAAATACGCAACACAGCTATTTAGCGAAGTAACAAAGTAAAAAAATATGGCCACACCGAGAAGAGCCTATGAACAAGGTCGCCTCATGGGGTGAGGATACCCAGTTCATCAAGCCTTATACCTGTAGACTCCTTAGAAACGACATAGAAGTCCGCAAGTTTACCAATTATCCATTTTTGCGCGGGGACTATCTGCTGCGCTATAAATGGCACAGTTTTACTCTCAGCTTCGAACCGCTCTGTCATAGGGACGAAAGTCTGCACAGGCATAAGGATTCGAGGCGCGATATTGACTGCCTGCCACTCCATCCACATCTCATCCGTCCATTCGCCTTGGCGTGATTCGTCCGGTTTGGTAACAGGGCATTTGTGGACTTTTGCGACGCGCTTATCAAGCACAGACTGCAAGATGTGGTAGTCGCGGTGTTTCCACCAGTGAAAGCCCTCATGAGCAATCGTGTTGTTCTGGCATCCGATGTTGCGCTGGTCAAGGGTATCGGGGTCAATTATCATAGTTCCCCAGCGCACTTTAATTTCTTCGTACTCGTCGTTGTCGGGGTCATAGATTTCAGCGAGTCCGTTTGTAAAACACATTTCTCCGTAGACGCTCAAGTCTTCGGTCAAGTGGCGTTCGAGGATGCGCAACCCCATTTTTTTCGTGACAATATGACGAATGGGAACGGGCATAGGACTCTCCAGCGCCTTGGGGCAGTACATTGCGAGAAATTCTGTCGCCACATCATCCAGATCCGCTTTTGCGTAGTGCGGCACAAGGTCATTGGTCATGTCAGTCATAGGCAATACTCTTACTCCTTATCATCCATTTCCTCTACGACCTTTTTCCAAAAATCATCCCCGAGGTTTCTACTGTTGGCGCGGCGCAGGGCAATTCGGACATGCGGCAGATTTTCGTCCATAATGTAATCTGGCAGGTCAGGGGCAGCTTCGGCGCGTTCGCGCCCCGCAAAATCGAGCAATTCCGTTCGCTCCGTTTCATCTAAACGCAAAGCTTCCGCAATTTTTTCGAGGAGTTTCATTTCGGGCGGGTTGCGCCTGCCCTTAATGATATCTGAAAGGTATGTCGCAGTGACCCCCATTGCATTGGCAATATCCTTCA
The DNA here is from genome assembly GCA_001604105.1 of Clostridiales bacterium Firm_11. Lineage (GTDB taxonomy): Bacteria > Bacillota > Clostridia > Christensenellales > Aristaeellaceae > CAXXOK01. The sequence goes on from LVAQ01000024.1 coordinate 25,655, forward strand.
GCATAATATCTGTGCCGCCGGCTCCTCTACCGCGGCGTTTCTGGTCTATGTATTGACCGAATTCACCAGCCATACTCTTTCCCCTTTCGTCGTTAAGCTACATCGCTGAACAGCTGATTACAGTATACGCTCAGAAGAATTCAGTGTCAACACATGCTCGTAATGAATAAGCATATACATGTTCGCCAGTCGCTACTGGGAATTAAAACCGAAATAAAGAGGGGACTCTTGCGAAATCAATTGTTACACTTGCAATCGAAACATTTATATCGTATAATTTGCATAAGTGTTGCGAAAGGAGTGTTTGAATGGCTATAAGCTATAAGAAACTATGGAAACTCCTGATAGATAGGGATTTGAAAAAAAAAGACCTTCGTCAGATGGCGGGAATCAGCGCCTCATCAATCACGAAACTCGGAAAAGACGAGAACGTGAACACAGAGATTTTGGAACGTATATGCAAGGCGCTAGATTGCGACATCTCGGACATTATGGAGATGCGTCCATAAAATGAGCCAAATGAGTAGACATCAGGAGGAAGCCATGGCAGACAGTTACACTCCGCATCAAAAGCGGTACTTCGCAGAACAACTGGCACTATCGCGCCCGGCGCGTGAAATAGAAGCCCTCGCCTCGTCGATGTCAGGTGTAAGAGTTGACTTGAACCCGCACCAAGTGGAAGCGGCTCTTTTCGCATTGCGTTCCCCAATAGCAAACGGTGCGCTACTTGCCGACGAGGTCGGCCTTGGCAAAACGATAGAAGCAGGGCTCGTACTCGCGCAATTTTGGGCAGAGCGCAAACAACGTATTCTACTAATTCTCCCGGCGTCGCTCCGCATCCAATGGAAATCGGAACTCGAGGAGAAGTTCAATATCCCCTGTATTATTATCGAACGCCCAAAACGCCGCAAAAGTATGACGCCGCCGTCCAACCTCTTCCTGCAAGCCACACATGACAAGAAAGTGGCAATTTGCTCTTATGAGTTCGCCTCGGCAAGTAAGGACAGCATAATGGCTGTGCCGTGGGATTTAGTCATCGTCGACGAAGCGCACAGGCTTCGCAACATATATAAGAAGACGGGCAATGCCCGTGCTAAGAACATCAAACTAGCGTTAGGTGGCAGAAAGAAGCTGCTCCTGACAGCCACGCCGCTTCAAAACAACCTGAAAGAGATGTACGGCCTTACCACAATCATTGATGAGCATATTTTCGGAGACGCCGACGTGTTTGCGGCCACGCCAATTCCAGACCTCCGCCTACGGCTCCGTAACTTCTGCGTGAGAACTCTACGTCAGGATGTATCTGACTCGGGTTACATTAAGTTTACACGCAGGCAGGTCATCACCCGCCCCTATACGCCAGGCGACACCGAACAGGAACTCTACGACCGTATGTCCGAATATCTCCAACGAGATCATATTCGTGCTTTGCCGGACAACGGCCGTCAGCTGGTGACGATGGTCATCCGCAAACTGCTCGCATCCTCATCGGCTGCGGTCTCAAAGACAATCCAGTCACTGATCAACAAACTGGAGGCTCTACAAGAGGGCTATGAGGACAATCTGGACGGCGAACTGTCGGAGGAGTTCGAAGCCTACGGCGAATACAGCGAGGAATACGCGGGCGAAGACGATTCGGGCGAAGACACCTTCACAGAGGACAGGCAGCACGATCGCCAAGAGATCATTAATGAACAGGAATTACTCAGGAGCATCAAAGCCCTTGCGGACAGTATCTCCCACGACGCCAAGGGCGACGACCTCTTAACCGCCCTTCAGGTTGGCTTCGCGCAGGTGGAAACTAACAAAGGGCAGCGCAAAGCGGTCATTTTTACGGAAAGCACCCGAACCCAGCAATACGTCCTCGGGCTATTGAATGTTGGCGGCTACGAAGGGCAGGTCGTTCTCCTAAACGGCTCAAACAACGACGAAATCTCTACCCGGATATACGCCGAGTGGAAGGAACGGCACAAGGATGACGGGACTATCACCACATCCAAAGCTGCCAACATGAAAGCCGCCATTGTCGAAGAGTTCCGCGACCGCGCATCAATCCTTATCGGGACGGAAGCTGCCGCCGAAGGCATCAACCTCCAGTTCTGCAGCATGGTTGTGAACTACGATCTGCCGTGGAACCCGCAGCGTGTGGAACAGCGCATCGGTCGGTGCCATCGTTATGGGCAAAAGTACGATGTAGTGGTCGTAAACTTCGTGAACCAAAACAATGCCGCCGACAGGCGTGTTTATGAATTGCTTGAAAGCAAGTTCCGGCTCTTCGAGGGCGTTTTCGGCTCGTCGGATGAGATACTTGGGGCATTGGAGCTTGGCATCGATTTTGAACGGGCGGTCTTTGGCATTGTTCAGAATTGCCGTACAGACGCCGAGATTAACCGCCAGTTCGATGAATTGCAGCAGCAGTACGCCGACATCATAGCTGAGCAGAAAGCCCAGACCATTCAGCAGGTTATGGAGGTGTTCGATGAGGATGTAACCGCCAAGTTGAAAAATTGCGAGACCCGTACCCGCGCCAGCCTTGCACGGTTTGACCGCTGGAAATTTGACCTCTTCGCCGCTTATGGTGCAACACGGGCAAATGGTGATGGTTGGGCCTTCGATTACAAGGGCAAACGCTACATACCATCTTGGGAGGTTGCTAAAGCGGGCGGCACAGGCACATTTCTCGAATCGGACGCTCCTATATACATACACCTAAGAGACGCGGCTCTGACTCTTGATGTTCCCGCAGTAAAGATTCGTTTCCTCCATTCGGCGTTGCCACTTGAAGAGCAAACGGCTTTCTTCCAGAATGGCAATAGCGGCATGACCGGCTCGGTGTCGATAGACAAACTGACTTACAATTACGGCAAAGAAGGCGAGCGCGAAGAGCATCTCCTTGTTAGTGTAGTCGCTGATAACGGTGCGGACGTTGACGAGCAGCTATTGGAGCGTCTGATGGAAGTACCTGCAGAAGTGGTTGGCACGGCCGTCCCTGACGACCGGCTTGACGAGCAGAAGGATATGCTGCAAGCCCACAAATGCGTCGAGATTGATGAGGCAAATAAGGAAAGCCTTATTCTTAGATTGAACGAACTGGATGCCTGGCGCAACGACTGCGAAGACGCATTAAGTCGTGAAATAAACGCTTTGCGTGAAACCATTAAATTGAAACAAGGGGAGATGAGCCAGAACGTCTCCAGCCTGACGTTTCAGGAGATTGTTGACCGCCAAGGAGAAATAAACAGACTCGACGAGGAAATCACAAAAAAGCAAAGGGCTATGTTAAACAGCAAGGACGCCATCAAGAAGAGTGCGTCCGACCTGCAGGCAGAAGCCATACGCCAGTTGCACGGCAAAGCGCAGCTCGACAATATCATGACTTTCTCGTTTGAGATAGCGTAAGGGAAGGACCATACTATGCAGAAACTTGAATTGACTTGGATTGGCAAAGGGCAAGAACCCGCTGTGGAGCCGCGAATCCTATTGCATGACCCGTCACGGGATTACGGAGATCCCAATGCCACCAATATGCTCATTCACGGCGACAATCTCCTTGCGCTGAAGGCTCTGGAACAGGAGTACGCCGGGCGGGTGAAATGTGTGTATATCGACCCTCCTTATAATACTGGTGCTGCATTTCCAGAGTACAACGACAATCTCGAGCATTCGACATGGCTGTCGCTAATTGTTCCACGCCTACGGATACTTAGAAATCTTTTACGTGACGATGGAAGTATATGGATTAGTATTGATGATGATGAAGGGCATTACCTTAAAGTACTGTGTGATGAGATATTCGGTCGAGAAAACTTTATTAATACAGTTATCTGGGAGAAAAAGTATTCGCCGCAGAATGATGCAAAATGGTTATCAGATAGCCACGACTTTATTCTTGTCTACGCCAAGAACAAGGTCATCTGGCGCCCATACCTGTTACCGCGTAGTGATGAGATGAACGCTCGTTATAGAAATCCCGATAACGACCCTCGCGGACCTTGGAAGCCCGCCGACTTTTCCGTCAGAACATATAATGCTGATTGTGATTATCCAATTACTCTTCCAAGTGGGCGCGTTGTGAACCCACCCGAAAGCCGTGCATGGGTCACAAGTAGAACACGTTTCGAAGAAATGGCGGCAGACAATCGTATCTGGTTTGGGGCTAATGGCAATAACGTACCCGCAATAAAGAAATTCCTTTCAGAGGTCAAAGACGGGATGACAGCCATGACACTATGGAAATATAGCGAGGTTGGTCATAACCAAGATGCAAAAAAAGAAGTTAAAGCTTTAGGCATCGATTTCGCAACACCAAAACCTGAACGACTTATTGAACGCATTCTAACACTTGGAAGTAATGAAGGAGACCTTATACTAGATTCATTTCTGGGGAGCGGTACAACTGCGGCTGTTGCACACAAGATGGGACGTAGATATATTGGCATCGAACTTGGCGACCACGCCTTTACTCACTGCTTACCACGCCTTAAGGCAGTTGTGGACGGTGAGCAGGGTGGCATAAGCGTAGCGCAGGAATGGCAAGGCGGCGGCGGTTTCAAGTTCTATGAGCTTGCACCGACGTTGATTGTCAAAGACGAGAACGGCTTTGAGATCATCTCCGACCAGTACGACGCGACGATGCTTGCCGCTGCTGTTTCAAAGCTGTGCGGTTACCGATTCGCGCCGCGCAAGAGCAACCCATATATCCACGGCGTAAACAATGTGGGCGGCTTCCTCTTCGTGACCACGCAATACATCACCGCGCCGCTCCTTGGCGAGATAGCGAAGAATTTTTCCGACACGCAGTCGCTCGTCATCTGTGCATCGGCATTCCAAGTTGGGATTAAGAACACCTTTCCAAACATCAAACTTCGTAAGATCCCGCAGTCGGTGCTTTCCAAGTGCCAGTACGGCGCAGGCAACTATAACCTGAACGTCATGGAACTGCCCGATTTTGAGGAGACGGAGGAGGATTTCGATGATGCCGAATGAGAGAAAATTGGACATCCTGAAAGACCTCAACGTGAGCATGGCGCTCCGCAGGCCTCAGCATGAGGCGCTTGCCGTCTTTTCGGAAGTCCTCGACCTGCTGAAATGGGATAAGGTGCCGTGGGTGACGCAATCGGAGCGTAACCCGCAAAGCGACAAGGAATGTATCTATACACCTGAGGAAATCGCCGAACTCGATGCAAGGCACTCGGTAGAGCTGGCGGCACAGCTTGACCGTGTCCGCCAGAAGTTCCTTACCGTGACCAGTTTCGAGCGGGAGTTTCCGTCCATATGCTTTGCCCTTGCCACCGGCGTGGGCAAGACCCGCCTGATGGCGGCGATTATGGCGTATCTTCACCGCGTTAATAATGTGAATAACTTTTTCGTGGTTGCTCCGAACCGCACGATATATGAGAAGCTACGCCGTGACTTCTCCCAGTCGTACCCTGATAAATACGTCTTTTCGGGTTTGTACGACTTTGTGTTGCAGCCTCGCCTAATCGATGGCGACAACTTCAATCAGAATTATGGGGTGCAGCAAAACCAAGAGGGCGTGCAAAAACTTACAGAGCAGCTCTACTTGGCGGATTCCCCGATTACCATCCATATTTTTAATATAGCCAAGTTTACCCATGGGCGCGGCAAGGATGCGGAACTTGCGCGTGTTATGCGCCTCCATGAGATTTTGGGGCAATCGTATTTCAACTACCTGCGCTCTTTGCCCGACCTATGCGTGATGATGGACGAAAGCCATCACTACCACGCGGAGCAGGGCTTTGGGGTCATCAACGACCTGAACCCGATGATGGGCGTGGAGTTCACGGCCACACCGCAGATTCAAACGGCACGCGGCAAGGTGGACTTTAAGAACGTTGCATACGAGTATTCCCTCGCCCATGCCTTGAACGACAAGATGTACGTCAAAGAACCGGTGGTCTGGACACGTCGCGATTTCGACGCCAGCCAGTACACCGAAGAACAGCTTGACCACGAAAAGCTGATAGACGGCATAAAGCTACATATCGACACCAAGGCAAAACTCGACGTGTATGCCCGTAACTACGGCAAGCCGTTTGTGAAGCCGTTCGTTTTGGTCGTGGCAAAGGATATCGCTCACTCACGGCAGATTCGTGACTTCCTTACATCCGCCGAATTCTACGATAGTTATTACGCCGACAAGGTTTTGGAGATAAACTCCAAACAGGGAAAGGTCGAAAGCGACGAGAACACAGAACTCCTGCTGGGGCTTGAACATCCCGATAACAGGATTGAAATCGTAATCCATGTGGATAAGCTGAAAGAAGGTTGGGATGTCACCAACCTCTATACGATTGTGCCGTTGCGGGCTTCCGCTTCCGAAACTCTCACAGAGCAGACCATTGGGCGTGGGCTTCGCTTGCCTTATGGACAGCGCACAGGCGTGGATGAGGTCGACCGCCTATCTATCGTGAGCCACGACAAGTATCAGGCAATCGTCGCTCTCGCGAACGACCCGAATTCTCTCGTGCGAAAAGTCTACTACATTGACCCGTCGCTTGTTCCCGATATGGGGAGCGCCGAAACGGAGTCGGTAGAGATTAAGCCGACCTATGATGTTCAGGTATCATCTGTGAATTTCACCCACGAGATTTCGAGCGTCTTCAGCTATGACATTCCCGAAGAAACGCGAACCGGCGTGGCATCGTTTGTCGCAGAAAAGGCAGCTCTATACGTCGTGGATATGTCTCGTCGCGTGGCTTCGTTTACCGATGTGAGGACGGACACGCAGGCAAAAGACATCATCACAAAGCAGATAGTTCGGGAGGTGCAGAACCGCTTCCCGGAAGTGCAGATAGACAGGGAGGAAATCCGCAAAGCCGCCGAAAGCGCAATTGAATACTGCGTAGAAGCCTTGACGGGTACAATTATCCCGATTCCCGAATTGGTTATCAACCCGCAGAGCGTTTCCGTGTACCGCTTTGACGAGTTCGACTTGAACACCCGCAACCTCAATCTGCGCCCGACCGATGACACCATTATTGGGCGCGAGTTGTCCGAAGGTGGCAGGCTTGTCGAGTTTGAGGGTAATGATATTGAGCTATTGCATAAACCCTCCGATACCCCGGAAAACGAGGTTGCGAAATACATCATCGTCAAGGATAACATCGACTACCAGAAGTGCGGAAAGTTGATTTTCTCCTTTATTGCCCAAGCCAAACGGCACTTTTTGTCGTACTTGAACGCCGAGGATACCGATCGGGTTATGCGGCAACAGGCTCGCACAATCGCCGATTATATTTATGCCCAGATGAACGAGCACTTCCACGAGAGCGACGTGGCATACTCCGCAACCGAAATCCGCCCTTTCTCTCGGATTGAAGGCAGTTTTGGCAGTAAGGTCAAAGCGGATGACATCTATGCTTACACTGTAACTGTCCGGGCGGGCGAGGTTCGGCAGAAGGTATTTAAAGGCTTCTCAAAGGCTTGCCACACGCTCTATAAGTTCGACAGCCTTCCTGAACTGGAGTTTGCCAGAATCTTGGAACAGGACAGCGCCGTATTGAAATGGCTGCGACCCGCGCCAAAGCAGTTCAATATCTACTGGGGCAAGAGCCGCCAGAACTATGAGCCAGACTTCGTTGTTGAAACCTACGACAAGATTTATCTTTGCGAGGTCAAAGCCTATAATGAAATCGAAACCGCTGACGTACAGGAAAAGGGACGTGCGGGCGCGGAATACTGCCGCACGGTCAGCAAATGGAACGCCACGAACGGTGGAAAGCCATGGGAGTACGCGATTATTGCCGATAGGAGCATTCAGTCGAATTCCAGCTTTCGGCATCTTATTGACACACGCTCGCCGCTTGAAATAATGCTCAACGAGCAATGACATAGCCGTGCGAGAGCACAACGGAGGAAAAATACATGTCCAAAGACAACTGCGGCTTTTTCAAGCAAAAGAAAATCTGGTCGGAAGTAAAAGATGAGCTTCTTGGTTGTTATTTGGTTCCGTATTTTACAAAGATACTGTCAATGGGCAACCCCATCCTATATGTGGACTGCTTCGCGGGTAAAGGCAAGTTTGATGACGGTAAACCCGGCTCGCCGCTCACTGCTCTCCAGAGTAACGAAACCTGCCAAGTAACCGTGCCGTAGGCTCTTGCGCGCTTCTTCGAGGCTATTTCATAGTCTACCGCTCAGATGATTTTCATTCATTTATGTTGACTTCTGCTTTTCCCATGTTATACTTCTTCGCAAAAAGGAATGAAAGAGGTGCCGCTATGAATCACATGGACGCAAGCAGTACTCAGGACGCTGTCCGCCAACTGTACGAACAGTCAATCGCTGGAGGACAGCTGTTGCACAGCATCATCGTTTACCAACATGGCAAAGAGCTATTGCGCTTCGCGGCTGCTCCGTATGCCTGTACGGACAAGCGTGAGTTGTATTCGCTGAGCAAAAGCTTCACATCCACCGCTGTTGGCGTGTTGTTCGACCAAGGGTTGTTGAACCCCGAAGATAACGTGCTCTCCTTCTTTCCGATGTATGCCGGTCTCTGCGCGCAGGACAAGCGATGGCAGCGTATGCTTGTGCGGCATCTGCTGAGTATGAGCACTGGCCATGCAACTTGTGTGTTTCCTCAGATGGCGTTTGCGGATGATAGCGTGCAGGCATTCTTTGATGCGCCGCTGACGTACGAGCCGGGCGAGGTGTTTGTTTACAACTCTGGCGCGACCTGCCTGCTGGCGGCCATCGTGGAGCGCGTGGCGGGGGTAACCGTGCCCGTGCTGCTCGCGCAGCGTGTGTTCCCGCTTCTTGACATTGATGATTTTACATGGAAAACCTGCTGTGACGGTAAATGCCAGGGCGGCACAGGCCTCTCACTTTCATGCGACGACCTGGCAAAGTTCGGCCTGATGCTCCTTCATCAGGGTGTTTACAACAAGCGGCGCGTGCTCAGTGAAGAATGGGTTGCGATGGCAACGTCCTGTCAGATCAGCAACAGCGACAATGGCACCGCCGACTGGTGCTCCGGCTATGGCTTTCAGTTTTGGCGCAACAGTGTGGGCGGGTTCCGTGGCGACGGAGCGTTTGGTCAGGCGTGCATTGTATTGCCGCAGAGAGATATGGTTGTCGTACTGCTGTCGGAATGTGACGATATGTGCTATGAGTTCAACCTCGTTTGGCCATTTCTTGCGAATATCGCTGAGCAGCCTGCGATGCCTGCCGCCCCGTTTGCTTACCTTCCGACAGCCGGGCAACCCCTTGAGCAGGTGGATACTGGCTGGAGAACGCTGGAACAGAACCCGGTCAACCTACGAGCGCTTCGGCTTCGCGCAAAACCGGATGGAGCATTGCTTTTTCTGCTGACTGACACAGGCGTTCAACGCATCAGCGCGCCCTATGGCGCGTGGGAAAGCAACGCGCTGGTTCTGAAGAACCTGATGCCAACGTTACACCACATGATACCGCGTCAAACGCCCCAGCAGCTTTGCTTCCATGCGGCTGCGCATCAGCAGAGCGCAAGCTGGATCATTCAAGCCCGCATGTACAATGCGCCGCACGCCTTCGATTTCTGCCTGACGCTGGTCGACGGCCTGCTGTCGCTCACCCTGCGTACGAAGCATGATGTTTTCGGCGCAGAGAAGTTGCTGATTGAAAAGCGCCCAAACATCGCAGGGTGAAACCGATGCTCGGCTGCCTAAGTATAGCGCCGCCGTTTTGGGTCTTTAAGGCGTAAGCAGTAGCGCCATGATTTCTTAGTCGGTTGAGTTATCGCTTCCCCAAAGGCTTGCCGGTTACTGTTTGGAATACTGGCGCGGCGTGCAGCCAAACACCCTGTGGAACACCTGATAGAAGTAGGATAAGTTATTGAAACCCACGGCATAGCAGATATCCGTTATGCTTTGGGCTTTATTTTCTTTCAGCAGATGCGCGGCATAATTGATACGGTTGCTGTTGATCAACTCAGTTGGCGTTGTGTGCAGGTATGTCTGAAAGCAGCGCGTTGTGTACTCCACCGAATACTCCGTCAACTCATACAGCCGCTCTAGCCCGATGATGTAGTTGTCACGCTTGCCCATCTGTTCTATGATCTGCGACAGCCAGGGCGGGATGAAGGCGTGCTGTGCATCCGCTTGCGGTACGGACAGCAGGTGCAGGAACATAGGAAAGAAGGCGTGAAACAGTTGCCTGCGTGGCAAACCATAATCCCGCTGGCGGATTGCACGCAGGCATTTTTCAAGAAAGTGCCGCTCCGCACCGTGCAACTGGATATATGTGGGCATCGGCGAGTCCAGCAAGGCGCGCAGATCCATCTCCAGCCAGAGGCGAAGGCTGTCCAGTTCCTTTGGTTGAAAGCCGGTCGACACAATTGAGAAGCCGTAGTTCTCAATCGGAAAATAGGTATGCATATCATGTGGCCGGATGAATGCCAGCGTCCCTTCGCTGACGATATGATTCTGTCCGTTGATGTTGTGAATCGCGCGTCCGCTGAGCACATAGAACAATTCGTAGAAGGTATGGGAATGGAGCGGAGATGTATCCTCCGCGGAATCCTGACCTGTACAGCCGCATCCGCTTTCGCACTCGGCAGGCAGCATATCCAACACATTGGGCGAATCCATGCGCTCATCCCTCCCATAGAAAGTGAAGTCAATATACCATAATTCTTGTCAAAATAATAGTGGCTCGCCTACCATGCAAGTGATAGTATACAGGAAAAGCGGTAACAGCCGATGGAGCTAATACCGCATACAACATTTTGGAAGGAGACTATTTTCATGAAGAAGCTGGTATCCATGCTGCTTGTAGCAGCAATGCTGCTGTGCACGGTCGGCGCGCTGGCCGAAAGCAATGACGTCGTGCTCACGCTGGCTTTCCACTATCCGGACGAGTATGCGGCGGACATCATTGCCGAGTTCGAGGAAACCCACCCGGGCGTAAAGGTTGATTACGCTTACCTTCACATTACCGACGAAGAGCTCATCACCCGCCTGATCGGCGGCGAATACTGGGATGTGAGCCTTGTTCCCATGGTGTGGGCCAACAGCGAACTGAGCAACTACTACCTGCCCTTGGGTGCGTCCGAGGGTTGGGCGGATCAATACTACTTCGGTGATCTGCGCAGCTATGAAGGTCAGACGTACGCACTGCCCATCGGCGTTGTCTATGAGGGGCTTGTTTACAATCAGGCTGTGTTAGACAAGTACAACGGCGGCGTGATGCCCATCAATCTGGATGACTTCATGGCGTTGTGCAACACGCTTAAGGAGAATAGCGTCATCCCGGTTTGGTGCAATGGCGGATCCGGCTGGGCGCTGCGCTACTGGACCAACCTCGCCGCAACCATGGCGGAGAATGCGAATTACGCCAACGATGTAGCCCTTTCCAGAGACCCTTGGGCGGAAGGCACGCAGTTGCGCATCGCGAACGCTTTTCTTGAAACTTTTGCCAAGAATGGCCTGCTCGAACCGGATGTGGTGACGGGCAACCAGTGGGATACCTCGACGGCCTCCCTGAGCAAAGGCGAAACCGCGTTTATCCTGACCGGCACATGGGCAGTGGAAAACGCGCGCGGTATGGCTAGCAGCATTGGCATCGATCCTGAAAACATCAAGTTTGCAGCGTTCCCCTACAAAAACGGCGTGGATGCGTCCAATCCGCTCTGGCTGCGCCTCTCGGAGGATCTGTTCTCCGCCGTAAGCATCAAGTCCGAACACCCCGCGCTGGCCACCGAGCTGCTCACCTTCTTCTGTGATCGCATTTCCAATAAAATCGGTATGAACGGAGCCAACAAGGAAACCGGTAAACCAATTGAAGCTTTGAACTACCTCAAGGACATTGACTACTACAAACTGTACTCTCCGGCTGTCAACGATGGCCGCATTGAGGAGTATGCCAAGAACTGCGGTATTGACCTGTATGCTTACAATAACTACCTTCTTGATTATGTGATCCTTCCCGCGCTTGACAATGGGGATGCAAACTGGGAAGGCCTGAACGAAGCCTGGAACAGCAACTTCTAGGCAGTTTCGATCCGGCCGGAGGCTAAAGCACCCGACCCGCGAAGGCGCCGCAGGCCCCTGTGGCGCCTTCGTTTCCATCGGATCTGTATCGACGGAGGCTTCACGATGAACAATGGTTATACGAGGCGAAAAGAAACAAGCAAGCGGCTGACGATCTGCGTTTTCCTTTTCATCCCTTTGTTTCTGCTGGTATACATCGCGGGATACCCGGTTCTCATGATGCTACTATACAGCTTCACTAACTGGAAGGGCACGCTGAGCGCCTTTCAGTTCGTTGGAATCGATAACTTCGTCCGCATTTTTACAAGCAAAGAGTACAGCGTTGTTTTTACAACTGCTATTTTTTACTTCTGCGCGGGGATCATCCAGCAGTTATTGTCCTTGCTATTTGCGGAAATACTGTCGCGACCGGTACTTGGCGGCAGGGTTTTCCGCGGGTTCATCTTTTTTCCGTTTATTATGAACGGGGTTGCGGTGGCGCTCATCTTTCGTATGTTCTTCACGCCCGCGGGCAGTTTTGATGCGTTGTTGCAGGCGACTGGACATATGCCATGGATACGGCTATGGATCACGAATCGAGATACGGTCAACTTCGTGCTGGCTTTCATTTTCATATGGAAAAACCTTGGCTACAGCTTCCTGATTTACCTGGGCGTGTTGCAATCCGTCTCTCATGAATACTACGAAGCGGCCACGATCGACGGCGCAAATGTCTGGATGCAGTTCAAAGCCATAACGTTTCCAAGCATCAAACCCATGATAGGCCTCATGGGCACGCTGACCATCATCAATTCCATCGGCGTTTATGATATCCCCTATGTGCTGACCAAAGGCAACAACGGCACGCACACCTTTGTGACGCTGCTGACTGTTACCGCCTTCAAGAACAACCGATTCGGACAGGCATGCGCGATGGCGATCCTGATCCTAGCCATGGCCATGATCGCGATGCTGTTGAAATCCTTGTTCTTCAAGGAGGAATGCGATGTTTACTAATCTGTGGAACAACGGCAAGCGAAGCCTTGTCAGTTTGATGAAATATCTGCTATTGATCACAGCTGCCTTTATGGTTCTGTATCCGCTGCTGGGGGTGCTGTTCGCTTCCTTCAAAACGAAGGTGGAGTTTTTCACCACATCAAGCATGTCGCCGCCTGTAAGCTTCTTGAACTTCGCCAACATCATCACCGTTGTGCGTGAAGGCAACATTTTGCAAGCGTTCTTTAACACAGGCATGATGATCGTGCTGGCGTGTGTCATTTCCACATTCCTATGCACCATGGTCGCCTATGTTTTCTCCCGATTCTCGTTTCGTGGCAAGGCGACCATCGACAGGTTTTATACCATCGCTTCGTTTGTGCCCAGCGTGATCGTCCATTTGATCATCTACCGGGATTTTGCTTCGCTGCAACTGACCAATAAGCTCATCAGCATTGTGATTCTCTACTCGGGCGTGGATATCATCAGCCTGTACCTGTATAAACAGTATTTTGATCAGGTGTCCTGCTCGCTGGATGAATCCGCAATGCTGGAAGGATGCTCCTACCCTCGCATTTACTTCTCCATCCTGCTGCCTGCGATGAAACCCGCTATTACAACCGCCTGTATCCTCAAGACCATTGCGATCTACAATGATTTCTATACGTCGTCACTGTACCTTGGCAACATACGCAAGCAACCGGTCATGTCTACGGTGCTGTATAACTTTATCGGCGTGTATTCATCGGAATGGAATAACATCGCCGCCGGTGTGCTGATCATCAGCCTGCCGATGTTCCTGGGTTTCATCCTGATGCAAAAATACATCTATAAAGGCTTTTCGGACGGCGCCGTCAAGGGCTGACAAGGAGAAGACAATGATCGATTTGAATGGCCCTTGGTCAATGTGCATATGCGATGCCGCCCAGACGCATCCTTGCTGGATGCCCTGCGAGGTTCCCGGCAGCGTCTACAGCTGCCTGTTGGCGCTTGGCCGCATACCTGACCCCTATGATCAGGATAATGAGCTGGCGGTGCTTCCGCTAATGGAACATGACTTTGCGTTCTTACGCGAATTTGAGATTTCTCGGGAACAGCTGCAAGCGCCTGTTGCGCAGCTGTGTTTTGAAGGTATCGATACGCTTGCGGAGATCAGCTTGAATGGGCGTGTTTTAGGAATAGCCGACAACATGCACCGCACATGGCGCTTTGACGCCTTGTCCGCATTGCAGGAGGGTCTTAATCGACTAGTGGTGCATATCTACTCCCCCACCCAATACATCGCCGAGAAGGACGCGCATATCCACGCCGGAGGGATAACGGATGCAATGGTGGGTTTTCCGCACATACGCAAAGCACATTGCATGTTCGGGTGGGATTGGGGGCCACGCCTGCCCGACGCCGGGATCTTCCGGAGCGTTACGCTTACCATCGGTTCCGGAATAAGGATTGCGGATGTCCTGATTCATCAGGAGCATATCCGCGAAAACAATGGTTTGCAAGTCAAGGTCACCTTCACGCCGCATGTTTTGGGTATGCGCGCGAGCGACCATCTTGGATGCATGCTTCAAGCGGCGGACGGAACGACGTATGTCGGCGAGGATATGACAGTAACCATCCCTCGGCCCGAACTCTGGTGGCCAAACGGTTACGGTGAACAACCCCTGTACTGGGCAACTGTGGTGCTGCGGGATGCGAACGGCTTGCAGCTTGCGTGCTGGCGTCGCCGCATCGGTTTGCGCACGTTGGACGTTTGTACGGATGCGGATGCGTACGGAAAGCGATTTGCGCAGCGCGTCAACGGGGTGGAAGTGTTCGCCATGGGCGCTAACTACATTCCGGAAGACAACCTGCTCTCGCGCATCACGCCGGAACGCACGCGCCGCCTTCTGAGCATGGCTCACGATGCCCATCACAACACGATCCGCGTATGGGGCGGTGGCTACTATCCCGATGACTTCTTCTACGATGCCTGCGATGAACTTGGGCTGATGGTTTGGCAGGACGCAATGTTTTCCTGTGCCGCCTACGAGCTGGATGACGCGTTTGAAGAGAATGTGCTGTGCGAGCTTCGCGACAATGCGCGCCGCATCCGGCACCACGCCTGCCTTTGCCTGTGGTGTGGCAACAATGAGGTGGAAATGCAGATTGCGGATAACACCTGGGGTGTGAGCGAAAAGCAGCGTTACGATTACATCCGCCTGTTTGAGCATAGCATCCCAAAACTGATGGCGCGCGAATGTCCGGATGTGTTTTTCTGGCCGTCCTCCCCATCATCCGGAGGCAACTATGAACGCACCTGCGCAGAGGATGAAGGCGACTCGCACTATTGGGACGTTTGGCATGGCGGCAAGCCGTTTTCGGCGTTCCGCGAGCATTTCTGTCGCTACCTGAGCGAGTTTGGTTTTCAATCCTTTCCGTGCTTGAATACGATCCGTACCTTTACGCGCCCTGAAGACCGTAACATTTTCTCACGCGTGATGGAGATGCATCAGCGCAATGCGGCGGCAAACGGCAAAATACTTGGCTATCTTGCCCAGTATTACCTGTACCCGGGGTGTTTTGAACACGTTGTGTATGCTTCACAGCTTTTGCAGGCAGTTAGCATTCGGTACGGCATCGAGCATTTCAGGCGGCATCGCGGCCAATGTATGGGCACGCTTGTCTGGCAACTCAATGATATTTGGCCGGCGGCTTCATGGGCTGGCATCGATTACTTCGGCCGCCCCAAAGCGCTACACTATATAGAGAAACGAGCGTTTGCGCCTGTGATGATTTCCTGTGAGGAAATGGGCGAGCTTAACCAGCGTCCATTCTGCGTGTCGCAACCTTATCCGATCGAGAAGTCGATTCGCCTGCATGTAGCCAACGAAACCTGTGCGCCAGTTTCCGGCGAAGTACGATGGGAACTGCGCGATCCGATGAGCAACATTCTTCAGTCCGATGCGCGGGCGGTGACGGTGCCACCGCTTTCCGGATTGTGGCTTAAGAAGGTTGCGTTTCCGGATATCGATGAACGTAGCGCTTATGTGAGCTATGGGTTTGTGGCAAACGGCCAGACCGTATCACAGGGAAGCGTGCTGTTCACGATGCCCAAATACTTTCGCTTCCTTGACCCGCACCTGACTTGCACCGTGGAGGCAGATACGGTTCTTGTGTCTGCTGATGCCTACGCGCAATGCGTGGAAGTGACGAATCAGGACGGAACACTGGTTTTAGAGGACAATGTGTTTGACATGAACGGCGGCGAGTGGCGCGTGAAAGTTTGCTCAGGTACCATGGAAAACATCCGCGTTCGCTCGGTTTACGACATTGCCAAGCAATCTTCCCACATCAATGAAACAAGGGGTAACGAATGATGTATTATTCGATTTTGGATGAAGGCGCGCAGACCAACCACATTGCAACGGCGGCAGTACAGGCCGCGATCGACAAAGCCGATGCCACACACGGCACGGTGCTCATCCCCGCAGGCACCTATGTTTGCGGCACCCTGAACCTTAAGGGAGCCTCCCTGTATCTTGAGAAAGGCGCTGTGCTGAAGGCTTCCGGCGATATGCGAGATTATCCCAGCATTGGGTATCGCCATAATGAAATGGGCGACGTACGGTCGTTCCTGTTTTGCATGGATCAACAGGATATCCTAATCAGCGGCCATGGTTTCATTGACTTGAATGGCGATGCGTTTTTTCATATGAATCAACCTTGCGTGCCGGATACGCTCATGCCAATGACCCCTTCACAGGAAAGCGAGTGTACACGAGCCTTTGATGCCCGCCCTAATCAACCCATGTTTTTTCTGCGTTGCAGGCATGTTGTCATCAAAGATATCGAGATTCGCAACGCGCCAAGTTGGACGATGTCCTTTATCGAGTGTACGGATGTGCGCATTACCGACCTGACGATCGATAACTCGCTGCTGATCCCCAACAACGACGGGATGCACTTCTGCTGCTGCGAGGATGTGAGCGTGCGCGGCTGCCACATCAGCACCGGGGATGATTGCATTGCGTTGACATGCCTTACAAACTGGGATAAACCCTGCCAACGCATAACCGTATCCGATTGCGTGCTTCGCTCAGCGTCAAAGGCGATCTCCATCGGTTATATGCACAGCATCGTGCGCGACGTGGTCATCAGCAACTGTGTGATCACGCAAAGCAACCGCGGGTTGGTCATCATGGCCAGCAGTGGAACCGGACTGGTTGAAAACGTGTTGCTTGCCAATCTACGACTGGATACGCGCATCTATGCCGGCAACTGGTGGGGAAACGGCGAACCGATTTGCCTGATGGCCAACCGGCACGATAACCCCAATTATTTCGACGCGCCACCGTCCCCTCGCTTTCAGGTCAGCATTCGGCATATCCGCATCCAAAATGTAGCCTGTACGGGAGAAAACGCCATCGCTGTTATTGGCGAAAACCAATCCGTGCAGGACGTGAGCATGCGTCACTTTTCTTTCCGCCTAACGAAAAGCGCCAACCTTAGCCTGAAGGGGCGCATGATAGACCTAGCGCCTGGTATACAGAACGCATTCTTCCCCAACGATGAAAACCAATACTGGCTCTTCCTGCGCGATGCCAAGGACATCCATTTTGCAGACTACTCGTTGGAAGGCATCCATGGGGAAACGCTTGCCGCCTTTTGTGATCAATGCAAGGACTGTACGCTGAGCAGACAGCTCTGTTACGCCGGGCAAGCATTGGAATGCTGCTCGTCGCTGTCGGTCGATGCCCGAGCGTAAGCTGCCACCCGCCGCCTGACCGTCGTACCCTTCACCTGAGCGGACACGATCAGTGCCAGAGCGGGAATGCCCCGAATGTTAGCCATTGCCAAGCCGCCTCTTTGCTGCATCCTTCGCCTTGCTTTTCATCTCATCCGTCCAACTGCCGCGACGGGAATACTTTTCCCATGCTAACTGTAATGAGAAAACAGGTGAATTCTCGTGTATGGTCGGAGTCACATGCATAGAACTTGTGAAAGCAGATGAATACTTAATTCCCGAAGCAAACGTTTAGTAGTTTAACGATTACTGTCTTTTAACGATTATCGAGAGTTTAGGGTGTGTAGTTTATTAATAGATAGTAACTGTGCCATAACAGATACCACCTATTGATAAGAGAAATCTTGTCGGTAGGTGGTGTTTGTTTTATTGCGATACCGCAGCATACTGCTTTGCGGCGTAGGTGATACACCATGGTTTTAGCGGCGTACTTACCTAATCTGTTGATATTCTTTCTCGCTTTGATTCCGGCTGTTACCTGCGCAAAAGCCCTGTGACTCTGCTACGGGTTTGTGTTGTGAAGAGATTGCCATTTTGTTCCAAATTCCGATGGTGATCCCTGTACGTTTAAGTTGCCCCCCATGAAAAGAATGAAACTCTTGTATTCATGATAAGTCTGCGAGGCATACTGTTCTCATCCCTGATGAAAAGCCCTCAAAATTCGCAGCACATACGGCAGCATTATATACTGTTTCTACGGGATAACTCACGATCATGGTATCATTCTGATGTGTTAATGGTTTGAATGTGCTCTTCACGGAATGCCCCTCTCATCACCAATGAACACAAAAATTATCCCATCGCCTCCTATACCATCTTCGGCAAATATACACACCTGCATGAAAATCCCCACCTTTAGCGCTTAACGTTCCAGCTAACCTACGGTACAACAAGAAAAGACATGTGTTCCCGTTTGGTTTTCTCGCATAATGGTGGCTATCAATGTTTGCATTGACATTTCACGTTGCAAAACTTATGATTGTATTATCAAGAGTGATACGAAGCACTACAGAACAATGAGCAGAACCGATAAGCCACTGATACAATGCTGATCCAAACTCCATTGTCCATTGGTCGTTTGACAGTAGCTGCATAACCTTGCCTTACATTTCTGCCTAAATGCTTGAACACTGCCGTGGTATGAAAAGGAGGGTTTTTCATGATGCGGCTGATTCGTGTGTTCTGTATGGTGTTGATATGCTGCCTTGTTCTATTGCTGCAAGCAGCTATGCCTGCCATGGCTGGAGCTACCTCGTGGCGCCTTTCGGCATATGCCGACCCAAACTGTGATGTGACATTCTATGGCGATCTGGACGCGCAAGGCTGGATCGCAAACCTCTACATTGGAGACACCGCAAGTATTGTAAACGATCTGGGCTTCCCGAACGATGATTTGTCAAGCATCAGCATCCACAATCATGACGCGTTGGTCGTTTTGTACCCGCATGAGTACTATGAGGATTACTATCTGGCTCTCGGAACTGAAACTCAATGGAATCTGGATGGATTTGCATTCAACGATATCTGTTCATCTTTCTATATCTGTCGGCAGGGCGAGCAATACCCCAACTTCCTGCCCGATGATTCGTTCAACTATGACGAGAATAATGCAGCCGGAACAACCAGCACGCCACAAAACGACTACTCTGCCATGCCTGATGCATCTACACCGCTTCCCGATTTGGTGGCAGGCGATATCATTTGCTTAACCGATGAACAATCAAGAACAGTCGGGTACAATATCCAATTTGATTCGAGCATTAAGAATCAAGGCCAGCGCGCAACCGACACCAACTTCAATATCAAGTGGTTTGTTGATGATAAGGTACTCGGCTATGGCGGCCATGACGCAGTCGCGGCGAATACGGAAGTGTTTGACGGCAACAGTCAGTTCAGCTTCGCCCCCGCACAGAAGGGCTTATATCTGATTATCTTCTATGTGGATTGCGATGATTTCATTGATGAAGTTCTGGAAGCAAATAACTTATCATATTTCTATGTGACGATCAAGTAGCGATTCGTATTGTCAATTCTACAGCTTCTGAATCGAAACGCGTCTGTTCTGAATAATGTGCAAATACCCAACTGCGTAGAACGGCAGAATCGGCAACGGCCGGAAAGCAGATCTCTGCTTTCCGGCCGTTACCGTGATGGCGGAAAAATGATGACTGTTCTTCACAGGCGGCCGCAAAGCGACCGTTTATGCAGCTTGCATGAAAAGGCTGTACTTTACTGCTTTCCAGTTACGCGGGAAGCTGATCGGCGTGGATAAACTCAAGCAGCGTGTTTCCAGATGTCTATAAAATGAATCCGGCACCAATTACAGCCGCAACAATCAACGGTGCGGGTATTTTCTTTGTTGATAACAGTACAACCGTAATAATCATAACCAAGAGATTATCCAGCGCAATACCGCTTTTTTGCATCAGAATGATTCCAGCTACCGCAATCAATCCACCCGCAACGGCGATAATTCCTCGCAATGAGATGTTGATTCCTTCAATGGTCTTAAGCTTCTCCCAAATGGGGTAGACAAAGAAAATCAAAAGAACGCCCGGCAGGAAGATCCCAATACCTGCGGCAGCCGCTCCCATCACCTGCATCAGTATGCTTCCCCCGCGCGCGGCCAATCCGCCCGCATAAGCGCTAAAGCTGAACATTGGTCCCGGCAAACCCTGTACAAGCCCAAACCCGGTTAAAAACTCCTGGTTTGTCATATACTGATTGACTTCCACCAGTTCGCTGTACATCATTGGAACAACAACTTGGCCACCTCCGATCACTAGGTAGCCATAGCGATAAAAGCTTTCAAATATGTGAAGGATTCTATTGTCCCATATCAGCGTAAGCAGAAGGCTGCTAAACGCAATCACCGCAAACGCGATTAAGTATCTCCAGGGAGGGTCTAATCGTACACGATTCCAGACATTTTTCTCTTTTGAAGTCAGGATGCTCACAGCTCCGCCTGCTATCAATACAAGCGGGTATATCCACGCGTCGCGCACAAAATACGTAATGATACCACCAAAAAGAAAGAGCAGCAAAGTGATTCTGTCCTTGATAACCTTGCGGCCAATCCTGAGCGCGGCCAGAACAATGAAGCCCACAGCCATCGGCCCAATGTACCGAAGCACGCCCAGCGATATGTTGAGCCCTTCCAGGAAAACGCCCAGAAACGAAAGCAGCGTCATGACTACAAGCACCGGCAATGCCCATGTCAGCAATGTCAAAAATGCCAGCAACGGACCGCCCATCTTGTATCCAATACTCACAATCGTTTGTGTACTGCTTGGGCCAGGCAGTATTCCAGTCAGGGCGATGAGCTCTACCAGTTCCTCTTCCGTTAGGTATTTCTTCTTTATAACCATTTGATCCGTAAACACACCGTAATGCGCTTCAGGGCCTCCGTAAGCGCCCAATGAACAAATGAAAACATCTTTTAAGAAGGTACTCCAACGAACTTTCTCGGGGGAATTCATAATCTCCTTACTTCCCATGGTAAATCACTCCTTTATTCGCAAGTTTAAAACGGGGGTGGTTTATCGGATAGGGAGACCAGCAAAAGGTGATGGTAACGGGCATGCTGCCTCACCTATAGTCATGCATTCGAACGATATCAGGAAAACATGCACAGAGCCTTCCACTATCATTGTACCGTAATTATCAAGTATTGAAAACGCAATTTCTTTAACACATCCGGCAGGCTCTCCCACGATTGCAGTATTCAAGTATTATCAGCAACAGCATCCTGCGAGTTTTGCGCATCAATCTCTGGTATAGGTGCGTATCACGCCATGCCACGGCAGGCTGGCTATGGCAACGAAAAAACCCACGGCGCTAATGCGCTATGGGTTTCTTTCGGTGACGCCCGCTTCAACGGTAAGCGGAAAAATCGACCGATAGCATCGCTACTACTTCCCCGCCTCCTGCACTTGCCCAACGCCGCAAATGCGCCGCAAATCGCCATTAGGCTTCGCGCAAGTTCATGATTCGCTAAACGCAGCATCCCGCTTCACTGGTAAATTCCTATGAATGAAACCGTTGGCGCCATGCGGGCATCCAGTATCCGAATACGCACAGCCGAAGCGATCACATGATCCAGCGCAGCAATTTTTTTGTACCCAATCACAGTCCCCAGATACGTCGGCACCCAGTTGCCCTCAACCTCCACATCAATCACAAACCGCTCCACGCGTTGACTCATGCGAATGTTTTCTTGAATCACAATGTAACGTATACGTTTTGCTGACGGCCATCTTGCGATGATTTCCACCAAATCCGTATCCTCTGACGGTATGAAAAACGAACTGTCATCCTCGTCTATAACCTTTGCGATTTCATGTCCGTCAACATGTGAATTGGCCGATAGCGTAGCGTCACTCGCCTGGAGCAGATTGGTTCCATATGCGTCTGCAAGGTAAGCGCCAAACTCCCGCAGGCGCGCAACATCATGTTCATGCAGTAACCCCTCCTGTGTTGGGGGTATGTTCAGCAAAAAGGTTGCGTTTCCGCCTACGGAATGTTCATATATGTGGATTAGCTCCTTGAGCGAACGCACCTGCCCATCCTCATTGGCATGGTAAAACCAGCCGGGGCGGATTGACGTATTAACCTCCGCCGGATACCAGATAAGCTCCGGTTCATCGGCAAGCGCTTTGCGGCTGCCCAGATCGCGGTCATGCGCGCTGAGCCTGCGGCGGCGAAATTCTGCTGTATCGCTTTGCTGGCTTGCATCCGCAATTTTCTCGGTATCCATCATACGGCGTGGCACTACGCTCCACTCGGATTCACGGGTATCCCCCGCTTCATTGCCACACCAACGCACATCCGGTCCGCAAACGCTGATGCACGCGCCTGGCTGCAGGCGGCGGATGCTATCATAGTACCGTTGCCAGTCATACACCTGTTTCTTGCCATTCGCACCCTCGGCACACGCGCCGTCAAACCAAACTTCAAACACATCGCCATAGTTTGATAGTAGTTCCGTCAGCTGATTGACAAAGTAATCATCATAGGGCTTTCCTTGCCCGTATAAAGCGCTGTGGCGATCCCACGGCGAAAGGTATACCCCAAACTTCAACCCTGCCTCACGGCAAGCATCCGAAACCTCAAGCACCACATCGCCCCTGCCATCCCGAAACGGGCTGGCTGCCACCGTGTGCTCCGTATAACGGCTTGGCCATAGGCAGAAACCGTCATGGTGTTTGCATGTGAGTACCATTCCCTTCATACCGGCATCCTTGACGGCAGTCACCCACTGCCGGGCATCAAGCCGCGTAGGATTGAAGATCGCTGGTTTTTCGCTTCCATCTCCCCATTCCATATCCGTAAAGGTATTGACCGTAAAGTGGATAAACGCGTAAAACTCAACCTGTTGAAAACGAACCTGCCGCTCGTGCGGTGTGATTTGAACCAATCGTTGATCGATACTCATTACCGTGTTCCACCTTCCTGCGTATGGATGGAGGGATGCAGGCAAATATCCCAGCTCCATTGTTTTTCATTAATCTGGTGTTCCGGCGCGAGCGTGGGGCCGCAACTGGCGGAACCAATGCCTGCCTGCCTGTAATCCAGGCATAATATGGTATCGTTGGAGGGTATCAACGCATCGTTGTGCCTTTTTTGGGTTAATTCTTCCTGGGTAAAGTGCGATGCATTGAAAGAAAACGGTTCGCTTCCGGCGTTTACGCGTACAGAGCGTTCTCCGTCGGACAGCATGAGGCGGTGGCAGCCGAAATGTGAACCATTCTCCTGCGGGCGAATATAATCCTCATGCAAATCCCACACCGTTGCGCAAAACTGACCAAAGTAACTGGCCTTCCGCTTATCCGAATAGCTTTCAAACGGGCCGTATCCTAAATACGTCACCTGTTCCATGGTTTGTGGAAGGAAAAGTCGAATGCCAAAGCGTGGCAGCGGCGGATGTTTCTCCTCCACCGTGGCGCGTATGGACATCGCCACCTCTCCATTCCCAGAAACCGTAACAATTGTCTGAAGCCGCAGTGTTGGATGGTGGCTCAACCACCCCAGCGACAACGATGTTTCTACCCGTACAGCCCCCGCATCCCGGGATACATCCATTTGATAAACCCTAGGCGTCAGCGAATACAAGTGGAAGCGATCCCATTCTTTACGGATGTTAGCATCGTTATCCGTCGGCGCTCGATAGGTGTTGTACGCCATCGGTTGCGTCAGCAACGCCTGCCCGCCGATTTGCCATGACCTGAACAATCCGGTTTTTCCATCGATGCTGTACACAAACCCATCCCCGGTGATCGTGATGCCCGCATCGTCCCGCTTTGCCTGCGGAGCATTCCCCGATGCCACGATGGTATACGGGTTTATTTGCGGCATCAGGGCGATTTGATCAAACCCCAACGGATCCCCTTGCTGCTGCCAACGGTTTGCCTGTCGCGCCAGATACAAAAACCGCACATACATACCCTCTCCGCCCGCGGCTTGCAGCGCTGGCAGCGTGATTTCCTGTGTGCCCAGCGGCGGCAGACAAAGCGATACCTCGCCGGTTTTTTGCACCATGCCCATGCTGGTAAGCTCGTATCGACAGGTAATCTCATCCTCCGCGCGCGTGAAGGACAGGCGGTTTGTCAAGCGAAACGTGCCCGAATGTCCCTCAACCGGAGCCGCATGCACCGGACAATAGATGTTCTTCAGTTCCTTGAGTCCCGTATGCGGTTTACGATCCGGGTATACCAGACCATCCAGACAGAAGTTGCCATCGTGAATCGGCTCGTCAAAATCGCCGCCATATGCGTAACGGGTCTGTCCATCATCGCGCAGCCCGTTGGCAATGCCATGGTCGCACCACTCCCAAACACAACCGCCCGCCAAACGCGTCTCCTGATTGATGCGCTGCCAATACGCCTCCAGATCGCCGGGACCATTGCCCATGGCATGGCTGTATTCACACAGCAACAGCGGGCGTGTTTCCGTAGTTTTTAGTAAAAACGCATCCACCCATTCCGGTGATGGGTACATTTCTGAAACCACATCCAGCACATCCGGCCCATCATCCGGTATCGGCGCGCCTTTGAGCAAATGAAGGCTCTGGTAATGCACCAACCGCTCCGCATCCAGCTGCTTAACCTGCCTGGCGATACGCTCAAACGCCTCGCTGTACCCGCTTTCATTACCAAGCGACCAAAACAGCACGCATGCCCTGTTGCGGTCACGGGCAACCATTCCCACGATGCGGTCACGGATGGATTCCTCATATTCCGGGCGGTTGGCAAGCAAGGCAATGCCGGAGTAATCAAAATGGTCATCCGTTGTCAGCGATGCCTCCACACAGCCATGCGATTCGACATCGGCTTCATCAATCACATAGAAACCCAGCGTATCGCACAGCTGCAAGAATATCGGCGCAGGCGGATAGTGCGCCGTACGGATGGTGTTGATATTGTGTTGTTTCATCAGCAGCAAATCCGCCAGTGCCTGTTCGCGATTAATGCAAGCGCCCGTGCGCGGATCGCTTTCGTGTCGATTCACACCACGCAGTTTAATGGGCATGCCATTGAGCATTAAAACCCCGTTTTGCACGCTCACCGCACGCAAGCCTACCCGCTCGCCAATCTGCTCTTCCTGCGTCGCCAGCACCAGATGGTACAGCGCAGGGTTTTCCGCGTTCCACAAAACGGGCGAAGGCACATGGAAAACCGCCTGCCCCTGCTTGGTTTCGGCACGGCCGATGAAATTACGGTGTGGATCAAACAGCGACAGCGCAACGTCGCATTGTGCATCAACGCGCACGGTGATATCCACGCCATCACGCACGAAACGTGTTGATACCTGATGGTCTTGGATATGCTGCACAGGACGCTTCAAAAAGTAAACATCCCGAATAATGCCCGACATGCGCCATTTGTCCTGATCTTCCAAATAGCTGCCATCACACCACTTGAGCACCAGCAGCGACAGCGTGTTCTCGCCCTGCCGCAAGTAAGGTGTCGCATCAAACACGCTGGTGTTGTGTGTTACTTGACTGTAGCCCACGAAAAGCCCGTTCAGGTACAGGTAAAAGCAGCTATCCACCCCTTCAAAGTGCAGCATCCAGCGCATCCTTTGGGATAGATCCGCATGAAAGGTATGCCGGTATACGCCCGCGGGGTTTTCGCGCGGCACAAACGGCGGGTCGTAGGGAAACGGATAGCGGATATTTGTATACATCGGTTTCAGGAATCCGTTCAGTTCCCAATTGCCAGGCACCGGCATGAAACCGGAAAGCGGCATGTTAACCCAATTCTCGGGCACGTCTTCCAAGCTTTGAAAGCCGCTGAAAGCCCAAACGCCGTTCAGCAAAACCATACGCGAAGAGTTCTCCCGCGGCGAAAAACAATCCTCCCGCGGATCAAACGGGATGGCATAGCAATGGTTCTTTTCCGTTCCGGCATGCAGCACGGAGGGATCCTCATGAAACCACTTTTGCATAATTCTCCTTGCATGAAATCTTCTCCCGCCGCAACAGGCGGCGGGAGAAGAAGTGGAGGGTATCAAGTCATCAGCGTGTTAATCGCCGATTTGTTCCAGCATATCCTTACGGGCACGGTAGACCTGTTCTACCAGCAGTTTGTTATAAGCCAGTACTTCGTCATAACCCAGGCCTTTGGCCTTTTCAATCATTTCCGCCTGAAGCATGTTGAACTCAGCATCATCCGCCGCATAAACCATCTTCCAGCTGTATTGCACGATTACTGTGCCAATCTGGTTGAATTTCTGCTGCAGCATCTCGTCCATCATGATTGTCGGCTCAGTCGAGAACACCGCCTGGTTGACGGTCGTCAGGATGTTGCCGCGATTTTGCAGCGCCTGGATGCTCGTAAGCGCGCCGCCCATGTGATCGCTCCAATCCTGCACGATGGGCGCCATGTCCTTATTGAGCACGCTGGGCCATAACCTGTGGATGGTCGGATAGCCGGTCGATGCCAAGGTGAAGTTCTCATTGGGGGTGGTATAGAAGCCCTTGTTGGAACCTTCAAAGAAGGTGCCGCCGCCAAACTCTTCGGGCATCTCAAACATCTGGTCATAATAGGTTTCCCAGCCAAGCTCTGTGAAAACAGGCTCGCCCGCTTCGTTGTATGTCCAGATGACGTCTTTGGGTCCATTGTAGAGTTCCATCATGCCCTCATCGGAGAACACCCAGCTGATGATCTCCATCGCGCGTTCCGGATACTTACAATTCGCGCCGATGGAAACCGTACGGGGGTAGCCGTAGGGTTTGGCGGTATAACCATAGTTTGTTTGGCTGGTCATCGGAAGCAGCAACATGGCCTTGCCTTCGCTCAACCGCTCCTGCGTGTTGAAGTTGGTTTTAATGGGGTTAAACCAGTTAAACAGAACGCGACCCGTCTGCTCCTTGGTGGTAACCTCGGAGAAAGTCTGCGTAATGGAATCAGGATCCAAGAGTCCAAGCTGATTCAGGTCATAATAGAATTTCAGCGTGCGCAGATAGATGCCGTTATCCTCCAGCATATCCGCCATGATATCTTCGGTGGCATGTGCCAGCATGTACTGATAGGCATCCCACCCGAAAATAGCGAAGAAAGCGCCGCCCGCCATCATATTGGCGCCGTCCCAATCCTTCCACAGGCTCATAGCATATACGGATTCCCCGTCCTTGTTAACGGGTTCCAGGTCATGCATCGCCTGAAACACGGGAATAAGGTCCTCAATGTCATTGATTTCCGGATAGCCAAGCTGCGCATACAAATCCCAACGGCCATAGGGGCCCCACCAGGAATCTGTTCCGCCGTCGATTTCCAGCTTCTGCGTTGTCGGCACGGCCTGCGCGCCCAGCGCATACACTTTCTCACCATCGCCAAACTGTTGCCGCGCTCTATAGAGCACCAGCGGATAGTTCTCGGCAATGTTAGGGGCGTAGGTATCCAGCAGGCCATCGGCAGCCATGTCCAGTATCAGGCCGGCGTCAATGGCTTTTTGCAAGTGTTCCTGCGAATTGCTCTCGCTGAGGAATACCAAATCGCCCAGATCGCCGGAGATCATCTGTGTAGCGAAGCGGTCACTGCCGCCCTCTGTGCTGGAGATGATGTTAAAGCCAACGTTGAACTTGTCCTTCAGCAATTTGGCAAGCCAGCCGGTCTGTAGGCCGGAGTAGTTTGCCAGTTCCGAATAGATTTGGATTTCCCAGTACTCATCGTGCGCCGTACTGGCCAGCGATGTGACCGGCAGCATAACGCCCAGCGCCATGACAAGTGCCATCAACAGAGATAGGTACTTTTTCGTTTTCATGGTATCCTTCCTTTCTTATCCAATGAACGGGTAAACCCGTTGCATTACCCTTTTACCGCGCCGATCATAATACCGCCCACAAAATACCGCTGGAAGAACGGGTATACAAACAGTATCGGCGCCACGACGATCATCGTAACGGTCATCCGTACAGAGGTAGGCGTCTGCACAGCGCTCAAGTCAATGGTTACGGCGCCTTGCGTATTTTTGATTATGGTCGCCAACGCGGTCGATTGATTGATATAGCGGTACAGGACAAATTGCAGCGTATACAGCTTGCGATCCGTCATTAAAAACAGCGTATCCTGAAACATGTTCCATTGCCATACGGCGGAAAACACCGTTACCGTAGCCAGAATCGGCAGGCACAGCGGCAGGATGATACGCGTGAAGCGCACCCAGTACCCAGCGGAATCGATCTGCGCGCTTTCTTCCATTGCCGATGGGATTGATTCGATATAAGTTTTCACCAGCACTACGCAAAACGGCGATACAATGCCGGGCAGAACATAGGCGAAAAAGTTATTGGTAAGCCCCAGGTTCATCATCAGGATGTACCAGGGGATAATCCCCGCGTTAAAGTACATCGTAATCACAATGAAACGATACCAGAAGCTGCGCATCCACATTTTCTGTTTGGTCACCAGATAGCTGACAAACGCCGATGCAAACACAGTGAGCATTGTGCCCAGCACTGTACGGCCAACGGATACCAGCGCCGCCGTAGATAGTCCCGGTATTTTCATGACCTGAACGTAGTTCTCAAAATGAATCCCAATTGGGTAAAGCGTAACCAGTCCCCGCGCTGTCAACTGATTGTCTGATATGGTGTTGATGAAAATATAGTAGAACGGGTAAATGCATAACAACGTAAACAGGAAGAAGAACGTATAGTTGATCAAATGAAACGCAAACGCGCCTATGGAGGTTCTGTTCCTTTTGAGTCGGTTTGCGGGAATCGTACGTTTTGTGTGCATCATACTTCTCCTTCCTGCTAAAAAATGGAGGAACCGCGGATGATCTTGGCCGCGCCGTTTGCCACCAGCAACAATCCCAAACTGATGATGGACTTAAGCATGGATACCGTTGTGCCAAAGGAGAAACTGCCTCCCAGGATCGATATGTTGTATACGTACAAATCCAGAACCTCGATACTTGATTTGTTGATGGCGTTTTGGAACACGTAGTATTGATCCATGCCGTTGTTAAGCAAATTCGCTATGGCCATCACCAGCAACACGAGAAATGTTGGCGCGATGCCCGGCAGTGTGATGTGCAGCGTCTGCTGGAAGCGGCTGGCGCCATCCACCTTGGCGGCTTCATACAGCTCCTGATCAATCCCAGCAATGGCTGCAAGGTAAAGTATGGCGCTCCACCCGAGCCCTTTCCACATGGACCAGAGCGTCATGGTAAGCCATACATTTTTGCTGGACGCCAGTATATTCAGGGGTTTATCAATCCAACCCAATGCCAGCAACGCCTGATTGACCATCCCGTTATTCACATTGAGAAGCGCAAACGCCACCGCGTACACCAGCACCCATGAGATAAAGTTAGGCAGTGTCGTCAATACCTGTACGCTTGTACGGAATTTGCGGCAGCGAATCTCATTGAGCAAAATGGCAAAGATGGGCGCAATGCAGTTCACCAACAGACCCAGTCCCGAGATTGCCAGCGTGTTTACGATTACGCGCTTGATTTCCGCCACTTGATAGCTATTGGAAACAATAGATTCAAACCAATACCAGCCAACAAACTGGGATTGCTCCAAAGAAAAACCGGGCTTGAAAATATAGAACGCATATCGCCAGCCTAACAGTGGAAGGTACGAGAAAATCAATACCAGTACCAGAAAAGGTAACAACATCAGAAAAAGTTTGTACTTCTCTGGTATGCCGTGTCGCAAACTATCCCTGGCGACGAGTCGCGATGATTTCATGTAATTCGCTCCCATCCATTCTTGCACCGCTCCAAAATCATGTGCTTTGTGGTATAATCTTAGCCAATCAGGAAACGTCGGGTCAATGATGATTTCTTTGGTTGTGATGCGCATATCTCTGATGTTCACTTTCACAGTGCCTATGCAAAGCACACACTACTTGCAGCAAGGGGGATTTCCGTTGACATTTGCGCTCAGGAAGCAATGGCAGCATCTTGGGATACGAACAAAAGCGATCACGACGCAGATCATCATGATCATCGTGCCCGTATTTTTATGCACAGTCCTGATTGTCAATCAGCTTACAGAGGAAAGCCGGAACGATACGGCCGTTGCATCTTACCAGTATTGCCGCTATATAATTCAAGAGCTGGATACGAGCATCCGGCAGTTGGAATCGATGGCCAATACGTTTTCGGGTAACAAATACGTACGCGAATATGTAGCGATGGAGCCGGGCGAAGCACAGGAAGCATTCTATCAGGCACACATCTATCATCTGCTGATGTATGCCTACAACCGATACCTGCCCACGCACGATATCCGGATACTACCACAGACGACTCTGGAAGATATCGACACTGCGCGTTTGGTAACGCATTTTCGCGGTAAAAACCGGATGTGGGCGTTTGATTTGAGCGATCCGTATCATCCTCAGGTGTTCTTTTACTATCAGTTTACCGGGTTCCAATCCCAGCAGGCGGTGCTTTGGTTTACCCCATCGCCCAGCATTATTACGGAGTCCACCTATTATGTCAGTTCGATCCTGAAGCAAAATGCTGCCGTTTTCTCTACGGATCACACGCTCATGTTTGTTCCCGAAGCGCTGATGCCCTGGCAGCATGAACTGTTTACGAAGCTGGCAAAGAACGGTGTTGAGGGCTATACGGCACTTAATGATCAACAGGTCGGCTATGTTATCCGCAGTGAAACGCTGCCCATCATGTTTGTTTCCTATCAACAACTGGGCAATGTACAGCTGCCATGGAACCGGCTGCTGCTGATACTGCTCTTGTGCCTTGTGCTGGTTGTTGGCAGTGTTTTTATCTCCTATATCACCTTTGTCAAGGGGATTGCGCTGCGCGTCGTGCAGCTGTCTCATGACTGTGAATCATTGGAACTCAACAATTTAGGCAAACGCTCCGCTCAATTGGCTGTGACGGTTCGCGGGAATGATGAAATCGCCAGCTTGTCCGAATCCATCAATACCATGCTGCGCCGCATCACAGAGTTGACACGCCTCAACGAGGAAGAAGTGATGGCGTCCCAACGCGCCGCTTATGATATGCTTGCCGCGCAAATCCAACCGCACTTCATCTACAACACCCTGGAAAACCTTCGGATGATGGCCGAGAGCAACGATGATGAACCAGTCGCCGATATGCTTTATGCGCTCGGCCGCATGCTTCATCTAAGCATCAGCGACGCCACTTCCACCGGCGAAGTACGTACCGAGCTTGAACATGTGCAGCTATACCTGCAATTGCAGGCGATGCGCATGAACGGCAACCTGACGTTCACCATCGACCCTGTACCGGAAGACATCGCACAGGTTCGCTGCCCACGCTTCTTGTTGCAACCGATTGCCGAAAATGCAATTAAGCACGGCTTCCAAAAACGAAAAACACCGGGGCGTATCGAAATCTCGTCCGGTGTATATGAAAAGGGCATCTATCTACGTGTGAAAGATGATGGCGCCGGTTTTACCGCAGAAAGACTACAGGAAATCCACGAAGCCTTAACCGCTAACCAGCCCATCAGCAATACACGCGGCGGCATCGGTTTGTTGAATGTCAATACCCGATTGCGCATGTTCTATGGTCCTGATGCTGGCATCACGCTAGAAAGCGCACCCTCGCAAGGCTCCGTATGCACCCTGTGGCTTGTGATCAGCGAGCAAATCCCGTCTCAAGCACAAAATGGCGATACTTCCCCGGCGTCTGCTTCGCGTACTTCTTGAACATGGTGTAAAAATGCCGCAGCGAAACAAAACCGTTACGTTGCGCCACTTCCTCAAACGATGCGTTGGGGTTATCCAGAATGAATCGGCAGGCCATATCTACGCGCAGTTCGTTCAAGTATTGGATAAAGCTTACATCCATTTCCTTCCGGAACAGCGTTGTAAAGTAGTTGGCTTGTAAATAAACATTGGTCGCGGCTTGCGCAAGGGTAATCGACTCCCTATAATGGGATTGTACCCAGTGTATCGTTAACCGGACGTCCGCGGAATGTGGCGTGACCAACGGCGGCAGTGAACACAGCAAATCTGCCAGCGCCTGCGCGTCTGTCTGATTGCGTACACATGCATCGGCAATCTCCACCACACGGCGGAATGGCAACCGCAGGCTCACGGCTGTGCAAAACGTATCCAGCGCCATTGGCGGGTTTCCTTCCGGCGTCATATGCTTGAGCAGGCATTGAGCCGCTTCCAGATGCCGCGGCGGCGTAGAGCAAAACAAGGCCACGGCGTTGCATGGCTGGCCATCCCCTTCGCTCATCGTATGCGCGAATTGCTGATGCAGATACGCCGGGTCAAACGGGGCAGCCTCGAAACTCAATATGGTTTCAACACGTTCAAGCATCGTTTCCAAGCTGCTCGGCGCGGCCTGTTTGGCCAAATACAACCAGCAGCTTTGATCCAGGTTCCACAGCTCTACCGAAAGCGAAAAAAGCTCGGCGATCTCAGGCGGCAGCGCCGCTTGCTTCTCCCTGTAGCGAACTACCAGCGCCGTGCGGTACTCGCCTGCCAGCGCATTCAGCGCCGCGTCTTCACTGCCGTAAACCGCGCACAGGCGCAACACACCCGGCAATTCTTCCGCAGCTCTGTGCTGCATCTCCGCCAATCGATCCCGCACATGATCTACCAGCCGGAACAGCTCGGCTTTGTTGACGGGTTTCGTTAGATACTCTGAAACCTTGAGCCACACGCTCTGCTTGACCAGCTCGATATCATCAAGCCCCGTCAGCACCGCATAGAAGCGCAGCCCCAGTTCCCGCACCTGCTCAATCAGCTTCAAGCCATTCATCTGCGGCATGCGAATATCGGTAATCAACAGATCCGGCATGCTGATGCTGATTGCTTCCAGCGCATCCTGCGGATTCGTGTATGCTTGAATCTCTATCCCGGGATACTGTTTGCTCAGGATGCGCGCCAGACCGGTTACGATCCACTGTTCATCATCAACCAGAACAACCTTCACATGACAGCCCTCCAAAACAAAGAATTCATCATCCAGAATTATAGCTTTACACATTGAAAAAAGCAATTGCACAGCGTATGCTTCCCCCAGATAGATGATCCCAAACAAAATTTTAGATCAAAGGAAGCGAGCATTATGAAAACACCCTTATCCATGTACAAGTGCGGCATCAACCTGGGTAATAGTCTGGACGCTTTCAAAGAGGGCGCGTCTGATACGGAGATTTGCTGGGGAAACCCCAGAATCACAGCGGAAATTGTGCAAATGTATGCCGATGCTGGGTTTGATCTGCTGCGCCTCCCCGTCACCTGGGGCGCACACATAGGTCCGGCGCCGGATTATCTGGTGGATCCGGTCTGGATGGCGAGGGTTCGCCAGGTTGTGCAATGGGGGTTGGATGCGGGTATGTCCGTGATGCTCAACGTACATCACGATAATCCATGGCTACATCCCGAACTGAGCACGCTGGTTGATACATTGCCGAAATACCGCCGTTTGTGGCAGCAAATTGCCGCGGCTTTCTCCGATATCGGCGATGCGCTTTTGTTGCAAGGTACCAATGAACCCAACTTGATTGATGGGGAAAACTGCAACGAAGGCAGCGGCAACCGCAATGTACGCGCCGCGATTAACGCGCTCAACCACACCTTCGTGCGCACGGTACGGGAAATGGGCGGCAATAACGCCACCCGTTGGCTTTGCATCCCGGGGCTGGCTGCGCGCCCGCTGCCTGATTGCCTGCGTGATTTCATCGCCCCCAAAGATGACCGGTTGATCTACACCATTCACGCCTATGTGCCGGATCGCTTCGCCTTCAGCCGCAACACACAGGAAGATACGGCTTTCTTTGATGAAAAGGCGCGCGACGAAGTACGCGAAATGTTTCTGGACATCAAGCGGTACGCAATTCCGCACGGCTTGCCCATTATGATGACCGAGTTCGGCGCCGTTGCAAAGCATTTGCCGGATGGCAACACCGTCAACGATGCCGAGCGCGTCAAGTTTACCAGAACGTTTGTGGCGTGCGCCAATGAGTTGGGCATACCGTGCGTATGGTGGGATAACAATTATTTCGCCGATGGCGGGGATGAACTCTTTGGCCTGTTTGATCGCAAAACACGCACCTGCAATAGCCCGACAGTCGTCGCGGCGCTGTTGGATGAAGCCAGCAAACGGTAAGCAACGAAGGACACCGCAAAAGTGCTTCCCCTACCCCATATCATGACTAAAGGAGCGTATTGGTAATGGCTCAGTATCCATCCATTATGAAAGGTATGCCGGTTCTGTTACATGGCGGCGACTATAATCCGGAACAGTGGCTTAAAGACAGGGAAACCATCTGGAAGGAAGACATGGTTCTGGCACGTCAAGCCGGTATCAATACGCTTTCCGTCGGCATCTTCAGCTGGTCACATCTGGAGCCGTCGGAAGGGCTCTATGATTTTGCATGGTTGAATGATGTCATGGATATGCTTGCGCACAATGGCATCAAAGCGATTCTGGCAACGCCCAGCGGCGCAAGGCCGCCGTGGCTTGCCCAAACATATCCCGAAGTGCTGCGTGTGAATCACCTTCGGCAAAAGCAATTATACGGCGGCAGGCATAACCATTGCATGACTTCCCCCGTCTACCGTGCCAAAGTTGCGCACATGAATGAACAGCTGGCGCTGCGGTACGGGAACCATCCCGCGTTGGGCGTATGGCACATCTCCAACGAATACAGCGGCGAGTGCCACTGCCCCTTATGCCAACAGGCATTTCGGCAATGGCTGAAGGCGCGCTATGGCAGCATTGAAGCGCTCAATGATGCTTGGTGGAATCAATTCTGGGCACACCGCTATCAGTCCTTTGACCAGATTGAAAGCCCAACGGCACCGGCATGGCTGGGTGAGAACGAAAACCATGGGATCAAGCTTGCCTGGAAACGCTTTACCAGCGATCAACATTGCAGTTTCTACCGCAATGAAATTGAGCCCCTTAAAAGAATCACCCCCGATATTCCCTGCACCCACAACATGATGAGCACCTATCCCGGGATCGATTATTATGCGCTGGGGAATCAGATGGATCGCATCAGTTGGGATAATTACCCCCACTGGACAGGCACGGAAGCGGATGCAGAAGTGTGCGCCGATACGGCTTTCCGCCATGACCTGATGCGCGGCACCGGCAATAATAAACCCTTCCTCATGATGGAAAGCAGCCCCTCAGCCGTCAACTGGGATAGCCTCAACTCCCTGCGGCGTCCCGGCGCGATACTGTTGCAGGGCTTGCAGGCATTGGCGCATGGTTCGGATACGGTGCAGTACTTTCAGTTTCGCAAAAGCCGCGGCAGTTATGAGAAGTTTCACGGCGCTGTGGTCGATCATGTTGGCAATCACCATACACGCGTGTTTCAGGAAGTATGCGAGGTTGGCAAAGCGCTTGAAAAACTATCCGCCGTTACCGGCAGCACCGCGGAAAATCAGATTGCGCTGATCTATGATTGGGAAAACCGCTGGGCGCTGGAAGACGCGCGCTTTGCCAGCGAGGAGAAGAACTACCCCGAAACCATCATCAATCACCACGCCGCCTTGATGAAAGTCGGCTACGGTGTGGATGTAAACGATCAAACCAAGAGCCTTGAAGGGTACCGACTGGTGGTGGCGCCAATGTGCTACCTGCTGCGGCAAGGGTTTGCCCAGAAGGTTCAGGCGTTTGTGCGTCAAGGCGGTACGTTTGTCATGACCTATGTTTCCGGCTACGTGGATGAAGAAGACCTCTGCTTCTTAGGCGGCTTCCCGGGGCCGCTTCGCGAGGTGGCGGGGATTTGGGCAGAAGAGGTGGATGTTCTTCCCGCCAAGCAAACAAACTCCTTCCTTTACCAAGGAAAAACGTACACCTGTCAAGAATACTTTGAGCTTACCCATGCGGAAAGCGCCACGGTACTTGCCACCTATCAGCAGGACTTTTACGCGGGCTCTCCCGCGCTAACCGTCAACACTTATGGTAAAGGCTTGTGCTATCATATCGCCACCCGTACCGATCGTTCTTTCCTGACGGATTTCTATGGGCATATCACAGCGCAGGCGGGGCTTACGCCACTGCTTTCAACCGTGCCGGACGGCATCTCCGTAACCAAACGCGTGGGCGAGGGCGGGCGAACCTTCCTGTTTGTCATGAATGCGCTGCCGTGTGAAAACCGTTTCCCTCTTGAACAGGCGCGTGTCGATCTGCTCACGGGAAAAACGCATGCAGGCATGGTTTCGCTGCCTCCGCGCGGCGTGATGGTATTAAGTGAGCCATAACCAAGGCAGCTGGCTCATTAAATGAGATACCCGCCACGATAGTTCCCCGAAGTTCCGTAGCCGCACCCGGTTATGCGCCCCCAAGGTAAACAACTTCGCCCTATGCCACCTTCACGACTGCCCGCTTCCCCATGCCTGCAACTGTTGTCATACCGCTTTCAGGTATGCGAGGCCATCAGAGAGATACATATAAAACAAGCGCGAGAGGACGGTTTCACAATGGCGCTGATTGAAGTCGCCGGTTTGAAAAAGACATTTGTATACACCAAGAAGGAAGAGGGTCTCAAATCCTCCCTGCGCAGCCTCCTGCACCGCGAGAAACAGTACAAAGAAGCCGTCCAAGGGATTGATTTCACCCTTGAAAAAGGGGAGATGGTTGGCTTTCTGGGGCCCAACGGCGCGGGAAAAACCACCACACTCAAAATGCTATCCGGCATCCTGTTCCCAACAAGCGGCACGGCTACCGTAATGGGTTATGTGCCTTGGGAGCGGAAGAAGTCCTTCAAAATGCGCTTCTCCATCGTAATGGGTCAAAAAAGCCAATTATGGTGGGATCTCCCCGCCGTCGAATCCTTTTCATTGAACCGCCATATCTATGAGATCGATGAGGCGCAATATCGAAAAACGCTGGGAGAACTGACGGAAATATTAAACGTGGGCAACCTGATGGGCATACAGGTAAGGCGTCTGTCTCTTGGCGAGCGGATGAAAATGGAACTGATCGCATCGCTGCTGCATAAGCCCGAAGTGATTTTTCTGGATGAGCCCACCATCGGGCTAGATTTCATTTCACAGCAGCGCATACGGGATTTTCTACGGACGTATAACCAAAAGGAGCAAACGACGGTTTTGCTCACCAGCCATTCCATCGCGGATATCGAAAACCTGTGCCGCCGTACGATTATCATCACCGAAGGCACCATTGTTTACGATGGCGCGCTCAAGCGCATCAACGGCTTGTTTGGCGCGCGCAAACGCATACAGGTTACCTTTGAAACAGAAATGGCCGCCCAGCAGGATCTATCCCGTTTTGGCAAAGCGTGCGGCCGCGATGGCGTGCAAGTCATTCTGGAGGTTCCCCACGCTCAAGTGCGGGAAATCTCCCGCGCGATGCTGGAAACGCTGCCGATTGTAGACTTCAACATTTCCGATATTCCTGTGGAAGAAGGTATCGCCCGCTTGTATTGCGGCGAGTCAAAGCGATGAGGAAGTATTACTATGCGCTGGGGCTGGGCATCCAGGAAACGATGGCTTATCGGGCAGATTTTTGGCTGGGCATCGTAAGCGCCGTCTTTCCCATTGCAATACAGGTGTTCATGTGGCAGGCGCTGTATCAAGGCGTTGAAGGCTCCCACCTGTACGGCAGAACGCACGCGCAGATGCTGGCCTATGCCGTATCCGCGTCGCTGCTATGGCGGCTGCTAAAAACAGGCTTTGAGTATGAAATCAATGATGACATCAAAAACGGGGGGCTAAGCAAGTACGTCATCCGCCCAATCGCCTACCCTTCCTATCGGCTCAGTTGTTTTCTGGGGCAAAAAGCCGCGGTGCTACTGAGCGGGATAGCGCTGATTGCGGTGGCGTTGCTTTGCGTTGGCTTATACTTTCAGGCCTCGCCGGTTTCCCTGCCCAGGGCTATGCTGTTTGTGCCTATCCTGATTGGTGCGCTGGTGCTGAACTTTTTTATATTCTTCTGTGTTGGTATGTGGGCCTTCTGGCTTTCCGAAATCGGCTTCATCTTTGAAGCGGTGCGCATTGTCATCGTCGTCTTAAGCGGCGGCATCTTCCCGCTGGAAATTTTCGGCGATGCCGTATGCCGTGTGCTGAAGCTGCTGCCGTTCAATTATGCGGTGGGTTTTCCGGTGGATGTGCTGGTGGGTACGGCATCGCGCTCGGCAATCCTGACGGGAATCATGCTTCAGCTTTTCTGGATCGGGATGATGATCCTGATTAGCCATGGCTTGTGGAATCTGGGTAAGAAAAAATACTTGGCCGCAGGAGGTTGACGATGCGGGAGGTTAAAAAACACCTCATATTATGGGGACTTCTCATCAGAAACAGCCTGATGAGTCAGCTGGAATACCGGGCGAATTTCTATTCCGGCATCGCAATGGAGCTTGGGTATTTTCTGGCAAAAATCGTATACCTGCTTGTCATCTATCAAACCAATGTGCCCATCAACGGCTTGACGCCGGATGAGGTTTTGGTGTTCTTCGGCACCTACATGGTGGCTACCGGCCCCTATGCAGGTATGTTCATGATCAACCTGTTTGGCATCAGCCATCAAGTGCAGACAGGCGAGTTGGATTTGCTCCTGGTCAAGCCGGTTTCAACCCAGTTCATGCTCACACTAAAAAGAAGTGATTTGGCTTTGCTTACGACCGATGTCCTGCTGGGTCTGGCAGCGGTATCGGTGGGACTTTCACGCATGGCCATATCCGTTGGGGTTTTGGATGTGCTGGGGTATCTGGGCTATTTGATATCAGGCTCCCTGATCGCCTATTCCATGTTCCTGCTGCCGCAGGTACTTGCTTTCCGGCTGGTTAAAACGAATGCGCTTACTGGATTGGTCGATTCCTCATGGGATTTCAACAACCTTCCCATGGGTATCTACAATCGCTTGATTCAGCAGATTGGCGTTTTCATCGTGCCCATTTTTGTCATCACCAATTTCCCCGCCTTGTTTCTGCTCCGAAAACTGTCGCTGCTCTACGCTGTTTGGGGCATTGTGGGGGCAATCATCTGGCTGTTTGTCTCCAGCCTGTTATTTCAATCGGAGTTAAAGCAATACCAAAGCGCCAGCAGCTAGTTCCCCTTTCCATACTCAAAAAAGTAGCGTACCCCGCTTGTGAAAGCAACCAACACGCTTCCTCCAAAAGCGTAGCCTGTGTACGCTTCTCAGGGATTATCCTTTGTTTCACATGAAAAACCGCCATGCTGTATCTCATGGATATCAGCTTGGCGGGTTTTCATGTTTAATTGGTTTGCCTTTTGACGGTTTGTCCCTGGCCATCGCCGCGCAAGTGACGATGATTCCTTGGACGGTTATCAATCCATATGCGGTAACCTCTGTCGATGCACCGCGCGACGCTTTTCCGCTGTGCTTCCAACACCGCGCCGCTGTCACCACTGCGGGCTATCAAGTTCAATCCATCTTCTGGATTGCTTGGTTCAACGCCTCAAAGATGAGTTTTCCCGCAACCGAACCGCCATCAATCATGCCGATCGTCTTGTCGCCATAGTAGGCTGCCCTGCCATGTACCGCCTGCATGTTGGCTGTGCTGTCCGAGCCCTCCGCCGCGGCTTTCGCGGCAGCCTGCCAAGCGGCAGAAGCGCCTTCCCCCGCATGGTCGCACAGCGCACGCGCGGCAGGATCCAGCGCATCCAGCACCGTTTTTTCGCCGGGCTTGGAGTTGGCGCGCTCCATGATCTTCGCCACCCCCGCAACCATCGCTTCACCGACCAGCGCCGTATCAGCGGATTCATGCCCTTTCAGCGTACGCGCCATGCCCATCATGCAAAAGGACATAATCGTGCCCAGTGAGGATGGCGCGGCTTCATTGAACACTTTGCTGGCGCCCACCAGCAGCTTGCCAAGATCGGTCTCTTCGCTGGTATGGACAAAAGCGCTCGCGGCGGCAAAACCATCGGACATGGATATGCCAAGATCCCCATCGCCGTTACGCTGATCCAACTCGATCAGGTACTGGCGGTTTTCGGCCATCACGGAGGCGATTTCGCCCATGGCCATACGCAAGGTTTGTGCGTTCAGCATGGCTGTATTCTCCTTATTAAATGTTCTCGTTCGTGTAGAAAGGCGTGCTGGCAGGCGCGCGTAGCAACGCCTCCAACTCGCTGTCCAATTTGAACAGCGTCACCGAAAGCCCCGCCATTTCCATGGAGGTGGCAAACTCGCCGATGTGCGGCATCACCAGTTTCACACCCTTTTCTGAGAGCTGTTTGTGCAGGTAGCGATATACGATCAATAATTCTTCTTTCGGGGTCGCACCCAGACCATTGACCATCACCGATACGGTATCCCCCGCTGTCAAGGGCATATCTCCCAGCAGTTTTCCAAGAATGATCTCCGCCAGTTCATCCGCGCTGGCCATTGCCCGCACTTCAATGCCCGGCTCTCCATGGATGCCCATGCCAATTTCAACTTCATGATCCGCTATGGCAAAGGTCGGCTTGCCCACATCGGGCACGATGCAAGGCGAAAGGGCGATGCCCATGGTACGGATGTTGCCCAGCGCCTTCTGCGCAACGGCGGCAACGGCTTCCAACGGACGGCCTTCATCTGCCGCCGCGCCGGCGACCTTGAACGCGTACACCATACCCGCCACGCCGCGCCTGCGTTCCGCAGCCTCAGGAGGCGCGGAAGCCACATCGTCCTTAACGCGCACCGTCATGGTCTTGATATCGTCTTCCAGATCGACCATTTCACAGGCCATATCGAAATTCATGTTGTCGCCGCCATAGTTGCCATACAGGCAAAGCACGCCGTTGCCACGGTCGCAGGCTTTGATGGTTTTCGCCATCTTTTCCGCCGATGGGGACGCAAACACATTGCCAACGGCGCAGCCATCGAGCAAGCCCTGCCCTACGTAGCCGAGAAATACCGGCAGGTGGCCGCTTCCGCCTCCGGTTACAATGCCTACTTTGCCGTCACGCGTCGGCGTATTGCTCAGGATGACGCGGCGATCCCCATCCAGCAGCTTCACACGATCGCCGTAAGCTGCTACAATGCCTTCCATGACCTCATCGACGAAGTTGCCTGGTTGGTTAATGATCTTTTTCATGCCCATTCCTCCCTGTCTTATGCTGATTCTATATCCATGCCCAGTTTAGACTACAGTTTATAACCAAAGGAGCAGATGTCCTCTTCCAGCACGGTACGCGCCGTATTCAAATTGCCGTTTTTCAGCGCATCGGTGATCTGCAGGTGATGTTCGCTGTCAAAATGGAAGCGTACGCGCCGCCATTGATCCCAATAGAATTGCGCGTATGCCCGTTTCAAAATCGACAGACTGCGCTTAAGCTGATCATAGCAATACCGATTGCCGCTCAGCGTAATCAGTTGCAGGTGGAATTTGGAGTTGTTGTCCCACGCATCCCACACGTCCTGATCACCGCTGGGTGAAAGCGTTTGCGTATACAATGCCAGATCCTCCAGCTCTTCTTTGGTGGCGCGCTCCACCACGGAGGGCAGGCTATTGCATTCTACCAGCACGCGAAATTTCAGGATATCGCGCACTTCCCCTTCCGTCAGGGTAACAATTTCATAACCATAACGGGGGATGCTTCGCAGCACATTTTCGCTGCACAGTTCCACCAGCGCCTCCCGTACGATGGACTTGGTCACGCCGTATTTCTCCATCAGCTGGCGCTCGCTCAGCAGTCCGGTTTGCAGATATTCTCCCCTGATGATCCCTTGCACAATATCGTGCTGGATCATTGGTTTTGTGTAGGGTTCCATGATGATTTACCGCCCTTTCTCGCGCCGTTCATAGGAGTATGCGGGGTTCAGCACCACGCTGCTCCCGCCGGAAATCTCCAGCGAAGCGGCTGTGATATATGATGCGCTCTTTGAACACAGGAAAACGATGGGCTCGGCGATCTCACGAGGCTCGGCTGCCCTGCGCAGAAGCGTTCCTCCCGCGCGGCTTGCAAGCTCCGCATCCGGTATGGTACGCGCGACCGCAGGCGTAAGCGTGAAGCCCGGTAAAACCGCGTTCACCCGTACGCCGTAGGCAGCGTATTCCGCCGCATACATCACCGATAGCTCACGGACCGCCGCCTTCAGCGGCCCATAGAGCGTGCTGCGTCCCGCAGTGCCGCATCGCGCCGCAAGCGAGCTCACATTCACAATCGCACCGCCGCCATATTGGCGCATATGCCGGAAGGCGGCCTGACATCCATATACCGTTGCGTGAAAGCACACCGCAACCGTAGCGCTGATTTCCTGCGGCGTATAATCCTCACCAGCGCGGGGTATGCTTGCGCCCACGTTGTTTACCCAGCAGTTGATCGGCCCCAGTCGTTTTGCCGCCGCATCCGCAAAGGCGTCCACAGCGGCTGCATCGGTGGCATCAGCGGTCATGGCAAACACATCGCCCAAAGGTTCCAGTATTTCCCTTGCCTGTGCAAGGCTATTCGCATCCCGCGCGCAAATGGCCACGCGTGCGCCTTCCTGTAAAAACGCTTCCGCGGTCGCCAGTCCTATTCCCTTGCTTGCGCCGGTAATCACGGCGGTCTTCCCTGTAAGCTGCAAATCCAGGCCTATCCCTCCCAGCGTTGCATTCGCGGGGTTATCTTTCCCTCTCCCCCACGGATGTACGCATCAGTCCCCCATCATGATGTCCAAAATCTCTGAGTCCGTGGATTTCATCCCCTGACGTCCCATCTGACCCACGGCACGGATGGTCTTTTCCACGTCGGCTTGCACCAGCCCTTCCCCCGGCGCGAAAACGCCGCCGTTCTGCTGCAATTCAAACGCCATAAAGGCTGCATCCAGCGCCGACGCAATCTTAGCGGCACAGGATGGTTTGGCCCCATCGCACACCATGCCGCCAATTGTGGCGATGGCGTTGGTGATGGTATTGGCAATGGCATCGTAACCATAACCATATAAGTAAGCAACGCCGCATACCGCGCCGCAGGCGGCGCTGGTCGCGCCGCAATAGGCGGAGAGGCTCCCCAAAAAGCGTTTCTGATGAATGGAGATCAAGTTAGAGACGATTAGCGCACGCAACAGCTTGTCATGCGGCGCGTTCATCTCCCGCGCATATTCAATCACCGGCATGGAAACCGTAATCCCCTGATTGCCGCTGCCCGAGTTGATGACTACCGGGAGGGCGCACCCGCTCATGCGCGCGTCCGACCCAGCCGCGGCAGCCGCTTTCGCGCGCATCACCACATCATCTTCCTGTGCGCGGTACAATAGCGCTTTGCCTACGCGAACACCATAATCGTTCTTCAGTCCTTCCATAGCGATACGGGAATTGCTTGTGATTTGGGCTTCCAAGGGTACCCGTACCAAATCCAGATCAACCGTATCGGCAAAGGTTAGGATGCCTTCAACGCTCAGCATTTCTTTCAGCTGCGCCAGCGCTTCCGCGCTGTTTGCGGCGCCCGTCTGCACCGCCTGCGCGGCAAAGCGCGTTTCGCCGTCCTTTTCGATGCGAACGATATTCGTATGCTCACCACGAATTTCGACCGTCGCGCTATGCCCGCCCGCTTCCGCTGTAACAATCATGTGCAGCGTATCGGGGCTTTCCAGTACTTCACACTGGCAAAAGCCCGGGGTATCTAGAAGTTCGGCTGCTTTCTCCTGCGCTTCGCGGGTCACCCCCGCAATCACTTCCAGCCCGCGTTCAGGATCACCACCAATTGCGCCCAATACTGCCGCGGTATCGATCCCCTTTCGTCCGAGGCTATTGGGCACAACGACCCCCTTCACATTCTTGATAATGTTGCCGCTACAGGCAACCCGCAAGTGTTCAGGCTGGCTGCCGAGCACCTGCACGGCTTTGGCCGCGCAATAAGCAATGGCAATTGGCTCG
This sequence comes from Clostridiales bacterium Firm_11, assembly GCA_001604105.1. Lineage (GTDB taxonomy): Bacteria > Bacillota > Clostridia > Christensenellales > Aristaeellaceae > CAXXOK01. Next base: position 69,660 of record LVAQ01000024.1, read on the forward strand.
GTACATCCCATTGCCGCGATTAATTCATCATGGATAATGCGTACATACGCATCGTAGACTGTTTTTTGCATGTTACCGCCCTTACTGAAGCAATTATGCCGAATACCCGCGCAAAAGCGGGGTTTATACACCCAGATAGGCGCGCTTGACTTCGGGGTTGACCAACAATTCCTGTCCCGTTCCCGTGAGCGTAACATGGCCAATTTCCAGCACATATCCGCGGTCGGCGATGGAGAGCGCCATGGATGCGTTCTGCTCAATCAACAGCACAGTTTTTCCGATGTCCCGTATTTTCGCGATGAGTGTAAAGATTTCCTCCACAATAATCGGCGCAAGTCCCAAAGACGGTTCATCCAGCATGATCAACGCAGGATCCATCATCAGCCCGCGCGCAATGGCCAGCATCTGCTGTTCACCGCCGGAAAGGCTGCCGCCCGTCTGTTTCATGCGCTCCTTGAGCCGTGGAAACAACACGTAGTTCTCCTCGACCAGCGCCTCGATTTTCTGTTTCCCCATCTTCGGCTTTCCAAAGGTACCCGCGATGAGGTTCTCGTACACTGTCAGCTGCGGAAAAATCTTTCGACCCTCCGGCACATGGCTGATGCCCAGCTTCACGATTTTGTCCGGCGCCTTATTGGTGATATCCTCCTCACGGAAAAGAACCCGGCCGCCGGACTTCTCCACCAGATTGGATACAGACATCAGCGTGGTGGTTTTTCCCGCGCCGTTGCCGCCGATCAGCGTGATAATCTCACCTTCGTTAACTTCTATGCTCACATCGCTGAGCGCGTTGATATACCCGTAATGGACGCTCAGGTTTTCCACTTTCAGCATCGGTTTGCTCATCGGATCGCCTCCCCAGCCACCATGCCCTTACCAAAGTAAGCGCTCTGTACTTCCGGATTTGTTTTGACCTCCGCCGGCGTGCCTTCCAGTATCTTTTGTCCAAAGTTTAGCACAAGGATGCGGTTGCAGGAGTTCATCACGAATTTCATATCGTGTTCAATAACGGCAATCGTATAGCCATCCGCGTTCAAGGCTTGGATAAACTCCATCAGCGCTTTGGTTTCCAGCGGGTTCATACCGGCGGCAGGCTCGTCCAGCAGCAGTATCTTGGGATCAAGCGCCAACGCCCTGGCAATTTCCACTTTGCGCTGCATGCCGTAGGAAAGGTTTCCCGCCAGTGTGTCCCGAAAATCGAACAAGCCAATGCGCTTCAGGATTTCCAGGCTTTTCTCGGTGGTAAACGCTTCATCGCGCTTAAAGGTTGGCGTGTGTAGAATGGCGTCAAACATGTTGGATTTCGTTTTGATATGACATCCGATTTTTACGTTTTCCAGTACTGTCATAAACTTGAACAGCTGCAAGTTCTGGAACGTACGGGCAATCCGTTTCTGTGCAACGGCTTCAGGGCTCATGGCTGTAATATCCTCACCGCAGAAGAAGATGCGCCCTTGGGTAGGCGTAAAAATGCCTGTGCAAATATTGAAGAACGTCGTTTTCCCCGCGCCGTTAGGGCCGATGATCCCGAAGATATCGCCCTGGCAGATGGTCATATCCACATGATCGACTGCCTTGAGTCCGCCGAAATACTTGCAGATTCCCTGCGCCTCCAGAAGCGGCACGCGCGTAAGCGTCTGTTCAGCCATGGCTCCTCGCTCCTTCCCTGCGCACGGGTTTGCGCTTGATTTTTCCGCCCGCCAGCACCGAGTGCGAAGCCCCGGCGATGCCTTGGGGGCGCAGCCACATCATCATAATGATAATTACCGCGTAAATCACATAACGCCAGTTGTCCAGGAACCGCAGCGACTCCGTAAGCACAGTCACAATCATGCTGCCAAGGATTGGCCCCAGCAAAGTCCCCTGCCCGCCAATTACAATCATAGCCAGTACGTTGAACCCTGTATCCGTCGAAAACTGTGACGCCTCAATGTAGTTGACAAACGGAGCATAAGCGCAGCCAACCACGCCTGCCCAAAAGGCGCCGTACATGAAGTTCAGGGATTTGTAAAAGCTGGTTTGCACCCCCAGCGACTTGGCGGCAATCTGATCTTCGCGGATGGATATCCACGCGCGCCCCACCCGGGATTTGAGTACCCGGTTGGTCACCAGCAGAAACAGTACGCCAATCAGCAGAAAGATGAAATAGTAATACTTGGGGCGGAAGGTATCCAGCCCAAACAGCCACGGGTAAGGAATGTTCTTGATCCCCAGCGCGCCGCCAGTGACTGGTTCCCAGGTCTGCGCAATAATGCGGATGATTTCCGATGCGCCCAGCGTCACAATGGAAAGATATATTCCCTGCAACTTGAGCGTCGGCAGCGCCACCAGTAGGCCAACCATCGCCGCGAAAACGCCCGATATCGGCAGCAGCAGCCAGAAGTTCACCCCAAACCTGGTGGAAAAAATTGCGCACACATACGCGCCAATCGCAAAGAACCCTGCCTGGCCCAGGCACATTTGCCCGCTGTAACCGTTGATCGCATTCAACGACCCCGCCAGCGTCGCAAACAGCAGGATGTTGCACGCGTACCGAACGAACAGCGCCTTGGTGACCACAAAGGGAAGCACGCACAGCGCCGCGAATACGGCCAGCAGGAGAATTGTCCTGTGCTTGTGATAAAAAGCCTGTACTTTACTCATACCCTGCTCCCTTTCTTAGCCGCAAAGCCTTGCGGGCGAATCACCAGAATCACGATGAGGAACGCGAAAGAAAACACATCGCGGAAGGTGGCAGAGCTGATGGTAATGCCAAGATTCTCAATAATGCCCATGCACAAGCCGCCCAGCGCGGAAAGCCGCAGATCGACAAGGCCGCCCAGCACCGATGCGGAGAAAGCCTTCATGCTGAAGTTGCCCCATATGGTAGAGGATACCGTGTAGTAATAGATCGACAGCAGGATGCCCGCAATGCCGCCAAACCCGCAGCCGATGCAGTTGCCCAGCATCGCCGTGCGCTTCACGTTGATGCCCATCATATAGGCCGCCTGTTTGTTCTGGCTTACCGCGCGCAGTGCCACGCCCCAGCGAGTGCGGTTAAAGAACAGGGTCAGGCTGACCGCAAACAGGATGACCAGCAGCATGACCACAATCTGCAACAGTTTGAAATCTACCGCCACAGAGCCAAGCCGAAGCGTATAGGTTGCATTGTTGATGATGTTGATCATCGGTTTCTGCTCCGGTCCAAAAACGATCTGTACCAGATTCTTCATGAGCATGCTAAATCCGATGGTGCACAGCAGCGCGATATGGCGCGGCGCATTAAAGAAGCGCTCGTAGCAAACTTTGTACACCACAATGCCAAGCAGAAATGAACTTGCAAACGCCATCACGATGGCCAGTGCAAGGTTGTTGCCGAAAAACTGAAAGCTATAAAACGCGCCAAACGCGCCGATCATCATAATTTCGCCATACGTAAAGGTCACCATGCCAACAACGCCAACGATGACCGAATACCCGATGGCCATCAGCGCGTAAATCGATCCCTGGCAGATGCCATTGACTAACTGATTGAGTAAGTATTCCATACTTCCTCCTCCGATGCTGAGAAACGGTGGGGACCATCGGGGTTATGCGGGGGCGGCGCATGCCGCCCCCGTCTACGATTGTATGCCTGTGATTACTTGCTGTAATCAAAACCCTCCAAAACCTTCCAGTTGCCATCCACCACGCCGCAGATCAGATAATCACGGGTGATGTCGCCGGCTTCTTCAAACTGGATGTGACCGGTCAGGCCATTCATATCGATGTTCTGAAGCGCGTCGCGGATGGCTTCACGGGTGATTTCTCCATCGCCGATGGCCTCAATGGCAGTCTTGATGAGGTAAGCGGTATCAAACGCGCAAGCGGGGTGTACCGTGGGCTGGAAGCCAGCCAACGCGTTGAACTCATCCTTCCACGCGGTAAGCGTTGCATCTTCCGGGTTGAAGAAGAACGGGGATGTCACAATCAGATTATCGGGATTGATGAGCTGTTCGAGCAGTTGCTCGGAGGTTCCGGGGCCCAGCGCGAGGTGCTGGATATCCCAGCCCGCAGAATCAGCGGCGTTGAAAATCGCGGATACCGGCAAGCCCTGATCCATCACAACCAGTACTTCAGGATCGGTCGCTTTCACCTTGGTAATAATGGAGCTGAAATCCGTCTCGTCGGACTTGTACTTTTCTTCAATTACTTCAAGGCCTTCGATATCGGCTTGGGCTTTGAAGTTGTTGAAGGCGGCCATGCCCCAGTCGCTATCCACGCGAATCACGGCCACTTTGCTCACGCCAAGGTACTTTTTAAGTACATAGGTTGCCAGGAAGGGCGCTTCTTTGTCCTGACGACCCATGATGGAGAAGCAGTAGGGGCTCATACCGGCATAATCCGGCGCAGAAGCGGTGGGCGACAGCTGTACGATGCCATAACGATCCACGATGGGTGCGTTGGCTTTGCAGGCGCCGGAGGAGAAATCACCAAGGATTGCCATGATTTCATCATCTTCGGCAAACGAGGTCGCCATAGTAGAACTGACCACCGGGTCTCCCTGCGTGTCCTTCACATCAATCGAGAGTTGGTAGCCGTTGGCGCCGCCATTGGCGTTGATTTCATCAATCGCCATCTGCCAGGCAATCTGGAAGCCCTTGCCGTACTCGGCATAGTTTCCGGTCAGCGGCGCGAGGCCGCCCAGTTTGATGGTGCCCTTGCTTTCCGCCATAGCGGGCACAACGGCAAGGGTCAGGAGCATGGCGACGGTCAGGAGGAGTGCAGTGAATTTTTTCATGGAAACCTCTCCTTTCATATGGGGAACCGACGTATATCTCCACACGGCCACAGTTCGTCCTGGCCGTGAAGGATGCTCATCATCACTTGTGGAAATGCAGTTTGCAGGTAGCGCAACCCTTGGCAATCGTATCGCCCAGGTTCAAGGTAAGCCCCATTGCCTCGGCAATGCCGCGATCGCCATCCATGGCCATATCGCAGAGCAGTTCACAGGTTTCATCGCTGAAACCAAGCTTCTGCCAGGCACTGACCAGCGCGCAGTAGTGGAAGTCCACCGTTACGTTATCCTGATCGGCCTTGATATCGCTCATATTGAAGCTCTGGGGGCCAACCTTGGTTTCATCACCCAGAAACGCATCTTTGAAATCAACGGCATTCGAAGGATCCGCGCACTGTTTCTTAAAGTTCTCACCATGCATCACCCCGCAGCGTTTGATCGCCCGACGGATAATGGGTTCGGCATCGATGCCGGCCTTAACCAGCTCGTCATAGATCAGCCCCATCCAAGTGGCGCGGTGTTCAATCTGCGCGCGGTTCACGCTTACAATTTCCGCAACAGGATTAGCGATATTCTGGATCATGGGTAACCCTCCTCAATCAATTGTGCAATGCACCTTTGTTCCCACAGGCAGGGATACGGCCGAATGCCTGCCCGTTGCTTCATGCGCACGAGAAGGATACACAAAACAATCCGACGCGCTCACGTCGTTGTGAGGAGCCCTTATGTCTTGCCGCTGACGCTTGAAACAGATACGTTTACGTTCCTTTGCGCCTTTGCAAACCTTCTTAGGGATTGATACATCGCTGGCTTCCAGAAAACTGGACTACCATTGCCATGCGCGTAGTATATCATTGGTCGACCAGCATGTCAATATCCTTTTTTCACTTTTTTCATCACAAATTATCATGCGAAGGCATACGAAAACCCAGCGAGTTCATCCCAAACAATGTAGTGTCGCACGGTTGTAAGCTGTTGCGCTATGGGGTTGTGTGGCGATCTCGCATTCAAATGTAACCGTTCGTGTCCATCGTTCCACCATTACGCATGCAAGCCGCAGCGCACGTTGTGTTTCCCAAGGAGCAATATGGGTCGTTTTGGTCTGCAATCAGAGCGTTTGGGTCAGTCCGGCAGCATCATCGCTTAAAATCTGTATACCAGCAGCACGAGCGCGGCCACTAGCGTCAGGATTATGCACACACCAAACAGTATATCCACATCGGGTTTTTTCATGGTTATGCCCTCCCATGATCTCCACCTTCAATTCGGACGCATATCGTCTTTACGATGGACACCATGAGCATAACGCAACTGGCGTAACAAAAGCGTAAGCAGGGCAATGATCCCTGCTGTGCATTTAGTCTGCAAAAAATCGTATGCTTCCCGCAGTTCTTGCGAACGCGTGAATTCTCTGGAATCGGCATTTGAACAGCCGCCTACATGTGCTGTGTTCAGGGGTCTGCAGTCTTGGTTATCGGTTCTCCTGCGGTGCATGTTTCAGGTTTGCAAGGCGCGCGTTGGTTTCTTCCGCCCAGCTGTATTCTGCCAGATACTCCCCATTGTACTTTGCCCTGGCCTCATGATCCCCCTGCAAAAAGCGAAAATAGTCGCAGGCAAACATTTGCGGGCGTATGAATTTCAGTGTACCTTCACCGCCCAGAATGAAATCAATCCCCGCGCTGCCAAGCATATCCCGCAGGCGCTTGCAGGTCATCCGATAAAGCGCCTTCACGTTGCTGTCGTCAGGTCTGTCTTCCCAAAGGATGGTGATGGCCTGTCTTGAGGATAAAGCGCTGCCGTTTCGATCCACCAGCAGCGCAAGCAGCTCCTTGGGTTTAGGGCTGGCGATGGGAAACAGCTCGCCGTCGATATACACATCAAATACAGGTATCGTCTGGACATACACGGTTTTTCTGGGTATATCACGCATACGGCGCGCCCGTTTCAAAGCGTTTTGCAGCGCTTGCGCGGTAAAGGGTTTCAGAATATACCCGAGCGCCTCTTCCTGAAATGCATCCAACGCGTATTGATCATAGGCGGTAACAAAGAAAAGACGGATGCTCTCGTCCATGCGGTGGAGCTCCCCCGCCAGTTCAAGACCGTTCATGCCGGGCATTTCGATATCCAGAAACACCGCGTCCAAAGCGTTTTGCCGCAAGCACTGCAATGCTTCCGCCGCGCTTTGGCAGGTGAATACCATGTCCACCTCCGGCAAACTCGAGGCGATAAGCCTGAACCTTCGCAATGCCAGCGGTTCATCATCAACATAGAGAATCTTCATTGGGTTTCCTCCCTCTGCAACGGAATCCGAATCGAAACAGTTGTTCCCGCACCGCATTGGCTTTGAATGTCCATCTCCGCGCCCACCATGTTTTGCAGGCGGAAGCGTGAATTGCGCAACCCTACGCCTGTCGCGTCCAGCATGGTAGCGCAGTCAAACCCTGCGCCATCGTCTGTTATGCGTACCACGGCATCATCATTCTCGCGCAAGGTTTCCAGGCATACGGTACCGCCCTCAGGTTTGCCCCCCACGCCATGGCGGATGGCATTTTCCATCAGCGTCTGTACACACAGCGCGGGAACGCGAAAACGGTCAAACCCAATGCGGTATTCTACTTTCAATCGGTGCGAAAAACGCATGCTTTCAATATCCACATAGTTTTGCACATGGCTGAGTTCCTGCTGGAAGGGGATAGGTTCCTGCGCTTCCAACGCATGGATGTTCCCTCGAAGGTAACTGGAAAGTTTGCACACCGCCGCATCCGCTTTGATCGGCTCTGTCAGGCACAGCGCGCTGATGGCATTGAGCGCGTTAAACAGGAAATGGGGTTTGATTTGGCTCAGCATCACATTGATTCGACTTTGCAGCAACGCGTTTTCCATCTGCGCATAATCCCGCATCCTTGCGGCATTCCTGCGCAGAAACCGTATCATCAGCATCAATTGCAGCATCGCATACAGCAGGAAAGCCACACGATACCCAACGCTGAGCAGATAAAATCCAAAGAAATAGTTCACCATATCCGCGATTGCGCCCAGCGGCAGAATCAGCAGCGATCCTAACACCATGCGCATTTCCCCGCTGCGCAGGCGGATAAGTTCCCGCAGCAGGCAACACGCATAAACGACAGAGACAATCAAAATGAAGAACAGATGATATGACAGCATCGCGTACAGATCCGCCATGCCAAACCATTGAACCGCCGTGCTGATGGTAATCGCCAGCATAAGTATCGCGGTGATTACCACCAACGCATTGCGGATCCGGCTTTTCACAAACGTGAGCGCATACAGAAAAAAGAACATGGACATAAGGTTAATGCTGAGGGAGTACAGCACCTCGTTAAAAGCGGGGAAAGGCACCAGCAATGATATCACGGGGCTGCCGCTGATAAACCAGCCGCCGCTGGATACAATCACGCCCGCCATATACAAGTATTGCGCGCGGCTCACCCCGCCTCCGTTGCGTGATATCAATAGCACCGCAAGCATGCAAAGTCCAATCAGCATTGCGGCCGCGCTCATCGCGATATCCATCCAGTAGTAGTTTAGAATCTGCCGATACGCTGCATACTCCGAGCCTGCGTGCATATCATGAAAAAAATCTTGAAAGGCGGTAGGCAGGATGTTGGTATATGCATTGGACAGCACCAGCGTTACCGTGTCCTGCGGCGAGATGCCGTCGCTTACGAAACTTGTGTATACCGACCCGCCCGTTTGCAGGAAAGCGGGATGCGTACCCGGCTGGCCGAATGTGAAAACAGTCTTCCCATTGACGGCCATTTCCACACGAAGGTTGTTGATACGCAGGATGATTGCCTCGTTTGGTTCAACGGCGCGGCTGAAGTGCCCTTGAAAGAAAATGGTTGTGGGCACGGAGGAATCAAATGCCGTGTCCTCCCTCAGCGGATGGTCTTGGGTATCCCCCGCCAGACGATACATCCCAACCAGAGAAATCCGCTCACTGCTGCCGCCAGAGGAAAGGCGCGCCAGCGGATCGGACAAGGCGCGATAAGAGAGCACTGCCACCGCAAGCAGCAGCAATACCAGCAAAACCTTGAGCACCAGCGGTGTTTTTTGATACATGGCCGCACCTCGGTCTTCCGTTTCATACCCATGCAGGAGGTACTGCCACCATTTTAGGGTGCAAAGAACAAAGCGTCAAGGAAAAACAACACCTCCCGCCATCCTGTGGCAACGCCTCCCCTGTTACGCTTTTTTTACGCGCATTCAGCTATAATAACGCAGTCCGGTACGCAAACCAACCCCAATTGAAGATGAATTGGAGGAAAATCCATGAGGAAAATCCTTTCGCTGCTCATCCTGTGTGTGATGCTCCTATCCCTGTCGCCGCTATCTGCCCTGGCGGATAGCACGGGCTTTACCTACTATGTCAAAACCAGCAATTATGGCGCGCTCAACATGCGCGAGAGCGAATCCACCCAGTCTGCCATCGTCACCAAAATCCCCTATGGGGCAAAGGTAGAACTGCTGGATTACTTCATCGGCGCCACATGGGCTTCATGCAACTATAACGGGTATTACGGTTATGTGATGACGCGGTATTTATCGCAGGATAAGCCCAGCCCGAAACCCAAGCCCGGCCCAACCGCCGCGCCGACGCACACGCCTTCCGGCGATATCTATTCGGGTTTTACCGCTGTGTATTACAACGTGATTGTTCGTCCCTCCACCCCCACAGGCGTGGTGCACATGCGATGGGCGCCCTCCAAATCACAGGGAATTTTTCGGGATTATTATGCCAACGAACCGCTGCAAGTGCTTTACGCCAATGATACATGGTGCCAGGTTTACGATGCGCAAAACCAGGTGTTCGGTTACATGATGAGGCAGTTCCTCACCTTTGTGGAGCCGATGAATGGCGGCGACGGTTCCGCTGCCTCTGACTCCTAAGCCAACCCTGCATCGTGAAGAATTATGAATGGAGGCAATCAAGGATGAAAAAGATACTTGCCGTGACCCTGACAGCGATGATGCTCCTGATCAATGGTCTTGCTTATGCCCAGCCGGAAAAACTGCTGGAGCCTTCGGCAACCTTTGATCTGGAAGTGACACTGCCGGAGGGTGCCTCGTTGGAACAGACCATGGTCAATGATGAGCTGTCCCTGATTCACATCCTGTTTGAGGATGAGGCAATGCCGGGCTATACGGTGCTGATTTCCTACAGCGAGGAGTATGGTCAAAGCATGATGGCAGATTTGACCGCGGAGCAGCTGGAAGCGCTGTATCAAACCATCGCGCCAGAAATGCAGGACCCCTCCTATGAGATGCGCACCTTGGAAGATGGCATCGTCATGATGGTGGTCAATGAGAACACAGAAAATGATTACGCCTATGTGATCACCATCTATGAAGGCTACTTCATTCAGGCGTATATTGCCCACGATAATTATGCGCCGCTGACCACGCAGGAAGTGGATGCGTTGATTGCGCTCATGGATAATGTGTACATCCTCCCGCCTACCTGAAGCAAGGGTTAGCCATCACTTGGATTCCAGCCTATACAAATAGGGAAGTTCGGCGCAGAACCGCCGAACTTCCCTTTCTTGTATCCCCTATGCCTGCCGCGCGCATTGCGCTTGAAAAGCGACGTCATTACGCATCGGCTAATCACTGCGCCGCCGCAACCCATCGGTCATAAAAGCGCGCACATGAACTGGTATACCCGGTCGTCACTGCCCGGCAGCGCTTCGTGCCCGTAATCCGGATAAATCATCATTTCCTTGGGCGCGGTGATCCGATTATAGGCTGCAAATTGCGTCGACGGTGGACAGATGTCATCCATCAAACCCGTGATCATCATAACCTCTCCACGAATCCGCGATGCCAACTGCGAAACATCGATATAGCCAAGGGTGTTGAAAACCTCATCCTCCCTTTCATGCAAGGGATCAAAATGCCGAAAATAGGCGCGCACATCTTCATAGGCATCCTTTGCCAGATCCATTTCCCACACGCGGCGGTAGTCGCACAGGAACGGATACACCGGCGCAAGTCGCGCAATCCTTGGCTGGAGCGCCGCGCAGGCAAGCGTAAGGCCGCCGCCCTGCGAGCCGCCCATTGCGCCCACCCTGTCCGCATCCACCCCGGGCATCTCCATCACGATTTGTGCCAGCCGCGCCGTATCCAGAAAAATATCGCGAAACAGAAGATGCTCCGGTCCATCCGCCAGTCCCCGTATTATGTGCCCGTTGAGCGTGTTCCCGCGAACGCCGCCCACATCCTCCGATTCGCCGCCCTGACCCCGGCAATCCATCGCCGCAACGTGAAAGCCGGACGCGGCATAGATTAGCTTATCTGCCCAATCCCCCGCGCTGCCGCTGTATCCATGAAACATCAACATCGCAGGCGCGTTCGCCGCCGCCTTTTTGGGTCGCAGGTATTTGGCATGCACACGCGCACCACGTACCCCTGTAAAATACAGATCGAAGCACTCCGCTACAGGCGTTTGGAATGCTGCCGGCCTCAATTCAATATTCGGGTTGATGCTGGTAAGCTCAGCCAGCGCACGCGTCCAGAATGCGTCAAAATCGGTAGGGCGGGGGTTTGTCCCTTGATAGCCACGCAGCTGCTCCAGTGGGAAATCAATCACGGGCATGCCGAATCACACCTTTCGTTGACGAACTGCATCCAAAACAGTTCGCGATATGGTCATCATTATACCGCAGAAAGCAACGGCAACGCGAGCATCATTTTTCCGCCATGATAACCTCAAAGCCCATCTGACGGCCAAACGCGGCAAGCGATGCCATCTCCGCGTCATACACAAGCACGCTGTGGTGCGTCCCGCCTGCTTCGCTGAACCAGCTCAGGAAGCGTTCCAGCGTTCCGCGCGGTTTCATCCACCCTCGAATCTGGTTGCGAAGCGCGGCATCGTCTCCCATAGGTTCGACCATGTCCACATCCGCCAGCAGCAATGTAAAGCGATCCGGTTTCAATGGCGCAAGGTTAACCAGCACCGCCTTACCCGCCCGGTGACAGCCGAATGCGCCCACTGTATCCCCCGTATCGGTAAAAGGAAACGGGACGTCCGTCAAAAGTGGCTTCACGCTTGACAACGCAAGATTCATCTCCGCCATATGGCTGATCAGCAGCACGCCGCGTTTCCAGTCTGGACAGAACATCTCCACAAACCCCGTATCCGGAAAAGCCGTCATCAGCGCTCCGGTCAGGGCTGCCGTTAACACATCGCCCTCGCCGGCATAGCCGATACCGTGCGCCATCATGCGGGACAGTTCCGCAAACGGCATTTTAAGCAGGCCTGTGGCACGCGTCACAAGCGAAAAGTTCACGCTCAGCGCGCCAAGCCCATTGCGCTCGACCCACCGGCGCAACGTGAGCGCGGCCCGTACAGCCAGCGGATGATTCTCCGGTTTCTCAAGCTCCACGCTGTAGCGTAGATTATCCTCGGCCATCTGCGCCGCTACATCCGCATCGGTAATGCCGCTTGCAATCTCCAGCGCATCTTCCGGTTTGAGGCGGATGACCCGTGCACCTGTAACCGCCGCCAGCGACTGATCGCTCACCCGAAAATCTCCCATGCCTTCAAAGGGCTCACCCACAAGCCCTACGCGCATTGTGCGCAATGCGCAGGCCGCCGCAGCCGCGCGGCATAATTCGGCTACATGCCTTACGGCATCTGAGGTTTCCAGATGCCCACACACCAGCTGAAAGGGCACATTCCGCCGTTTGAGCATGCTGCACAAATCCTGTACGCCATGAATGCCATGATTCCTGTCTATGGCTTGCAGCCCCGCCGCGGCAACAAAATCATACGTAGGCGTCGTGTCCAGCAGTATGATCGGCGCCTTCAACGACGCCAGCGCGTCGATGGCTTCCAGCGACGGTGAGTATGCCAGGTGCAGCGTCACGACGGCCGCCAGCTCCAGCTGATTGAAGGCTTGTACCGCCTGTTCAAACTCGTTGTGCACGCGGCACACATCCGCCACGGTAACCGTAAACCCTTCTGCCTCCAGCGCCTGCTGTGCCTGCGTTAAAAAGGGCATCTGCAGGGTACGCAGCGCAGGATCAACATCGTCATACAGCTTGATATACAATGGCAGAAGCCCGATGTGAATTGGTTTCATGCTTGTTCCCACCTTCCAGGCTTTTGATACGTTTCGCGCTGTACGCCATTGATAAGCTCGCGCGCGTTACCCGCAAACACACGCTCCGCCTCCCTTTTTCCAAAACCAAGCTTCTGGAGCGCGGTTTTCATGGCCAGCGCCTCCTCATAGAGAAAAAAAGTCAGCGAATCTCCCTCTTCTTGGCTTACTTCCCGCATGTTGGGATCTCCCTGTAAATCGCCATACAACCCGGGCGGCACAAGGTTCACATAGCGACCATTTTCACAGATGCGGCGCATACGCATCCGCGTGATGGGCAGATCACTGCCAAACATCACGCGCGTAACGCCTACGCTTTCCACGAGCATTTCCAGCACTTGTGGGTTGCAATTCGCGCAAAAATCAAAAAGCAGATCATCAAACGGACTGAGCACCTTCAGCGCGTCGCCCACATCCTCACGGCAATAAGCGCGCCCCACGTGCGCCAGAATCAGACGAATGCGTGGATACTTGCGCTTGATCCACGCAATGTCTTCCAGATTGATCGGGTCTTTCAGCCGCCCCGTTCTGGGAATGTGCAGCATCATCATCCACCCATGGCGATTGAGCACTTCCAGATGGTGCGGCGGAAAAAAATCAAGAATACGAATGGAAGGTTCGGGGATGTGTGGGGGCGCTAAATTCAAGTAGCTTTTTAGCCCCAGAAACCCACCTTCCAAAACGCCGCGCTCCACATCGGCGGCACTTTGACGGGGATGGCTGAAGTACAGCGACGGATAGCCATACGCCGCTGCGCTTGTTTGCACGTAGCTGTTATGCAGCGCAAAATCGTCGTAAGGCTCGGGATTGGCAAAGACCATTGGCACAACCCGCTTGCCCGGAAACAGCAATCGGTAGCTTTCAGCCAGATCCTGCGCGCTATTGTCTTTCGCCACCAGATACGGCCAGCTGACGGCGCGCATATCGGTAGCCTTTGGCGTAGACCAAAAGGACTCGAGCCATAGATGACTATGAATATCAAAAAGCTCATCCGGCAGAAAATCTTGCAAAGCAGTGGCATATACATGACGATCCGTCTGGGTAAGTTCAAAAAGCGCCATCATCAATCCCTCTTATTCGAGCGTCATCTGCGATACGCCTTGTTGGTACCGCTCTAGTACTTCTACGTAGCGTTCTTTGTTGGGGCTAGGTTCCACCAGTTTGCGCTCCCCCGCAAACTGGGCTACCCCCTCGGCAGGCGAGGTATAGACTCCGGCTGCGGTTCCAGCGAGCGCCGCCGCGCCCAAACAACCCGCCTCCGGTATCGATGGAAGCGTCAGCGTTCTGCCGGTGATATCCGCAAGTATACTTGTCCACAGCGCGCTTTTGGAAGCTCCACCCGTTACGATAAGCGTACCGCCCGGCTCCGGATTGAGCGCCTCCAGCATCCATGCCGCCTGGCAGGCAACCCCTTCCATTACGGCCCGAATCATGTGCCCGGCATCATGGGACAAACGCAATCCAGAGAAACCAGCGCTGGCTTTTTGAAGTCCGGGTGGATACTCCGCTCCCGAGAAAAAGGGGTAAAACGTCAGTCCTTCGGCGCCCGTCGGACTGTTCTCCGCCAGCGCGTTCAGTTGCTCATACGGGAATGCTTCGCCTTCCTTGCTAACCCGTAACACACTGCGCAGCCATTCCAAACTGCTGCCGCCTTCCAGCGAAAAAAGCGCCCCCCATAAAGCTGGCGCAACATGGCGGCTCACAGACGCGCCCGCCGCAAGATTCTCCGGCCTCTCATCCATCATGGCAAGGGTTGCCCACGCCGTTCCGGTGGCGATAAGGCAATCGCGATTCGCGGCCGCGCCAGCGCCCAAAGCCGCGCAATATTGGTCATGCCCGCCTGCGGCTACAATTGTATCAGCGGGAAGCCCCAACGCCTCCGCTGCTTCGCCTGTAAGCGTTCCTGCGCTGTCATAGGCCAGAACGAGATTCGCCAGTCGGCGCTCATCAATCCCCAGCGTTTCCATGATCGGATCGCTCCAGTATCCGGTTTGAAGATCAAGCAGTTGCTCGATTCCAGCGTTTGATCTGTCTACCGCTGCATAGCCGGTGAGCCGAAGCGTCAGGTAACTGGATACTGAAAGGAATTTCGCGGTGTTTTGGAAGATATCCGGCCTATTCTGCTTAAGCCAGAGAATCTGGAGCGCGTTGAGACCGCCGCACATCGCCCAGCCTGTTATGGCATGCATCCGTTCATCGCCGATGGATGCTTTGAACGCAGCCTCCTGCGTACATGCGCGCGTATCCATCCACGAGATCGCCGGGCACAGTGGGCGCCCGGTAGCGTCTACAGGCTGAAGTGTGCCGCCCTGCGTGCTCAGCCCCAGCGCGCGCACGCGCTGGGCGTCGATGTCGCTGGTTACTGCGCGTACGGCAGCAACCAACGCCGTCCACCAATCCTCCGCTTGTTGCTCCACATGATCGGCCATGGGTCGCGCCAGCGAATAGCCGTATGCACATGTCTTGAGCACGCGGCCTTCCGCCGAAACCAGCACTGCCTTGAGCGCGCTGGTACCCACATCCAGGCCGATCAACAGATCCTTCATAATTTCTGCTTGGCCTCCCACGCTTGCCTGACCGTTTCGTAAACGCTGTCCGGTATCTCCTTCGTTGGAAAAGAACAGCGCGGCAACAGGCTGTCTCCGGCGATTTCCGGATTGGTACACGCCGTATTGTAACGGTATGGCTCGCGCTCTGCGGGTATCCTGAAATCAGGTACATCAAAGGGTTTGTTGCCATTTAAGATGGACTGATACCCAAGCAGGCCGGGCAGTGCCATGTCAAGCGCCTGATAAATGTCGATTGCTTCTGAGCCGGCTGGCCTGCCGAGGATTTTTTCCAGAAAGTAGTGCATGGTGTAAAAATCGCCGCCACCATGGGTATCAATGGCGCGGGAAAGAACGGTATCCACAACGGGTTTTGGGTTGTAGGCAATATCCTGCTCTGTAAGCGCGTTCCCCTCCTGAAATAGATGGACACGGTTTACGCCCTGTTGCCAGCGATCTGATTCCATCATGCCTTTTTGCCCATAGATCGAATACCATACCGAGCCAGGCTCGCGCTTGAGGTAGCCGTTCAGGCTTTTAACCGTCGCGCCGTTGCTCATTTGCATTACAAGCATGCCGCTTGCTCCGCCCGCATACCCTTTTTCCCACATATTGGGCACGTTAGGATTCTCAAAGCCCACCACACGGATGGGCCGCGTACCCGTGATGGTCACAATCGGACCCAGACTGTGCGTGCAATAGTAACACGAGTACAGCCGATTGCGCCAATGATCCCGTTCGCCATAGGTAATATCTCCCCATATGGCCTCACAATCATGCACATACTCGCCTTCGCCATGGGTGAATTCTCCCAGATCTCCCGCTTGATAGCGCCGTTTCATCTCCTGCGTGGCCGCAAAGTAGCAGTAGTTTTCCGCATAGGCGTAAACCTTGCCGCTGCGCTCAACCGCCTCCACCAGGGCAACCGCCTGCGAGAGCGTTTCAACAGGCAAAACCTCGCTGCAAACATGCCTGCCGGAATCCAGCAGCCTGATTGCGAAGGGCGCGTGTTCATTGGCGTAATTCGCCAGCACTACCGCGTCCATGTCGTGCGCAAAGAAGCTTTCAAAGTCCTCGTACAGCGCAGCGTTTACCCCATGTTCTTCCAGTGAGAGCTTGCATTTGTCCAAAAGCGGCTTATGTTTATCACAGATGGCCACCAGTTCCGCATCCGGGTGACGGCTCAGTACCTGAATCATCGTCATTCCCCGGTACGCACCGAATACGCCAATTCTAATCTTCCTGTCCATATACGAACCTCCGACACCTTTAAGCTTTGATAGCGCCCACCAACAGCCCGGATGCGAAATACTTCTGCAAAAACGGATATACCAGCAGAATGGGCAGCGTGGTAATGACCGTAACGCTCATGCGCAGGCTGTGCGCCGTGGTAATGAGCCCATGACTTGCAGCCGAAGCCTCCTTGGTAGGCGCTTTTACGGCAATGTAATTATACAGGATATACTGCACGGGATACAGCTCGGGGTTGCGGTAATTATACAGCTGCGCGTCGATATAGCTGTTCCATTGCCCCACACAGGCATACAGGGTAACCGCGGCGATGACTGGTACGCAAAGCGGCAGCACAATGCGCGAAAACACGGTAAAGTAGGTAGCGCCGTCAATCATGGCCGATTCATCAAGCCCCGCAGGCAGCGTTGCCATATACGCGCGAATAAGCACAATGTTGAAAACATTAGCCACGCCCGGTAAAACATATACCCAGAAGGTTCCGGTAAGGCCCAGCATCCGAATCAGGATGTACCCGGGAAGCAGTCCCGCGGATACATACATGCTGAAGAATAAAAACCGCCGTATCCATTTGACGCCAACCAGATCGTTTTTGCTGATGGCAAAAGCCGCCATGCTGGATACAACCAGCATCAAAAAGGGGCCGATCACAGAACGTGCGAAGGATATGAAAAACCCGTGCACAATGGTGGCATTTTGAAAGGCGACTTGATAGCTGTCAAAACTGAAGCCGCGCGGCCATATCAGCAGTTTATTTCCGCCTGTCATGCCCATATCGCTGAGCGAGTAACAAAGCACGTACCAGAACGGATAGATCATCACCACGGTAATCAGTAGCATGATCAGGCCATTGAATACATCAAAAGCGGTAAGCCTTCTCTTCATGGAAGTGAAGCCTCCTTTCCCGTATGATCAGAATAGCGATTGCGTTGTCGCCTTGCGGGATATCCAGTTGACCCCCACCAGAAGGATCAGGCTCACGAGCGTCTTAACCACGCCCACCGCCGTTGCGTAGGAAAAATTGCCCAGTTTGAGGCCGAAGCGATATATATAGTAATCGAACACTTCCATCGTAGAGATGTTCAGGGTATTGGTAAAGATAAAGAACTGATCCAGGTATGAATTGAAGATAGAGCCGGAACCCAGTATTAATAGCACAATCAGTGTTGGGACAAGGTTAGGCAGCGTCACATGCCTGATTTCATGGTAACGGGTGGCGCCGTCAATGCGCGCCGCTTCATACTGCTCTTCGGGGATACCGGCGATAGCCGCGATAAACATCACGCTGTTATACCCCAGGATGTTCCATACGTTAACTGTAATAATCAGCCCCCAGGATGTATCGGGGTTGCCAAGTATATTGATGGCTTTATTGGTCAGCCCCAATGACTGGAGCGTCGCGTTGACTGCGCCGTCATTTGAGAACAGCGCATAGATCACCGCATAGATGATGACCCAGGACATAAAATATGGAAAGAAACTGGCCGATTGCACAAGGCGGCGAAACCACGCCCACCGCACTTCTTTGAGAAAAACCGCAAATGCCAGCGCACACACAAGCCCAAGGATCAGCGAGGATACATTCATGACCACTGTGTTCAGGATCACATGCCCGGCACCGGCTGTATCGGTGAAAAATTCAATGAAGTATTTCAGCCCAGCCCAAGGTGCATCAAAAATGGCTTTGCCAATTTTGTAGTCGCTTACGGCCATCCACCAGCCAAACAACGGCGCATAAGTAAATATGGCCACCGCGGCTATCGCGGGCAAAAGCATCAGGTAAAGCTGACGCTGGCGTACCATTTTACGCAAGGTGTCTCTTCGGGTTACGGCCTGCACACCATGGGTCATGACGATGGCCTCCTTTTAAGGACCGCTCCCCTGAAACCCGCCATGGGGTCGCAGGGGAGCGTGAATCGATCGAATCGGAAGCAGGGTTTACGGTGTGGTGATCACATACTGTTCGTAACGCTCCTGATTTGTGACCAGAATCTCATTGTACTTGTCTACAATCGCATCCACACCCATGGCCAGGTATTCCTGATTGAGCGCTTCCCACGTGGCTTCAAAATCTTCTGCGATGACCAGTTTGGTGGCCGCAACAGCAATCCATGCTTTGAACTTTTCGTTCAGTTTACCTTCGGCGCTGTCGGGGTCCAGCACACAGGTGGCTGCAAGCCCAGTGGGCGCAAGCTCGCCGGTTTCAAGCCAGTAGGACAGTGAATTATCCCAGCCAAGGCTTGCATAGGCTTCCTTCTGGCGATCCGAAAGGAAGATATCGTCATAGTATACGGGAGCCGCCTGTAGGTTATACGCGATCCCTTGCGCATCTCCCTGCTTGCAGGCGCCAAAGAACGAAGCAAGATCAAAACCTTCATCGCTGGAATAGTTCGCATTGGTCAAAACGCCAGTGATGTATTCATCCGTCGGGGTACGCTTTCCATCCACAAGGGTGTAGTGTTTTCCTTCGATGCCGCTTTGCAGCAGAATCTGACCCTCATCGGACAGTGCCCAATCCAGAAACGCGAAGATGCGCTCAGGATACTTGGCATTATTGGTAATCACATAGGAATCAAACGGGCGGGTGGTTTCAACGCGAATCTGGCGCTTCAAGCCCGCTTCCACCTGCGCATTGCTGCGAACAGGCATGTTGATGTACTGCATCTCCGGATGGCCGTTGGATACCAGCGTAGCGTTGGCGCCCGTTGACATCCATGTGCAATACCATACGCTCAGCGCGCGTCCGCTGTTGATCTTCTCCTGTACCTGATCATACGTATCGGTGAAGCAGTCCGGATCAAGGATGCCAGCCTGATACAGGCGGTTGAAGAAGTGATAGCTGTCAATCACAGCTGGCAGCGTCCAGGTAGGTACCCATTTCTGTTCCACCTGATTCCAGACCACCGCATCGTTGGTTCCCTGATCGTTGGTTTCGCCGCCTTTTTCACAGAACTCTGTCAGCAGCGACGGCCCCCAACTCTCCGCCAGCGGCAACACCATGCCTACGGTTTTCTGGCCGTTGGTCTCAGGATTCTCCTCCATCGCCTTTTGCAGGAAGGCAAACCAGTCATCCTCTGAAACGAGGTTCGGCCAGCCCTGCTGCTCCAGCATGTCGGTTCGCACGCCAATGTCCAGAACTTCCATCGCGTTGGTCAAATCCGAAGGTACATAGCGCTCCCAGGAATAGATTTTGCCATCCTTACTGCTGGCGCGCCAGTAGGGAATCTGCTCGGCATAACGCACTTTGAAGTTTTCACTGGCCGCAATATAATCGTCCAGGCACACCAGCGCATCCGCGTCAATGTAGTCCTGAACCATTTCGCCGCCTTCCAGGCGCAGGATTTCCGGATAATCGCCTGTGGCAAGCATCAGGCTTTGCTTCTCGCTATCGTCGTTGACCGGCAGGTATTCAAACACGATGTTGAACTTGTCTTTGATGACTTTGCCGATCTCGGTTTCATCGCTGCGGGCATGGGTTTGTGAGGAGCTTACGATCAGTTGGATCACATACTCCTCGTCGGCTGCTTCCGCCACGGCAAACGAGGCGAACGTTGGAATCAGCATCGTAAGCATGACCATAAGGGCAAACAACCGGAGAAAACGATGGTTCTTCATAATGGGACCTCCTTCATAATGGTTTCCTGTTTCGCTGCAATGGTTTGTATTCCTTCGTGCTCGAGGCGATCGCCGCCTCGTAACCCTTTATCCTTGGTGCCGATGAGTTGGCGTTTCTGGCTCAGTATCCGCTGTTATCCTTGAGCCGCTCGCCGACTGCCCCACCGGGATGGATTATTCCAAACTGTTCATTCTGAAACCCTGTACGTTCAATCACCGCAGCCTGTATCGCATGGAACAGGGTTGCAAGTACCGTAAAACTTGTGGTGCCCTGGCTGTTGAAACGATCCGTTTCCCGCGTGACAGCCATTTTGAGAACAATATCGGCTCCTTTGGCCAGTGGTGATTGCTCGTTCTCCGTCACCGTGATTACGCGTGTTCCCTTTCGTCTGGCGATATCCAGAATCGGCAATAGTTCCGCTGTTTTCCCGCCGCGCGAGGCCAGCAGGATTGCGTCCCCCTGTTTCAGGTATCCGCTTGCGCCGTGCGTTGCTTCCGAGGGCGATAAGAATCGCGCCGGCCGCTCCACGCAACACATCAGGTGTACAAAATGCATGCATGCAATGCCAGAATGGCCGCACCCGCTGGCCGCGATGCGGGGCGCTGTGGAAAGCAGCTCCACCGCTTCGATAAACGCGGTTCTATTAACGGCATCAAACGCCTGCCGGATCGCATCCTCCTCTATCTGGAAAGCCTGTTTTGCAGCCGCATAAAGGATGTCATCAGCAGGCACGCAACACACCTCCCCGCATCAGCGTTTCTGCTGTAAGTCAAACGCAGGCATGTACGCCTTTTCCTGATCGGTAAACTTACGCAGTGTGTCGATCACCTTGCCGTCATTCCAGCGGCGATCCTCAATATCATCCGTCATACCCATGACCGTTACATTGACTTGCCTGCGGCGAGCACGCACATGATCCCAATCGATAAAATATACATGCGCAAACTCACCGCCATCCATTTGACCATCCTTAACGGTCAGCGTTTCGCTGCGGCCAAAGAATGCGCTGCGCAAATGCCCGTCCGTATTCATACTGGTATAATTGCCAGGCTCGTTGACATAGCGCCCAAACTGGGCATGCAGGGGGCCGGGGTGGCGGTACTGGTTCTCCTGTGCATAATCCGGTATCAGTTTTCGCATAATGTCAAGCAGGTCATGCTGCAAGTATTCCAGATCAAAGCTGTCCATATCATGTGAGGCTTCCTGAACCATGACGCTGCAAGTGGTATGATGGGATGCCACGCAGCATGTGCCGTTTTTAACGCCGGATGCCGCGATGATCTCCCGCACTTCCTTGG
Source organism: Clostridiales bacterium Firm_11 (assembly GCA_001604105.1). Taxonomy (GTDB): domain Bacteria; phylum Bacillota; class Clostridia; order Christensenellales; family Aristaeellaceae; genus CAXXOK01. The sequence goes on from LVAQ01000024.1 coordinate 91,253, forward strand.
TAATGTCATGGAATGTGGGGATCCAACCTCTTGATTGCAGTTCCAATTCTTTTTGATAGACTTTACATTCCAAAACGGGTCCCTCCCCAGTCGCTTTTGTTGGCATCAGTGTAACGCGTCAATCTTCGATTGTCAACACTTTTTTGCCCGTTTCGCTCATTATTTTTTTATTACGCTCGTTTCAATCATTTTTATCATTGACATTTGCTGCATACCTTGCTAAAATATGAAGCGAACAATCATTATGGACGCGGGGTGTAAAGGACGTGAGCAGCGTTAGCAAGAAAAAAGTCGGGCGTGAAGAACTCCTGATGAGTCTGTTGAATCTTGAGGGGCATATCACCACCGAAGAAGCCGTTCGGGTCATGGGGGTATCGCAAGCAACGGTACGCCGCATGTTTCTGGAGCTGGAAAGCAGCGGCAAGATCATCCGCAATTATGGCGGCGCACAGCTTCCGGGCGCACCGGACAGCTACCGCTTTGAACAGCGTGAAAAAGTATATGAAAATGAAAAGCGGCGCATTGGCATTCTGGCCGCATCCCTTGTGGAGGATCGAGATACCCTGTACCTGGATTGCGGAACCACCCTGTTGCAAATGGCCATCGCGCTGGGCGAACGCCTGCGTTCGGGCGATTTCACCAATCTGAACATTGTAACCAACTCCATTGCCAACCTTCAGGCATTGGGAAATTCCACCATCGGAAAAGTCATCCTGCTGGGCGGCGAATATCACAGCGCCCGCAGAGATTTTTTTGGCCCGATCACCGAGCGGTATGCTGAGCCTTTTCACTTTGAGAAGTGTTTCCTGGGCAGCGAAGGCGTCACCGTTGAAACCGGCTTTTCATCAAACAAAACAGAGCTTTCCAGCCTGAACACGAACATCCTGAGCCGTTCCGCGAAGCGTTATGTGCTCTTTGACGCAAGCAAGCTGGGAAAAGGCGCGTTCTTCTCCTATGCCCCGCTGGAGCGGATCGATGCGGTGGTCACTGATCAGCAGCCGGAAGAACCGCTCTACAGTCGCTTCACCGCGGCAGGCATCGCTGTGCGCATTGCCGGTACAGATCAAGAGAGGAAAGAAGGAACCCCAGCGTGAAACCAACGATCAGAACCCCGTATTTTGAGATTGGCACCAAAAACTATATTTTCGGCGACACTGTTCTGGCCTATGCAAAAGCGGCCGATGCGGCCGCCGAAAAGTATGACATCGATGTTCTTTTTATCGCGCCCGCCGTTGATATTCGGCGAATCACCGAAAACACCAGCCGCCTGATTGTGCTGGCTCCCTATATGGACACGCTCAGGCCCGGGCGCGGCATGGCGGATATCCTGCCCGAAAGCTTGAAGGCGGCCGGCGCGAAGGGGGTTGTGGTCAACCATTGCGAAAAACCCATGTCTCTCCCTGCCATCAAAAAGACCATCGATCGCGCGCGGGAGTTGGACTTTCTGGTGTTTGCCTGTGCCGATACCATCGAGGAAGCAAAGGCTATCGCACAGCTGCATCCGGATATCATTAACCCGGAGCCGACCGAGCTGATCGGCGGCACATGCGGCGGCGTAAGCGATATGCGGTATGTGAAAGAATCCATTCGCGTCATCAAGGCCATCGATCCGGATATCATGGTGGAACAGGCCGCGGGAATCACCAACGGCCAGCAGGTTTACGATTTTATTATGGCCGGTTCCGAAGCGGCGGGCGCCGCGTCCGGCATCATGAACGCAAAAGACCCGCTCGCCATGATTGACGAAATGATTGCCGCAACCCGCAGAGCGGCGGATGATTTACAACAGGCACAGCAACAGGAGGCGTAAACCATGGTTTACCGCGAAGCAATTGAATTGGTTTCCAACGACCATATTTCAACCTTTCACAATGTTACCGATGCCGCAAGGGCTGTGGTTGCGCGTTCCGGCATTCAAAACGGACTTGTCAACGTATACTCCCACCATACCACCTGCTGCGTGATCACGCAGGAATGCGCGTTTGATATGTCCATGACCGGCCTTGAAACATTGCAGCAGGATTTTGTGGAAATCTTTGATGCCTTCATCCCCGTATGCCGCAAGGAAGGCATGTACCTGCATCCGGGTCCAAAGGCGCTCGCCTTCGCGGCGGAGCACGGTGAAGACGCCCGCGGCTGCCACAATACGGATGCGCACCTGCGCTCCGCATTGGTCGGGCGCAGCGAAACCATTGCTTTGATCGATGGCGCCATGGATTTGGGCGCGTTTGGATTTCTCTATTTTATTGATTTTGATCAAACCCGCGCGCGCCAGCGAACGGTGCAGATTACCGTCATCGGGGAATAGGGCTTCGGGCAGCCGTTCCCTGTGCCGCACCCAAGCGGTACTGTCCCCGGGCGGCAGGAACCGTTTGCCATTTCTCGTGCAACGATGTATCATCAAATCCTGGCAGCCCGTACGCAACACCATCCGCTGCCAAAGAAGGAGAGTACGCAATGCAGTATATGCTGGATACCGCGAACCTGACGCAAATCGCGCAATGCATAGCGCTTTACCCCATCCAGGGCATAACCACAAACCCCACCATCCTCAAAGCGGAAGGAGATATATCCCTGCGGGAGCGTTTGCTTAGCATCCGCAAGCTTTGCGGGCAGGAACGTTCTTTGCACGTGCAATTGCTCGCAAGGGAAAGCGACGCCATGCTCGCGGAAGCAGAAGCGGTATATGCCCTCCTCGGAGAGCAAACCTATGTAAAAATCCCGGTAACAGAACAGGGGCTGAAAGCCATTGCCGCGCTTAAGCGACTGGGAAAACCCGTAACAGCCACCGCGGTATACTATGTTTCGCAGGCTTTATTGGCTGTTTCAGCCGGCGCGGACTACGTAGCGCCCTACTGTAACCGCATGGAAAACAATGATATCGATTTTCGACGCACCATCGAAACAACTCGCTCGTTGATCGACCGGGACGGCTACACTTCCAAAATCGTTGCCGCCAGCTTTCAGAACGTTACCCAAGTCAATGACGCACTGGCTTGCGGGGCGCACGCCGTTACTGTGGCGCCTGCGCTGCTGCGCGCACCCCTGGCTTCCGTAGTCGTTGAGGGCGCGGTAAAAGCCTTTGAGGATGACTTTTCACTGTTTCATCCCCATGGGCTCATCGAAGCATTGCAATAGCCCGTCGCAATAGCTTGCGAAACCATACCCGACTCACGCCAACGAGCATCACGCGCATTGGCCTGTCAGATGGTATGGTTTTTTTTGCTTTCCTTGATATGAGCGAACGTCTCCCACAGCGGGCTGATGATCGCCGCTATAAAACCACCGGAGAATCCGTTATTGTACAGATTCATTCCCGCGTGAAGAAAACCGATGTTAGTAACCAGCGACATATGCAGCGCACCGGCGGTTATACCCGCAAGGAAGCCGTAGCGCCCCGCAATTGGCGCCAGCGTCGTCCCGAAAAGCGCGGCCATCAAAGCAAAGGACGAATTGGCCGCGTGGATGTTGAATACATTGACAAGAAAAACACCCGCGAAGATCGCTGCCACATTCTTAATATGCTTCCCATAAGCGCCGAAACCCACCACCGTAAAGATGCCGCCGATCACAGGGCCGTTGAGTTCACCCTGAAGCACCAGCACATAGGTTGTAGCGATTACCCCAAGCAACGCCATGTTGACCAGCGTAACGCCGATGCCCACCGTCGCGGTAAAATCAGTAGACAATGCACCGGTGAGCGACATGAGACGGCGGAATCCGCTCTCCCGCCAACGGTTGATCGCCAACCCGCAAATGAGCAAAACCGCAAAAAGACCATATAAAATCCATGAAAACGCGGTATTGTTGCCCGAGGAGAGGATGGATACCGTACGGATTTCCACGCCAAAGCCACGCAGCACAGCCATAAAAGCCATCCCGATGATACCCGCCGTAAAGCCGATATTATATAAGCTGTACCCTTTGTGAAACTTGAGCATATGCGCGGCCAACGGCGTGATGATAAAACCCACGAAAATACCCGCCGCAATCCCCAAAGCCAATGCCGGAAGAATCGGCAGGCCAACATTGAAGCATATCTCGCTGACCAGTGGGCTGAGCGCTGTGCCAAAGAGGCTTTGGATAACAAACGATGCAAAGGGCTGCCGCAGCATTTTCGCATAAGCGTATACGCCCAGCATAATCGGCAGGGAGTTAAAAATGTTCTTTCCAAAAAAGGAAAAGCCCGATACCGTGAAAATGGCGGCGATTACAGCACCGCTGATTTTTGCTTTGCAGGCGCGTATGATTCCAAGGCTCAGCAGCATCATCGCGCCTACGTTCACAAGCGTAGCGCCCACATTGGCAAGCTCGAAATAATCGGTAAGCAGGTTTGCGGGTGATGTGACGATCATCCGCATCCCCGCCCAAATCTCTCCGGGTGTGTTGAAAACAAATGCAAGCAGCATCAGCAGCAAGCCAAGGCACAGGAAAAAAAGCTGTTTGTAGCCTTCCGGCACATCGAACATCGATTGGTTTGCAGCACTGGCGTGTCCATCCGTCAGCACATCGGTTTTCTGATGTCCCGCTTCCAGCGCCACGCCAATCCCATCTCTGCGCCAAACCTTTGCAATCAATCCCACGATTGGTCAAGCCTCCTTGCTGTATGAATGCGCTGCATCAACCGACAGGCGCCATTACGGCAAACCGCGCGGTGCCTCCATCAGTCAGGAGCGCACCGCGCCTTTGCCGTTTTGCCTGCTTTGCTCAACGCATGATTTTTAAATGCACACTACACCAGGCGTTCATAATCCATAACGCTTCCGCCATCAAAGAAGCACTCGATGATTTGCCGCCCGATCGGCGACAGGTCAAACGTCCTGAATTGCTTCAACTCCTGCACAAAGAAATCCGTCAGCATTGCGGCGCCCTGGTCGTAGGCTTCTTCGCCCACTTCCAACTGCAGGTTGGTTTGCAACAGCCCCTTGGGGATGTAGTTACCGTCGATTTTCAGGCTATCCAACGCATAGCCGAGCAGCGGGCAGCGAGCGGCAACCGTTTGTTCCGGGCGGAACTTTACACTGCCGCGCCTTGCGAGGTATTCGCGCGTGATCCACTGCGGCATGAAGCCCACTTCATAAGCGCCGATGTTCTGGTTGGGAATCAGCTTGTACCGCGTCGAGGGTGTTTCGATGATTTGATCAAGCAACAAGCGCGCCTGATCCACCATGCGGCCTGTCGCAAACGGCCAGTAGGAGCCTACCCCTTCGCCTGTCATGCCGGTTGTGCCTGTGATGCTGGGGTTATTGTGGCCTCTGGGCGCCACAAGCCGCCATAACCAGGCGAGTGCGGGCGGTAAAACATGCAGCATGCCGATGATGCCATAGGTCGGCTTACGGTGCGTGCACGGCGGCGTGCGTACCCCAAAGCTGCGTACATCTACCTCCACCGGTTCATTGATGATCCCGGGAACATGATTCCTGGGGAGAATCACACGCGGATTGGGACACGGCTTGCCCGGCGCATCCATGGTGTGTTCCCAGATGAGGCAGGTGGCTCCCGCAATGCCCTTCATGTTCAGGAAAATCAGCGGCTCTTTGGGATGGACGCAAAGGCGCTCATGCTGCGGGTCTGTGCCATAGTGATCAATGTGGTTCACGCGCAAAAACCAGCCTGCTTCCGCATCCTTGACAACCAGGCGTCGGCCGCCATTGCGGAAGGAATCGTGGCACAGTGCCATATCATCCGTTACCGGCAGCAGCTCACAGGTTTCGTTGATGTCCAAATACAGGTTCTCCCCGGAAAGCGTGTTGTGCGCAAGCAGGATGCGGCCGTCCGGCTCAAGATGCATCTGTTCGATCATCTCACTCTTGCCGCTGCCGCTTGCCCCTTCATGCAGGATGACCAGGCTGTTGTCATACGGTGTGACCACTTTAACCGTGGAGCCATGCAGGGTTACCCAGCCTTCCTGCTCGCCAATGTTGATCAGCGCGCCATAGACTCCCTTTTTGGCACTGGGGCCCGGGTAGAGGTTGAAGGAGAAAATCTCGTGCATATCCGGCAGGCGGTGATGCACCACGATTTGCTTTTTATCAAAGTGGGTGTGCCGGAAAGGCGGCGCCAGATAGATCAGTGTTTTAGGCTTGAAACAATCCCGCACCTTGGAGGCAGGCACAAACCCTTGCAAATCGGCAAGCCCGCCCGCAAAAAACGCGGCATTCTGCGGGCCGATAAGCAACGCGGGGCAGTTAAGGCTATCCCCGCCCGCCATAAAGGGAAGCGCGATCAATGGCTGCCCCTTGAGCCATTCCAATACATCCTGCCGAAGCTCGGCAAAGGAGCCTTCATATTGATCCTGATACCTTGGTTTATCGGTCGGTTTATCATCGGCCACCACCAGGCAATCCGGGTCACGGCGGCGCATATAGGCATCCGTATAATTGACGGCCAGCCCATTGGAGCATTTTGTGACCGTAGCTTCCACGTAATTGCCCATGCCAGGCACATCATAGGCAATCTCGAAGGTGCCTTCTTCTATCCCGCCCATGGCTAAGGTGAGGATTTCCTCACGGGTTTCAGGGAACAGTACGCTGGGCGCGCTTTGGAAAAGATCTTCCAGTTCTTTTGTGAGTGATAATTTACTCCAAGTTGGTTCCATCATCATTTCTCCTAAAATGTATTGAAAAAGCCGATGCGCAAAGTTCCCTGTACGGGAATTCAGCGTATCGGCTTACTTTCGACTGGTTTGGAAACCTTTCGACGAGTCTGCCTCGCATCTTCTGAGCATTCTTCCAGATTGCTACCTAAAGTGATGATAATGATTTTCTCACCGCTTTTTGTACTCACATCAGAATGAATGCTTGCTATTTCTGCATTGACGATTGGTAGGATCATTGCTTCAATATCCGCTTTGGCATTCTCAAAAAGCATCGCTCTGAGCTTCTTGATCTGTTCGACGCCTTGCGGCGTCTCTGCCAGCTTTCTTTCTGATGGGCTTAAGAACCCCATCATGCGGATAATGATCATATCCTGAAGAATGTAAGCCTTGATCTGCCGTGGTCCCCTGCCCATGTAGTCTGTTTCAAACCGACTGAATGCCTCGCAGATCTTTGCCTCCAACTGGCCTTTGGACAATGGCTGCCCTTTCATAAGCAATACATCCTCCCATATAGAATTATACTCGTCACCCATGAAGCTGTCAATGGTACAATCCATGAAACCGCTTCCCCATGACCCTATTCAGGAAACCTGCCTTCCCATGCCGTACAGATCGTTTCTTCTGTTGACTGGCTTTGCGCTGTTCTCACGCTTCTTTCTCTTTTCGTTGAAAACCTGTTCTCAGGTGCTTGACAAGGAAAATACGGCATGCTATGATAAGCCAACATTTGAGAAAACGTTTTCTCATTTCTCAAGAATTCATGAAGGAGGATTTACCCATGAAAAAAACCCTTGCCCTGTTCCTGTCCCTCATCCTGCTGTTGAGCGGCATCAGCTTCGCAGCGGCAGAAGAACCCGTCACCATCCACGTCGCCTATATGCTTACCATGAACCCTGCGGAAGGCCGTCAGGAGGTACAGGATGCCGTCAACGAACTGCTTGCCCAAAAAGGCATGAACATCAAAGTTGAGTTTGTATGCATCGACTTTGCTTCCTGGAGCACGCAGATCAACCTGATGCTCACCGATGGCAGCATCGACCTGTTCAATGCTTGCTTTATGCCAAGCCTTTCGGTGCTCGCGGATAATGGTTCCCTTGCGCCCATGGATGATCTGTACGCCCAGTATGGCCAGGGCATTCTGGAAACACTGGATGAGTACATCGATTGCGCGCGCGTGGACGGTGTGCTCTACGGCGCGCCCAAGCTTAACGCCTTCTCCACAGCGCTGATGTACCTCATGCGCAAGGATATTGCTGATGAGCTGGGCATCGACCCTGAGAGCATCACAGACCTAAACACCCTGACAGAAGCTTTGAAAATCGTTAAGGCTGCCTACCCGGATATGACCATGATTTCCAATGGCAACGGCGGCGCCTATATGGACTTCAGCGGGGTCGATTTTCTGGGCACCGAGGATCCGTTGGGTTGCCTGATTCTGGAAGAAGGCAGCACCGATTTGACCGTGCAGAACTACTACACCAGCGATGCTTTCAAAGAACTGCTCGCCTACGGAAAACTGTGGTCTGAGCTTGGCTTTTTCATGAAAGATCCGCTCAACGCGCAGGATGGCTCCATGGCTTATGTTTCCAACGGCTTGGCCTTTGGCAGCTTCGTATCCTACAGCGATGAAGAAACCACCGTCAGCGTACAGCAAAAGAGTGTTGGCAAAGAGATTTACGCAAGTCAGGTAACCCCGCAGGCGTGGGCAACCACTAACAACGTAAGCGGTATGACCTGGTGCGTGCCCGCCCTGAGCAAAAACCAGGAAGCGGCTGTGCAGTTCTTAAACGAGCTGTTCACCGACGCGGCGCTGTCCAACCTGGTTTGCAACGGCATCGAGAACGTGCATTATGTGCTCACCGATGAAGGCAACATCACCTTTGCAGAAGGGCTTGACCCCATGAGCACCAGCTGGCCTTCCGGCATGGGCACCTTCTGGCCGAACATCTGCATCACCCACCCATGGTCGCCCGATCCGGCGGATGTGTATGATAACTGGCTCGCCTCCAACGAGACTTGCGGCAAATCCCCCGCGCTGGGCTTCACCTTCAGCGCCGAAGACGTAGCCGATGAGGTATCCGCCTGCGCGATGGTCGTTGATAAGTATGTGAGCGCTTTGATGCTCAACATCGGCGATACCGACGCCCTGTACGCCTCCTTCCTCAGTGAGCTGGAAGTTTCAGGCATCGATGACATCATCGCCGCAAAACAAGCACAGTTGGATGCATGGGCTGCCATCCAATAACCACGCCCCTATGTTGCTGATGTGCTTCCCATGCGGTGGCATCCAGTTCAAAGCAACGTTACCCCAATAACCATCGGGCACCGCGACGCGTTATCGCGGCGCGGTGCCCGGCCGCTTTGCCGGGAGAGGATAGAAATGGGCACAGTCAAAAAGGAACGCAGGCGACAGATCATCAAACACCTGCCGTTGTATATCATGATGATCCCCGGTTTGGTCTATATGGCGATCAACAATTACCTGCCGCTGGCCGGTTTGCAGTTGGCATTCAAGAAGTTCAAGTATGTGCTTGGCATATGGGAAAGCCCGTGGAATGGGCTGAAGAACTTTACCTATCTCTTCAAAACAGGCGATGCGTGGGTCATCATGCGTAATACGCTTGGTTATAATCTAGTTTTCATTCTGCTGGGTACGCTGCTGGCCATTATGGTGGCAATCCTGCTCAGCGAGGTGCCGCGCAAACGACTACAGCAATCCTATCAAACCGTGATTCTGATTCCCCATTTGATTTCGTACGTCATTGTAAGCTATATCGTCTATGCTTTGCTGGGAGAAAGCAACGGCATGGTGAACAACTCAATTATGAAAGCGCTTGGGCTATCGCCCGTCGCGTGGTATACCGAGGCAAAGTATTGGCCTTTCATCATCACCCTGATTCACCTATGGAAAACATTTGGCTACAGCTCGATTATCTACTATGCAACCATCGTAGGCATTGATAAATCCTTTTATGAAGCAGCCGTGATGGACGGTGCGGGCGTATGGAAACAAATCCGCTACATCACGCTGCCCATGCTCAAGCCTGTGATCATCACCCTGACGCTGCTGGCTGTCGGCCGCATTTTCTACTCCGATTTTGGCTTGTTTTATCAGGTTCCCATGAATACGGGCCTTTTGTATAACGCCACCAATACGATCGATACCTATGTGTACCGCGGATTGCTGGAAACCAATGATATCGGGCGCGCGTCCGCCGCGGGTTTCATTCAATCAATACTGGGCTTCCTGCTCGTACTGGGAACCAACACGGCTGTGCGCATGATCGAAAAAGAACAAGCATTGTTCTGATGAGGGAGGCACCATGAATATATCCGGAAAACGCATTGGCATCTTCGCCAACTTTGTTTTAGCCATCCTATCCCTCAGTTGTGTTTTACCGCTGATTCTGCTGGTCACCTCATCGCTGACCGCAGAAGGCTCCCTGATTAAGAACGGGTACGCTTTTATCCCCGAGCAATGGAGCTTGGATGCCTATCGGTATTTGCTCTACAGCCATGCGCAGATTCTGCGCGCGTATCAGATGACCATTCTTGCTACCTTTGTAGGCACCCTGTCCAACGTAACCATCACCACTTTGCTGGCTTACCCACTCTCACGTAAGTCTTTGCCCGGCCGCAATTTCTTCTCCTTTGCCGTGTTTTTCACCCTTCTGTTCAACGGCGGCATGGTGCCCTCCTACCTGATGTGGACACAGGTGTTCAATATCAAGGATACCTTTTGGGCGTTAATCCTTCCCAACCTGTTGATGAACGGCTTTGGCGTAATCGTGATGCGTACCTATTTCACCACCAACATTCCGGGGGAGATCATCGAGGCCGCGCGCATCGACGGCGCCGGAGAAACCCGCACGCTGATTTCCATTGTTTTGCCGCTCTCCAAGCCGATTCTCTCCACCATCGCGCTGCTATCCGGCCTTGCCTATTGGAATGATTGGCTCAATGGCCTGTACTACCTTGTGAAACGCACCGACTTTTACACCATCCAGAACCTGCTCAACCGCCTGATCGCAAGCGCGGATTTCATCAGCAACAATGCCGCCAACTCCGCGATACTTTCCGGCATTACGGTGCCAAGCATCGGGGTGCGTATGGCGATCGCCGTTATTGCGCTGATTCCGATCATGATCCTCTATCCTTTCCTGCAAAAAGGATTCGTTAAGGGCATCGTAATCGGTGGCGTGAAGGGTTAATGATGAAAGGAACAGTTATGAATCTACGGCAAGACCAGCACGCGTTGCCTTTTCCAACAGCGGAGCCGGAAGCGCTGGGCATTCCCTCCCAGGCCATTTTGGATTTTCTGCGCGCGCTTTCGCAACATGAATACCGCCTGCACGCCTTAATGCTGATGCGCCATGGCAAGCTATGCTTTGCCAGTGCGGCAGCGCCCTATACGCTCCATACGCCCCACCGCGTCTTTTCGGTGGGCAAGTCAATCCTTGCCCTGAGTCTCTACTTTGCGCTCCAGGAGGGAAAGCTCTCCCTGGATGAATCCATCGCGCCGTACTTCCCCGAATATCTCACGGCAGATCATCCTTTGTGCGCGCTTACCGTGCGTGACCTGCTGACCATGCGCTCGGGGCAGGCTTCTGATCCATTCCCCGCCATCCTTGACGATTTGGACGCAGATCTGTTTCGCCTGTTTTTTCAAACCCCGTTAACCGAAGCTCCCGGCACCCTATTTCGCTACAACAATACCATCCCGCATATCGTATACGCGCTGGTCGAGCGTGCCACCGGCGTCCCCTTTCAAACCTACCAATGGGAACGCCTATGCCAGCCGCTGGATGCGCCGCTTTTCGCGCTCACCAACAGTCAGGGGCAGTATAACCCAGTGCCCATGTCCATGTCCGCAGTGACGCTGATGAAATTCGCGCAGTTCTATTTACAGGAAGGCGTATGGGAAGGGCAAAGCCTGCTGGACGCTGCCTATATCCGCGAGGCCACCAAGCTTCAAACCACCACAGGGCAGGTGGGTAACTTTGCCGAATACGGCTTGCAGATCTGGCGCAACGCATTTGGCGGTTATCGCATGGACGGCGGCTGGGGACAATATGCCATCGTGTTGCCGCATGAAGATTTGGCAGCGGTCATACTGTCGGATATGCCCGATTCCGCCTTCGCGTTGACCGCGTTTGAACAGCAGTTGTTACCACAGTTGAAGCCCGCGCCCCTTCCCCCAAACCCAACCACGTATGCGACCCTTCAAACCGTGGCACAAAGCATGACCCTTGCCCCACAGGAAGGCCGTGCAGCATCGCCGCGGCAGATGGAATGGTTTGATCGCTGGTACTGGATCGCCGAGCGCAAGCAGCATGTTCGCTTTACAGCTGCTGGAGAAGAACTTCTGCTGACCTTCCAAACGGATTCGCAAGTGGAGGTGTTTCACTGCGGGCTGCAAGGGCAATGGATCAGCAACCCCCAGCACATGCTGGTGACGCCTGAGCGCACAGTCGATAACGGCGTGTTTGATATGGACAGCGATGCCTGCTTGCTGACTGGCGCATGGCAAGCGGATCATTGTCTGGAGATAGCATCCAAAAGTCTCGGCGCCATGGGCGAATACCTGTATCGCTTTACTTTTACAACGCAGGGCTTTACCCTGCATTATCCTTCACGCGTATGTCGCGGCGGTCCCAATCTACAGGACGCGGTTTGCCTGCACGCGGAAAGGAGCGAGTCTTTCGATGACTGAACCAGAACATGAGGAGAGGCTGCTCAATCGCGCGTATCTGTCGCTGTTTCTGATCAATTTAATCGTTTCGGCAAGCTTTTACATGGTATCGACTACCATGTCGCTCTATGTTACCGGATTCGGTGCAACGGCCGCGCTTGCGGGCGCCGTTGTTGGGTCGCTTTCCATCGCGAGCATGTGCATCCGTCCTTTCAGCGGTATACTCAGCGATCGCTTCAATCGCTCCAAACTGCTGGCGTGGTCCCTGTGCGGCATCTGCATTGCGATGGCAGGTTGCGGCCTTACGCAAAACATAACGTTGCTGATCGGCCTGCGGGTGTTGCATGGATTATCTTTCTCCATTGCCACAACAGTAACCATGGCGCTGGTAGCGGGCACAGTGCCCTCCACCAACATGACGCAGGGGCTCGGCCTGTTTGCCGTCGGGCAGACGATCACCTCTGCCTTTGCGCCCTCGCTGGGTATATGGCTCGGGTCAAGCTACGGCTTCCCTGCCACGTTCTTATGCGCTTCCGGGTTGGTTTTTCTGGCGGCTATTCTCTCGATGCTGCTGGTACGCGCGCCAGGCAGCACGCAAAGCCTTCCGGCAAAACATCGCCTTGCCCTGTCGGATTTTATATCCATCGAAGCGCTTCCCTATGCGTTGCTCGCGATTCTGGTTGCCGGCGCGACAGGCGTCGAGAACAGCTTTGTGACCCTCTATGGCCAGCAGTTTGGGCTGGGCAATGTTGGCTGGTATTTTACCTTTGGCGCAGTGGCGCTGTTTATCTCACGGTTGAGCGCAGGCAAACTGGCGGATCGGTTTTCATCGGTTGTCATGTATGCCGGGCTGGGTCTCATCAGCGTTGCCTTTACGCTGCTGGGCATCAGTAACGCGTGGAACGCCCCGGTGCTGTTTGCGTGCGCGGCGGTACTGAAGGCATTGGGGCTGGGCGCGGTCCAGCCGACACTGCAAGCGCACAGCTTGCGTTCTGTCAAGGCAGAAGCCCGCGGCGCGGCCTCCAGCACGTATTACCTGGGCACGGATATCGGGCAGGCGATTGCGCCCATGCTCGGCGGCCTGATCGCCAGCGCGCATGGATACAGCACCATGTTTCTTGTGTTCGCGTTACCGCAGGTTTTCGGCGCGTTATTCTATCTTTGGCTGAAACGTTCTCGATTGGGGAAAGGAGTGGAGCATCATGGAATTGAACAGAGCAACCCCTGAAAGCGTCGGCCTTTCAAGCCGCAAACTGCTTGAAATGGTTCAAAAGCTGGAAGTATGCGGCACCGAGCCGCACGGGTTGATGATTGCAAGACACGGCAAGGTTGTTTTAGAATGCTGGTGGGCTCCCTATACGAAGGATACCGTGCACATCTGCCATTCATTTGGGAAATCGTATGTAGCCACGGCCATCGGCGCTGCCTGCAGCGATGGGCTTCTTTCTGTAGAGGATCGAATTGCCGATCTCTTCGCGCAGGAAATCAAAAGCGAAGGCATACCCATGACGGAAAACCTCGCAAACCTTCGTGTCAAGCATGTGCTCAGCATGAGCAACGGCATGAGCATCCATGCGCCAAGCGGCGAGCATCTGGTCAGGAATTACCTGTCGACCCCCGTGGATCGCATGCCCGGCAGCGTATTTATGTACAACACCACAGGGTCTTGCATGCTCGGGGAAATCGTGCGCAGGGTCACCGGCAAGAGCGTATATGATTACATGAAAGCACGGGTTTCTGATCCCATCGGGCTGGATACGAACCGCCTTGCATGGATGACTTTCCGCAATCAGCTGCACGCGGCGCCCGGGGTTGCCGCCAGCACTGAAAACAATCTGCGGTTGGGGCTTTTATACCTGCAAAACGGGCTATGGGAAGGCAAGCGAGTGATCGACGCGGAGTGGATTGCAGATGCGACCCGCAAACAAATCGATAACGATGCCGATGGCTATGGCTATCAACTATGGCTGCATCCGCTGCCTGGCGTGTTCCGCTTCTGCGGCGGGCATGGGCAGGATTGCGTGATGAGCCGCCCGCTGGATATGGCCTATTCCATCCAACAAGCCGCATCGGAGCGTCATGATACCGATGCCGTAAACGCAATCATGGATTCCTACCTCCTTTCGCAATCCCTGCCTGATGCCTTGCCGGAGGACAGCGAAGCTTTTGAAGCACTGCAAACCTACCTGGCCAGCCGCCGCCTTCCGGATAACGCCTGCCAACCCGTACGTGGGTTTGCAAATGGCTGGGATGGTGTGTATAATGTCAGCAGCGGCCATTTTCACCTGTGGCCAGAGCTGCGCCCCTATGGCGACAGCAATGTTTACCGCGATTTCTACAAAGATGGCGACCAATACGCCCGGCAGGTATCCATCACACTGGAAGCCGAGTGGGTGCGTATCGTGCTGGACGAGAAAACCGAACTCCTCGCGCGGCTTGACGGCAAGCTGATGCCCCATGAAACCTACTGCGCCATGCCCAACTATCCGCAAGCCGTCAGCACCGCTGTGTTTGAGAAAGATCAACTGATCATTGACACATGGTTTTACCAGACCTGCTTCAAAACACGCCTGTGGCTTACGCGCGGCGAAGGTAAGTATCACCTGCGTGTGCGTAAAGAACGCTTGCATGATGATGTCCCCTACCTCTGGTATGAGGCGGAGCTCGTCAAGCTGCCCTGACACCCCTCCGCTTTCAGGGTACAGGCGCATCATGTTCCAAACGCGTCCAAGCCGCAGTGTACGGCGCAAGCCTTTGCCATGGTTATTCATCAGGGTTGGGGTTCCAATACTGTTAGCATGGCAGGTTCTACGTGCCCAATGCGGCATGATGCACAGGCATTCCCTCGCGCAGCCAGTTCTTACCAGGAAAAGGAAGTGCGGTCTTGACAGATAAACGACGGGTCTCCATCCGGGAGGTGTCCCGATTATCCGGTGTTTCCATGGCAACGGTATCCCGTGTGATTCATAACAGCGGCCGTTTTTCCCCCGCGACCGAAAAGCATGTCCGCGATGTGATGCGTCAGCTCAACTATGTGCCCGATGCTATCGCCCAGAGCATGCGCACGCGAACCATGCCGATTGTCGGCGTCATCATGCCGGATATCATGGATGAGAACTACGCGCTGATGGTGCGCACCCTGCAATCGGAACTGTACGCCAGCGGTTATTCCGTCACGGTTTTCAACACCAATGAGGATTGCGCGCTTGCGCAGCATTTTGTGGATATGCTGCAAACACAGCGGGCATGCGGTTTGGTTCATGTGCCGGATCGTGACGGCGCGGATATCAACCCGCAGGGTATCCCCATCGTTTATTTTGACCGCCAGCCCAAGGCAGAGCCGCCCGAAAACAGCGTCATCGTTGAGTGTAATAATTACGCGGGCGCAAAATATGCCGTATCTAAACTCATCGCAAACGGTCGAAAAACAATCGCCTTGCTATCGGATGAACGCAACATGTCCTCCCATCGCGAGCGGATACGGGGGTATCACGACGCGTTGACTGAAGCGGGTCTATCGGCGGGTTCGGCATACCTGGTTAACCCGCAGCGCACAACCGAGGCGATTTCCGCGCTGCAGAATGTAGTTACAGATGGCGTACCCTTTGACGGCATTTTTTGCACCTCCATCCGCCTGACCGTCGGCGCGCTGGCGGTTCTGCGACAGGCTGGCATCCCGGATAGCGTCGTGGGCGTGCTTGGCTTCGGCGAGCACCGGCTCCACCGCTACGGGTTGCTCCCCTACATGGCCATTCAGGAGCCGATTATCGATATGTCCCTTGCGGCCGCGCGTGCTCTCATTATGCTGATCCGTGGCGAAACGCCCCCGCAGCGGAAAATTGTGCTGGACGTAATACACTGATCCGCAGGCATCCCCTCATACGCTACCCAGTTAAGCGTCAATCCACAGGCATGCCCCCGGGGTGGGATGGCTCGACAACCTGTCGATTCCATCCCACCCCGGGGGCATCTTTTGTTATGCAGTTGTCTGCATAAGCATTGATGTGTGACTAACAATCAAAGCGTTGCAAAGCAATTTTTCATGCGTTCACATCGGCTATGCCTCTGCTTTTGCAAGCGCTCTGAAGCCACCGCAGGGAGCGAAACCCCGCGGCAAAACCACCGCAAGACCCCTGTCCTGTTATGATATGGTAACGTGATAGCGCTTGCGTGGGCTTACTGGTACCGCGGCATCCAGTCCACATGCGCGGCCAGCAGGTCATCGCACATGGCCACGATCTCGTCTATGCTCAGCTCCGCAGCCGTATGCGGGTCAAGCATCGCGGCTTGATAAATGTACTCTTTGCGCAGTGTTCGCGCCGCTTCCAGCGTCAGAAGCTGCACATTGATGTTCGTACGGTTCAAGGCGGCGCAGGCTTCCGGCAATGCACCGATCACCGTGGGGCAGACGCCGCTCTTATCGACCATACAGGGCACCTCCACCACCGCGCTTGACGGCAGATTGGTAATCAACCCCTGATTGAGCACATTAGCGCCGATTTTGATGGGCGCATTGGTTTCCATCGCCTCCATGATGTAGCTCGCATACTCCAAACTGCGCTCGTGTGTCAGTTGCTTGTTGTGTACCAACTCATCTCGTTGGGCATTCCATTTTTCGATTTGGTCAACGCAGCGCCGCGGATACTCATCCAACGGGATGTTGAAGCGTTCGAGCAATTCCGGATACATGCTTTTGATAAAATACGGCATGTATTCGCTGTTGTGCTCGCTGGATTCTGTCACGTAAAACCCAAACCGCTTCATGATCTCATAGCGCACCATATCATCATGTTTGCCTGCGCGCTGTGCCGCTTTCTCCTTAATCATCGGGTACAGGTCGCGCCCATCACGGGTCACTTCCAAAAGCCAGGCCTGGTGGTTGATGCCCGCGATCTTCCACTGTACCTGCTGGTCATAGGGTATCTCCAAATCCGCAAACAACTTCTTGCAGCAGGCTTGCACGCTGTGGCACAATCCAACGGTTTTGATGGAGGTCATGGTCAGCATCGCGCCGGTCAGCATCGCCATGGGGTTGGTGTAGTTCAAAAACCAAGCGTCAGGGCAAACCGCTTCCATATCGCGCGCAAAATCTATCATCACGGGGATGGTGCGAAGCGCGCGGAAAATACCGCCGATGCCCAACGTATCGGCGATGGTCTGGCGCAGGCCATATTTCTTGGGAATCTCAAAATCTGTGATGGTGCAGGGATCATACCCGCCAACTTGAATGGCGTTTACCACATAGTTTGCTCCGTGCAGTGCCTGCCTTCGGTTCTCAACCCCGAGGTAGCTTTCAATTTGCGCCTTGCCGCCGAGATTCCGATTGATGTTCTCAAGCATCATGGCGCTTTCCCGTAAGCGTGCTGCGTCAATATCATACAGGGCGATGGTGGCCTGCGAAAGCGCGGGCGTCATCATACTATCGCCCAGCACGTTTTTGGCAAAGATGGTGGAACCGGCTCCCATGAAGGTGATTTTCGGCATGTTACTATCCCTCTCCGTCTTGATATTAGGTTTACTATACACTGATTCCGCAAAAACATCCAGCGTTATCCTTGACATTGCGCCCGTTCCAGAAGGCTTTGAATCACGCTACGCGCCGCCTGCACCTCCTGTGCCGGCAGTAGTTGATGGTACGCTTCCGTCATCGGCAATTGGTGATAAGCCTGCGCAAGCAGCTTATACCCCAGCGGAAAGGGGAGCACATCCGCCGCTTTTAACAGGGGCAACATCCGTTGTTGATGTTGAATAGCCCGCGATAAGTCGCCTTGCCTGAACGCCTGATAAACCGCCGCCACCAGCGATGGCGCGCCCGCGCCCAGCGCCGTCATACTGCCGTCCACACCGGCAGCCAGCGCGGGCAGCAGGCAGTCATCCGTACCGGAATACAGCAGAAACGCCGGGTGCTTGACATGGAGTTGACACAGATGCGCGATCCGTTTCATGTTGGCGGATGAATCCTTCAGCCCAATGATGCCAGGAATATCCATCAGCATCTCCACGGTGTCTATGTCAATCCCCGTGGTAAAAAACGGCACGTGGTAGAGGATGACAGGCAGCCCCGCTTCCCGCGCCAGCGCACGGTAGAATGCGGCGACCTCCTCCTGCGTAAGCGCGTAATAGTAAGGCGGGCAGGCTACGCATGCGTCCGCCTTCAAAGCCTTGGCTTGCCGGGCGTATCCAATCGCCTGTTGCAGGTTCGGCGCGCAGGCGCTTGCTATAAACGCCTTGCTATCCCCAAGCCCTTCCCGTGTGGCTTGATAGATATCGCATTGCTCCCGCATGCTCAGGTGCGGAAACTCCCCTGTGGAAGCACATGGAAACACCCCCGTAATATCGCTTTGTGACAGGCGCTCCGCCTGCGCGCGCACCGTATCCAAATCAACCTGCCAATCCTGCTTGAAGGGTGTGACCGTAACGCCGATCGCGCCTCGTAGATCCTTCAAAACCGACACCTTCTTCCCGTGCGCTCACACATGCGTTTTGCGGCAGACGCATGTTGCCGCCTGTCCTTGCACTGCCTTGAGTATAAGAAGCCGAAACGATGTGCGCAATCCCCTCTTTCCGACAATCTTTGGATGATTATCGTCAAATCGCGGCATTCGTCGCGCAGGTCAAAAACGCCCGATGGCAAAGTAGGAAACCGCGAATTGCAACCGCACCCCCGGCACATATAATGGTAACAGGAAGCAAAATCCAGGGAGGTACCGTATGAAGCGCCCCGTCTGCCCCGGCGTGCACACCCGTCACCAGTGCGCGCAATGCGATTCCTCCCTCGCCCGTGATGACATCGCCATATCACGGCGGCTGATCGGGCGCGGCATCTCGCAATTTTACTGCATCCGCTGTCTGGCAGCACGCCTTGGTGTAAGCCAAGCGGTCATTCACCTCAAAATCAAAGAATACCGCGCCATGGGCTGCGCATTATTTCCCCCATACAAGGAGGGTTGAAGTTGGAACTGTTTACCAGCAACCTGCCGTTTTGGAAAGGCAACCTGCACATGCATACTACCGCCAGTGACGGCCGCCTGACACCGGATGAAGCCATTGCCCTGTATCAGGCGCAAGGCTATCATTTTGTCGCCATCACAGATCACGACACCATTACGCTGGCTACGCATCTGCGGGCAGGCATGCTCATCCTGTCTGGCATCGAGCTTGCCTATGAATTGCCCGCCGAGGAGCTTCACCTTGTGGGTATCGGCATACCACTGGGGCTGGAACCAAAGCTGGAACCGCGTTTTGGCCCTCAGTATGCCATCGACGCGATACGCGCGGCGGGCGGGCGTGCCATCATTGCACATCCCGCATGGTCGCTGCTCACACTGGCTACGCTATCCGGCTTGCGCGACGTGACCGCCGCAGAGATCTATAACACCATGTCTACAGCGCCACGTAATTGCCTGCGCGCGGATGCCTCTTCCCTTTTGGATACCGCGGCGGCGCATGGCCATGGCTTACCGCTTGTGGCGGTGGATGATGCGCATTTCTATGATGGCGAGCATTGCCGCAGCTACATCATGGTGCAATCAGAATCGCTCACACAGGAATCTCTCCTGTGCGCCCTTGACCAACAACGCTTCTATGCAAGCCAAGGCCCGCGCATCTACCGCCTGGGAGTTACGCGCGAGCGGATTATCATCGATTGTTCCCCCGCCGCTTCCATCATTTTCTACAGCAACCTTTCCTGGGTAACCGGGCGCTGCCGCATGGGCGATGCGCTTACCCACAGCGAGTATGACCTGACCGCCCAGCAAGGCGAAACCTTTGTGCGTTGTCAAATCATCGACGCGCAAGGGCGCAGCGCATGGACAAACCCCATCACCCTTTCGGCTATCCAATAACAGACAGGAGACGGTAAGCATGTACGCAAAGACACCGCCCATGGGCTGGAATTCCTGGAACACCTTCGGCCCCGATCTGAATGACGCGATCATCCGGGAAACTGCGGACGCGATGGTCGCGCAAGGCTATCTTGATGCCGGTTATACCTATATCATCATGGATGACGGCTGGATGCTGCCCGCGCGGGACGAAAACGGTCTCTTTGTGCCTGACCCCGCAAAGTTTCCCCACGGGATTGCTGCCCTTGCGGATTATGTGCACAGCAAAGGGCTGAAACTGGGCATTTACTCCTGCGCTGGCACGCGTACCTGCGGGCGCTACCCGGGTTCCTTCGACCATGAGTTCAGCGATGCGAGGCAGTTTGCCGCATGGAAAATCGACTACCTGAAGTATGATTTTTGCAATTTTCCCAAGAGCGCAAACTGCCGCCAGCGCTATCAGATGATGGCAATGGCACTGCGTGCCAGCGGACGGGATATCTTCTATGCGGCCTGTAACTGGGGGCTGGAATCCCCCGAGCAGTGGATGCGTTCTGCCGGCGCGAACAGCTATCGCTCCACCTATGATATTCTGGATAACTTCTCATCCGCTGCCGGTATTGCCAAAAGCCAGCTTAACGCCTTTGCCACAAGCGCCGCCCCCTGCTTTAACGATATGGATATGCTCACCGTTGGAATGTTCGGCAAAGGGCACGTAGGGCTGGAAGACCCCAACAACAAGTCGGCCAGCGTCTGCACTCAGCAGGATTATATCACCCAGTTTGCGCTGTGGGCCTGCATGGGTTCCGCGCTCATTCTGGGCGCGGATATTCACACCATGACCCCCGCCATGCGCGCGCTTGTGCAAAACCGTGCGCTGCTGGCGATCCATCAGGATATTGAATGCCGCGCGCCCTATCCCGTGTTTCAGGAAGACGACCGTTTTTGTTTCCTGCGGCACCTGAGCGACAACACACAGGCGCTGGTCTATGCCAACCTCACCGATGAACCCGACGAGGTAGAGTGCATCTTCGCCGATTTGGGGCTGCCCTATTCCAGTGGCGTGAAACTGCGTTTCTTTGATGTGCTGGCACAGCGCGAGGTAGGCGTGTTCTGCGATCATTATCCGCTGGAAGTGCCCGCGCATGGATGCCGCGTGTTCAAGACCAATTTTGTGACGCAATAGCATATACGCCACACCGCTTCTCATAGAAGCGCCCCGCTTTCGAGCGGGGCGCTTTGGTTGTGTATTAAGGGAACAGGCTCCTGCACGCGCCAATGCCGATTACCCCCTGTCTGCGCCAGAACGGCTCGCCGGTTTTGCCGACGAGCCGTTTTAGCGTCTTCACGCTTTCCCCATCCAAGGGAACACACATGTTCATACGACAGATTTACCCATCTTCCGCAATGGGCTATGGCGAAATCACTCCCCGTATCGAATCACAACTTCCATCTGCGCTGTAAGATCAGTTAGCTTTACAGCATCACCGTGCATCGCCTGTGGCGGCAGCGCAATCCCATTACGCAGCACCTGCTTAGGAAGCATACCGTCCGGCCTGCGCAAGTACAGCATAAGCGCGGCAGGCGCATCCCGCCATTGGGCGTTGATGGAAGCGCGTATCTCCCTTCCATCTTCGGCTGTGTGTAGCGAGAGCCCCACTTTGCCAAAGAAGGTCGCCATGCCGGAAAACCGTATTGCCTGCCCAGGCGTAAACCAATCGCGCGCCGCCCCCTGTAACAGATACAGCGCGTTGCCTTCTTCCCGTACCAGATGGTTGCGCAGGTTGTTGATAAACTGCGCTTCATCCGGCGTTTTGAAGAAGGGGCCAAAGCCCTTGCCGAAATCCGTTATCGGGTGCTCGCTGAAACAGTTGACATCCCGGTACAGGTTTTGCGCAAAGTTATTGAACAGCCCGCGGATCGCCCGCTCCCCGTCTCCCCGTTGCAGATAAATCAAATCATTGAACAGCAGGTTAGATTGGATGGTCATACCGCCACGGCTGAACCAGTATTTCTCCCGATCGACCGCGCGGCCGTAATCACGGCTCAGGAACAGGTTATCCTCCTGATCCCGCAGTATCCATGTGGTCATGTCTTCATCCGGTGCAAGCACGCGCCCTGTGGTCAGATGCAGCGGCCCATAAGCAACCTCGCGGAACCAGCCCCAATCCCTGCCGCGGATTTCCGCCTGTGTGGGCACATGCGGCATATAACCGCCATTGCCTGTGGGCACGACGGGAGATTTTGCCATCGCGCGCGCTACACAGGCGCGGATATCGCTGCGATACATGTTCGCCTGTGTCAGGATGCGTTCGGCATCGGGATGGGAAATATCCGCCAGCGCCTCCGCCGCGTTCAGGATGCCCCCGCAGGCATGGGCGTTGACCGCAAACCAGCAGCGCCATTCCGGATTGTCCTCCAAGTGCCCATGGGGCATCAGGCCGTAATAGCTTACTTTCTCACCCTGTTCATCCAGTATCATGGTGGCTTCCCGCTCGGTGAAAATATAATCGCACGCCTTGACCAACGCGGGCGCGATGGCCGCAAGCCATTGGCGATTCCCCGTCAGGCGGTAGTGGTCAATCAGGCAGGCGAGGATATAGCCATGGTCAAGGTTGTAGGCAAACAGCGAGGTGATGTTATCCGAGTACCCGCCATAGTTGTTGGCTACCAGCGCTCCCTCGTTGGTGCGGAAGTTGCCATCCATGCTGCCAACCCCCTGGCTTGCAATAAACGTATCCAGATACTTTTCCGCATAGTCATGGTAGCCCAGATAGTCCAGCATGCGAATCTGCAAAGATGCTTCATTGCCGCAGGACCCATACCCATAGGTGCCTGCCGGCACCATGTACATGCCGGTACGCAGATCGCGCATGGCTGTCATGATCACATGCCACGGCACCGCCTTGGCAAAATCGTTAAGCTTGGTTTCCCCGGGCAGCTCCATGCTCGCGCCCCTGCCCGCCAGCGCAAGCCAGAAACGGGTCACGCGCTCCTGCTCCGCCTCAAAGGAGCGCTGCGCCAGCAGGTTGATATCATCTTGCTCCCAGAGGGACGGGTAAGGCAGCACCAAATCCAGTGTGTGCGTCTGGTAAGGTTGCAGCTCCACCTCGTACAGCATCGCCGTAGCAATGCAGGATGACGGTTTCATGCGTACAGGGTTGGAATCATACCCTTCAAACCCAAACTGCGGCTGCATGGAAAGGGATGTGGTGCCTGCCGCCGTGTAAGGCACACAACGCAGCGTTCCCTGCCCATGGGTATCCGCCAGCATCCGCAGATAGCCGTTGGGATACGGCTGCACCGTCCAGCCATAAGTGGCGGTATCGCCCGGGCGGATGCGCCCCATAGCCATGACCGCGCCGCCTTCCAGTGAAAGCTGCTCGCCCGGGTACAGCTCCACAAACAGTTGTGCCGTGCGCGTTTCCGAGGAAGCGTTGCGCACCTGCACACGGCTCATGACCATGATATCTTCATCTCCCTGAATGGGCGCCTCCATGGTGTTCAGGAGCGTAGCAAAGCTGCTTTGGCAGTACTCGATTTCCCGATCCAGCCAACGGGTCTCATAAACTGGCACCCGCGCATCCGGCATGGATTGGATGGTATCGGCATTGCCCTCATGGCGGTTAGGCGGATCGCCGCTTGCCAGCCGAAAATGCAGCTCATTGGCCGCCCATCGCGTTTTGGCGGTATCCCTTGCGGATACTTTCTGGTCAATTTTATTCGCGAAGATATCGCCATTGAAGCGCAGGGCAAACTTTTGCCGTACGCCTTCCCAGCCCATGAGCACATAACGGCCGTATTTGGGCTGCATGTTTTTCTCCATGGCAGGTACCTCCGCCATGGCGCGTGCAACCGTTTGTTCTTCCTGCGCGGGCACACGGTCGAATAGGGATTGCTTTCCCTCCGTCAGTCTGGATACGATCAACGCCGCATCTTGGCCCATGCTTTCAGGCGCGAGCAGTACATCAAAGTTTTCCATGTATACGCCGCTTTCAATGTCCTCCGCGCGCACGGCAAAACCTACGTCATCCACACGCATCTCCAGCATCGTTTGATCCGCATCCGTTTTTGCCCCAACGGTGCGGGTATAGGCAAGCGTTGTGCAGCCATCTACCATGCCCTGTCCCTGGGAGAGTGTTCCGTTCCAGATGCCCTCTACCCTAACCTGCCTGCCCTTGCCTTTTCCGGTAGCGTTTGCGTATACCATGCACTGTGCCTGCGTGATGGCGGCATCTCCCGTCAATTGGATGCCTGTGATCTTTGGTGCGCAAGCCCCTTCAAACACGATGCGGAACTTAAGCGCGCGGCGGAACATCGCATTATAATCATCGCTCAGGAAAAGGTTCTGCGGTTCGTCCCCGCCAAGGCAAAGCAATTCATTAACATCGATATGGTCAAAAACTACCGCGCAGCCCTTTGCATCCAAAGTGCGTTCCCCATACGCCGCAAGCCAGCGTCCATGGAAGGGATCATCCGTCAAAAGCCACCCTTTATGCGCCCCCACGCGGCGGTCTTTCTGTTCATTAGGCCAGGAATAGTGCCAGTATTCCACATGCCAGTCAAGCGGCATGGGCGCGTCCGGCGCAAAGGTCACGGTTACGCCGCGCACATCACGCGGCTGATCCCATTCAAAGCCGATCTGCCACTTGCCCATGCCCAGCGGCGCGCACAGCCACGCGCCCTCGGTATCTGTTCGCACGGGGATTGCCGCCATCTCTCTTCCGGTACCATCGTTATAGGTGCGTAGGCGGGCATAGGGCATCGGATCAAAGGTGCGAAGGTTGTTCATCATTACGTTTCCTCACTTTCACTGGTCATGGTGTTAGCATAGCGGCCATCGCTGGCGGGTGTCAAACAAATATGGTCGCCTGCCATCGTCAGTTTCAGCGCTTGCCACAGGCAGTTTCCGTGCTCCATCGACCATTTCAGATATTCCTTGCCGCTGGTGTATCGATGCAGGATTTCACCTATGGTCTATCCCGCGGGATGGTGTATAATTGGATTAGCAAGATATAGCCTGAAGGGAATCCCGCAAGCACAATGTGTGCGTTGCTGGGCGGGCAGTGATACCACCCAAGCCGACAAAGGGGTTGCATAATACCGTTCAAACCAAATGCCGTTTGAGCAGTCAAGGAGGGCTGGCGCTTTGAAAAATGCACGAACCTTTTTCCACAGCCCCGTGTTTCGTAAGTTCCTGCTTTCGTTTCTGGCGGCTTTCATGCTGCCCATCAGCCTTTTGTTCGCCTATCTGGATTATAACAACCGCACCCTGCTCACGCGGGAGATTTACGACATTCAGGATGCCACCGTCAGCTACATGCGCCGCAGTATGGATTTTGAGTATGCGCGCTACCGCACCTTTGCCGCGATGCTGCTTAATAACGCGGATATGAACCGCATGCGGCGCATGACCTATGAAGCCATTACCCCTGCCGATACGTTGCGGCTGATGGATCTGCGCAGTGTGTTAAGCAGCTTTGCGGCGGATCCTTCCGTGGTGTCGCGTATTTTTCTATATATGCCCACCAACGGCATGTATGTGGACGCCGTGCGGGCTCTTCCCGTGGGCGATGTGCTCTATACGCTGGAGGATGCCGGTTTATTACCCGCAGATGACGCGTTGTGGCAAACCATGCTTGCAGGCTCGTACCGAAGCCAGTGGCTGCACACCGTCAACAAGCGTGGGCAGCAGATTCTCTACTATATCCAAACCATTCCATCCGCGTTTGACGCTGACCCCTGCAATCTGATGGTAGCGCTAAGCTCAACCTATTTGCAGGAGGTTTTCAACGGCAGTACGCTGGCCGATAATGAATGGATCGGCATGCTTACCGAGCAGGGCGAGGTGCTCTATACCCCCGCGGGCGACCCGCCCCAGCTTGACTTGACCCAGGCGCAAAACGGCGGTGGGCATTACATCCTGAATCAGCAGCTGGTCACGTTCTCCCGCTCCACCCTCACACGCAGCTATTACGTGAGCGTTGTGCCCTTGTCCAACATCAACAGTGCGCTGAGCAACGCGCGGAGCATCAGCTATTTGGTGTTGTTGATTTCCTTTTTTATCTGCACCATCATCACCTACCTGACCACCGTCAACAATTTCAAACCCATAGCCTACTTGAGCACTCTCGCCAAACCCGATGGTGACGACCCGGATGTGGACGAGTTCACCCGCCTGCGCCTATCCCTGATGGAAGCCAGCGATGAAAAGCGGATGCGCATCGACCGCGCCCGGTACGCACGCGCTGTGCTGGAAGATCAGCGCTTATGGCAAAACATGCTCAAAGCCAGCAACCAAAGCGCGCTTGACAAGCGCCTGCTGCGTGAACAGCTAACGCTGCTTGGCAGCGCGTGGGTGCTTTGCACCGTGACCATTGTCGATTTTTCAGAGGACGCCGCCGATACACAGACAGCTTTCCAGCGCAGCATGACGCAGGTGCGCGATTCGCTGGCATCCGTGCTGGCGCAGTTTTATACCGCTTTGCCCTTGTATGACGATAAGACCTTGATTGTGCTGATCAACCTTCCTACCAACGAGCTTCACCACTTGACCTACCTTGGCAGCTCCTTTACCAGCTTGTTGCAATTCTTACGGAGCAACTTTTCCATCGACTGCCAATTTGCCATCAGCGCCACCCATGCCCAGCCCACGCTCACAGGCGATGTGCTCGCCGCCATGCTCACCGAAGCGCAGGTGGCCGCGGATTGCCCCTCCGAAGGGGATTCGATCCTCTTTTATACCACGCAATCCGTGGATAAGGTGCTGCATATCTCGGTGGAACATACCATGCATCGGCTGATGCATGCGTGCCTCCGCGGCGCCACGGCCGAAACGGCACAGCTGCTTACACAGCTGACCGAGCAGGTGCAAACGCTGGCCGAAACCCAAACCAAGTCCACACCGGAAACCGATACGGATGAAGAGGATACCACCGAAATGCGTATCAAGCGGAGCATTCTGGAGATCGTGAAAAACGAGTATCCGAACCCCATGCTCAACGTAAGCGCCATCGCCGATCAGCTGGGAAAGAATGTGGATTACATTTCCCGCGTGTTCAAACAGACCACCACCATCGGGCTGCTGGACTACATCCACCACATGCGCGTGAAAGCCGCGAAAGATTTGCTCGTCAACCAAACCGCGCTTTCGGTTGTGCAAATCTCCCAGCGCGTCGGGTATTTCGGCGCGGATTCGTTCATCCGTGCCTTCAAGCGCATCGAGGGGATTACCCCCGGGCGTTACCGCATGCAAAGCAGGGGAGGCTGATACACACATGATGCTTACCGATCAACAGGCCTTGCGGATGGGTTACCTCTCGCGGGAAGAGCAGCTCGTGCAAGCGCAGGAAGTAACCCTGCGTCAGGGCGATGGCCGTACGCTGTGCTGCCATCAACTGGCTTTGCCCAATCGGCTTTCCGCTACCATCCAATGGGATCGCTGTATGGATATCAGCCATCTGCGCTATGCGGGCATCCCGCTTTGCTACCTTGGAAAAAGCGATGAGCGCAGCGACTCCTCCCCTCAATTTGAACAACGTTTCAGCGGTGGAATGCTCTATACGTGCGGGCTGCTCAACGTCGGGCCGCAGGATGATGCCCAGCCCACCCACGGCCGTATCCACCTGCAAAGCGCCAGTATGCGAAGCATACGCCGCGTAGGCGATGCGTTGGTACTGCAAGGGCAAATGCGGGAGGGCGCGCTGTTTGGCGAAAACTTGCGCCTTACCCGCAGGCTCACCTTTCCCCTGAATACGCCCGAAGTGCATCTGTCCGATACGCTGGAGAACCTTTCGCCCACGCCGCAGCCCTATATGCTGCTGTATCATATTAACCTTGGTTACCCGCTGCTCAGCGAACATCTGCGCCTGACCCTGCCCGATGGTACGCAAACCACCGCTGCCACAGCGCATGCGCGTAAACATCAGGCGGAACATGCCTTCTTTACGCCCCCGCAGACAGATTTTCAGGAGCAGGATTTTTACCATCGGCTGCCTGCTCAGGATGGGTATTGCGCCCTTACCGCCGAAAACAGCATGCTTGGCATTGGCCTTGGACTGCGCTACCGCGCGGATACGCTCCCTTATCTGGTGCAATGGCGGTGCCTGCGAAGCGGGGATTATGTGCTTGGCCTTGAACCTGCCAACAACCACGCGCAGGGCAGGACGCAAGCAGCGCGCGATCAACGCCTGCCCCGCTTGCAACCCTTTGAAACCATCACCACCGAGCTAACGCTTACCTGTTATGATCTGCCGCGGCAGCGCATGATGTCCCCCGCAGACGTGACAGACACCTGACCCTACCCATCCCTGAAACGCTATCGCATTCCAAGGAGGCTTTGCCATGATTCATCCGTTTTCGACCTGTGATCTCGCTATGCTTCGCGAAGGCCGTTCCCGTGCCATCAATGCCGAAAACCCAAGCGGTGCCAAAGGCGCGGGTGGCATGGCTTGCAGTAAACTGGGTCCGTCCCGTAAGGGTTCCCCCTGTATCCCCTTGATCAAACAGGGCGAAACCATTACACTGGCGCATATTCGCGGCGCGGGGGTCATTCGCCACATCTGGTGCACCGTGACCGATCAAACGCCTGCCGGGCGTTATGTGCTGCGGGATTTGGTGCTGCGTGTGTACTGGGATGGCGAGGATACCCCGTCCATCCAAACACCCCTTGGCGATTTTTTTGCAAACGGGTTCGCGCGAGGCTATGCGGTTAATTCACAGCCGATTGCGGTGAATCCCAAGCGGGGTATGAACTGCTTCTTTCCCATGCCCTTTGGCAGCGAGGCTATCATTACACTGGAGAACCAACATGGCGGCGATGTGCCCGGGTTCTTTTACCAGATCGATTACACCGAGCTGGACACTCCGCCGGAGAACACCGGGCGCTTCCATGCCCAGTGGCGTAGGCAACGCCTGACGGCATTGGGGCAGGATTACGCCATCGTGGAGGGCATTCAAGGCAGAGGGCATTATGTGGGCACGTTTGTAGCGCTGCAAACATTGGAACGCGGTTGGTGGGGCGAGGGCGAGGTTAAGTTCTTCCTGGATGGGGATTCGCAATACCCCACCCTATGCGGCACCGGCGCGGAGGATTACTTTGGCGGCGCGTGGTCCTTCGGCGGCAAGGATGCCCAAGGCAACACACAGGAACAGACCTTTTGTACCCCTTATATGGGCTACCCTTTCTATGCACGCGATGATAATTTTCACAACGATTACTTCCACAGCGAATGCCCGCCCATGCGCGCTTTTTATCGTTTTCACATTCCTGACCCCGTTTTGTTTGAAACCGATCTGCGTGTCACCCTTCAGCAGATAGGCGTAAACGAACTGGGCCTGTTTGAACGTCAGGATGATGTTTCCTCCGTTGCCTACTGGTACCAGACCGAGCCGCACGCTCCCTTTGCGCCCTTCCCTGATGCGCAAAGCCGCTGGCCGCGGTAGGAAACCCATCACAGCGATTTCAGTCGCAGCATCACTGCTGATCCATGGACTTCATTGATGCCCTCTATTCATACTATGAACTGCCTTACACCCAGTCGCAGTGTATGATTGGTCACACAGCATACAAACCCCCTCGCAAGCGCATGGTGGCGCTGGCGAGGGGGTTTTGTGTTTAGTGATCTACGGTATGCTTCCGCTGTGTTGATGGACAATGAACCAGTTCGTCCCAATCCGTACGGTAAATCGGCTGGCTATTGCGCATCTACCTTTTCAAACAGGGGAAGATCATCCAGCCCAACGGGCAACGTCACCGTATCCCCCATCCGAACTGAATGCGTGTTGCCTTGCCAGTCTCGCCATGTTCCCGCTGGCAGCCTGAAGCTCGCGCGCGTTTGCCCCTGCTCCACAATGGGGTATGCAAGGTAGCGATCCCCCAGCGAGAACCCCTGTGTGACCTTGCCAAGTCCTTGTCCCGGATAGTAAAACTCCAGCGGCGCGAAAATCGGCTCATTATGCGCGGCTGCCTTCGCCACCCGTTCCAACAGGTATGGCATCAGTCGGCTGCGCACAGCCAGCGCGGCTACACACGCACGGTAGTGCGTCGCATCCAGCAGATGATGGGGCGCCATGGAAAACTGAATGATGGGAAACAGTACGCTTGCCTGTGTATAGCGCACAAACAGCTCTTGATCCAGCGGCTTGTGCACATCTACCACACCCAGATCCCCACCGCCGACCATATCCGGGCAATGGTAATGGTACCCCATCAGGCTTAGCGCCAATCCATTCGGGATGAGCGCGCGCAACCCTTCCCCGCCCCACGCATGCGCCTTGTCCTGCTGGCGCAGCATCAGCGGCGCTCCGCCCATATTCCAGCTTTCGCGGTATTCCGCCAAAGGATAGGCAAGGCCAATGCGGCTGTACAGCGTATCATCCTCATTTTGCCGGATTGGACGGTGAAAAGCAAAACTGCCGTCCTGCATAAGGGGATCACCCGCGTCAAATTTGAAACCATCGATACCGTATTCGTGAACCAGCTCATCCAGTTGGTCAGTTAAAAACCTTACCGCCGCCGGGTTGGTCACATCCTGGATGCAGCTGGTGCCATTCCACCAGGGCACCAGCTTCGGTGTGCCATCCGTATTCATGACCAGCAGCTTCTCATCCTTCAACTCTAAATAGGGGTGGCCGGAAGCCACCGTATAGGGGATCACCCACAACATAACCCGAAAACCCATCTTGTGGAGTCTTTCCACCATCTCCTTGGGCTCTGGAAAGCGTTCGCGGTCAAACTGCCACTGGCCGTAGCGCACCATCCAGTTATCGTCAATAATCAGGATTCCCGGTTGCGCGCCGCTATCGACTAACCCCTGCGCATAGGCAAGCACCTTTTGTTGGGTGGTATCAAACCCGACCTCAATCCAGCTGTTATACACCGGGGCGGTAAAGCAAAGGCTGTCGGGCGAACGGTTTGACTGCATGAAGCATTGCGTTGCCACGGCATGGTAAGCCTCCCGCAGGGTGCCTCCCGCCGATGCGAGCGTAATGGGCTCCTCCCCTGTCACGGTAATGCTTCCAGCCTGCACCGTCACACAAAAGGGCGACGTACAGGTTACAAAGCGGCCAAGGTTGGACACCATGACCGATGCGCCCGCGTTGGGCTTGATATAGCGAAGATCAACCGCATAATCCGCCGTCTCATCCAGTGGCATGTGCACCCCGTCAAACGTCTTGCCTACCCACCACAGCTCACCAGGCAAAAATGAAAAAGTCACGGGTATCCCTCTCTTCCACGCCTGCTTACCGCACACGGTACTGGTTAACGGTTTCCATGTTCAGTTCCACCCCAAAGCCCGGCGCATCGGGGATTGTCACATAGCCATCGCTCACCGTTACCGGTTGCGTAATCAGGCTGCGGCTGAGCACCGTCTCCTGTCCGCAGTATTCCAGATACTTGGCATTGGGCAGGTTTGCAATGTATTGCAGCGTTGCGGACATCAAAAGCCCGCTCTTGAAATTGTGCGGGATCACAGGCACCTGAAAACGCTGCGCCAGATCCGCCACCTTTTTGCCAATGGTCAGCCCGCCGCAGCGGCTCAAATCCGGCTGTAAAATATCCACACAACCCTTTTGCAGGTAGGTTTCAAACTCCCCCAGCGCGCTGAGCTCTTCCCCCGCGGTAATGTTCAGGCTTGTTGCCTTTCGCAGGTCAGCAAACAGTTCGGGCTGCTCCACACGAAACGGCTCCTCCACCCAGTACACGCCCTCCTGCGCATAGGCATGGCAGGCATCCAGCGCCACCTTGTATTCACGCCAGTTCATCGCGATATCGATCATCAGTAGTTTATCCGGCCCCAATGCCTTACGGGCGGCATGCACCAGCCGAAGGTCATGGTTCATATCATCACCCAGGTTTCCCCAGCCAAACTTGATACCGCTATACCCTTTGGTCATATGATGATCTACCAGCCGCTTGACTTCCTCTTCGCTGGCGGGCATGAGAATGCTAATATACGCGGGAATACGCCGTTGGTACGCACCGCCCAGAAGTTGATACACCGGAACGCCCAACGCCTTCCCCTTGATATCCCAGAGCGCCATATCGATTCCGCTGATTGCGTGCATTCCCGCGCCCCCGCGCGCGTAGTAATAAGCGCACGCATACAGCTTATCCCAGATAACCTGGGTAGCCAGCGGATCCATGCCCAAGAGAATATTGCGCATCCCGCGCTGAGCGCTGTGCGAATCCGGCATATCAATGGCGTGCTTCACCAGATACGGTGCGGAGTCTACTTCCGCAAGGCCATAGATACCCTCGTCCGTATCAATGCGTATGATAACGGAGTCCTGTGTGCCATCCCCGATCAACGATACTTCCGGTTGACGAACAATGTACGCTTGTACATCCGTGATTTTCATAGCGATGCCCCTTCCCTTTTTACCATGGTACGATTATATTGCAAACGCATTGCCCAGCCATGGCAAATCACGCAGTTTCTGATGCCCACGGGTGTACAACGGCCTTGATGAGCGCATCCGGTCTGCGCGATACCAGTTCAATAGCTTGGGGTAGCTGTTCCAGCGCAAAGCGGTGCGTGACCATGTCCCGCACGTTAATTTCCCCACGCGCAACCATCCCCAGCAGCGGCGCCCAGCCCATTTCGTTATTCGTTAGCCCCAGCACGGTCAGTTGCCTCATGATGATGTGCGTTACTGGAAAGGGCGGCAAGGTTTCCTCGGCAGGCAACCCATACAGCAGAACGCGGCCACGTGCGGCGCAGAGCCGTACCGCGTCGGTGATTGTCTGGGGCGCGCCCGCGGCATCAATGGATAGGGACGCGCCCTTCCCCTCCGTTTCTTGCAACACACGCGCGGCAAGGTCTTCGCTTGCAATATTCACCACAACATCCGCGCCATATCGCATGGCCTGCTCCCGTTTGCTTTCCCGCGTAATGGTCATAATTACCTTCCCCGCCGCGCAGGCGCGCACCGCCTGCAAAAAGGAAAGCCCCGCAATACCGGCCCCTTGGATGAGCACCGTTTCCCCAAAGGCAAGCCCAATGCGGCGGATAGCGCCCACAGGGCAGGCAACCGCCTCCAGAATACCGCCTTCATCATACGTCATGGCATCCGGCATTTCATAAAGGCAGGTCGCGGGCACGGTCACGTACTGCGCGTACCCGCCATTGTAGGGCGGAAAGCCGATTTCTCCGCCCTGCGCACAAAGGTGTTTGTTCCCGCTTCGGCAATGCTCACACAGGCCACAGCCAATTGCCGTCTCCACCACAACGCGCTTGCCCAGCCAGGCTTGCAGGCCATCGTCACCAACCTCAACCACCTCGCCGGCGATTTCATGCCCCAGTACATGGGGTGGTTCTCCATTGTAAAATGTGCCGTGGATGATGTGCGCATCGGTCGCGCATACCCCTGCGCTCATCACCTTTACCAAAACCCAGCCCGCTTTGCATTGCGGACGGGGTATCTCTACCAAGCGCAGTTGATCCTGCCCCTCCCAGCGCATTGCTTTCATATACATCCTCCAAATCCAGTTCATAAGGGTTATCTGCCTTCGCACAGGCTTGCCTTCGTCAGCAGAGCGCGACAAACACCCATGCGGATGGCGCAACACACTGCGTTTCCATCACGGGTCTTCAAACGGCAGAATGATGTCCTCAAGCTGCATGGGATAATCCCACAAATCAATCGCTCCATGCTCGGTTACCCAAAAGTCATCCTCCAGCCGAATGCCGAAGCTGTCTTTCTGATATACGCCGATTTCCACCGTCACCGCATCGCCCGCGCATAGGACATCCTTGGAAGCCGCCACTTCGACAGGCGCCTCAAAAGGGGTTTGTCCAATGCCATGCCCTGTATGGTGACGCATCCAGCCCGCCAAACCGCGCGCCGCCAGAAGGCGCTTCGCCATGTCATATAGCGCACATGCACTTACGCCGTGCCGCAGGTTCTCCTTGAGCAGTGTAAAGCAATCCAGCACCGCTCTATAAGCGGCCTGTGTGGCAGGCCTTGCCTCGCCAACAAAATACGTGCGGCATACATCACACCAATAGCCATCCTTTTGCAGGCACAGATCAAGCAGCAGCGCATCCCCGCGCGCAAGCACGCGCTGGGTTGCGCCGCCTTCCACATCGGCCGTACGCGGTCCGCTCAGCAGATCAAAGCACACGGGGTGGCCGTTTGCGGCAAGGTTGACCGCCGTTTGCAAATCAAGCTCAGTTGCACCAGGTTTCACGGTGCGCTGCAAGGCATCATACACGCCTTGCGCCACCGAAAGCGCGGCGGTGATTGCCGTTTTCTTCTGACTCATATATGCTCCTCAGCCTTTGATAGCGCCAATCATAACGCCTTTGACAAAGTACTTCTGTAAAAATGGGTATACAATCAGGATGGGCACTGTGGAAACCACCACGGTGCAGTATTTAACCAGTTCACGTGTATATACCTCGGATACCATCTGTTTGCCGCTTGCGGATTCGACGTTCTCATTGAGAATCAGCAATTCGCGCAGAAACATCTGCAATGGATACAGCTTGCGGTCGCGTATATAGAGCAGCGCCGGATACCAGCTGTTCCAATAATCCACAGCATAGTACAGCGTAATAACCGCCAGCGCCGGTAAAGACAGCGGCAGAAATATCTTAAGCAGCACCTGCATATCATTGGCGCCGTCCAGCACAGCGGATTCCTCAAGGCTGTCCGGTATGCTCAGGAAGAATGTGCGCAGGATGATCAGGTTATAGGAGTTCAGCGCGCTGGGGATTATCATTGACCAGAAGCTATTGTATAGCCCCACCCCGCGCACAACAAAGAACGTGGGGATAATGCCGCCGCTAAAGAACATGGTCAGCAGTATGCCCTTCATCATAACACCACGAAGCTTGAACTTCTTGCGGGTCACCACATAAGCGCCAATCATGGTCATGGTAACGCCGATGATGGTTCCGCTGCCCACCATGGCCACCGTGTTGCCAAATCCCTGCAGGATGTTGGGATTGCTAAGCGTCATTTGATACCCTTGCAGGGTATAGGGCGCAAGCGGAAAGAGCAGTGCGCCCTCATGCTTAAGCAGGGCGCGCGCATCGCTAAAGGAGGCAAACACCGTATACAGCAATGGGTATACCGTAACCATCACCAGCAGCAAGATCAGGCTGATGTTCAGGATATCGAACGCACGCTCGCCCGTGGAGCGTTTCTTTCGATTGCGCACAGTGGTAGCATCGTACAGACTTATCTCAGTATTCATTCGATTCTCCCCTTACCACAGGCTGTTTTCGCTCACGCGTTTGGAGATGGTATTGGCGCCAATGAGCAGCAGAATATTGATGCCGGAATTGAACAGGCTCACCGCCGTTGCAAAGCTGTATTGCATCTTGGTAAGGCCGATGCGGTAAACATAGCTGCTCAGCACATCCGCTGTCTCATATGTCAGCGGGTTGTACAGCAGCACAATGCGATCCCACGATACACTCATCATGGAGCCGATGCGCAGCAGCATTAAGATCACAATCGTCGGCGCGATACCCGGCAGCGTCACATGCAGCGTCTGGCGGAAGCGCCCCGCGCCATCCACCCGCGCCGCGTCATACAGGGCGGGGTCAATGCCCGTAAGCGCCGCAAAATAGATAATCGAGTCCCACCCAAAGGATTGCCATACGATGCCGCCGATAAAAATCCCCTGAAAATACTCCGGCACCGATAGCATATTGATCCGCGGCATGCCCAGCGCAACAAATATATTGGTGATTACCCCCGTGCTCTTGGTAAAATCCACAAGCAGGCCGCAGATGACCACCGTTGAAACAAAGTGAGGCATATAGGTAATGGACTGGGAGATACGCCGGAACTTTGTGCTGCGTACTTCGTTGAGCAATATGGCAAAGAGAATGGGCACGGGAAAGGAAAACAGCAGCTCCTTCAAATTGATGGAGAGCGTATTGCGAAGCAAACGCGGGAAATAGGTGCTGGAAAAGAAGGACTCAAAATGCTTCAGACCAACCCAGTTACTCTCCAAAACGCCCCGCGCGGGCACATAGTCTTTAAAGGCAATCACAATGCCATACATCGGCAAATAGTGAAAAATGATATAGTATGCGATAACCGGGAGCGCCATCAGGTAAAGCATCGGGTTATGGATGATATTGCTGATGTACCCCGTGCGCCTTCGTTTGGCTGGGTTTCGGCCGGCTGTTGCAATCAACGGTAAATCCCCCTCAACATAACAAGTTGATGTTGCGCATGGTCTGCCGCGCAAAAAGCGTGAAGGAAAAACAGCCGGGGGCTTGAGGAAGCCCTCTCCCCCCGGCGCTGGTTCGTTTATTCTGTTTTGCTGCATGCACGGCACAGCCGGCGCATGCTACTTACGGTTAGCGAAGCAGCCAGCGTTCGTAAGCGGCTTGCTGAATCTGCTCGTTGGCTGCCAGCCCCATGTCATACATGGTAGCCACGAAGCTATCCCACTGCTCCTCAATACTGATGCTTCCTGTGATAAACTTGTAGATCATTTCATCGCTGTAGGTCTCAATCTCAACCTGATTACGCGTGAATACGGTATCCTCTTCCACCGTGCGGGAAACTGATTCCGGCAGGCGGCCGTCGCGATCGGTCTTGTATCCCCACTCATCCCAGCAGGTCTGGCAAATCGGTTCGGAATACTCAAAGCGCTCCGGCTCCTCCAGCAGTTGCCGCTGGAAAATTTGCAGGGTGTACTTATGGCGGATGGTTTCATACGGCCAATTTGGATCGCCGACAATCGCATCCCCGTACTCATGCAAACCTTCCGCATTGATAACGTAGGTGCTGGTTCCGTTTTCCAGCTCTCCCACGCCCCAGTATGCCAGTTGTGCCAGTTCCATGTCATACAGGTAATCCAGGAGCTTCACGGCTGCCACCGGGTTTTTGCAGGTGGAGGAAATGAGCATGTCGCCCACACCGCCCTCCGCCAGGGGGTTGCCCAGATGGTATGGTTCTTCGGGATCCGTCAGGCGCGGCACACGCACGGGGTAAATCTCAAAATCGGGATTTTCCGCCTTGCCCAGCGTAACGATTTCTGTCGTTTGCCAGTTGCCGATCACACAGAACGCGGTGCGATCGTTGTAGAACATTTTCAGCGCGTCTTTGACGTCACGGTTCACAAAATCACGGTCGATCAAGCCTTCCTGATACCAGGCAGACATCTGCTGCAGGTACGCCTTGTAACCATCATTGGCACGGCTGTAGAACACTTTGCCTTCCGCATCGACCTGATAGCCATTCATGGTCACGCCAAACGCGCCGGAGAGGAAGTTGCTGTCCCCATAGCGGTAGTTGTCCAGTGTGCCAAGCGCCATGGGCACTTCAATGCCGTTTTCTTTGAGCACACGCAGCACGTTGGTCAGTTCATCGATGGTCTTGGGGATATCCAGGCTGTACTGATCCAGAATATCCTTACGGGCGATAAAGCCCATATTGTTGATGCCGCGGATAAACTCACAAGCAAACGGCGTGCCCAGCGTCAGCTTACCGTTATCATCCGCAGTATTGCGGTAGGTGTTTTTATCCGCGATGGACATATAATACAGGAAGTTTTTAGCGTACTGGCGGATGAGCGCGTCATTATCCGTGAGCACATTGTCCTGTACGGCGCCCTGAATGCCGCCGGGGTAGATTTCATTGAACTTGGTGGTCAGGAAGATATCAGGATAATCCCCCGAAGCGATGGTCATATTGAAGAAGGTGCCATCATCCCCCGTAGGCGGGTGGATGAACTTGAGCGTAAGCCCCGTCAGCTCTTCAACTTTTTGAATAATGGGGTGTTCTTCATAAGATTGCATGAAGTTGGCGGCGTACTCATCCAGCTCGGTATAGATCGTAAGCGTAATTTCCCCCGGCTGGCAAAAAGGCAGGGTATTGTCCTCTGCGGCGAGGTACATTTCATATACCTCCTGGTTGTTAACCACTGGCTGCTCCTCCGCCAACGCAGTCGCGAGGGTTCCAAGCGCCATAACCAAGGCAAGCACGATGCTGAGCAATCTACGCATATCGGTATTCCTCCCTTGCAGTATGGGCGCAGCCGCGCCGCAACGCCGGCATTGCGGTAGGCCGAGCCGCGATAATCCCAACGGTTCGGATGATCAAGCTTAATCATGTACCTTAATACTAGTTGCATGCGCGTCAAATGTAAATCCACAATTCCTGTTTGCACATATGTGATTTTTGGTTTGGGTAGGAACATCGATGATTTATCTCCATCGAGGATTTCCGTCACAGGCGTCAGAGAACCTAACGTTACCATAGTAAAAACGAACCCTAGGCGGCGTTCCACTGTGATGAGTCGGTTTCATGATAAGCGGGCAAGTTTCCATTGCGAGCAATCAAGCCCTGCGCTTTCATTGTGCGCAAGGCTTGACGTTTTCTTATATCCTTTGATCATGACGCGATTGTCTACACGCTCTCGCCTACGCTTGTTTCCTCTGGTAGCATCGGCTCTGTTTCCTCGTCCTGCGGCAACCCAATTTTCCATAACATCAGGGCTAACGCAAATGCGCCCAGCGTAAGCCCAAGGTTTAGCACAAAGGGCAATACACGGTTGCTTTCGGCCATCAGTCCGGCAACGGTACTCAGCGGAGATGTAACCAGCATACAGATTGCCGCAAAGAAGCCGAGCATCCGCGCGCGCTCCTCGCGGTCAATGTTGACCATTTGGAGGGTTGCGCTCAAAGGGTTGAGCATGCTCAGCGCGAGCGCTTCCAGCACAACGGTGAGCAGCACTAGGCCATAGGCGCCCACGGGCATCAGCAGCAGCAGCAGCTCCTGCGCCACAAACAAGCCGAGTGCCAGCAGCACAGGATTACGAAACCGCCGGATGTTCAGCCTGGGGACAATCACAAAATAGCAGGTAAGCATCAACAGTGTTTTTACCGTAGAGAAGATCGAAAGGTTTTCGGCCGCGATGCCCAGCTTTTCGGTAACCAATAACGGCCAAAAGGTATCATTGATACCCTTGAATCCATAGATGCAGGCGATAAACGCAATGGTCAACACCGCGCGCCTGCTCTTGAGCATCTTCACCAGAATTTTGCGGCTGTCCCACAGGTGATCAAAAAGCCGCACATTACGCGTTTCGGCCATGCGCCGCTTGCCGACGGAAGTCTCGGTTGTCGCAAAATACAGGATGACAAACTTGGTCGTCATCATCACAAAAGTGAGCCCATAGAGCACACGCATGGTCGGGACGACCGAATACTGCTGCACAAAGAAATACGCGATCGGCGCAACAAAGCCCGCCACCAGTCCCGCAACATGCGCCAGCGTGTAAAGATGCACCAGCTTATCCTGCTGCGCGTCTTCAATCAACAGCAGCCCCCATGAAATTTCGGTAACGCGCCAGATGCCGTTGAACACGGCAGCCACCAGAAACCAGCGGTAATCCTGCGCGAACATCCATAGCAAAGCAGGCACACTCCACGCGAGGGTGTCGAAAATCAATGTTGTAAGCCGTCGCCCCAGCTTATCGGTAAGCACGCCGCTGAGCAACGCCCAAATCATCTGCGAAGCCAAAAAAATAGAACTGACGATACCGATAAGTGTCGGTGACATCCCCAAAGCCGCCATATACACCGATACAAACGGAATATACAGGTTGTAAGGAATGCCCCAGAGCGGCTCGGTATACATGCAGGCGCGCTCATTCCCCGTCAGGTTAATGACGGTTGCAATCAAAGCGTTCTGCTTGCGTTTTTGGATCATGGTGCAGCTCCTTGCCCTTATTTCAAAACGTTTCCATTGTAAAGGATAAGGCGAGAAAAAGCAAGGCTGCGCATCGCGCAGCCTTCAGGTTGTCCAAAAGGTTTAGACCAGGCCGATTAGCCTTGGTTCGTGTGCAGGGATGAAACCCCAGCGGGGTTTGGGGTGAAGTGACAAAGCCTCCCGTCACAGCCCATAGCCAAAGCGAGCGAACAGCCCGAAGGGCTATGCGCCAGTGATGGTAGATGCTATATGTGCCGCGAGGCTTTGTACCGCAATCGCCTGCTTCGCGTTAAACACGGCAAACACAGCAACGTCTACGCTTTGTGCTGATAGTAATCGGCAAAGGGCACGTTCCAGCAAACCTCCGGTTTACATTGCAGGCAGGCGGACTTGTTACCTTTCTCTGTGGCGGTATACGCGCCAGCGCGCAAACAGCAAAGCCAGCAGATAGCAAATCACCGCCAGAATCACAATGGCCGCGCCGGATGCGATGTTCATCCGGTAGGACAGCCATAAACCGCCAAAGCTGTACAATGCACTGATTACAATAGCGAGCGCCACTCTGGTTTTCAGCCGTGTTGTAAAGAGCGCAGCCGTCGCAGCCGGTGCCGTTAGCAACGCCAGCACCAAAATGATGCCGACTACGCGAATCAGCACGACAACCGTAACGGCAATCAGTATCATTAAGAGCGTATCCAAACGCTTTGTCCCAACGCCCCGCGTTCGGGCAAAGTCCTCATCAAACAAAAAAACTTGCCAATCCGCGTATAAAACCAGAAACGCGATAATTACCAAAACCGTGAGCGCAACGATGATTGCAAGATCCAGCCGTGTTACGGACAGGATGCTGCCAAACAGATACGCGCTGATATCCGGCGGGTACCCTTCCATCATGGCAATAAACAGGATGCCCATCGCCATGCCCAGCGCCCAAAACAGGCTGATCAGCACATCGGAGCGCGTCACATCTCTGCGTTTCAGCACGCCAATGCCCAGCGCCGCCAGTACTGAAAACACAAACGCGCCGATGATCGGCTCGATCCCCAGCAAATACCCCAGCCCTACGCCGCCATACGAGGTATGCGCGATGCCGCCGCTCATCATCACAAGCTTTTTTTCGATGATGAAAACCCCCATAATGCCGCAGACAATGCTGCCCAGCAGCGCTGTTAGCGCGGCATTGCGCATGAATTGGTAGGTGAAGATCGCTTCAAGCATGAGAAGTCTCCTTTGTCGCTGACGAACAGCTCTCTTTGGGTTGCTGTTGCGGCACGTACAGCCCGACGCGACTGCCAAATACGCTTTCCATCATATTTTCATCCAACGCCGGTTCCCCTTGATAGATCACCTTTTGGTTTACACATACAATGCGATCCGCCCGGGTGACAATATCCAGCAAATCATGTGATACTAGCAAGATGGTCATCTCCCGGCGGAGTTCTTGCAGCAATTCGAAAATCTGCGCACGGGAAGGCGCATCTACATTTGCAGTCGGTTCATCCAACACCAGCAGTTTCGGTTGGCTCACCATCGCGCGCGCCAGCAGCATCTTCTGGAACTCCCCGCCGGATAGCTGGCTGGCTTGGCGCTTGGCCAGCCGTTCCAGCCCCAGACGTTGGATCACCTGGTTTGCGGCATCACGATCCTCCGCACGGTAGCGAAAAAAGGGACTCACCCCGGCCGGGATACGTCCGGAGAGCACCACTTCCGCCAGCGTAATGGGGAATCGGCGGTTGAGCGTTGTATGCTGGGGTACATAACCAATGGCTTTACGCGCCAGTTCCGGCGATTGTCCAAAGATCGAAACCTTCCCGGTCGATAGGGGGATCAGGCCGAGAATGCCGTTAAGCAAAGTTGATTTCCCGCCGCCATTAGGGCCTATAATCCCTAGATAAGCGCCCTCCGGCACAACCAGACAGACGTCCGCAATTGCGGGCGTCTGTCCATAATAAATACTGGCGTGCTCTACGCGAATGGCGGCGGGGTTTGCCCCTGCGTAGTCCATTATTTCGCGGACGCAGCGATCGCGTCCGCCATGGATTTCAGGTTCTCGATGTAATTCTCCGCCAAGGGCGCCAGCATGACCTTTTGCCCGCCGATATCCTCCGCAAAAGCATCCGGCTGCTTGCTGTCGATTTCCGCTTGGGAGAAAACCGTTGTAATCCCCTTTTCCTTGGCAAGATCAATCAACTCCGCCATCTTCTCCGGCGTTGCTTCCTTGCCGCTTTCTTCCAGCGAGTACATGATCAGGCCATAATCATCCGCCAGATAGCCATAGGCGGGGTGATAGGCGATGAATTCTTTGTTCTCCATGCCCTCCAGCGTGGTGGCAATATACTGATCCACCTCCGCCAGCTGCGTAAGATAATCGTCCGCATTGGCGCGATAGGTATCGGCATTGGCTTCATCCACCTGCGCAAGCGCATCCGCAATCGCGTTCACCATCACGCTGGCGCGTTTGGGCGAAAGCCAGATGTGCGGGTCACGGCCGCCGGAAGCAAAAGTGCGATCCTCATATGCCTCGGAAACCAGCGCAGGCAGATCAACGACCAGCATACCCTCTGCGGAAGGCAGAATGTTCGCCTTCTCAGTCGGCACACCGATGGTGAAGTATACGCTGGCCTTGCTGAATGCTTCCATTTCCATGGGCGTAGGCTCATAGTTGCCCGGGCTGCTTCCGGCGGGCACAATCACCACCACATCCGCCAAATCCTGCGCAACAGCCTGCACCCACGCTTTTTGGGGAAGAATGGTCACAGCTACGGTCAAGTCGGTTGCTTCTGCCAGCGCGCTTACGCCTGTCATGCACAGCGCCAGTGTCAGCAGAAGTGCGATCATTTTTTTGTTCATGAATTTCATTGGATTGCCTCCTTAGTGATTCTGGGGTTTAGCCTGGTTTCCCTTTCAGCAACTGGCTGATGTATATATCCTTCGGCAAGTATGCTTCCCCGCCGAACCGATACCGTGATGCACCGTCCATACACCCAATCGGTAAAAGATAACCCGGCTCAGTTACTTGCAAACGATTCTCATTTGCGTAATTAATTATATCACGCACGAACCCATTGTCAAGCATTGCAGTTATATTTCTCTAACCGTGCAAGGTGATGTTTTTTTACATAACCGCACGCTTGGACACCGCACCCGACCGCTAGGAAAACCGATTGGGCTATGATATAATACAGAAGCCTTTGAATCCAGTCCCCGCTCCAAGGAGGTTTTCGCTTTGTACCAGCCCCCTTATGATCCAAACGAGGATTATGATACGGGCGAACCCACCTATTTGGTAGATGGTGTTCCGCCAACCCATTATGAGGATGACCCCGCCTATCAACCCCCGGCCGTCGGCGATAAGGGGTTTGCCCGCGTGAAGCGCTTTTCCATCTTTAAACCCCGTCTTGGACGGCCAAACTTCATAATCGCGGTGCTTGTGAATGCCGCGCGATTGCTAGCCCTCGGCGTACTGCTGTTGGGGCTGGCGTTGGGCGGCGCGGTGCTGGGCATCGCAAAAGCCTACGTGGAAACCGCCCCCTCGCTGGATCTTACCCTGCTCAGCGATCAGGATAAAACCAGCTTCATCTATGATGCGGATGGCAATGTGATTACCGATTACAAAGGCACCGAAAACCGCGTCATGGTCAACATCAGCCAGATACCCTATACCCTGCGGCATGCCTTTGTGGCCGTGGAGGACGCGCGCTTTTACACGCATAACGGCGTGGATATCAAACGAATCGTGGGATCCTTTATTCAAAATTTCCTGTCCAATACCAACCAGGGCGGTTCGACAATCACCCAGCAGCTAATCAAAAACACAGTGCTC
The DNA here is from genome assembly GCA_001604105.1 of Clostridiales bacterium Firm_11. Classification (GTDB taxonomy): domain Bacteria; phylum Bacillota; class Clostridia; order Christensenellales; family Aristaeellaceae; genus CAXXOK01. The sequence continues at coordinate 134,875 of LVAQ01000024.1, forward strand.
AGCAGTGAGCTAAGCTATAAACGGAAAATCCAGGAAGCCTATTTGGCCATGCAGTTGGAAACCATGTACACCAAAGATCAGATTCTGGAAAGCTACCTGAACACCATATATCTGGGGGAAAACTACTATGGCGTAGCCGTGGCGGCCGAAGGGTACTTCGGCAAGAACCTCGCTGACTTAACCTTGCGTGAATGCGCCATGCTGGCGGGCTTGACCAACAACCCCTATTACTACAACCCCCGTAAAAACTTCTATGTGCGTGCATCCGAGCAAACCGATTACGCCAGCCTGACCAATAACCGCACCGATTATGTGCTGCGTACCATGTACGAAAACGAGTTCATCACCTTTCAGGAGTATCAGGATGCGCTCAGCACCGAAACCGCGGCAGTGCTCCAAACCGGAACCACAGAGGGTGAGGGGATGTACCCCTACGCACACTATGTGGAATACGCCGTCCGCGAAGTGGTGGATAGCTTCCTCACCCTGAACAACCTGGAGGATACCAGCGAAAACCGTTATAAAATGGAAAACGAGCTGCGCACAGGCGGGTATCGTGTAACGTTGGCCATCGATACACAAATCCAGCAAATCGTTGAAGATACGCTTGAGAACTGGACGAAATATCCCGCCCTGCGTGATTCCAGCGATAAAATTTATCGCGCCAAGAATAGCGATGGCAGCTATACTGAGGTGATTCAGCCGCAGGCCGCAGCGGTGGTATTGGATTACCGTACCGGCGAGCTCAAAGCCATTGTAGGCGGCCGTACCAAACCCACGCAACGGAAAACGCTAAACCGCGCAACAGACATGAAAATGCCCGTGGGCTCGGCCATCAAGCCCATCGCTGTATACGCGCCTGCCATCGAACTGGGCGCATCGCCCGCAAGCATCGTTTACAATATGCCTTTGCCCATCAGCGGCTGGAAGAACAGCGAGGGCAAGGACACGTGGCCGAAAAACTTTGGCGGTGGCGGCTATACTGGCCCTGTGACATTGCGCCAAGCCATGAAGCGCAGCCAGAATGTGAGCGCCGCGCAAACGTTAATGACCATGGTAGGCATAGACCGCTCTCTTGATTTCTTACTCAAGCTGGGTGTGGCGCGCGATAACATCGACGCGACTCCCTTTGGCCTTTCGCTGGGCTCCAGCGGCATTACCCCGGTACAGATGGCTGTGGCCTATGGCGTGCTGGGCAATGGCGGGGTGTACCAGCGCCCGCTTTCTATCCTGGGTATTTCCGACAGCAATGGCCGTGTGGTGTGGGATGCCCACCAGCAACAGGAGCGCCGTCAGGTGTTCCGAGCCTCCACTGCGTGGCTGGTCGTAGATATGATGAAGGACGTCGTACGCGGCGGCACCGCGACCAACGCGAAGATCAGCGGACAGACCGTTGCTGGAAAGACCGGAACCAACAGCGACCAGCGCGGCATTTTCTTCAGCGGATTGACAGGCTGGTACAGTTCTTCGCTGTGGATCGGGCATGATAACTACAAACCGCTGTCCTCCAAGGCTTCGGGCGGCAACAGCGCAACGCTTCTATGGCAGAGTTATATGTCCGCGATTCATAAAGCAAAAAATCTGGATAACAAGGATATTCTGGAGGGTGATCCCGCGGATTATGGGTTGACACGCGTTACCACCTGCGCCGTAAGCGGTCAGCTGGCGACCGATGCCTGCCGCAATGACACCATGGACTATGGAACCGTAACCGATTACTGGTACACACCTACCGTACCTACCGTAAGCTGTCAGATACACCAAAGCGTAACGGTATGCACCCAAAGCAACATGATCGCTTCGACGTATTGCCCCAGCACCGTGGTGCGCGGTGTGGTTATTCTGCCGCAGGGGCATCCCCTTGAGAAGTTCATCAACGATGCAACCTACGGGTCTGTGATCAGCGAATACCTTGGTACCTACGCCAGCACCACCGTATGCACGCTGCACCAGTTTGGCTATTATGACGATACGCAATCGACGGATCCCATCGTCCAAAACACGTTGATCCCCGATGCGCGTACATTGTTGCAAAGCGCACAGCTGCTGCTCAACGGGCTGGATAACACGAGCGAAGCCTATCAGAACATCGCATGGGCGATGAGTAACCTGCAAGGCGTGATCGACAGCGCTTCCCCCAGCAGCGCGGATGTGGCCGGTGCCATGGCGCAGCTCACGCAAGCCATGGCCTCCGCGTATTAAAGATTCGTCGCTTTCCAGCGCTGCCTTTGCAAAATATGCGGCATGCCCTTTGGCAAAATTATCTCGATAAACCCTTTGACAAACCAGACACAGCGTCCGTTGCCTGCCGTTTTACGGCTGACAGCGGACGCTGTATCTGCAATACGATTGGATTACTATGCCGCCATTCAGAGTCGCAATAAACAAACGGCGTTGCTGCAATCGATACGCGGCGCTGCCGTTTACAAGAAGCGCCGGGGAATGATAGCACAATTTCATTGCCTTGCGCGCTTGAAGCGGCAGCGCAAGGCTTCAGCAGCCGCATAGGGTTTGTATCACTTCCCTGCGGTGTATGCTTACCGCAAGCCAAGCGCGGTCAGGCATCGCGGCAGTTCCGCCAACGTCTGCCGCAGCGCGTCCATCTCAATTTCCTGCCGATAGATGGCAGGCACAACCCAACTGAGCACCGCGGCATCCGCAGCCGCCAGAAAACCTCCGCGAAGTCGGCATGCGGCGGTGCTTACAAAGGTACGCATCTGCTGTATGGCGATGCCATGGAGCGCGGAACGGTGTTCGCGCAACGTGCGATCCAGTTCATTAAACCAGGCTTCACCGGCTTCCCAAAGCGGTTTGGCTTCTTCGCGTAGCAGCGTGAAAGATTCCAGCGATGTGGGCAGCGAAGGCTCCATGGGTTTCCAATCGACCAAATTGCCACGGAAAGGCGGGGCATACACCACCGGCAATTGCACATCCTGCCGCATGGGCGCGTTTCTATCCACCAAACGGATGGTCTTATGTCCATAGCAACCCACTTTGGCACGCCCAAGCGGCGCCACTTCCACTGTGGGCGTACGCAGCCCGTTTACAGGCAGCAGGCTTGCCACGTTGAGCAATGTATGCTCATATGTACGCGCTGAAACGTTCACCAGCCCCAGCGCGTCCAGAATAACACGCGCGCATAGTTCCGCGATTGGCAGGGACTCGCCACCAATGCAAAACTCATCGTTCAAGGCAAAGTGCAAGAGCAGTTCAATGGCATCGTCCTCATGGCAGGCAAAGCCTTGGCGGTTCATCGCACTAAAGATTGCGTCAACCATCTCCGACGCGCTTTTGCGTTTCCCGATCACCGGCGCAATGGCCACGGCATCTCCATTACAGGCGCATATTTGCAGCTCCGCATGCGTGAGCAACTCCAGCGTGCTCTGTTGCAGCTGCGCGCTCTGCATCGAAAGCGTATTATTAAGTTTTTCCATTTCCTCACGCGCGGCATGCAATTGGTTCTCTAATGTCGCTAGCTCCGCGCGCCTTTGATGGTTCATATCCGCATGCAACGTCTCCATGGCGCGCTTGCAGTCATTACGCGCGGTCTCCAGTTGCATTAAGAGTCCAAGCCTTTCGGCCTCAATATCCTGCAACTGCTCCTGTGCCGCCTTCACTGCTTTGAGCTCCCGCCCCTGCGCTTGCAGATGTTTGCGAAAGGCAGTCATAAAGGCTTCGTTCTCCGCTAAGGTTTCCATGGCTTGTTGGCGGATTTCCGGCGTTTCCCAGGCATCGGCAAGCGCTGTGCTCAGGTTTTCGATAGGGTTTTCGATGTGGCGATAATCCTGCGCACGCTCACGGTGTGCCGAGCGGATTTGCTGCTCAACAACGTACTGCACCGTTTCGGCATTGCGAATCGGCTGCTGCGCTTTCCCGCCCAAGCGTACAAGCGGGGTGCCGCTGGAACGCGCTGCACCTGATTGTGTTAAGCTGGCAAGTGACGCTACCGTCGTGCGCCCCAGCAAGTTCGCCTCGCCCGATACCGGTTGATCCAGCCTGCCAATCTGCTCTTCAAAAGTGATGCTGCTGTCCAAAATGGATAGTCGCTTGCCGATAGGCATCGCGCTGCCGATTTCGCCTTCCTGTTTCCGCGCTGCGCGCGCAGCGCGGATAGCGCCTTCTGGTTTGGTTGCTCCTCCGGCAAGGTCTTCGGGTGCGTGAATCGCTTCCATCTGCTGCGTTTCACCCTCGGGGGCGCGCTCAGGTATCTCTTGCGTCAAATGCGTCTCCACATAGGCAGGAGCGCTGTCTTCCCTGTACGTCGCGATTTCCTGCTGCTGTACATCACTTGCCTCCGCATGGCTCGATGCAGCCGCCATTGGTTCTCCCTCGGCTGTCTCCGTGCTGGTTTTGCCACGGCGCAAAGTACCGCGCCGCTGCCGCCAGTTGATAATCTGCTCGGGATTCCAGTAAAAGATACGCTCCGCCCCATCCGGCATTTGTACCGTATGCAAAAGATACTGGTCATTGCCAAAGGGTTTCAGCGCCGCTGTGTCCAGCGCCTGTTCGCGCGCTACGGGGCCATAAAGCGCCATGCCACGGCGGATGAGCACACGCGGCAAAAGCGCGCCGCATGCATCCGCACCTTCTTCAAACACTTCAAAAATGGCTTCTTCGGCGAACTCACAAATCACATCGGAATAGATCGCAAACTGGTTGCTTTCCCCCTGCTGGGGATCATAATTCCGGTTCTGCCGTACCTTGGCCAGCTCCTTGCCCTCGTTGCATAGTTGAATGGCGCATAAGCTGCCCATTGTACGCATTCGTTCCTTAAAGGTACTCTGCTCCCGTTTATCCGGTACGATGCGCAGGCTGCCCTGATCGGGAAAATCAACCGTACGCGCACGAAACACATTGCCTTCACGTGTGCACAGTGGTATAACGCGGAAGATCACGCGCTGCTGGTTATCCTCTTCCAGAAAAGAGAGCGTGACCGTACCATTGATTTGCTTCATGACAGTCCACAAACCTCCAAAACATATGTATAATTGCTGACCATTTCGTAACAATCGCATGAACGAGCATAATTAAGTTTATACGCCCAATACGTTTTCGTCAATAGTTTCTGGGGATTCGTATGAAAATCTTTCCTGTCGTCCATCGTTTGACGCACCAGCGTGTCTCCGTGTAATCCTTGTAACGTTCTGTTGAATGTATCAATTTTATGTTGACATCTTAACATTTTTGTAATATATTATGGGCAGGCATTTCATACTGCCTTTGCCAAGGAGGTCCATCATCATGAAACACCCCGCCTGCCATCGCGTTCCTTTGTGCTATGCGCGCCGTGTCCTGCTGTCTTTTACGGCGCTGATGCTGATATTCAACGCTTTCATGATTCCTGCCGCTTTCGCGCAAGACACTGGTACCTTAAGTGCCAAGGTCGTTTTACGCGCATCTGCAGACGCAGACTCAAAGGCGCTGCAAACCCTTCCCGAAGGCGATCAGGTCGATATCCTCAGCAAAAGCGGTAAGTGGTATCGCGTACGTTATGGTTCCTTTACCGGCTATGTGATGCAGAAATACGTGACCGTGGCTAAAAACACCGTAACGGCAAACGCCGAGAAAATCGCGGCGATTGGCGATCCCCCCGGGGCGCTGCGAATCGGGGACGAAGGCAATGATGTCAAGAAGCTGCAAAAAGCACTTTCCATCCTGGGCTATTACTCCCTGAGCGTAGATGGAAAGTACGGCGATGGCACCACCACCGCCGTGGCGTTGTACCAGCAGGCAGCCTCGCTAACGCCGGACGGCGTCGCAGGCAAAGGTACCATCACCTCCATCTTTGGGGATTGCGCCGATAAGACGGATATCACCGTTGAAGGTGAGAATACCACCGGATATGAACGCGCGCTCAAGAACAAAACGACGAAAGCTAGCTCCACAACTTCGTCAAGCTCGTCAAGCTCCAGTTCTTCGAGCAGTTCGTCAAGCAGTTCGTCAAGTAGTTCTTCAAGCAGTTCTTCAAGCACAGATACGGTATCCAGCATCAGCGAAATCGGTTCGGTTCCCTCCGCCACCAAAGAGGGCGATAGCGGCACCAATGTGAAGAAGCTGCAACAGGCGTTGCAATTGCTGGGCTATTACAGCGGTGATATCGATGGTGATTACGGCACCAAAACGGTTTCCGCCGTGAAGCGCCTTCAGAAGAACCGCGGCATGAAGGAAGATGGCATCGCGGGCGCAAGTACAATCCGTGTGCTATTTGGCACAACAAAAACCACCACCTCGTCATCGTCGTCGTCATCCTCCTCCAGCAGCACGACCTATAAGACGCTTGTGCTGGACTGGTTTGAAGATAACGTAACCAGCGTCATCCCCAAAAAGGCGAAGTTCACCATCAAGGATGTACGGTCAGGCACAACCTTCACCGCTGTTCGCTGGAGCGGGGCCAACCATCTGGACGCGGAACCGGCTACCGAGGATGATACGGCCATCCTCAAGAAGATTTACGGCGGCGCATGGAGCTGGAATCGCAGGCCTATTTTAATCCTGTACCGTGGGAATGTGTACGCCGCATCGATGAATGGCATGCCGCACGGTACCAGCACGATCAGCAACGGCTTTGACGGCCACTTCTGCATCCACTTTAAAAACAGCAAGACCCATGAAACAGAGGTCGTGGATGATGGTCATCAAAGCGCGGTGACCGCCGCAAGCAAAGCCACCTGGTAAATGGAAGCGCTGCACAAATCGAAGCGAGACATTGTCCATCGCAAGGGTTCAACGGTGCAGGCGAACACCTTCCATGGGGATATAGAATGTCGAATAAACGCTCCGCATTGGCTTGATAGACACCCGCAACATAATATCGCCCCGCAGGCAAACACCTGCGGGGCGCCGTTTTGCTGTGCACAGTATCAAAGCGCCGCCATCAAACATAGCTGGTGTTATGCTTTTCTCCCGCATCAGGTACCCATCGCCTGTGCATGCCTACGCACGCACATCTTCCTTCTGCTTATCTCGCAGAATGAATTTTAACGGCGTGCCCGTAAACTGGAAGCTCTTGCGGAAATGGTTCTCCAGATACCGTTCATACGCAAAGTGCATCAGTTCATGATCGTTTACAAAAAAGATGAATGTCGGTGGGCACACGGCTTGCTGGGTAGCATAGTAGATTTTCAGCTTTCGGCCGCTCTGCACAGGCGGCTGAAGGCTGGCCTGCGCATCAGCAAGCGCCTCATTCAAAACACCCGTCGGGATGCGGCGACGGTAGTTCTCAAATACTTCTTTCACCTTGCCAAGCACCGCTTGTACACGTTGCCCCGTCAGCGCGGAGAGGAACAAAACCGGGGTATAGCTCATAAATTTCAAATCATTCAGGATGGTCTTGCGCATATCCGCCATGGTATTGGTATCTTTTTCAACCAGATCCCATTTATTGACCACCACAATCACCGCCTTGCCCGCATCCAGAATCAGCCCGGCGATTTTGGTATCCTGCTCGGTCACGCCATCCTGTGCGTCCAAAAGCAGCAAAGCCACATCGCAACGGTCAATCGCGGCAATGGAACGCAGTACGCTGTACTTCTCCAGACTTTCATCCTCAATGGCTTTCTTCTTGCGCATTCCTGCCGTATCAATGATGTTCACGCGTGTGCCGTCCACATCGGTAAAAGGGGTATCGATCGCGTCCCGCGTTGTACCGGGGATATCGCTGACCATCGTTCGCTCCTGCGCGAGGATGCGGTTGCAAAGCGAGCTCTTGCCCACGTTGGGTCTGCCCACCACCGCCAGTTGGATCACATGGTCTTCCTCTTCCAGCTCCTCCGCCTGCGGCGGGGGCAGCAGCTTAACAATTTCCGAGAGCAAATCGCCCAACCCCAGCATATTGGTGCTGGAAATCCCAATGGGGTCACCAATACCCAGATTGTAATACTCATACAGACTATCCGCCATGCCCTTATGATCCACTTTATTGACAACCAGCAAAAGCGGCTTGCGCGTTTTGCGAAGATAAGCCGCCACCTCCGCGTCCTCTGCGGTTAAGCCCGTACGACCGTCGCAGAAAAAGCAGATCACATCCGCCATATCCATGGCGATCTGCGCCTGATACCGCATTTGGGACAGCAGAACATCCTCACTGCGCATGTCAAGCCCGCCGGTATCGATGAGCGTAAAGCGTCTGCCCGCCCATTCCACATCCGAGTATACACGGTCGCGCGTCACACCGGGCGTATCTTCCACGATGGAGATACGCCTGCCAGCGATACGGTTAAAGAAAGTTGATTTACCAACGTTCGGACGGCCTACGATGGCCACCAGCGGTTTTGCCATTTTGCATTGCTCCTTTATTACGGTCGGTCAAAGCGTCTCAGCGCCCATGGATGGCCTCATACAGATCGTACCCGTCATCCACAATGCGAACGGGCACGGGCAGGCGGCTTTCAAACTCGGTTAGTGTCATATCATCCAAAAACAGGTCACGCTCATGCCGCAGCATATTGCAGCTGATGAGCACAGCTTCCGCGCCCGCGAGCGCCTCGGGCGGTATTTGCGATAGCGTATCTTCGCCGGTGAGCAAACCCGTTACGGTGATGGTTTCGCCAAAGAAGTGGTTGAGGATGGTCACCACCCGCACCTGCGTACCCACGGGCGCAAACCGCTGGGTAAGCCGTTTCATGTGCGGGGTTGCGCTGGTTCCGGTGATAAGCACATAAACATGCTTCTCTGCTTCATCCCCGAGCCGCAAGGTTCCCTTCGTCTCCGCAAGGGCAGCCATATCATCCGCTTCGGCTTGCCGCATGCCCTCTTCCAACTGCGCCAGCAAGCCAACCCCATTTTCAATCTGCGGAAAATCTTCATACCAGTCATATGGCGGTATCGGTTCGCCGCTTAAGCAGTAGAACTCATCGCTGGCAAATACCAGGCTGGTGCCAATCTGTTCACGGCACGCCTGCTGGAAAGGGGCAAGCATGTCCAGCAACGCCTTTGCGCCCGCGCTGTCAAAGAGCGTTAGGGGCGCAAGTTTCGCGCGGAATTTCGTCAGCCCTACGGGAACCACGGCCACCGAAAGCGTAGCAGGCGCAAGGGAGCGCAAATCGCGCAGGGTATCCATCAACACCTGTCCATCATTGAGCCCGGGACAGCAGACAATCTGGCAATGAAAGCGGATCCCCGCCTCCTTGAGCCTTGTGAGCCGCTCCATGATGCCTCCGGCAAAGCGGTTGTTCATCATGTGGCAGCGCAGTTGCGGATCCGTCGTGTGTACGCTCACATACAGCGGTGAAGCACGTCTTTGGATGATGCGCGCAAATTCCGCCTCATCCACATTGGTCAGGGTTACGAAGTTGCCCATCATGAGAGAGTAGCGCCAATCATCATCTTTTACATGCAGCGTCGGGCGCGTGCCAGGCCGCATTTGATCCACAAAACAGAACACACACTTATTACGGCATGTGCGCGGCGTCAGCGTCATACTCTCGCCGAACTTGATGCCCAACGGCTGCCAATCCTCCTTGCGGATGGCAACCGTTTCCGTTTGACCGCTTCGACGCTCCAGCGTCAACGTCAAATCGGGCTGAACGCTAAAGGCCTGATAGTCGATTTCATCAATCACAGGTTGACCGTTCATGGCCAGCAGCGCATCACCCGCGGCAATCCCGTATGCCTCCGCTACCGAACCGTGCTCCACCCCTGTGATCACATGCTTCATCCGTGTAAACCTCCCCTTTGCACTGCCCGGGGGCAGTATGTTTTATTATCCTTCGTTTCCATAGGAAAGTCAAGTTTGGCCTGCATTTCCACTTTCGTTTCTACTTTCATGGCTTCTTTGCTTAACAAAGCGGCCTCCCGTAACAAAATCCCCCCGGCGCTGTACGGCAGTTGACCCATGTGCTATAATATCTTGTCATGGGATACCATCGGGAAAGGGGCAAAGCGAGGATGGAGACCACCCTGGCGCAAGCACGATTGATTCTGGCATCTGGCTCGCCCCGCAGGCGTGAGCTGCTTTCCCATTTCGGCATTCCGTTTGCGGTGATTCCCTCGGACGTCGATGAAGCTTGCAATGGCACCGGCATAGCGCAGGTTGCCATGCTCGCCCTGCGAAAAGGTGCCGATGTTGCCAGCACGCACCCGCACTTGCCCGTTCTCTCGGCTGATACGCTGGTATGCCTGGCGGATAAGGTGCTGGGGAAACCCGCGAATGCGCTGGACGCGGAACACATGCTTAGCGTGCTTTCCGGCGCGTGGCATCAGGTACATACCGGCCTTTGCATGCGTTTGCCGGATGGTCGACTGTTTGAGCGTGTGGAAACCACAAACGTAAAATTCCGTACCCTGTCCCATGCGGAGATTGCCCGCTACATTGCCACGGGCGAACCCATGGATAAGGCAGGCGCGTATGCCATGCAGGAAAGAGGCGGAATGTTTGTGGAGCGCATTGAGGGAAGCCCTACCAATGTGATCGGCCTGCCCCTGGCAGCGTTGGCGCAGGTGCTGACAGCCGCCGGTTTGCTGACAGATGGTTAACACCGCCCGGATTTCAACCACGCGGATCCCGAATCATAACGAACGGATGTGTGAACAATGGCTTTCGTAGCGCATGACCTGGGCATAGACCTTGGCACCAGTAATACGCTCGTATATGTGAAGGGAAAGGGCATCGTGGTCAGTGAACCGACCATCGTAGTCGTCGAAAGCTCCAATGAGCGCAGGGTAAGGGCTGTGGGTGATGATGCCAAAATCATGCTCGGCCGCACCACCGAGGGCGTGATGGCTGTTCGGCCCATGCGCGAAGGCGTGATTACGGATTTTGACATGACGCAGATTCTCCTGCAATACTTCACGCGCAAGGCAATTGGCTCCAGCTATCTGGTCAAGCCGCGCCTGTTCCTGACCTACCCCTGCTCCATCTCCGGCATCGAGCGTCGCGCTGTAATGGAAGCCGCCAAGTACTCCGGCGGCCGCAAGGTTTTTTTGGTGGAAAAGCCCTTTGCGGCGGCGCTGGGCAGCGGCCTTCCCGTTTTTGACCCCAGCGGCTGCATGATCGTGGATATCGGGGGCGGGACGACTGATGTATCCGTAATTTCACTTGGCGGCGTCGTCATCAGCCACTCCATCCGCGTGGGCGGCATCAAGATGGATGAAGCCATCATCAACTTTATCAAGCGTGAGTTCAACATCCTGATTGGGGATCGCACCGCCGAGGAAGTCAAGCTTGATTTGGGCGCGGCTCTGCCCATTCGGGAGGAGCGGCGGGCGCGCATCCGCGGGCGGGACATGGTCACAAACCTCCCGCAAACCACAGAAATCACCTCAACGCAGATTTACCAGGCCATCCACGAACCCTGCATGGCTATTTTAAGCGCCATCAAGTGGGTTTTGGAGCGTACGCTGCCAGAGCTTGCCGCGGATGTAATGCATAACGGCATTTACATCACCGGCGGCGGCTCGCTGCTCTACGGCATGGATCAGATGATTGCAAGCGAGTTGGGCATTCCTGTGCTGCTGGCCAAAGAACCCATGGACTGCGCGGCATTGGGGCTTGGCAACATCATCGAGAATTTCGACCTGCTACAGCATTTGGGTCGCACCAGCTTCCTAAAGCAAGGCTAACCCCCGCAATAGCAGGCCGCTACCGAACGCACCGGAGGATAATGAATGAGGCTCAAGGAACCTAAGCCCGAAAGACGGCGCAGCCGTAATACAGCCGCACGCACCGTTTGGAAGCGCATCATCATCGTTATGGCGGCGCTGGTCATTCTCGGTCTGGCGGGCACACACCTGTTCAGCCTGATTACCGGCAACGAAACGCTCGCCATGCCGGAAGATGCGGTCGCCAGCGTGCTTACGCCCCTGCAAACCGGCTTTTCCAGCGTCGTGGACTCGGTGGTCAATTACCTGTATAAGTTGAAACTACGCGCCAATCTGGAACTGGCTTACAATGAACTGAAACAACAGAATGAGCAGCTTGTCTACCAAGCAATGCTTGCTGATGAACTGCGCTATAAACTGAGCGTCTATGAAGATCTCTATGACGAGATTTCCGTTAATGAAAGCATGAATCCACTGGTTGCCACGGTGATCGGCCATGATTCCGGCAACTATTTTTCCGTGTTCACCATCAACAAAGGGAAGAATGACGGTGTGCAGGATTATATGGCCGTAACCATGGAAGGCGCGCTGGTTGGCTATACGTATAATGTATCGGCTACCAAATCCAGCGTGCGTACCATCATCGACAGTGAGGCCAGCATTGCCGCGCTCATCTCCTCCACAAGGGATCAGGGCACCGTACGCGGTACGCTGGGTGTTGATGGCACTGCCATGTGCCGTATGTACTACCTGCCCGATGAACACCTGCCCCGCCCGGGGGACACGGTGGTCACATCCGGCGTGGTCATGTCTTTCCCAAAGGGCATCCCCATTGGCACTGTACGGGAGTCCACCCGCGGCATGGAAAGCAATAAAAGCTATATTGTTGTCGAACCCATCGCCAATTTCCGTCATATTGAGTATGTGATCGTACTGCGCTACCAGCCCGATGCCGAAGCCGTGGCAGGTCAAACCAGCAGCTCGGATTCGTTAACCTTTACCCCACTTGAAACCTCCAAGCCCGTTCCCACCATTCAAATTGGTTCTGATTTCTACCAGCTTGCGCCTACGCCTGAGCCCACCGCAACCCCCACAGCGCCGCCCATAGACGGCAGCGTGCTGCTCACCAGTGAATCGCCCCTCCCGCAGGGAACGCTGTCCCCGGGCACACAGAGTTATGAATACCAAGTACCAAGTGGCATGGCGACCGGCAGCGAGTATGGCTTCACCCTTGCGCCTACTGCCACCCCAACGCCCTCGCCTCCCCCGCTGGATATCTCTGTGGAGGAGGACTAAGCATGGTCAAACGAGGACTCACTTTTGGTCTGCTTACCTTGCTGGTATACCTGCTGCAGGCGACTGTGGCAAAGCATATCGCGCTTTGGAATGTCGCGCCCAACATTGCGCTGGCGATGATTGCGATCGTAACCGTCGCGCTTGGCCGCAAATACACGTTTTTCATGGCGCTCACCATCGGTTATCTTTTAGAGATTATGCTACCGGCGCTGGACTATATCAATCTCATTCTATTGCCTGCCTGCGCAATGCTCGGCGCGCTTGCATTTTCAGACAAGAGCGAACGAAAGCTGGAAGAAGAACGCAGCATGGGCAAACGGGGCGGGAATCTGCCCGCACACATCCGCACGCTGTTATGCGCTTTGCTGAGCATCGCCATCTTTGAAATCGTCAATCTGTTCTATATTTACCTCAATGGTATTGTGATCGATGGCGATCAGCTCCAACGGGCGACTATCTCCATTGTATACACAACCGCATTGGCTGGCGTAATGCAATTCCCCGTCCGTTGGTGGCTGGGCACCTATCGCTTAAAGAAGGCACGGTAGTTAATGCTTCCGCCCTAATCCCACGCCAAACGGGCACGCAACCTGCAACCATAACACCGCGCACAGGCAGGAAGGAGCACTTATGAACGCTTCCCCCAACCGCAAGCTAGACCGCAAAGAGTACAACCTTGGCACCCGATACCTCGTTTTTCTGGGCATCGTGGTGGTTATGTTCATTTACCTGATAACCGGCCTTGTGTCTTTGCAACTGACTGAAAGCGAAGATTATCGGCAGAACGCAGAGTCTCGCCGAACAACAAAAATCACCCTGCGCGGCAGCCGCGGTATGATTACCGATACCGATGCGGTTATCCTCGCCAAGGATGAGATGATCTATAACGTCACCTTTTACCGTGACGCATCCCAGAATAACGCGGCACAGTATACCGCCTTTACACAAGCTATTTCCGATGCAATCGATATCATTGAAGAAAACGGCAGCTCGCTTTCGGTGCGTTTTGTGATCGAGCGAGACCCCGATACCTCCGCATGGCGGTTCAACTTCGGCTCCGGCGTAAGCGAGGCAGTATTGCAGACCCGCGAAACCCAGTGGCGTAACAACAATTACTTCACCACAACCCGCGTGCCTACGGCGGAAATCGCCATGGAACGCTTGATTGCCCGATTCCGCATCCCGGAGGATATGGATGAGGAGAAGATGCTCAAAGTCATGGCCGTCTACTCCGAAATGCAGATGAACCTGTATAACTCCCAGCCCATCGTGATCGCCAAGGATGTGCCTTATGAAACTGTAATTGAAATCGAGGCGCGCTCCATGACCCTGCCCGGCATGGCGGTTGCCGTGGGTACCAAGCGCATCTATCCGCGCAGCACGCTTGCCGCGCAGGTAATCGGCTATATCGGCGCGATTCCCTCTCAGGCAAAATGGGAAGAGCTACGGCCCAAAGGATACAAGTATAGCGATGTTATCGGGTTGGATGGCATCGAGGCTTCCATGGAAGACTGGCTCACCCAGAACAACGATGCAAGGCAAGGGTATAAAATTGTTGAGCGTGACAGTGTGGGTAAAATCACCCGCGAGCTTAGCTATGTGGAGCCGCAGGATGGCAACAACGTCAAACTGACCCTCTATGCAAGCTACCAGCAACAGGCCGAACGCGCGCTGGCTGAAAACGTAAATACCACCCGCTCTACGCAGGAAGCCAAGCTGATGCTCAATAGCTGGCTAGAAAGCAACAAATCCGATATCGAAAATCGCAACTGGGAAAAATATCCCCTTTCGCTGGCAGATCGCGCGGCAATGATGGTAATCGATATGGAAGGCCGCGTGCTGGCCATGGCCAACTACCCCACCTACGATCTCAACGCCTTGGTGGCGGCCGGAGCAGAAAGCGCGGAGATCCTGACGGACACACGCAACGTGCTCATGAACTATAACATTCACGCGCGCGGAACCCCCGGCTCCATCTTCAAAATGGTATCCTCCCTGGGCGCCATGTTGGAAGGAGAACTGCTCGTCAATGAAACCATCAGCGACGCAGGCTACTTCACCGTATACACAACCGACCTTACCACCGCTCCCAAGTGCTGGATCAGCGCCTCGCAGCGCTATAAGCATCAGCACCAGACCATTGTGCAAGGGCTTGCCAACAGCTGCAACTACTTTTTCTATACCTTGGGGCATAGATTGGGCGAAACCAGGCTGTATCAATACGCTTCTGAATTTGGCCTTACCAGCCGCACCGGCGTGGATTTGCCCGGTGAGGAGCGCAGCGTGGTCGGTTGTCAAAACAGCCTGTACGACCCCGATAAGTCGGTTGATGAAGCCTCACAGGATACCGCCGTGCCCATCATCGTGTTCAACTCCATCAAAAAGCACCTGCGCAATCAGGGTGCCATCCGCAATATCACCTATGATGACGATCGCCTGAACCGCTGCATCAAACGGCTGATGGACATGGCCGTCAATACCAACCAGACGGACTGGGTTGTCAGCATGCGCCCCATCCTGATGGAAGAGTTGAACATGACGCGCGAGATGGTATACCTGCAAGCGATCATTGGCGATACCTACAACTACCTCAACGATATTAAGTGGGGCGGCGCGCAGACCATTCAAGTAGCCATTGGCCAGTCGATCACAGTGGTTACGCCCGCAGCGGTAAGCCGATATGCGGCTACCCTAGGCAATGGCGGCACTGTTTATAACCTGATGATCGTCGATAGCATCACCTCGCCCGAAGGCGATATCCTCAGCCAGCGCACCCCATCTATCCTGAATACCTTTGAAGGCGCGGAAGATTACCTGCCGCTCATTCTGGAAGGAATGAAAGGCGTTGTGGACGAATCTGGTACCGCCGCAAAGTACTTCAAACAATGGAGCTATCGCGACAACGTTTGCGCGAAAACAGGCACGGCCGAAGTCACCTCCATCGATCTGGAAAACAACGCTTGGTTCATTATGCTTGCCCCCTATGAGAAGCCGGAAATCGCCGTGGTGGTGTTCATTCCCAGCGGCTTGAGCGGCGGAGAAGCCAGCCTTGCGGCGCGCGAATTTGTCGGCTGGTACATGGATCAAAAAACATTGCGTACCGATAGTGCCTTATTCCCCGGCGGCAACATGCTCGCGCCGTAGGGCACGATGGGCAATCGCAGTCGCGTTTCTGAGTTGGCAGTATTGAGCGGGAGGTATGACCGATGAGCCAGGCGTGGGTGATTGTTTCCGGCAAGGGGGGCGTTGGCAAGTCCACCATTACCGCGGCGCTGGCCGTCGCGCTGGCAAGACGGCAGCTGATGACCGTCGCCGTGGATACCGATATTGGCCTGCGCAGCCTCGATATCCTGCTGGGTCTTCAAAACAAGATAGTCTATGACATGGTGGACGTCGCCAACAAGGACTGCAAACTTAAATACGCACTGGTGCAGTATGCCGGCGCACCCGCCCTGTCGCTCCTGCCCGCCTCGCAATTGGGCAGCTCGGCGGATGTCAATGCCGAATTGATGGGCAAGCTCGTGCGCAAGCTTAAAAAACGTTTCTCCTATGTGCTGATGGACGCCCCTGCCGGGCTGGAACGGGGCGTCACGAACACGCTGCACAGCGCGGATCATGCCTTGCTCATCGTAACGCCGGATGATGTATCCATCCGCGATGCGGAGCGTGTGATCACCTTGCTCGCCCAGCTCCACAAGCCGCGGCCGCTGCTCATCGTAAACCGTGTTGTGCCGGAGCTGGTGCTCCGTGGGGAGATGTACAGCCCGCAAACCGTCGCAAATACGCTGGATGTTCCTCTGCTTGGTTATGTGCCTGAGGATCGCGCAGTTTTACGCGCGCTTAACCGGCATCAAACCGTCATGGATGAAGATTGCCCCGCCCGGCAGGCGCTAGAGCGCATTAGCCAGCGGTTTGTGGGCGAGTATGTACCCATGCCCAGCCACACGAAACGGCGCTGGTTTTTTGGTTGGCGCTAACGCAAGGAAGCATGTTACCTGCGCGCGTACAACGGCCTAACAAGGAGGGATAGCCTATGATGCTCAATGAATCCTGGCGTTCCAGGGCGCATTTTGATATTACCCTGACTGTGCTGGTATTTGTTCTGGCCGCATTTGGGGTGCTGAGCGTTTCCGTCGCCACGTTTTCCACCGATTCCAGTGTTGAAGATACGCTGCTTAACTATATTGTCGCTTCGCACTATGGTTTGCGGCAGGCAATATTCTTTTTGATCTCCCCCGTCGTGATCGGCGTTATCACATTTTTCCCGTATGAGTTCATTCGTCGGCGTTCCCAGCTCTTTTATTACTTTTCCTGCGGTTTGCTTTTGGTGGCGCTGGGGGGCCAGGCGGCAGGCGTAAAAGCGTGGATCGACGTCATCTGGGGCTATACGTTGCAGCCATCGGAGTTTATGAAGCTGGCATGCATCATCGTAACCGCTAAGTTTCTGGAAAAAAATGATGACCCCATGGGCAACATGAGCAGCGCGATTCGTCTAACATTGCTCATGGGCATCCCCTGGCTGCTCACCCTCGCGCAGGGCGAAACGGGCTCGGTCATGGTGGCGATATTCCTTTTTGGCGTCATGATGTTTTTCGGCGGCATGCGGCTCAGAATCATGGGCGGGATCATCGCTGTTGCCGTTATTGGCGTAGCGGTGCTTTATGGCGCAACCATGGCATCCGGTTCCACTGATTATCGCCTGACCCGTATCCTGTCCTTCGTCAACCCAGAGCTGGTGGACGAAGCCGCGACCTATCAGGTGAACAACTCGAAGATCGCCATCGGGTCCGGCGGGCTGTACGGCGTGGGTTCCTTTGTGCAAGGCAGTTTCAGTCAGCTGGATTATGTGCCGGAAGATTGGACGGACTTCATCTTCGCTACCATTGGGGAAGCCTATGGGTTGGCTGGCACCCTGTTTGTGGTGCTCACGTACCTGCTTATCATCATCCGGCTACTATACCTTGCCCGCTATACAGGGGATCGTTTTGGGCAGATGGTCATCATTGGCGTGATGGGCATGTTGTTGTTCCATGTGTTTGAAAACGTGGGCATGACCACGGGTCTCATGCCTGTTACTGGGATACCGCTGCCCTTTTTAAGCTACGGCGGCAGTAACCTCATTACCAACATGGCAGGCATCGGTCTGGTGCTCAACGTGGTGCGCAATCGCAGCGTCATGAACAGTGAGATGCTTACCCCACAAACCGGCATCAGCGCCAAATATATGCGCTAACCACAAGATGCTTGCCCATAGCCAGTGAAAACGGGCAAGCCATGGTTCAAGCGCGAAGGCTACGGTGTGTTTCCATAAGGCGCAACCGATTGGTACGTTTATGCAAAGCCCAACCCTTGTGTCAGATTGCTCTCTTTTATGCAAGCATATGGCTTGCAGGGTTATAAATAGGGTCGGCGCTCGCGCAGTCCCTACGCTACTCGCCGCAAGAAAGCCGATGCACAGTGCGCATCGGCTTTCTTAGGGAATTGGTTTGGGAATCACCCTCTGCTGTTTACGGGTTAATCTGCAGTATTCATCACTTGCCCGCAATGGAGGTAAAGTAGTTCATCACATAGCCGGTTAAGCCGTTGTAGCGCACCTTTGTCCAATCCTGCCCGGGCGCGATGATGGTGGCGCTTTTCCCGCTGGGGATGCGTGTAATCACTGATGCTGTCATAGCTGCGGAGCTGCGCAGGTTTACAAAGGAGCCTTGCGGGTGAATCACCTTGAGCGTCGGCGTTGCGGGCAGGTTATACAGTTTGACATACTTGGTGAGTACATAGCCGGTGGCGGCATAGCTTTCGGCATAAACCTTGCTCCACTCCGTCCCTTGCACGAGCACACTCAAGCGATATCCATTAGCCAACCTCGCGACAATGGTGGATGCCGTGCTGGGCGATTCCCGCAGATTAAGGCGTTGGCTGCTCACCGGATTGTTCACGATGGCATAGCCAGCACCGCTTCCACCGCCCTGATCCCGGGAGGCTTGCAAACCCTCCGCAAGAAAATCACTGCTGATAAAGCCGGTAAACCCATCAATACACACGTACCACCAGTTGTTCCCCTGATAGAGCACAGCCACATATCGGTCGCCGGCAAACTGCCTGATCACCGCGCCGCTGGCGCTGGGCGCCGCGCGCATATTGACCGCGGTATTGTTGGGCGTTTTGATTGTACCCACCTTGGTTCCAATGGGTTGGTAGGATACTGTGGTAAACTCACTGCGCACATAGCCGAGCGTATCGCCCATCTGTACACGGTACCACCCATTTTCTGCCGAAAGGATGGTCAGCGGCACGCCGTTATAGAGAATGGTAATCACTTCGGCCGAATAGCTGGGCGTGGCGCGCAGGTTCAAAAACGCGGTGGCTTTCGCATTGCTAACAATGGCGACATTGCCATACATCAATGCATCCGTAGTGGCAAGGAAATTCTTGCTCATGTAGCCGGTTTTGTTATCGCCGGTAAGCACATAGAAGAAATTATTCTGGCTTCCATTCACGCGAACCCACGCGCCCCGCGGATAGGCGCCAAGCCATTGACTGGATGAACTTGCCCCCGCGCGAAGGTTAAGGGATTGCGTGCCGGTCACAACGGCATAGGTTTCGGCCAACGCGGCCGCCGATAGAACGGTCACAAGCAGGCAGGCAGCGCATAGCATGCGCAACGCCCTTGCAAGGCACCTCATCTTCTTTTTCATGCGCCATCGTTCCTTTCGACCGTCGTTCAACACAGATACCGGCAAATACCGCTACCTGATAAACGCATCACAGCCAGGGTTTCATCCCGCGTTATGGGGATTTGCCATTGCATGACACGTAGCAATCTGCCTTCTCCGACTCCCTAAGCAGGCTTGCCTGGCTAGTATATCATCACCACTGCTTGCCCGTCGCTTGCAATGGCAGCCACGCCAGCACATCTTGAATGGCTTTGTCCCAATAATCCCAGGTGTGGGACGCACCCGGTTCACGGTCGTAGCGGATGCTCAATTTCTCCTGAAAGCGTGCCATGAAGACCTCGTTGGACTCATACAGAAAATCCTCCGTGCCGCAGGCGGCGAAAATGCGAGGCGCTGTGGTTGGGTCAAGCGCATCCGCCAGTTTCTCAAGGTTGCCAATGCCGTTGATAAGCCCCTCCCGATCGCCGAAGATATCGCAAAGCTCTTTGACAAAAGCAGCGTCCATGATGTTCTCATCCATGGCAACATGGAGCCACATCGGCGCGGAAAGCGCCGCTACCGCGCTATAGCGCGCAGGGTCGGCCAGCCCAAGTTTCATCGCGCCATAGCCGCCCATGGATAACCCCGCCGCAAAGCGCCCCGCACGTTCATGGCTCAAGGGGAAGTAGCTTTCCATCACACGGGGCAGTTCTTCGCGAACAAACGACCAGTATTTCGCGCCATGAACCATATCCGAATAAAACGAGCGGTTCACGGCAGGCATCACGATGGCCAAGTAGTACTTTTGCGCGTAAGACAAGATGCGTGTGTTGCGGAACCATGCGGTATGATCGTCGCTCAAGCCGTGCAGCAGATATAGCGTTGGGATGGGTTCTCCCGCGTGCTCTGCCAGCACATCGGCATCCGGCAGCAGCACATAAGCAGCGGTCTGAATCTGTAACGTCTGGCTGAAGAAGTGAAAGTCATTCCAAATCATCATGCATCCCCCTTTATTTCTATGCATTATAGCACAGGGGCAAGGTGCAACTCAAGATAACCAAGGGCATCCCCCATCGCCTGGAATCGTCTACGCTTCGATGAATCAATGAAGCTATCCTGCGCGCCCTTGTACGGCGTCCCGTTGTTTGTGGTTTTACATGTCCACGATAGAGGACATGCTTTACAAACGCAGGTTTCATGATACAATGGTTACGAAATAAAACCATTTCTTCCGGCAATGCGCTGGCGTTTCTGTCAAAGTACCTTCCTGTTGATCATTTGCACCTATCCGAACATCCATACGATTCTGAAATTACAAAGGAGTGTGACCATGACTGTCGCGCTGGCGTTCCTGCTTGCGATGCTATTGCTCTGCGTTCGATTGCGCAGGCGCTTTGAACTTGTACTCCCCCTTGGTATCCTTACCCTGATGCTCTGCCTGGGTTTGCTTGCCATGTTCCAATCAATGGCGCTCATTAGCCCGCTTATCCTCGCATTGTGTGCTATGCAACTGATATGGCTTGCGGCGGATCTCCTGTGGAAACGCACAACTGGAAGGGCATTCCTTGTAGAACTCCTGCGCTATGCCCTCACCCCGGGGCTTTTGCTGTTTGTAGCCATGGTTGCATACTATGGGTATGTAAGCTGGCCGATGACCGTATGGTGGCGGGATGATCTCGCGCATTGGGCGCTTTCCGTCAAATCCTTATGGCATGCGGGCGGGCTTGTGGACGGCACGCATCTGCTCAATCAGCGCTTCGGGGATTATCCGCCCGGTGTGCAGGTGCTTCAATGGTTTGTGATGCATCTTACGGGGCAATGGAGCGAACACGCGCTTTACTTTACACTCTTTTTAACTTATACGGTTTTCCTGCTTCCGCTGTTTGCCAAGCTCACATGGCGCAGGTGGTATCTGCTGCCCGCGGGGTTTATGTTTCTGGTCGCATTTCCAACATGGGGCAATGTGCTCAGCTATGTTTTTTTAGGCATCGACACCACGCTTTCACTCTGTTTTGGCTATGTGTTAATGCTCGTATGGCAGCACAGGCGTGGGGATCGTTTCAGTGTTGTGTCCATCGCGCTTGGGTTGTGCGGGTTGTTTTTCATTAAACAGATCGGCCTGCTTCTGGCGGGCTTTGCCCTGCTGCTGCTATTGCTGCGCAAGGTAGAAACGTGGCGCACCTTGCTGGCGATAGCTTCCGCGCCGCTGGTGTTATTCCTTGGCTGGTTTCTGTATTGCGCGCAAACAGGGCTATCCGGCTATAACACGGCAGGCGCAAGCACGCAGCTGCTAGGGATGCTGGCAGGTACATACGTACCGCCTGAGAACAGTACGCAAATCCTGCCCGCGCTGCTTTATGCGCTGGCAAATAAGTATTCGGGCGATATCACCCATTTCACTGCCGCGCCGGTTCCCTTGCCACCCGCGGTATGGTTGCTATTACTGCCGCTGTTGCCCTTGGCCGTAAGCTTTGGAAAGGGAACGTTCAGGCGGGATATGCGCGTTCTATCGATTTTTTTGGCGGGGACGTTCCTATTGTATATGGGCATCCTGTACCTGAGTTTCTTCACCACCTTCTACCACGAAACATCCGTCTATACAGGCGTTTACAAGGATAATCTGGTATTGTTGGCGGAGCGTTACGGCGCGCCTGTCATTCTTGGCGGCGCGGTACTGCTGGTTTGGATTGTTTTCGATGCGTTTGCCACCGGGCGCCTGCATCTTCGCAACCCCAGGATGCTTGCCCTGACCGCTGTAGCAGCGATTCTGCTAACGCTGTCCACAAACTGGGCGGTCATGGCGGAAGTGCTTGTTCCCGAGCGCTATTTTCAAGGCATACACAGCGTGGGCTCGGAGGATGCCGTGCGCGATCAGGAGACCTGGGGCGCAAGCCTTGATGAGGTAGAAGGCGCCCGCGTGCTCATCGACCTGACGGCAGCATCCGATTATACCAAGGAATTGGTCTATGGTTTCGCGCCTGCGCAGTTTTTCCTTGCCACGGCGGATATCGCCGCCTCGACGCAAGCCCTTACTGCGTACTTGCAAAAAGAAGGCATCAATTACCTCGTTTGTCTGGATGAAAACACCGCGCTGGCGCAGGTCGCCATGCCCCTCGCGGACGAATATGGCTTTTATGGCGGCACGCTTTACACCGTGCTCTGGGAGGATGGGAACGCCATCCTATCAGAGTATTACTAACCCAGTAACCCTGCGTTCGAATGTAATTGTTCGTACATCAGGCTGTCGGCAAATCCACGAGATAGGCTGTCCTCCGCCCTCTAATGCTACGGGGTTGCTAACGCGATCGTTAAGTGATGCGCTATACCCTCCAGCATCAGGCTATGCCTTAAGCCATCAAAAGGTTTCACGCAAATAAACCTGACAAGGCTATCATTCCTGGCAGCGACTTTCATGACAGTCAACAGCACGGGCAAACCGCCCGTGCTGTTGCTGTAGCGCCATCACACCAGTGAATAGGCCGCAATGCCGATGAATAGAAGAATCGACAACAGTGTTTGTACCGAGAGCGTCGTGGAAATGTACTCCGCGTGCCCTGTCACATCCGCATACAGCGGGATGATAAATGGCGCGGGCATGCTGTAAGCCAGCAGCATCGCCACAAATAAAGGTTTCTCAAATGGAATGATGCTGAACACCAGCCAGGCCCCCACGGCAAGCAACGTATACATAACCAAAAACCGCAGCGCGATGGTTTTGGCGACGGGTACCAGCAGCGCTTTTTGAAAACTGAGTTCATAGCCAACGATGAGCAGAATCAACGCGGAGGTAGGCGCGGCAATGAAGCGAATCACATCGTCAATGATGGCTCCCGCCGCTGTGGCCAGCAACCACTCCCCCACGCCCAGCGCGCCAAGCACCGCCCCCAGCGTAATACACAGGAAAACAACATTGCTCGCCATATTGCGCGCCAGAGCCTTCACACGCACGCTTTCTCCGCCTGTGGCTTTCAACGCGGCAAGAAACACCGTAAACGCGCAAAAAGTCTGGCCGATATCCACCATGGCGAAAATCTGCGTCTGTCCTGCATAGAGTAGGCCAAAGAGCGCATAGCCAAGCATGCCTCCCTCAAAATTCGTCACGAGGAAGGGCAGGAACTTGCCGTACGGCTTCACAAAGCGCCGCAAGGCAAAACCAAGCAGCAAACCCAGCACGCAGGAGATGAACACCATTGCAAATAAAAGCGCAATCCTGCCGCTGTATTCTGCCGTAAAGAAAGCGAAGAACAGCACGGCGGGCAATGTGATGTTGCCGACCACAGCCTTGAGCCCAGCCAGCCCTTGATCCCCAAACACCTTTTTTCGTTTGCACAGATAGCCAAGCCCAAAGGTGACCAGCACCGGTAGCACCATCTGTAGAATCGAAAGCACCATAAAATCGTTCCTCCACCGTTTAATATGCCCTTGTCGCATGACGCCGCCCCCGCAATGTGGAGGCGACGACCCGCCGCAAAACGCTATGAAGGCGATTTACAGCGCACTGCGATTATGTCATTTTGTAGCCATTACCAGTGTACGCGTAGGCTGCGTGTAGGTCAAGCAGTCTGCACAATCTTTTCCAACGCCATGATAGTGGCTGCCTATCAAATGCACTTTATCAAACGAAGAAAACGTGTGCATCATCGGCCTGCGTTTGATTGTGCTCCCGAGCACGCGCGCCGCGGCAAAGGCTTTGTGGTTCTGCCTCAAACCACTCTAAAAGAACGGCCTCGTTTTTTGACTCCTCCTCAAACAAACTGACACAGCCAAGGCAAACGCCTTGGCTGTGTATAGGGGGATGAGGGGTCGAGGAAACGCTGTGCGGGGGACACGCTTAGTGGATCGCGTCCTGGAAAAACTGCCAGGCTTGTTTATCCGTAAAGCCTTCGTGCACGATCTTGCGAATAGCCATAGCCATCTCCACGCTGTGCTCGCTCTGGAAAATGTTACGTCCCATATCAAGACCGCGCGCGCCGCCCTGGATGGAGCGGTATGCAAGGGTAAGGGCTTCTTCTTCAGGCAGTTTTTTGCCTCCGGCGACCACAATGGGCACTGGGCAAGCGGCTACCACTTCTTCAAAATTCTCACAGTAATAGGTTTTCACCATCTGCACGCCCATCTCGGCAACAATGCGTGTCGCCAGCTTAAAGAAGCGATCCGTACGCTCCATATCTTTGCCAACGGCCACCACGCCCAGCGTCGGGATGGAATAACGGAAACCGGCGTTAATCACGCGGCTTAGGTTATCCAGGCTGGAAAGCTGCCCTTCCGCGCCGATAAAGGTCTGTACGGCCATACAATCAGCATTCATGCGGATGGAATCTTCGATATCCACCGCGACTACCTCATGGCTCAGGTCCTCGTTGAGCATGCTGGAGCCGCTTGAAACACGCAGGGCGATCGCTTTGCGGTTGTCCGGCGCAACACAGGTACGGATGGCGCCGCGCGTGCCCATCAGGCAGTCGATATGCGGCAACAGCGTGGGGATCACCAGATCCAGCCGTTCAAGCCCGGCCGTGGAGCCCATGAAATACCCGTGGTCAAAAGCAAACATCACGGTGTTCCCGCTCTTGGAATCAAAAATATTGGACAGGTGCTTTTTCATGCCCCAATCCAGGCTGTTAGCGCCCTTTACATGAAAACCGCCCTGATTGGCGAAATCATCTTCAATGTGGTAGTCTTTTGCGACTTTGAGCCCGTCTTTATCCGCCATGGGTTTCTACCTCCTTGGTGTAGTTGGTGAAGTGGCATCAGCGTTGGCGACGCCGTCGGGGTGTCCGCTCGGCCTGGCCATGGGCGGGAGCCACGCTTGCGCGTAGCTCCCGCGGGTCAAAAGGAGTGCATCTTAGAAGTCGTAGTTATCCATGTTGTCGATGGTGAACACAACGCGCTCCGGCAGCAGCACCACGCCGCTGGTCTCAGAGGTGTACGCATTGGGGTCAAGAACGGTGTTCGGCTCAACCGTCACAGTGCCGATGCCAGGCACATCGATGACGTCGCCCACTTTGATCTCCTGGCCATCCGCCAGCAGATACGCCATGTAGCAGCCCAAAGCGCCTTGAATTTTGCAATCCCACAGGCCCCAGCGGGAGAGGATGCCAGCGCGGCAATAGTCCTTCATGCTGTTGGGAGCGGCGAAACCGACGATGGAAACCTTGGTTGCATCCAGTCCGAGGTTCTGCGCAGCCTGCGCCTGGCCGGGCAGGGCGGTGGAGTCATTGCAGATGATGCCGTCGATATCTGCATAGGTGGTCAGGATGGACTCACCAACGGTGATAGCCTTTTCAGCATCCTGCTCGGAGTAGTAGTTGTCCGGGAACACGTTGATCCAGTTTGGATACTTCTCAGCCGCATACGCTTCACCAGCAACATGCCAGCTGTTCTGATCCGTAACGGTCGCCTGGCTGTAGTGCCACACATACTTGATCTCGTCGTTGTTGACGTCCTTGCCGCGCTCGGTCAGGCTGTCGGCCAGCATGTCTACCAGCATCTCGCCAAGCTGTTCCGGCGTACCCTGGCTTACCATGATAGTACGGCTTTCCGGGAACGCATCGCTATCCCAGGTTGTTACCACAAGGCCCGCGTCAGCGGCTTCCTTGAGCGCATCGTTCACGCCGGCTGCATCCACGGTGGAGATGCAGATGGCATCCGCGCCGCTGGTGATGGCGTTTTGCACGATGGCAACCTGATTCGCCGCAGAAGCCTCAGGGTTTCCGTCATACGTCACGGTGAAGCCGTTCGCAGCCGCAAAGTCCTGCGCGCCTACATTGGCAGATTCAAAGAACGCGTTGCCAGAGAGCTTGGGAATAAAGACGACGTTGATACCATCCGCAGAGGCAGAGGCTACCATAGCCAGGCAAAGCACGAGTGTCAGCGCCACAGCAATGATTTTGGAGAACCTTTTCATTGTGATACCCTCCCATATGGTTTTATTTCTTACGCGCGCTCTGCGCGCAAAGAATCTGTGTCTGTCGCCATCAGCCCGCGCGGCTGATGACTGTCTGCCGCTTTTTGCGACTGAAGAGCTTGCGCAGTTTGGGGTTTGTGCCGGCAAAGCGGAAGGATACGGTTACCACCAGCAAAATACCCACAGGAATATCCAAATACTGTGTGGAAAGCCCATTCAAGCTTAGGCCAATGCGCAGCAGCCCCACTGCCAGCGCCGCCAGCGCAGAGCCGACAATTCCGCCGCTCCCGCCAAGGTTGCTGGTGCCGCCCAGCACAACCGCCGTTACGATGGGCAACGTGTACCCAGCGCCCATATCCGCCTTGGCCGTGCCCAGGTACGCGGTCAGCAGAATGCCCGCAATCGCCGCGCTCAGGCCGGAAAGCGTGTACGTGCTCATGATGACAGCGCGGGTGTTGATGCCGCAAAACTCAGCGGCATTGGGGTTTACACCGCACAGGAAAATCTTGCGACCGTAATTGGTTCGATGAAGCAATACATAGCCAATCACCACAAGCGCGATGAAGATGACAAACTGCATGGGCACAACCCCAAAGAGTTCCGTTTTGCTGAGGGCACGAAACGCCTCCGGAAAGTCGCTGATGCCTTGGTACGCCTCTTTCGCGCTCAGGTTGGTAACGGCAAGCGCCAGCCCGGAGTAAAGGAAGGATCCGCCCAGCGTAACCACCATCGGCTGCACCCCTGTATACGCTACAAAGAAGCCGCTCAATGTGCCGCACAGCGCCCCCGCGATCAACGCAACAATGCTTGCCACAAAAATGTTCAGTCCCGCATCGTTCCAAAGCACGCCCACCATGATGCTCGTGAGTCCAACAATGGAGCCTGCCTGGATATCAATGCCGCCGGTGATCATGACATACGTCACAAAAAGCGAGATGATGCACACCGGTATAAACTGGTTGAGTCCGCTGAAAAGTCGTTTGAGGTTCAAGAATTTGGGGCTCAAGGTGCCAAACACAACAAACTCCAGCACAATCACCAGAACCAAGAAAGTTTCCCAGCGGACGACCAGCTTTTGAAGCTTACGCACTGTGCGTCGCCCCCTTTCCATCGGTGATCGCGTGCAACGTCTTTGCCGCCAATCGCTCACGACGCGCTTTCTCCACCGCGCGCCTGCGAATCAGCGAATCGGATACGACGATGATAATCAGCAGGATGCCGGTGATGGTATTATCATAATCCGAGGAAAGGCCCACAAACACCAGCACCCGGCTGATGGAAGCCATGATGGCCGCTCCCACGCTCGCGCCGATGACCGACCCCACCCCGCCTGAGAGGCTGATGCCGCCAAGCACGCAAGCCGCGATAACCTTCATCTCGTAGCCGTTGCCCGCGATGGGCGTTACAAAACCAACACGGCTTACATACAGCACCCCGCCAACCGCAGCCAGGATACCGCACAGGGCAAACGCCTTAAACTTGGTGATATCCACCGGGATGCCCAGCAGCGTTGCGCCGCCAATGTTATCGCCCACTGCCGCGAAATACTTGCCGCGTTTGGTACGGGTCAGGAACAAATGAACCAGCAACATGAGCACCAGCGCGCCCAGGTAAAAATACGTGATCGCATCAAACAGCCTGCCCTGTGATAGGCTCTTGAAATCAAAGGAAATGTTCTCTACCCACTTGCCATTCGTGTATACGTAGATCAGGCCACGTACAATGCCGTTCACACCCAGCGTCATAATAATGGAAGGGATTTTGAGCACCGTCACCCCAAACCCGTTTACCGAGCCGATGAGCAGTCCCACCACAAGCGCCGCGATAATTGCCATGTGCCACGGCTGTCCATCGCGGATCATGGTGCCGCTGATGGTTGCCGTCATGCCCAGCGTAGCGCCTACCGAAACGTCTATCTCGCCTGTGATGATCACCAGCGCAATGCCGATTGCCACTACCGTAAACACCACAGAGCTGTTGAAACAAAGCCATATGTTGGTCGCAGACAGGAAGGCGGGGTTTATCATCCCTACGCCCCAAAACATGAGAACAATGAACGCGAAAGCTGTGATCTCACGGGAATGCAGCAGCTTCTTAAGCACCGGACGCACTCCCTTCTATTACGCCAAAGGCGGCAGCCATCAGGTTATCCTGTGAGATGTCGCACTTGGCAAATTCCTGGTTGATATGCCCGCAGTACATGGTTACCGCGCGATCACTCAACTCAACAATCTCCTCCATATCCGAGGAAATGAGCAAAATGGCAAGTCCCTGTTCCTTGAGCTGCGCAATGATGTGATACACATCGCCGCGCGCCGCCGCATCGATGCCGCGGGTAGGCTCGTCCAGAATCAACACTTTGGGCATTGTGGAAAGCGATCGGGCGATGATCACTTTCTGCTGGTTGCCGCCGGAAAGTGAGCCAATGGTTTGATCCTGCCCTGTTACCTTGGTTCGGAAAGCCTTGATATACTGATCCGTCAGCTTTCGCTCTTCCTTAAAATTGGTGAAGAAACGGCTCATGCGGTTCAGGTTTGCAGCGGTGGTGTTGGCGGCAACATCGCTCAAACGGAAGATGCCGTTCAGGAACCTGTCCTCTGCCACATAATTGAGCCCGGCTTCCAGCATGGCACGGGTGCTTAATCCCGTAACATCGCGTCCCTGGATGTACACCTTCCCGCTCTTGACTACGTCACGGCCAAAGATGGTCGTAGCAAGCTCCGTACGTCCCGCGCCCACAACGCCTGCCAGCCCGAGTATCTCCCCGGGATAAACCTGAAGGCTTACATCGTTGAAACCATATCCCGTCAGGTTCTCAACCACCAGCAGCGGATCCTTACCTGTCAAATCCTGCGCTACGCACGCGTTTGCAGCATCGCGTACATCCGCATTGGGCGGCAGCAGTCCCGCCACCAGCATGTCCCGCGTGAAATCAGTCACAGGGCCATTCAGGGTAATCACACCGTCGCGCATAATCAATACCTGATCGGCAATCTGGAACACCTCGGTCAAGCGATGGGTGATATAAATGATGCTGATGCCCTTGGCTTTCAGATCTTCCACCGTTTTGAAAAGGCTCTTAACTTCGTTAAACGTAAGGGAGCTGGTGGGCTCGTCCAAAATAAGCAAACGAGCATCCCGCATCAGCCCGCGCAGCAGTTCTACCAACTGCTGTTCCGCTATGGAAAGCGTTGCCGCCCGCCTGCCCAAATCCATGTTCCAGCCAAGGTGGTTAATCAAGCCGGCAAGCCGCTTGCGCAACACCGAGCTGTTTTCCTTGAAACCCATGAGCACGTTCTCTTCCACTGTCATATTGGGGAAAAGCATGGGCTCCTGCGGCACAAGGTAGATACCGGCAGCTAAAGAAGCTGCGGGCTTTCCCAGTTTAGCGAGTTTGCCATCCAAATAGATATCGCCGTCATCCGGCTGATAAATCCCCATGATGATCTTCATCAGGGTGCTTTTTCCGGCGCCATTACCACCGATCAGCGCCACAACGGAGCCGCGGGTAATGTCCAGATCAACGCCCTTGAGCACGGAGTTGGAGCCGAATGCTTTGGTGATTCCACGCACCGAGAGCATGGCGTCACGGGGCAACCGTATTGCTTCGTTCATGAACCGAACCCCCAATGGTCAATACAAATGTTAGACCATTATCATTTTGTTCCTGCTGCTATGATACCCTCTCTCGATACATTTGTCAACGTCCTGCGCAAAAAAAGTTGTGTATCGCATCGCAAACGGTGAAAATTCCAGCTATTTATTGTCTATTTTTTATATTTGATGGCATGCATTTATGTCTGTTATTGGCTCCTCGGGCGTGTTTCCTCCATAATAGACAAGTTTTATCACAAACAATTGACACCCATTCAAACTGGTGATATACTGTTTTCAGAAATGACATTTGTTCCTGCTTGCAACTTTTGCATTCAGCAGCGGAGGAGGTACCATGGATTACGAAGAATCGCAAATGACCAAAATCGCCTGGTACTATTATTTTGAAAACATGACCCAACAGCATGTCGCGGATACGCTGGGCATCAGCCGCATGCGGGTCATCAAGCTGCTGGAGAAGGCACGCCAGACCGGCATTATCCAGTTCCATCTGCGTAAGGATGGCGAAAGCCGCATGAAGCTGGAGCGCGGCCTGATGGATCGCTACGGCCTCAAGGATGCGTTTATCGTTCCCTCTTCGCTCAGCAAAACGCAGGTGAACGCGGCCATCGCCGAAGCGGCCAGCATGTACATATCCGAACGGTTGACACAAAACAGCTTCATCAATATGGGCTATGGCGATACGCCCAGCCGCGTGCTCAACAACCTGGCTACCATGGCAGAGCGCCCCATCACCTGCGTATCGCTGACCGGCGGTGTAAGCTACTACCTGCCGGATACCCGCAGCAATGTGTTTAACGCCAAACTCCACTTAATTCCAACGCCGCTTTTGGCCAGCAGCAAAGAAATGGCCGATGCCATGCGCCACGAGGCCAGCGTTTCAGAAATCAGCCGTATGATCAGCCTTGCGCAGCTAACGGTGGTCGGCATCGGCGCCATGCATGAAAGCGCGACTATTTTCAAAAGCGGTATTCTCAATCACAATGATTTTCTATACCTGCAAATGCAGGGCGCTGTGGGTGATTTGCTCAGCCACTTCATCGACCGCGATGGCAACCTGATTGAAACCCCGTTGGAGGCAAGGCTCATCAGCACTTCGCTCAACAAGCTCAAGGCGCTGCAAAACGTGATCGGCGTTGCGGCTGGCGATGTGAAGGTGAACGCGATCCGCGCCGCGCTCAAAGGCGGCTATCTGGATGTGCTCATTTCCGATGACAGCACTGCCGAAAAACTGCTGGCCGAAGAGAGCGAAGCTTAACCTCAAGCCGAAACGCAGCAGGGCGCGCATTGTGCCCAGACAATCGCAATGGAGGAAAACCAATGGCTAAACAGTACTTAATGGCCATCGATGCCGGCACCGGCAGTGTGCGTGCCGTATTATTCACAGTGGCAGGCGCGCAGGTAGGCTGTGTTCAACACGAATGGACGCACAGCGAGGATCCGCGTTTCCCCGGCAGCATGGATTTTGACTGGGTCAAAAACTGGGCGCTGGCCAGCGAGTGCGTCCGCGGCGTGCTGGCACAGACGGGCGTTGCGCCGCAAGACATCGCCGCCATCAGCACCACCTGCATGCGCGAAGGCATTGTGCTCTATGATGCGGCCGGGCAAGAGATTTGGGCATGCGCCAATGTGGACGCGCGCAGCGTGGATGAAGTAGGTCAGCTCATCCGCATGGATCCAGAAATGGAGAAGGAGATCTACGCCGTTTCAGGGCAAACCTATGCACTGGGCGCGCTTCCCCGTATCCTGTGGGTCAAGAATAAGCTGCCAGATCTCTACAAACGTGTCGCGAAAATCGGCATGTTCAACGATTGGCTATGCTATAAACTCACCGGCGTTTTGGCGGTCGAGCCCAGCAACGGCAGCACCACCGGAATTTTCGATTTGCAAAAACGCGCATGGGATAGCCAGATTATGCGCAAAGTTGGGTTGAAAGATGATATTCTGCCGCCAGTCGCGGAGTGCGGCAGCATCGTAGGCACGGTCAATACAAAAGGCGCGGCAGATACCGGGCTTGCGGTTGGTACGGCCGTGGTTGCCGGGGGCGGCGATTCCCAACTGGGCTGCGTGGGTGTGGGCGTAGTGGATGAAGGCCAAGCCGCAGTTTTTGGCGGCAGTTTCTGGCAGTACGAGTTCAATACCACAAGCGGCGCGACCGATGCGCAGTGCCGTGTGCGTGTCAACTGCCACGCTGTGCCTAATCTATGGCAGAATGAAGCCATTGCCTTTATGCCCGGGCTTGCCATGCGATGGTTCCGCGACGCCTTTTGTCAGGAAGAAATCCGCCTGTCCAGGGAACAGGGCACCGATCCTTACGCCCTCATGAACGCCGAAGCCGCGAAAATTCCCGCAGGAAGCTATGGCATGATGTGCACCTTCAGCGATGTGATGGACTACATCGCCTGGAAACATGCTGCGCCCACCTTTACGAACTTCGACTTTGACCCCGCCAAATTCAACAAGTATACCTTCTACCGCGCCATTATGGAAAACGCAGCGCTGGTGACCAAAGGGCATTTGGAACTCGTACGGGAGGCTACCGGTAAGGCGCCCAGCGAGATCATATTCGCGGGCGGCGCCAGCAAAGGAGCGGTATGGTGCCAGATCGTCGCGGATGTGCTGGGCATCCCCGTGAAAGTTCCGGTAGTTAAAGAAGCAACCGCGCTGGGCGCGGCAATCCTTGCCGGGTATGGAGTTGGCTTATATGCAGATATTTCGGAAACTGCACGCAAGCTGGTTCAGTGGGAGAACACCTATGTGCCCGACATGGAAAATCACAGAGTATACCAGGAGATATACGCGCCTTGGCGCGAAGTATATCAAGCCCAGCTTGCGCTGAGCGACCGAGGCCTGACCCGGCACATGTGGATCGCGCCCGGATTGTAATGATAAAAGGAGATTTTGACTATGTTCATCGTCAACGAAGCCGATCGGGAGTACCGTTTTGGCGACAGCGGTCCCAAGTACCTGATGAAGGGGCCGCGCATGAATTTTGCCCTTGTGCAATTCCAGGCCGGAGAGGATTTCAAAGCCCATTACCATAACGTAATGGAGGAAAACTTCTTCATTTTGGAAGGCGAAGTGGACATCGTAGTCGATGGGGTGATGCACCATCTGACGCCCGGGCAGCTTATCCATATCGAACCAAACGAAGTGCATTATGTAATCAACCAATCCGGCGCGCCCGTGAAAATGATCTCTACTCTAGCGCCCTTTACGGATCCCGATAAGGTGGATGTAGACGATTATACCTACTGACCCCACCTGCCCTTATCCCACAATCAAACATGACAGCGTTTCCATCGCTTCATTGTGCCGCAGGCAGCCTTATTCTGCCTGCGGCTTTGTGGTATGCGTTTTTAGACGCATCCTTTTTGGTGTCGCTGTTTGCATGGTGACTGGCATCCGCCTGCAATGCTGATCGAAGCCAACGCTCAGAACGTCCATTGTCACCTTGCTTATATTATGTGGTTGACATTCGGCTCCATATCTGATACCATGCCACCATCGCTTGCTCAAGCCAGAAAGGATGCTGCCCGTGACCACCTCCAAACCTCGCCTGACTACGCTGGATATGGTGTACATCGCGCTTTTTTCTGTACTCATTGCCATTTGTGCATGGATTTCTATTCCCGCAACCATTCCCTTCACCTTGCAAACCTTTGCGGTCATGTGTGCCATGGGTCTGCTGGGGGGTAAGCGCAGTACTCTGACAGTGCTGCTCTATCTGCTGATGGGCAGCGTTGGACTTCCCGTGTTCTCCGGTTTTCGCGGTGGCATTGGGATGCTGCTGGGCGTTACAGGGGGCTATCTGATTGGGTTTCTGGCTTCCACCCTTGCATACTGGCTGCTAACCCACCTGCTGGGGAGTAGCCTCTGGGTGCGCCTGAGCGGCATGGTGCTTGGCCTTGTCCTATGTTACGCGTTTGGCACCGCATGGTTTATGCTTGCCTATGCGGCTGCCACAGGCCCCATTGGGCTTGCCACCGCACTGGCCTGGTGCGTATTCCCCTTTGTGATTCCTGAACTGGTAAAGATCGCCCTGGCTGCATTTGTGATGCGCGTTCTGCCCACACGTATAAAAGCCTTCCAACAGTGATAACGGGACTATACGTAAAAAAGCGCGGTACGCCTGGCTTTTCTCAGGCATACCGCGCTTTTTACGCGTCGATGGTTACGGCTTCAAACCTATACGCCGTCTCCTCACAATCATTGATCATCCATAACAAGGCGAACAGGTTTGTTCTGAAAACAGGGCTACGCAAAACCTATCTTGCGGCCTGCGACCTTGTAGTACAAAACCCTCCGCATATCATCGTGCCAGTATCCTAAAACCCAACCATGCAGCGGAATGCAAAACCGATGCTACTGGTCTTTCCCCGTCAGCTTTTGATAGATGGCCGTGTAATCCTTAGCGCTGTGCGTCCAGCTATAATCCCCTGCCATGCCGCGTTTACGC
This sequence comes from Clostridiales bacterium Firm_11, assembly GCA_001604105.1. GTDB lineage: Bacteria > Bacillota > Clostridia > Christensenellales > Aristaeellaceae > CAXXOK01. The sequence continues at coordinate 169,340 of LVAQ01000024.1, forward strand.
AATGTCGCCAGCAGCACAGGATCCGTCCGGTAAAAGTGCAGCGCCCGCTTGAGCACAACCAGCATATCATGCGCGTTATAGCTGAAGAACGTGAATCCGTTTCCTTCTCCGGTATATTCATTATAGCTGAGCACCGTATCCCGAAGGCCGCCCGTTTCCCGCACAATAGGGATGGTGCCATAACGCATGGATATCATCTGGCTTAGCCCGCAAGGCTCAAATAAGGAAGGCATCAGGAAGAAATCCGCACCCGCGTACAACTTATGCGCCAATGCGTGATCCATCGCGAAACGTGCGGCAAGCTTACCTTTGTAATGCCCCTCCGCCCAACTGAACAGGTTGGTATAGCGTGAATCTCCCATGCCCAGCACTGCCAGCTGCACATCTTCACCCATGATGTCCCCCAGCACGCGATCCACCAAATCCAGCCCTTTTTGGTTGGTGAGCCTGCCCACCATCGCAATCAAGGGGATATCCGCATCCACCGCAAGACCAAGCTCCTCCTGCAAGCGCCGCTTGTTCTCCGCTTTACCGGCAAGGTCATCCGCGGTATAGGTCTGGTAGATTAACGGGTCCGTCGCGGGGTCATATTCCTCAATATCGATACCGTTGAGAACACCGTAGAGCGAATCCCTGCGCGCGCGGATGAGACCATCCAGCCGCTCGCCGTAATAGGCCGTGGTAATCTCCTCCGCATAGCTTGGGCTCACGGTGGAAATGGCATCGCTGTATACCAGCCCCGCCTTCATAAAGTTAGCGCAGCCATAACACTCCAGTTTGTCATTGGACCACAAACCATCGCCCAAGCCGAGTACATCCTGTACTTCATGGATGCCAAAGATGCCCTGGTATTGCAGGTTATGGATGGTAAACAGGCTGTGAATGCCCGTATAGAAAGGCAGGTGGGCATACTGAATTTTCAGCAATGCAGGCACCATGCCGCTTTGCCAGTCGTGCGCATGCAGCACATCCGGCCTGAAGGAAAGCAACGGCAGCGCATTGAGTACCGCGCGGCAGAAGAAGCCATAGCGTTCATACTCATCCCCGCCCAGCCCATAGATATACGGCCTGCCAAAGTAATACTTATTGTCCAGAAAGTAATAAGTAACCCCATCGCGCTTGAGCATCATCACGCCGCAGTACTGCCTGCGCCAGCCCAGCTGCACATCAAAGTGGAGCACAAACTGCATCTGGTGCTGGTAATCCTGCGGGATGGCGGTATACATGGGCAGCATCACCCGCACATCATGCCCCTGTTTGGCAAGCACAGGCGCAAGGGAGCCCACCACATCGGCAAGGCCGCCGGTTTTGACAAAGGGTACGCATTCGCTGGCTGTAAAGAGGATGTTCATAATCCACGCTCCTTCTGCGGCCGCCGCACATGTGCGCGGGGCAAGTATTGTCGCGGTTGCTACGTTTGACGCGCTTCGGTTAAATAGTCATATCCTTGGAGATGACTATCGGGTACGTATTGGGCCCGATGAGCTTTCCCCCTCGCTTGATCACCGCCTGCTTATCCAGAATACAATTCTCAAGCGTTACGCCTTCCTCAATTACGCTGTCCTGCATGATTACGCAGTTACGAATCTGCGCGCCTTTGGCGATGCGCACACCACGAAACAGCATACTGTGCTCCACATGCCCATCCACAATGCATCCATCCGCCACCATGGTGTTGTGCACGCGGGCGTTATCCTGATAGCGCGCGGGCATTTCATCCCTCACCTTGGTGTAAACCGGCTTTGCCTCATCAAAGAGCGCATGGCGCACTGTGCGATCCAAAACATCCATGTTGAACTTGAAATAGCTCTGCACGCTGTCCATCCGGTAACACACATCTTCATACGCATATCCGCGCACGCGCATGCCCGCATCTCGGATCATCCGCTGGAAAACATCGCGCATGATATCATGGTAACCGTGCGCCGCACCGCGATCCACCAGATCCATCAGGAGGTCTTTACGCAGCAGGAATACTTCCATGCTGGTATTCTCATGGCGCGGGCGCGTGGGGTCGATTTCCACATCAGTGATAATTCCTTCGGCATCGATCTCAAAATATGTTCCGTTTTCAGCTCTGCGCAGATCGGGGTTCCTGCTGTACATCATGGTCACATCCGCGCCGCTGCGCTGATGCGCGTCCATCATTTCATTGAAATTGGCATTAAAGACAATCAAGCTGTTACACAGCAGAACATACTCCTGCTTACTGCGGCGGATGTAGCCAAAGTTGGAATGCAGCGCATCCAAACTGCCGCTGTAAACCCCAACGTTTTCCCGTGTCAAAAAGGGCGGCAGGATATACAGACCATCGTTCTTTCCATGCAGATCCCACTCCTTGCCACTGCCCAGATGATCCATCAGGCTATGGTAATTCTTCTGCATGATTACGCCCACGTTCTTAATGCCGCTGTTGACCATCCCGCTCACCAGAAAATCGATCACGCGATACCGACCCGCCACAGGCAGGGCGGCAATGGCGCGCATCAAGGTGAGCTCGCGCAGGTAGCTATCCTTCTCGCCCGTATAGATGATACCCATTACATTCTTCATGGCCATGACGCTTTCCCTCTTTCCTGTGCGTTTGGGGTCACTGTACCCGCTGCTCGCCGGCAGCCACCACCGCGCCGGCCGCCAGTTTCACATTTTGCCCCACCACGGCAATGTTGCCCGTATCCTCGCCCACTTTTGCACCCGCGCCGATGATCGCCCCTTCGGCTACAATGGCTCTGCGCACGCGCGCGCCGCTCTGGATGACCGCATTGGGCATAATCACGCTGTCGATCACACTTGCGCCTTCCATCACCTGTACCCCCGCAAAAAGCACGCTGTGCTCCACACGGCCATACACTTCACACCCCTCGGTGATCAGGCAGCTTTTGGCGATGGCGCCTTCAGCGATATAATGCGGCGCGACGCCCGGGTTACGGCCATAGATGCGCCAGCGTTTGTCATACAGGTCAATGGGCATTGGCATATTGAGCAAATCCATATTCGCTTCCCATAGGCTTTCAATGGTGCCAACATCTTTCCAATAACCTTCAAAATCATAGGCATATAGCTTTTGTTGGTCTCGCAGCATATTGGGGATGATGTTCTTGCCAAAATCATTACTGCTGCCAGGGTCGCCCGCATCCTCACACAGGTAGGCACGTAGCTTATCCCAGCTGAAAATGTATACGCCCATGCTCGCTTTGTTATTCTTTGGCTGCTTGGGCTTTTCATCAAACTCTTCCACAATGTTATCCGCGTTGGTGTTCATGATGCCAAAGCGGGACGCTTCTTCCCAGGGCACTTCCCGCACGGCGATGGTCGCATCCGCTCCTTTTTCGATATGGTAAGCAAGCATGGCGTTATAATCCATCTTGTAGATGTGATCGCCGCTTAAGATGAGCACATACTCCGGGCTGAATTGCTCGATAAACGCCACATTCTGGTAAATGGCATTGGCTGTGCCGCTATACCACTCCCCCTGCTTACCTTTCACATAGGGCGGCAGCACATAAACGCCGCCATGCGCAAGGTCAAGATCCCAAGGCGAACCGCTGCCGATGTAAGCATTGAGCTCCAACGGTTGGTACTGCGTAAGCACGCCCACTACATCAATCGCGCTGTTGGTGCAATTGCTCAGGGGAAAATCGATGATGCGGTATTTCCCTCCGTAGGGAATGGCGGGTTTTGCCATGTTGACGGTGAGGATACCAAGCCTGCTCCCTTGGCCGCCCGCAAGCAGCATCGCGATACATTGCTTCTTTTTGAGCATATGAGTTCCACTCCTTACTGTTCACCAGACAGGCAGCCATGCCTCCGTTAGGCTATGCCCCTCCGGCTTTGTTTACTTGCCCCGCAACGCGCGCCCTTTCGCCAGTTCCTTTTCATCGGTCACGGCGGTTTTCGGCGCAGGGTGCTCGGCCGCAACCTTTGCTCTGGCTTTGGCAGCCTCGGCCTTCGCTTTTACGCGCGGCGGCGTCTTTGCATCGTCGTTTTTCATGTCGGCATCCTCCTGACGGGTGCGGTTGCGCTTTTGAGCGTGTTACAGTGATATTTCTGAGACGATGCCGTTTCCGCATGATCCAGGCGGAAGTAACAGCAGCTCAGCGGCGGCACACAGATATCCGCGCTATAGGGAAAGCCGTTGAAGCCCTCCGCCTGTGCGGCGACAACAAAGGCGTTATACTGGTTACTGCCCCCAAACTCGGCACGGTCGGTATTGAAAACCTCCTGCAATGTGACCCTTTGGGGCAATCCGACCTTGTAGATGGGGTGGAAAACAGGGGTAAAGTTGGTCACACACAGGAGGGATGCCCCGTGCGCATCGGTTCGCAGGAAGGCCAGCACACTGTTTTCCGTATCGCTGGGGGTAATCCACGTGAAACCGTCCCAACCCTGATCTCGCTCATAGAGCGCAGGTGTGTTTTTATACAGGTGGTTTAATGTACGCACACAGCGCTGTACCTGCGGGTGACGATCATACACCAATAAAAACCAATCCAGCTGGTCGTCATATTTCCACTCGATAAAATGCGCAAACTCGCATCCCATAAAAAGCAGTTTCTTGCCCGGATGTGCCATCGTATAGCCATACAGCGCCCGCAGTCCCGCAAACTTTTGCCATAGATCTCCCGGGTTTTTATCCAGCAGGCTGTGTTTGCCATGCACAACCTCATCGTGGGAAAAGGGAAGGATATAGTTTTCGCTGAAAGCGTAAAACAGGCTGAAGGTCAGCTTATCGTGGTGATACTTCCGATGGGCGGTCTCCTTCTTGATATAGAAAAGGATATCATTCATCCAGCCCATATTCCACTTGAAGCCAAAGCCAAGACCGCCAAGGTAGGTGGGCGCGGTGACCATCGGGTAGGCGCTGCTCTCCTCTGCGATCATTAACACCCCCGCGAAATCATGGTAAACGGTTTCGTTGAGGCGGCGCAGAAAGGCGACCGCGTCCAGGTTCTCCCGCCCACCATAGCGGTTGGGCAGCCACTGCCCGGGTTCCTTGCAAAAATCATAATATAACAGGCTGCTGACCGCATCCACCCGCAAGCCATCCACATGGTAGACTTCCAGCCAGAAGCAGGCATTGCTCAGCAGATAGCTGGCCACCTCACCGCGCGCATAGTCAAACTGCATCGTACCCCACTGCGGTATTTCCCCGCGCCTGGGGTCCGGGTGGCTATACAGCGGCGTACCATCCAGATGATACAACCCCGCTTCATCCCGCGGAAAATGCGCGGGAACCCAGTCCAGAATCACGCCGATACCCGCCTGATGGCAGCGGTCAATCAGCGCCATCAACTGTTTGGGTTTGCCATACCGCGAAGTGGGTGCATAAAACCCCGTAACCTGATAGCCCCAGCTCATATCCAGCGGGTGCTCCATCACCGGCAGCAGTTCAATATGGGTATAGCCCATGTCCAATACATACGGGATAAGCTGATCCGCCAACTCCTCATAGCTCAGGTAACTGCCATCCTCATGGCGCCGCCAACTGCCTGCGTGTACTTCGTAAATATTCATGGGGCTTTGGTAGGGGTTGTAGCTCGCCCGCCGCGCAAGCCAGGCGCCGTCATTCCAGTCATAGCCCTCCAGATTATAAAGCCGACTGCCCATATCTGGCCGCAGTTCGCTGTAGAACCCAACGGGGTCGGCCTTCATGCGCCATACGTCATCCGCGCCCCACACGGCATATTTATAGGCGGGGTAACCTTCCTGTGGTGTATGCCGCCAGAGTTCTTCGGCTGGCAGTCGTATTTCCCACATGCCGTCATACTGTTTTTGCATGGGGTGGCGGCTCTTATCCCATTGGTTGAAACTCCCCACAAGCGCCACGTGCTTTGCATTAGGCGCCCATAGGCAGAAATGCCACCCCGTGTATTCTCCCTCTGTAAAGGGGTGTGCGCCAAGCATTTCATAGGCGCTCCTGTGTGCGCCCTGGTGAAAACGTTCGCGTTGCTCTCCCGTCGGCGGTTTGTATAACAATCGGGCGTCCCCCTCTTATCCTAGATGCAGGGTAAATGAATACCATGCCGCGTGCGCCAGCATCGGCCTGTGAACGCCCATCGCAAAGGCAACGAAAAGATGCAATACACTTGCCCGTCTGCAATCGCGCGAGCCATGTAGGCTTATGGATCGTTTCCAAAATAGAACATTTCTCTACCCCTATTCTATGCGCAAACGGGGAGGTTCGTCAAGATGCGTCAGCGGTTTTTTTCGTCTGGCAGCATCCGCCTCACCGGTCAACCACGCCGCCGCTTCATCTGGCGAGGTTCCCAGCCTATCAAAGGATTTCGTTCTGAACAACGCGGATTCCTTTGAAAAAGCAGTGAAAACACATTGTCATTTTACGCATTGCAAAGCTGCTTGCGCATAGAAACATACCCTACGTACTCTGATGGGTAACGGCTATACCGCGCGATCATCTGTCTACCCTGCCTTACCAAGGGATTTTGCTTTACATTCGCGCCGGAAAACGGTAAAATGCAATGGAATTTTCTTGATGTAATTTCATGATATAGGAAGGTGTTTACCTATGATCTCAGTGATCATCAATCCCGTAGCCGGTGCGGGGCTTGCAAAATCCATCGGGCAAAAGGTAGCTGGGCTGCTGGCTGCGCGCGGCATGCCCCATCACGTCACCTATACGGAGTATGCGGGGCATGCCACCCAATTGGCGCGCAAGGCCGCTTCGGAAGGCGCCGCCACCGTTGTATCCGTCGGCGGAGACGGCACACTCAACGAGATTGCCGCTGGTCTGGCTGGTACCCAAACAGCACTTGGCATCATCCCCGCCGGTACGGGCAACGATTTTATCAAAATCATTGGCACCCCCAAGAAGTGGGATGACGCGGTGGCCTATATCCTGAATAACCCTGCCCACCCGCTGGATACCGGCATGGTGAACGATCGCTTTTTCATCAATGTTTGCGGCGCGGGTTTTGATGTGATGGTACTGGAATATGCCAATAAAGCGAAAAAGCATGTGCGCGGCATCTGGCCTTATCTGTATGGCGTTTTTGCCGCCATCCGCGCCTTTAAGCCCTTTGAGATGCAGGTGGAAATCGGCGACGATATCCGGCTCGCGGGAAAGTTCATGATTTGTACCATCGCCAACGGCTCAACCATTGGCGGGGGAATCCCCATCATGCCCATTGCCAAGGTGGATGACGGCCTTTTGGATATCATGGTGGTCGATCCCGTGCCCGCTTGGCAGATTGTATTCTATCTGCCTTCGATTCTGGGTGGTACACTGCTCAAAAAACGCATTGCGCATCATTTCCGCGCCACGCATTGCAAGCTAAACTGCCATAACATGATCCTGAACATGGATGGCGAGTTGATCCCGGCGGAGAGCGCCAGCTTCACCTGTAAACCCGCTTCGCTGCTGGCGCATTGGCCGGGCACCATACCAGCGCAATGCTGATCGTTTATCCTCCCTGCGGCACAAGCTATGGGCATTTGCGAGCTGCTGATACCCCTTGCCTTACGTTTCCACAACTCGCAACACCGCGCACTTAGGATGCCCTTCACCACCAAGCAATCGCTTTAGGCAAGGCGTTCGCCTTTGCCATAAACCGCCAGCATTCTGCCCTTTGGGAACCTGCAAAACGTTACTTCCCCTATTTCATCCGAGTAAATAGTCCATGGTCGGTTGGCTTACTGTTATCATGATGTGTAAGGTTGTTGGCACCAAGCAAAACCATTGCTTCGCGTGCGGATGCACCTTGTCGGAAGCATCCGCAGTATATCCTCCGCGCTTTACGGATATGGCAGGAAAAACCCATCGGATAACGAAATGTATTATTAAACCGCTTGATGCGAAGCACTAGAGCATGTGCTTTGTCTGCTTTCAGCCTCACGGCGGCATTGCTTGCTATACAGTCTTACCCCCGCGCCATTCAATACGTTATCTGGAAAGCTCTACCTCTGATCACACACAACCCAACCGCCCACAGCCCAGCAAAGGAGTGACCCCTATGAGCGGCCTGACCCGTAAACTGCGCATCGCATTGCTCAAAGGAATGGAAGCGCTCGGCACAACCGCCGCAAGCCTGGCCAGCAATGCGAAGCTGAAGGTTAATGAAATCAATCTGGAAACACGCCGTCGTGAGATTCTGACGAATTTCAGCCTGCAAGCGTTCGAGCTATGGCAAAAAGGCGTCACGCTGCCAGACCCACTTTCCGAGATGCTCACAGAGCTTAGCGATATCGAAAACCGCCTGAGCGTTTTGCGTGCCCAGAAATACGCTAAAGTGAGCGAGCACAGCTCAGCACAGGATAACAGCGCCAAGCAGCAAGCACAACCCGATGAACCTGACAGCGATGAAAACGCCGCTTACGAAGATGCTTTCCTTGTTGATGCGGCGGCAGCCGAGCCTGACATATCGCCAGAAAACGACGCGCCTGCCGAAGTCGATTCTGCTGCGCCAACGACCAGTGATTTCTCAGCCGAAACGAAACACGAGGAATCGCTGGAAAGCTAATCTTTGTTCCACCTGTCTTTTCCATGTTTCATGCGCCGAGTCATTGCCGCCAGATTATCAATGGTATCGTGCGATGGCTCGGTTTTTATGTGTTGCGGAAGCATGAAACGCACGCCGACGCCGTGCAGCGCTGGAAGTAAACTCACCGACGGAGGAAAAACCATGTACGAGCTGGTTCAGGTCGCCCCTTGCACCTACTATATCGAATGCCCGGCAAAGATCGGCGTTTATACGCCGGATCCACATACCGCCATCTTAATCGACAGCGGCAACGATAAGGATGCAGCGCGCAAAGTGCTCAAGATACTTGCGGATCATCACTGGTCGCTAGCCGCGATTGTCAACACCCATTCCCACGCGGATCACATTGGCGGCAACAAGTACCTGCAAACACAAACCGGATGCAAGGTGTTTGCATCCGGTATAGAACTTGCTTTCACGCGGCATCCGCTGCTGGAACCGGCCTTTCTCTATGGCGGGTTCCCCGGCAAGGATCTACGGCATAAGTTCCTGTTAGCGCAGGAAAGCGAAGCGCTCCCCTTCACGGATGCAGCGTATCCATCGGCGTTGGAACCCATCCCTTTGCCCGGGCATTCCTGGGATATGGTGGGTTTTCGTACGCCGGATGATGTTGTATTTCTGGCAGATTGCCTCAGCAGCAAGGCTACGCTGGAGAAATACAGCGTGCCGTTTCTTCTGGATGTTCGGGCTTATCTGGATACCCTCGCCATGGTCATGAACATGCAGGCCAGCTTGTTTATCCCCGCGCATGCCCCGGCTGCCGCTTCCATTGCGCCGCTGGCGGCATACAACCGTGAGAAAATGCTCGAAGTATCCCAAACATTGCTTACACTCTGTCATACCCCAATGATCTTTGAGGATATACTCGCCGCCGTATTTGCACATTATTCGCTGACCATGACCATTGAACAGTACGTGCTGGTGGGTAGTACGGTACGGTCATTTCTCGCATGGCTCAAAGACGAGGGAAAGGTTGCCTTCTCCTTTCAGCAATCCAAAATGCTCTGGCAAACGGTGCTTGGATAAACAAACACGTACGCAGGGTATGCCATCGTTTAACCTTCGAGGTATATAGATATGGAAACAGCGCTTACCGCAGGTTGGGGATTTCCCAGCTCGCGGTAAGCACTGTTTGTCTTGCTGTGGAATCGTGCCTGCTATCAACAATACCATAGGAAGATTGTCATGTGCAGCGCGTTGCGCTTTCCGGCGCAACCAGCACACAGCGTTCGCCGTTTCACGCTTTGCGATCCATGTTCTGCGGCGCGTTTCAGCGCTTGCGGTTCTCCTTCAGCTTCGTAAACACCGCCTGCAAAACAATGAATACGCATAGCAGTATCGCTGTCACCACATTGCTCCAGGACGAAATGAGCTTGCCATGCGTCTTGACCAAACTGGATATGGTGCCGTTGATGAGCACGCCAAAGAAGGAGCCAATCACATTGCCAACGCCACCCGTTAGCAACGTGCCGCCGATAACCGCGGATGAAATGGCATCCATTTCCAGCCCCGCGGCCTGCGAAGCGGTACCCGCCATGGTGTTGAGCACATAACAAATGCCCCCGATAGCGCACAGAAAGCTGGAAAGCATGTACGCCTTCATACGGGTCTTTTTCACATCCAGCCCCATGAGCGCTGCGGATTGCTGGTTCCCGCCCACGGCGTACAGGCTGCGGCCAAACCGTGTGTAACGAAGGATCAGGAATACTGCCACCAGCACGCAAAGTGCAATGATAACCGGAAGCCGGAAGAACGGCACCATCAACCGGCCCTTGCTGTTGACATAGGCGCCAATCTCAAAGGGAATGAAGAACTTCAGGTTGGCGAGCATCACAAAGAACTCGTCTGATTTGATGGTCACCTGCTGGGTGCTGATGACAGCCGTCATGCCACGCGCAAAGAACATGCCCGCCATGGTCACAATAAAGGGCTGAATGTTCAAGTAGCCTACACATAAGCCCTGCACCAGGCCAAATGTAATCCCAATGAGCAGGATCAGGATCATCAGCACAGGCGAGGATAGCCCCCAGAATTCAATGCCCACCGCCATAAACATACAAACCATGCCGATAAGCGCGCCCACCGAAATGTCTATCCCACCCGTGAGCAGCACACAGGTCATGCCGCAGGCAACGCAGATCAAGCCCGCGTTGTTGATCAGGATGTTCAGGAACGTTTGCAGATGGTCAAACCCTTTATCCGCGTAGACGATCGACCCCGCCGTATACATGACAATGAAAAGTCCAATGGTAATCATCAGCAGAATGTTGCTGTTGTTCATCCCCCGTCGGGAGCGTTGCACGATAGCTTTTCGGTTCATACGCGCATCGCCTCCTTATTCGCCCGAAGCGCCTTGGCCACCGCGCGCCTTTCGAAATAAGCCGTCACGGCAGGCGATTGGATGGTCACAATCAGGATAACAATCACAGCCTTGAACACCGGCGCCTGCGCGGAGCTGATGCCAAGCGCATACAGCGTTGTGGTGATGGCTTGTATTGTATACGCGCCTACAATGCTGCCCGCAAGGCGGAATTTTCCGCCGCCCAGGCTGTTGCCGCCCAGCGCGACTGCAAGAATCGCGTCCAGTTCCATGTTCAAACCAATGTTATTGGTATCGGCGGAGTAGATGCGGCTGGTTGCCACCAAACCTGCGATTCCCGCGCACAGACCGCTGATCACAAACGCCGTAAAGATAATGCGCCGTGATTTGAAACCCGCGATGCGTGCGGCATTCTTGTTGATGCCCACGCTCTGTATATACATGCCCAGCGCGGTGTGCTTCAAAATAAGCGACATCACCAGAACGCATGCTGCCGCAATAATGATCGGCGTTGGCAGCATCCAAAAATAACCGCCCAGGAACTGGAACGATGGTACCCGCACATAGACAATCGTACTGTTGCAGAGCAGCAGCCCAATGGCTCTGCCTGCGGAGAAGAGAATCAGCGTTGCCACCATGGGTTGTATATTGAGGTAGGAAACCAGATACCCGTTAAAGGCGCCGCACAGGCACGCGATGGCTAGTCCAGCCACAAGCCCCACCCACAGCGGCACCGCGTACTGCGATACATTCGCGTTGCCAAACCCGGCCAGTAGCATACAACACATACCGCCCGCAAGGCTCATAACCGACCCCACCGAAATATCCGCGCCAGCCGCGGCAGAAACCACCAGCGTCATGCCAATGGCTAGAATCGCAACCTCGCTGCCGCGATTCAGGATATCGATGATACGGCCAAATAACACCCCATTGCGCAGGGAAATGGTAAAGAAGTTGAATACCGCGTTTCCATTGGATACATCATAGATGATGTTTACCGCCATCACCAACAGCATGCTTGCTATGGGCAGAAACATCTGCATGCCCGTGATTTTCTTGATCGCCCGCTTGATTTTCATACGTTTTCACCTCCGGCGATGGCGTGCATCACACGCTCCTGCGTCATATCTCCTTGCAGTTCGCCAACCTTTTCGCCGTCACGCAGCACAGCCAGTCGATTGCAGGTGCGCAGCATCTCGTCGATTTCCGAGGAAATAAACAGGATTCCCTTCCCTTCGTCCGCTAGGCGGATAATCAGTTTCTGAATCTCCGTCTTGGTGCCGATGTCGATCCCGCGCGTGGGTTCGTCCAGAATCAGAAAATCCGGATTGGTCGCCAGCCAGCGCGCAATAATCACCTTCTGCTGGTTTCCGCCGGAAAGCTGCTTCACCAGCGTCTCCCGGCTAGGGGTTTTAATCTGCAACAACTCAATAAAGCGGTCGGCTATCTCGCACTGTTCTTTCATCGGAAGCAGGTTCATAATGCCGCGCAGCGCCTGTATGCCCAGCACGATGTTCTCGCGCACAGTCAAATCGGCAATGACGCCCTCAGCTTTGCGGTCATCGGGCAGCATCCCCATCCCCAGGCGCATCGCGTCAATGGGGTGGTTAATGTGCACCTTCTTATCCTTGACTTTCAGTGTGCCCGTTTGCGCCTTGTCCGCGCCATAAATGGTGCGCGCCAGTTCACTGCGGCCACTGCCCAAAAGGCCGGTGAGCCCGATGACTTCTCCCTGCCGAATTTGCAGGTCAAAGGGTTTGATCTTATTGACATGACTCAATCCCTCTGCCGAAATGAGCGGCTCAGCGCAGTTGTTCTGGCAGCTTTCAGGCTTTATCTCCTTCAGATCATCGATATCTTTGCCCATCATGGCGGCAATCAGGTTTACGCGAGGCAATTCGCTCAAGGGGTATTCGCCAACAAGTAACCCATTGCGCAGCACTGTAATGCGATCGCAAACCTCGTAAACCTGCTCCAGAAAGTGGGTCACAAAAACGATACCCACCCCCTGATCGCGTAATTTGCGCATCAGCGAGAACAGCTTGGCTACCTCGCTGTCATCCAGCGAAGAGGTCGGCTCATCGAGGATTAAGATTTTACATTCCATATCCACCGCACGCGCGATGGCAATCATCTGCTGTAAAGCAAGTGAGTAATTCTCAAGTGTTTGCTGTACGTCAATGGAAAGCCCCAAATCCTCCATCAGCTGCTGGGCGCGCTTAAGCATCACCCTGCGGTCGATGGTGCCTGCCTTTGTCACCGGCTCACGGCCAACAAAGAGGTTTTCCATAACGCTCAGGTTCGGGCACAGGTTAACTTCCTGGTAAACGGTGGAAATCCCGTTGCGCTGCGCTTCCAGCGTGGAGTGGTTCTGCACAGGCTCTTCCATGCCGTCTACGTGTATTTCTCCGCTGTCACACTGGTATACGCCAGTCAGGCATTTGATGAGCGTGCTTTTACCCGCCCCATTCTCCCCCATCAGCGCATGGATCTCGCCCTTGCGCAGGGTGAAATCCACGCCATCCAACGCGAGCACCCCGGGGAATGTCATGGTGATCCCGCGCATGGTCAGGACGACCCGATCTTCCATCGTCATCCATTCCTTTCTGTGTTAAGCACGGGGCGCAGCATGGTATGCCCGCCCGAAAGAAAGAAGTGGGAGGAGCTTGAGGCCTCTCCCACTTCTCCCCGTTGCCAAACGCTTTTCAAAGCGTCATCTGCGTTTTGTTACGCCTGTCGCATCGCGAATGCCGCTTGGCAATCATCAATGCCGGTACAGGTTTTGCTTAGTAGGGGCGCGCCGCCAACAGTTCCGCGGTCATGGTGGTAGCATACTGAGAGGTGATGCCCGGGGCGACGAAAGCTTCGTCCACAACCAGTGTGAAGGCTTCCACGGCCTCGCCGGCTTCGAGCTTCTCGATAACTTCCTTCACGAAAGCAGCCTGAATGGGGTTGCACTCTACGTTGCAGTTGATTTTGCCTTCGAGGGTATAGGTAAGGCCGGCTTTGGTGGCATCATAGGAGATGAGGATCACGTCGCCATCTACGCCGTAGGTCACGCCAGCCGCATCCATCGCATCCATCGCGCCATAGGCTTCGTTGTCGTTGTGGCAAACCACTACGTTGAACTGGCCGGGATAGGATTTGAGGAAGCTCTCCATCACCTGCTGGCCGCCAGCCTGGGTGAAGTCGCCGCTCTGGCTGTCAATGATCTTCCATTCGGGATGATCCTTGGCGATGTTGTTGAAGCCTTCGCTGCGGCCCAGGGCTGCGGAAGAACCAACGGTGCCTTCGATCACGAGGATGTTGGCTTCTGCGCCAGCCATGTACTCAGCCAGCCACAGGCCGGCGGTTTCGCCTTCCTTGACCATGTCCGTACCAACGCGCGTGGTATACTCGGAGGGATCCGCATCCACGTTACGATCCGCGATGATCACAGGAATGCCCGCATCTTTGGCTTCCGCCAGCACGGTGTTCCAGCCCGCGGTTTCGATCGGGGCGATGATGATGTAGTCCAGATCCTGCTCGATGAAGCTGCGAACGGCCTCAAGCTGAACGGCGTTGTCATTGTCGCAGTCCACAAAGCTCAGTTCATAGCCGTTCTCGGCGGTAAACACGCCCTTGTAGTTCTCGGTGTTGGCGTTACGCCAGTCGGATTCATGACCAACCTGCGCAAAACCTACCTTGATGAGGTCTTCAGCGGCGGCAGAGGAGCACAGTGCAAGCACCATGACCAGCGCCATGAGCAGAGCAAACATTTTTTTCATGGATGGGAACCTCCTAATTCGTATTTCAGGGAAGTTGTCCATACTTCCCATGCTTGTTCCTATTGTAACGGAGGTTTTTCACAAACAAAATACACTCGATTCCCAAAAATGTTGAGATTCTTTTGAAGTTATCCTGTCAAATGATTCTTCTTATCCTGAAAAATGGGAGTATTTTCCGAAAAAGGGCAGAATTTTCCGATTCACACGGTTTATTCTGCCCTTGGTATGAACCATATGCTTCGTTATACAATGGTTTGACCGTACGTCAAAGCCTGTGTGTCATACCTTTTGCCCGCCCGCTTTGGATGCGCACCTGTACCAGTGCTTCAACCTGTCTTGCCTTTGCGATGTAAAAGCACAGCGCTGCCTATGCCTCTTCCTTGCGATAATCCCTTGGCGATAGCCCCGTGTTCTTCTTGAACAGATAGCTGAAATAGTGAGGATCATTATAGCCAACGGCAAAAGCCACATCCGACGTACGCATTTGCCTGTCGCGCAGGAGTTCTTTGGCCCTGGTCATTCGCATGCCCGTCAGGTATTCGGTAAAGGTAACCCCTGTTTCCTGTGAAAAAACCGTACAGAAGTGGTTATTGCTCAAGGCTACCTGCCCCGCAACATCCTTCAGGGTCAAATCCGGGTTGGCAAAGTTTTGATCGATAAAGTGCTTGGCTTTGCGTATCACCACGCCGTAGCGCGCCGAACCCTGCTCATCCCGAAAGCGGATCGCTCGCGCCAGCAATTCACGCGCCATGGCCATTGCCTCGGCCAGGGTTGCCGCCGTGGCGCTTTCTCCCTCCGGTTCAAAGGCGGATGGTATGATCTCCTGCGGGTTTCCCCCCGCATCGCGGATGATACGCGAGGCGGATAGCACGATATCCACAAAAATGTAGTTGATCATCAGCTTGCTCTGCGCCGCCGTCTGCCCAATCGAGCTGAGGTAGCCGGAGAGGATTGCATCGATCTCCGCGTCGTTCGCGTTTTTCAGTTTTTCATATATCTGCGGCACTTTGACATTCGCCAGCGTCATGCTGTCCTTGGGCGCGATGTCCAGTACGCCCATGATGCTTCGGCCGCGGTTCACCCCTTCCGCTTCCTTGAGGGTGTGCAGGAGCGCGCAGGCATCTGCATAGGAAAGCGGTACGCCTGCCAGCGTGCGCACCGTAGTGCCGATGGCAATCACGGGTCTCAGCTCGGTGTTGCGCTCCACATCAAACTTGACCGCCTGCGCAAGGCCATAGGTACGCTCCTCAATATCGGTATCGTCATCCCCCATGACCAGCATCACAAACCGACCCTGCACCTGCCCAAGGCATACCGTGCCGCCGCTGCTTTCCGCCAGCCTGCACAGCACGCTTTCGGCCGCGCGGGATTCTTCCACGCTCATCGGTTCCTGCCCCAAATCCACCACCATGGTCAGGTACTTGCCCGCCACCAGGCTCATTCTCAGGGCGCGCGCGCGTTCCATCAAATCCGCTTCCGGCGCGCCTGCAATCACATCCTCCACCAGCCGCTGCTTGAGCAGCTGCCCGCTGCACAGCAGTTGATCGCGAAAGGTACGCAGGTTAGCCTGCCTGCGTTTATCCTCGCGGATTACCTCGGCGCTGCGTCCAAGCACATGCAGCAGTTCCTGCACGCTCACGGGCTTGAGCAGATACTCCTTGACGCCCAGCGATATGGCTTCCCGCGCGTAGGAAAAATCATCATACCCGCTCAAAATTACGATATACATCCACGGCATAGTGGCGCTGACCGCGCGGCATAGTTCCAGCCCGTCCATAAACGGCATACGGATATCGGTAATCAGAATATCCGGTTTGATATCCTGTAACATTGACAGAGCGATCTCCCCATCGGGCGCTTCGCCCGCCAGGACAAAATCCGTCTGTTCCCAAGGAAAATTGCTACGGATTCCTTCCCGCACCACAATTTCATCGTCCGCCAGAAATACCTTGTACATCGTCCATCCTCCCAAACGGCACACAGAACGAAACCGCTGTGCCGCTTTCATCACTCTGGATGCGAACACCCTCCGGCTGGTTGTAGTACAGTCGAATGCGTTTATTGACATTGAACAGGCCATAACTGCCCTGCTCTCCCTCGGCTGGCGCATCCATCTCCAGATTGGCGCGCACCTGCAACAACCGTTCCGCACTCATGCCCGCGCCATTGTCCCATACCGTCAGAACCATTTTATCATCCACCTGCGCGCCGCTTACACGCACAAGCCCTCGTCCGCGACGGTGCTTAATGCCATGGTATATGGCGTTTTCCACCAGCGGCTGCAAAAGCAGCTTGAGCACCTGCCCGCTATACAACGCTGTGGGAATATCGATCTCATAATCCAGAATATCCCGATAGCGCACCTTCTGAATTGTCAAATACCCCTGCAAGTGTTTGATTTCCTCCGAAAGGGGAATCCAGTCCCGTCCCTGCGAAAGCGATATACGGAAAAAGTCGCTCAACGCCTGCGTTATATGGATTACCTCTTCAGCGCGCCTCGCCTCTGCCAGCCATACGATAGCATCCAACGTATTATAGAGGAAATGCGGGGCAATCTGCGCCTGCAACGTCCTTAGCTCGCTGCGCTTGAGATTCTCCTGTTCGCGGCGATTCTCATCCATCAGCATTTGCAGCTTGACCGCCATCACATTGAGGCTTTCCGTGAGGCCGCGCAGCTCTGTTACCTCCGGCTTATCCACACGCGCATGCAAATCTCCCTCGGCAACCGCTCCCGCAAATAGCTCCAGCTCCGCAATGGGTTTGCGGATCGCATGGGAAAGCGAGCGCTGCGCCAGCATGGCAAACCCAAAGGTCATGGTGAGCAGAAGCCCCATCATCCACACCACCAGCATCAGCTGGTGCTGTAACGCACGGCTGGTTTCACTGGTAGCGCCGATTTCCAGCGTAATGTACTGCTCCAGCATATCCCCCACAAGCGAGGCAACGCTGCGCACTTCCTCCAGCAACGCCTCGTTATCCGCTACCTGTGCACCGGCGGCTATCTGCTCGCCCATGCGGTCGATGTAACGCTTGAGCGTATCCATGGTACGCCGCGCCACCGTGAGTTCCTTCGCGTTTCCCCCGGTTGCGGTGGTCATCAGTTCTTCCATGATATGGTTTGCGTCATCCAGCATGACGTACTGCCTGCCCTGCGAAAAGGTAGTACGCCCCGCCACAATGCTCCACATCTCATCGGGGATATCCGTACTCACACGCGGCTTGAGCGAGGCCACCCGTTCCACCTGCATGATGGCCTGATGGTAGCTGTCTCCATAAGAGCGCATCATCCATATGCTTACCAGCGCGGGGATGAGCATCAGCAGCATGATCACCATAAAGCTGAACCGCAACCGCTCCGCAAGGCTGTTGCCCACGCGCAACCTGCGAAAAACCTTGTCAAATACTGCTCGCATGCTTAGTACTCCCTTGGGGGCAAAGAATCCAGATCGGTATCAAACTCCGAAAACACCCGTTCATCCGAATAGATGTTGCGCGGAATGGTTTCCCCCGCTGCCAAACGCTTCGCCAGCGCCATGATCATATCCCCAATCAGCGGGGTGCATTCCACCACGCAGTTGATTTTGCCCTCCTTAAGCAGATCAATCGCCGCCTGTTCGCCGTCCACCGTTACGATTACGATATCCTTGCCGGGCGCAAGTCCCGCTTCCTCAATGGCTTCAATCGCGCCGAGGGTCATGCTGTCATTGTGGGAGAACAGCACGTCGATCACCGCATGGCGCGACAGCAACCCTTCCATGCACTCCTTGCCCTTGGAGCGCAGAAAATCGCCGGAGACGCTCTCCACGATGGTAAAGCGTGCATCCCCCGCCAGCTCATCCCGAAAGCCGCTGCCACGCGCCCGCATGGGCGTAGAATCCACCGTTCCTGATATCTCCACGATGGTAACCGTTTCCTGACCCGCCATTTTCTCCAGTAAAAAGCGGCCTGCCCTGCGCCCTTCGGCATAAAAATCCGAGCCCACAAAGCCTACAATCAGGCTCTCATCTGTGGTGTTGATCCGCCTGTCGGTAATCAATACCGGAATGCCCGCCTGCTTGGCTTCTTCCAGCACATTATCCCAGCCATCCTCTACAATGGGGGAAAAGGCAATTACATCCACCTGATAGGCAATAAACGAGCGGATCGCTTTGATCTGCTTTTCCTGCTTTTGTTCCGCGTTCTCGTACATGAGCTGTACGCCCGCTCGCTTGGCCGCGTCCTGTATGGATTTGGTGTTGCCGATGCGCCAGGCGCTCTCGCTGCCCAGCTGTGAAAAACCCAGCAGCACCTGCGTATCATCCTCTGCGGCGGTGGTTGTTGCCACGTCGCTTTGCGGCGCGCAGGCGCTCAACAGGCAAACGCAGAGCGTGAGCACCGTCGCAAACGCCCGCTTTGCGGCAGGTAAAGCCCTCATATCGCATCCTCCTCATGTGTGCGGCAGGGGTGAACACCGCAATGGTTATCAAATCGTTGAACGAGTACCCGCTCTGCACTGCGCGTATCTATGTATCACCATAAACGTTTGTGTTTCGCAACGCTGCGCGGCACAGCTGCCTAGCCGCGCGTCCAATCATACCATCACTATCATATCGTTTACAATCGTACGCGCTGGCGGGTGCAATTTGGTTCATGGCGATTGTAACAGCGCCTTCCCAGACGCTGCATCCCGCCTGCCATCATGCAACCAATGCGCATGTTGCACATGCAAGCGCAACGGTATCGCAAGCACATTTTCTCCATAACACAAACAGGCGCACCGTACCCTGTGCGCTTACAAGATTCTCCTTTGCCAGCCGCGATGAGCCCAAGATCGCCCCCCGTCAGGAATGGACGTTTCCGGACGGGAGGCCGCCCATCCAGTTGTTTGCTCTGCTAGGCGTACCATTATTGTATCATTTTCACGTTCCGCGCACAAGCGCTTGTTTGGTCAAGTATCGCTTTGTTTAACAAGCCAGGCTGATTATGCGCATCCAACCTTCGTATATCTGCATCAATACGCTCGTAAAAACACCCATCCTGCTTTGCATTATGGATCATTGCGCGCCTGTTTTTCTGTTCGCGCCCAAAAATCATGCCAGGGCGCGCTGGGCGGCAGCGTAGCAAAATCTTCCCGTTCGTAAACCGCCTGCACCGCGCCGCCCAGCACCTGTATCAATCGATCTGCCAGCGAAAGTGAATCCGCAAGGTTTACCGCCAGAATAAGCACCGCGATGCCCTTTTCCAGCAAGCGCTCAATGAGCTTCCATATCTGCATGCGGCGTTCCACATCCGCACCCATAAACGGCTGCACACAAACTGCCACGCGCGGGCGCTGCAATAACGCACGCGTGTAAACCAGATCATATTGCTGCTGCTGGGAAAGCGTCTCCACCGGCTGATCAAACACCGCTTCCCCCAGCATGGGTGCCAGCTCGCTGCGGATGCTCTGCTGCGGCGCGCTTCGCCGCCAAATATTCGCAATGCGGTGATCCAGCGTAAAGCATAGATTATCCATATAGCTCAGCTCTGGAAAAAGCATGGTCTGCGTGGGCTGCTGCTGAATAACCGCCACATCCCGCAGGCGCTTTGCCGCAAATGGCCGCCCGCCTGTCAGAATGGTGCCGGAGGCGGGCTTTCTTGCGCCGCTGAACAGCGCGATCAAATCGCTGATGATATGGTTGTTCAGATCCTGCAATACCACGCATTCCCCGGGCGCTACGCACACGTTCAGCGAGCGGATGCTCCCATAGCGCAGGTTCCGCATCTCCAGCGCAGGGGTAGACCCCATGGGCACGGCCTTGGTACGCTCCTGCCTGCGTACCATTTGGGTATACGCTTCCACCCCAAAGCATTGCAGCGTTTCCGGCGGCGTATCGGCCGTCGAAACGGTTTTGGCAATCTGTCCGTTGACCATAATGGCCGCGCGTGTGCATATCTGCCGCGCTTCTTCATAATGCCTGCTCACATAAAGAAAGGAGATGCCCGCGCTGGCATAGTGCCGCAGGATGCGCTGGAGCGTCCCCAACCGCGTATCGCTGATGACGCTGGCAGGTTCCATCAGCACGATAAGCCTGCACCCCGCCACCACCGCCTTAACCAGCTCGGTTATAAAGCGAGGGAACGCAGAAAGATCCTTCGCGTAAGCATCCGCAGCCAGCGCAACGCCGGTTTCCCGCAGGAACGGTTCAAGCTGTCTGTTGAGCACCTTTCGGCGAATAAACAGCTTGCGAAATCCTTGCCGAAGCACAAAAACATTGTCCGCTACGGTCAAATCATCCGCCAATCCGCTTCGGCTTTCGATCACCCCGATGCGGTTATAGCTCAAATCACTATCCTGCCAGTGGTTGACCAGCTTGCCACGGTAATACACATACCCGTAATGCAGCGGCAGGTTTTGCCGCAGCAGGCGGATCATCGCCGCCAGCCCCGTATCATTGACGGGGATAAGCCCTACAATCTCGCCCGCGTCAATATCCAGGCAAAAGTGATTAAGCTCCGTTGCGCCCTGCTCTCGAAACGTAATGCGATCCATGCGGAGCACTTCTTCCTTCATAAAAGCACCTCGCCGCTGGGCAGCTCGCGATTGCTCTGGATCATCGGCAGCGTGATGCGCACATCCGTACCCGCCATGGGGATGGAAAATACATGCAGTCCATACTCCTCCCCAAACAGCAGATGAATGCGGTTGTTCACGTTCACCAGCGCCACACCGCCGCCCGCGTCCTCCTTATCCTCCTGAAAAGCGCGCCCGCTTTGATCCAGACGTTCGTTGAGCTGGGATAGCGCGTGTTCGTCCATGCCTACCCCGTCATCCGATACCAATATGGTGAGCAGCTTTGCCGTACGCTCCAACTTGACCGTAAGCATGCCCGCGCCGATTTTGAACTCCGTACCATGGATGATGCCGTTTTCCAGAATCGGCTGCAGGGTGAGCTTGGGGATTCGGCATCGATAAATGACCTCTTTATCCTCCGGCGCACATTGGATGTTCAGGCGAAGGCGCGGCCCAAAACGATACTGCTGGATGCGAAAATAGGTTTCACAGTTTTGCAGCTCTTCTTCCACGGTCACCAGATTTTCTACCTTGCTGATGGTATAGCGGAAGAACACCGCCAGCGCTTCGGTCATATCCGCCACGCTGCCAAGCCCTGCCACCAGCGCCTCACTGCGGATGCTCTCCAGTGTGTTGTAGAGAAAATGCGGATTGATCTGGTTTTGCAACGCGCGGTACTGCGCCTGCCTTTTGCTGAGTTTCAGCAGTCGGTTTGCGCTCAGTTCATTCTTTACATAGCCCGTCAACCGCTCCGTCACAGGGCTTAGCTGTAGGTTGCTGTTATCCAGGCTGGTGAGCGAGTATCCATCTAAAAACAGACCGATCATCCACTCCAATCGCCAATAGGGTCGCGCCAGCCAGAAATAGAGCAGGATGAATAGTGCGATTTGCAACGCGAGGGTCACGCTGAGCAATACCTGCCACGCTTCCTGTCGGCTGGCCAACAAACAGCAGGTGACAAGCGCAAGCACAATGAGCGCCTCCGCCATAAAGAAGCCCAGCGTAATGTGGCTCAGGTATTTGAATCTTCGAAGCATGAGCCGTCCCTCCCCGTTCTGGTGGCGCGTGGTCATCATACAAGCCACTGTTAAAACACATTGGCTTGTTACGGTTTGACCGCGAGCATGAACCCATAGCGCGCCCTGTCGGTTTCGGTTTACAGCGCCTGCAACACACGTGGCGTAACCGGGCGTTCAGCCGTATAACTTGCGGTATTCCCCGGGCGTGATACCCGTTTCCCCTTTGAATGTGCGGGTGAAATGCTTTAAATCGCCATAGCCGACACGTTTGCATATTTCCGCCACAGGCAGGTTGGTATCCCGCAGCATCACGCGCGCCTCATCCATGCGCACGCGGGCGAGGTACTTTGCAAACCCTTCGCCTGTCTCCTTTTTGAATAGGGTGCTAAAGTAATTCACGCTGAACCCGATGGCCGCGCTCACTTCCTCCAGGGTGATGGGCTGCGCGAAATTCTGATGGATGTAACGTTTGGCATTGCGGATGGGTTGCATGTCCCGATCCCGCAGGCGCTGCTGTACGGCAGATAACTGCTCGTGCTGCATGGTCTTCAAACATGCAAGCAGCGCGGCAACATCGCTGCACTGCGCACAGCGGTTATGAAAGGCCTTCAAGGCTGCATCGCTGTCCTGCGCATTGAGGCGGGTCATGAACATCGCGCCTGCCGCGCGTACCAGCGTGAGGATTTCCCACCCACGCGCGCCGGGCACGGCAGCGGCTTCCTCCAAAATGGCGGCGGCGGCTTTCGCATCGCTCAAGCCCATAACATCGATGGCATGGCTTGCCGCCGTGGTATAGCGTGCCAGAAAATCCATTTCCAGAATACCGCTCTTGCCCGCTTCTCCCTCCAAAAGCCTTCCCGTGCCTTCAATCAGCCGCTCGGCAATCAGGTTTTGTACACGGCCGAGCGATGCGGCCAGCGCCGCCGCGCCATCGCATAACGGCCCCAACGCCATGGTAAACTCAACGCGGCCAAAAAGCGCCTTCTCCGCAACCAGTTGATTAAGCGCCCCGCGAAGCTGTTGGCGCAGCGTTTCCTGTCGCTGAGGGTCATAATTCATGACATACATCAGGCAACCCTCGGCAAAAACACACACCGCATCCGCACAGAGGGAAAGCAGCAAGGGGGTGATGCTATCTTCCGCTTTATTGCGCACAATGCCTTGCGACGGTTCACTGAAATGATCCGTATCAAAATCGATTTTCAGCAGCAAAAGCTGGTATCCTGCCTGCGCGGCGATAAAGTGATACGTGCGGGAAAGCGCATCGGCATCCTGCGCTTCCATCCTCCCCGCCAGCAGATCTGCCGCCAGCCTGCGCCTGAGCAGCCCGCGGTCATCCTGCTGCGTCTCCAGCATGGATTCGATATCTGTTTCTCGTTGCATGCGCTGGTTCAGTTGCGCCACCATTTTTTCCAGCGAGTGATTGAGCGCGTTCCGGTTGATGGGTTTCAGCAGGTATTCCCCCACCCCGTAGCGGATGGCCGTTTGGGCATAATCAAACTGCGCGTACCCGCTGATCACAATCACTTCCAGCCCGGGCAGCTCACGGCGGGCTTCTTCCAACACCTTCAGGCCGTCAAAACCGGGCATGCGGATATCGGTGATCAGTATATCCGGCGTGAGCGTACGTAAAAGATGCAATGCGTCCGGCCCGTTCTGCGCCGTTCCCACCACCTCCAGCCCCAACCGCTGCCACTCTCCCAAAGCCAGGATCAGTTGGCAGATGCGCTCCTCATCATCGGCAATCAACACACGCAGCATAGCATCCTCCAAACATGTTTCGTTTCAAGCGCAGTATAGCACAAGTCGCAGGGGAATCCAAACGGAAAAGCGCCGACCGCGAAAGGCCGGCGCTTTTTTCGGTTAATGAATTACTTGGTCAGTACGCTTACGCCGGTATCTACGACCATGCCGCCGAGGCTCTCGCCCTCAAGCGCCTTCACGGCAGCTTCAACGCCCATCGCGCCCATCACATCAGGATTCTGCGCCATGGTAGCCAACAGGAAGCCATCCTGAATCAGGCCAAGGATCGCGTCGCTCTTATCAAACCCAACGCCGATCACCGCAGTGCCGGAAGCCTTGATGGCGTTGCCCGTGCCGGTGGTGGAGCCTTCATTGGCGCCAAAGATGCCAACCACGCCCTGGGTGATGTAGTTTTCCGCAATGGTCTGGGACTTGGCGGCATCGCCCTCGCCATACTGGGTCTCCAGAATGGTGAAGCTGGTGCCTTCAAACGCCGAGCGGAAGCCTGCTTCGCGCTTCACGGTGGAATCGGTCGCGGCGTTCACGTTCACGATGCCGATGCTGCCTTCGCTTACGCCCGCGGCGGTGAGCGCGGCCAGCAGCGTTTCGCCAGCAGTTTTGCCGGCCGCCTGGTTATCGGTGGAGAAGGTGGCTTCTGCTTCCACGTTTGCGGGGCTATCCACATAGATAACCTTCACGCCAGCTGCAATGGCTTCATTGAGCGCGCCGGAGATGGCATCGGGGCCATTGGCCGCTACCATGATCGCCTGATAGCCGCCCGCAACCGCGTTGTTCACAGCTTCAATCTGCTGCGCATCGTCTTTGGTATTGGGGCTCATAAAGGTTACTTCCACGCCCAACTCAGCGGCTTTGGCCTGTGCGCCTTCATTGAGCTTAACCCAATGCTGGTCGATAGAGTCCATGGTGATCAGAGCGATTTTCCAAGGCTGGGAAGCTGTTACGGTTTCGGCCATCGCCGAAACTGCTGTCAGGCACAGTGCGAGTGCCAACACAATGGCAAGGATCTTTTTCATGGTTTTCCCTCCTGCTATAATTTCTCTATAAGCGCTTTCACGCTTACAAATTCTACCTAATGCGCTTGCGCGTACCGCGGCGCACCACCACATCCAAAAGTACCGCGAACACCACAATCACGCCGATTACGATGCGCTGCAAGCCCACCTGCGCGCCAATCATGTTCAGGCCGTTTTCCAGCGTCTGCCACACTGCCGCGCCCGCAAACGTACCCAGCAGCAGCCCCGTGCCGCCCAGGGGGGATATGCCGCCGATAACACCGGCCGCCACGGCGTACATTTCATACATGTTGCCTGCTTCCATATTGCCCATGCCCGCTTGCGCGCATAGAATCAACCCGACAACAAACGCGCAGAAAGCTGAAACCATATACGCCTTCGTGGTGGTTGCAAACACGCTCACACCGGAAAGTTTCGCCGCATCCGCATTGGAGCCGATGGCGTAGATATGCCGTCCCGTGCGCGTTTTGGAAAGCAGGAAAAAGAAGATAATAAACACCACCACCGCAACCCAGAAGGTATTGAACACGCCCAGCGTTTTGCCGTAGTAGAAGAAACTCTGGAACGCATCCCCCGCCTCTTTGCCGATGCCCGAGGCAATTGCATCGGTATTGCGGTTGTTGTTGATCATATAGCCAATGCCGCGCGCCGTAAACATGGTGCCCAGTGTGGCAATGAACGGCGGCAGCTTGGCTTTGCCAACCAAAAGTCCATTGATCACACCGATCACAAGGCACGCCGCCAGCGCGATCAACGCCGCAATCATCGGGTGCGTGCCATGGGTCATCAGCGTTGCGGAGATCATCGCGCTCATGCCCACGACCGAGCCCAGCGACAAGTCGATGTTGCCCGTAATAAGCAGGTAACTCTGTCCAATGCCGATAATCAGGTACTTGCTCATGGAGCGCAGCACGTTTTGAATGTTGACCGGCGAAAAAACATTGGGTTCGCGCAAGCCAAATACCACATAGATCACAATCAGTGCCGCAAAAGCGATCATCGCCGAAGCCATGCCCCGTATGGCGAAAAACCTGCGCAGCGGTTTCATCCGTTTCACTTGCATGCCGGGTTCCTCCTCATTGATTTGCGGCGGCCACTTTGGTTTCAAAGCGGGTTGCCAGCGTAAGTACCTTTTCCTGCGTGGCTTCCGCCGCGGAAAGCTCGCCTGTGATCCGCCCGTCGCACATCACGATGATGCGATCCGCGATGCCCATGATCTCCGGCATTTCGGAGGATACAAACAGCACGGCAATCCCCTGCTGCTTGAGCTTGTTCATCAGATGGTAGATTTCCACCTTGGCCGCGACATCGATGCCGCGTGTGGGCTCGTCAAACATCACCACACGGGAATTACGCGCAAGCCATTTGGCTACGACCACCTTCTGCTGGTTTCCCCCGGAGAGCGTAGCCACGTCCTTATCCACAGAAGGGGTTTTGATTCTCAAATTGTCAATCGCGTTTACGCACATGGCGGTTTCCCGCGCGCGGCGCACCACCCCGGCCGCGTCGCACAGGGTATCCAGGTTCGGCAGCGCGATGTTATGGCGAATGGATAATTTGGTGCAAAGCCCATCCTTTTTACGATCTTCCGGCGCCAGTACGATGCCCGCGCGGATGGCGTCCGCCACGCCTCGGATGCTGACGGCTTTTCCATCCAGAATCACTTCGCCGCTCTGTTTTTGATCCGCGCCGAAGATAGCGCGCGTGGTCTCCGTGCGCCCCGCGCCCATGAGCCCCGCAAAGCCGACGATTTCGCCCTCATTAAGGGAAAAGTTTATATCGCGTACCATACGACCCGCGTTCAGGTTCCTGACTTCCAGCACACGCTTGCCCAGCGGCGTGCTTACCCGCGGAAACTTCTCCTTGATCTCCCGCCCCACCATGGCGGCGATGATCTCATCCATCGAGGTATCAGCAAAGTTCGCAGAGGATACAAACTGCCCGTCCCGCATGATGGTCACACGGTCAACAATATAGCGAAGCTCTTCCAGCCTGTGACTGATGTACACGATGCCGCAGCCTTTGGCTTTCAGCTCGCGGATGATGCGAAACAGATCGTCAATCTCCCGGGAAGTAAGCGAGGAGGTCGGTTCATCCATGATGAGCACCCGTGCGTTGGTCGAAAGCGCCTTGGCAATCTCCACCATTTGCTGTTTGGAAACCGGCAGCTCCCCCACCACTTTTCGCGGATCAAGGTCAATTTTCAAATCCCCCAGAATGCGCCGCGCTTCCTTCTCCATCTCCCGGTTGGATAGCGTGCCCAGCCGCGTTTGCTCCCGCCCTAGAAAAATGTTCTCCGCAACCGAAAGGTGGCGGCACATGTTCAGTTCCTGATGGATGATGGCCACACCCAGCGCCTGCGCCTGTTTCGGAGATAAATCCCCGTATTCCTGCCCAAAAATGGTCATGCTGCCGCTGTCACGGGGGTGTACGCCGCTCAAAATCTTTACCAGCGTGCTCTTTCCAGCGCCATTCTCTCCCAGCAGCGCCATCACTTCACCGGAGCGCAGTTCAAAATGTACATCCTTGAGCGCATGCACGCCCGGGAATGTTTTATGGATATGCTCCATGGTCACGATTATCTCGCCCATCGACCCAGCTCACCGTCTTTCCGTGCCCTTTTCTGTAACCAGTATAGCATCGGTGGGGCGGCTGTAAAGGGGCGCAGATTTCCGAAACAGGGGGGCAAACTACCTGTATTTTATGGGCGCGAGCTTGCCAAAGCATGCCATAACGGCAGTATGCAGAGCGTTTTGATACCCTTGTTGTATTTTTTGGAGCCAAATCATACATCCATGGCGACTGTTGTTTTTATCACTACAACGGTTTGTAAGTTCGCCTGATAACAGAGCAACGGTTGCAGCACCCTATCGACAGCGCCAAGCAGCTGGGCGTTTGCCTTTCAACGCACGAGCCGCTTGACGCTTCATAGTACAACCATTGATTAACATAAGCCATACTGACCAGTGTCACATCGCGCAAACATCTGCAAAGGCACCGCCCGCAAAGATACGCAGGCGAAGAACGACAAGGCGCAGGTTCCTGCCCTCGCAAAAATTATCGCGTATATCATGCTGATGTTGTTTGGCAGGCATAAGCCTATCCAAGCCATGCAATATCCCTTGCAGATGCGACATTCGGCGCATGCCACGCATTTGCACAGGCGCGCTACTGGCTTGCCTGTCGCGCCAGCGCCAGCGCAGCGTAATCCCCAATGGTCTCGCCCAGCGCCGCGGGTACGATTTGACAGGCCGCGAGCGTACGCGGCAGGCATTCTTCACGCAAAGCAGCCTGCATCGGCAGGGAGAGCAGATCCTCACAGCGCGCGTACACCGACCCCAACACAATGCGATCCGGGTTCAGAAAATCCACCAGCAGTGAGAGCCCGCGCCCCAGCGCGTCCCCGCAAACCCGAAACACCTCCTGCGCCGCCGCATCGCCGCCGCGCGCCGCATCGGCCACGGTTCTTGCGTCATACTTCTCGCTTTGCAGGTAGGCGGGCATGCTCCCGCGCTGGCGATGCTGCTCGCCGATGATCATCGCAAGTTGCCGAATACCCCCGCCAGAACAGTACCCTTCAAAGGAGCCAGCCTTGCCGTATCCGCTGGGGCCAAAGCCCGTAAGCCTCCAATGCCCCAGCTCTCCGGCATCGCCCGTTGCGCCGCGGAGTATGCGCCCATCGATAACGATGCCCGCGCCAAGGCCCGTGCCAAAGGTCAAAAAGACCATGACCCGGCTGCCTTGTCCCGCACCCCAGCGCCATTCTGCCAGCGCGCAGGCATTGGCGTCATTCTCCAGCACACAGGGCGCATGCAACGCGGCGCTAACCTGCGCTGTCAAGGAAACATCCTGCCAGCCTGGCAGGTTCGGCGGGCTGAGCAGCATGCCCGCTTCCGCATCCAACGGGCCGCCCGCGCTGATGCCCGCACCCGCCACGTGCTGCCCTTCCGCCAGTCCTTTGGCCAGCGCGATCATCGCCGCCATGGCTTCGGCCTGGCTTGGCGGCGTGATGATCGCCTCCCGTTTCAAAATGCGAATGCCTTGTCCTTCATCCGCCCCGATGCTTACGGCGCATTTCGTGCCGCCAATATCCAGCCCCACATATACGCTCATGCCTGTTCGCCCCCAAAGAGCGCCTGTTCCAAAGCCATGCACAGCGCATGATACAAAGGCAGGTGCAGCTCCTGCACACGGTAGGTCTGTGTTGTGGGCGCCTTGATGCATACATCCGCAAGCGTCGCCAGTCTGCCGCCTCCCTCGCCTGTTAAACCGATGACCTTCGCGCCGCGCGCCCTGGCCGCGATGGCCGCAGCGCAAACATTGCCTGCGTTGCCGGAAGTGGAAATACCCAGCAGCACATCCTTGGATGTGGCATAGGCAAACGTCTGCTGGGCGTAAGTAAACTCGGCCTGTACATCGTTCAGGAAAGCGCTGCTCATCCCGGGCAGCCCATGTAGGACAATCACCGGGACCGCGCGCTGCAAGCTTGCCCCGATAGCGCCCTCATCCCCTACCCTCTTGAGCGCTTCTTTTTCGTTTTGCGTCAGGGGTCGCGGCAGCATGAATCCCTTCATCAATTCACCCGCTATATGCTCCGCATCACACGCGCTTCCCCCGTTGCCGCCAATGAGCAGCTTTCCACCCGCTTCAAAGCACGTAAGCAACAGGCGGTAAGCCGCCTGCAAATCACCCAGCACAGACACAAGGCTTGGATGTTCGGTGATCAGTGATGTCCAGATTCGTTCGATTTCCTTCATCGCAATTTCTCCTTTGCGCCGTAGCGCTGCCTGCCAATCAGGCGCAGTATAAACGTTCTCCGCATTCCATGCTGGGTTGCTTGCACGCTCCCCTTCGCTTACTTAAGCTTGTTCAAGCGTTTTTCGGAGCCGCGCAGGCACAGGCGCGGCACCACCACAAGCCGCTCTGCGGGGCGATTCGGCTCTTCAAAACGGCGGATCAACAGTTGCGCCGCTTTCTCACCCAGCATCACCACATCGCGGTCAAGGCAGCTGTAGGGCAGCTCAAACACCATCTGTCCCGGCAATTCATCAAAACCCACAAAGGCAACATCCGCCGGTATTTTCAGCTTCAGGTCGCGCACCGCGTTCAGAAAGCCGATTTCGCTTTGATTGTTGCCAATAAAGAACGCTGTGGGGCGATCCGGCTTTTGCAACAGCTCCATCACCTGCGCATAAGCGTCCTTTTGCCCGAACGTGCCTGTGAGCTGATATTCCGTATGGAGCGTAAGCCTGTTTTGCAGGATTGCCTTACGGTAGCCCTCCAATCGCTCCCGACCGATCATCAGCTGGATATTGCCTGCAATCGCGCCTATGGCACGGTGTCCGGCCTGGATCATCGCCTCGGTAGCGGCATACGCGCCGCTGAAATTATCGCTGAGCACACAATCGCAATCCAGTTGATTAATCGGGCGATCGAGGATTACGCAGGGGCCGCCCAAATCCACCAACCGGGATGACATCTCCGCAAAATCGTCATCATCTTCATAATTGCAGGCCGGCACATAGATGATGCCGCGTACGCGCTGGTAACGCATGGCTTCCAGCGCGCGGTAATCACGCTGCTTATCATTGCCGGATGTGCGGATGATGAGCGTATAGCCGCATTTGTCCAGCACTTGGCTGACCCCTGTCAGCAACCCGCTGAAGAAGGGGTTATTCGCCTCCGGAATAATCAACCCGATGGCATCGCTTTCACGCCTGGAAAGGCTGCGCGCCAGCGCTGAGGGTTGGTAATGGTGGCGTTCCATCACCGCCTTCACCTTGGCGGTGGTTTCCCGACTCACATACCCCTTGCCGTTGATCACACGGGATACCGTGGCCTTGCCGACGCCGGCTTCACGCGCGATATCCTGAATGTTCACACTTTTCATGCGCAGTCTCCCTCCTGTGGTGAAAACGGTTCCATGGTCGTTCGATTATATCGGTTTTGATAGATACTGTCAACGGACATGCTTACAGGCACGCATCCTGACAAAACACTTTTCCTTTGCGTCGCTTTCGGGTATAATGAAGGAAGGAAGGAGGCACGCACGTGCCAAAGGAACGTATCGGCATCATGGGCGGCAGCTTTAATCCCATCCACGATCGCCATCTGGCCATTGCGGCAAGCGCGTTGGCCGAAGCAAAGCTCAGCCGGATTATCTTTTTGCCTACGGGAAACCCGCCGCACAAGCGAACGCTTGGCCTTGAGGACGCGGAGCACCGCTTTGAGATGACCCGCCTTGCCATCATCCGGGAACAACGCTTTACCGCCAGTCGTTTGGAGCTGGATCGCCAGGGCGTGATTTATACAATCGACACCTTAACCCTGTTAAAAAAGCAAATGCCCAATGCGGAGTTCTTTTACATCATCGGCGAAGATACGCTTTTGGATCTGCATAACTGGCGCGCCCCTGACAAGGTTTTCGCGCTTTGCACCTTTCTGGTTTGCCGCCGAATCACATCCGATGCCAGCGCGCATCCATTGGTCAGGCAGTTGGAAGCGCGAGGCGCTAAGTTTATCTACCTGAGCCTGCCGCCGCTGGATACCAGCGCCACCGAGATTCGCGCGCGGCTAGCCAGGGGCGAGCAGCCGGAGCAGCTTCCTTTACAGGTGTTTGAATACATCCGCCTGATGGGGCTTTATGGCATGCCTCACGCCATCCCCAATGCACAAAGCCTTTACCGCAGACTCCGTGAGGCGCTCAGCGACAGGCGGCTCAACCACTCCTTGCTGGTAGCGGCCACCGCGCGAAGGCTTGCCGCGCTCCATGGGCTGGACGAGGTACAGTGTGAACTAGCAGGTCTGCTGCATGACTGCGCCAAGTGCATACCGCTTGCAGCGCTGCAACGCATTGCGCGGGAACACAATATGCTGCTGGACAAAGAAACGCTTGCTAACGAAGCCTTGCTGCACGGGCCTGTAGGCGCGGTATTGGCAGAAACCCTGTATGGCGTTAGCGACATGAGCATCCTTGCCGCCATCCGATGCCACACTACGGGTCGCGTGGGTATGCTACCCATCGACATGGCGCTGTTCTTAGCGGATAAAATCGAACCCAGCCGCCGCCCATACCCCGATTTGCTTGAAGTACGCGCGCTGGCCGAAACCAGCCTGGTAGCCGCGATGCTGCGTTCCCTGCGCAGCACCCAGCAGTACGTGACCCGTCAAAAGGCGCCGCTCCACCCCACCACGCAGCGCGTGATTGCCTGGCTGGAGCGCCTGCCCGTAACGATAAAGGAGAGATCAACCTGATGGAAACAACGGAAATTGTAAACATTGCCGCCAATGCCCTCTATGACAAGAAAGCCGAGGATATCCTCGCGCTGGATGTGCGCAACCTGACAGTGATCACCGATGTTATGCTCATTGCCAGTGGCCGTAACCCGCTACAGATCAAAGCCCTCGCCGAAGAGGTGGACGATAAACTGGCGCAGGCAGGCGTGCCGCTTATCCGCAAGGATGGCCATCAGGATGCGCGCTGGATCGTGCTGGATTACGGCGTCATGCTGGTGCACCTGTTCCATACGCAAGAGCGCGAGTTTTATCGGCTGGATAAGCTCTGGGAGCATGATGGCAACCGTATGCCCTTATCCTTTGAGCGTGAGGAAGCCTGATTGACACTTCTGCCGCTTGCATCCGTCATCTGCAAAAAGCAGCATCATTCCATACAAGCGCATCGCCCGCAGCATTTTAGCGCGCGATGCGCTTTTTGCCGCACTTAGGGAGCGTGATGGTTTGCCGTGCTTCATCCTCTATACGGCGCACGTACGTTTGTCAAGCGGTTTATAGTCTGTACGACATGCCTTTTCCTGCGTTGCCTGTCCGTAACGCCGCACGCAAGGCGTAACCCCCTATGCCCCCATGATGGTTCCTGCCCGCATAAGTCTTTCAGTATATTTTTCCTGTATATTTACTATATTTACACGCAGTCAAACTCCGGTTGCTCATCAACAGGCACCGCGCAATCCCTTTGAAAACAATCACTTGCCGACTCTGTCATGTTGCCAGGCGCACGTGGTTGCATGGACAGCACCGCTTGACAGTACCCCTTCGCTTTCCTATAATCTGAATCAAGGCAGGCGGGGCGATGCAATCCCTATGGCTGCCGATGGCAATGCCCGTAATGCTGGTGCACATCGCCGTTGATCGATTTGTACGGTTCGCGCTTGCCCCAGTTTTCTCTTGTTTGTTCCGCCATGGAAACCCCCGTGTTTGATTTTGCATGTTTGTGTCCATACTATCAGGGAAACCGGCAGATGCGGCGTATCCATTTTTCAGCAAGGGCGCACCACGCTTTTGCCCCTAGACTTTTATGAGCCGCCGCGTCCGCCAGACTTACGATCGAAAAGGAGGGTTCTCGTTTGAAACGTATCGCTGCCCTTTTACTTACCCTGGTGCTTGCTTTCAGCGTCACCGCCGCCATGGCCGAGGAATCGGCTGTGCAAATCGACTTTGAAGTAGAGGAAGCATCATTCCTGACCCAGGTTACGGATGTGTACATCAACACGCCGGACTATCTGGGCAAAACCATTGCGCTGGAAGGGCTGATGGATGTGTATACCTATGTGGGTAACGGTATTACATACCGAACCGTCTATCGCAATCATCCCGGCTGCTGCGGCAATGATGGCTATATTGGTTTGGAAGTCATCTGGGAGGATGCTGAAGCCGCGTATCCCGAAAAGAATGAATGGGTGCGCGCCGTTGGTGTTTTGGAACAGTATGATGATGAAGGCTACCCCTACTTGCGCCTTCGGTTGGAAAGCATCGATGTGCTTGCGGAACGCGGGCTGGAATTTGTAACGCAATAGCAAACGGCATTGCCCACATACTGTGCGTTAGGCATCTCTAAAACCCCGCGATGACAACGTCAACGCGGGGTTTTAGTATGAAAATGCTTCATCAAGGGGAAACCCTTTCATGCGTATGAAGTAACTTCAACGCCAAACGGATAAGGCTTCATCGCAGACAAGCGACCCGCTCGCAAGGTTATCATGCAAATGGCGGCATCACAAATCACTGGGTTTCCTTCAAACTGAAAACCATCTCTGCTTGTGCCGCGACGGGGTTTCTCTGGCAAGTTTTCATGCCGTCTGTAACCGCATTGCTTTATCGCATTACGCCTAGCCCTTTGCGCCCAGCTTGCGCGCCACCTGTTCCAGCGCTGCCAGGCCGTTATGGAAACCGTTGCCGTTATCCAGCACAAAATCGGTCACGCTGCGGTATATGGGCATGCGCTCCTTATAGATGCGCTCGATCTCCTCACGCCCCTTTTGCGCGAGGAGCGGGCGCTTTTCCGCGCGGATATCCAATAGAATATCGTCGATTGGTCTATCAATCAGCACGACATAGCCATGCGTATGCATAAGCCTGCGGTTTTCCTCGCGCAGCGCCGTACCGCCGCCTGTGGAAATGATCCCCGGCGTAGCGCTGATAAGCTGTGCAAGCAAGCGCGTCTCTCCATCACGGAAAGCCGCCTCGCCATAGGTTTCATAAATTTGTGCGGTGTTCATGCCCGTGATTTCGGTAAGGTATGCATCCGTATCCAAATACGGGGTCTGCAATTTGAACGCCACGCGCTTTCCCAAGGCGCTTTTCCCGCTCCCTGGCATCCCCACCAGAAAGATGTGCCGCTCCATGACCTTACTCCCTTTCCACCGCGCATTATTCTCGTTACTGGCCGCCTTCCCCCAGCGGCATCATCCGTGTGGCTGCCTCCAGCGTAAAGACAAAAGCAGCGCCGCTGTCGCTTGGCAAGAGACGGATGCTCTGCCCATGCTGCTGCAGGATACGCTGGCATATGCTCAATCCAAGGCCTGTACCTGAACCCTTGCCAACGGTATGCGCCTTATCCGCCTTATAAAACCGCTCAAAAATATGCGGGCGATCCTCCGGCAGGATCGGCGCCCCGTCATTTGCAACCATAACCGATACCTTATCATGCACCAAGGAAGTGCTGATTGTCAAGTTTCCTCTGTCGCCAATAAACTTGATCGCGTTATCCATCAGGTTATACACCACCTGCGCAATGCGATCCTGATCGGCGCGCACCATACAGGGTTCCTGTTGAAAATCCAGATCCAGATGAATGCCGCGCTGCTCGATATCGTTCATACGGCCGATGACCACACGCCGAATTGCCTCGTTGATGTCAAACACCGTAATGGATAGCGCGATCACGCCCTTCTCCATGCGGCTGAGCTCCAGCAGATCCGCAATCAGTTTCTTCAGGCGGTTGGTTTCATCGCTAACCACCTGTAAGTATCGCTCATACTCCTGCTTGGGGATTGTCCCATCCAGCATGCCTTCCACAAAACTGTGGATGCTGGTGACAGGCGAACGCAGCTCATGGCTCACATTGGCGACAAACTCCCTTCGGTTCTCCTCCACCTGCGCAAGCTTATCCGCCATCACGTTAAACGCCCCCGCAAGCTGGCGCACCTCGTTAACGCCCGTTACCGCGGCGCGTGCCTGAAAATGCCCGCGGCTCATATCTTCCGCCGCATGGGTGATAACGGTAAGCGGGCGCACGATGCTGCGCGTGTATAAGAGCGCGCATGCCGCCGAAACCAGCGCCGCAATGGAAAATCCGGCAACGATTTGGAACACCACGCCAAAATACTCCGTCTCGATAATCTGTGCGCTGGTATGGATAAACACGGCGCCCAGCACCTCGTCATTCTGCACCCAGGGGACGGCCACGGTGAATACCGTACCTTTGGCAGCGTTGGTGATGCGTGCCTGTATCTCTTTGCCGGTAAGCACTTCGCGCAGCGCGTCCGTCACATCGGTATTGGAAAGGCTCTCCACGGTATCGGGGTTGCTTTTGATGGCGGTAATCATGTTATCCTTCACGCGCCCGTTGCGGTCCACAATCAAGATATACGCGCCAAAATCCTCAAAAACCTTGCTCGCCTTCCATTGCAGGTAGCTTTCGGTGGAATCGTTTAGTCCCAGATAGCCCGTGAGGGTGGTATCGTTTACACGGCTCGCCAGAAAAGCGATTTCGCGCGCCTGTACCAGCAGGCTCTCCATACGGCTCTGGATCATATTGTTGCGGATGGCGATGATGGAAAATCCCGCGCCAACAAAAACTACCACAAGGATGATCAAAAGCAGAATCAGGAACAGCCTTGAAAACATACTGTGAAACATTGGTTACCCCTCAAGTCATTGCTTGATCTCAAACTTGTAGCCCACACGCCATACGGTATGGATCTCCCAGCCGTGCTGCTCACAGCCCGTGAGCTTTTCCCGCAGGCGCTTGATGTGTACATCCACCGTGCGGCTGTCTCCAAAGAAATCAAAGCCCCATACGCGCTCCAGCAGCTGCTCGCGCGTAAACACCATATTGGGGTGAGATGCCAGAAAATAGAGCACTTCCATTTCCTTGGGCGGCATTTCCACCGGCTTTCCATCGTAGGTGACCTCATAGCGCGCAAGGCTCACCGTCAGCGCGGGGAAGGTGAGCATATCATCGGTGGCATCCGGCGCGCCGGTTTCTGCGCTCCTGCGCAGCACCGCCTTTACGCGCGCCACCAGTTCCTTATTCTCAAAGGGCTTGGTAATATAATCATCCGCGCCCAGTTCCAACCCAAGCACCTTGTCAAACGTCTCATCCTTGGCGGTGAGCATGATGACCGGTGTCTTGCTGGTTTTGCGAATTTCGCGAAGCACTTCCAGCCCGTCCGCGCCGGGCAGCATCACATCCAGCAGCACCAGTGCGGGCGGCTGCCGCCGAAAGGCCGCAAGCCCCTCGTCCCCACGGGCGGCTTCGCTCACCTCGTAGCCTTCTTTCTCCAAATATAGCCGTATCAGGTGGCTGATGTTGCGATCATCATCCACCAGCAAAATACGCTGTTTATCTGTCATTGTCTTCCCCTCCTATGTGCCATGATGATCGCCCTCCGGCTGTCGAAGGTTTCCCTTTGCCGCACTTGGCGCTCTTGGGGCTGGGTTTTTCCGCCTGCCCTGACCGATTCATTTCAAGGTGACCACCGTAACCCCGTCTTCCCCTTCGCCATAAACCCCCAAGCGGAAGGTCTTGACATCCATGTGCCCCTTGAGGTGGCGTTGGATGCCGGTTCGCAGGACGCCTGTGCCTTTCCCGTGGATAATGCTCACCTCATGAAGCCCCGCCAGGGTGGCTTCATCCAAATAGCGGTCGACCTCGGGCAAGGCCTCATCCTGCGCCATGCCGCGCACATCCAGCTCCAAAGGCACATTGCGGGTTGCCGCGCCGGTTTTCGCGAAAACAGTGCTCTTCTTCTCGCGCGGCGGATCCACGATGCGTAATTGGGAAAGATGGGCTTTCATCTTCATGATACCAGCCTGTAAAAGCACTTCGCCCTTGTTATCCGGCAGAGCCAACACCGTGCCGCGCGTTTTCAGGTTCACAATCTCCACTTGCTCGCCCAGACGCACCGTTTTGGGGGCGATGAAATGCGCCGCGCTGGGCATGGCCAGCCCTTCGCTGAGCTCATCCAGCCCTTTCTCCATACGTTTACGCAGCGCCTGCACCTCATGCTCCGGCGTCTGCGCCTGCTTTTTCAGGGCTTTCAGTTCGCTGATGATCGCCTCGGCCTCACGGCGGGCGTTCTCCATCACGCGCTTTGCGTCCTCCTTGGCCTTACGTAGGGATTTCTCGCGGCTCTCCTCCAGCTGGCGCCTGAGTTTTTCCGCCTCATCCCGCAGGCGTACGGTCTCCTGATGGGTTTCCTCCGCCATCTTGCGTTCCCGCTCGGCAATCTGCCGATGGTATTCCGCATTGGCGATCACATCCTCAAAGCGCACATCTTCCTGGGATAGCAATTGCTTCGCGCCTTGGATAAGCTCCTCCGAAAGGCCGAGCTTCCGGCTGATTTCAAAGGCGTTGCTCTTGCCCGGGATGCCGATGGAAAGGCGATACGTGGGGCGCAGGGTTGCGATGTCAAACTCCACGCTGGCGTTTTCCACACCTCGCGTCGATAGCGCAAAGGCTTTCAGCTCGCTATAATGCGTCGTGGCCATGGTGCGCACATTACGCGCCAGCAGATCCCTGAGGATAGTCTGCGCCAGCGCCGCGCCCTCGGTGGGGTCGGTGCCCGCGCCCAGCTCGTCAAAGAGCGCCAGGTCACGGTCGGTCACCTGCTGCGTAATCGCCACGATGTTCTTCATATGGCTGGAGAAGGTGGAAAGCGATTGCTCGATGGATTGCTCGTCCCCGATATCCGCATAGACATGCGCAAACACGGCCAGCTCGGTACCAAGTTCCGCGGGAACATGCAGCCCCGCCTGCGCCATGAGCGTCAGCAGCCCGACAGTTTTCAGCGTGACCGTCTTACCGCCTGTATTGGGGCCGGTGATGATGAGGGTGGTAAACTCTTCCCCCAGCCACAGGTCGCTGGGCACCACGGCGGCAGGGTCAATCAGCGGGTGCCGCCCGCGGATGATGCGGATATACCCTCGCTGATTGAGCTTGGGCATCACAGTGCGCATCTCTTTGGCGAGAAGTCCCTTGGCAAAAGCAAAATCGAGGTGGTTGAGGATATCGATATTATCGCGCAGGGCATCCGCATGCGGGGCGAGGCGGCTGGAAAGCGCCTGCAAAATACGCGCGATCTCCTGCTGCTCTTTCGCGCGCAGCTGCTTGAGATCGTTGCCCATCTCCACTACGGCAATGGGTTCCACAAAGAGCGTTGCGCCCGTTGCGCTTTGGTCGTGCACGATGCCGGGCACGCTGGCGCGGCACTCCGCCTTCACCGGAACACAGTAGCGATCTCCGCGCACGGTGATAATGCTGTCCTGCAAATATTTGGCGTAGGTGCTGGAGTGAATCATGTGGTTGAGCTTCTCCCGCATACGCTCATTGGCGGAGCGAATTTGCCTGCGGATGCCACTCAGTTCCGCGCTGGCGCGATCGGCGATTTCTTCTTCGCTCAAAATCGCGTCCATGATTTCCTGCTCCACGCTCGCAAGGGTGGTCAGGCGCGAAGCAAGCCCCGTCAGGATCGGGGTATTGTCCCGCTCTTTGACAAGGGCGGTACGCGCGGCGCGCGCGGCGCGCAGGCAACCCGCCACATCCAAAAGCGCGCGCGGGGAAAGGCTCGCGCCCTTTTCCGCAAGCGAAAGCTGATCGCGCACGTCGCCAAAAGCAACCAGCGGCTGCCCGCCCATGTAAGCGATCAGCACCACCGCCTCTTCGGTCTCCGCAAGCGCGCGGCTCACCTCGGCAAAGTCGCTGTAAGGCGTAAGCTTTTGGCATATCTCCGCGCCCATGGGCGTAACACAAAAGGTCGCAAGCCTTTCGCGGATTTTCGTAAACTCCAGCACACGCAATTCGCGCCCTGGTTCCATGCGTTGTTCCTCCTTCAAACTCCCGCATCCTTACCCCTGCGGGCATAGCGGCCTGTGGTGTTGCCACCTGCCGATATCGCTTCGTAATGATGATACTGCGGTTGTATACGCTATGAACGCGCCTGCCGCCGCACCATTTGACAGGGCTTCCTTGCCCGCGGCCACAGCAGCAACGCCGCCCCGTGGACACCCGTCTGCAAGCAATCGGCTGCGCGTTTCAGCCGCATGCTTCGGCACCGCATGCCGATGCTTTACTCCACACCGCGCAGGAAGTGACCGCTGGTAACCGCCGAAGGGTTTTTTTGCGCCACACCATTTCGCATCAGCGAGGCAAACCGCTCGGTAATGTCCATCTGCTCCGCAACGGGTTCCGTGGTAAAGCTGAGCAGCATGCCCGCGCCCAGTTCTCTGCGGCGCGCATCGTGCGGCGCGAGATCTGTCGGCAGGGCATTGTACACCTCAATCACACAGCCCTCGGGCGCGCGCGTTCGCATCAATGGGAAAGTATAGCCTCGCCTG
Source organism: Clostridiales bacterium Firm_11 (assembly GCA_001604105.1). GTDB lineage: Bacteria > Bacillota > Clostridia > Christensenellales > Aristaeellaceae > CAXXOK01. The sequence goes on from LVAQ01000024.1 coordinate 209,109, forward strand.
TCGCGCAAGGCCGCATCCGCACTGGCGCATGCCCGATGCCCCTGCTTGCACAGCGCGCAGGCGGCGCGTCCGCGTGTGAACCCTCGTGTTACGCGCTCAGGGCAATGGTTGAGCACCATCACGCGCTCCCGCCCGTACATGCGCAGCAATGTGGGGAACGCGCTCAACATAAGCGCGCTGAGTTCATCCCTGGAAAGCTCCGGCCAGAGCGTGCAAAAGGATACCCGCTCGCTCAATAATTCCCGCGCCGCCTCTTGGTTGGTCACAGGCACGCCATCCCCCAAAGCAATGGGGAGCGGACTATCAAACCCCAACTGTCCCACGCTGCCCAGCACTATCCCACCCAGATGCCGTGATGATAAACGCAGTAGCGGCGCAATATCTGCATACGCAGCGTCACTCAGCTGCGGGGGCAGTGTGACCCACGCGCCTTCGGGCAGATAGGGCAGTTCAGCCGCGAGCGCTTCCCGCCGCACATCCCTTGGCGCATATAGAAGAAGGTTCGCGCCCGCCGCCAGAAATTCCTTCCCGGAAGCGGCCTGGTCAAAGGTTACGGCAAGGGTGTTGACCCATGAAGTGCTCTGCCCGCTCCCGCTGGCAGGAATATAAGCTTTTCCAGTCGCTTGGGCGCGCATGTTGGCAGGTGGATTCGTTTCATTGCGTGCAACCTCCGCCAGCGCCACGGGCGACGCATAACGCCCGCGAAGCGCCGCCTCCAAAGCAGTTTGCTTCGCGGCATACCCTGTGTAGGAATGGCCTTCGTTCCCCGCCCGCCACGCGGCAAGGGCAGCTTCTCGCTCTGCGCCAAAGAACGCCGCGCGGCGCGCATCCATCAACCTTTGCAGCGCTTCCCTACGCAAGGCATTGAGCGATGCCACCGTCGCAAACGCACCGTTTTCCGTCACAAGCGGTGTTCCTTGCAACACAAAGGGCGAATCCCCCAGTTTGCCAAGCTGGCGCTCAATATCCGCACGCGAAAGCGGGCGGTGTATCGGCGTTTGCGCCACGTCGCCCACAGCTTGCACGCTGGTTTGCCCATCGGTCGCTTCCAGCATCATCGCCTCTCCCGCAAGCACGCGAATGCGCAGTTGAACCGGGATGGGCGTTTCTTTCATATGCTGTGCCCACAGCAGCTGCGCCGCGTCCGCGGTGCGGTACAGGGCGTCACCCACGCGCACCGTTTCGCCTTCACGCAGGCGCAGGGTCGCGCGCGTATCCTGCGCATGACCCGAATAGCGCAGTTCCACATCGGTTTGGCTCGCTACCCGCAGGCTGTCCCCATCGTTCAAGGGTACCCGCAGGCTTGTCACCGCCAATCCTCTTTGTACGCTGATAATTTTCCCGATGGCGACGCCTTCGTGACCCACGCGTGCGGTGGCGCACAGGGATGCGTCTTCCTCCCCCATGAGGTGTCCCTCGGTAAAGCCGCCTCGGTGGTATATCTGCATCAGGGCTTCTTTTTCTGTTTTGTCAGCGGGGCGGAACGTACCGCGTGCCAGCGCGTCCAACGCCTTTCGATAGCTTTGTGTTACCACCGCCACGTACTCGGCGCGTTTCAACCGACCCTCGATCTTAAGCGATGTGATGCCCGCCTGCTGCAACTCCGGCAGGCGGTCTCGCAGGCATAGATCTTTCATGGATAGCAAGGCGGCGGTGTTTTGCCCCAAGGTGACCGCCTGTCTGCAAGGTTGTGCGCAGCGTCCCCGGTTTCCGCTGCGGCCGCCGGCCATGCTGGAAAGCAGGCACTGCCCGCTCACACTGGCACACTGCGCACCGTGCACAAATGCTTCCGTCTCCACGCCTGTAGCCGCTACCTCCGCCGCTTGACGCAAGGTGCACTCCCGCGCAAGCACCACACGGCTCACGCCATGGGCGGCCGCCATGCGCGCACCCGCCGCGCTGTGCAGCGCCATCTGGGTACTGGCGTGCAGCGCCAGGGTGGGAAACGCCTCCCGCGCCATGCGTAAAACACCCATGTCCTGAAGAATCACCGCGTCGGCACGCGCCTGATAAATCGTTTGCAGGGCGGCATACACCGCTTCCATTTCCTTTTGCTTAACAAGGGTATTCACCGTCACATACACGCGCACATGGTATAGATGCGCGTAATCGATTGCCTTTGCGAGCGCTTCCGCGTCAAAATTAGCGGCGGCGGCTCTGGCGCCAAAGCTGGCAAAACCCAAATAGACGGCATCCGCACCGGCGCATACCGCCGCACGCAGAGCCGCCTCGTCGCCCGCGGGCGAAAGCAGTTCCATCGTTTTTCCGTTCATGCATCACGCCACGCGGATTTGCCGCGCCCTTCCTCCAAGGCAAGCGCGGCACGGGCATTGCCCCGTGCCACGGCGTGCGTATGCGCTGTCCTCGCGCGGCGGCATGCCTGCCAACCAATGGCATGCATGCAAAAAACCACGCAAGAAATGGCGCCTGTTGTTACAGCTGATCGAAAGGATATACCTGCCCAAACGTTTCCACACGAATGGAACCAATCACCTGTGGTACGGTGGGGCGGTCGCTCCTGTCGGTCGGTACGCTGACGATTGCCTCGGCAACATCCATGCCCATGAGCACCTTGCCAAAAGCAGCATACGCGCCGTCAAGGTGGGGGCTGTCACTGGTCATCACAAAAAACTGGGAACCGGCGCTGTCCTTCATCATGCTACGCGCCATGCTCAGCACACCGACGGTATGCTTGATCGGGTTTGGCACGCCGTTTTGGGCAAATTCACCCTTGATGGCATACCCGGGGCCGCCTGTGCCCTGACCCTTGGGGCAGCCGCCCTGGATCATAAAACCCGGGATGCAGCGATGGAAGATCAACCCGTCATAGAAGCCGCTGTTAGCCAGCGCAATAAAGTTACCGACGGATTGGGGTGCGATATCCGGGTACAGCTCACCTGTCAGGACGCCGCCGTTCTGCATGGTGATTGTAAAGGTTGGGTTTGGCAAGTAGATCATCCTTTCTTGGTTAGGCACGGTCATAAACCGCGTAGATTGTATCATAACGCAAGTATTATAACAGAATCCCCTGAACATGCAACCCCGCAAGGCATTGTGCGGCGGCACGGCGTGTAACAAATGCGATCAATATTACAAGAAAAATTCTTTCACATCGTCCCCTTTTATGGAAACCATAATCAACTTGAAAGCAGACAAGGCTTTTGATACAATGTAGCGTAGCCGGTCATCCTTCATCATCACTTTACATGGCAACAAGAAAAAGCGGTACAGGAGGAGGAAGCCATGAGCGTACAGCAACATGTGCTCATCGTGGATGACGCGAAACGTTTCTCCTCCACGCTTGTCTTTGAGCCGGAGTTTCATGTAACGCGTGTTGATACCCGCGAAGAGGCTCTTTCCTTCATTGCGTCTCATCAAGCAATCGCCATCCTGATAATCAATCTGGAACAATCCATGGAAGAAAGCCTCGCCCTGCTCAGGGAAGTTCGGTCGCACGCAAAAAACGAAAAAACAGTGATCGGGCTGGGCATGGATCGCGGGGACCTTAAGAATATCGTCGAAGGCTGCGAATCCGGCGCGGATGAGCTGATTATCCGCCCGATGATTCCTTCGGTATTGGCTCTACAGCTTAACAACCTAAGGCGACTATACGACGGGCAGACGCTCTATTCCAGCCGACACCGCGCCTTACAGCTGCATGCCGTGATTGACGGCATCAGCACGGGGGTGGCGGTGTTTGAGTATGACAACGGCAGCGTTAAGACCCTGTATGCTAACGAAGCATACATCAACGGTATGCGCCTGCTGCTGCGCCGTGAGTGCACCCCGGAGGAAGACATGCTTGCTTACCTGCCCAAAGCAAAAGCAGAAGCCATCCTTGGCGGCATGCACCTGCATCTGCAAAGCGGTGAGCCCATCGACTTTACGTTGGAGGTTCCCCGCGCGCCGCTGAACTCGGTTTACCTGCGCCTGCGCGCGCTTCCCATCCATTACGAGGGGCATGAAGCGCCCCTTTTCCTGGCAGATTTTTCTGATGTGACGCCCCAGCACATGGCGGAAAAGGCGCTTGCGGAGAGCAACCTGAAGCTGGATTCGCTCATGAACGCAGTCCCCGGGGGCATCGCCGTTTATGATATGACCGAAAGCAAACCCAAACTGCTCTATCATAATCAGGTGCTTTGCAGCATGGCCGGCTATACGGCACAGGAATACACCCAGATCATGGAAAATGACCTCCTTAAACTGGTAGATGCCCGCGACCATGCTTTGATTGCCCGGGTGCTTCAAACCTACACCCTTACCCCACAGCCTGTGGACGAGGTCTTTCGCATCATCACCAAAGCGGGTACCCTGCGCTGGGTACGCCTTTCAGCCACTCCTGTGGGGCAGGGTCAGCTTTGCTGCGCCGTTTATCTGGATGTAACACGCGAAAAAGAAAACGAAGCGCGTACCGAACAAATGATGAAAGAGCTGTACTTCCGCGCGGAGCACGATGCCCTTACCGGCATCATCAACCGCGAAGCCTTTTACCGAAAAACCGCGGAAATGCTCCAGGCCAATCGGGATTGCGCCTATGTGATTGTCGTACTGGATATTGAGCGCTTCAAAGTTGTCAACGACCTGTTTGGCAAAGAGGTGGGCGATCGCATCCTCATTACGATTGCGCAGCGGATGAAGCGCTTGCTCCATCGGGTGGGTACCTACGCGCGCATGGAGTCGGATCATTTCGTTGCCTGTTTGCCGGAAAAACTGCTGGATATGGAGCGCGTTATCCAACTGGTGGATCGCGGCCTTAAGCAGCAGCGTCTCGATTACCATATCCGCACCTGTTTTGGCATCTACGCCATACGCAACATCAACGTGCCCGTACACCATATGTGCGATCGTGCCATGATGGCGCTTAAAACCATCAAAGGCAACGCTATGCGCCGCTATGCCTATTACGACGATCAGCTACGGCAGGCGATGCTTGAGGAAAATACGTTTCTGGATGAAATGGAAGATGCGCTGGAACAGCGGCAGTTCCAGATCTACCTGCAGCCAATTTTCGGGGTGGACAGCCGCCAGCCGGTGAGCGCGGAGGTTCTGGTGCGCTGGCAGCATCCTACGCGCGGGCTGGTAATGCCTGGCTCCTTCATCCCCCTGTTTGAACGCAACGGCTTTATCGCCAAGCTGGATCATTATATTTGGGAGCGCGCCTGCGAACTGCTGGCAAGCTGGAACGCCATCGACTATGCCATGCCCATCTCCGTCAATGTAAGCCGTATTGACCTGTACAACCCAAACCTGTGCGAACAGATGCTGGCGCTGGTTTCCCAGCACGGCGTAAGCCCTGCGCAACTGCGGCTGGAAATCACCGAGAGCGCCTATGCCAAGGATCCCGAAGCGCTTGCCGTGAGCATCGAAAAGCTACGCACCGCGGGTTTTGCCATCCTTATGGATGATTTTGGCAGCGGTTACAGTAGCCTGAACGTGCTGATGGATATGCCGGTGGATGCGCTCAAACTGGATATGCGCTTTCTGGCCAAGTTGAATACCAACCCCCGCGCCGCCAGCATCCTTACCAGCGTGGTACGCATGGCCAAGTGGCTGCATATGCCCGTGGTCGCAGAGGGCGTAGAGACATGGGATCAGCTCAGCTTCCTGCGTTCCATCGGGTGCGATCATGTGCAGGGATACCTGTTTGCCCGGCCAATGAGCGTGCAAAGCTACACCGCCCAATACATCACAGAGAGCATTACCCCTCTTGAACCCGATCTGCCGATGGCGCAGGGTACCGTGGATCTTGCCTGCCTGTGGAACAGCAGCCCGCAAGCCGATACGCTCTTTAACGGGATGATCGGCGCCATGGGCATCTACGAACGCAGCGGCGAAACATTGGAGATACGCCGTGTCAACGACGGTTACTTCGAATTATTCGGCTGCACCCCGCAACAGGTATTTGAAGGCTCGCAGGAAGCGCTTTTTAACGTCCACGCGGATGATCGTCAAGCATTGATGGATCAATGTGAGCACGCGTCCGCTAACGGGCGTGTGGAACGCTGCGTTTGCAGGCACATCCACGTACGGGATCGGCGCACGACGTGGCTGGAGGCGCGTATCAAACATCTGGGCAAAGCGGGCGCCAACGATGTGTTCTGTTTCACGTTTACCGATGTGACCGAGCAAAAAGAGTTTGAGCAATCACGGGCGCTGAAAAACTACACCATGATTTTGCGCAGCGTGTATTCCGGCATATTTGAAATGAACCTGACGCGGCAAACCATGCGCGCCATCTATACCGCCGGTGGGCTGAAGCCCATAACGCCCGAGGAGCGTCCGCTGCAAGCGCTCGGGGATATTCTGGGGGGTATGCTCAGCGAGCCGGATGAAGAGCTGGAGCAGCTCATCTTCACCGATGGGTATCTGCGTCTGTTGCTGCGAAAAAGCCCCAACATCCATTATTGGGTCGAACGCAAAGTAAACCTGGACGCACATTCGCAGCATTGGTTTTCCTTTACATTCATCCGCGTACCGCAAACCGATGTTGCGGATGAAGTTTATTTGCTGTGCCTGTCCGATATAAGCAGCCGCAAGCGTGCCGATGATTTACACAAGGAAAACCAGTGGCTGCAACTCAAACAACAGGAACAGGCGCGGTATCAGGCCATGATGGAGCATTTGGGCACATCGCTCATAGAACTGGATATGGAAACATGCCGGGTTAGCCATTCTTCGGGCTTTGACCGCTTTGCGATAAGTGTGTTTGATTTTACCCAGCTTCGTTCTTATAAGGATATGGAGCCGTATGTGTATCAGGGGGATGTAAGCATTTTCCGCTCGTTTGTCAATAACCTGATCGCGCACGGCAACGCGGCGGTTACCCTGCGCCTGCTGGATCAGGCAAGGCAGCCTATCTGGTGCCGTGTGCTTTCCACCTTTATCACGGACGAAAACGGCCGTATCGGGCGCTGCGTTTCCGCCATCAACGAAATCGACGAGCAGATGAAGGTTCGTGAAAGCCTGCTTGATGAGCAAACGCGCTTTCAGGCGTTTTCGGATAATTTTATGGTCGGCCTGGGTGTGTATGAGGTGTTTGGGGATGCCCAGCACATTCTCTACCTCAGCGGCGGCTACCGCCGCATGGTCGGTTACGGTGAAGATGAACCGCTTTTTGACGAAACCCAATCTTTCATTGGCGTGCATCCGGATGATGTTCCTCGTTTTCAGGAGAACACCCGGCAACTGCTGCGCACACGCCAACCCTACACCATCGAGTACCGTGTGTTTCATAAGGATGGCCGTACGCTTTGGATGCGTTCGCAAAACGCCATCTTCGCGGATCACCCGCCCGGGCATACGCGTATTTTTGCCGTTATACAGGACATCACCGATCTGAAACGGGCACGCATGGATATGGCGGAGACGCTGGAACGTCTGCCTGTTCCCATCGGTGTATATAAACTAACCGATCCGCCCGCTGCCTTGCTGGAGAGTCGTCCCATGACCACGTTGACATCACTTGCCCAGGACGGCAGCACTGTACCCGCTATGGGCGCGGATATGCTTGCCCACATAGTTGAACGGCATGCGGAAGGTTCTACAGAGCTGGATGAACCCATCGCGCTCGTGCAAGCGGATGGAATGCTTACCCATGCAAGGTTGCTGAGCGTGACGCACGCGGTGGATGGTGTTCTGCAAGCCTATTGCGCCGTTCTCCCGCAAACCGGAGGCGCGGATTCTGACCCAACGCCGTAGAATCGTGATGCTTTATCCGGGACTTGGGTGGCCCCCTGTATGCCTTGTCCTGACGGCACAAGCCTGCCCCTTGACGGAAGGCAGTTCCATCCGTATGATGAAGGAGGAACGGCGGTCTTTCCGCAACAAGCGTACGGCGCGTATGCATGACATGCAACCCTGTTCCATGAATCGGTTAGCCGCCGAAGTAACGTTAAAACCTGCTTAAGGAGAAGCTTCATGCTCAACCCGCGCCTTTTGGTCGTGCTCAGCGGATTGCCTGATGCCGATGCGGCGATGGATATGGCACTGGCAGCCATTGCAGCCGCGCAAAGACCCTACGGGCTGCGCTTTGCGATGCCGCTTTCCTTTGCAGATGCACTGGATGCGCAGCCGCTTGCTACCGGCGCGCTCAACCCGGGGGATATCCTTTTTTATGACGACGCCACCAAGCTTGCCTCCATCCCCGCGCTTCTAACCGATGAAACGCATTTCCTGCTCCTGCATGGCGAATATGGCTTTGCCCCGCGATGGGACACAGTTATCCATCAACGATTTCGGAAGCTAGGCAACGCAAAAGCGCTGCTTACGGCCACCATACGGGGCGAGGATAGCGCCGCGCAGGCGTATCTACCGGCTGCGGTCGGGTTTGCGAGCGATGGTTCGGCTCTCCTGGGCGCGGGTATCGCGCTGGTGAATGCCGTACGTCCGGTAAAAACGATGCTGATTGATCCTGCGTTTCTCTTTGGCAGGATTGGTTTCCTGCACGCCACGGATCCCGCGATGGAAACACTTTCGATTGCCGCCTACGTGGCAGGCTTTCCCCTATACGCGCTGGACAAGGCGCCGCTGTGGCCGTTGCTGCAAGGCAGACTGGTTTCCACGCTGACAAAGCCCGGCCCCGAAATATTGCCGCCTACGGTGTTAACTCGCTTTGAGCAGTTGGCGGGTTTATCCTATGCGCGCCAAACCATCAGCATACGCGCGCAGCATGGCCTGTTCACCGTGGAAGATGTTTATCCGCAACGCTTGCCGCTCTTTCTGGCGCTTGGCCATTACGCACGGCTGCTGCTGCGCCGTCCAGACCCGCCCGCGCCGCTGGTGGTGACCGCCTTTATCGATCAGGCGGAGGCGCTCAAGCCGCCACAGGCCTATATGCTTCGCTTTGCGAACCTCATGGGGCTCAAGCACCTGCCTTTGACCCTGTATGCGGGCGGAGAAATGGAACGGTTTTTACGCTCGCGCTTCCCCAATACCCTCGCCTATCCCGACAATTCCCTGTTGCCGCGCGCGTTGCTGGCCGAGGGCATGACCCCCATGCAACTGATGCGACGCAGCAAGCTCCTGCTATTGCAGCGCACCACACGCGCCTACCCCAGTTTTTCCCACATGATGTGGTTGGATATCGATACCCTTCCTCACCCCATCTGCCCGGACGCGCTGTTGGATTTTGCCCCGCTCATGGATGATCGCGTACACATTGCGTGGGTTGATGGCGAGCCTGACGGTTCGGCCATCGTCGCGCCCAAGCGCCTTCTATTGTTGCTGGTACGGGAAGTACAGGCCGCAACCCAGTTCACCGCCGCGGCGCACGGCAGTTTTCGGGAAAGCGTTTTGCTGCGGCATCTGGTGGATAAATTCCCGGATCTGTTTACCCTGCATCCCCTGCCCAAGCGGGAACTGCTCCTGCTTACATGCATTGATCCAGCGCTGCGCAGCGCGCCGCTGAACCAGTTACTTGCCGCCTGTGAAAAACCCATACGTATACCGCCCAACACACCCCCACCGAAAGAGAGGAATCCCGATGACTGAACCCTGCCCTTCCCCCGCAACCCTGAGCCGAAGCGTATCCTACAGCCGCGCAGAGCAGGTTCATATCATCATGCCCGGTGATTGCAATCAAAGCTTTCGCCTGTTTGGCGGAAAGCTGATGGAATGGGTGGATGTGGTCGCCGCCGTCGTTGCCCGTCGCCACAGCGCCTGCGAAGTTACCACCGCCGCCATCGATCGGCTGGAGTTTCTCGCGCCCGTGGAACTCAACGATATTGTGATGCTGCAGGGGCGCATGGTCTATGTTGGCAAAACCAGCATGCTGGTGTGCGTGGATACCTATGTGGAGAACGCATCCTGCCGCGCGGTAACACGCGCGCACGTGAACCGCGCCTATCTGACCATGGTGGCGCTGGATACCCAGCAAAACCCCACGCCTGTGCCCACCCTCGCGCTGGAAACCGATGAAGAACGGGCGGACTATACCGCCGGCAAGGCGCGGCGGGATGCAAGCCGTCATGTACCCCTGTAGCCTGTGACGCTGGCAAACTGCACCATGCCGATGTAAACCCGGGTTTCCCCTTCCACCATCCGGCGCTCTCGCTTACTGTACTGCCCGCTGTGCCGCCTGGCAAAGGAGTCCCACTATGGAAAACACAAGTCTTAAACAGGCATCCGCGCAGGATCAACAAACGGTTTGGACGATCTGGCATGCCTGCGCCATGGAAGAAGCCACCTGTTGGCAAGATGATTACCCTACCCCCGCCATCTTATCAGATGACCTGACCCACGGATGGCTGTATCTGCTGTTATGGGAAGGACATCCTGTGGGCAGTGTAACACTCGCCCCGGATGATGTGCTGCGCGGGCAAGGATATCCTTTCGCGCCCTGCGTTGCGCCCTTATTGCTCACGCGCCTGTGCGTTGAACCAGCCCGCTGGCGGCGCGGCCTGGGCAAACGGCTCCTGTCCCTTGCCGAGGCGCAGGCGGCGCAGCTGGGCGCGGACGCGCTGCACCTTCTCTGCGATGTGCGCAACAACCCCGCAACCGCACTTTTTACAAGTGCCGGATACACCCGCGTATGCATCGCAACCTTATGGGGAGACCATTTCACCGTGTTTGAAAAGCGCCTGTGCCCCTCTCCCCAGCTTTGACACAAAAGGGCGCAAATGATATAATACACCGAAGATATTTCATCTTACAGTAAGGGGGAACCTATCCGTGGACGTATGGGCTCTGCTTAAAGAGCTGTTCTCCGGTGTTGTTTACATGGGTACGTTTGAGGGCGTAAAAACCCTCATCATGTTCACAATCGCAGGGATTCTCATCTACCTTGCCATCAAGAAGGACTACGAACCCGCATTGCTTCTACCCATTGGCTTTGGGGCAATCCTCGCCAACCTGCCGCCGATCATCGACGCGGTCACCGGCAACCCCGCGGCCAGCGTATTGGGCTCGGAAGGATTCCTGACAGTGCTGTTCAATGCTGGCATTAAGAACGAACTGTTTCCTATCCTGATCTTCATCGCTGTAGGCGCAATGATTGACTTTTCCCCGTTGCTCAAAGAACCTACCATGATCTTCTTTGGCGCCGCGGCGCAGTTTGGCATCTTTGCCACGTTCCTGCTCGCGCTGTTCCTCATCCCCAATGTACTGCCGGATGTGATCGCCATGGCGGAAGGCCCCGAAAAGCAAAGTCTGGTACTCCGTTTGGCCTCGGCCATCGGCATCATCGGCGCGGCGGATGGTCCTACCACACTGTATGTGGCCAACCACTTCAAACTCACGGAGTATATGGCGCCCATCTCTGTAGCCGCTTACAGCTATATGTCGCTTGTGCCGGTGATACAGCCGCCGGTCATCCGCGCGCTTACCACCAAAAAGGAGCGCACCATCAGGATGACCTATACCGAGCAGCGCGCTCCGCGCGTGGCGCTTATTCTGTTTCCCATCGTGGTAACGGCGCTGGCGGGCATCATCGTGCCCATGAGCGCGCCGCTGGTGGGCAGCCTGATGTTCGGCAATCTGCTGCGCGAATGCGGCGTGCTGGAACGCCTCAGTAAAACAGCACAGAACGAGCTTGCCAACCTGGTGACCATCTTGCTTGGCCTTACCATCGGCTCTACCATGGTGGCGGCAAACTTCCTGCGTTGGGATACGCTTTTAATTTTGGGGCTTGGTTTGGTAGCCTTCGTGTTTGATACCGCTGGCGGCGTGCTGTTCGCCAAATTGATAAACCTCTTCCGCAAAAACAAGATCAACCCGATGATCGGCGCGGCGGGCATCTCCGCCTTCCCCATGAGCGCCCGTGTAATCCAGAAGATGGCAAAGGCGGAAGACCCGTACAACTTCATCCTCATGCAGTCCATCAGCGCCAACGTTTCCGGTCAGCTCGGTTCCATCGTAGCCGGCGGCCTTGTGATCACGCTGGTTGGGCTTGTTATCGGCTGGTAGACCAAAGCAGGAACAGGAAAGAAGGGTTACAATATGCTTGGCGCTTGGTTATCTATGGCTTCCGAAGCCGTGGTGACAGCGGCAGAAACAGCCGCCCCCACAGGGCTTGTGGCGCTCTCCCTGCCCATGAAAGGTCTTGTGACAACGGTTTTTGGCCTGTTGGGTGTGTTTTTGGTACTGTTGCTGTTTTTTGTGTCCATCAAGCTGATGCAGCGCATCGGCGCAAAAAAGGAAAATGCCCATGAATGAACTGTTGTACTACACCCAGGCGGATCGCGAGGCGGCCAGTGCTGAGCTTGCCAAACGCAGGTGGCTGGTGTATGTGCCCGCCGCACTTCTCCTGTTGTTATCCGTTGCTTCATTTATCGCTTTCCGCCTTCACAGGAATGAGAGCGGCTGGCCAATCACCGCGCTCCTGACTATGCTGGGCGGCGCCTATTTCCTCTTTTTTCAGGAAGTATACCTGCTGCCCGCCAAACGTTACCATACGCATGTCAACTATATGCTGGGCAACTTCCTACGGGAAGCGGAAGGCGCTATCGTCTCCCTGGATGCGGAAGCGAAGGATAACGAGGGGCTGGACTGCCACGCCATGATTCTCAACATCGGCCACGACAACGATCCCAACGACGAGAGACTCTTTTACATCGATGCGCTCAAAGGTTTGCCGGAGGTTACGCAGGGGATGCGCGTACGGGTTTTGAGTAATAATCGAATGATCGCAAAACTTGAACCCGCGCCAAAGGAGAACTGAACATGGAACAAAACGCACCCGTACTGGTGCTGGTGACCTTGCAGCGTGCGTGCGCAAGGCTCATCCGGCACGGCGCGGATCTCGCACTAAAGCAACATAGCCCACTGCATGTGCTGCATGTAGTCATCAACGACGACGAACAGCCCGAGAAACCCACGCTTGACGCGCAGGCGCTTGATTACCTGTATGCGCTTTCCGGCGAGGCGGGCGCGGAGATGACCGTGCTTACCGCGGATGTTGCGCCCACGGCCATGGCGGAGTTTGCCAGTAGTTGCGGCACGCGGCAGATCATCATGGGTGGCGGTGAGCACGCCCAAGGCATTGCCCAAACGCTGGCGCAGCTGCTGCCGGGCGTACAGGTGATGATCACCCCGGAGGAAGCATAACCTTCAAAAACAGGACGGCGCCATTGCGTGCCGCCCTGTTTTCTTTACGCAAACAGACATCCATAGTATAATGGGCTGGTAAGGGATGCGCCTCCACAGGTATACGGCCGTCTGCATCCCGGGCAGCGTTGCGGCTGCTAGCAGGCCAAAGGAGTGAATACCCATGATTGACTTCGTTTTTCAAAATCCAGCAAAAATCATCTTTGGAAGAAACGCCCTTTCTCAACTCGGTTCCGAAGCGCTGCGCTATGGCACGCGCGTGCTGCTGGTGTATGGCGGCGGCAGCGTCAAGCGCAGCGGTTTGTTTGATCAGGTGATGGCGGCGCTGCAAGCGCAAAACATTACCGTTTGGGAGCTGGGCGGCATCGTGCCCAATCCTCGCCTTTCGCGTGTGTATGAAGGCATTGAAATATGCCGCCGCGAGCAAGTGACCCTGGTATTGGCTTTGGGCGGCGGCAGCGCCATTGATACAGCCAAGGGTATCGCAAACGGCGTGCCTTACGATGGCGACGTGTGGGATTTTTATAGTGCCAAAGCCACACCCAAAGCAGTATTGCCGCTGGGCACCATCCTCACCATTCCCGCGGCAGGCAGTGAAATGAGTTACTCCTCCGTCATTACCAATGAAAACGGCATGTTGAAGCGCGGCTATAATTCAGTCACCAATGTGCCCGCTTTTTCCATCATGAACCCGGAATGGACCTTCACCCTGCCGCCCTACCAAACCGCTTGCGGCTGCGTGGATATCATGGCGCACATGATGGAGCGCTACTTTACCCGCGTACCCCATGTGGAGCTGACGGATCGCCTGATTACCGCGGGCATCAAGACCGTGCTGAACAACGCGCCCAAGGTTATGGCGAAACCGGATGATTATGACGCCCGTGCTGAATTGATGTGGACGGGCGCGCTTGCCCATAACACGCTTCTGCATACGGGCCGCATCGGCGATTGGGGCAGCCATAAAGTGGAGCATGAGCTTAGCGCGAGCTTTGATATCGCCCATGGCGCCGGCCTTGCCATTGTGTTCCCCGCCTGGATGCGGCACGCAACCGCGCAGTATCCCGAAAAGCTGGCACAGTTTGCCATGGAAGTATTGGATGTGCCCCAAAGCACAGGCAATCAAACAGATATTGCACTGGAGGGCATCCGTCGTCTGGAAGCCTTCTATCGCTCCTTGGGCATGCCAACACGCCTTCGCGACATCGGTCTGGAAAACGCGGATTTTGAGGCGTTGGCAAATCGCGCGCTGCCCAATGACGAAGCAACCGTAGGCGAGTACATCAAGCTGCACCGCAGCGATTTTGTGGCCATCTATCAACTGGCGCGGTAGTACGCTTGCTGTCAACGGCTACGATTCCTTGACAGGCATCGTTGCATTGCGCAAGGGGTGCGTGCGGATGATGCCCCATGCCGTATGCCCCAGCAAACCAGCAAGGCGAGCGAACCGCCCGCAAGGCAAGCAATAGAGCACATATGCCTCCTGCAAGGTTTAACAAACACCGCCCGCGTCTGTTCGACGCGGGCGGTGTTTGTTCTTTATCAGGTTCGCAAGGGGTTTCAGGCAGCGTCTGCCGCTTCAACCTGCGTGGTTTCCTCGGCAGGCGCATGGGTCGGGTTTGCAAGCCGATCATCCCGTATCACCTGAATATCGCAGGTCACCCCTTGCTCACTGCGCTCGGCGATGGTTTTGAACAGGTTCTCCATGTTCCGCACGGCGGTCTTCCACGCTGCGTCCAGGTTCTCCTGCTTGGTCGCGCTCTCCTCGGTCAGCCGCTGCTCGATTTCATTTTTGATCTCTGCGTAACGCTCCGGGGTGAGCGGGTAGAGCAGATCAGACTTTTTCATTTTGCTCTCGTCCACAGTCAGCTTGGGGTACCTTGCGACCGGGGATGGTAATCGCACGATGATGGTATCGCCCGCTTCGTTTACGCTGACATCTGCCAGGCTAAGGTCAACCACAAAGCTCATGCTAAACACATAGGGCATGCTCACTTCCTGCACCGTGCCGATGAGCCATGCGTTCTGCTGTGCTGTTTCCTCGCCTGTTATGGTGGTTTCCAGCACCACCAGTTCGTTTTTTTCCTTGAGTTCTTCGCCAAAACGCTGGCTGATCCATGTCGTATTGCCGTTGCCAAAGAAACGCCGGTAGAGGCTGGGGCCAAAGCGCACAGCCACAAAAGCAATCGCAAAGCATACGATCAACAGAAACAGACCCCGAAACAAACGCCTGAGCCCGAGCCTGCGTTTACGCGGGGGTCTTTGTTCGTCATAATTCGGGTTGGGGGGATAATTGTTCATGTGCGCTTGACCTCCCGTCACGCTTCGTTATATCGTCCATTTCTCGATTTCCACAAAGATGCTCACCAGCAAGAGTATCAAGCCCGCGATGGTAGCCACAGCGCCTGCAATCATCAAATACCCGCGAAACATGCGTCCTGCCCTGCCAGGCCGTTTGCGGCGCGGCTGCGGCGGTTCCTGGTTCTGCCCAGGGTAAGGTTTATGCTGCTGTTGCATACATCCATGCCTCCTCGGTGCTGATTCCCAAAAATAGTATACGACAAACCCATCAAAATTGCCACCCTTTTTTGGTGGAACGCGCGGATGCAAACCCGTTTGTAAGAATTTGCTTCCATTGCCACCGCATGCCCTTGAACTTTTCACGTGTTATTGTTATACTGTGATTGTTTATCATTTGGTGAGGCTGCCCAGCGGCCTCAGGTGAGGAGTATCTATGCCCGATCAGATTCATATTCGCATGTTTGGCGGCTTCAGCCTTTTTGTCAACAATGAGTGCTTCGATCAGGTCATCGCAAAATCGAAGAAAGGCATGTCGCTGTTGCAATACCTCATCCTCAAAGAGGATGCGGTCATCTTGAATTACAAGCTTATTGAAGTTCTATGGCCGAACGAAGAAAGCACCAACCCGGAGAACGCGCTGAAAACGCTCATCAGCCGTTTCCGCGCCATCCTCAACACCTGCAGCGAGGGGCTTGGCAACTGCATCGCCGCCAGCCGCGGCGGTTACCGCTTCCAGTTGCTCCCCAACATGACGGTAGATATGTTCGAGTTTGAGCATCTGGCGCAGCGGCTGGAAGGCTGCACGAACCTGACGGACGATGCCAACACACTCTACCAGAAAGTGCTCACCCTCTATACCGGGGACCTGCTGGCAGGCAACGATCAGGATGATTGGGCCATCAGCCGCAGCGTAAACCTGCACAGCCAGTACATCAAAATCGTTTACGGGTATCTGGCGCTTCTCAAAGGGGCAGAGCGTTACGAGGAAATTATTCAGAACTGCCGTTTTGCGCTGGAAACGGATCCCTTTGACGAACGGCTGCATCTGGAACTGATGCAGGCGCTGGTCAAGACAAGCCGTAACAACGAAGCGCTGATGCAATATAAACACGTGACCAACATGCACTTCCGCTACCTGGGTGTAAAACCCCCGGAAGGCATACAGGATTTTTACAAGCAGATTATCCAGGCAGGCGATACGCTGGATATGAACATCGACACCATCCGTGACGAACTGGCGGAGTTTGGCGATGTGCATGGCGCTTTTGAGTGTGAGTACGCCGTTTTCCGCGAGATTTACAACATGCAGATGCGTAACCTTGAGCGTTTGGGTTCCAGCATGTATATCGCCATGATCATGATCACCAGCATGGATGGCGAGCCCCTCTCGCCCCTGAAGCTGGATGATATCATGAAGGGTTTGAGCGATGTGCTCAAGGCGCACCTGCGCAAAGGCGATACCATAACGCACTTCAGCCCCTCTCAATACGCGCTGCTGCTCCCCACCGTCAATATGGACAGTGGCCGCATGGTCATGGAGCGCATCAAGCGTTATTTCTACCAGCGATTCCCCAACTCCAACGTGATGTTCAGCTATCGCATCGGCCCGCTGAGTTCCAACATGAACACCATGAAACGCCAGATGGAAAACGATCGACTCAAGAACATCACGCGTTTCAACGCGATGGAACGAAGTGTTGCTTCCTTCGCCGGTGAGGAGTAAAAAATCCATAAACCCTGTTTCACCTCCTGATAAGCGGGGTATCGTATGATTGTTCCAAATTGGAAGGAGGAAATAAAAACATGGCTGTTATTAAACTCACAAAGGATAATTTTGATACCGAAGCACTGCAAAGCAATGTGCCCATTCTGATCGATTTTTACGCGGATTGGTGCGGCCCCTGCAAGATGATCAGCCCTTTGGTGGCTGAACTTGCCGAAGAAAGCACTGCTTATAAGGTTGGCAAGCTCAACGTGGATGAGAATCCCGAAATCGCCGCCCGTTATGGCGTTATGAGCATCCCCACCCTGATTGTGCTCAAAGATGGCAAAGTTGCCCAGCAAGCCGTAGGCGCACGCGGCAAGGACGCGATCCGGCATATGCTGGATTAATCCGCCGCCCTTTGCATCAGTGCAATCAAAACACCACCGACCGAGAAATGCGGTCGGTGGTGTTCTATATTTTCAGGGTTGGTGCACAGCGCTTGATCGTGGTATAATCGAAGCCTGTTCTAACGCTATGCACTGGAGGGTTACCGATATGCAATCGATTATCCATGATATTTCCCTGGCGCCGCAGGGCAGGCAGAAAATCGAATGGGTCAAACGGCACATGCCCGTGCTCAATACCATCGCAGATGAATTTACCCGCGACAAGCCCTTTGCCGGATTGCGCGTGGTCATGAGCATCCATCTGGAGGCCAAAACCGCCTATCTGGCGCAAGTATTGCATCAGGGCGGCGCAGAAGTGTATGCCACGGGCAGCAACCCCTTAAGCACGCAGGATGACGTATGCGCCGCGCTGGCCGAAAGCGGCGTTACCGTACTGGCAAAACATGGCTGCACGCCTGAGGCGCTTCATGCTGATTGCTGTAAGGCGCTTTCTGTACTGCCTGATGTGATCATCGATGACGGCGGCGATCTGGTACACATCCTGCATGAAGAACACCCCGAATGGGCGGTGAAGCTGCGCGGCGGCAATGAGGAAACCACCACAGGCATCATCCGCCTGCAAACGCGTGAAAGAGCCGGCAATCTTCGGTTCCCGATGTTCAACATCAACGATGCGGATTGCAAGCATCTCTTTGACAACCGTTACGGCACGGGGCAAAGCGTGTGGGATGGCATCATGCGCACCACCAATCTGGTCGTCAGCGGCACCACGGTTGTGGTGGCAGGATACGGCTGGTGCGGCAAGGGCGTTGCCATGCGCGCCAAGGGACTGGGCGCAAAGGTCATTGTCACCGAGGTGGAACCTGTCAAAGCCATCGAGGCCGTTATGGATGGCTTTGATGTGATGACCATGGCGCAGGCCACGGCCTACGGCGACTTTTTTGTGACCGTTACAGGCTGCCACAGTGTAATCACTCCCGAGCATATGCAAAACATGAAACAGGGCGCCGTGGTGTGCAATGCCGGTCATTTTGATGTGGAAGTGGATGTATCCGGCCTGCGCGCTTTGGCAACGCAGCGCTATGAGGCCCGTAAAAACATCGAAGCTTATGTGCTGCCTGATGGCAAGACCATTTACCTGCTGGCTGAAGGCCGCCTGGTGAACCTTGCCGCCGCGGATGGTCACCCCGCCGAAATCATGGATATGAGTTTTGCCTTGCAG
Source organism: Clostridiales bacterium Firm_11 (assembly GCA_001604105.1). Taxonomy (GTDB): domain Bacteria; phylum Bacillota; class Clostridia; order Christensenellales; family Aristaeellaceae; genus CAXXOK01. Next base: position 227,785 of record LVAQ01000024.1, read on the forward strand.
GCGCTTTGCGCTCGCCATATGGCGGAGCACGGGAAAATGCTCCCAAGCGCGCTGCATGCCGTACCCGCGGATATCGATCAGGGTGTGGCGCTGCGCAAGCTCACCGCGCTGGGCATAAAAATCGATACGCTTACGCCAGCGCAAACGAAATATCTGTTTGGCTGATGCCCATCATCCATAAGTTATCGCAAGGTTCCTGCCCGGGTACCTGCAAGGCAGGCTGCTAAAAACATCGTGTCGGGTGGTTGACAAGATAAAATGTCCTGTGCTATAGTGCACACATCAAGGCGGCAACGCCAGGCGAGGAGGGGTCCACGTGACGAAACCATGTGCCATGTCGATGTGCATGATGCGTGCGTGCGATTCTTGCTCGCGCTTTTTGTGTTGCGTCGCTTGATGGTATCATAACCGGCCAAGCCCGCCTCGCATTGCGTGAGGCGGGCTTTTTGTTTGTATCAAAGGAGGGTGCTATCCAATGGAAACCATTGCAGAAACCGCATGGCCTGACCAATCCGATAACAGGGCGGCGGTTCATCCCCACATTGCGCTTCGCGGGTTGAGCAAAGTTTACCCCATGGCGGATGGGGATGTGGTCGCGCTGGATCACGTGGATCTGACCATCGAAAAAGGTGATATCTATGGCATTATCGGGATGAGCGGCGCAGGAAAGAGCACGCTCATCCGCTGCCTGAACCGGCTGGACACGCCCTCACGCGGGCAGGTGCTGGTAGATGGGCAGGATGTGCTGCGCATGAACGCAAGCCAACTGCGCGCCACACGCCGCCGTATGGCGATGATCTTCCAGCAGTTTAACCTGCTTTCGCAAAAAACAGTCGCTCGCAATGTGCGTTACCCGCTGGAGATTGCAGGGGTGCCCCGTAAACAGGCCGATGCGCGGGTTCAAGAATTGCTCGCCTTGGTTGGGCTTTCAGATAAAGCTGCCGCTTACCCTAGCCAGTTAAGCGGCGGCCAGAAGCAAAGGGTCGCCATCGCCCGCGCGCTGGCGAGCAACCCGGAGATGCTGCTTTGCGACGAAGCCACCAGCGCGCTTGACCCCCTGACCACGCAATCCATTCTTGCGCTGCTCCAGCAAATCAACCTTACGCTGGGTATCACCGTGGTGTTGATCACCCACGAAATGACGGTCATTCGGCAAATCTGCAACAAGGTTGCCATTCTGGACGGGGGCAAACTGGCGGAGCAGGGCACCGTGGACGAAGTGTTCCGCCATACCAAAAGCCAGGCGGGGCGGCGGTTGTTCGGCGTGCTGCCGAGCGAAACCGAAGCGCAACCGGAGAAACCTGCCCTGCGCATCGTATTTGACGGCCAGGCCGCAGAGCAGCCGATTATCAGCCAGGTAAGCCGTGAAACCGGTGTGGATGTCAACATCCTTTCGGCCAACATCCACCCGCTGGGCGGCAAAGCGTATGGCCAGATGATCATCGCCCGTCCGACCGACGCGCAGGCCTATACGCGGCTGACCCATGCCCTTGCGCAATACAACCTGACCATCGAGGAGGTCAACCCGCAATGAGCTTTGACAAACTGTGGCCGCTGCTTGCGCAAGGCGCGGCGGATACCCTGTATATGACCCTCTGGTCTGCATTCTTTGCCTACCTTGTGGGGCTTCCCCTGGGGGTGTTGCTGGTTATCACCCGCAAGGGACACATTCTACCCGCGCCTGCATTCAACGCGCTGTTGGGCGGTGTGATCAACTTCCTCCGCTCGATCCCCTTCATCATCCTGCTGGCAATGCTGTTTCCCGTCACGCGCGCCGTGATGGGGCGCGCCATCGGTACGCGAGCCATCATCTTTCCGCTGATCATCAGCGCTTTCCCGTATGTGGCGCGTATGGTGGAAGGCTCGCTGGACGAGATCGACCACGGCATTCTGGAAGCCGCGCAGGCCATGGGTTCTACCAACCTCCAGATCATCTTCAAGGTGCTACTGCCTGAGGCAGTACCCTCGCTGATTAATGGCGCCGCCATCAGTGTGACCACCATCCTGGCCTACAGCGCAATGGCAAGCGCGGCAGGCGGTGGCGGCTTGGGCGCGCTGGCCATCACCAAGGGCTACCAGCAGCAAAATCTGGATATTCTCTACGCTTCCAGCATGGCATTGGTGCTGCTTGTGCAACTGATCACCGTTTCCGGCACGAGGCTGACCAAATGGGTCGACCATCGGAAAAAATAAAACATCCGCATATCTGAAAGGAGTTAATCTCATGAAAAAACTGCTCGCACTGGTACTGTCCCTCGCTCTTGCGCTCCTCTGCACCTCCGCTTTTGCAACGCAAACCATTGTAATCGGCGCCACGACTACCCCGCATGCGGAGATACTGGAATTAATCAAGGACGATCTGGCTGCCTTGGGGTATGAACTGGATATCCAAATCTTTACCGAGTACCCGATCCCAAACCCCGCAACCGCCAGTGGAGATCTGGATGCGAACTACTTCCAGCACATCCCCTACCTGACGGCCTACAACAATGGCGTGGATGCGTCGCAACAGCTTGTGGCCGCAATCCCTGTGCATTATGAGCCCTACGGCATTTACGCGGGCACCAAGGCATCGCTTGCGGATATCGCGCCGGGGGATTCCATTGCCGTAACCAACGACCCCTCCAACGAAACCCGCGCGCTGAATCTGCTTGCGGAGGCAGGCCTCATCACCTTGCCGGAGAATGTGGATTTGCTCAGCGACAGCCTGACCAAGCTGGATATCGTAGAAAACCCCCTGAACCTTGAAATTGTGGAGGTAAACGCGGAACTGCTCACCTCTACATTGCAGGATGTCAGCTTTGCCGTCATCAACGGTAACTTTGCCATCAGCGCTGGCCTCAAGCCCGGGGAAGACGCACTGTTGCTGGAGGATGCAAGCGGCCAGGCAGGCATTATCTACACCAACTATGTGGTAGTGCGTACTGCGGATGAAAACGCGCCGTGGGTCGATGCGCTGCGCAGCACCCTGACCAGTGACAAGGTGCGCACCTACATTCTGGAGCATGAAGCCTACGCCAAAGGCGTGATTCCAGTTTTCTAACCAACACAGGCATTGGCCAAAGCCCCGCCGCAGTGATGCTGCGTGCGGGGCTTTTATACAAAGAGTCGGGTCCAGGGCTACTAGCCCTGATCAGGGTGCAGGGGTGAAACCCCTGCCGGGGTTTGGGGTTCCACCCCAAAGCCTTGCATCACAATACATAGCAAAAGCGAGCGAACAGTCCGCAGGGCTATGAGGCGAGCGATGGTAGAAGCCAATCAGGGTGTCCTGCCAACCTTATCAAAGCCCCCACGCAGCATCACCGCGTGGGGGCTTTGGCGCAAAAGCGTATCCATCAGTGATTCCCGCAGCCGCGTGCAGTGGTACCGAGCAGGCAAAGCCTCAAACGGCAACGCTCCGCACGGCAGGCATAAGCCTTTGCTTTTACGCTTGCTTAGTCCTGCATCAGCGCGCTGCGGGGAATAAACACGCGGCACGGTTTGCTCTTATAGGTTGTCTCTACATAAGCCCAATCCTTGCCAAGGAACGCAAGCAATGTCACTTCAGTATCTTTGGCAATGTCAAACAGCTTGCCCTTCCCCCGCAGCGGGTCATCCGTTGCGTTGGCTTTCTTGGTAAGCTTGAGCGGGATGTTCACCAATGCAAGCTGCGCAACGGTTTCCGCGTTGGCAAGCGTGCTGTTTTCGATGTAGCCGATTCGCCCTTTGCTGCCATTGCCAATCTCATAGGCAACCAGCACCCAATCGCCCGTCACCCCGTATATCTGCACTTTATCATCCGTGGTTACCTGTGCGCGGGAATCGCGGAAGCTTGCTTCATCCGGTGCGCTGTAGACTTTAAGGGTCTGGCGCTTTTCAAAGCTGGCATCGCTTAGCGCGGCCAGTGTGGGCGCCATATCCGCCGCCAGTTCATAGGGGGATAGCGTAGGCGTAGGTTCCGGGGTCGCGGTCGGCTCGGGGGTAGGTTCCGGCGTAACTTCGGGCGTAGGTTCGGGGGTAGGTGTGGGTTGCGGCGTGGGCGTAGCGGTCACAAAGGCTTCGCCCGGGATGGCGGTCGCGCTTCGATTGAGCACATACCCCGTTTGTCCCCCCTGCTCATCCGTCAGGGTAAACGCTGTGCCGCCGGCACTCACCGCGCCGCTGAGCGCATCGCTGATGAGTTCCCCCTGTTCAAGCGTATAGGTGGACACCTCAATGGTTAACAGCTTCCCATCCGGCGTAAACTGATAATAGACATTCCCATCGCTGCCCAACGGTTTCCACAGCCCATCGGTGAGGAAATCCGCCAATACCGCGTCATCCCCCGTCAGGGGTAGGGGTGTGGGGGTTGTTACCGTCACGGTCTCTGCCGCGCCCACAGGTGGCGGCGTAACAACCGCAGGCTGCGCATCCCCTTGTACGGCAAGCAGCGTGATGGTTTCATAATCACTGATCTCAGGGTCAAACTGAAGCAGCAACCCCATCTGCGTTTCAAAAACATCCGCAGCCTGATCCGGCCTTTCTGCCGAATCCAGGTAGATCCTGCCATCTTGGATGCGGTAGGCAATCAGCGCGGGCGCGTCGCCTGTGGTTGCGCTGATGCTTCCATCGCTGGCAAATCGCAGAATCTGCCCCTCCATGAGCCAGTCATTTGCCGTCACACGCGCGGCAATCGCTTCCGAGGAAAGCGGGCTATCTCCTGCCGCTAGAGAAGTGACCTGTACATCCTCCTCGTCCGGATACGCATCATCCGCTACCGCTACAGGCTCGCTGGGAACCCCCGACAAAACAGGGGCTTTGGTAAGTGAAAGTTGCTCCCACGGCACATCCACCACGGTTGCCTTCGCGGATACCGTGCCCGCCGCATACAGGCAGCGAAACACATCCGCGGATAGAAAGATGGAATTGGGCGCGGGTACCTGCGACGCATCCGTCACGATGGCAAGTGATTGCGCGGATTGTATGGCATACACCGCGGCGCGGATGGCCGCATCCACCGCTTCGCGCGGTTCCGTGAACAGGTCATACACCGTCAGTTCACGCCTTGCGTTTAGATCTATAATGCGGTAGAAAAAAAGCATCTCGCTGCGTTGTTGATCCGCCGAACGCCCCCCGACGGATGCCTCTACCGAAAGTACCCCGTCAAAATCCAGCGAAGCAAAAAAACTCATGCGAATCACATCATGATTGCCGCCCTCATATGCATCCGCCTCGTTCATCGGCGTTGTTCTGCGAAGCGCCAGCAGCGGCTCTGTGATGGTCTGCGTCAAATACGCGGCCAGCGAATCATCCTGGCTTTCAAAAGCAGGATAATCCAGCGTATACTGCTGCGTATCGTTTTGACCTGTCTCCTTCACGCGGTACACGGTAAGGCTGTCGCTCGTCAGCTCTGCCGTACGGGTCTCGCCCGTTCCCTCCGCTACGGCGCCTGTGAATAGCAGGCAAAAAGCCACCAATAACGCCCCAAAGCGTTTCATATGCGTTCCCTCCAAACCAATCCTCTAATCCAGCAGCATCGGGTAAACCGATATCGATGAAAGCGCAACCATCTCCTGCGCATCGTCTTTCTGCAGCGCAAAGTAATGCGAAAGCGGCAGCGGGTAGGGCATGCCGGTCACCTTCAGCAAACGGAAAGCGCCCTGTGCCTCGCCTTGCCATTGGATTTCCGCCGCGATGGGCGTTATGCTGTCATAGGCAAAATCATAATGCAATTCCCCATGCACAAATAAACCGACCTTGCCGGTTTGACTGTCACGCGCCACTACAGCGCCGCAATCAGCGTAAACCGTGACTTCGTCACATTGAAAAAGTACGCTCGGCTTCGTTTCCAGCCTGATCAAATCTCCGTTGGCCATCAAAGCCATGCCCGCGGCGCAGCCTACCACATCTTCCATATCGGGCGCATGTTTCCAAAGTTTCATTTCACCCGACCGCGTAAGGGTATAGAGGGCATAACGCTCTTCGGGCACCGTAACATTGCCGGTATCCATATAGGCCAGCGTCATGCTGCCGGTAAACGGATAGACCTTCGAAAACCAAAGCGCGCTCAGGGTATCCCCATCGGCGTTGATAAAGTTGAAGGCTTTCCCTTGCCGATCCGAAATGATCGACCATCCGCCGATGATAGAACCCAGCACCGCATCTGCGCCCGCAGCCTGCTGGTAGCGGGAAGCATCGATCAGCGGCAATCCTTTGCTGTTAATCAGATACGGAGACTCCGCCACATAAAAGGCATTATCCGGACAAACCAGGAAGCCATTATCTGCAATGCGCTCATAATAGCCCAAAAGCTGCCCGTCTTTTGCAGCAAACAGATAGTAATCATATGTTCCATCCGCGTTGAGGCTTCGCGCAACCACATTCTCTTCCGTAACCGCGTAAGACTCCAATTCCAGATTGCCAGCCACCGCGTTAATGCCACGTTTGGCCGCTTCTCCAGCCTGTAAGGCAGGCGCCGGGTCAAACCCCTGCACAGCCTGCTCGTGGTTACCGATGGCCTGATTCATCATTTGGTTGACCGTTTCCACGGCATCATTGCCCAGCAGGGAACGCGCCTGGGTAAGCAGCCAATCACGCCCCAGATAAGCCGCGCCGCCAAGCACCGCAATCACCAGCAGCGCCAAAAGCCAGCGGCGCAGCACCCGCGCTCTTCGCCTGCGGCGTGCGGGCGCCGCATCCTCAACCAAGTGGTAATCCTCATTACGCACCATGGGATCAAAACCCTGCGCAATCTCCCGCTGCACAGTCGGCCTGCGCGTTTGGTACACATTGGGTTGCGCAGGCGCTGCGGGCGGCACATCCTCAGGCTCAGTTATGTGGGTGTAAGGCAGTTCAAATTTCAGCGGCGGCGCAAAACGCGCGCTAAGATCCCCAACCCCATCCGCCGCATCGGCAGGCGGCCTTGCGTAAGGGTTTGCCGTACGGCTTACGCCGCCTGTGCCGGATGCGCCTGCCTGCGCACCCGTTGGTGCATCGTAAGCGTTTGAACGGCTGCGCCTTTGTTGTGGGGTTTGCGCGTCCGCATATTCGGTTTCATCCCATGTTAGCCTTGAATAGGGATTCTCATAAGGCGGCGCGGGAGGTTCCTCTGCCATCGCCGGAGCAGAAGCGGCTGTGCCTGTGCTAGCAGGGCGCTCCTCGGGCTCATTGGGCAGATAATTCGCTTCATCCCACCCGCGCGCGGCTGCAAGGTTATCTTGTCCCCCGTCTGGGTTACTTGCGGCAGTCATGTGATCGCGCGCCAAAGGCCTAGCGGGCGCAAGGGGTTTGCGCTCCCCATAGGGCGCCGCTTCGCGCGGCGCTTCATTGGGCTCATAGGAATCATAGGGTCTGAAATTTCTCATCAAGGCACCTCATACATCAGAGGATGGTTACGATTCAATGTATCACGCTTTCCCATGTGCGTCAAGCACAGGAAGGGTTTGCGCGATGCTTGCGCGGTGTTTGCAGGGGCATTCTCTTTGATGTTATCAGCCGTTTCAATATTTGCGGTTACATTGCAATCGCCATCGATAGTATACCATGTTTTTAATGCACATTGCCAAAGGTTTACGTTTTTTACGTTTCTGGCATGTGCCGCTGCCGTAAGAAATCACAGCATGTAAGCTAAACCATCCAAACATAAGGTGATAAAAACAAGCCGAAGGCTTCTCATGGCAGCGATAAACCTGCATACTGAATACACGCGACCAGCAAAACTGCGCACGGTGCGTTCCAACCATTCTACGGTTTGCACCATCGCCCTGTCAGCGGCCGGCAGGTAAAAGCGCGGCGCCTATGCGGGCGCCGCGCAGTTTATTACAATACAACAGTTGGTTTCTGCCGTCGCTCGCCGCATAGCCCTGCGGGCTATTCGCTTGCTTTGGCTATAGGTTGAGATGTGAGGCTTTGGGGTTCCACCTCACCCGCAAGGGGTTTCACCCCTGCATCCTGTTAAGGGCTACTGGCTCTGGTTCCCACTTTTTGGGCAGTCCTCATCAGGCTGTTTCAATATTGGCAGCCTTTTGCAGGCCAAGCTGCTCCACGCCCATCTCCCGCAGTTTGTATTTCTGGATTTTACCGCTGGCCGTCATGGGAAACTCCTGAAGCCGAAGGATGTAGCGCGGCGACTTATACCGGCTTAACCCCTCACGAACAAATTTGATCAGCGCTTCATCCGCCACATCCGAACCATCTTTGAGAATCACACAGGCACATACTTCTTCGCCGTATTTTTCGTCCGGCACGCCCACCACCTGCACATCGCGGATGGCGGGGTGGGTATACATGAACTCCTCAATCTCGCGCGGGTAGATGTTTTCCCCGCCGCGGATGATCATATCCTTGAGCCGTCCCGTAATGCGGAAATTCCCATCCTCATCCATGGTGCCGATATCCCCCGTATGCAGCCAGCCGTCTTCATCCACGGCGGCTTTGGTGGCTTCGGGCATTTTATAGTAGCCCTTCATCACGTGGTATCCGCGGGTGATGATTTCCCCGGGCATGCCGCGCGGCAGTTCTTCGCCTGTCTCCGGGTTTACGATCTTTCCCTCGGCAAAGGGCAGCAGCTTGCCTACCGTGCTCACGCGCAGTTCCAGCGGATCATCCGTGCGGCTCATGGTCATGCCGGGGGAGCACTCGGTTTGCCCATAGGTTATGGTCAGCTCCGAAAGGTGCATTTTTCCGGTTACATCCCGCATGGTCTTAATGGGGCACGGGCTGCCCGCCATGATGCCCGTTCGCAGGTGCGAAAAGTCAAATGTATCAAAGCTCGGGTGTTCCAGCATGCCGATAAACATCGTAGGCACGCCATGCACGGCGGTACAGCGCTCCGCCACCAAATAGGCCATCTCCTGCTCCGGGTTGTAACGGGTCATGAGCACCATGGTGGCGGCATGCGTCAGGCAGCTCATAACCCCCAGCACGCAGCCAAAACAGTGGAACAACGGCACGACGATCATCAGCCTATCCTCATGGGTGAACTTCATGCAATCCCCCATGAACTGCCCGTTGTTGGTGATGTTATGGTGGGTCAGCATCACGCCCTTGGGAAAGCCCGTCGTACCGCTGGTATACTGCATATTGATGACCTCATGGGTGGTTAGCCCCGCAATATGCTCCTCCACAACGCTTTGCGGCACAGTTTCCGCCAAGGCGTAGAGCTCGTCAAAGCGCCGCATGCCGCGCGGTTTTTTTTCACTATCGCCGATGAGTACCACGTGTTTGAGGAACGGCACCTTCGCCTCAGCGATGTGCTGAGGATCCTCGCGCAACAGGCTGGGCATGATGCCCGTGATATGCTCGATATAATCATTGTCACGAACCTGCGGAATCATCACCAGCATTTTTGCGTCGCTCTGGGTAAGCAGATAATTAAGCTCAAACTGCTTGTAGTTGGTGTTCACAGTCACCAGAATCGCGCCCAGTTTAGCGGTGGCAAACATGGTAAGCATCCACTCCGGCACATTGGTTGCCCAAATGGCTACATGGTCGCCTTTGCGCACACCCATGGCATAGAAGCCGCGCGCCACGACATCCGTCAGGCGGTCAAACTCTTTCCAGCTCCAGCGCACAGAAAATTCGGGCGCGACGACACAATCGTTGTCCGGCAATCGCTCCGCATTCCTTCGTAAAAGCCCGGGAATGGTATAATCATGAAGCTCGAGTGTCGGTACAAATGCCATATCGCGCCCTCCTTGGTTTTTTAATGAACAAAACGCCTCCGCCCTCGATCCATCGATCGAAGACGGAGGCTGTTGCTTCCGCGGTACCACTTCGCTTGGAGCCCTTGCTCCCGCTCTTCTGCGCTGTATCGGGCGTGCCCGTCCCGCAATACTGTTATTCCTGCGAGCCGCTCACGGGGGAGTAGATGCGCGTATGCCCCGGCGTCTTGCACCACCCGACGCTTCTCTGTAGGGGTCATCCTGCGCACCGCGCCCGATCATCGCGTTTGAAATTGGGTAGATTATAGCGTGCCCCGCCTTATTTGTCAAGCCCTGCGCCCAAGAAACAAGGGTGCAGGCCTTGGTCAGTCTAAAATCTCCTTGCCAGGGGCGATGAGCATAAAAGCATAATCCGTACCATGAAAATTCGTGCGCGCAAAGGGGATAAAGCCAAACTGCCGATAGAACGCATGGTCGTCCTTAGAAACAATACTCTCCACATGCAGCGTCATGCCATGAAATACGCGCATGCTAGCCCGAACCAGCGCCGCGCCCGCGCCCCGTTTGATGGAAGCAAGGTATTCCAGATTCGCGCAAGGCATATGCGGCGCGTTTTCCTCCAGCATACGCAAAAATCCCTGAATGCGCCCCATCGCGGCAGGGCTGGCCAGTGCGATGGCCAGCATGTTCGGCCACATGCCAAACCGCAGGTACGTGCGCACCCCAAAGGCAGGCACGCCCGGCAGCGACCAAAGCGCGCAAGCCACAATGCGCCCGGCATCCTCCATTACAAACGTACGCCCCGCCCCAACCCCGTAGCGCAGCAAGGCTGTTAAAAAATGCCGTGCAAGCGCTTTCTTCCCGGGGAAAAGGTAGCCATGAAATAACGGTGTTTTCCAAAAGGATTCAAGCAGGATGGCCACCATCTGTTTAAACTGCTGTTGAGAAGGTTTGGTAAGTTCTCTGGCTATCATTAGGATTCCTCCTGTGGCAGGCCTTTGGTCTTGACCGCGCAATACCAGTCGCGTTGGTGCGCAATCGGTACATTACCCCTGCCCACCAGCAACCCCATCATACCATAGCATGCGCCGCGGAGCAATCCGCCGCCCGAAACAAGCGTGGGCGGATTGAAAAAATAAGTGCAACAAAAGTAGCTCAATGAGCGGGGAACCTGTAAGATAGCGTTGCAAGACAAAATCAAGCAGGGAGGCCCGCCCATGAGCCAAGAACAGCATACCACAAAGGCACGAAAGTACCAACACCTA
>LVAQ01000037.1 GCA_001604105.1 Clostridiales bacterium Firm_11
CATTTATTGCGTCACCAAATGCCGCAAGGGAGAAAAATGAATGAGAAGCTATAACGTTAACAACACCCTTACATCGATATAATGCAAGGGCATTGTTATGCCTTATAATAATGCAAAGCGTTGCTCCACATAAGATAGAGAAATCTTTGTGTCGTAATAGGCTGTACATACACGAGCACTACCACCCAGCGTACCTTCTACGTATCAACACCAAAACAGCACTGCCCCCTGCCATCCACCCGCATCCCCGCAACACAAAGCACATGCGCGCAGGTACTTTAATTGCCCATTTCCCGTTCGTAAGCTTCAAAAAACTCGGGGCAGCTCCAGGTGCCGCAGGCGCTGAGGGTATCATCGCCCACCATCAGCTGCATCAGCAGGCCGTTATCCAGCGCGATGAGCAAACTGCGCGTATCGCCTGTGCCCACGGCGGCGCTTTCATAGGTAGCGTTGTCCAGCAAAACCTGCATCAGGCGCTGCGCGGTGGCGGGATCATCTACGATGCCTGCATCGGTCAGTTCCATGGCGGTGATGCGATCGGCGCTGGCCAAGGTATCGGCAAGGGTTTCTTTGCCCGGGATGGAGGCGCCCGCATAGCTTACGCGCTGGAACGCGCGAAGGCCGCCCTTGACGTACGCGGCGATCATTGCGCCTTCCAGCCCTTTGACGGCGTAGAGAGATTCGCCCGCGCTTACAATGTTGCTAACGATGCCCCCGCCGGTGCTGAGCGCCGGTTCCAGCGTGTATTCGGTCACTTCGCCAAGGCTGCTGCCCAAAAGGGTATCCTTCATATTCAGGGGGCTGATGAGCATGCGGTAGGCCGCGCCGTCAACCAGCACCAAAGGGAAATTGCCGCTGCGCTCGGGCGCAAACAGGTTGCGGTAGGTGGGGGAGGCTTCATCCGCGCCATGGACGCGAACGCCGGAAGATTCCATCGCCCGTACCCACAGGCTTACGCCCTCGCCGGGCACGCCGCCCGCGGCATGGCTGCCCATCACGTGGGCGGATGGCTCCCTGTCTGTCAGGAGATGATCGCTCAGCGTGGGGATGACCCATACGCCGGTAAAGATGCAAAGCGCGATGGCCATGGTACCCGCGATAAGCGGCTGCCAGCGCACGCGCCGTTT
>LVAQ01000002.1 GCA_001604105.1 Clostridiales bacterium Firm_11
TCTGGCAACTTCCGCTTGACGCTCTGCTCCCTGCAAATGTGCGCAAAATTCTTGACGTGACCATGGATACAAAGATCAATCCTTCCGTTTACGAACAAAGGCATCGGTACGATGGACAGAATAAAATAAAACCACCTGCTGATGATTCACATCGGCAGGTGGTTGATTGTGGTAGCGGCGGGGAGATTCGAACTCTCGACACTCCGGGTATGAACCGAATGCTCTAGCCAACTGAGCTACGCCGCCATGATGGTTGCGGGGGAGGGACTTGAACCCTCGACCTCCGGGTTATGAGCCCGACGAGCTACCAAACTGCTCTACCCCGCGTCATGTCGCACAAGCGACGTTAGTAATCATACAATATACTTAGGGTTGTGTCAACAGTTATTTTTAGTATTCCGTCGCAAAATTTCTTATCTTTTATAGCCAAAGTCAGAAAGGCTACTTACCAGAGCAAATCGCTGTCACACAGTGCAGCCGATGCTGATGCTGATGATCATGTTCCATCCTTGTCAAGGCAAACACCTTTAGCTTTCGGGACGGTATTTCGCATCTTCCGGTATGGTGATATCCAATGTGCCGGATGTCTTGCCAAGCTGTAGCAAATATGCCATATCGGTTCGCAACGCGCCAATCTTCGCGCGCATATGCGCATACCCGCCGAGCCTGACAGAAATCCCGCTTGTGGTGAGCAGGTATATATCATTCGGATTAGATAGGTTCATCTCCACGATTTGATCCATATAGAACTGGAGTTGAAGCTCACTGATGATAGCCTGGTATGCCAGCATCTGCTCGCGGTTTCGCACCTCCAGCCGCTGCCCAACATGCACATTGGTCACCTGCAGCCCTGTTACGCGCGGCATATTGGAAGGCAGATCCAGCGTGTTCCTTTCCTCCATCACGATGCCTTCATCATCCAATGTATAAACCAAGCCCAACCACTGCGTGGAGGCGATGGGCTCGCGTTCAGCAATGTACAGGTAGATTGTACTGGGATAATCTTTGCGCAGTCCAAGCAGAATGATGGTATGATCCGAGCGAAGATTCCTTTGTACTTCTTCTTCCGATATTGCGAAAATATTCAACCCTTTAACCAAACCGGAGGCGGCAGCAACCTGCTGGGCAGTTTTCTTCACATTGCCAACGACGTAGACCGTATTTAGCCGGAAAACAGTGCTTTGGAGTATTACCAGCCCAACAACCGCCATAACAAATAGCAGGATAAGCCTTCCGGTAATTGCGCGTGATCGGGCTTTGGCGCGAACTTCCGCTGCGCGAACCGCTTCTTCTGGAGAAAGATAGACTTCCTCCGTTTCTTGCTCATGGCTGTAGGATTCTTCTGGCAGGGTTTCTGGTGTTACGGGTTGGGAGGAGGGCTCATGTTTCTTTCGTCTCGCGTTTGGATCATCTGATGCATGCCGATAGGCATACGTATATTCACCATATGCCTCAAACTCATCCAGTTGTTCGCGTTGTTTCTCCTCTTCTCGTTTGCTCATGATTTCCCCTCCTTTTCTGAAGGTTCGCTGTTTCCTGTTACAGCACAGTTTTGCTTGCCTGCATTGCAGGTCTTTCCATTTCAAGCACTGGCCAATAATAAGAATGCGGCAACCACAAAAGAACCCAAACATAACCTTGGGTGAAATTGCTGCTGCCATAGTGCTGCGACGCCTGCATCAGTCGTAGTATCACGGTTAGCGCTTCGTATGAATCGGGAATGGCAAGCTTAGCTGAGTCCCGATACGATTTCCTTGAACACAAGACCGCGGTGCTCATAATCACTGAACATATCAAAACTCGCGCATGCTGGAGAAAGCAATACATTGCCGCCGGATACAGCCAGTTCACGGGACTTAATAACCGCATCCTCCAGGCTGTAGGCTGGGGTGATGTTCATGAATCCTGCTTTCTGCAATGATTCGCTGATCTGGCTTGCCGTCTCGCCGATAACAACAGCCTGCCTGATGATGCTATTTGCCGCGATCTCTTGCGCAAGCGGGGTGAAGTCGGTATGCTTGTCATAGCCTCCAAGGATAATCACCGTTGGCGCTTTCATGCTTTGCACGGCCTTAATGGTGCTATCCACATTGGTTCCTTTGCTGTCATTGATATAGGTTATGCCTTCCAGTACACGCACTTTTTCTATGCGGTGCTCTACGCCCGTGAAGGATTGCAGTGTATGGCGGATGACGGGTGCGGGAAGCCCGCGCGCGGCAGCCATTGCCGTTGCGGCCAGCGCGTTCTCCAGGTTATGCGGTCCCGGTATCAGTATTTGATCCGCGTCGCAGATGGGTTTGATCATCCCGTCCCAGCGCCAGATGATTTTCCCGTTTTCCACGCAAGCGCCGTTATCCACTTGTTGTGTTCGAGAGAAAAATGCCGTGCGGGATTTGATTTTATCACGCATTTTTGAAATCACCGCATCGTCTAGGTTAAGAACTGCGACGTCTTCTGCTGTCTGGTTTTCAAAAATTCGCTGCTTTAAGCGAGCATAATGCTCCATGGTGCCATGCCGGTTTAAGTGATCCTCCGTGATGTTCAGGAGCGCGGCCACACAGGGTCGAAACGTGCGGATGCTCTCCAGTTGAAAACTGGATACCTCCACAACAACCACATCACTTTTTTTACTTACCAGCGCCACAGCAGACAGTGGATAGCCGATATTCCCCGCAACATGGGTTATTCTGCCGGCGTTTTCAAACATTTTCCCCAGCAAAGTGGCGGTGGTTGTTTTGCCGTTTGTGCCAGTTATCGCTAAAACCTCGCCTTGCAAAAGTGAGAAAGCCAATTCCAATTCACCAATGACGGCAATCCCTTTTTCCCTGGCTGCCTTAACAATGGGTGCATCGATGGGTACGCCGGGGCTAATCACCACCGAATCACAAGCTTGCAGCAATTCCAGCGGGTCTTCTCCGAAGTGTAATTCACAGCCGTTCTCTTTGAGCGCATCCAGCGCGTCCCCAAAGGCATCCGCTTTCTTTGCATCATAGAGGATCGGTATTGCACCATGGTTCAGCAAAAGTCGAGCCGCGGCAATACCGCTGCGGGCCATCCCGACGACCAGCACCCGCTTTCGTTCATACTTCACTGTAAGCGCCTCCCAAGTATCGGGCGAAATCATCCGCCCTGGCAAACTATAACAAAGTCAATACCGCAACGATGCTCAAAACGACTGTTGCCGCGGTATACATGGATACGATTTGCGGTTCGTTCATACCCACAAGTTCAAAATGATGATGAATCGGCGACATTCTGAAGATGCGTTTCCCGTGCGTCAGCTTAAAGTAAATGCGCTGTATGATCACGGACAGAGAGCTTACGATCATCGTAAAGGCGATCAGCACCAATAGCAGGGGCAAACGGAGAACCATCGCAAGCGCTACCGTCGCGCCACCGATAAACATGCTGCCCGTATCGCCCATGAACAGTTTGGCAGGATGATAGTTGAACCGAAGAAATCCAATCAATGCGCCTACCAGCGCCAGGGCAAATACCGCAACGCTCAGGTAATTCTGCGCATCAGCCATCACCCCTGGAAGCGTAATGGCGCCAACCATCATCAGCAGTGTTATGCTCCCCCATGCGATACCGCCAGTTGCGGCAACGCTGGAGAGCAAACCGTCCAAGCCGTCCTGTAGGTTTGCGCTGTTGATCATGAACATAATGACAATCGTCATGAGCGGGACATACGCTACGCCAAGATCGATTTCAATATTTAGAAGCGGTATCACCAGCCGACTGCCAATCTGCGGATGAAGGTAGCAGTATAAGGAGAAAAGCGCGCCAACGATAATCTGCCCAACCACCTTCTGCCACCATACAAGCCCAAGATTACGCTTTTGAATTACCTTGATGTAGTCATCTAAAAAACCAATAAGCATGCTGAGCAATGAGAAGGCGACAACCGCCATCCCCAGATCATGCACACCAAACCAAACGCCATGCAAGGCAAGCGCCGTAAGCGTTGCGGCGACAGCAAACGTCAATCCGCCCATGGTGGGGGTTCCCTGTTTAACCATATGCGACTGCGGGCCAAGGTCATAAATGGTCTGTCCAAATTTGAGTCTCCGCAGCACTGGCAAAACACGGGGCGTGATCAGCAACATTGCCAGCAATGGGATCAGTAGTGCCAGTATTAACCTAAGCATCGCTTGCTCACTCCCCTGTATGGTGACGCCTGCAGCGAGTTAATGGTTTCGTAATTCTTCCAGCAGTTCGGCCACAACCACCTTCTCGTCAAAGGGTTTCTTGACGCCCATCACTTCCTGATAGGTTTCATGTCCCTTGCCTGCAAGAATGATCACATCCCCTTCGCGGCCCATCTGGAGCGCGTAACGGATCGCTTCCCGGCGGTTTTCAATGATGGTATACTTGCCAGCCGTGAGCCGCATACCTTCTTCGATGGCATCAAGAATCGCATCCGGGTTCTCCGTACGGGGATTGTCGCTCGTCAGGATGGAGAAATCAGCCAAACGGCCGCCAATCTCGCCCATAATCGGCCGCTTACCATGGTCACGGTCTCCGCCGCAGCCAAACAGCACGATCAAACGCTTTTTAGTGAACATGCGTACATTGCGCAGTATGTTTTCCAACGCGTCCGGAGAATGCGAATAGTCCAGAATGACTTTGAACGGCGTGCCGGTATCCAGCATCTCAATTCGCCCGGGCACAGCGCGAACGCCATAGAGCCCCTCGCGGATGGATTCCCGATCCACACCCATAATCATTGCAAGCGATGCTGCCGCCAAAGCATTGTAGACGTTAAACATGCCTGTCATTTGCATGCTCACGTCCATTTCTTCCACGCCGCGCAGTTGGATTTTGAAAGTGACGCCATTTTCGCTGATTTCAATATCCCGCGCGAACAGGTCAGCATTGGCGCTAATGCCGAAAGTCAAATACGGTACTTTAATATCTTCGATGATATGCGCGCTGGTTTCTTCATCGGCATTCAGCGCGGCATTGAGCACCTGACCATGCATGAAGAAGCTCTTTTTGGTTTGAAAGTAGTTCTCCATCGTATAAAAATAGTCGAGGTGATCCTGTGAGAGGTTGGTATAGCAGGAAGCTTCGAAGGTGAGACCATCTAAGCGATGCATATCGACAGCATGTGCGCTCACCTCCATGCTCACCACCTGCACGCCAGCGTCCACCATCTGGCGAAAACATCGATGCAGATCGATGGGGTCAGGCGTTGTGAGATTGCTTTTCAGGTGTTTATCGCCAATCATGTTGCCGGTGGTGCCAATCAAGCCCGTCTTATAGCCAGCCTTCTCCATGATGGCTTTCGCAAGGTAGCTGGTAGTCGTTTTCCCTTTCGTGCCGCAAACGCCAATGAGCCTGAGTTTTTCTGCGGGATGGCCATAAAACGCGCTCGCCATATAGGCTATGGCGGATCGTACATTATCCGCTTTTATCTGCGGCACGGCCAGATCATCCAGAAAGCGTGACACCACAAGCGCGACACAGCCGTTTTCAACCGCCTGCGCCGCAAAATCGTGGGCGTCATACTTGGCGCCGGTGATACAGAAAAACAATCCAGCCTTCGCCCTCTCACGGCTATTGATGGATAATTCGCCGATATCCGTCGAAAGCGCACCACGCGTATCCGCTATGCCCGGCACATCCCGCAAGAGTTCCGTAAGCAACATACAGTAAGCCTCCAAATTGCTTGCTAGTTTTGACGCCCAAACCTGCGCACAGGAACGTTTTTGACCACAAGCACATAGGTGTACCGCAGTCAAAACGCATACATACGCTTGCGATGCCAGGTGCCAGTCGTCAGCGTTCGCATGTTCGCACAACCTCAACCTGCCTGATGGGCGTTGCTGTCACCAAAAACAGTATTTCTTTGCCTTTGCATCAACAGCGTATATAAGGTAGCACATATGCGGGTTTTTGTCCAGCCAAAGGAATCATAAAGCAGGCGTCGAGCCATAGGTTGAGGCTTCAAACCCGATCCCAAGAAAACACAATGGCTTACTCGCCGGCCAGCGCCTGCGCCTCTTTGGCCTGATACACATCCGCGGAGGCTGTGACACGGTTCGTGTTCTCACTTGGTCGCGTATCCATCGCCATCAGGTGGATCGGCTGCATGGAACCGGCAGGAACCATACCCAGTTCGCGCGCCGCCGCATAGCATATGGTGGCGGAATCAGAAGCTATGGCAATCTGCTCTTGCAACTGCGCATTGGCCTGCTGTGTTACGGCGATGCGTTGATTGATGCTTTTTAACATACGTTGCCGCTGGGCAAGCATTCCCTGCTGTACCAGCAATATGATTGCCAGCACCATCGACAGCAAAAGAACGCTGATAATGCTATACCGCAATGATACCCGTATCCCTTTTCGGCTTGCGTGCGCCTTCATGGCTGCATCAAGAACCTCAAACTCCTGATCAAGCCGATTTGATTCCAGTCGTTTGGCCTGTGTACGTCCTACCCTGCGAGGGTCATGCCGAAGCAACCCCGTACGAGGATCGATTTCGCTGCTGGGCAGGAACACGCTGGAACGAACATAGAATCGATCCGTCGTCAGGCGCTGATCATAGTATTGCTCATGGTATGAATCATACATGTTACCGACCTGTGCCATAAAAGTGCCCTCCCTGTTCATATTCACGCGTCGTCGATGTCGCCCATTCGATCGAGAATCGTATCGAGATTCTCCATAAAGTCGAGATCCTCTTCCTCCGCCTTTACGGCATCTACAATGCGTACATGGTTGCACGCGCCGCTGATCTCAAGTTCCTTTGCCTCTGCCAGCATTCGTTGCCGTAGCTTTGGAGGCAACAATACCCTGCCTTGTCCATCCGCCTGAACATCCGGATAACTGAGCTTATAAAACTGCTGGGTGTATTTTTGCACGTAGGGTTTTCGTTGATTCATCCCATTCAGTTCAGCCAAGATGGTTTCAAAAACGCCCGATGGATAAAGTGCCACACCGTGCAGATCGCGCGTTGGGCCAATGGCAAACACTTCGCCGAGCGCCGTGCGGTACGCATTGGGAATAATGAATCTACCTTTGGTATCTATCGCATGCGTATAGGAGCCAAAGAATTCCATTCGCGTGGCTGTAGGGCTTTGTGAAACATCGTTATCCGTTTGACGGTCATCATCCACGCAAAGGACTCCTTTCCTCCACAATTCGCCACTTCATGGGCTGTTATACCATTATTCGCCACAATTAGCCACCTGTCAACGCAAACGTATATTCTATATTTGTTGATATATAAGACTTTCAAGGCTTATTCCCAAGCGTTACCAAAAAATGCGTTCTCTCAATCCCTTGATTATTAAGGCATACAACAAAAAAGCGAGACCGTCATATTGCTCAAACGATCCCGCGATGATAGGCTATCGAAATTATTAATTTTTTATGTCACTCAGACCAGTGAAGTTTTTGGTCGTGTATTTATGGCGATTCCATGATTGGCAGCAGACCATCCTCCCAAACCTTGACTGGCGAAAAGCTGATCGAGTCACAGGACACCAGACGGTAGGCCACGCCGCGGTGCACCCCACTATACCCACGAGCAATGCCTGAACTATGCAGATGGCCGTATACACAAAGCGCCACACCATACTGTTCCAATAACACGGTATACGCCGTATCGCGATGCTCCCGCAATAGCGGAGGATAGTGCAGCATAGCAATGATGGGCCCTCCCAAACGCTTGGCGTGCTGCAGAGCCATCTCCAACCGCAACAACTCGCGACGATGGATTTTTTCATCCTGCTCACTTAAAGGGTACCCGTCTGTTGGAAAATCCCAACCGCGTGTACCGCAAACGACTAGCCCCATGAGCGCTGCCGCATCGTTTTGCAACGCGACCATGTCCTTGGGCAGATATGCGCGCAGACGCGCAATGGAACCCCACCAATAATCATGATTTCCACGAATCAAGACCTTCGTGCCGGGCAAAGCAGCAATGCTGTCAAGGTCTATTTTTGCCTCGTCAAATTGCATTCCCCAACTGATATCGCCGGGGATCAGCACCAGATCTTCGCTGGTGATCATTTCCATCCAGTTTCTTTTGATCTGGTCAAAATGATTCTCCCAATGTGTCCCGAAAATGTCCATAGGCTTTGCGCCACTGCCGGAGAGGTGAAGATCTCCGATTGCAAATACCGCCATCCATAACCTCTCTTCCATCTAAAACCTGAACCTAGAAGGCACTTCGTTTGAATTTTGCGTTGCTGTTCGTCCTTTATAATCCATGGACTTTCGTAACGCTCTGCTTCGTTTTACGCGTAGTCAATTCTATGCAAGACGAAGGATTCAATAGCTGTTGATTCGTTTACATGACATCCTGATCATCTTCATCATCTTTTTGCTCATCTTCAATCACGCTCTCCAGCGATAACTCACTTTCGATCTCGCCGTATTCACGTTCAGGAATATCTTCACGCACTTGCGGGATAATCTCATCCATCGTGCTTACAGAGTTCATACTTAAGGTCTTCTCGTCAACGGCTTCCCGCTCATCGCCGTTATCATCTTCGCTTGTGTTTTGATGCATTTCCTTGAGGCAGCTCAGGCATACATCCTTGCCAGGCATGGCAGGTGCAGCGTTGCAGACAGAGCATAACTCCATTTCCTCCTGAGCCTGCTCGCCCTTCAGCTCACGCATGCAAACCTTGCAATAACGTTCTCCTTCGAGGATATAATTTAGTTCGCACCGTGGGCATTTGATCAACTTCATGATACTGCTCCCTTCATGGTTTGCGCCGCGCGCAGGTACGCTTTCATCAGCGAATCGGATTGGGTCTGGCTGGGGTTCACAATCCATACAATCGGCCATGGGCATCAGTGCTTCTCATCCATCCATAACGTACGATGCTGTCTTGCGCCTCACTGCGATGCCTGTGATCATATGGACGTTTTACGTGTTGCGTATGCAGCGTTAAAGGAGCATCCACATAGCAAAGGAGCGTTGATGCTTCGCAGGTGCTCTCCACTATTCATCTAGCGGCTGTACGTAACGTCCTTGTCACCCTCTACAGGCGATGATTATACTACGGTTCCAATACACACGCAAGAGGGTTTTTCATTTCCGGGAGCAATCACACGCAAATTTTTCTATTTCGGCTGATGATTTGCGTTAGTGACTATTTTTGATTGGTATCTTGGCATGCCGGAATGCCTATCCAATGGAAACTATGCGATTCCACATGAGAGCTTGCTGCCTTGCAACCATGACCAGAAAAGCCGTTGGCAAGGGCACCTAAAACCAAAGAAACCAAGAACCGATAGAGGTATGTAAAGGATACCTGAAACAGGATGCAGAATACAAGCATATAGAAAGATGTTTCGAAAGACTATCAACGACCAGGCGCATCCCACGATGCCCCACGCGCAGTACTTACCAGGAACGGAGGTTTTGTGAGATGGATAGACGTATCGCTGTTGGCCAACACTTCTTTACAGGCTTTGCCGGACCCAAAATGACGGAATCATTCATTCGCGATGTACGGGAACACAAAATTGGGAACGTCATACTGTTTGAGTATAATGTTGAAAGTAAGGAACAGCTTGCGCTGCTCTGTCGGCAGATACGCGAACTCATCCTTGCCGAGACAGGGCAAGTGCCTTTTATAGCTATCGATCAGGAGGGCGGTACCGTCACGCGCCTGAAGGAAGATGCAACCATCTTTCCTTGCGCTATGGCTATAGCCGCGACTGGAGATACGCAAAACGCCTATGAAGCAGGATATGTTACCGGCCTTGAACTGCGCGCCATGGGTGTAAACATGAACCTCGCTCCTGTGATGGATGTAAACAGCGACCCCCGTAACCCTGTCATTGGCGTTCGCAGCTACGGGGACGACCCTTCCACGGTTTCGCGTTTTGGCGTTGCCATGGCACAGGGGCTGGTGGATGGCGGCGTGCTCAGCTGCGCCAAACATTTCCCCGGACATGGGGATACCGCGGTAGATTCGCATATCGGCCTGCCGCTCATCGAAAAGAGCATTGAGGCGATGGAAATCTGCGAACTTGTGCCGTTTCAAGCGGCTATCAAGGCAGGAGTATCCGCTATCATGACTGCGCATATTCTCTTTCCAGCCCTTGAGCCGGATCGACTGCCCGCTACGCTATCTCGAAGGATCATTACAGGTTTACTTCGGCAAAAACTGGGTTTTCAGGGGCTTATCCTATCCGATTGTATGATGATGTATGCGATATCGGAGGATTATGGCACCATTGAAGGCAGCGTAGTCGCGATTCAAGCTGGTGTTGATATGGTGTTTATCTCCCACGACGTATCCTTGGCAGCACAGGCTGTGATTGCGACGCACACGGCATTGATGGAAGGGCATTTGGATGAATCGTTCTTTGATGCGTCCACAGCGCGCATTCTTGCTTCGAAAGCGACGCTGTCCAAGGATATTCCGCCGCTGCACACAGTGGGCAGCGACGCGCACCGCCAAAAGAGCCTGCACGCCACCTACGCTAGCCTGACCATGGTTAACGATACGCCCTTCACGCTTGGCAATAACCCGTTATTCCTTGGTTGCACACGCTTTCGGCCTACACTTGCTGCAAATCCGGAGGATGAAACACAGCGTTTTCCCATCGCCATGCAAAGCTTACTAGGCGGCGATGCCCGTATTACGCCGCCCAATCCAACCACAGAGGATATCAAAGCTGCGCTGATTGACTCCCATGAGCACAGCGCCATTGTAATCGGCTTATACAAAGCGCTGCACTACAAAGCACAGCTAAAGATGGTGCGTGCCGCCGCCGCTACAGGCATGCCCGTGTGCGCCGTCGCGCTACGTAACCCGTTTGACCTGATGGAGTTGCCGCCGAATGTGCGCGCTTACGCTATCTATGATTATGATGCCCGTACCATGGCTGCCTTTGCGGACGTGCTTTCGGGAAAACATGTTTGTACCGGACAATTGCCGCTACGCCGTTTCAAACGTGATATGCCTGCTACACCTTCGAGCTGATCCAGCTGTATTCATCAGATGATCTGAACAGGTTGTGTACCCAAGGTACACGCCCAGCGCAAGGCTCCTCCGCATGGTCAGCGTTGCCTGCTGCTCCGCTTGCTGCATCATGCCCTGCGTAAGAACCCATACAACACAATCATTGAAGATTCCACGAGCTTCCATCAATTCCCTAGAGCTGGAACGCCTGAATATGATGCACAGGCTTCCTTTTGTATCAAAACATGTGGCGTCGTTCCCAAAAGTTCCTGATCTACGATTGACCCGCAAGGCCGAAGTTGACGTAGAATAAGCCTTTCCAATCAATCTCACCCGTAAAGCCGTCCGGCACCTTGCCTCCCACAAAAAAGCAAATGCGGTTGGCACGCTTATCCTCCAGTAAGGTGTTGACCATCGCATATGCCAGCAGACGATCCTGTTGTTGCGTCAAACCCTTACCGGCCTGCATGAAATTCGTGCTTAGGTTGATCACCAGGGTTTGATCAATCAGCGAGATACCGATGATATCTGCATCGGACAATGCTGTTCCTGCCGTGATTGGAAGATGGTTCTGCCCGCTGTCCGCTGCGGTTGGCCCCCGAAAAAGCGCTAGTAGCAAAGCGCGTGGATTCGTACGCTGGTAAAACGGCACAGGCCGCTGTATGCGCACAAGCTGTTGCGAATCCTGATCCGCAAAGTACAGCGTTGCCATGTCCATGAGCAGCGGCGCGAAATGAGAACGTAGCATGAGCCCTTCCGGGAAGAGGATTCCTTCTGTGGCTGTAAGCATAACATGTTCAACGCGTTCGCCACCCACCTGGATCATCAGTCCGGTGATGTTGGGGATACATGTTGTGAGTGTATAGCATAACGATCCATAGAGGCTGGCACGCGGCACGCCTACCGCGTCAAGCATATCCAGCAATGTATTCTCAAACAACAATGACACGATGAGGCCGCCGCCATCTTGCCGTTGGATCACACGCGGCGTTTCTGAAAGAATATCCGCCAGCAAGGGAAGCGGTGATGAACCGCTGATTATCGCGGGGCCATCCGCCAGTTCTTCCAGCAATTGCAAGATCATTGATTCAAGCGCAAGGCTTGAAAAGGTAATATTTCTTGCCTCTGCTATTACGCCATTAACGGTTGTCAACGGATAATACAATGTTGCTGTGGTTGCCACCTGCTTTTGCGAGGGATCCTCCCCTGCCTGCACACGGTGAGAAGCCAGCTGATCATACACCGCACCAATATCGCTGATCATGCTGCGTGTAAACGCTCCGCTGGGCAGGGTGGCCGCTACGTCTAGCCCCAGCTGCTTATCCATAACCAACAGATTCACATATTGGATATGGCTTAGCTCACTGAGGGTGTTCGCAATCGCCTGTCCACAGAGGTAGAGCGTTTTGCGGTCAAGCTGCAAAGCCGATGCCGCAAGGTTTACCGTGGCAACACTTCCGCTTACTTCCACAGGGTTTGCGCCATATAATGAAAGCTTCACTTCACCTCCGAGAGGGCTTGCAATACCATTTCCGGCATGTGATATCAATGCACGAATAATGCTTTCTGCATCCAGCCGAGCCGCGGAGAAGGTAATGGTTTCCGTAAAGGAAACGAGCCTTGCGCTGTCAAATCTGGGGAGGTATAAAGTCGCTTCCGCTTGGTATTCAAGTGTGGCGTCCCCAATGGGCGCCACATATGACAATTGGGGTGTGGGTAACACAACAGCGGCCTGCGTTTGTTCTTCGGTCACCGTGCAAGCCGGGAGAATAAGCAATACCAAGGCAAGCATACTCACCAATAAACTGCGCTTTGCTGGTGTATGCGCATTCATTCTGTCTACCTCCTTCCCGAAAGATGCTCTTGTGCTTCCCAAAACGTTATCCTACCTGTTCATTAAGGCGATAAGCTGGGCATAATCAATTTTCCATATGCCATGATCGCGTGTCAGATGCAGCGGGAATGCATTTGTCTCTGACGAAATACCCCCAGCGAGCGTACGAAGGGACAGCGTAAGGGTTGCGCGGGTACCGTCAGTGCTTACACTCCCTGCGCTGACTGAAAACGCCGTCAATGCGTTTGCGGATTCCAGCATCTCCTTCATGATGGCATAAGAAGGTTTCTCTTGCTCGCTTACATAATGGTACAAGCGTTCGAAATCATGTTGTTGCCATGCGTCCAGCAGGTGTTTTGCGGTATTGTAAGGCGTAAGAATGTAATCTTCATTTCTTGCGATGGGGTCGCTCAAGCCTTCTTGATCCGTAAGAAAATAACTGTTTTCCAGCCTAAGATTGGTTTGGACTTCATCCGTTCGATAGACCAGTATCTGGATGCCGGTATACGGAAAAAGCTCCGTAATGGATGCAGCAATACTTTGTAAAGCAAGCATCCTCCGTATCGGTGCTTCGGTCCGCCAATCGGCAAGCTCGCGCCAGTTTGTCGGCACTTCATCACGCAGAAGAGCATCATCAAAAGTCACAAACAGGATATCGTTGCGTGATGTAACGCTTTGTACGCTGGCGTTTGCCGGCAGCAACCTTCGCAGCTCGCTTCCCCCCGCACTTGGGCCTTCCACAAGCGCACGCACGATGGCAAGTTCTACGCTTTCATCGCGCTGTACAGTGAGCATTCTATCTTCAGCAGCAAGCATCGGTTCGTTTAAGTAGCGGAAATACAAGGTGGCTAGCACTTGATCAGTATTGCCTTCTCCAGCTGACGCGGCATGCAGATTCATCGCAAGCCCGGGGACAGCCGTTGCTTCATTGCGGGCAAGCGGGTTGAGACTTTGCGTAGCGCAGCCGCTTACCAGCATAACGAGGCATAATGCCATCCACACGAAATGCCACTTACGTTTCACAATACGCTCATCTCCTTTGCTATCCCTGGTGAATGGGCAGTTCCACCGTAAAGGTAGCGCCATGGCCTTCTTCGCTTTGCACGGAGACGCTCCCTCCATGCATGAGTACCAATTGGTTAACGATGCTCAGGCCAAGACCTGTCCCGCCTGTATCTCGACTCCTCGCCTTATCCACACGATAAAAGCGATCGAAAATATGCGGAAGATCCTCCTTGGGAATCCCGGGGCCGTTGTCGGTAATGCGCAGAATCGCATCTCTGCCGGAGCGAACCAGCCGCACACGGATCAACCCGCCTTCCGGCGTGTACTTGATGGCGTTGTCCATGATGTTGTATACAACCTGCGTGAGTTTCGCCATGTCCGCGTACATCTCGCAACTGTCAGATATTTGCAGCTTGATATCCTGCCGCCGCTTATCCGCTACCACTGAAAGCCGATGCGCAACATCGCTGACCACATCCGCAAAACGGAAAGTCTCTCGATTCAATCTTGTGGTTTTACTGTCCATACTCACCAGCGTTAGCAGGTCGCTGATAATGAGGTTCAATCGGTTGATTTCCCGATTGATATCCGTCAGGAACTCGGTGCGCAGTTCGGCATCCATTTCTGGCTGGTATATGATATTCTCCAGCAGTATCTTCATCGTGGAAAGGGGGGTTTTCAACTCATGGCTTGCATTGCTGACAAACTGATTGCGGCTCTTATCGAGTAGTTCAAGTTTCTCGCTCATCACGTTAAAGGTTACCGCA
The DNA here is from genome assembly GCA_001604105.1 of Clostridiales bacterium Firm_11. GTDB lineage: Bacteria > Bacillota > Clostridia > Christensenellales > Aristaeellaceae > CAXXOK01. The sequence continues at coordinate 14,544 of LVAQ01000002.1, forward strand.
AGCCTCTTCAGCTCTCCGCTTCCGCGAACCGGCACCCGCACGGATAAATCCCCACGACCCATGCGCTGTATGCCCCGCGTGAGCGTAGCAATGGGTTTTGTAATCACGCGGGATATCACCAGCGCGATCGCCATCGCCGCCATCGCTGCGGCTACAAAATAGAGTGTCATGCTGTTTTGCAATGATGTCAAGCGTTGCATTACATCCTGGATGGGAGAAGAAAACAGCAAAACACCGATGACCTCGCCCTGTACGGTCAGTGCGGCGGTGCTGTAGCCTACCCAGGTGGCATCTTGATCAATGGGCATGAGAAAGGAGAACAGCGTCATTCCTCTTGCATTGCCTACCTGATGAACGCCGTAATCCATCATTTTTCCATCAACAAGAATAGCGCTGACCTCGGGCAGTTCAATCAGCGTGCCATTTTGCTCGCTGTAACTATCTGCCTGTACTTTGGCAAAGGGATCCAGCACCATCAGCCGCCCGCCAAGCTCTCCGCCCGCTTCGGTAAGCAATACCTGCAACGCGTTCATGTTTGCCTGCAAAAACAGAGGCGCCGCTTCTACCGCCAGTTTTTCGGTACTGGCTTGATCCCGCGCACGACGATCCGCAAATAAATAATCGCCCACCAAACTGATGAGCGACGTAGCCACAGCAAAATAGCTCACGCCAACAACCAGCAGGAAGGCGAGTACAATTTTCCAACGGATAGAAGTGAAGGGATTGTTAATCTTTGTCAGTGAAATAGTAACCCACTCCCCACTTCGTGAAGATGAACTCCGGTTGAGCGGGATTACGTTCGATTTTCTCTCGCAGACGCCGGATATGCACATCCACTGTGCGTGCATCGCCCGTATAGTCATATTTCCAGACGGTTTCCAGCATGGCTTCCCTGCTGAAAACCTTGCCGCGGTTGTTAACGAACATCTGAAGCAGATCGAATTCCTTCGCGGTCAGGCGAACTTCCTTCCCTCCAAGGTTGACCGCGCGATTAATGGCGTTTATTTCCATATCATGTACGCGAATAACCTTTTTTGCTTCACTTTGTTGAGCGCCGCTTGCGCGCCGCATGATGGTTTTGATGCGCGCTTTTACTTCCAGAATATTAAACGGTTTGGTCATATAATCATCCGCGCCGTATTCAAGACCCAGGATTTTATCGATATGCTCCCCTTTGGCGGTAAGCATAATAATGGGTACATTGCTATGCTCGCGAATTCGTTGACAAACCGTGATGCCATCCAGTTTCGGAAGCATCACATCCAACAGGATGAAGTCAAAGCTGCCCGCGAAGAACTTTGCTAACGCCTCTTCGCCATCAGCAGCGCTATCGGTCTCAAAGCCCTCCTGCTCAAGAGTATATTTTAGACCCTTGACAATCAAGGGTTCATCGTCAACAAGCAAAACGCGCTTCGCCATCGGCCTCATCCTTTCCCATTGATTTGCCAATCGCAACGGAGACCGCTGTGTTTGTCAGGAACCGTTACGTTTACAAACATTCTATAGCGAAAACCCTAAAAAATCAAGAGAATTGTTACGGATAGTTTGTAATTCAATTTTCGAGCCATAACATTTTTGTGGCATTTGGGTGCATAACCTAGTAACGGATGTGAATACAGAGTCTATACAGCAAAGGAATCCGCCGGGCATGTGCCCTGCGGATTCCTTTGCTGTACCGTAAAACGCTTACAGGATCAAGCTTTTGCCTTTCATTTCTTCCGGTATCGCAATGCCCATACTGGCCAGCATGGTCGGCGCGATATCGCAAAGCTTGCCGCCTTCACGCAGTTTACCGCCTACGAACTCCGGCCCCACGGCAATGAAGGGAACTGGGTTGGTAGTGTGCGCTGTAAAGGGCTCACCCGTGATGGGGTCGATCATTTGATCTGCATTTCCATGATCAGCTGTAACAAACGCACGGCCGCCGTTGCGCAGGATTGCGCGCAATACCGCCCAAACACTGTCATCAACTGCCTTAACGGCTTCCATGGCGGCGGCCATGATGCCGCTATGCCCAACCATATCACAGTTTGCGAAATTCAAAATCATCACATCGAACTTTTTCGCGTTGATTTGTTCAATGGCTTTGCTGGCGACCTCATACGCGCTCATTTCGGGATTGAGGTCGAAAGTGGCTACCTTGGATGAGGGAACAAGAATCCGTTCTTCGCCAGCATTTGGTTTTTCCACACCGCCGTTGAAGAAGAATGTTACATGCGCATACTTCTGCGTTTCCGCAATGCGAAGCTGTGTCTTTCCAAGGCTGGAAAGATACTCACCCAACGTATTATCCAAGGATTCCGGCAGGTTGACGATCTCAATTCCGGTGAAGGTCTCGTCATACTGCGTCATACTTACAAAGTTGACATGAAAGTACCCATTCTTCCGCTCAAAGCCCGTAAAATCCGGTTGAATAAAGGTGCGGGTTAACTGACGAGCGCGATCAGGACGGAAGTTAAAGAAGATCATGCCATCCTCAGGCTGCAGCGTCGCTACCGGCTTACCATTGTTCATAACCACCGTGGGCAATACAAACTCGTCTGTACCCATATCACCCGATGCATAGCTCTGTTCCACTGCCTGTTCGGCAGTAGAAGCGGTTACGCCTTCCCCATAGGTGATGGCGGCGTAGGCTTTCTCTACGCGATCCCATAGATTATCGCGATCCATGGACCAATAACGACCCATAACGGTTGCAATTTGTCCCACGCCAATCTCTTTGATTTTGTCTTCCAGTTCTTTTACAAAACCCAGGCCGCTGGAAGGAGGCACATCACGCCCATCCAGGAAAGCATGCACATATACACGCTCTACACCTTGTTGTTTGGCCATCTCTAGCAGTGCATACAAATGGCTGTTATGGCTGTGTACGCCGCCATCGCTTAAAAGCCCCATCAAGTGGAGTGCTTTGCCTTGCGCCTGCGTTTTCTTCATAATATCCACAAGTGGCTTCTTCTGGAAGAAATCGCCATCTTGAATGTCTTTGGTAATGCGCGTCAGCTCCTGATAAACGATGCGGCCGGCGCCGATGTTCAGATGACCCACTTCGCTGTTGCCCATCTGCCCGTCTGGAAGCCCCACATCCATGCCGCTTGCGCCGATTTGTGTATGCGGGTATGTTTTCATCAGCTCATCCAGGTGAGGTGTACCCGCTTGATAGATGGCATTGCCTTCATGCGCCGGGTTAATGCCAAACCCGTCCATGATAATCAATGCCGTTATGGTCTTTTCCATGGTTTATCTCCTTTTCGCCGCAGAAAAGCGGCAAAGTCACGGTTTACGGTTCAAAGCGCTAGGGTTACCGGTCAAACATCACAACCGCGGTAAAATCAGGCGCTTTCAGTGACGCGCCGCCGATCAATCCGCCATCAATCTCCGGCTGTGACATGAGTCCTTTCACATTGGCCGGATTCATGCTGCCGCCATACTGAATGCGCACCGCATCAGCAACTTCTTTTCCCCAACTCTGTTCAATGGCCTTTCGGATGACGCCAATGGTCTCATTTGCCTGTTCATCTGTGGCGGTAAGTCCCGTGCCAATCGCCCATACGGGTTCATAGGCGATAACCACATTCTTGATTTCTTCCTGCGTAAGTCCCGTGAGCGCCATACGCGTCTGATACTCAACGATGGCATTCGTATAGCCACTCTCGCGTTCATCTTTGAGTTCGCCAACGCACACAATCGGGGTGATTCCTGCGGCGACCGCAGCTCTGGTACGCAGGTTGACTGTCTTATCGGTTTCACCAAAATACTGGCGGCGTTCACTGTGACCAATAATCACATACGTAACGCCGGAAGCGCTGAGCATATCTGCACTTAACTCACCCGTAAAGGCGCCATTCTTTGCAAAATGCATATTCTGCGCGCCAAGACGAATATTGCTGCCCTTGGCGGCTTCCAGAACTGCGGAAAAACAAACGGCAGGCACACATACAACAACATCACAGTTGGCATTCTGCACGGCGGGTACCAGTTCCTTAACGAGTGCCGCAGCTTCGGCGGGGGTTTTGTTCATCTTCCAGTTTCCGGCGATGATCGGTCTACGCATCGTGTTCACTCCTTATACATGGTTCCGTATTTGAGATAAACGGGTATGTGTTTCGTGAAACACATGATTCCGCCTCGGTACGTTGTGCGTACCGAGGCGAAAGGCTTCCTTGGAAGCGAGCTTTGCGCAGGGGCTATCAGCCTCCTGCGCAAAGGGTTTCGCCTATTTGTCGTTCAGCGCCGCTACGCCGGGGAGTACCTTGCCTTCCAGATACTCAAGGCTGGCGCCACCACCCGTGGAAACGTGGGTCATTTTATCGGCGTAACCCATTTGCTCCACCGCGGCCGCACTGTCGCCGCCGCCGATGATGGTAACACCTTTGCATTCCGCCATCGCTTTTGCGATGGCACGCGTGCCTTCCGCAAAATTCTCAAACTCGAAAACGCCCATGGGACCGTTCCAGATGACTGTTCCGGCGTTCGTAATCTCGTTTGCAAAAATCACCTGCGTCTTGGGCCCAATATCCATTCCCTCAAAGCCATCGGGGATTTCCTGGCTATGTACGGTAATACGCATCGCGTCATTGCTGAAGTCATCGCCCGCGATATTGTCCAGCGGAAGCAGCAGTTTTACTTTCTTTTCTTTGGCCTTCTCGAGAATCTGCTTAGCCAGGTCCACTTTATCCGCTTCCAGCAAGCTCTTGCCAATTCGGCCGCCCAACGCCTTCTGGAACGTATAGCTCATGCCGCCGCCGATGATCAGTGTATCGACTTTATCAAGCAGGTTCGTAATCACGCCGATTTTATCGCTCACCTTCGCGCCGCCCAGAATAGCCACGAACGGGCGTACCGGATCCTCCAGCGCTTTGCCCATAATGTCGAGCTCTTTGCCGATCAGGTATCCGGCAACCGCAGGGCTCAGCAGATGGGCAACGCCTTCCGTGGAGCTGTGCGCACGGTGCGCCGTGCCAAAAGCGTCGTTGACATACGCTTCAGCAAGCGAAGCAAGTTGTTTGGAGAACTCCGGATCGTTCTTCTCCTCCTCAGGATGGAAGCGGACATTCTCAATGAGCATGACATCGCCATCTTTGAGCTCGTCTGCCAGCTTATGCGCATCCGGACCAACAACATCCTTGGCAAGCGGCACTTCACGGCCAAGGAGCTGGCTCAGGCGATCCGCAACTGGCTTGAGTGAGTATTTCATGTCGAAACCGCCCTTGGGACGGCCAAGGTGCGAGCACAGGATTACCCGCGCGCCATGCTCCATCAGGTACTTTATGGTCGGCAGTGCGCCGCGGATACGGTTCTCATCGGTAATGACCTTGTTCTCATCCAGCGGTACATTAAAGTCGCAGCGCACAAGCACTTTCTTTCCTTTGACCTGAATGTCCTCAATGGTTTTCTTCGCCATACTGCACACTCCTTAGCGTTTTGGTTGTTGATCTATTGCAAAGCCTAAACAGGCGAGCAATCCCTACAGGTCGAGTATGGCGCGCGCCGCGCCTTCGTCCGTCACCAGCATCGTTTGCGGCCGACTACGCATTACCGCGCGAATGGCGGCTGCTTTGCGCGCTCCTGCCGCGACAGCAAGCATCGCGCAGTGCGGTTTAAGCTTGCCCAGATCGCGCGCTACGGTGGATGCGGAAAACACCACATTGCCGTCTATATCAAAATAGCAGCCATACGCTTCCGCAACCGCCCCGCGACGCAGGACATCATTCATGACCTCCTGTGGCAGTTGGCGTTTGGCGCCCATGTCATCCGCGCGGCCAATGCCATAGAGCACTACATCGGCACGTTGCAGCAGTTCCAATGTTTCGGTGATCTCAGAGAGCTTGCGCATTTCCGCCAATGCATGCTCGTCCAGTTGATCCGGAAGGTGCATCATCCGATGATGCCCGCCCAGTCGCTTTGCAATCTCCGAAGCCACCGTATTGGCTTGCGTTTCCAGCGCTCGTCCGATGCCGCCACGCGCAGGAACAACCATCACATTCATACTGGAGCCAGGCGCAAGCGTACGCGCGACTTCATGAATGGTCTGCCCTCCTGTTACCGCTAACGTGGAGCCGCTTTGCAGAAATAAGCGCAATTTGCTTGCCGCGATACGACCCACTTCGCTTAGCACATGAGGGTCCACGTCCACATCTCCGGCAGTCACATACACCTTGGGCACATGCAGCAGCTTGCTTAAAGCGGTTTCCAGTTTCGTCAAACCACGCAAATCCCGGCTGAACCGCCGCGCGGAAGGCAGTATCTCTTCGGCAAGCGGCGTTAGCGTCATACCCGCCGCGTCCAGCTCCACCAGACCGCGTTCTTTCAGCAAAGCTGCTACCGTACGTACTTCACGCTCAGGCAGATTCAAGTGCGTTGCGAGCAGCCGCCTGCCCACAGGCTGCAAAGCATCAATTCGTTCCAATACCAACGCGCGTCTTTCAATTTGCTGCGCCAGATCCGGAGCGATCTTCTGCATCAGCGAAAAGTAATCGTCCTGCATTGTATTGCTCCTTCTTTAGGGGGCGATATTTGACCCACATGGACGAAATTCATCCCGCGTAAGATTATACAACATTCATGCGTATGTCGCAATCCCTAAAGTGATATATCCTTAACAATATTTTTACCTTCACTTCACCTGTCTTTCCCAAACCACAGGCTGTTACTACAGCCCCGGTGCAAAATAACACAATTCTGTACATCAAACCAGCGTCTCAATAACTCATTTCTTCATACAAAAGCGTGAATCCTGTCTTATGAACATGGAAATGGTAAACTTCCCGCTTGGATGAGCAGGTTGAAAAAGAGACCCATCATTGTTTGTGCTGATGGATCTCCTGATGGAATGCTATATTCACTTATAGCGTAACAATTTCATCCCCTGCCAGTGCGGCTTCAATCAAAGCATCCATTTCCAGTTTCGCTTCTCCCGCCAAAACAATATCGAGCTTCGGCTTTGTGGCAGGGTGGCGAGGCGTAAACACCGTGCAGCAATCCTCATAAGGCAAGGATGAGGTTTCAAACGTACCGATGCGCTCCGCAACGGTAATGATCTCCTGCTTGTCAAACCCGATCAGCGGCCGAAAAACCGGCATTTCTGAAACCATATCCGTACACTGCAATGCATGCATGGTTTGGCTGGCCACCTGCCCGATGCTCTCGCCCGTAACCAGTGCCTGTGCGTGTTCCAGATGCGCAATGCGAGCTGCGATGCGCATCATAAACCGCCGCATGATAATGGTGGTATAATCCGGATGGCATTTTTCGTGAATCTGCATCTGGATATCCGTAAAGGGAATCAAATGCAGTCGCAGGCCGCACATGCTCTCGCTGATCAGTTCCGCAAGCTTGATCACCTTGTCCTTTGCGCGTTCACTGGTATAAGGCGGCGAGAGAAAGTGGACGGCGTTCATGCTTACGCCGCGTTTTGCGACCATCCAGCCCGCCACAGGGCTATCGATACCGCCGGATAGCAGCAGCGTAGCGCGTCCATTGGTGCCCACGGGCATACCACCCACCCCGGGAATCGGTTGCGTATACAAATAGACATTGTCGCGTATCTCCACTGAAAGCACGGTTTTAGGCGCTTTAACATCAACCGTTAAGTGCGGGAGCTTAGTCAGTACATATCCCCCGATATCCGCGTTGATCGCCGGAGAGTCCAAGGGGAATCGCTTATCACTCCGGCGCGCTTGCACCTTGAAACTGCCATCCACGCCCTGCATCAGCGCTACTGCCGCGTCCCGCACAGCCAGAAAATCCGCTTTGTTCATCTCCACCGCGCGGCTTACGCTGTGTACGCCAAATACTTTTGTAAGCCTGCGTATCGCTTCGTTAACATCGCTGGCATCACTCACATACACACGCGCATCACTCATCCAAACGCGCGCGTTTAGACTCTGCATCGCCTGTTTGATTCGCTCCACCAGCATACGCAAAAAATACGGGCGGTTGAGCCCTTTCAGATAGATTTCCGAATACCGAATTTGTAAGACTTCTCGCAACAGGATCCTTCTTCCGTCAGCGGCGCGTAAAGCGCGCCAGCATTTGATAGTGTGTGATGAGCTTCTCCGCTGCCAATAACACTTCATCCCTTGTGGTTTGCGTTGAAAAGCTGATGCGCAGGGAACTGTCGATTGCTGCAGGCGATATGCCCATGGCAGTCAGCACCGCCGAACGCTTATGTTTTCGGCTGGAACAAGCTGAGCCTGTACCAACCATAATGCCTTCCTCCGCAAGCGCGTGCACCAGCGTTTCTGCCCGCACCGGCGCAAAGGAAGCATAGAGAATATGCGGCGCTGCATCCGCTTCGCCAGGCTGCGCGCCCAACACGTGCATCTGTGGGATCGCGACAGCCAGTGTTTCGAAAACAGCTTGCTTTAGCTGTGCAAGATGATTCATGGCCGCCTGGATGGGCATGTGATGCTTGACTGCCGCGGCAAACCCGGCAATACCGACAGTGTTTTCCGTGCCGGAACGCATGCCCATCTGCTGTCCGCCCCCCAACATCAGCGGACGCAGCCGATGCCCCGGCGCGGTAACCAATGCACCGATTCCTTTTGGGCCGTGCAGTTTATGCGCGCTGATCGCATAGCTTTGCACCTTCAGCTTCTTCATCGAAAAAGGTACGCGCAGGTAACCCTGTACGCCATCCACATGAATAGCCGCTTTACAGGCGAGTTGATCGCGCAGTGCCACCACGGCTTCCAGCGGCATCATCACGCCTGTTTCATTACATACCTGCATCACGCATATCAGGTACACACGCGGATGCAACATTCTCTCCAGCGCCGCCAGATCAATCGTTCCGCGTGATGTAAGCGGGATTTCCCGCGCGGTATGCCCATACAGCGCCGCCGCTTCCTGACAGGCAACTTTTACCGCCGGATGCTCCGCCGCGGAGTACAGCACTTCGCCCGCTTCCCGGTATTGCATGAGGCAGCCCATAATGGCAAGGTTATCGCTCTCCGTACCGCCTGCGGTGAATATCACCTGTCGCTCATCCGCTTCGATGGGTCGGGCAATTTCTTCACGCGCCGTCTTCAGCATACGCTCTACATCCACAGCCTGTTTGTAAAGCGCCGAAGGGTTGTAATACCCATTGCGCATGCTATCGAGCATTGCCGCTACGGCAGCATCGCAAGGGCGGGTAGTAGCGCTATTATCCAGATAGATTTCCATGCGGCCTATCCTTGGAAAACGCCGTGTGGCAAGTATTTCTTGATGGTTGTCACCATCTCCTGTGACGGTTCAAACACGACCACATTCCGTGCGCTTTCCTTTTGATAGTAGAAATAATACAAGTCTGCATCGCGGTTCAGGAACCAGTTTTTGCGCACAAGGCCGGGCATATTGATCAGCTTTCGGAATTGATTGCTGTCCACAACCCCAAAAGCTTCCACATTCTTCACTCGCATGGTACCCAGATTTTTGCGTTTCTGGTTGTTGAAAACCTGTGCAAAATCCAGTTCACCATTGGTAAAGGTATACTCATACTCCGTACGCAGGCGGTCACGGTACAGGTACAGGAGCACTGCGCCACCGCCGAATACCAGCGTGATCACCAGCGCCATCAGTGAGAAGTTGGATAATAGATTGGTCAGCATCCACATCCCAATCAGCGCGGAAAGAACCATGATCCCGTTTGACAAATAATACAGCAGATCCGTCAAAGCTCGCTTACGGCGAATGACGATCTCCTCCAAAAAATGATCCATATCATGCCCTCCTCAACATTGAATTGACCCGTTATCATGACGGTATGGCAAACCATAGATAAGTAAAAGTCGTGATGATGCCAACAATAGCGCCACCGAGAACCTCAAAGGGAGTATGGCCCACAAGCTCTTTCAGTTCCTCATCTGAAATACGCTTGCCGTTAATCAGCACATCCTTGAGGATTTGATTGATGATTGTCGCTTGCGTACCTGTTTCACGCCGTACGCCTGTTGCGTCATACATGACGATGGTTGCCAGCACAAAACATACCCCAAATAATGCCGAATCAAATCCTTGCAGGATACCCACCGTCAGGCACAACGCAATCACCATGGATGTGTGGGAACTGGGCATGCCCCCCGAACCAACAAAGCGTTTCCAGTCCAAACGGTGCTCCACACGATAGTAGAGCGGCACTTTCAACGCCTGCGCAACAAACCATGCAATGAGCGTGCTGATGATCACATGATTTGAAAAAACCCCGTCAATGGGCTGCAATGACCATTCCTCCTTATAATGCCATATCAATTAAGAAACACGGGTGAGGGTTGCTTGCGCAATCCCCTTCAAAAAATCAGCGCTCTCGCCAAATACATCCAGCGCGCGGATTGCCTCTTGTATGTAGACTTCAGCCTGTCGGCGTGATGTTTGCGCGCCGTGTACGGCCGGCCAGGTCATTTTGCCGCGCGCAGCATCCGTACCAGTCTGCTTGCCAAGGGTCTTTTCATCCCCTTCCTGATCCAGCAGATCATCAATAATCTGGAAAGCCAAACCAATGGACTTACCAAACGTATTGCCTGCGGCAAGCTGGTGCTCATTCGCGCCCGCCAGAATCAACCCAGCCAAGACTGGCGCCGTCAGTAAATCAGCCGTCTTATGCTGATGGATATACGTCACAATCGACGCTTCCGGAGCTTTCCCTTCCATCGTCACATCAAGTGTTTGCCCGGCAATCATACCCCGTACACCGGCATGGCGGGCGATGGTTTCGATCGCCGCAATGGCTTTGCTCGGCTGTGGCCAGACAAGCGCTGCCTCCAGCATAGTTTCAAAAGCAAGCGAGTATAGCGCATCGCCCGCAAGCAGCGCCACATCCTCCCCATAGACGATATGACATGTTGGCTGTCCGCGACGCAGAATGTCGTTATCCAGTGCGGGGAGGTCATCATGAATCAAGGAGTAGGTATGAATCATCTCAAGCGCCGTGGCAAAAGGCAATACGCGTTTCCAATCTGCTTGCAGCAGATGATAACTCGCCAACAGAAGCACAGGACGAATTCGCTTGCCAGGCAGCATGAGGCTGTAGCGCATAGCGCTGCGCAGCGGTTGGGGTATATCGCCCTCTAGCGGAGGCATACTGGGCGCAACGGTGATGCTATCCCATGACCCTGCAAGCAAAGGATGGTTCTGCAGCGCCGTTTCCACCGTTGTTTTGTACATTTCGTAAGTTGGGTTCATCGGCGCTCCTTTCTTCCACGCTGGTCAGGCTGTTAGCCCTTGCGCAATTATCAGTGCCTAAGAATAAATGGATATGCAATAATCCTGGTTGAAGCGGTTAGTCGTCCAGATCATCCAGCAGGCTGGATTGCGATACGATCTCGCTGGGCTCGATGGATATTCGGCCGTCTTTATCCGCTGTAACCTCCGAAAGCTTGGCTTTCGCCGCATTCAACCGCTCCATCAGGTTTTTTGCCAGCTTGGAACCCTCCTCATATGTGCTTAACAAAATATCCAAAGGCAGATCGCCGCCCTCCATCTGTTCGGTCAACGCCTCAAGCCGAGCGAGCTCCTCTTCGAAAGAAGGCTCCTTATTTTGTTTCTTCGCGCTCATGGTGTTTCCTCCTTCGCCGTTTGTAAAGCTTTCGCCAAAATCCTGCCATCATGAAAGACAACCGAGAATGGCTTTGCACTGTCCAGCAGTTCAATGCTTTGCACAGGCAGTTCATTTTGGAGTACCATGGCATACCCGCGCTTGAGTGTCCCATCCGGGCTGGCGGAGTGTATCCGCAGGGAAAGCTGTGAAAGTAAATGCTCTTTGGTGGCCAGGCTACCCGTCGCGAGCAGGTTCATCCGCGCAATAAGTTCCTGTGTGCGTATGGCGATAGCAGCAAGCATGGTTTGCGGACGATTGGCTTTCAACCTTTCCTGAATTGCTGTTAGGTGCGCGCGTTGTGTTGCTAGTGCTGTTTGCGCTGAACGTTGGATGCGCATCCAAAACGCATTACAATCCGCAAACAACTCCGCCTGCTCAGGCACGGCAATCTCTGCGGCTGCGGATGGTGTGGCGGCGCGAACATCCGCCACAAAATCGGCGATGGTGAAATCCGTCTCATGCCCAACCGCGCTGATGACGGGTCTCTGGCACGCGGCAATCGCTCGCGCCACCTTTTCGTCATTGAAACACCACAGATCCTCCATACTGCCGCCCCCGCGTCCAAGGATGATCACATCCACGCCAGCCACCTGATCCATAACTGACAGCGCCCGCGAGATCTGTTCCACAGCACTCTGACCCTGCACCGCCACCGGATAAAGGAATAGCGGCATGGCAGGAAATCGTCTCCATATGATGCGGGTAATATCATGGATCACAGCACCTGTACCGCTGGTAATAATGCCCACACCTTTGGGCAGCAATGGCAGGGGTTTCTTCAGTGAAGCGTCAAACAACCCCTCCCTGGTGAGTTGCTGTTTGAGCGCCTCCATGCGCAGGTACAATTCTCCAACGCCTTCTTGCTCCATGGCATCAGCGTAGAATTGGTAAGCGCCCGTTTTGGTGTACAGCCCCACATTGCCAGTGAGCACAACCTGATCTCCATCCTTGGGGCGAAACCCAACCGTAGCGGCGGCAACGCGAAACATGGCGCAGTTGATCGCACTCTGGCTGTCTTTCAAGCTGAAGTACCAGTGCCCGCTCACATGACGCTTGAAATTGCTGATTTCTCCACGAATGCGGATGCCGTGTAGCATGGGATCACCCGCAAGGCTGCGACGTACATACTCGTTGAGCTCTTCAACCGAAAGCGTCAAGCGCCGCGTATTCATTGCCGCACAAAGGCTTTTTCGGCCGCTTCTACGGTGTTGCTCATCAGCATGGCAATGGTCATTTTTCCAACACCCCCGGGCACCGGGGTGATAAAGCTCGCTTTCTCTCGAACAGCATCAAAATCTACATCCCCGCAAAACTTGCCATCAACTCGGTTCATGCCCACATCCACCACAACGGCACCATCCTTGACCATATCTGCGGTGATAAAGCGCGGCTGTCCTATGGCAGCCACAAGGATATCCGCATTTCGCGTATGGGCTGCAAGGTCATGGGTTCGGCTATGGCAGATGGTCACTGTCGCATTTTCTTGTAAAAGCAGCATCGCCATGGGTTTGCCGACAATATTGCTACGTCCCACCACCACAGCGTTTTTACCGCTTAGTGCGATACCCGCTGATTTCAACATGTACATGGCTCCTTTTGGCGTACAGGCGACAGCGCCATTTTCGCCGCGCATCAGCTTTCCGGCATTAACATCATGAATGCCATCCGCATCTTTCTGCGGTAAAATCAATGAAAGCGCGCGCGAACCGTCCAAATGCTTCGGCAAAGGTAACTGAACCAACACCCCATGAATCCTGTCGTCATCATTGGCGGCATGTACCGCTTGCTCCAGCATCGACTGGGTTGCATCGGCAGGCAGGCGAACGGTTCGCGAGTAGATGCCCAGGCGTTCACAGGCCTTTTCCTTATTGCCCACATAAAGATGGCTCGCCGGATCGTCTCCAACCAGAATCACACAAAGCCCGGGTATATGCCCTTCGCTGCGTAACCTGTCTACCCTGGTTTTCAACGCTGCTTCAACCTGTGACGAAAGCGCTTTTCCATCGATAAGCTGTGCTGGCATAGGAAGGCCTCCTTTATAACTTGATTTCGCCGCTAGCGTTGCGTTTGGGTTTGCCTGAGAGGTTCAAACGCCGCACTCTCTATCTATCTCTGTTGCAAGTAACGCTTCATTCCCAGCCATGCGATACCTGCCGCATTATCCGCGCTGTATTGCGCTTGCCCAAAATGGACAGTTACCGGCGCGCCATTTTTTGCCAGGCGGTTTCGAATCAGTTCGCGCAATAGGTGGGAGGAAGCGACACCGCCAACGACTAACGCGTGACTTACCCCCGCTTTCGAGCAACCCGCAGCCAGCATTCGGGCTATGGTTCTGGCTAACATATCAAATACCTCAGCCGCGATTTGACTGTTGCCTGGCTCGCCTCTGGCAATCCATTGCTGACATTGGGTTTCCGCGCCAGATAAATGGCAATCCAGATCATTGCGCGATAAGCTTGCGGGCAGCAATGCCCTTACGGTGGTGATACCCTGCATCGCAAGCTCTTCCAACGCCGGTCCGGCCGGAAAGGCAAGCCCCATTGCAACGCCGACGCGGTCGATTAACTGCCCGGCATGCAAATCCTTCGTGCCGCCCAAAAGGGTAAGCGTTCCCCCGTTGCTTTGCAATACCTCTGTCGTGCCGCCGCTGATGTGCATTGCTACAAAGCGCTCCGGCAATGCTCCTATACCCAGTTGCCCCGCCGCGATGTGACCTTGCTGGTGAGAAAACCCAAAGAAGGGAATATGCAGCATGTTTGCGAGCGTTTTCCCGTGTGATTCACCAACCCGAAACACTGGCATATAGCTGCCTTCTTCATCTCGTGGCGCGGTTGCGGCCGCCACGGCGCATATGGTGCTACCGCCAAGGAATCCGCTCGCCGCCTTCGTAAGCTGCGGCAACTGCCTGACATGCGCAAAAACGGCCTCGCTTTGGCGAAGGCCGCGCTGCCCGCTTACCACTGGCAATAATAACCGTTGGGACGTGACAACATTGCCCTCGGAATCCACGGCTGCTACCGATGTAGTGTAACAACTCGTATCAAAGCCGATCGCAACCTTCATAGCGGTCATTCCTTCCGCTTGTTGCGTTCAATAGCGCCCAGCACCCCGTTGATATATCGGCTGCTCTTGGGCTCGCTGTACTTCACAGCCAATTCCATGGCTTCGCTGATCGATACATTATCGGGTACATCATCACGGTAGCAGAGCTCATATGCGGATAGTCGCAGGATGCAAAGATCCACATGCGGTACTCTGGAGAGCGCCCAATCGCCGCTGCTGTGTGTTTCAATCAGCTGATCAAGTTCGCCTTCATGAGCCGCTACGCCGCTCATGACATCGCCGATATACGCTTGCTCGTCTTTGGAGGGTTTCTCCCCCACTTCCTCGCCGTTCATGGCAAGTTGCTCATAAATTAGATCCAGCGATTCATCATCAGCTTCGCCGCCAGACATCCGTTCATAGAGCAGTTGGATCGCAGCCTGTCTGGCTATTGATCGCGCCATTGATTACACTCCGTTTCGTTCATCATTCGCCCTTGGGCGGAAACAGCCGGTTGATAAAAGTCTTGATCGCGTTGCTTTTGCCTTGAATCGCACCGATCCAATACCCAAGCAGGAATAACGCCGCAACCAGCATTGTGTTCCAAAATCCCAGGAATATGAGCATGAACGCAATCGCTATGCCGCAAGCGCCAAGGATCAGGCCGCACTTCGGGGTGCCAATATTGAACCATCCGTTGCTGTTTGAAGTATCCATCATACATCCTCCTTGCTCGGGTCGTCAGGTTCTGGTTGCGTGTCTGCGGTAAGGGGTTCTGGTTCTGTGCGCTTTTGGTTGTCATCGTCTGCGCTTATTTCGACGGAATCGTTGGAAACCGGCGGTTGCGGAATGTTGTGCGGTTTCTCCTCCCGCCTGAACAAACGCTGGTGCAGCGGCCTTTTCTCTGTTTCCTGCGATGGCTGCGCATCGGATGGCATCATATTCTGTGCTGTTTCATGAAGGCTGCCCATTACGACGCCCGCCTTTGCGGCAGCTTCCACATCTGCATGCAGCGTGTTTTCTGCGATCGGGGTCATGGTTGCGTGAAGGTTGTTGTTGGTTTCCACCATAACACGCACTTCCTTAACATCAACGCCGGAACAGGATGTAATGTACTGCTTTATCTGCTTTTGTAGCGCGCTGACGGCAATGGGAATGTTGACCCCGCTCGCAAGCGCGATACGAATACTGGCGATGATCCCATCGCGCGCATGCAGAATGCGGATATCGCTCACCTTGAGTTCATCATGCGTATCGACGCATTTTCTGACCATGCTCTCCATGGCATTGATGGAGATACTCAAATCACCATATTCTGTATGCTGGAGGATAAAGCGCCGCTCACGGTTGGAACGGAACAGCAACAGCACGCCACGAATGCCAATCAAGCCGAACAATATGGCGACAGCCATCATCACTACACGTTGCCATAATACGAAGGTCTGATCCAGAAACGATAGATCCAACCGGAAAAGGAAAAACCCCGAACCGAATATGAAAAGTGCCGCACCGATTCCCAGCATGACAAGGCCGCTTACAGCACCTAAAATACGGTCCCACACTTTTAACCTCAAGAAAGTCCCCCCTTATCCCGAACCATCGATGATAACGGTTCTCTGACATCCCGTTTCACCAGTTCCGTTTTGGCCTGCAAACAAAGCAAACCCCAAAAGACCATATCGGCCCTTCGGGGTCGGCAACTTAAGCCTCCGGCATCATTGGCGTACCTTCCCCGCCATCTTCGGCGGTTTGTGACGTTTCTACGGGTGGCTCCTTGCCCTGCGAAGGAATCTTTTTATCTTTCTGATCGCGTCCATCGGAGACTTTTCCGAGCTCTGCACTGTCAATGCCTGCCTGTACTTCCTTATTCTCTTTATCAAAGCTTACGCCTTGAACATGTACATCCACGCGAACAACATGTAGCCCCGTCATAGTCTCTATTGCTTTTCGAACGTTCTCCTGAACGTTGAGTGCAGCAGTCTGTATAGGCGTGCCGTACTCTACGATTACATATAGATCGACCGAAGCTTCCTCCGAGCCGATTTCAACCTTCACACCCTTGGTGATATTGCGGTTGCGACTAAAAACTTCGGAAATGCCGCCACTGGTGCACATTCCCGCAATGCCTTCGACCTCATTGGCAGCTACGCCAGCAATCACGGCAATGACTTCATTGGCATAGATGATGGTTCCCGTGGAATCATCTTCTTTTTGCAGGCTCAAAGGCAAGTTGTCCTTCTTTGCGGCCATGCTTAACACCTCCTATGGTACGTGGTTCCTAAACCGTAGTATAACAGATAATCAGGACGTTGACAATGTACGCGTTATAAAAACTATGCGGCGCAAGTAGTGTGCGTGTTACTTGTCTACCGTAATTTTTAACTGCGTGAGCTGCTCCTGTTGCACGGTGCCCGGCGTTTCCATCATCAGACAAACACCATTCTGAATTTTCGGGAATGCCAGCACATCGCGCAAACTATCCGCGCCTGCCAGAATCATCACAAGCCTGTCAATCCCAAAGGCAAAGCCGCCATGCGGAGGGGTGCCGTACTGAAAAGCCTCCAGCAAAAAGCCAAACTTCTCCTGCGCTTCTTCTGGCGAAAAACCGATCAGGCTGAACATTCTTGACTGTAAATCGCTTTGGTGAATACGGATACTACCTGACCCCATTTCGATACCATTGAGCACCAGATCGTAGGATTTTGCTCGAACCGCAATGGGATCCGTCTCCATGAGCGCTTCATCTTCCTCCATGATGGATGTGAAAGGATGATGTTCCGCCACGTAGCGTTTATCTTCCTCATCCCAGGAGACTAGCGGGAATTCGGTGATCCAAAGCAGGTCATAATGCTCTTTATTCACCAGCCCAAGATCCCGCCCCAGTTTCAGGCGCAACTGACCCATCGCTGTTAAGGCCACAAGTCTCTTATCCGCAATTACAAACAAAGCGTCTCCAGCTTTGCAATCCATCTTTTCAAGCAGACGCGACATGCTGTCTCCCTGCATTGCTTTGGCAAAGCTGGAGCGTAAGGTGCCATCCGCATTGGGGATCGCCCAGGCAAGACCCTTGACATGGTAGGTCTTCACATATTCCTGTAGAGCATCCAGCTCTTTTCGGGTGAGTGTACCTGCACCTTTAGCGC
The DNA here is from genome assembly GCA_001604105.1 of Clostridiales bacterium Firm_11. Classification (GTDB taxonomy): domain Bacteria; phylum Bacillota; class Clostridia; order Christensenellales; family Aristaeellaceae; genus CAXXOK01. The sequence goes on from LVAQ01000002.1 coordinate 32,304, forward strand.
AAATGGCACAAAGGCTCTGACCCTCGGCCAGCGCATTTTCAAATACGGCAAACCCGCACCCGCGTACGGTTTCGGTAACATCGCTGATCTCCATGCCAAACCGGGTATCCGGCTTATCGCTGCCAAACCGAGCCATTGCGTCGCGCCATGTGAGGCGGGGAAGCGGCAACGTGATATCCAGCCCCATCACCTCGCGAAACACGTGCTGAAAAGCACCTTCCACGACTGTTTGAATATCCTCCGGCTCAATAAAGCTCATTTCCATGTCAAATTGTGTGAATTCCGGCTGACGGTCCGCACGGCCATCCTCATCCCGGAAACAGCGCGCAACCTGATAATACCTGTCCAGCCCTGCCAGCATCAGCAGTTGTTTGTAAATCTGCGGGCTCTGTGGCAAAGCATAGAACAGCCCCGGCTTCTGCCGATAAGGCACCAGATAATCGCGGGCGCCTTCCGGTGTCGATTTTGTCAGAATGGGCGTTTCCACTTCCACAAAATCCTGTTGATCAATATATTCGCGCAAGCTCTTGATGACTTGATGGCGGAAGCGGAGCATGGCTTGCATGCTCGGACGGCGCAAATCAAGGTAACGGTACTTCAGCCGCAGCGATTCTTGCTCATTGGCGTTATCATCTGTGTAGATCGGCGGTGTTTTAGCGCTGTTGAGCACGCTCAGCACAGCAGCCGCTACCTCAATCTCGCCGGTACGCATCTTTGGATTGACCGCTTCGGGAGCGCGGCCGCGTACTGTGCCCTTTACTTCAATAACATATTCACCACGGAGGCTTTCCGCTAATGTAAAAACATACGCTGCGATCGTGGTAGTATCAAATACCACTTGCACGATGCCTGTATGATCGCGCAGCGATACAAAAATCAAGCCGCCTAAGTTGCGCGTGCGCTGTACCCATCCTTTGAGAACCACCTGTTTTCCGATGTCGCCCGATACGATCTCCCCGCACATGTGGGTGCGCCTGGTCATTGTCATGGGGGTTATGCCTCCTTTATATGCGGTTTGATACGGGACAAAAGCGCTTCCGGCGCCATGTGCAGGGGAATCTCGTCCTCTTCTTTGGTGGTCATGTTTCGTACTTTGACAACGCCCTTGGCTATCTCATCATCGCCAAGAATGGCTACAAAGGCAGCGCCGAGCTTATCCGCATATTTGAATTGTGCTTTCAAGCTGCGCGCTGCGTGATCCATATCTGCCTTCAGTCCTGCCCTGCGAAATGCCAATGTTAATTCAAAAGCATTTCGCGTCAGTGCCTTGCTCAGACTTGCCACAAAAACGTCCGGTGCGTTGCTGGGTACCTCCAAGCGCTGATCCTCAGGCCTAAGCTGATCCAGAAGCATGACCACGCGTTCCATCCCCATACCAAAACCAACTGCCGGGATGCTGGGGCCGCCAATCTGCTCGACCAGTTTATCGTAACGGCCGCCTCCGCAGGCTGTCAGTGTACCGCTAGGGGTATCGGTAGTGAGTTCAAACACCGTTTTGGTATAATAATCTAATCCACGTACGATACCGCTATCGATCACATACGATATCTCCGCGATATCCAGATAGTATTTCAAGTCTGTAAAATGCGCCTCGCACTCCTCACAGAGATGATCCAGCATACGGGGCGCTTCGGTCAGTTGCGCCTGGCAGGCGGGATTCTTGCAATCAAGCACGCGCAAGGGATTGGTTTGCGTGCGTTCCACACAATCTTTGCAGAGGTGATCGGTTTTGGTTTGCAGGTACGCAAGCAGCTGCTGCTGGTATGCCGGGCGGCAATTCGGACAGCCAATCGAATTGATGCGCAAGGCAACACCCTTTAGACCCATGGAAACCAACACATCCATCGCAGTAAGGATCAGTTCCGCATCCGCCGAGGCTTGCTGCGCACCAAAACACTCCATCCCAAACTGATGGTGCTCCCGTAACCTGCCCGCCTGTGGCGCTTCATAGCGGAAATGCGGTGCGTACAGGTAATACATCTTCAGCGGCAATGCTTGCGCATAGAGTCCTGATTCGATGAAAGCGCGCACCACACCCGCCGTGCTCTCTGGCTTTAGTGTGATTGAGCGATTTCCCTTATCCAGAAAGGTATACATTTCTTTGCGCACAACATCGCTGGTTTCACCCGCAGAACGCGAGAACAGCTCCGTATGCTCAAACACAGGCGTCCGGATTTCGGCATAACCCGCCAGTCGAGCCTTTTCACGCATCAACGCCTCAATCGCTTGCAAACGCGGGCTTTCCGCAGGTAAAACATCCTTGGTTCCCTTGGGAATCCTGGTTAACATCACATTCACCTCAATATTGGGCTATTGTGGATTATACACGCGCATTCCAAGCATTGTCAAGGAAAGGCGCAAGGGAATACCCTTCGTTTCACCGGGTTTCTCTGGCGAGCTTTCACTTGCATTAGCCTGTTTTGTAAAGCAGAGCGCTTGACCGAAAAATCAAGCGCTCGTAGCGTCCGTGTTTCTACCATCAGCGTTCAAAAGCTTATCAACCATAACACCGTTAGCGTAGTAGCGTATCCCGCTGTTGCAGGTACTGCTCATAGCTCATGAGAATCTCCCTTGGCTTGCTGCCCGCGCTTCGGCTGACGATATTCTTTGCGGCCATATCGTCAATGAGTCTGCCCGCGCGTGCATAGCCAATTTTCATGCGTCTTTGAAGCATGCTGATGCTTGCTTGCCCATCGGTGAGCACCATTTCGATGGCTTCCTGCAAGCGTTCATCCACTTCTCCCTCATCCGCGCCCTCGTTTACGCCATCCGCATCCGGTGTATCGGTCGCTTCCATGATATCGTTGATGCGCTCATCATAATCCGTGCTCGAATTCATGCCGATATAATCGACAATGTTGCTGATTTCCGCGTCGCTTAAAAAGCAGCCTTGTACACGCAATGGCGCTTTTTCCCCGGTCGGGAAATAGAACATATCCCCTTTGCCAAGCAGTTTTTCCGCGCCGTTCATATCCAGAATGGTTCGACTATCGATGCTGGATGAAACCGCAAAAGCAATGCGTGAAGGAACGTTTGCCTTAATCAAGCCGGTGATTACGTTTACAGTGGGACGCTGCGTCGCCACCACAACGTGGATGCCCGCCGCGCGGGCAAGCTGCGCCAGCCGGATGATGCTCTCTTCCACTTCTTTCTTACAGGCCAGCATTAAATCTGAAAGCTCATCAATGATAATCACAATCCGCGGGAGTTTGGGTTCATCCCCTGCCACCTTGGCATTGTACGCAGTCAGTTCGCGTACCCCTTTGCTTTGCATTTTATGGTAGCGATCCAGCATCTCCTGCACCGCCCAAGCCAGCGCCCCTGCCGCCTTGTGCGGATCGCTCACCACTGGAATGAGCAGATGCGGCACCTTGTTATACCCTTGCAGCTCGACAACCTTCGGATCAATCATGATCATCCGCACTTCATCCGGTGTGGAGCGGTACAACAGGCTGTTGATAATGGCGTTGATGCAAACTGATTTACCGCTGCCCGTCTGCCCTGCGATAAGCAAGTGCGGCATCTTCGCCAGATCACAAATGATAGGCCTTCCTGCTATATCTTTGCCTAACGCGACCGATAGCGGCGATTTGGCTTTGGTCATTTCCGGGCTGGTAAGCACTTCGGCCAGCGAAACAGAAATAATCTCCTTGTTGGGTATTTCCACGCCAAACAGGTTCGTGCCCGGGATAGGCACCTCAATGCGTACACCGCCATTTGCCGCCATATCCAGTGCGATGTTATCGGCAATATTCATAATCCGTTTGACGTTAATGCCGCTGGAAACCAACCCCAGCTCGAAGCGCGTTACCGCTGGACCATGGGTAACACGCTGCACACGCGCCGGGATGCCGAAACTTTCCAGCGTTTTTTCCAGCCGTGCGGCATTGATACGATCCTGATCGGTTGTATCGGGCAACCGCTGTGTGTTCAGGTTGAGAAGCTCAATCATTGGATAGGGATAAGGTTTTTTCACTTTTGCAAGGGGTTTGCCGTCATCGCCTGTAACTTGTTTAGGAATTTTAATCATCGGTTGACCAATTTGCCCGGTGTCCTTTGGTTTTCGGTAGGCTTCAAATCGGTCAGTATTGCCCTCTGGATTCCCTGTGGGTGCTTGAGGCGGGCGATAGGCAGCGGTCTGCTGCGCGTAGGTAAGCCGCGCATCATCTGCTGAATTACCATGCCCAATGCCGTACGGCTGCGCCGCGGTTTCGATATCGTGATTATTCAAGGGCGAACTTCTCGCTTGCATCGGCATAGCGCTTCCTTGGCGCTGCCCAACGACCTTCGCTCCATCCGCAGGAGACGTTCCTTTTGCGCGCTTCTCCTTGCCAGGAAAAGTATCGGGGTACATAAGCTCATCGTTCAGCGTGCCTTGGATTTCATTCGTCAAATCTTGCTTACGCCTGCGATTGGCTTCCATGCGTTCAAGAACCCTGAGTGCCTCACGATCCTGTGGAACTGGGTTGGTCATTGCCGCCGGGTTGGCAGTAGCACTTGTGTCATCGGTACTTTCGGTGCGTTTGCCGATGCGCGGAAGCTTCAGGCGCCAGCTGGGCGCCTTTACGCCATTTGGCACTTCTGGAACGATCATTTCGTCATATAGCTGTGGACCCGTCTTTGCGGGCATATTGAACATCGTTTGCTGTGCGGTTGCGTCCTGTATCCCAGACGCCTGCAAATTGCCCTGTACAAAAGCGCCCCCTGCAAAAGCCATCGCAGCATCGCGATAAGAGGCTGTCTGTTCTGCTTTCGTTCCGGTCTTGACGTTCTCCGCCTTTCGCTCATAGGCAGGGCGAAGCAGATCGTTTTTATGCTTTTCTTCCTGCTCCCGTTGCTGTTGCTGCTGTTTTTGCAATAGTTTGCGTTGCTTCTCCAACTCGCGCTTCTCCAGGCGCTCGTCACTGGACTCACGGTAATTCTTGAACACGCTGAAAACATCGAATCTCACAATAAACATGACACAAGTAACACTCAGCGTACCCAGTATCAGCACGCCCAAGGTGGTACCTGTGAATACCCAAAGCGGCCACGCTGTTAGCATACCCACGGCGCCCGCGAAAGCACCGCTGCTTGCACACATTGTGTAGCACCCTTTGATGACTTCCCAATACCCGCCAGGGTTTGAGAGCAGCGGCGTGAGGGTTCTGTTATAGGCAATCACATATTCCATGAAGGAAACCGCGCCCTGTTTGGTTGTACCCACCTTGCTTAAAATATTGATCATTCCAAGTGTGAAGAAATAGATGGCCAGCAGCAACCAATAGACACGCATAGGCGCCCTGCGATACGCCGAGAAGGCAAACAACACGCCTCCAGAAACAAGAAATAACGGGATGCCTAGGCATAGCCCTCCGCCGAGGCCTTGCATGATACGCTTAATCGTGGTGAAGATCGTTCCCTGGATACCGCCCACAATCGATAATGTGGATATAACGCCAAGCGCAATGAGCAAAACGCCCATTACGCTTCGAAACATAAGCCCATCCGAATCATAGGTTTTTGCCCTGCCCCGTTTTGTCTTATGCATACGTCCTCCAACATTGATCAGGTTTGCGTCAGCCGTACAGCATACAGCAGACTGTCTTCATCCGCGTACAGAAAAAGTTGCGAACTTTCAAACGTGTAATAATCTGCTGTACCAACGGGCAGGCCATAGGTATAAGCCAACATTTCGTCAAAGTCAACTGTGCTTTCCGGTGTGCCCAGAATCTCACGCCAGCGTTCCTGCGTGGTGCTTCCGGTTTGGATACCAAACAGATTGCAACGGTAACTGAGCAGGCCAAGCACCTTGGAGTTCTCAAACCCCTTTGCGAGCGCATCTGTCAGTATTAGTATCTGCCGAAACATGGGCGCCTCCAGTTGGCAGTACCTTCCCCCGGGGTATTGATCCGGCTCGCGGAGCAATCGATATTCATCGATTAACGCCTGCATAGGATCGCCCAGTTTCGCCCGTATATGGGGCAACTCACCAAGGGATACTTTGTAAGCAATCGCCGCTTTGATCTGCTCATCACGCAATGGTACTAAACGCAGTGCGAGCGTCACAGGCAATGCGTCGTTCTCTGAAAGCAGGTAGTCATTCAGCTCGTCAAAGTAGAAATGCGCCGCGCCACTTGTACCCGTCACAAGTGAGAACTGATCTTGATCATAGTAAAAGGTGATCCCATCGCTATCGATGCTGAAAGAATCCCTTGGAAGGGGCGTTAATGCCCCATTTTCCACATAGCTTCCTAATTCATCCGGGTATGTTTCTTCAAGCGTTTCTTCCATATAACTTACAACCAATTCAGGATCCGTAAAGAAATCATCTAGGGTCAGCGGTTCCCCCGTTGAAAGACGATAGCAGAGCGCAACGTAAGCTTGTCCGTTTCGCCCATTCTCCATAACGCCTCGCGCATTGATTACCGCAGAGAAAACATCACCCTCCAAAAATGCCTCAAAATCAACTTGTAAGCCCGTACCGCCCGGCTGTAGCGTTGCCAGCGTGACCATACGCTGGGCAATCTTGCCGCGCTCTACGATGGCATTATTGATGCTTTGCTCGATTTCGTTTCCCATCCCTTGCAACTGGGGATAGCGTACCCGATTCTCGCCGATGATGGTTTCCACAGCCAGCACGGAGGGTGTGGCAGTACTTACCTCCCCCAAAGCCGCGCTTGCAAGCAATAGAATAAAACAGCATAGCGCAATTAACACAGTCCGTCTCCACAATAAAAACATGCGCATGTGCATCACTCCTTCAGAACAAATATTATACAACATCCGAATCTGTGTTGCAAGTTTGTTACAAATGTATCCAGTTTATTTCCTTTTTCAATCCAAACTTGATTATCAGACCGACATTTATGCGAGTGTTGCCCTCGTCCAATAGAGGACAAGGCAACAGTTTACTTCTTTACGACGCATCTGCTATAATGATCATGAATCTCGTCCACTTCGTAAAGAAAGGGTTTTGTGGTGGTGATGGAGACCAAAACCAATGTGATGCGTATACTGGATGGTCGTAAACTCTCATATACGATGCGTCACTATACCGCAGAATCTGGCTTGAATGGCGTTGATATAGCACAAGCCATCGGGGTGAATCGCGATTGTGCGTTTAAAACACTGGTCGCAAAAGGGCGAAGCAGCCGTTATTTTGTGTTTATGATTCCAGTGGCAAAGGAGCTTGATTTAAAAAAGGCAGCGCAGGTCACAGGAGAGAAATCGATTGAAATGATTAAAGCCAAGGAGTTGCTGCCCCTTACTGGGTACGTGCACGGCGGCTGTTCCCCCATTGGCATGAAAAAGACATTTCCAACGTACATTGACCAATCTGCACAATCCTGCTGCACAATCTGCTTTAGCGCGGGAAAGGTTGGCTACCAGGTGGAAATGCCGCTTGCCTCACTTCAAAAAGTCGTTTCGGTACAGGTGGCATTGCTTACCGAATGAAACTGATACCCATCACCAGTTCTTCGTCTAATGCAAACAATCAATAGATAGAGTTTGGAGGCCAAATCATGAGGTTGCACAAATACCTTGCCAGTTGCGGCGTGGCTTCCCGCCGCGCGGCAGAAAAACTGATCGCCGAGGGGCGTGTAAGGGTCAATGACATTGCCATAACACACATGGGCTTTACCGTTGAAGCAGGTGATACCGTTACGCTTGATGGTCAAATTGTAATACCAGAAGCAGAAAAGCATTATCTGATGTATCACAAACCTGCCGGAGAGGTAACCACCGTTACGGATCCAGAAGGCCGCCCAACGGTGCTAGACAAGTTCCGCGATTATCCCGTCCGCCTTTTTCCAGTGGGCAGATTGGATTATGACAGCGAGGGGCTCATTTTGCTAACCAATGATGGCGAGCTTGCGGAGCATATGCTCCACCCGTCAAGAGAAGTTGAGAAAGTATACCTTGCGCGCGTAAGCAATCAGGTATCGCTGGAAAGCGCCAGAAGGATGGAACACGGCGTGATGGTGGACGGCAGACCCACCAGCCCTGCCAAAGCCCGCATACTGAGCGTGAAACCGCTGTATACGGATATGATGATCACAATCCATGAAGGGCGTAATCGCCAGGTGCGAAAAATGGTTGAAGCGATTGGTCATGAAGTGGTGCAGTTACGGCGTGTACGGTTTGGACCTCTCAAGCTGAATGACCTGCCACGCGGTATGTGGCGCACGCTGTCAAGCGAGGAGATTATGGCTCTACGAATGCTTTGATAGCAGCCCACGCCATTTTAAATGATAAACTGAGCAAATGCAACGCACTGCGTGCTTGCTGATGGAGGGTTCATGAGCGTTTATCAACACTGGTTAGCGCAACGGGAGCGCCTGCGGGTATCCCTGCATGACGCTGGTGACACATCCACGGCATACGTGTTCCGCCATGCAATCGCGCAGATTGAACAAAACACGATGGCGGAACAAAGCGATGACCTTCTTCGCCAGCAGACGGGTGTTCTTTTCTCCTGCGTCAAGCAATCGTTGAATCTGCTGGATGTTCCCCTGACAACAAAAGTATGGCTGGCGCATACGCAAGCGGTAAAACCCAGCCGTGAACGCTGGAGCCTGCTTTATGCGCTATCGATTTTGCTTCAGGCGCTTGTGGGTCTATATGGGTATAGCAATGGGCATGCGTTGATTTGGGTTCCTTTGGCTATTTCCATGGCGGCTACACTGCTCGGGTTTATCGTGCAACGTCGCGGTAAAAAGCAAAGCGCGACGCAGCAGGATGATATGCGCGTAACTGCCAAACCAGATAGCCCCATGCTGCTGCTCGCCATTGAAGCGCAAATGAAGGCCATCGATCGATTTATCAATGATTTTATCTATCTGAACGAACAACTCGATTTTGGACAAAACACACCTGAGCTTCGTTACGCATCCCTGCTGGCAGAGATGATTCAGGTACTATATACATGCGAAGGCGAAGCTAGGGAGGAGGCCGTTGCCGCCGGCGAACGGCTGCTCACCGCGATGGGGATTTCCGCAGTGCCCTATACGCCGGAGAGCGCATACCATTTTACCATTCTGCCAAGCTTGGACGAAACGCGCACACTGATGCCCGCGTTGATATCACAGAAGGATGGCCTATTGCTTGCGCGCGGTACAGCCGCCGTAATCATGCAGCACTCGCAGACAGCTCGGCTATCAGAAAACGGAGCAGAGGCTAGTCCTTCGCCTCAGGAGGATGACAAATGAGGTATATCGGTTTTGATATTGGGGATGGGGAGAGTGCGATCGCGCTTTATGAGCATGGCTCAGGCATTGAGCCAATTATATTGCCAATCCAAGGCAGTCGAAGCACCCTATCCGCTGTAGGGACGATCAACGGCGAGATCGTTATTGGCGAACATGCATATGCAAGCGCGATGGCAGAGGGTCTCGCCGTTCGCTTCAAGAGCCGCTTTACGGATGACCCTAACGCTTATGAAACCATTGTGCGTTTCGTACGTGGTATTTTGCAAGCGCTGAAGGCTGCTAACGCATATCAGGAGGAGGATCGGTTTCGGATCGGATGCCCCGCAGGTTGGAACGCCGCGGCGCGTGCCCGCTACCGAGATTTGTTGATTCGAGCCGGTATGCGTGACCCGCAAGTCATCTCCGAATCGCGCGCGGCGTTTCTGTACGCAAAATACGCCAAAACCATTGCTTTGGATGTTGATCTGCTTTCCAAGAGTGCGCTGGTAATTGATATCGGTAGTTCGACGCTGGATTTTGCCTACATCGTTGACGGTCGCGAAACGGGCGTGGGAACATTCGGCGATACACACCTGGGCGGTGGTTTAATCGACGAGGCGGTATTACAGCATGCCATAGCCAAAAGTCGCGATAAAGATGCCATCGAACGTGTCTTCGCGCGAAGCCGCAGCTGGTACAGTTATTGTGAAATCGAGGCGCGAAAACTCAAAGAGCACTATTTCTCCATCGTTGCACAAAACCCGAGCGCAAGCGTCAGGAAGCAATTAAAACTGTATTATGAAGGGACGCAGAAGCTCTCGCTATCGATCGATACGCCGGAGATGGAACGGATTATTAATGAGCCGCTCACGGCATTGGCGGGTTATAGTTTCATGCAAGCGCTAGAAGCGGCGCTTGTGAACGCAAAGCGTTTGACGCAGGAACACCCGCCGCAGCTTGTGCTGCTCACAGGCGGCGCGTCCCGTATGCCTTTTGTTCAGCAGCTTTGCCGGGAAACCTATGAAAGTGCTGTTGTGGTCATATCTCCAGAACCCGAATTTTCCATTGCAAAGGGTTTAGCCTATGCAGGGTGGGTTGATGATAACTTGCGTGCGTTTCGAAGCGCGATCAAGAACGAAATCACGCATGAACAGGTCAGTGAAATTGCCAGTCAAGCACTGCCCGCGTTAATCCCAAGCGTTGTGAATGTATTGCTGGAACTAACGCTGACCGAGGCGGCTATACCGATCGCCAACGCGTGGCGCAGCGGTGACATCGATACTCTGCAACAGATGAATGAGCAAATCCAGCGGCGCGTTGAACGTGTTCTGGCATCCAACCTCACAGAGGACGCGTTATCTCCGATTCTAATTACGTGGATGAAAACCCTTTCCGAAACGCTTCAGGCGCTCGTTGATCCCATTTGTGATCGTTACAGTGTGCCAAGAGAAGAAATGCGTCTGAGTTTCACCCAGAGCGCAGACGCTGCGAATGTACGCATCGGCGCGCATGAATTGATGGGCTTCAACCTGATCGGCACCATGGTTGGGCTTGTGCTAAGCGTTGCGGGAGCGCTGCTGGGCGGCGGCGGTGGCGTCACGCTGATTGCAGTAGGCCCACTTGGGTTGCTGGCTGGCGCTGCCGCGGGTGCGGTACTTACGCTATTGGGTTGGCCAGCCGTCACGGAAGTGCTTCTTCGCACCAATTTCCCGCGAGCCATGCGAATGATAAACGTAGAAAAGCGGCTTCGCAGCGATGCGACCCGTAAGAAACTCCGGGACGCGCTGACCCGCGAACTCAGTCCAAAAGACGGTCAATTTGCCAAGAGCATTGTGACGGGTTTTTCAAGCGCATTTCAGCGTTACCTGTATCAAATCGCGCAAGCGGCAGAGATTCCCATCCAATGATAATGCGTACAAATGCATTCCCGATCGACTGCCTTTATTAAGGCTAATTGCAGCGTTGCGTTATGATCATGGGCATTACCTGCACCCTTTCCATGATATACGCTATGTTGATCTTGTTCTTTTGCTGTATCTACCTTGAAAACCAATTGGCAAGCCGATAGAATAAATCATGGTATGCAAAAACAATCGCATATGAAAGGGAGACACAATGGAGAAAATTCGTATGTCTACGCCGCTTGTGGAAATGGACGGCGACGAGATGACGCGCGTGTTATGGCAGAAAATCAAAGATAAGCTGATTGAGCCTTATGTGGCGTTGGAAACAGCATATTACGACCTTGGTCTGATGCACCGGGATGAGACAGACGATCAAGTCACGGTTGATGCTGCCGAGGCGACGCTTCGTTATGGCGTTGCTGTTAAGTGCGCAACCATCACGCCCAATGCCCAGCGGATGGACGAGTATCCGCTTAAGCAGATGTGGAAAAGCCCCAATGCGACCATACGCGCGATTCTGGACGGCACTGTTTTCCGTGAACCGGTGTTGGTAAACGGGATTAACCCTTGCGTGCAGAACTGGAAAAAGCCGATCACCATTGCGCGTCACGCGTATGGCGATGTTTACAAGGGCACGGAGTTCCGTGTTCCTGGCGCTGGCGACGCTAGCCTGGTGTTCACGCAGGAGAATGGTAATCAAACCCGTCTACCCATTCATACTTTCAACGGCAAAGGCATATTGCAGGGGCTGTACAATACGGATGAAAGCATAGAAAGCTTTGCGCATGCTTGTTTCCAGTTCGCGCTCAGCACCAGGCAGGATTTGTGGTTTTCTACAAAGGATACGATATCCAAGGTTTATGACCACCACTTCAAGGATGTTTTTGCCGCTTTGTATGAAGAAACCTATAAGACGGATTTTGAGAAAGCAGGCATTAGCTACTTCTACACCCTCATCGATGATGCCGTGGCACGCGTGATTCGCAGCGAAGGCGGCTTCATCTGGGCGTTGAAGAACTATGACGGCGACGTAATGAGCGATATGGTTGCCACCGCCTTTGGCAGCCTTGCGATGATGACCAGCGTGCTGGTCTCCCCTAACGGGCAGTTCGAATATGAGGCGGCACATGGCACTGTGACCCGCCATTACTATCAGCATCGCAAGGGTGAACCTACCAGCACCAATCCGGTTGCAACCATTTTCGCATGGACCGGCGCGCTGAACAAACGCGGCGAGCTTGACGGCATTACCGCACTCAGCCAGTTTGCGAAAAAGCTCGAAAAAGCAACGCTCCAAACCATCGAACAAGGCAAAATGACAAAGGATTTGGTACCGCTGTTTGAAGGTGACGCCACGGCGCTCACATCGGATGGATTTCTGGATGCCATTGTTGAAACTCTGCATACGTTGCTGTGACAGGTGTATTAGAGATTTGTGCTTTGTCAACCATCAAGTATGCTTTTGCTTTGATAATCGTCCGGCTCTGATGCAAATCCATGATGCAAAAGCAGCAAGTGACGGGATAAGAAACTGAAACCCTGACAAGAGAACTACCTGAAAGCGCTTCTGTCAGGGGCTTTAAGCTTCGGCTCACTGGTGTGGAAGCGGCTTCACGTCAGCATGAAAACATCAGAACACCAAAACAAAAACGACGCCCCGACTTTCGTCAGGGCGTCGCTTTGTTTTACTTCTCGTACTTGGGACGTACGGTGTACTTGGTATGCAGCAGTTTATGCGCTTTGTGGCTGTTTGGGCGACCCAGAAACTCATCATAGATTTTCTTGATTTCCGGGTTCAAGTGGCTCTTGCGAAGCGTCTTGGCTTGATCCTCATTATAGAGGGCTTTGGCACGCTCTGTGCGAATATCAACCTTCGCACGCACAGACGCATCCACGATTGGTTGTCCACCGCCATTGACGCAACCGCCCGGGCAACCCATCACCTCGATGAAGGTGTAGTTCTTCTCGCCTGCCTTAACTGCATCCAATAGTTTGGCGGCCATGCTGGTACTGCTGACCACCGCAACGCTCACATCCAGATCCCCCACCTTGACAGTGGCTTCTTTGATGCCCTCGACACCGCGTACGGCTGTGAAGTTAACATCCTCCAGCTCGTTACCGGTGATGAAAGTATAGGCAGTACGCAGTGCGGCTTCCATTACGCCACCGGTTGCGCCGAAGATGACGCCTGCGCCCGTGCTCTCGCCGAGCAGGTCGTCAAAGCCCTCATCCGGCAACATGGTGAACTCAATACCTGCCTCTTTGATCATACGAGCCAGTTCGCGTGTGGTGATTACCACATCTACATCCGGCAAGCCGCCGTTGCTAAGCTCGGGACGCTGCGCCTCATACTTCTTGGCGGTGCAGGGCATGACCGAAACTACAACGATGTCCTTGGGGTCCAGCCCCATTTTCTCCGCATAATAACTCTTGACCAGCGCACCCTCCATCTCGTGAGGGCTCTTGCAGCTGGAGAGATTCGGTATGAACTCGGGGTAGTAATGCTCGCAGAACTTGATCCAGCCAGGCGAGCAGCTGGTGATCATCGGCAGCACGCCGCCGTTGGTCACACGGTCCACAAGTTCCGTGGCTTCTTCCATAATGGTCAAATCCGCAGCGAAATCTGTGTCGAAAACCCTGTCAAATCCCATACGGCGCAACGCAGCGGCCATCTTGCCGGTAACGCTGGTGCCCATGGGCAGCCCGAATTCTTCGCCCAGCGCGGCGCGTACAGCAGGTGCAGGCTGTACCACAACATGCTTGGTAGGATCGGCAAGGTATTGCCATACAAGGCTCGTATCATCCTTTTCATGCAGCGCGCCTACCGGACAAACCGTGATGCACTGACCGCAATTGATGCAAGCCATTTCAGACAGGTGCAGGTTCCAAGGCGAAGCGATGCTTGTTTTAAAGCCGCGACCCGTCGCGCCGATCACGCCGACTTCCTGCACTTTATCGCAAGCGGCGACACAGCGGCGGCAAACGATGCACTTGCTATTGTCGCGAACGATGGAAGGTGAAAAATCGTCAATCTCGTACTGATTCATCACACCGGCAAAATCGTTGCCATCTTCAACGCCCAAATCCTTGCAGAGCTTTTGCAGTTCGCAGTTTTGGCTGCGGATGCAGCTGAGGCATTGCTTGTTGTGGTTGCTCAGGATCAGTTCAAGCAGCACGCGGCGCGCTTCCCGCAAATCCGGCGTATTGGTTCGCACAACCATATCTTTGGTAACAGGCAGTACGCAGGCAGCCTGAAAAGCACGCGCACCTGTATCGACTACACACATGCGGCAACTGCCGGATTGATTGATATCTTTCAGGTAACACAGCGTAGGTATTTTAACGCCCGCTTTGCGGGAGGCTTCTAGCACAGTGGTACCCTGAGGAACCTCCACGCGTACGCCGTCAATCGTCAGGGGAATCATCTGTTCCATGGTTGTTCCTCCTCGTTATCTCTTCTCGATGGCGCCAAAACGGCATTTCTCAACGCAGCTACCGCATTTGATGCACTTGGCGGCATCGATCACATGTTTCTCCTTGACGGAGCCGGTAATCGCAGCTACGGGACATACTTTAACGCAGGCAGTGCAACCGCGGCACTTATCAGTAATACTGTAGTTGAGCAGCGCCTGGCAGTGGTGCGCGGGGCAACGCTTCTCTTTGATATGCGCTTCATACTCACTGCGGAAATACTGCAATGTAGACAGCACAGGATTGGGCGCAGTCTGACCAAGCCCGCACAGCGCGGTAGCTTTGATGTTCTTGGCCAGCGCTTCCAGCTTTTCGATATCGCCTTCTTTGCCGCGGCCTTTAACAATGCGCTCGAGAATTTCCAGCATGCGCTTGGTACCGATACGGCACGGTGTGCATTTGCCGCAGCTCTCGTCTACCGTAAAATCCAGGAAGAAACGAGCGATATCAACCATGCAGTTATCTTCGTCCATGACGATCATGCCGCCGGAGCCCATCATGGAACCGATTTGCGTAAGTGTGTCATATTCAATGGGCACATCCAGAAGCTCAGAGGGGATACAGCCGCCGGAAGGTCCGCCCGTCTGCACTGCTTTAAACTTCTTGCCATTTGGGATTCCGCCGCCAATATCAAAAATGATTTCGCGCAGCTTGGTACCCATGGGAATCTCCACAAGGCCGGTGTTATTGATCTTGCCGCCCAGCGCAAACACCTTGGTACCGGTCGATTTCTCCGTACCAATGGATTTGAACCAATCCGCACCGTTGATGATAATCTGCGGTACATTCGCAAAAGTTTCAACGTTGTTGATATTGGTGGGCGCGTCAAATAGTCCCTTGACAGCGGGGAACGGCGGCTTGGGGCGCGGTTCCCCGCGCAAGCCTTCGATGGATGCCATCAGCGCGGTTTCTTCGCCGCAGACAAACGCGCCGGCGCCCAAACGAACAAACAGGTCAAAATCAAAGCCGGAGCCAAAGATGTTTTTGCCCAGCAATCCGTATTCGCGCGCCTGCTCAATGGCGATTTCAAGGCGTTTGACCGCAATGGGATATTCCGCGCGCACATACACGTACCCTTCCGTAGCACCGATGGCATAGCCCGCGATGGTCATGGCTTCCACAACTGCGTGCGGATCGCCTTCCAGTACGGAGCGATCCATAAACGCGCCGGGGTCACCCTCATCGGCATTGCAAACCATGTATTTCTGATCAGCTTTGGACGCAGCGGCAAATTTCCACTTAAGTCCCGTGGGAAACCCCGCACCGCCACGGCCACGGAGGCCGCTGTCCAAAACGGTCTGGATGACATCCTCCGGCTTCATTTCCGTCAAGGCTTTTGCAAGCCCCTTGTAGCCATCAAAGGCGATATACTCATCGATGTTCTCCGGATCGATAACGCCGCAGTTACGCAGTGCAATACGTTTCTGTTTCTTGTAAAAATCGATCTCTTCCAACGCCAGATGATGCTCATCTTCGTGGCCCTTATCCTTGTAAACCAGATGCTGCACGATGCGGCCTTTGATCAGATGCTCATTGACGATCTCTTCAACATCATCGGCACGCACACGAGAGTAAAAAGTGCCTTCCGGATAAACAATGACCACCGGACCGGCTTCGCAAAGGCCAAAGCAACCTGTACGTACGATTTTGACTTCCTTGTCAAGACCGTTCTTTTGAATTTGTTCTTCAAAGCGCTCGATGATATTCGTGGCTCCGGAAGATGTGCATCCGGTTCCGCCGCATATCAGCACTTGTGCGCGATAAAAATCCATGGTACTTCCTCCTTAGGTAAGCTGTTATTTCTCTCCCGCGGCGCCGATGGTGTAATCCAGAACAGGATTGCCGTTGACAATGTGCTCTGTTACAATCCGCGGCACCATGTCGGCAGTCAGGTTCACATAGGTGACTTTCTCCTTGCCGGGAACAATGACATCTACCATGGGTTCCAATCGACACATGCCGATGCAGCCTGTCTGCGATACCGTAATGCTCTTGAGGTTGCGCTTGTGGATCTCGTCCATAAAGGCAAGCATCACGGGACGTGCGCCCGCCGCGATGCCGCAGGTGGCCATGCCGACCACAACGCGCGTTTCGTTGCCGGAATCTTTTCGATATGCAACACGATCCAGCGTTTCTTGCCGGATTTTTTCTAGTTCAGCGATGGATTTCACGCTTTACACCTCCAAAATGGGTTTAAATTCATCATTGATTGAAGCTCGCATCCATGCGACTACTTCAGGTGTGTTCAGAGCAACCCCTTGCAGTACTTCCTGAAGGATACGGGTATCAAAGCTTGCCTCTCGTCCATGTGCGTTAGCGGTAAAAACGAATGCGGGAGACTGGGGGCACATAACCACCAGGGAAAGCAGCGTATCGCACATGGCGCCCATCGGCGGGCAATCGATATGCTTAAGGTTAAAGGTAGCGGTAATGCTTGTGCCGTCCTTTTCCTTGCTAACAATGCTCACCTTGCCGCCCGTGCGTTGCGCGTTGTCTACCAGCAGCGGGATGCCAAGCCCGACTTTCCGCGTCGTACGGGTTGTAGTAAAAGGATCGCTTACATTGGCAAGCAATGCAGGGCTCATACCGCATCCATCATCGTTAATCTCAATCGTAAGCCAGTGCGCATCGTCGATCGTAAATGATATGGTGATCAAGCTCGCGCCCGCACGAACGCTGTTTTGGGCGATGTCCAAAACATGCATGGATAAATCCCGCATCTTATATCTTGTACTTATCCAAAATCCCGGGGATCTCGTCTTCCGTCAACCGTCCAAAAACTTCGTCGTTAATCATCATGACGGGTGCAAGGCCGCATGCGCCCAGGCAACGCGTGCTCTGGATCGTAAACTGCCCATCTTTGGTCGTTGCGCCGGTTTCCGCGTTCAGTTCCTTCTCAACACGATCGAGCACTTTCTGTGCGCCTCGCACATAGCATGCAGTACCCATGCATACACCGATCACGTACTTGCCCTTGGGCTGGAGGGAGAATTGGGAGTAGAATGTTGCGACGCCGTACACCTCACTTAGTGTGGTATCCAGCGCCTCGGCAATGTACTCCTGCACATCCATGGGAACACAACCGAAGATGCCTTGCGCTGCCTGCAATACCGGCATCAACGCGCCTTTTTCTTCCTTGTGCTTGTCGATTGCCGTTTGCAGTTCTGCGAACTTTGCCTTTTGTTCGGACATGTCAGCCTGAAACCTCCTCAAATCTTTCGTATGCCAAAGGACACACGAGGGTAAACACAGCATTGACATTTTAGCACACCTCGGATGCAAATGCACGTGATTCAGAAAATAAATGTGAAGTTTTTGACGATTTAACAAATCAGATACAAAATCAGAACAATTTCACGAGATTTATTTTGGTATGTTTTCCATAAATTCCTATGGTATCCTTTGATTCAGTTCCCGTTAGTCTTGTCTAACAACAATTTCTCCTCCTACTCTCAGATTATGAACACATACGTAGGATATGGTTTCTATTGCACAAATCTTTCCATAACCACCGAAAATGTTTCGTATTTCCCACGAAACGAATAGGAATGCAGCCTGTCGAACCCATCGCTGATTGCACACACAGCGTTTAGTCGGTGATGGCGCAAAGCTTTACATTACCTTCGTTCTCAGATCAACATTTCAGTTAACACATTGAATACCGTGCTTTATACTAGTGCGGAGAAAAGCTCTTCTATCTGCGAAGGTCATGAAAAATGGGAATTTTACAGATAATAATCTAAACAAATGCTGGATTGCAAACGTTTTCGATAGCGTATGACACTAACGCTGTTTCAGATAGTCAAAAACATGCTTCGCGGTTGGGGCAGGTACATCCAGCGAGAAACCCTGTTCGGCGATATCAGCCAGTTGATGCGCATCCGATGCATGTAAAATCAAACGTCCCTTTACTGCATCAGGTGAACAGTTCAACTGTTGACACACTTCCACCACAGGGAAACGCGGCAGCGGCGGCATTAGCCCCAGCGCGCCGATCATTCCATTGGCGCCACGGTTGATATGTGCCGGCACACACACGCCTCCGGCTGCACATACCCACGCGTCAATCTCATCTGCAGATAAGTCAATTGCATTGAGAAGCAGCTTTTGCGCCAAGCCAACTGGTTCATCGTCATCCCCAATGATGATTTGGTTGCCGAATAAATCGGCACGATTGGTAATATCGGGCAGGCGCGTATAAACTTCTTCCCCGAAAGCAACGGCTGCCTCTGTATCCGCAAAATATGCGAGCAGGTGAACATCTTCCTTGGCGGTAATCTCAATACCCGCAAGCACTTGCACCCCATAGGCTCTGCCTGCCAGCATCGCCTGGGGCAGATTGCGCGCGCAGTTATGATCCGTCAGCGCGATTACATCCAGCCCTTTCACCTTTGCCATTCCCACGATATTCCAGGGGGTCATGTCGTCATGGGCACAAGGGGAAAGACAGCTATGTATATGCAAATCACAATAGACACGCATGGCTTATGCTTGCGGCGGCGCTATCCCCGCGCGCATCATCAGCCCGCAAACCTCATAGGATGTTTTTGCAGTCACCAGCACCGCAAGCTTCTCCTCACGTGCCTTCGCAAGCGATGCCATGTCCAGTTGGTTTCCTTCGGAGAGAATCACACACGCCATCTCCATCAGAACAGCGATGGCTACCACATTAACATGGGTTTGTACGGTTGTCCAAGCCATACCTTTTTGCCCATGCGCCAGCACCCAACTGAGCAAGTCGCATACGTAGCCGCATGATACGGGCATTGTCATGTCCTCCCCCTCTTGCGCGATGGTCGCGTTGAGCAGTACCGCCAATTCCTGAATGTTCATACGAATCCCCTACTCCCTTGTGGTTTTCGCCAGCTCTACCATTCTTTGCGCCATAATTTTCAACTGGTCTTTGAGAATGTGGATGCAATCCATTTTATCTGCATGACCCCGCACAATGTCCTCTGCAAACGTGCGGCATGTTGGACTGCCGCAACTGCCGCAGTCATAACCTGGCAGTGATTTCTCAATTTGCTCCATCAGTTCCATTTTCCGCATCGCCTCGGCGATATCATCATCCAGCTTCATGGCGCTGTTCGGCGTAATCCTCTGTGTGGTATGCAAGGCGTACTTGGTTAAATACGAAGTCTTGACCGCATCATCCGGGTGGCGTACATCAGCGCTTTTCATGAGCGTACGTATTGAGTTGCGTGCAATATAGCCATTCTCAAAGGTAAGCGGCCCGCCTACACAACCCCCGATGCAGGCGGCTCCCTCAAAGAACACCAGATCACGCAGTTTGTTGTTCTCAATCTCTTCCAAAACACGAATCACATTTTCAATGCCATCAACAGCCATGCTGTTCTCCGGGCTTACCGACAGGGTTTCCCCGCCATTATTTGCCCACCCAACCCCAAAGGAGGTTGCGCGGGAAAGGTTGACATCAGCGGAATGCTTTTTGAGCAGCCCCGCGAGCAGTCCATAAATCTCCAGCATGGAAATGGCGCCATCGACCGCGGATTTTTCATGCCCGATGGGATTGCGTACCGCGGTCATCTTGGCAGCGCACGGCGTAATAAAAAAGCAGCCGACTTCCGATTCATCCACATCACGAGCCTGACAAAACTCACGTTTGGCAATCATGGCCGCAACTTCCATCGGTTGGCGAATATCGACGATATGCGGAAGCAGTTCGGGAAAACGAACCTGAATCAATCTGGTGATCGCCGGGCACGCCGAGGAAATCAAAGGGTACTGATCCGGCGTCATATTGCGCATGCGCTCACGAATAGCGCGGGTAACGATGTCCGCTCCGGCAGCTACTTCAAATACATCGTCAAACCCCATTTTGAGCAGGCCTTCCAGTATCTGGCCAACCGAAGCCACATGCTTGAATTGCCCATACAAGGAGGGCGCCGGCAATGCGATTTTGTACTTGAATCGATTGATGGTCGCAAGCGGATCAGTCTGCGCATATTTCGCATGAAACTCACATACGCGAATGCACTCTCCGCAATCTATGCACCGTTCATCAATAATATGTGCACGGCCGCCGCGCACCCGTATCGCCTCGGTTGGGCAACGCTTCAGGCAATTTGTACAGCCCTTGCATTTTTCCTTATCAAGCCGTACGGAGTGGTAGCGTCTTTCTTCCATCCCAATTCCCTGCTTTCCTTATACAGCCGTAATGGTATAGGGTTGTGTTTCCCACAGCCATTACCTTCGTTGCTTATATCGCAAAACGCATTTGAATCTGCGTTCCTTTCCCCATTTCGCTTTCAATCGTAAAATCATCAGCGTTCCGGCGCATGTTCGGCAGTCCCATGCCCGCGCCAAAGCCCATATTGCGCGCCTCCGCGTTGGCAGTCGAATAGCCCTCCTGCAACGCGCGCTCGATATCCGGTATGCCGGGCCCAACATCGCGAGAAACCAGTTTGATTTCTGTGGTCGTGATGCTGAGCGTGAGCGTGCCACCCATGCTGTGGATAATCAGGTTCAGTTCCGCTTCATAGCTGGCTACAGCAATGCGCCTTAAAACCGTGCTGTCGATGCCCAGTTGCTTGAGTTTGCGTTTGATGGTTGCCGATGCGTCTCCTGCGGAAGCATAATCCAGTGCTGTGATGTTGAATACGTCCATCATTGCGTGTTGCTGCATGTTTGCCTCTTCTGCGCGAGCGAGCTTATCGCTGGGCTTGTTCACATTCGTTATTCCCGCGGATGCCCGCCATATAGAGCTTTCCGCAGGTCGTATAGGTTGTGTGGTGTGTTGTAAGCACCACGATGCCAAGCTCGCTTGCTTCTTCCAGCACATCCTCCCCGGGCACTTTACCGCGTGCAAAGATGATACAGCGGATATCCAGCATCTCTGCCGTACGGATGACATGTACATTTGTTAGGCCTGTGATGAGCACTGTCTTTTCTTTGACAAAAGCCAGCACATCGCTCATCAAGTCCGAGCCGCAGGCAGTAGTCACTTCCTGCGCCAGTTCGTCCTGACCACAAAGAACTTTCGCATCCAGAATGGCAACCATTTCCGCGATTGTCATATGAATCCCCCAAGCGATGCGTACGCATCAAACAATGCTGAGTGTGAGTGTCGGTATCAGTTTATATGAACCATGGAAAGCCGTGAGTCCGCAACGTTTGATAGACGCTCGTGAGTATCAACAACTGCCTTGAGGCCTATACATTGGTAAACACGCGCTTGCCCATCGCCGCTGAATCTGTTAGGATGGGCATGTCTATTATAGCCTTAGGGAGGCGGCGTATGCAATACCACCTGGATACAATCCCCGTTTGGGAAGCGATGGAGTGGCAACGCGAGTGTCCGCTATGCGGTCTTGCCCGCAAAACGGAAGCCGAAGAGATCGAGCGGGTACTGGGCGCAAGCGTCATGGAGCCTGGCGAGCGCATCAAGGTTAACGCGCGCGGCATATGCAGGGAACACCACCAAATGATGTTTGCCAAGCAAAACCGGCTTTCTCACGCGCTGCTGATGGAGTCCCATCACAAGGAACAGCTTGACACACTGCACAAATTGCAATCCCTGAGCGCATCAGGCGCTGGTAGACCAAGCCTCTTTTCAAAACGTACCCTGGCGGAGGAAATCAGCAGCACGTTGGCGGGTATGCATGCGCATTGCGTGGTGTGCGAAAAGATTGATACACACATGTCCCGCTACCATTATACCTTCCTGCACTTATGGCGCACAGATAAAGCGTTCCGCAAAGCCTGGCAAGAAGGAAAAGGTGTTTGCTTGCCCCATGTACAGTCACTGATGGAGCAAAGCAAGAAGGTGCTCTCCCGCAAAGAACAATCTGCCTTTGCATCGGAGGCGTTGGCGCACCTCATACATGCGCTTGAAATCGATGCCGCGGATCTAGCGCATTTCACGCGCAAGTTTGATTATCGCAATCAATCCATGCCGTGGGGTGAGAGCAAGACGGCATTGGAACGCATGGTGAACCGGTTGCGCGGCTGGTGCCTTGGCGATGAACCCTATCCGATCAAAGAACGGTGACACCGCTTTTCCTTCGGTGCGTGCCAGAGGGATTTGCCCTCGGTTTGTTGCTGGGGCGATTCAAGTCTCCTTCTCCGAGGCCTTATCCTCGAACTGTTCGAGCAGAACCCCTGCCTCCTTGAAGAAAACCAAAGAAAACGCGTCTGGATAAGCATTCTCGTAAACGACACGCTTAATGCCAACATTTACAATCATCTTCGCGCAGACCGAGCAGGGCTGGTGGGTGCAATAGATGGTTCCACCGTCAATCGAAATGCCAAGCTTGGCAGCCTGCAGAATAGCGTTCTGTTCGGCATGGATTGCGTAGCAAAGCTCTGCGCGCGTGCCGGAGGGAATATTCTGTATGTCCCGCATGCACTCCCCGCGTTCACGGCATGTGGTAACACCAGCAGGTGCGCCGTTGTATCCCGTTGTCATGATGCGCTTGTCCTTCACGATCACTGCGCCAATCGCGCGCCCGGAACGGTAGCAGCTGGACCACTGCGAAATAAGCCGTGCCATCTGCATGAAGCGATGATCCCATTTATCCAAAGCATGCGCCCCCTTTTGAGGAGCATTATACAGGATGCCTGTGGTTAATGCAACGCTGGATATGTTGCGGGTCAAACGCCTATGTTCGGCCTTTCAGAGGAAGTACTCCGGTCAGCTACCATGAAGCCCTTGTGCTTCGTGTATTGATTGGCTGATGTGCGGCGCTCCGGCATGCCCTCTTTTTCCCGCGCAAGTGCTTGGTTTAATCGTTCTTTGTATGGTCGACATCCGCTCCGTTATTTCCGTAAATGGATAGCAGCTCGGCAGTTTCAGCGCCATCCTCCTGATACACAATAAGCGGTGGCAGCCATAAGAGCATTGGTTTGGCATTTTTAACGGCTTCGATCAATATCAAATAAGGCGCTTTGCTAGCCTTCGCGCACACCATGCGCAAACGTTTGGGTTCCAGCTTGCAAGCGCGCAGCGAATCGAACAGCTCCAGCATTCTTGGCGCCGGAAAAACCATCCACAGCCTGCCTTGATTACGCAGGATGGCTGCGCAAGCTTGAACGATTTCTGACAGCGTGCAGGAGGTCTCCTGCCTTGCCAACTGTTGCGCACTTGTGCGACTGGTCAGCACACTCCCCAACTTGCCGTAGGGCGGGTTGCATACAACGGCATCCATTGACTCATAGCCCAATATTTGTGGCGCCCGTCGCAAATCATCCCCATGTATTTGGATGCGTGTCTCAAGTCCATTGATTGCCACGCTTCGGCGTGCCATATCCGCCATATTCTCCTGCCACTCAAAAGCATGGAATACTGTGGTGGGTTCCGCTTGGCTCATAAGTAGCGGAAGAATGCCGGTGCCTGTACCCAAATCCGCCACCTGATCACGCTTTCGAAGTCTGGCAAAATGCGCAAGCAGAACTGCATCCATGCCGAAGCAGAATGCATCGGGTTTTTGCAGAATACGCAGCCCATTGTTTTGCAGATCGTCCAACCGTTCATCGTCCCGGCGCAAGGCATGTTCAAGCAATAAAGTCAATCCTTATCCATTATTCAATCTTTCAATTTTCTGGGAAACTGAGGCAGCACAGCCCTATACGTTTCATTCCAGGAAAGACAGGCCGGCAGTCAGGCAGTATCCCTGCAGCTGATAATACACAATCTCTGACCATGTATCTCCGCGGCGAAGCACCTGCACCTGTGTGCCCGCAAGCATATCCAATAGCTTTGCGCTCGTTTCCTGAGAGCACTGCGACCATAGCGAAAGGGTTGTCGCAGCGTTTTCCGGGCTAATCACAGCCTGCAAGGTTATCAGCGGCACCTGCATCGTCGGATCCTCCGTGGCGGTAGGCGCCACGGTAGCCGTCGTACTGGTTGTTGCGGTGCTTTGTGCCAATTCTGCTGGCTGGGTTGTCGTCAGGAACTGACTTTGAACATATCCGCTAACGCTTTCATAGGTGATATAACTCCAATCGGAACCATATGATACCAATACCACCTGCGCTAGTCTTGGTATTGATAGCAGTGCGGCCGACGAAGTGGATGAACTTGCACGCAGATTGAGCGATCCGCTATCCGTATACACCCAAGCAATTGTGCTGGATGCATTTGTGGTTTCGGTACTACTGATAGTAGGTGAGAGCGTGGGTGATGGTGTGGCATCCTGTGCTGTAGCCGTATCAGTAAACACCAGGTATGCGCTTTGAACATAGCCTTGTAATGTGCCGTAAACCACACAGCTCCAGGGATCGCCTTTCTCAACCACATTAACGATCGTTAACCGCGGTATGGCAGCGAGAATCTGTGCTTCGGTACTCATCTGCGCGCGCAGATTAAGCGATCCTGACGGTGTCACAACGGTTGCAGTCATCGCGCTTGTATCAGTAGCCGAAGCATTAGGCGTTGCAGTTGCGGTGGTTTCGGTTTCTGAAATCATTTGAAATGAAAGATAGGTAGACATCGCATACCCGTTTATGCCTGCGTACTGAATATAACTCCAGGTATCACCCCGCTGCATCACTTGCACTGTCGCGTTTCGCGGGATCGTCACCAGCACGCTTCCATTGGGAGAGGCGCGCAGATTCAATGAGCCGCCGGAAGTAATGACCGTCGCGGTGCCGATGATTGTGGTATCGGTTGCGTTGTCGGTGGCAAACATCAGGTAGATATTCATTACATAGCCCGTATACCCGAGATAGGTTGTTTGGCTCCATGCCTCCAACTTCGTGATAATGGTGATGATTGTACCTTTGGGGATTCTTGTTAATATCCGGCTTCCTGGCAGCATATCCGAGCGCAGGTTGAGGGAGCCGCTTGCGGTACTTACGGTTGCCAGTAGTGTCACCGTTTCTGCATCCGCTGTTGTTTCAGGTGACACTGTGGCCGTATCAGCCGTGGGCGAAACCGTTTCGTCCAAATCTGGGTCTTCCGTGGTTGCATCGGTTGCCGATGGATCGAGCGTCGTTTCAGGCGATTCGGTTGCCGTTGCTGTTGCTTCCGCAAAGGTTAAGAACACACTCATGGCATAACCGCTGCTGCCCGCGTAACTAACACCGCTCCATTCCGAACCGCGCTGGGTCACGGTGACCGTGGCGCCGCGGGGTATTGTGCGCACGATGGTACTGCCTGTTTTCGGCTCTACACGCATGTTAAGCGAACCGCTCGCGGTGGTTACGGTTGCGGTTGTTTGTTGTGCATCACTGGTAGCTCCGTCGCTATCGGTTGCATCCCCGGCGTCACTAAACTGTAGATACACCGTCATCACATACCCGCTGTAACCGTTATACGTTACGGCGCTCCATGTATCTCCCTTGCTGGTGACTGTGACGGTCGCAAGGCGTGGAATGGTGGTCAAAATCGTGCTGCCCGCTTGTGCTGCACTGCGCAAATTCAAGGATCCGCTTTGTGTTGCCACAATGGCCGTCCATTGCGTATCGGTGCTGCTATCCGTGGCAGGAAGTGTTAAGCTCTCTGTACGGACATATCCCGTCACCCCTTCATAACGCACGACGCACCAGGATTCACTGCTGCTGATGAGTACAACGCTCTGTCCCATGGGAATGCTCATGAGCATTGCAGCGCTATCATCCGCGCTTACGCGCAGGCTTGCGGCAGTCACATGTACGATCGCTGAGGGTTCCGTAGATTGACTATCGTCTGTATCGCTGGCGTCGGTATCTCCATCGCCGATAACAGCGTCGCCATATTGCAAGGATGCGGTAAGTATGTAGCCGCTCACACCATTGTAGGTCAAATAGGCCCAGGAGCCGTCATCACTGGTAACCTCAACCGTGGTGCCGGCGGTCAGTTGCGCAAGCACAGTCGCATCGGTAGCGGCAGACTGTCGCAGGTAAGCAACGCCGCCTTCTTCCGCCAGTACCGTGGCGCTTGTGATGCCGGAGGTGACCGCGCTGCCAGGATAACTCGTGCTCAAGGTGAGAAAATCCGTAGATGCATAGGCTACCGTCGCGCCGTATTGCACATGCGCCCAGCCGCTGGACTTACTGAACACTGTAAGAATCGCACCGTTAGGCGCAGTTGTAAGCACTGTGCCTGAATAACTGCCTTGACTGCGCAAGTTGAGGTAACCATTGGCAGTCACCGTACCAAACCCTTCAATGCTCGTTACCGTTTGCGTAGAGGAGCTGGCAGGCGTGCCGCTGATCGTAAGCGAATTCGTGGGCACGTACCCCACAATGTTCCCATACCCGATCAGGCACCATGTGCCATCACGCATATAGACTTTGACGGGTGACTGGTTAGCCACAACGCCAAGGATTGCGCCGGAAGTATCCCGGCTTTTTCGTATTGCAAGCGACGCTGTGCTGGAAGCCAGCTTTACGACAGCAGAAACAGTAGTGGTATCCGTGTCATCGGTATCATCTACGGTTGCCGAAGGTTCTTCGGTCGTAATTTCGTCCGTCGATCCTGACGCGAGAATGCTACTGGTGAATGTTGTACCCACCTGCGTGCTTCCCTCATAATAGAAGCCAAGTATTTTGTCATAAGTATAGCCAAGTTTGCCCATATACATGGCGCCGCGTTGGCTCATGCCCAGCGCATGCCCAAAGCGCCGCGCCTCCAGTTGAAAATTGCTACCGCTTTTTGTGACTGTCCACAACTCGTTTTTACTGCTTTGAATGCTCATGCTGAGCATGCTTTCCAGCTCCGTAAAAATCATGCAGGTGATGGTGGTGCTTGCGGTCACGCTTGCGCCTGCGGTGTTAGCTGTGGTAGCAGAGAGGGTAAAATCCAGTTTGGTATATACCCTGCTTGGTGAGGCATACATGGGTGTATGGGCTACGATGTTTTGAATGGTAGAAAGCGTCGTGTTTGACGTTGTCGCCGCATACCCAGTTGCCTTGAGCGCCGCGACAGTTTTTTCCTTCAACAATGCAACCAGGGCAGTGCTGTTACTGGAGACATTCGCATATATGGTCGCCTTTTTCACAACGCTATCCGTATTGGCATAGTCAAAGGGATCATCTTTAACACCTAGGTAATCCAAGCCGGTTGTACCCCAGATATTGCGTATGGACTCCGTTTGACCACCATTGCTTGCACTGTAATACGTCGCGGTATAGGCGCTGCTGTTTTTCAGCACAATGCCCTTGGTTGCGTTTACGGCGGCTTCACAGGTTGCATTGCTGGAGGGCGTGCCATTGTATACTTGATCATTGGTGGTATCCACCACATCATAGTATCCGCTTGCCCGGCTGTTCATCATACGTACGGTATAGGTCCGCGCCGCTACTGCCTGTGCCTTGAGCGCCTCCGTGGGCGCGCTTGAACCCATCTCATAGGGTAACACCCCATACAGGTAATCTTCGATGTATACATGTGCTATGGTGTACAGCTTGTATGTGCCACTGCTCTGCAAAACCGCGCGAAAGGAAATGTCCCCGGGATAGGGGTTGTTGGGTCTACGGCTTTGGGATATACGAATACCATTTGTGCCCGTCGCGCTGTGCCTTCGCAGCGCGAAATAGGTACCCATGTTGGTTTTCGTTCCATTGCGCGTCAGGGTGATCGCGCCTGTGCTGGTACTAAAGCCAACCGTGACGGTTTCACCATTGGTAAGGTAGGTTCCGGTACTCAGCGAGTAATTGCCCGCGATGGTCAGGTTCAGCGTTGTAGGATTGCCAAGCGATGAAAGAAACACGCGCACCATGCCATTGACCGACCCTCTTGCCTTTGAATAGGGCGCAGCAACGACTGTGGCACTGTTTACCGATTCTCCTTGCGCAGGGGCAACAGGTAAGGCTGTTAAGCATAGACATAGAAGCAATGCCGCAGCTCTGTGCCATGCTTTGATTACATGATATCGCATGAACAGCCTCCTCACGCGTGTTTAACAGTTTCGTAACTAATCGGATTCTAACATATCAATGGATAAAAGTCTATAGTAATAAGGCATTCCAACTGATAACCCATACCATTGGTTACGTATGCAATCCTGATTATCGCCTGATATTCCCGCCGAATGTAATGGCATCCTCCCTCCAACATGAAGCGGTTTGCAGCGCTTCATGATCTTGTTTAAGCATGAATGCGAGGCAGCATAACAAAATGCGGATTGCCGTTCCAATGGATAACCGCGATCACCCATTGGAACGGTCAGAATGGAACCTTTTTGGGCATCAACACTCGATTAATCGCACATTGCCCATCACAATTGTAACAATATCGCTGCAGAAATGCGATAACGGTGCATAGCAAAAAGGAACCCCGCAGTTGCGCGGCGATTCCTCCTGAAGTAGTTTTACGGTTTGACTTCATTTGCTACAGGTGTTGCTGCTTCCTGTGTTTCCTCGCCATTCATGCGGCGGTATTCTTTGATTGCCTCCCGTGCCAGCGCGTCACAACGGTTGTTCATTGGATCATCAGCATGCCCTTTTACTTTATGAAAGGTTACCTGATGTTTTTTCAGCTTCATGATTTGTAAAAGCAATTTCCACAAATCGCTGTTCTCCACAGGTTTATTCTCGCTAGTGAGCCAGCCGTTTCGCTGCCAGTTATCAATCCAATGCTCATTAAAGGCATTAACCGTGTACGCGGAGTCCGAATACACTTCCACAACACATGGCTCTTTGAGCGCACCAAGCCCGCTGATGACCGCAAAAAGCTCCATGCGGTTATTGGTAGTGCTGGGCATGTGCCCCGATAGCTCTTTGCTGCGTTCTCCAAATCGAAGGATCGCGCCCCAGCCTCCCGGCCCGGGGTTGCCCGAGCATGCGCCATCGGTATAGAGCTGTACGCGTTTGGCGGGCTTTTCCTGCGTTTGCGTCATGGTAATCCCCTCATGCCTTTGCTGTAGTTGACAACTGACGGCTCTTGGTTGCACAAGCCTGCATGGCTTCTATCACACTGGTGCGAAAACCGGTACGCTCCAGCGTGGCCACGGCTTCAATGGTTGTTCCGGCCGGCGAGCATACCATATCCTTGAGCGCCGCGGGATGCTCCCCCGTCTCCAACACCATCTTAGCCGCACCGTATACCGCTTGTGCGGCCGCTCGATAGGCTAAAGCGCGGGGCATACCCTGTGCGACAGCGCCATCTGCCATCGCTTCGATGAACATGAACACATACGCAGGGCTGCTGCCAGTTGTGGCGATAACCGCATCGAAGAGGTTTTCCGGCAGTACCGCTACTTCTCCAAGCGTTTTGAAAAGTTCCTTTGCCCAGGCAAATGCTTCGGCATCCAGAGAGTTCTGCTCGCACAGGGCTGTGAACCCGGCGCCCACCAACGCGGGTGTGTTTGGCATGGTACGCAGTACTTGTGCGCCGCTTTTTGCGTCCAATACTTGCGTTAGCATGGAACTCGTCCAACCGGCAGCGATAGATAAGAAGCGCTTTCCATTGGCAAAAGGCGCCGCGCTCTCCAGCACACCGCGTAAATAAACGGGTTTGACCGCCAGTACGATGAACTCACACTGTCGAATAAGCTCCTCTTGCGAAAGAGCCACTCTAATAGCATACTGTTCCCGCATACGCGAACATTGATCCGGATTGACATCATAAATTGCGATCTCCGAAGCAGGCAGAAACCCCTTCTCCAGAACGCCGCCCATGATTGCACCAGCCATGTTGCCTGCACCAATAAACCCTAGCTTCATACTATGCATCCTTACTATTGCTGTCGTTGGGAATCGCCAATACACCTTCGCTGGTGCCTACCTTGGCGTTTGCATCTCGCACATGCTGACGTACGGGCAATGTAATGGCTTTCTTAGGGCACTTGGGTACGCATTGGCCGCAACCGGTGCATGCTTCGTTGACTTCATGCACACGCTTCAGTTCACCGGAAATGGCTTCAAACTGACATACCTTCTTGCAAATGGTACAGCCAATACAAAGCGTACGATCGATTTGCGCAATGCGTCGATTGTCGAAATCCCCCCACATAGCAGAGGTTGGGCACACTTCGGCGCACATCATGCATCCGGTGCATTTTTCCGTATCGATTACAGGCAGGTTGTTCTTCATCTCAATTGCACCGAACTTGCATGCCTTCTTGCAAAGCTCGCAGCCGATACAGCCGATGCGGCAATTATCACTTACCAGCACGCCTTTATCCGCCGCACGGCAAAGAACACGCACAGGCAGCGAAACCGGCTTAAGCTCCAGGACTTCCTTCGGGCAAACCTGAACGCACGCACCGCACGCGGTGCATTTTTCAGCATCAACCACCGCAAGCCCAATGTTTTTATTGATATGAATGGCATCAAACTGGCATGTGCGCTCGCATGTGCCCATGCCAAGGCAAGCATATTTGCATGCACGGTTGCCATCGTTTACCAGTGTGGCGGCGATGCAATCCTCGATGCCCTGGTACTGGAATTTCGTCTTGCATCGATCAAGCGTTCCCTGACAAACAACCGTTGCGACCGTCCGCTCTTTCTCTCCTACGCTTGCCGCGCCGATGATGGCGGCCACCTGATTGGCAACTTCGCTACCACCAACCGTACAGGCGTCAGCGGGCGCCTTTCCGGCAGCAATGGCTTCCGCCAACCCATCGCAACCGGGAAAACCGCAGGCACCGCAATTCGCGCCTGGTAATACGGCGCGAATCTCATCGCGTTTAGGGTTGCTGGGTACTTCAAAAATCTTATTGGTAAGCGTAAGCAGCAACCCGAACACCAGCGCGATCGCCGTTAGCGTGCCCGTGCCGATCAATAATTCCGTCATTCCTCACGCCCCCTTTAGTGGATGAGCCCAGCGAAGCCCTGAAAAGCAATCGACATCAGCCCTGCGCCAATCAGTGCGCCCGGGAAACCTTCCATCCACTTGGGCAGGTTGCCAACCGCCATGCGCTCACGAATCGCCGCAAACAGTACAATGGCAAGGGTAAAGCCAAGCGCGCCTGCCGTGCCGTTGACAACCGATGCAATCAATCCATAGCCGCCATCTACTGCCGTAGTATTGTTGATAGCCACGCCTAAAACCGCGCAGTTGGTGGTAATCAGCGGCAGGTATACGCCCAGCGCTTCGTATAGAGAACGGCTGATTTTCTTGAGCACAATCTCCACCGTTTGAACTAGCACGGCGATGATGAGAATGAACGCAATGGTCTGCATGTACTCCAGATGTAATGGTATTAACAGATAACGCTGTACAAAGAACGTAAACAGGGAAGCGATCGCCATCACAAACGTGACGGCCATACCCATGCCTAGCGCCGTCTCGGTCTTTTTGGAAACGCCCAGAAAGGGACAGATGCCCAAGAATTGGGACATGATGAGATTGTTGACGAGTACGCCGCCGACAACGATCATGATGAGAGAACTCATGCAATCCCCTCCTTCGCCTTAGCTTCCTTGCGTTTCTCAAACGCTTTGACAGCCGCGTTCACCAGCACCAGCAGGATACCCAGCGTCAGGAAGCCTCCCGGGGGACGAATGATGATAGCCATTGGTTGGTAGGTTTCCGGCATAACCTGCATGCCTAGGAACGTGCCCGATCCAATTACCTCACGTACTGCCGAAAGCAGCGTGATGGCCAGTGTGAAACCCGCACCCATGCCAAACCCATCCACGATGGCGCGCAGCGGCGTATTTTTGGAAGCAAAGGCTTCCGCACGCGCAAAGATGATACAGTTGACCACAATCAGCGGAATATATACCCCCAAAGATTTGCTCAGCTCAGGCAAGAATGCCTTCATCAGCAGATCCACGATGGTAACAAATGTTGCGATCACCACGACAAAGGATGGAATACGCACTTTCTCTGGAATCACATTGCGCAGAAGCGAAATAACCAGATTGCTGGATACCAGAACAAAGGTGGATGCAAGCCCCATGCCGATGCCCTGAGAAACAGCCGTAGATATGGCCAGCGTTGGACACATCCCTAACAGCAGGCGAAAAATCGGATTCTCCCGCAGAATACCGTTCATGAACACAGCGCGAATGCTCTTTTTCTCGCTCATGTTCACACCTCCTTGGTCGCCTTTGCCGCTTTGAACGTGCCAAAGGGCTTGGGCGTAGTGATCTTGTCAATGAGCGGCGTGAGCACATTCATGAAAAGAATGGCAAAGGAGCATCCTTCCGGATAAGCCGGATTGAATTGCCGAATCACAAACAGCACCAGCGCGCAACCGATGCCCATGATGATGCGCCCAGAATGCGTAACGGGGCTGGTCACATAATCGGTTGCCATGAAAAGCGCTCCGATGATCAATCCGCCGCTGAGCATTTGATACAGCGCGTTACTTGCACCGCTTTCCACCGAATACAGCGTTCCCGTGCTGATCCAAAACAGGATAAAGGCTGTCGCTAAGAAGGTCAAAGGAATGCGCCAATCGATAACACGACGTATCAGCAGGTATAACCCGCCGATGAGCAACGCCAGCTTGCTGGTTTCCCCGATCATCCCGGGCACATCGCCGATAAACAGCTGCCAGAGCGAATACGAAGCGGCCTGCGTGCCAAGCGGCGTCGCGGAAGCAACCGCGTCGGCGATTTGCGGCGCAACCCACTGCCCCGCGTGCGGCATTACCTTGGCAACCATCAGCGATGTCCAGGAAAGCATCAGGATGGTTCTTGCAGCCAGTGCAGGATTGACAAAGTTATGCCCAACACCGCCAAATATCTGCTTAACCAGCACGATTGCGATCATGGAACCGATCATCGCAATCCACCAAGGTGCAGTGGAAGGAAGGTTGAACGCCAACAGCAGCCCCGTTACCACCGCGCTCATATCACTGATGGTAACGGGTTGTCCTGTGAACTTCTGGTACAGCAACTCGGAGATGACTGCCGAAGTGACTGCAATGATGATCAGCGAAAGTGCAGCGCCCCCAAAAAACCAGACGCTTGCCAAAGCGGCCGGGAGCAGCGCGATGACTACATCCGTCATCAATTTGCGGGTGGATACCCCTTCGTTGCGCAGATGGGGCGAAGAAGATACAACCAGCTTTCGTTGCATGTTACATCTCCTCCTTTTGCGCTTGCGCCTGCTTGCGGCGGCGTTCTGTGATCACCCGTTTACTGGTTCTACAGCTTTGGGTAAGGTGGCGTTTGGCAGGGCAGCTCCAGGTACACGCGCCGCATTCGATGCAGTTCATCACGCCTTGCCTTTCACACTCTTCGTACATATCCTTGCGCATCAGCTTGTCTAGCATGGAAGGCACCAGTCGCATAGGGCAAACATCGGAGCAACGGCCGCAGTGAATACAGTTGGATTCCTGTGTGAGCGCCGAACTTTTACCCAGTGCCGTGATGCCGGAACAACCTTTGGTAACCGGAATATCCGTGCGGCTCAACGGCAAGCCCATCATGGGGCCGCCATAAATAAGCACTTTGGTTTCCGGCAGCAGCCCGCCGCTGGTATCCAGTAACCATTCGACAGGTGTGCCGATTCTAACCAGGTAATTAGCGGGTTTTTCCACTGTGCCGCTGACCGTAACCACACGATCGACCAGGGGTCGTCCTTCATATGCCGCGCGATGCAAAGCATAACAACTGCCTACGTTTGCGACCACCACGCCGCAATCCAGCGGTAACCCGCCCGATTTCACCACGCGCTTGGTAAGCGCAAAGGTGAGCTGTTTTTCCCCGCCTTGCGGGTAGCGTGTGGGCAAAGCGAACACCTGAACGGCTGCATCATCGCCGCAGGCTTGTTTCATCGCTTCTACCGCGTCCATTTTATCATTTTCAATGCCAATGAGAATACGCTCAATTTTCAAAGCCCGCTGGATCAGCTTTGCGCCGCTGAGGATTTCTTTGGCATAGGTAAGCATCAGATGATAATCCGCCGCGAGATACGGTTCGCACTCCGCGCCGTTGATGATGAGCGTATCAACAACTTTATCCTTGGGCGGTGAAAACTTGACCGCATGCGGGAATGTCGCGCCGCCAAGGCCGACCAACCCCATCTCCCGAGCCAGCGCGGAAAGCGATGTTGCGTCGAGCTGATCCGGATTGGCAACCGGATGCAGCGGTACCCATGTATCTTGAAAATCATTATCGATGATCACGCACTCGGCTTCCAGCCCATTGGCCATGATACAATGCCGCACATCCACAACCTTGCCGGATACGCTGGCGTGTACGGCCGCGCTGACAAACCCGACTGGTTCCCCGATCTTCATGCCGATTTTGACAACATCACCCTTTTGAACGAGGCATCGGCAAGGCGCACCGATATGCTGCTGAAGCGGAATAACAACGCGCGTTGGCTGCGGCAGTTCCGTGATGGGGAGCGTTTTTGTCACGGCTTTCCCGTTCTTCCCTTCGTGTGGGTGTATGCCGCCGGGAAACAAGTGAAATAGCGTCATGAACCTCTATCCTTCCTTATGCGTTCATACATGCAAACAGGCATATGACATGCCCACTTGTTGATTATATCACATTTCATACCAAACATGAATAGCGAATTGCTTTTGCGGGTAAATTTTGTCCCGCGTGAGGCACATCAACGCATTTCATCCCATGGTATGCTTTCTTGTTTTCTCAGGATACATCAAAAGACTACCTTCAAGGACATATAATATCCGCGCGGCTGTTTACGTTCCATGCGAACGCTCCGCTTACCCAGATACGTGTTTACGTTCCCAGGCAATGGAGAGCATATTTCGAGCATGCGCAAAACCGCTGGCCTTCTGCTGATCATCCCCGCCCACCAGACGGGCAATTTCCTCGACGCGCTGCTCGGGATCAAGCTCCTCCACGGTTGTGATTGTTCTTTCCCCCACAACGCTTTTCTGTACGCGATACTGCGTATCCGCCATCGAAGCAATCTGCGCCAAGTGCGTAACACAGATGACCTGACGGTATCGTGCGATATCATCCATCTTTTCTGCCACAACGCTTGCAATATGCCCGCTGATTCCCGTGTCGATTTCATCGAATATCATGGTGGGCACCATGTTTCGATCCGCCGCTGCGGCTTTCATGGCCAGCATGATACGGGATAGTTCACCCCCGGAAGCCGTCTTAGCCAACGGCTTGAGCGGTTCACCCACATTGGGCGCGATGAAAAACTCAATCTGATCATCTCCCCGGGTAGATGGCACACGCTTCTGGTTTGGGTCGGGTTGCCGGAATACGCAGGCAAAATGGGTAATGCCCATACCAAGATCCTTAAGCTGTGCTTCCATCAGCCCTTCAAAATGATTCGCCAGTTGTTTACGCGATTCCGTCAAGGCTTGCGCGGCATTTCGGTATGCCGAAAGCTTCGCCTTATACTCCACTTCGGCAGCACGTAAGCGTTCATCCATCGATTTTAAGTTTTTTATTTCGTCCTTCAGCCGCTCGGCGTAATCAACCAATTCATCCGCTTCCATGCCGTATCGCTTGGTCAGGCGGCGGTACGTATCCAGCCGCGCTAATATCTGCTCGTTCTTCTCGGCATCAAAGCTTTCTTCCTCCATGGCGTCGCGCAGCTCGATTCCCATCTCTTCCGCTTCATAAAAAGCGCTGGAAAGTCTGCTCGCCATCGTTTTGAAACGCGGGTCGTATTCCTCAATGCGTCCAATCGCATCCATTGCCCTTTGCAAGAGCGCGGTTACGCCTACACGGTTCCCTTCTGCGGCGGTAAGATTGACATATGCGGCGGCAAGCGCCAGATTGATTTTCTCCGCATCGGCCAGCTTAGCGCGCTGCTGTAGCAACTTGGCTTCCTCGCCAATGGCAATCTGCGCCGCTTCCAGCTCCTTGCTTCGCGTGGTGATGAATTCCAGACGTTCTTCCCGCTGTGCGTTCTCCTTGCGCAGCTGGCTGAAGGAAGCGCTGGTTTCCCGCCACGCGCGGCAGGCGTCGCCTGTCTCCGCCAATAACGCCTGATGACCTGCATCGCCAAAGGAATCCAAAAACATAAGGTGGTTCTTCTCACCCAGTAAACTCTGATGCTCGTGCTGTCCATGGATATCCACCAGCGCGGCGGATAGCTGCTTGAGCGTATTGAGCGGAACCATCACCCCGCATACACGGCAAATATTGCGGTCTGTGGTGCTGATTTCCCGCATCGTCGTAACGGTGTTTCCATCCGCTTCCAGCCCTTCCGCTTTCAGCATCGCTCGCACGTGCGGGCAATCAGAAATATCAAACACCGCCTCAACGGTGCCTTTATCACAACCTGTGCGTATGAGTCCCCGATCGGCACGCTCGCCAAGCACAAGATTAATGGAGTCTACCACGATTGACTTGCCGGCGCCGGTTTCGCCGGTCAAAACGTGCAATCCCTTATGAAATTCCATTTCCAGGGTTTCAATGAGCGCGATGTTGCGCACGGTCATAGAAACTAGCATCTGTCACGCACATCCTTTGTCAAGAAGAATCAGCGCAGCATATCATCGATTCGCTTGAGTACCACATCAACCTCATCAATCTGGCGCACGATCAGTAAAATCGTGTTATCACCCGCCAGCGTGCCGATGATCTCCGGCCAGCGCAATCCATCTACCATTTCAGCAGCGACATTGGCACTGCCCGGCAGGGTCTTGATGATGATTTGATTATATGCATGCGCCATGCTGAGTACCGATTCGCTGAAGATCCGATGGAAGCGCTCGCTGAGACCGTTTTCTGGCTTGTCCGCTGCGGCATACTTGTAGGATCCCTCGTGCGTCAACACTTTCAGGAGCCTCAGTTCTCGTATGTCCCGCGATACCGTAGCCTGTGTAACCTTAAAACTTCGTTTTCGCAGCTCATCGGCGAGTTCTTCCTGCGTTTCGATATTCCTCTCCTGTATCAATTCCAGAATTGCGTTTTGTCGTGTCGATTTCATGATGAAACCTCCTATCAGCAGCTCCACTGGGTAAGTTTTGCGCGGATCCGTTCAAAAAAACTATGTGCGCCGAAGCGAATTAGTTTGATTTCTGTATTCGAGCGATGAATGCGCACCTGCTGGGTGCCTGTGAGTATGCCGCATTTTTGCCCATCGACGTCCAACTGTGCGGGTTGCCCCGGCGCGCAATCCAGCTCGATGGTGATAGTCTGCGTGGCATTAGCGATCACCGGCCTGTGTTGCAGCGAGTGTGGGCAAATCGGAGAAAGCAATATGCATTCTACCTCCGGACAAACAATGGGTCCGCCCGCCGAGAGGGAATACCCCGTTGAGCCAGTCGGTGTGGAAACGATGAGCCCATCTGCAATATAACGCCCTACCAACTCATTTTCTACCGATGCTTTCACTGCTATCAGCCTTGCGTAGCCTCCGCGGCTTAAAACAACATCATTGAGCGCTGTCTTGACCGTACCATCGGGCAGGGTAACATCCAGCATCATTCGGGTTTCTATGGCATAGGCGTCCTCGCGCAACCGTTTACAGGCTTGCGTGAGGTTTTCAAGCTCTGTCTCCACCAGAAAACCGATCTGTCCAACATTGATCCCCAGCACGGGCACATCATGCGTAATAGCGGTTTGCGTGGCGCGCAGCAGCGTCCCATCTCCCCCGACGGCCACAATTACATCCATGGGAAAATGCTGTTCCTCACAGGTATATAAGTCACCAACCGCCTGCCGAAGCCAAGGCTCCAAGCATACCGTCATACCCACGCTGCGCAGTGCCGATGCTACTTGCCCGGCAAGCGTAGCAATATCACTGCGCATCTGGTGCATCATCAGAAATACATTTTGCACTCACACGCCCGCCTTTCGTTTGGGTGTCCGTTTGCAACGATGGGCAAGAATATCCGTTCGTACTTTTTTATTCTAACATAGAATGGTTATTCATTCAATCGGTGTTTTTATCCAGATTCTGGTGCGCCGCTAAAACGACGGCATCGATATTGGCATCCGTGATCATTTCCATTTGATCATTACACGGATCCAGCCTTGCAACATACTCAATGTTGCCTTCCGGCCCTTTGATGGGTGAATAGTCCAGCATTGTCATGCCATAATGAAAGCTGCCTGCAAAATCCCGTATGGATGCGATCACGTTCCTGTGCACCGCAGGATCACGAACAACGCCCTTCTTACCTACATTCTCACGCCCTGCTTCAAACTGCGGTTTGATCAGGATGCAAAAAACACCCTGGTGCTTCATTAATGCCGCGGCAACAGGCAGGATTAGCTTAACAGAGATAAAGGACACATCCATCACCGTTATGGCGGGCACAAGTCCGTTGAGCTGATCAGGCGAAAGATAGCGCGCATTCGTGCGTTCCAACACCGTCACACGCGGGTCGCTGCGTATTTTCCAGTCCAGTTGACCATACCCAACATCAATTGCAAATACATGCGCTGCGCCGCCTTGCAAAAGCACATCAGTGAACCCCCCTGTGGCTGCGCCAATATCCATGGCGACCTTCCCGCTGGGGTCAACCTGAAAGACACGAATCGCCTTCGCCAGTTTTAGCGCACCACGACCCACGTAGGGATGCTCCGGCGCTTTTATGGTGAGCACATCGGTTAGGGATACCATCTCTGATGGTTTGCATATTTTGACTTGCCGAAGGTACACATTGCCGCTCATAATCAATGCCTGCGCTTTTTCCCGGCTGGCGGCAAGCCCTCTGGCTACAAGCGCGAGATCCACCCGTTGCTTGTCGCTAGCCATTGGTTGCCTCCAACGATTGAACCGCATTACGAATGCGGGCAAGCAAAGCTTCTTCGTCCAGCTCCACATCTTTAAGCAGCGTGCGATAGTCTCCATGCGGAATAAAGCTGCCAACAACGCCAAGTACATGGATATTTAACTTGCTGTTATGCATTGCATTGTATTCCAGTACAGCGCTCCCGAAACCGCCTTCGAGCACATGTTCTTCCAGCGTAAAAACTAGGCGGGTCTTTGCGGCAAGGCGATTCAAACATGCGGCATCAAGCGGTTTCACAGTTGAAGCGTTGATCACTTCCACCTCAATGCCTTCCTGCTGAAGGCGTTGTGAAACATTTAACGCCACGCCCACCATGCTGCCCACAGCAAGGATCGCCGCGTCCCCGCCCGGCGTAAGCGTGCGCCACCTTCCCACCACAAAAGGAACCGTTGGATAGCCTGTGTTAGGTGATACCGCTGTTTTTGGATAGCGTATCGCACAGGGCGTGCCCAGTTCCATTGAAGCGCGAAGCATCTCGGCAAGCTCGCTGGAATCTGCCGGGGCAAGCAGCGTCATGTTTGGAATATGGCGGAGGTATGCAATATCAAACAATCCTTGGTGAGATTGCCCATCCTCATTGCCCAAACCAGCCCGATCCAACAAAAACACAACCGGCAAGTTTTGCATGCATACATCGTGAAGCACCTGATCATACCCGCGCTGCAGAAATGTCGAGTATACAAAGAAGAATGGCCTGAGCCCACCTTTTGCTAGCCCAGCACACATGGTAACGGCGTGTTCTTCCGCGATGCCTACATCAAAGAAGCGATTGGGAAACTTCTTTTTAAAATGGCTGGCAGACGTACCGGAGGGCATAGCCGCTGTGACTGCAACAATTCGTTCATCTTTTTTGGCCAGGGTTGCAAGCGTATCCGCCGCCACCTGACCATACAGCTTGCGGGAACGTTTTTGCACTTCACCGCTCTCGATAAAAAACGGAGGCGTTCCATGAAACAGTTCGGGTTTCTTTTCTGCCTTCCGGTAGCCATTGCCTTTCTTAGTAACGCAGTGGATAATCACAGGCTCGTCCAGTTGTTTTGCGCGTCGGAAGATCGTCTCCATGGCTCGCTGATCATGCCCGTTAATCGGCCCGAGGTATTTAAAGCCGAGCGAGGTAAAAAACCCTTCATTGAAAAGCAAGGTTTTTAGCGATTCTTTCAGCGAGTGCATTGCCTTGCTCAGCGGCTCTCCAATTACCGGGAGCTGCAACAGACCGTATTTGACTTTCCGCTTGGTTGTGTTCCAACCTGCGCTGGCACGGAGCTGCGCGAAATGCCGACTCAGTGCGCCCACGTTTTTTGCGATGCTCATTTGGTTATCATTGAGAATCACAATCAGCCTTGTGTTGCTGTTGCCGCAATCATTAAGCGCTTCATAGCACATTCCGCCCGTTAGCGCGCCATCGCCTACAACCGCTACCACATGATGCGTTTCACCCTGCAAATCGCGCGCGCGCGCAAGGCCCAACGCTGCTGATATTGCAGTGCTTGCATGGCCTGTTTCAAAACAATCATGTTCGCTTTCTTCGCACTTCGGAAAGCCGGATAGACCGCCATACTGCCGGATGCTGCCAAAGCGTTCCGCGCGGCCGGTAAGCAGTTTATGCGAATAGGATTGATGCCCCACATCAAAAACAATCTTATCCTGCGGGGTATCAAAAACACGATGCAAAGCGAGCGTAATCTCCACCGCGCCTAAATTGGAGGACAAATGACCCCCATTACAGGCAACTGTATGGATAATCGTCTCGCGCATCTCATCGGCCAGCGCTTGACATTGCGTCAGGTCAAGCCCTCGTATATCCCTGGGTTGATGAATCTGTGATAGTCTCAAGGGATACTCCTTTAAGCGTTCTTTGCGCCAAGTTTTGCGCCCGCCTTGCCGCCCAACGGCAAATTGCGAAGAATGTCCGAGCTGAAAGCGTAGTTGCTGTTGTTCTTCTCTTCATGGGCTTTCATCGCGCAATCGACAATCCGGTCGATTAATGTCTGATAGGGAATACCGCTTGCGTCCCATAGATAAAACGCCATCGAACCAGGAATGGTGTTGATCTCGGTAATATACAACGCATTTTGATCAACATCGAACATATAATCGATTCGAACCACGCCTTTGCAATCCATGTTGTTGAAAATATCTACAGAGAGTTTTTGGATGCGTTCCCGCAGTTCTGGTTCAATGGGAGCGGGCAGCACGCGCTTGAGTGATGCCATGCCCTTCATGCCGCCGCCACTTTGAATATACTTATCAAAGAAGCTGAGCAAGTCGCCGCCCGTCACGGGCATCTCGATCTCAGAAGCTAGCGCGTCTCCGCCAACACCCAGCACGGAGCAGTTGAGCTCCAGTATATGTTCGAGCCCCTTTTCCACCAAAACTTTACGGTCAAATTCAAAAGCAAGCGTCAATGCTTCGATAAGTTCCGCTCGATCTCTCGCTTTGCTGACGCCAATAGAAGAGCCCAGCATGGCAGGTTTCACAAAAACAGGATAGCTAAGCTTGGCTTCAATATCGCTCAATACAGCATCCGGTGTCTCTTCCCAAGCATTGCGCAAGTGCCAGCATCCGGGCAGAACGGGGAAACCACCGCCCATGAAATACTGCTTCATGTAAGCTTTGTCCATCCCAACCGCGCTGGCCGCCACGCCGCTGCTTGCATAAGGAATGTTGCACATCTCTAGCATCCCCTGCAGGGTTCCGTCTTCGCCATGCATGCCATGCAGCACAGGAATTACGCAATCAAGCCGTGCTATCATACGCCGCTTTTCGGGTTTGAATAAACCTTTTGCAGTCTCCATCGTAAAAAGTACTCCGCTGCCAGCAGTTACATCTAACTGCACTTTATAAATACCCTTCTGGCTCCCATCGAAACCAGAATATGTTCTGATGTCAAATAACGAATCCCCGCTGTACCATTCTCCGCGCATGGTGATATAAATCGGAATTACGTCGTATTGATCCCGGTCGACCGCGCGCATTAACTGTAATGCGCTGATGATGCTGACCTCATGCTCACAGGTACGGCTGCCATATATTACGCCTAACTGGGTTTTACTCATGCCTGTTCCCTCCGCACTCACATTTCCTGATATTGATCCGGTAAGTCGTTTTCGTACAGAACAGTATCCTCCTTGCGTACCAGGCCGCGCAGCAACACGGTCGAATCGGCAAGGCTATCAACGCGATGCAAATTCTCCTCAGGAAAACCTGCTTCTCTTAACCCTTCTATAATTGGCTGGACTCTTTTCTTCCCTACGATGATGGCAATATCCGCCGCTTCGGCAATCGAACGGCCAAATGCGCGGTTGTAGTCCGCTTCTTCTGTGCCCAACTCTACCATCCCCGGCGTGATGATAATCCTTCGTGCTGGAAACTGCGCCAGCACGTTGAGCGCAGCTTTTGCGCCAACGGGATTGCTGTTAAACGCATCATTAATGATGGTGAATGACCCCGGCGATGCGATCAACTCCAAACGGCTCTTAATGGACGCAAGCCTGCTCACACCATTTGCGATCTGCCGCAGGCTTAAGTTCAGGTCACTGGCGACAGCGGCTGCCGTCAGGATGTTCAGAATATTGTGTTCCCCCAGCAGTTTCGTCTGGCATCGAATGCTGCCTTTGCCTTTGATGTGAAGATCAAACGCGCTGCCTGATGCTGAAACGCTCACGTTTTCACACCAAACATCCGCATCGCCTTTCTGGAGGCTGATGAGTGTCTTGGGTTTATGGGTCTGCTCATAGAGGTTACGGCATATACCATGGTCATCGCAAAAATAGGCATGGCCGTCTTGTGGCAGGGCTTCAATCAGCTCATATTTCGTTTTTGCCACCCGTTCCACAGATTTAAACGTATCCAGATGCTGCGGTCCCACAGAAGTCAAGATGCCGATGGTTGGCTTCACAAGGCGGCAAAGCTCCTTGATATCCCCCACATGCCTTGCGCCCATCTCACCCACAAACACCTGATAGGAGGGGGTAAGCTTTTCACGAATTGCGCGCGAAACCCCCATGGGCGTGTTGAAGCTCGCCGGCGTTATGAGTGTGGGGTACTTCTCGGATAGTATCGTCCCGATGATATGTTTCACGGATGTCTTCCCGTAGCTGCCGGTGATGCCGATTCGGATGAGACGAGGATCCGCGAGAAGCTTACGCCTCGCATCACGAAAATAGCATTCGCTGATAAGTTTCTCAATTGGCCATGCCAGCAAGCCACTGAGCGCTACTACGATCGGCAGCACAAGCGGCCAGAGTGCGGGCAATATGGCAATCGGGTTTTGGGCAAGGAGAAGCGATAGAACGCCCATCACAAGGAACGAAACCACAAACAAACGCTTCACGCGGCCTGTGTAAGCGAACTTCTTCTTGCTTTCGCTTGCGCTGAAAATCCTGCGCACAAGCCAACCGAGCAGGACAGCCATCGGCAGAAGCCCAACAAGTAAAACGAGTTTGATGCTTGCTGCCATGTTTGCCGCAGATATGGCATCATAGCCGTAGAACAGCACAAGGCAACCGCTTGTAATAAGCAACCCTGGCAGCCATGCGCTAATGCGGTTGCGCTGTAACGCGCGAAAAAACCCTGGAAATTGATAGCTCTCCAGTTGGAAAAAGTGGTAGATGCCCCGCGCTCCGATCAGCGATGAAATCACAGGGATAAAAGGCAGGATTAATCGTGTCCAGTCCAGCATCATCAGGGCGTCCCCTCCAGTAAGAATTGTTTAACAATGACCGAAAAGCGTTGCCATTGCTCAATAAACGCATAATGGGAACCGCCATCAAAAACCACCAAGCCAGCATCGGGTATCTGCTGTTCCATGGTTTGCCCCATCCAAAGCGGTGTCTCGGTATCGGCACTGCCCCAGATGAGCAGCGTTGGCGCTTGAATGCTTCCAAGCAGTGGTAAAAGATCTTTGGAAATAATCTTGACGAAAGTTTTACGCATGGTTTCGTTCAGCTTCACATAATCGCTGGAGCCGTAACGAGCGCGCAGGGAAGCCTGCATGCGGTTTATGAGGGCTGTAATCGGCCTGATTTCTTTCAGTCTCTCCAGAATCGCATTATATCGCTTAAAGCGTTTTGTTCGTTTTCTGCTACGCTCAGATACCGGGGGCTTAATACCAGCGCCGCCAGTAATGACCAGTTTCGTTAACACTTCCGGATGATTTGCTGCCAGCACCATCGCTACGCGACCGCCGAAAGAGTGGGCAATGATACTTACAGGCATCAGGTTTTCATGCTGCAACAGTTCCAGCACTTGTATCGCGTAGTCATCTACCCCCCAGGGCGCAGGCGGTTCGTCACTCTGCCCATGGCCGGGAAAATCCAGTGTTATGATGGTGGCACCTTCCAGCAGCGCATTTTCAATGAAAGAGAACGATGCGCTGTCACAACCCCAGCCATGGAGCAGCAATATGTGCGGTGCGTTAGCCTTGGCGTTACGTTTGATTTCATAATGAAGCCTGCATCCATGGATCATCGCCTGCACAGTAGCACCACCTTC
Organism: Clostridiales bacterium Firm_11; assembly: GCA_001604105.1. Lineage (GTDB taxonomy): Bacteria > Bacillota > Clostridia > Christensenellales > Aristaeellaceae > CAXXOK01. Next base: position 76,872 of record LVAQ01000002.1, read on the forward strand.
CTTGTTACAACTAGAGTATTTTACCCTAAAATAAAAAAAAAGGAAAGCATGTTGATCAATCCATCTTTCCGAGGCTGAACAAATTGTTTCAATCGAATCTACAGATGATAGGATAATATTATGGAAGAGACACGGCGCACATGCTCATTTAAGGAGGCGAACCATATGGAAACGATCCATGATGTCGATGCTTATATCGCCCAATATCCGCCGCACCTACAGCAGATTCTCCAGCGCATACGCGCAGCGATCCGTGCCGAAGTGCCAACTGCCACGGAAAAGATCGCTTATAGCATACCCACCTTCTACGATGGTGAGAATATCATCCATTTTGGAATGGCAAAGAAGCACGTAGGCATTTATCCGGGGCCAGAAGCCATTCGTTTTTTTGCAGACAGGCTTACCGCCTACCAAACCAGCAAAGGAGCGGTGCAGTTACCGCTGGATCAACCCATTCCCTATGACTTGATTCGTGAAATAACGGCGCATCGTGTTGCAACCGTACGCAGTAACCTCATAAATAAATAGACTTATACTGTACAGGCGGATTATTTGGAGGGCAATGTCCAGATATAGCGGTGTTTCATGTTACTAATTTCCAGGCGCTGCTGCATCTCCTCGGGTACTTGCACGATTGACTCCAACTCACAACCGATTCGAATACAGGTCTTGATGCTCGGAATGTTATCCAGATCGGTGGTGATGACTACATGTTGTAAGCCAAAGGCGCGCAGAAACTGCGCGCTCAGCAAGCATGCCTTCGCCGCATAGGCATGGCCGCGATAGGGCGGATCCACATGATAACCGATATGCCCAAGGTAAAACTGCTCTGGACTATCCCCGATGCGCAAGGCAATCTCACCGATGGTCTGTCGATCCAGAAGCGTTGTGATGTTAAAGATAAATGTATGCTCCACATGGATTCGTTTGCTATAACCGAAGCATTCATTCGGTTGCAGCGCGATTTCATCGTCCCTCATCATTGGCTTTCGATACTCGCTTAAGGTCATGAATTTCTTGATTAACGGTATTGTACTCATAGCACCTGCAGTTGCACCTTGGGCAGAAGTGCTTCAAACTCAAGAATGTCAATCGGTTGTGTTCCATCCGTCATCACACTGGCCGCCCCAGCTGCCACCCCATTGCGGAAGCAATCCTCCATTGCTTCCCCACGGCTTAACCCCATCAATACGCCGCCGACCATTGCGTCCCCCGCGCCTACGGTAGAAAGTGCCGCTACAGACAACGCGGGTGCAAACAGGGTTCTTGCGCCATCCGTTAGCACAGCGCCGTATTTCCCCATCGATACGATTACGTTTTTGGCGCCTTTTGATACCAGCACAAGCGCGGCATCCCGAATGGCGCGCAGCGTCTTCAACTCGCATCCCATGAGCGCTTCCAGTTCCGGCAGATTTGGTTTGATGAGGAAAGGCCTTTGCTTCAAGCCAAGACGCAGAGCATCGCCAGCGGCATCCAGCACGCAAGCGGTATCCGGCAACGCAGCCATTAACCTTCGATAGGTGTCCTCGGCGCAACCCAGCGGCAGCCGTCCGCTGAACACCACATGACTGCTGCCTTGGGCTTCGCGGCACAAAAGCGCCATAAAGTCATCCTGCTGCTGCGGTGTCATCGTCAATCCCGGTTCATTAAACTCTGTGACTGTTTTGCTTTGCGTATCCAGCACCTTGAGGTTTGTTCTCGTTTTCCCAGGCAAAGGCAGGTAGACAAAGCGCAATCCTTCCGCGTTAACCATATCCATAAAGTCTTTTTCGTCGGCAATTCCCAAACAGCCTACGCAGGCTACATTGACTTTCAGGCGGCTTAGGACGCTTGCCACATTGAGCCCTTTACCGCCTACATCATTGCGCACGTTTTCCAGGCGGTTTAGTCCGCCAAGCATTACGGCATCCACCGTGGCTGTTTTATCAAACGATGGGTTCATGCATACCGTTGTAATCATGACGCAAAATCCCTCCCATCAGAGTTTGAAAAGCCCTCCCCGTTACGCGGGAAGGGCAATTAATGGTTTCGACGTAAAAAGGCTTAATCCTCTTCTTCTTCGTCCCGTTTGGCGCTTTCGATAATCTTCTGGGCAACCGATGCCGGTATTTCTTCATAGCGCACAAACTTCATCGTAAAAGTACCGCGCGCTTGTGTTATGGAGCGTAAATCGGTAGCGTATTTGAACATTTCCGCAAGCGGTGCTTCCGCTTCCAGCTTTTGCAAACCATCAACTTGATTCATGCCCATAATGCGTCCACGGCGCTTATTCATATCGCCCATGATATCGCCCATGTACTCATCCGGCACAAACACTTCCACTTGCATGATCGGCTCAAGCAGTGTGGGACTGGCTTCCATGCATCCCTTTTTATAAGCGATACGCGCGGCTGTTTTAAACGCCATTTCCGAGGAATCTACCGGATGATAGGAACCGTCATAGAGTTTCGCGTGAAGCCCAACCATGGGATACCCCGCAAGAACGCCCTTGACGATGTGCTCGCGAAGCCCTTTTTCCACTGAAGGTATGAAGTTGCGTGGCACGACGCCGCCCACGACAGCATCTTCAAATTCAAACTCCACATTGGTATCGCCAATGGGCGAAAACTCAATCCACACATCGCCGAATTGGCCATGGCCGCCGGATTGCTTTTTATGACGCCCTTGAACCTTGACCGTCTTTTTAATGGTTTCGCGATAAGGGATGCGAGGATCCTGCAAATCCGCCTTAGCGCCGAATTTCGTGGCCAGTTTGTTGCGAATCACATCCAAGTGCAGTTCGCCCTGACCGGAAAGGATATTCTCGCTGGTTTCAACATTTTTCGCAATTGAGATAGAAGGATCTTCTTCCTGAAGCCGTGCCAGACCGCTAAAGACCTTGTCTTCTTCGCCTTGTTTGGTTGCAAACACGGCCTTGCTGATGCACGGAGCCGGGAAGCTGATTCGCGGATACACAATGGGGTGCGCCTGATCGCAGAGAGTATCTCCGGTATTGGTGTTGCTGAGTTTTGACAGTGCGCCCATATCGCCCGCATTAAGCTGCTGCGTCCCTATTTGCTTTTTACCGCGCAAAACGTACAACCCACCCGATTTATCCGCCTTTTCAACGCTTGCATTGTAGATGGGCGTCGCGGGGGTAAGCACGCCGCTCATGACTTTGAACAGAGAAAGCTTGCCAACAAAGGGATCGGCGATGGTTTTGTAAACCAGTGCGCTAAAGGGCGCGTCCGCTTTACAGGCGCGCTCTGCCTCCGAGCCCGTTCTCGGGTCGGTACCATGGTAGACGGCGCGTTTGGGAGAAGGCAAAAAGTCTGCCATGACATCCAGAAGCTTGGCAACCCCGACGCCCGTCACAGCGGAGCAGGGAATAACAGGCGCAATCTGGCTTGTGAACATACCAATTTTAAAGCCTTCCAGCAACTCTTCGTGGGTGAGTGCCTCGCCTTCGAGATACTTCATCATCAAATCGTCGTCGGCGCCTGCGGCGGCTTCTGTTACTTCACTAAGGGCTTGCTCGATCATATCCGCCATGCCTGCGGGGATGGGAATCTCTTTAGGCGGCTTTGCCGTGCAATCATACGCCTTGTTCTCCAGCACATTAACTACGCCTTTGAAATCCGCGCCACTGCCAATGGGCAGCAGAATCGGTACAACACTGTTGCCATACATATCACGCAACTGGCGAACAACTTTATCAAAATCAGCATGTTCTCGATCCATCTGATTGATGATGAACATTTTGCCAACATGGTTATCCGTAGCATATTTAAAGGCTTTTTCGGTACCCACAGCCACGCCGCCAACAGCGTTGACCAAAATTGCAGCCGTTTCAACAACGCGCAACGGGCCGAACATTTCGCCGATAAAGTCAAAGTAACCAGGCACATCGATTACATTCAGCATTTTTTGGTTCCAGTCGATAGGCGCGATCGCAGCGCTGATCGAAATATGACGCTTAACTTCCTCTGGATCAAAATCGGTTACTGTCGTGCCATCCTCAACACGCCCCTGGCGATCTACTGCGCCGGCAGCGAAGAGCAATGCTTCCATCAGCGTTGTTTTGCCCTCGCTGCCATGCCCCATGAGGGCGATATTTCGGATGTCTTTGGTTTCATAACTCGCCATGGTGGATCCCCCTTATGCATTTCTATTGCATCATCGAATGCGCTGCCGGTATGCAAATACCAGTCAGCCACGGCAAAACGCCTCATGACGCATTTGGAACGATATCAATCTTTCATATTGTATCAGATGAGCCGAAAAAAATAAAGAAGAAATTTAACATAGCGTTCCCATATTGCGACCACTCCCACATGGCATATGCTGGCGAATTGTTTAGGAGGCTGCGACCGTTAACATATAGGCCATCTTCAAATACCCCTCCAGATTGCCATGCTCTGAAACCGTGATAGACGCGATGGCCATATCCTGCATGCAACCGTAGAGAATCGCAAGGCCATGGACAATGATATCCGCACGTTGAGGTTGAAGCCCTTTCAGTTCCAATCGATCCACCATTGGCATATCTGCAAGGGAAAGCATGATAGATCGAACCTGCTCCTGTGTGAGGCGGTAACCATGAATCAGTTTGCGTTCGATCCACGAAACATCCTGCGCAAGCGCCGCGCAGGTTGTAAATGTGCCCCCCACGCCTACCCATTGCCTTGGTGTTTCCAATGACATAATCGTTTTTTTATGTGGATGCAAAATACTTGAAACCCGTTTGACCATTGCCAGCGCTTCTTCCGCCGAGCGGATTGGCGCGGCGCGAAAAAGCCGAACCGCCCCCATTTGCAGGCTATCGGCATATTCAATCTTCTCACTTTGACCGATTACGATTTCCGTCGAGCCCCCGCCAATATCAATCATACCGGAACGTTCCCGGCTTGTCGCGCCAATGAAGGAGAGCTTTGCTTCGGTCTCCCCGCTGCAAACTTCCAGCCTGAGACCCGTACAAGCAAGAAGGCGTTCGATAAATGCTCTCTGATTGCGCGCGTCCCGTACCGCACTGGTCGCAAACAGATGGATCACATCCGCACCCATTTCCATCGCTTTCTGTTTCATAGCAGTAACGCTCGCGCACGCTTGATCGAGCATCGAATCAGCGATATTGCCGTTCTTGTCCAAAGCGGCAAAGACGCGCAACCCCTCCCTGTCCCGTAGGACACGATGGAGCTGTGCGTCCTTGATGTCCGCGATCAGCATACGTAATGAGTTTGAGCCAATTCCAATGACAGCAGCTCTCAACACCCTCACCTCCCGATCATTATGGATCCTTTGGCTTATAGCCTACTCGCCATCGGTACCGTAGAGTACTTCGGGATTGGTGATGACGATCCTCAGTTCGTCAGGTTTCATGTAGTCATAAAGGGTTCTTGCCTGGGTTTCGATAAAGGCTTCGCTGTTTGCGCTGGCCAGCAGCGCTTGCAGATCATTCTGGCTTGTCTCCAGCGTGTTGTTGACGGATACGGCCTGCTGATATAACGTATCGGTTTCCTGTATGTTGGTCACAAGCTGACTGCTAACCCAGAAAAAACCGATCATAAGCAGACCGATCGTCACAATCAACGGCGTTAGGCCGATCTTTCTGCGCATATGCTCATCTCCCTCATGGGTACGTATAGTGTATATATCATTCTACAATAAATGGCGTTTCCCTGCCAAGTTCATCGGAAATTTTCTGATGAAAAGGTAGTAAAGCCATCCTGGCGCAATGGCCTACAATCTGCTGAAGGTACGCTTTCCTTCATCATCAGCGGTGATATAGCTGTGCTGTTATACTGTGCAGGAAGCGTTCATCGTATTACCAGTGCACTTCCTTTGGCGTGTCAACCTAATGTTGTCAGAAATATTTAAATGAATTTCATGCAAGTATAACAATGAGGCGAGAATTACTTGCGTTTTATACCCATTACACATGTATAACGGTAACGTTTTACTGATTGCTTGCGAGCATACGATTATATCACGAATGCGTCAGATAATGACATGGTTTTTGTGGCTCCCGGAACCTCGCTTCAAGGGGTCAGAATCCATAAACCGTGTGCTGTTTCCAGTATTTTCAACGTTTTGCGCCTCCGGTTATCATTGACAAACGTCGTATGCAGCCGATATAATCAAAAAGGAGAAACGTATGTAACCGAAATTGAATAACGTTGGGAGCTTTTTTATGCCTCAAGATTTATTCGTGATGATTAAAACGCACTACAACACCTTTACCCGTGCGGAGAAGCACATCGCAGATTACATCCTTTCCAGTGCCAGGGATGTGCTTTACATGTCCATCACAGAACTTGCCAACGCTTGTGATGTCGGCGATACCAGCGTTTTTCGCTTCTGCCGCCACTTGGGTAAGAATGGGTATCAGGATTTCAAAGTCGATCTGGCACAAGCTGTCAGCGAAACCAGTACCATGCCAATCTTGACAAGCTGCATCGTAGATCAAAGCGATTCTGCTGATGTAATGATTCAAAAAGTACTCAACAACAATATTGCTGTGCTTCGTGAGACTTATCAACTGATTGATCCAGCTACCTTGGCGAAAACCACCCAATGGTTATCCGAAGCGGAGCGGATTTGCTTTTTCGGCGTCGGAGCATCCTCTGCATCAGCGCTGGAAGCCAACAACCGCTTTCTACGCGTGTGTCACAAAACCGAGTGCATTTTGGATGCGCGAATGCAGATGATGCGCGCTTCGCTGATGGCCAAGAATGATGTGGCTATCCTCTTTTCGTACTCCGGCGCCACCAAAGAAACGGTTGCCATTGCCAAAGCCGCACTGGATGCCGGCGCGCACACCATATGCATATCCAGATTCGCACACTCACCCCTGGCCGAACTCTGCGATCTGCTTTACCTTTGCGGTGGAAATGATGGGCCCTTGCAGAGCGGCAGCCTAAGTGTGAAGACATCACAATTGCTGCTGATGGAGGTTCTCTTTATCGCATACTGTCAAGCTAATCCGGAGCGATGTGACCGCAATCGCCTGCTGACGTCCACCGTTCTCCAGCGAGATAAACTGTAACACAGTTCCGCCATCAGGGTTACTCGTCTCTCAACAATACTTGCAAGCAAAGCGGCTCCCTTGTCAAAACCTTTGCACAATGGTACAATCTGTGCAAAAGTTCTGTCAAAGGAGTGTTTTTTGTGGCGTACACACCACGTATTGTAGTCGTTGGCGCGGGTGCCATCGGCGGTATCACCGCTGCATTTTTAAAACAGGCGGGTCATGATGTGACGCTGGTATGCAAACATCAGGAAATCGCAACGCTAGCTAATGGACGTGGCTTGCATGTTAAGGGCGTACGGGGAGATCACGTAATCCCTGTCCCCTCCGTGACGACCATAGAAGAACTCACCGGGTCTTTTGATGTTGTGCTCATCGCTACCAAAGCTTATGACATGCCTTTATCCGCCAGGAAGCTGCTTGCCTACTTGAAGGATGATTCCCTGGTTCTCAGTATGCAAAACGGCATATGTACCGATGCGCTGGCCGAGGTAGTTGGCGCAAAGCGCACCGTGGGATGCGTTGTCGGTTACGGCGCAACCATGCAAGGCGCGGCGGAACTGGAAATGACCAGCGTGGGTACATTTACCATAGGCCGCCTTGAAGGGGATGCAACGTCGCTATCCCCCTTGTGCGAGTTGCTCAGCCATGTCGTAGAAACCAGCATCAGCAATGATATCTATGCGGATCTATACAGTAAATTGATTGTTAATAGCTGCATTACCTCGCTGGGCGCCATATGCGGCCTTCGTCTTGGGGAAATGCTCAAGCGAAAACAGGCCAGGCGTGTTTTTCTCAGCATCATCGCCGAGGGTATGGCCGTAGCGCGTGCCATGAACCTTACAGTTCCCCCGTACGGTGGTCGGCTGGATTATGACAAACTATTACATGGCAACGGATTGCTGGATCGTCTGCGTCGTCACGCTACCATTTTCGTTGTGGGTCTCAAGTATAAGAACCTGAAAAGTTCAAGCCTGCAATCATTGGAACGCGGCCGCCCCACAGAGATTGACTATTTCAATGGCTACATCGCGCAAAAGGGCGAAACGCTCGGTGTTGCCTGCCCTGTGAACCTGCGGCTGACGGCAATGGTAAAAGAAATTGAAGCAGGTCAGCGCAGGATTGAGGTTAAGAATCTCTACGATAGCGCCTTCCGATAATCAAACACTATAAAAGAAGCGCCGATGCATACCAATCGCATCCGCGCTTCAATCTATTATGATTCACAGCCTTAGCAAGGCTTTTTAAGCACTTGTTGCGGCTTCCAACTCAATTTGATTCATGCCTGTTCCGGCGTTAATGGTACTGTTCCAATACTCTTTGTGGCAACCACATCCACACCGCTGCCGCATACATCGCGCAAAACCACATCACCCATGCATATCGGCGCTTCAAGCATCAATGCTTTTATTGCCTGCATGCAAGGAAAAATCAGCTTTTTGGCGATCGGTTCGCTCGTTTTTACGCTCAGTGGCATGCGGCTGCCGCGTACATAAACGACTGCCGTCACCATTCGTTTCGGTGCGATGCTTTCCTGCGCGGCATAGGTAATGCCTCGTTTACAACTGTTTCCTGTAACGCTTACCACTTTTCCGTCTTCGACATCCACAGTCATCCTGCACCCAATCGGACAGTTGATGCAAGTGATCAGCTGTTCCATGCGCATACCCCCTCGCTTGCATCGATATGAATGGTGATATCCTGACCGCTTAACGCGCCAAGCAGCTTGGGCGAAAGCGTCAGATCCGCCATTTCTCCCGGGGCGAGAATGCGGCGTTTGACACGGTGGATTTCCTTTTGTCCATCAAGAACGCGTACAACGGCATTCTCATAGACGCACGCGGGTCGAAAAAGTACCTGTATCGGCTCTGGTTCATCATCAGTCTGTGGCAGGCCAATCCGCTGCGGTGTCGCACCGCGCACGCCTTCCCCGTCCAGAACGCGAATCATTTTTCCTTTTCTCCGCTCACCGCGGGCGTAGGCAGCAGCCGCTTTTCCAGCCTTGAAACTCTCAGCGCTCACGAAATCCACCAGGTCATGTACGTGTAATACATTTCCGCACGCGAATATGCCCGGCACATCTGTCTGAAGCGAATCGTCTACCACCGCGCCTTGTGTTGCCTGGTTCATGGGCACATCCGCTTTTTTTGAAAGCTCATTCTCCGGTATCAGCCCAACCGATAAAAGCAAGGTGTCGCACTCTACATACGTTTCCGTTCCAGTTATTGGCTGGCGCTGGTGATCAACCTGTGCGATGGTTACGCCGGTGAGGCGTTCCCGTCCATGAATATCGACAACGGTATGGCTCAAAAGCAAAGGGATGTCATAATCATGGAGACATTGCACGATGTTGCGGTTCAGTCCGCTGGAATATGGCATGATTTCCACGCATGCCAGAACCGTCGCGCCTTGTAAGGTCATACGGCGTGCCATGATGAGCCCGATATCCCCGCTGCCAAGAATAACCACCTTTTTGCCAGGCATATACCCTTCCAAATTGATGAACTTCTGCGCAGTACCTGCGGAAAAAATGCCGGCGCAGCGCGTCCCTGGAATCGCCAAGGCACCGCGCGGCCGCTCTCGGCAACCCATCGCCAGAATAACCGCCCCGGCTTGATAGCGTGTCAATCCTGCCTGTTTGCTGATGGCGGTCACAAGCCGATCGCTGGTAACGTCGAGCACAGTCACCCCGCAGCGCACATCAATGCCCAGTTCATGAACACGCAAAACATCGCGCTGCGCATATTCAGGCCCAGTCAATTCCACCTTGAAGCGATGCAAACCAAAACCATTGTGGATACATTGCCTGAGGATACCGCCCATCTCATCTTCGCGTTCTAGAACAAGCAGGCTCTCCGCGCCGGCTTCCTTTGCGGCGATGGCAGCCGCAAGCCCAGCAGGACCCGCGCCAATAATAAGCACATCCACCTTCTGAGGGCTAACTGCATCACACATGGCCTTTGTCCTCCTTGATCGATGGATTAAGCGAATCCGTAAGCATGCGGCTCTGCCCGCCGAATTTCGTGATCTCAAGCATCGGAATCTGTAGTTCTTCGGCCAGTATCTCCATCACCCTTGGACTGCAAAACCCTCCCTGACAACGCCCCATGCCTGCGCGTGTGCGCCGTTTGATGCCGTCAACATGTCGTGCGCCAACGGGTCTATGGATTGCGCTACGTATTTCTGCTTCGGTTACCTGCTCGCAGCGGCAAACGATGTTTCCATAGGCGGGATCGCGGGCATAAGCCTGCGCGCGTTCTTCCAGATTCATCGCAGAAAATGCCTTTGGAAGATCCGGCGCAGGTTTCCACGCCTGCTTACATGCATAAGAATGCTCCTGTGCGATTTGTGTATAGAGCGCGTTGGCAATCGCGGGCGCCGCTGTAAGCCCCGGACTTTCAATGCCAATGGCTTCATAGGCGCCGGGTGCATCCATCGTGGCGCCGACGATAAAATCATCCCCAGCTTCATGTGCGCGAATGCCCGCAAATGTGGTGATGTTGGTTCGCAGGCTCATGTGCGGCCAAGTCATTGCGGCTTTCTCCCGAATGGAGGCCAGCGCCTCCGCCGTGGTTGCCACGTCCAGCGCGTCCTCAACCTGCTGCGCTGTGGGGCCAAGCAGCATCGTTTTATGTCCTGTGGGGCTCACCAATACGCCTTTTCCCATTTTGGTGGGCGTTTGGAACATCGTACGGCTGAATACAGGCTTTTCCTCATGATCCAGCAGATAGTATTCCCCTTTGCGCGGCATGATGCTTAGCTTATGTGTGCTGATTTGATTATGCAGTTCCGCGGAAAAAAGACCGGCACAGTTAACCAGTATGGTTGCTGTGATCTCTCCATGGTTTGTGGTTACCAGAAAGCCGTTCTCCCGCTTTTGCAACCGTATTGCCTGTGTGTCGAATAAAAACCGAACACCGTTGACGGCCGCATGATCCGCTAATGCACAGGTGAGTTCATAGGGGCTGGCAAGCCCACTGGACGGCGCCAGCAAAGCGCATTGCACCGCAGGATTCGTATTGGGTTCCAGGGCGAGTATTTCGGCATTCTCAATGATGCGCAAACCTTCCACGCCATTTTGAATACCCTGAGACAGAAGCGATTCCAAGTGCTGCCGCTGCTCTTGATCAAAAGCGAGCACCATAGCGCCGGATGGCACGTAGGGTGCATGCACTTCCTGACAGTATGCTGCAAAACGACGATTGCCTTCCACATTGTACTTTGCTTTCAGGCTGCCTGGCTTCGCGTCAAAGCCGGCATGTACGATACCGCTGTTCGCTTTGCTGGCGCCTTCCGCAACATCTTCCGTACGTTCGATCAACGTGATATCGACTGCCAGTCGACTAAGTTCGCGCGCAACCGCGCAGCCAATCAAGCCTCCGCCGATAACCAGGATTTCCGTATGCACTCGCTTTCCCTCCAACGCGCCGTAGCGCTCATTACCGCTATCGCACCGTAACATTCAATGCTCATTTGACGAGAATTCGCAATATCTTGCGAAACACGGCATAGTCTTCAACTGCCGTTTGCTGTTACATCTTTAATAGCGATTGGTTGCACGCCCAACAACGGTAAAACCTGTTCCCAAAAAACCGCCTGCTTAAATATGACTGTTGCCGCGTTATCGCAAGGATGAAAGGCAATCTCCATCGAATCACGAACCGCAGCTTCATAACATAGCTGTATGCGATGCGATTGGTCGAAATATAACCCCAGCGGACTTACAGAACCCGATGATAGATGGAGCAAGGAATGCAATGCCGCTTCCGGCGCAAAACTGAGCCTGGATGTACCAAGCGCCTTGCTGACAACCGCCGTGCGAAAAGGGGTCTGGGGGCGAAGCAGCATCAGGAAATAATCAGTTTGCTGGCGATTGGTCAGAAATACGTTTTTGCATATTGTGACATGCTCTTGTATAAAGGGGAGTTCCAAACAAGCATCAATGGTATACGCCGGTTCGTGGGTATACACCCGGTATGCAATGCCGTTTTGATCCAGCCACGCCAGGATGGTTTGCTGAACGTTCGCCTGTGTTTGCATGAATCCTTGACTACCTCCCGCTGCCTGCGCATAAACATGACTAACCATAGCCAACATCATACCGCAATCACTCGTGTTTGTACATGCCTTGCGCGTAGAAATGAAAGTGAAATTGTTATGCACAAAGGACTAACCTCATTGCATGACCGCCTTCACCCATGGTATAATCAGGTAAGCAGAAGGGGGCGTTATCATGAAAAGAAGAATCGGCATCTTAACAAGCGGAGGCGATTGCCCTGGGCTGAACGCAGCCATCCGCGGGGTAGCCAAAGCCGCCTATGAGTTGTTCGACGCTGAAATCATCGGCATTCGAAATGGTTATGGCGGACTCATCGCAGGCGAATGCCAGGAGATGAGTAAGAAGCAGTTTTCCGGAATCCTGACACTGGGCGGCACGATTCTAGGCACCAGCAGGCAACCCTTCCGCACCATACAGGTCATTGACGAAACAGGCGTGGACAAAGTGGCTGCCATGAAAAAAACATACCATGATTTAAAACTTGACTGTCTGATCACTTTGGGTGGCAACGGCACGCACAAAACCGCCAACCTTCTTTCGCAGGAAGGTTTGAATGTGATCGGGTTACCCAAGACAATTGACAACGACCTTTCCGGAACCGATTTTACCTTTGGATTTCATACCGCTGTGGAAATCGGCACGGAAGTGATTGATCGCATCCATACGACCGCAACCAGCCATGGACGTTGTATGGTGATCGAGATCATGGGCAATAAAGTCGGCTGGCTCACGCTGTACGCAGGCGTAGCGGGCGGCGCGGATGTAATCCTCCTCCCCGAAATCCCCTATGATATCAAACGCGTTGCCGAAACGGTAGAAACACGCGCAAAAAGTAAGAAGGCGTTCTCCATCATTGCGGTTGCAGAAGGCGCAATGAGTAAGGAAGAAGCCAAAATGAAAAAGAAAGAAAGAGAGGCTTATCGGGCTTCTCTCCCCTATGATTGCATCAGCAAGCGCATTGCGGCACAATTGCAAGAGCTGGTTGGCGTAGAATCCCGCAGCGTAGTTCCCGGGCATATTCAACGCGGCGGCAGCCCCTGCGCTTATGATCGCGTGCTGGCTACACTATTTGGCGTACATGCAGCTGAACTTATCCGTGACGAAGTATACGGCGTTACCGTAGCGCTAAGCGGCAATAACATCACCCACAACAAGCTGAGCGATATCGCAGGTATGCCAAAACCGGTACCCAAAGATAATACCATGGTATTGACCGCCCGGAACATCGGCATTACCTTCGGTGATTGATCCTGAATGGCCATCACAGCGAAAGTATGCTGTTGCTTTGATGGTTAAAATCCAGCAATCACAGAAACTGATACAGAAACTGACGATAAACGGCACCATTTGGGTGCCGTTTTCATATTATAAACAACATAGGGCGTATACTGTTTGTTCCTGTAAACGGTGCGCGCCGCGTACTTATTTATGTCTTTTTTGACCTATGTAAACTGATATTACTACTTTGAAACGAAATGTGGTACTTTCACCCAAATTCTCTACACCTGCCCTTTGCACACCTGCGTTTTTTTGCAAGCGTATGGTACGATAGCCCTGATTGTCCCATTGGCGACCATTTTGTGGCGCGTGTTCCCATTTTTAACCGTGAATGTCCGATTGGTGAAAAGTCTCAAACAACCAGCAATGTCAAGTATCATATACTGACCTATGGATGATTCAATTGACGGGAACGAGACTCCCGCGCTCATGTATGGAGAACCTTCATTTGGGTACCGCTAGCGTGAAAACGTAATATAGAAATGTAAAGAAAAAAGGGGCGGAAGCGTTTGGTACGCTTCCGCCGCATGATGGTTTACCGGAAAGGATTCTCCTGTGGGTAAAGCATGCCCGCAGGGCGGTTGTGATCCACATCTGTAACGCCAAGCATCTTGAGTGCTTCAAAGAGCACTTTCCCTACCTTGCCATAGGTTACCGCGCCATGATGCGGGTAACGCTTTTGAATGAGCACGTGGCGGTAGAACCGCGCCATTTCCGCAATCGCAAACACACCGATGCCGCCGAAGGAGCCCGTCGGCACAGGCAGCACTTCGCCTTGGGCAATGTAGCTGTGCAGTGTTGCATCCGCGGCGCCTTGCAAGCGGAAGAAAGTGATATCGCCGGGTTTCAGATCACCTTCCAACGTACCGCGTGTGATATTGGGTTCGGTATCCGGTTCCAATGCCCGCTTCATGATCAACTGATACTTCATTTCTCCCTGCGTCAGGTGACAAATGGGCGTATTGCCGCAGTGGAAACCCATGAAGGTATCATCCAGGGCATAGTTATACTTGCCCTTGATCTGCTCTTGGTAGAGATCCGCCGGTACTGTGTTGTTGATATCCAGAATCGTAGGCGGCGCTTCATTTGCACAGGCTGCCATATACTCGCTCAAACCACCGTAGATATCCACCTCACAGCTGATGGGCATCAAACGGGAAGCAAAGCGGCTGTTCACGTAGCAAGGCACAAAGCCGAATTCCGTTTGGAACGCAGGCCAGCATTTATTGGCAAGGAATACGTATTTCGCGATTCCTCTATTCTGTTCCACCCAATCCAATAGAGTCGCCTCATACTGCGCAAGTTTCGGCAGTATGCCCGGCATACGATTGCCTTCACCCAGTTCGCTTTCCATATCCTTCATAATCTCGGGAATACGCTTGTCATTCTCATGTGCCTTGAACGCAGCATACAGGTCAAGCTCACTGTTTTCCTGCACATTGACTACGCCCAGGTCATACAAGGGCTTGATGGGCGCGTTGCAGGCCAGAAAATCATGCGGGCGCGGTCCGAAAGTGATCACTTTCAGATTGCGCACGCCCAGCACAACACGGCTGATGGCTTCAAAGTCATGAAGCATATCTGCGATCTCATCGGCTGTGCCGACAGGGTATTCCGGTATGTATACATTTGTAAGTCCACGCAGGCCGATGTTATAGCTTGCGTTGAGCATCCCGCAGTAGGCATCTCCACGATCACTGCGCACCGTCTCGCGGCTTTCTTCCGCTGCAGCAGCAAACATCACCGGCCCATCAAAACGCTGGGCGATAATAGTCTCAGGGCCCTCCGGGCCAAAGTTTCCAAGGTACACCAGCAAGGCGTTAACCTCCGCGTCCCGCAGTTCTTTTAGCGCGGTTTCCACATTGGTTTCACTCTCAATGATTGTTTGCACTGTTACAATTTGACCGTACTTCTTTTGAAAGGCATCCACCAGCGCGCCGCGGCGTGCACGGGACAGTTCAATGGGAAAACAGTCTCGGCTGACTGCCACGACACCAAGCTTAATAACAGGAATATTCCTCATATTGCTTCCTCCTTGTGATTGGATTATTAATTTTATTGTAACCTAAAAGCTTGCACTGTCAAGAGTAAAATCCTTGAAAAGCCAAGAATGCTCCATATGGTGCGCAATTATTTGTTCGTACAAATTTCACTCTTTGATTTCAAGGGTTGTTTACGGCATTCTGAAAAGCAATGAGGTAAATCGCGATTCCAAAAGCAAGCAAGAAATGGCACAAGCCGCCCCGACATCCATCGGTGCGGCTTGTGCCAAAGATTGTTTGGTTTACGGTTATTGCGCGCCGCCCAACAATGCACTGACGCTGGGGGGCAGATTGCCAATGATCTTATAGAGTGTTTGCATGGCATTGCTCTGCAATGTGATCATGAAAGACTCCAAGTCAGTTTGGCTCATCTTCATGGGTTGCACAGCGGAATCGGGGGTCGCTTCCAGCAACGCGGCAAACTGACCACTATCCGCCTGTATCAGCGTGTTCACTTTGATAGTTCCCATCAAAGCGTTGGCCGCATCCGCCTTGATCGCTTCCACGCTTTCGCCGTAGGAAATGCGCAGCGCTGTATCAATGGCCGCATCGCCGATGCTTTGCTCAAAGCCGAACACCACGGCGTTTGCCGTTCCGCCTTCGTATACCGTTACGGCCAGCTCCGCGCTGGTGTTCTTCTCATCGGCAAAATCGCTGATCAGATCAGCTGTCATGACGGGCTGCTCCTGATCGTCTGTTGCCGCAAACGTGCCAAAGATGCTTGTATCCGTCTTGGTCATGCTGCCTGTGATGGTACTCTTCTTCACATCATCCTGCAAAGCGTGCATCGTGAAACGATGCGTTGTGCTTTCCTCAAGCGTTTTGCGAGTCATCAGGAAGTCTACATCAACTTTCACGGGATCGGGTTGCTTAACAGGTGCAACTTCCGCAGATGTATCCCCTTCCAAAGCTACAGTGTCCGTTGTTGCGGTAGATGTTTCCATGTAACCGGGCGTGAAGGTGCCGGTGAACTTTACTTCCGCAGCCACAAGCTCGTCTTCGCCCTGTGTGTAGAAAGTCATTGGTGCGGTTGCGCCAGATTTTTCAATCTCGGCTTTGATATCCCCCACCATTGCCGCAACCTGCTCTTCTACCTGCGCGTCCGTGAGGGTCGCATCTTTGGCTTTGAGCTGTGTTGCAATCTGCTTCTGGATGTAAGGCACATCATACAAGGCGGCCATGTCTTCGGTGGTTACGATAATTTCTGTCTTTGTATCCGCAACATCGCTGCCATCCACAGAGAACTCACCAGCGGTCACGACTTTTTTCGCTTCGATCGCTTCCATCCATTTCACAAAGCTGTCGTCGCCATCCATCGCTTCGGTGAGTCTTTTCTTGATCTGTTCTTCCGTCATCAACGCCGCGGGATCCATGCCCTCTTCCATCCCCGCGATGCTGGCGGCAAAACCCTGTTGAAAGCCGTTCATAAAGCCTTGGCTGAATTGACTGATGGTCGCATCATCTGAGCCGCTGCTGCGCATCGCTTCTGTGATGCCCTGCTGGATATCTGCCCAGGAGAAGTACAGAGGCTGCTGCCCAAGCGTTTCGCTTTGCAGATAGAGCCCGTCCTCCTGAACACGCATCTGCGCGTTCACCACATCCACATTACTCAGCGATACCGCGAAGCTGCCTACGCCACCCTTTAGTTTGCTCACGCGAATGGCAAGGGCGGTGCTCAAGTCGGAAACGGCTTGTTCCGCGGCTAACATCGTGCCAGGTTCAAACGTTAGGGTGGTTACAATTTCCTTCCCATCGGTACTTGCCTGCGCAAGCATATCCAGCGCAGCTCCCTGCGCCATAGCGCTCAGCGGCAGCATCAACGCCAGCACGATAACCACAAGACGAACCAGTCCTTTGCGTTTCATGCGTATAACCTCCTTATTTGGTTCGGGTCAATCCCGTTAGCACTATTATACCCTTGCGGCAGAGTACTGTCACGGCATTTACGCCATAATTCAGGAATTATTTGTTCAAACGTCGTTCTATCTTGCTGAAACTGTTTTTTTAAGCCATACGGTCTCGTTAACGATCGGTGTATAGCTTTGGATAAGCTTGATAACTTTGATGCTCACATTCGTATCCAGATAGTCCATCGGCATTGCGCGCGGTTCCTCGTTTTGCTGCATGGCAATGGCCAGCCGCGCAGCCTGTGCGATGCTCTCTGCCGTTATGCCGCCAATGACCACCGTGCCTTTATCCAGCACCTCCGGCCGCTCGGTGGAAGTGCGAATAAGCACCCCGCAGAAGCCCAGCATGGCGCTTTCTTCGCTCAGCGTACCACTATCGGAAAGCACCATCAGGCTGTTCTTTTGGAGATGATTATAGTCAAAAAAGCCGAGGGGCTTCACATTACGCACCAGCGGATGGAACTGAAAACCGCGTTGCTGGATGAACTTCATGGAACGGGGGTGCGTGCTGTATATCACCGGCACCTGATATGTTTCCGCCATATGGTTGATCGCGTTCATCAGCGACAGGAAATTATCTTCCAGATCGATGTTCTCCTCCCGATGTGCGGATACCAGGATATAGCCGCCCTGCGTAAGCTCCATTTGACGCAATACATCGCTTGCGTCAATCTGAGGCATCGCGTGTTCAAGCACCTCGCGCATGGGCGAGCCTGTCACAAAAATGGTTTTGCCGTCGATACCCTCGCTAAGCAGATAGCGACGGCTATGCTCGGTATAAGGCAAGTTGATATCGCTGATATGATCGACAATCTTACGGTTGATCATTTCACTTACGTTCCAATCCCAGCAACGGTTGCCTGCCTCCATATGAAAAATGGGAATCTTGAGCCTTTTCGCGGAGATCGCTGCCAGCGCGCTATTGGTATCTCCCAGAACAAGCAACGCATCCGGTTTCTCT
Source organism: Clostridiales bacterium Firm_11 (assembly GCA_001604105.1). Lineage (GTDB taxonomy): Bacteria > Bacillota > Clostridia > Christensenellales > Aristaeellaceae > CAXXOK01. Next base: position 95,125 of record LVAQ01000002.1, read on the forward strand.
TCCACCATCACACGGTAACTTTTTGCAATGATTGCGCCCATGGTTTCGCCCAAATCTGCGCCCGCCGCTTCCAGGTAGTGATCCGGATCACGCAGAGCAAGATCTCGAAAAAAGAAGGCGTTCAGTTCTGGTGCATAGTTTTGGCCTGTATGCACCATAATATGATCAAAATAGCGATCAGCACACCGCATGACCGCAGAAAGACGAATGATCTCCGGCCGCGTACCCAGTACAGTCATGAGCTTTAACTTGCGCATGTTAACCTTTTCCTTCCTCACTCGTCGTTACAACCGGCAGCCGATACGTATCCGGACGCTGTGGATCAAATGCTTCGCTTGCCCACATGATGGTGACCAAATCTGTTTCTCCCGTGTTTTCAATGTTATGCGTATACCCCGGGGGAATATCAACCACAGTCAAATGGGCTCCATTAACCGGGTAATGATGAATCTGCGGGGAAAAAGGACTGCGCAGGCGAATCAAGCCTTCGCCAGATACCACGATGAATTTCTCATGCTTGCTGTGGTGCCAATGGTCACCTTTGCATATGGCCGGCTTGGCAATATTTACACTCACCTGACCAAAGCTGCCCATGCGAAGCAGTTCAGTAAAGGAGCCTCGCTCATCCTGATGGCTTACTGGTTGGTAGGCAAAGCCATCTTCCGGCAAAAAGCTCTGGTAGGTCGCAAACAACTTACGGGTGAACCCATCGGCTTGATCTGGAATCATCAAAGTGCTGCGGCTGTCTCGAAAGCGATACAACAGGGCAACGATATCCCCAAGTGTTGTATCATACTGCGGCGCGACACGGCAAAAACCGTCGGCGCCCCACGTGGGTTCACCCTCCAACGCCCGCAGAAACTCGCTTACAATATCATCAATGTAGACGAGGGTGATTTTGCGCGCCGGATCATCAACCGTGATGGGCATGCCGCGCGCTATGTGATGGCAAAAGGTGGCTACCGCGCTGTTATAATTGGGTCTGCTCCACTTTCCAAAGGCATTGGGCAGTCGATAGCGGTAGACGCTGGCGCCGCTGCGTTTCGCATACGCGAGAACCGCTTCTTCCGCAGCGCGCTTGCTAATGCCATAAGGATTATCCATCACAGCCTGTGTGGAGCTGCTCAGCAGCACAGGCGGTTTCTTACCCGTCTCTAAAAGCGCGAGAAGCCGTTCCGTGAAGCCGACATTGCCCGCCATGTACTCCGATTCTTCCAATGGCCGGTTCACACCCGCCAGATGAAAAACAAAATCAGCTTGAAGCGCCGCCGAATGCAGCACCTCATCCGGTGTATCAACATCGATTAAAACAATCGTGTCTTGCCGTTGCGCAAGCGTTTGGCTCAGGTTTCTGCCTATGAAGCCATTCGCGCCGGTAACCATGAGATTCATATGGGATTTCCACCCCTTTCACTATGCTTCATCATAGCGTATTCATAGCGCAAAATCAAGCAATACCGTCTTGTAGCACAATGGAACAGAAATAATTCATAAACGATATCATGCCTTGATTGTTATCATACTTTTCCTGTGGTATAATGATACATGGGAGGGTGCAAACCATGAAAATATCGTCCAGGGGGCGCTATGCGCTCCGCTTTATGATTGACCTGACACAGCATGCGCACGGTGAGGCTGTCACGCTCAAAGAGGTTTCGCAAAGGCAGGATATATCCGTTAAGTATCTGGAGCAAATTGTCACCTTGCTCAACCGCGGCGGTCTCATCCGCAGTGTTCGGGGTAACCAGGGCGGCTACTTGCTTACACGAGACCCAAAGAACTATACCATCGGCGATATCCTGCGCGTAGTAGAAGGTGACTTGTTCCCGGTAACCTGTATGGAGAGCTTCCCAAACCAGTGTTCACGTTATGCCATCTGTAAGACCATACGGTTTTGGGAAGGCTTGTATCATACTGTGAACGCGTATGTGGATAGCGTCACCTTGCATGAACTGGCTGATGATGATACGGTTGAAAGCTGCTGGGCCTATTCGATATAATAGGCCCTTTTTAGTACAACCGATGTTCATGAGCAAATAAGTATTGACAAAGCATGAAAGTTCGCTTATTATCATACCATTCCTCTATGATTAATAGTTTGGAGTGATGCTGGCATGACTAATCCATGGATCCTCTTGATGCTTCGGCACAACTTCCGCAACGGTCGAATGTGCGATGTAGCATAAGCAGCACGGACAACCGATTGATATGAAATGAAAGAGGGTTTTTGGAATGCGTCATGATTACCGTTTCGAAACATTACAGATCCATGTTGGCCAAGAGCAACCCGACCCAGTAACCGATGCGCGCGCCGTGCCGATTTACCAAACCACATCGTATGTTTTCAAAAACGCGGCTCACGCCGCTGCCCGCTTTAACCTGACCGATGCCGGGAATATTTATGGCCGCTTGACCAACCCAACGCAGGATGTGTTTGAAAAGCGCATTGCAGCACTGGAGGGCGGCGTAGCCGCGCTGGGTGTTGCGTCCGGGGCAGCCGCCATCACCTACGCAATCTAGAATATTGCGCAGGCGGGAGATAATATTGTCTCCGCCAAGACCATTTACGGCGGCACTTATAACCTGTTTGCAAACACCCTGCCGCAATATGGCATCACCACCAAGTTTGTTGATGCCGATGAAAAGGACGTATTTGAAAACAGCATCGATGAACATACCAAAGCAATTTTCATTGAAAGCATCGGCAACCCCAACGCTACCCTGATTGATATTCGACAAGTCGCCGACATCGCACATGCGCATCGGGTCCCGCTAATCATCGATAATACATTCGCGACGCCATACCTCTTGCGTCCGCTCGAGCATGGCGCGGATATTGTAGTGCACTCCGCTACGAAATTCATTGGCGGGCATGGCACAGCCATCGGCGGCGTTATCATTGACGGCGGTCACTTTGATTGGGTGGGCAGCGGAAAATTCCCATCATTAGTTGAGCCCAACGCGAGTTATCATGGTATTAGCTTTACAAGTGCCGTAGGCGCGGCAGCTTATGTGGTAAAAATCCGTGCCACCTTGCTGCGTGACACAGGTGCAGCCATCGCGCCTTTACACGCTTTCCTTTTCCTGCAAGGGCTTGAAACGCTCAGCCTGCGCGTAGAGCGTCATGTGCAAAACACGCTCGCTGTGGTCAAGTTCCTGGCAGAACATCCGCAGGTGGAGAAGGTCAACCATCCCGCATTGCCGACGCATCCGCATCACGCGCTCTACCAACGGTATTTCCCACAGGGCGGCGCAAGCATATTCACCTTTGATCTCAAAGGCGGCGCACAGGAAGCGCAGGCCTTCATCGATCGTTTGGAGCTGTTTAGCCTGCTGGCAAATGTTGCAGATGTAAAATCACTGGTAATCCACCCCGCTTCCACCACGCACAGCCAACTCAGTGCGCAGGAGCAAGCCGAGCAAGGCATCAAGCCCAATACAATAAGGCTCTCCATCGGCACTGAACACGTGGATGATATCATTGCCGACCTCGCGCAGGCTTTCGACCGCTAATCCGATGCTGTTATCCCCTGGGTTTAACACTTCGTCAATCTGTCACGCGAAGAGGAACCGATTTGCCTTCCACAGGCAAATCGGTTCCTCTTCGCGCTCGTATGGATGGTTTTGCAAGCAATGCTAAGCAGGATTTCCGTTCTGTATCCTAAATGCGAACCCGCGAAGCATTGATGATCCATTGCTTACAGTTCATCCAAGCGGCCGTATCAGGATAAGCGGCGTCAGTTCCGCACCCTGCCCGCTGGGGTTATCGCGCATCGCATCCTGTAACTGCGCATCCGTCAGTGGCATATTGCTGCTCTTACCCAATTGATCTCGCTGGATATCGTTGGCATCCATTAAAACGACGGGGATGCCTGTTTCTTCTGCCAGTTGCTCGCAAAGCTCTGTACCGTTATCCGGATTGATGAGCGCCAGCGTATGATAGCGCTCAAAGCTGGAACGGTAATAGAAGCCGTCAATGCCTCCGACCCCTTTGCCGCACACCTTGTAAAACAGCCCACGCACACCAAAAGGTCTGGTGATCGCGCTCAGGAAAGCGCCCAGCAGCACGCGCGGCAAGCCAACCATATCGATAACGAGTTGGAGTTTGTACGGTTCATGCATCCCAACGCCGGTGGAGTTGATACCGGCAAAACGCCAAAGCAGGTTCGCCCAAAAGCCGGGCTTAACCTCATCGCGTGTACGTACAGTTTTCACGCACATACACATGACCTTTGCCCCGAAGGAAAGCACATCTCCCGGCTGGTAAAGCGGACGTACATACTTCTCCACCAATGCGCTCTGGCTTTCCCCCACCTCTACAAAATGCGTCTGGATCGCAAAGCGCGCGTACTTCTTTCCATCCGCACCTTCGATGATTCCACGGTCGAAATAGACAACCCCATTTTCTTCGCGCCGTTGTTCTTCCTGATTGCGGGTGCCGTTAATGCCCATGGTCGGTCGCCTCCGTTACATGTTTTCAAAGAAGGGCTCGCCTTCTTCATAGCACAGGATGCCCAAATCGTTAAACTTAAGCGGTACAGGCTTTGCGTCGATATACTTCAGAATCGCGTCCAACCTTACGCTTTCACTGTACGTAAGCAGCGTAAAAGACACGCCGTGCTTTTTAGCGCGCCCCGTTCGCCCGATACGGTGGGTATAATACTCGTTTTCATTAGGCAAATCGTAATTAATGACGGCTTCCACATCATCAACATCAATGCCGCGCGCCGCAACATCCGTGGCCAGCAAAATCTGGAACTTGCCTTTGCGATAAGCTTGCATGACTTCCGTGCGGGCACTCTGGCGCATATCCCCATGCAGGCACTCCGCAGGGTATCCTGCATCCATGAGTCGTTTGGTCAGCCGTTGGGTCATGTCTTTTGTATTGACGAACACCATCACACGCTGGTACACATCGCTGTCCAGCAAGTACAACAGGTGCTCATATTTCTTCTCACGCGCGGTTTCAATCACGTATTGCGTGATCTGCGGACGGTTTTCGCGTGTGGCTGGAATGTTCACCTCTACAGGATCCTGCTGATACTTCCAGGCGATGGTGAGCACTTCCTGATTGGTGGTTGCAGAGAAAAGCACAAGTTGCCTGCCGGCGGGTGTTGCCTCGATGATTTTCGTTACATCTTTAACAAAGCCCATATTAAGCATCTCGTCTGCCTCATCCAACACCATGGTATGAACCGAATCAAGGCGGATGTTGCCGCGGTTCATATGATCCAGGAGCCGCCCCGGCGTGGCAATGATGATCTGAGGATGACGCTTGAGCTCGTTAATCTGCTTAACAATAGGTTGGCCGCCATACAGCACCGCAATGCGCAACGTCGGGATGAACTGCGCCAGATTGCGAAGCTCTTGCGCAATCTGCAAACTGAGTTCGCGTGTCGGCGCAAGCACAAGCTCCTGCACGCGGTTATCCTGCAAATTCACATATTCCAGCATTGGAATACCAAAAGCAATCGTTTTACCAGTTCCCGTGGGCGCAATCCCGATTACATCCCGCCCCGCCATCATCAAAGGTAACGTTTGCTGCTGTACGGCAGTCATGTTCTGAATGCCCATTTTCTCTAGTGCCCGTTGCACTTCTTTGCTGATATCCGTCTGAGAAAAAGTCTGGTTGTGTTCTGATTCTCCTGTTGGCAATGTTTAAAGCTCCTCACTGTGTTTTGGCATTTGCTGCAAATAAGCTTCAATCGCCAAAGATAATTGGTCGGGGCAGGATGTTTTGCCCTGGCAAGAGATGCCGCGAAGCATTTCCATCACTTTTCGAGCCTCTTGCCCAACAACCATTTTGGATAGTCCGATTAGGTTTCCTTTGCACCCTCTTGTAAAGGAACAAGCGGTGATCACGTTGTTTTCGATCTCCAGATCAATTGCGGTCGAGCAGGTGCCTCGGGTTTGATAGCGCATGGTTTTCCACCTTCATGATTGGTTAAAAATCTACCAAAATTGTTCATTCGACGCGCATTTTCATTCTCCTGCAAATGGCACTCAGAAAGCAAAGATTTTCCCAGTCTGTGCGCAGAATGTTCGGTTCTGAAGGTGGCTCGCAATTTCTGCGCTTACATCCACCAGATGCTTCCCAAGTATGCTATAATATGCGTTAGCCTGTTTTTATCGGAGGGGTATCTATGAGCCGACTGGGAGATCTCTTGCTGACTGAGCGGCTGCGCCGCAAAATGACATTGAAACAAATTGCAAAACTTGGTGGCGTCAGTGAAAGCTACCTTAAGGATGTGGAAGAGGGAAAGCGTATCATCGCGGATGATCAGGCTCGCCGCATCCTCAAGAAAATGGGTATGAGTGAGCAGAATGAACCCGGCTTTACCTTGGATGATATCGCGTCCACAGTGGATTTACAAACGGTAAAGCCGTCTGTCTCCCCTGTTCCGCAAAAGCAGCCCAATCATAGCGAAGCCGTTTCCGTTTATCATGAACAGCCGGATAACACGCCCGTACAGGGCAGCATTTGGCTGGATGCGCTAACCAGCGTACTCAAGCGTGTGCCAGTATACAATGCCGTTATGCAGGAAGTGGATCATCGTCTTTTACCTATCCTCGATGGCCGCATTGCGGGCGCTTCGCCAGAGAAAGTGTTCTACTATCTGGTTCCGGATGACCATATGCGCGGATTCCGCATCCTCAAGGGCGATTTATGCCTTCTGGTGCCCGCGTCAAGCCCTGTGGAAGGAGCCGTGATGCTGGTGCAGTATGGTGCGCATAGGCACCTTCGCAAAATCAAGAAGCTGGATGCGCTCAATGTACTCTTGCAGGGCTATGACCGGGAGTATTCCGCCGAACCTTACGCATTACCAGACGTTACTTTTCAAGGCCGCGTTGTGAAAGTTGAGTTTGATCTCTAATTGGTTAAGTGAAGCCGGCACGTACCTTAAAGCGCATTCCCCACGCTTTTGTTTATGGCTTGCAAAGCATTCAGCATATTCCGCATGACAACGCAGTTTTCCATCTGAAGATAGCTTTGATTGCTGAAAACCAAGGAAAATAAAGCTTGACAAGTTGTTATACTTGCGGTATTATAACATCCGTTGTGAGGGCAATCCGCCTAGCCAAGAAGCAATGCCCCGTGCAGCGAAAAGCTTCCATCGGTAAGGCTCGACGCCTCATCTTCCGGATGGAATCAGTGCGGGCGTGGCGGAATGGCAGACGCGCCGGATTTAGGTTCCGGTGCCTTACGGCGTAAGAGTTCAAGTCTCTTCGTCCGCACCATAGCTTTCCAAGGATGGGACTGGTGGAGCGTGCGGTAGTAGCTCAGTGGTAGAGTGCCACCTTGCCAAGGTGGATGTCGCGAGTCCGAATCTCGTCTACCGCTCCACTTTTCTTCTTGGTAGCGTTTGAAGGAGGAACGAATCCGAATGACGCTAGCGGGCGGGTGTAGCTCAATGGCAGAGCTCCAGCCTTCCAAGCTGGTCACGTGGGTTCGATTCCCATCACCCGCTCCAATACAAAAAGGACGATCAGAGCATCGTCTTTTTTTGTTATACAGCACACGCTAACGCTGTCCATACGCATGCTGTTTTCACTTTCCGTTGATAACAGAATCGCTTGCAGGTTTGATCCTGAACGGTTCATTTTCAGCGCTTGATAGAACTGCTTTTTTCGTTTGTCCTGTTATAAAGCTCTTTTTTGCCACACATGAAATACTGCGGCTGAGATCACCGACATTACAACCAATGCACAGCGCCCTCACTTTCCCTCGCGCCTAAGCCCGCTGCTTAGCCGCATCAGGGGCAACAGAGCATAATTCTCCATACCACCCAAGGAAATCCTACGTTCATACTTCCATGGGTTTATGGTAGGATTCAGTGAAACCCATCGCAAGACTCCGCGCCACAGGAAACATCCCAAAATCAAGGTGTTGGCAATAGTAGTCGCCAAATCATCCCAAAGCATGCCTATTGCCCATCCAGATAGCGAAAACACCCTTGAAGCTTAACAGTGCGTGCAACTGTTTATCCCTTCAAGGGTTTTTTGTGCCAAAGAGTCGAGTATAACAGGACAAGCTGCTTCCAAAGCACGTTACGTTTATTGCTTAGGGGACGAACCGATATTATAAGCTGCGCAAGTACACTTCCCCATCTCGATCAACACCAGTGTTTGCAGGGCGTGGGCGTTCGAATCAGCTTGTAATCAAACATAGAGCGCCTCTGCAACCATCCCGATTGATTAGCAATGATACGAGCTCTACTTTTCAGGAAACACCACCACAAGCATCATTTTGAAGCAAGTAGCGGCCAAAACAGCATGGGGCACATTCGCAGGCATCACAATACTCTGACCACCTTTTACCGCGTGCGTCGTTTCACCAATGGTTATGGATGCCTCACCGTCGAGCACGAATACCATTGCGTCCCCTTTAGACTCGTGCGAACTGATTTCTTCCCCCTTGTCAAAGGCAAAAAGGGTAATACTCACCGCAACATTCTGTGAAAGCGTGCGGCTGACAATCTGGCCATCCTGATAAGATACTAGCGCAGTCAAGTCCAGCGCTTTCGCCATTTCTATGTTCTTAAGAATCTGATCTGACATATTGTTTCACTCCTTCTCTGCTTTCAAATCGTTCTCAACGACGATCAACTGCATTGCTAGGCATTTGTGCCCAGAAAGAGGATACCACGAATCACACGTATCTTGTTGTTGTAAATACAACAGCCATCAAAACATGTCATCTGTTGAGGGATGTATATAGGGCTTACAAACGCAGGAATATATTCCAACAACTATTGTAAGAATGTGGTTTTTGATTATAATGGTATCAATCGGTGTTTACCCAATGGTACACCGCACAAAACAAGCGTTGAGAGTGGAGGTTTGGATCAATGAAAACCAATAAGGTAATCCTTTTGGTACTGATGATCGTAATGATGATGGTGCTACTGACCGCGTGCGCGCCTGGCGACGGCACCAACTCGGCAGAAAAACCGGCCGGTTTCTTTTCTGGTATTTGGCACGGTTGGATAGCGCCCATATCATTGGTCATCTCGTTATTCAATAGGAATATCAACATTTATGAGGTCTACAACATAGGATTCTGGTACGATTTCGGTTTTTATATGGCAATCATCAGCGGTTTTGGTGGGCTTGCGCTCTCCAGAGGGAAGCGCAAATGCCGTGACAGGCAGGAATAATCCTACTGCCGAAAAACAATACGCAAGAAGAGCAACCCTGATCAGAATCATACGACTGCCCTTCTGCGTATTCTGCCTTGATGTTGATTTGTAACGATGACTTGATACGAAGTACTTATTATGAAGTGCTTCATATCAATACTGCTTGCAAAATGCTATTACCATTCGTCTGTAACGTCTTTCTCGCAGGCGCATCAGGCAATTCTGAGATCATAGTGTTTTTACTTATTCTGTTGCGGTTGTTAGTATGCAGGAACCTTTGCCTCTGCAATGCAGAAGCCCCGAAAAACCAGAAGGCTCGCACAGCGAGCCTTCTGGTTTTTCGGATTTGTCTTTGGTTGGTGACCCATCGGAGACTCGAACTCCGGACACCCTGATTAAAAGTCAGAGAGTACATATAATCCTCTGTAACCCTTATATTATAAGGACTACTCCTGATTATTTTGCAATCGCTACCTTTGATTGTCGTTTTCGACAGTTTCTCTTAATAGCTTATGAATGCATATCTTTATTGACTATCTTTTATAACTACACTACCGTTTCTAACATTAACTTTTTAATTGTAACATCCTGCATGTTACAATTAAAATTTAAATCTTATAAATATCTGTGCATCTGGAAACATGGTCTCATTCCCAACATTTCATTTGCTTTGAAGATTAGAGGATGGTATAATTACCCATGCAACGCTTCCTCCGCAAAAAACAAATGAAGAAAAGGCGGTCAATTCAATGAAGAGGATTCTCATAACTCTCGTGGTTATTGTGTTGGTGTTCACCTCGAGTGCCCTTGCTGAGTTTGACATATCTGTTTTTAATAACTCTTCCACCTATACAGTTGAGTACGACGATATGAAGGGGATATACGCCATTACGGCAGATTGGCAGAGGGCCTCAGACAACCAAATAAATCCAGACGGAGGGTCTGGGTTAACATTGCTACCTGTTATCTTATCTTTCGAGGGCCAGAGCACCATTATCGGCCTCCTAGTTAAATTTTATGTCTACTTCGGTTGGCAACCGGTTCAGTCCGTCATCATCAAGGTCGACAACGTGCGCTATGAATTTACAAGAAAAGGTGTTAGCAGCACGGGGGACAACCTAAAAAAAGAGTCTTTCTATCTCTTTTTAGGTGAGAAAGCTCTGCCAATAATGGAGGCAATAGCCGAAGAACCCTCCAGTAGTGTTAAAGTGCGCCTTAGTAGCTCAAGTGGTCATAAGGACTTTGAGCTCAATTCCATAGCGAAGGACAATATGGCCACAATCTATAATGGCTATATCAGTGCAGGGGGAGCCGAGCAAACCCAAGCCGCCATTATGAATAATGAGGCACTTGCTACCCCCGTATCTGTCTGGTAGTCTATAAGAAATTTTTCCGCCGTATTGACACACATGCGATCACTCGTTTAATCCCCAATCAGTACTCACCTGACCTTTCTATCTAACAATCAGGGTGTTCGAATCGCTACCCCTGATTGTTATTATATTCCGAAATAATCAGGGTGTCCAGCAAAACATACTAAAAGCCTCAGAAGGCCTTTGCTTTCAAGGCTTTCTGAGGCTCTGGTGACCCATCGGAGACTCGAACTCCGGACACCCTGATTAAAAGTCAGGTGCTCTGCCAACTGAGCTAATGGGTCACGCGCATTGCACCTGCTGCTGAATGCTATCAAGTGTCGCAACAGTAACTCGGACAACGAAAAGTATTTTAGCATTCTCAGGCGTGTTTGTCAACCAATACGCTATGAAAATTGTTGCATCGGTATCTCTGGCGGCCAAAAACAATCAATACTGCTCCAAGCTGGTAAGATCCCCGCATTCCTTTTGAAAAACACGGGGTTCTTAACAGCTTGGATTTTGCATAAAACTTAGCTTTGCGAGAGAGTCACAATGCGCGTTTTCGATAGGTATTGGGGATCTGTAAACCCTTTCAGGCTGCGGCTTCCATCCCTTTTCGTTTCCTTAGGCTGATGAACTCTTTACGTACCAAGAGCATCGTCCAAAGGACAATAATCGCGTCAATCGCAAGGGAGCCATAGTAGACTCCGCTTACACCAATAAATCTTGGCAGCAACAGCATCACAGGTATGTAGAATACCAGTTGTCTCGCCATGCCGATAATCATGGCAGGTTTTCCCTTGTCAACGGACGGGAATAATGTCATTGCCATGAAAATGAAGGACAACGCTGGTAGAATAGCCATGTAGGATCGGAAATACAGAAAATGCGTACTGGTAAATACCTGATCTTTGAGCATCATGCCCAGTATCGAACCCGGCGCAATGAGGGACAGCACCCAGAAAGGCATCGTCAGCAAAAGCGCAGCTATGGCAAAGATTTTATAGGATTGTATAACCCGAGCATATTGTTTTGCGCCATAATTGATACCGATAACAGGTTGCAGCGCGCGCATCAAGCCAAAAATGGGAGTTAGCAGGAATTGGAAAACCCGGTAAACCACTCCATAAAAGGCAACATCGGCCGTCGTGCCATACCGCGCCAGCGCATTAAACACAACCAGCCCCTGTATGAGGCTCATAAAGGACATAATCAGCGAAGACATACCAAGGCGCAGTACCGAGGTTGTAATCTTCCGATCGCCCTTCAGTGAAAGCAACTTGCTTTGAAAAGTTGCCTTGCCCCGCCCAAAGTATAGCCAGCCGAGCATGGTATAGACAAGCATTCCGACATTGGTACCCCAAGCCGCGCCTTCCACGCCCAAATTCAAGGGAACCATAAAGAGGTAATTGAATATGGCGTTGACGATCAAACCGACACCCATCATCCAGGCTGCCGTCTTCATTCGTCCCTCAGCGCGGATGATCATGTTACCCGCCAAACCATATATCCAGAAAAACGCGCCCACGGTGCAGATACGAAAATAGCGGACGCCATAGTCAAGCGCCTCCCCGCTTCCGCCCATCATGGAGATCAGCGGCCTTGCAAAAGTAAAGGCAACCGCCATATAGAGAACGGCGCAGAGTATGGACAACCGGTTGACAACGCCCAGCAGGTTCTTCTGTGTTTGAACATCCCTGGCACCTATGGCAATGCTCAAAACCGATCCAGCTCCTACACCAATAAGCGAACCGAAGGCTGTGCTGATCTGAGATAGCGGGTAGGCAAGTGATACCCCCGCGAGCGCTGTGTCATTCACAAATTGTCCAATGAAGATAGCATCCAGCACTGCATTGAAGCCGTATAGCACCATGGCTACCACGGCTGGCCATGAAAGTTGTACCATCACCTTCCATAAGCCCCCAGACAGGATGAACTGTTTTTGCTGTTCCTTTGCTTCAATTGTGTGATCCATGTTACCCTCCCATGATTTTCCTTATGCTGTTTTTTCCCTGCGGATCCAGCCACGGCTATTCTCGCGAGCTGTCACAAACTGCTTGTATATACCGCCTTTGATCATCAGTTCCTCATGTGTCCCCTGCTGCGAGATACTGCCCTCAGAGATAACCAGAATCTGATTAGCATTTCGAATGGTGTTCAGGCGATGCGCTATCACAAGAAGCGTCTTCCCCTTGCATAGCTCGCTAATAGCTTGCTGGATATAGCTTTCATTGTCCGCGTCCACGCTGGCGGTAGCCTCGTCCAGAATAACGATGGGCGCATCCTTCAAAATGCAGCGTGCGATGGAAATTCGCTGCTGTTCTCCGCCGGATAGACTGGCGCCACCTTCGCCAACCATCGTATCAAAGCCCTCTGGTAACGCCATGATAAAGTCATAGCATCTGGCCTTTTTTGCAGCATCCATTACCTCCTCACGGCTAGCGCCGGGTCTGCCCATAATGATGTTGTTGTAGATGCTGTCCTGAAACAGGTACACGCGTTGGAAAACCATGCTGATGTGATCCATCAGTTCGCAGAGCGGAACCGAACGTATCTCCTGTCCACGCACCAGAATCCGACCGGCTTTCACGTCCCAAAACCTTGCCAGCAGACTCGCGATTGTAGATTTTCCGCCGCCAGAAGGCCCCACCAACGCAAGCATCTGATTCCTATTCAGATCAAACGAGATATTGCTGAGCACATCTTTTTCGCCATAGGCAAAGCTCACGTTTTCAAAGCGCACCTCAGGGGCATCGCTTTGTGCAGGAATCCTGGCAGTTCCCATATCTGGCAGTTCCTGTTCGTTGAATACCTCTTCAATGCGATCCATGCAGCTATTCATCACCGTTAGCCGCGCGCTTTGCCCATACAATGCCTTCAACGGACCAAAGAGGTCAAATACAAAGAGCATGATACCCACCAGGTAGATCGCGTCCAGCATTCCTTGAAAATACAGCAGCACGGAGAGCGCAATTGTAACAACGGCGCCAAACCCGTAGATCAAGTTCAAACCCCGCTGCCATGGTGTATGGTTTTCTTCAAACGCAAGGCTTTTACGGCAGGTTTCATGAAAGCCGTTGGTAAGCGCCTTTGATTGAGCGCCCAGCAGGTTGTAGGTCTTGATGATGCCAATGCCTTCAGTAAAATCCAAAACCGCCTCTGTCAGGTTCTCAAGCTGCTCCTGGCGAACGACGGAATCTTCCAGCGCTTCCTTCTTGAGCCCTTTTCCCAGCAGAAGAATAAGCACCAACACACCCAGCCCCGCAAGCCCCAGCCATGCGTTGAAGAGGAAGAGGAATGTCAGCAGAATACCCTGCGAGAAGATATAACTCATCATATCGGCCAGCACAGTCATGCTGTTTTCCTCGATAAAGACCATATCCGTGGAGAGTACTGAACTGATTTTTCCGATGTTGCCTTCGCTGAAATATCCCATAGGCATTTTACGCAGATGCGCACCCAATGCCATGCGCTTGTCGGCAAAGAGCAGGAAACCCGTCGCCGATTGCAGGCGGTCAGAAATGTTGTGAAACAGCATTTGCAAAAGCAGGATTATGACAAGCGCGATACCTATCCGAAGGCATAAATCTGGTGTCGCAGCGCCATGATAAAAGGATGAAAGGGCATAAAAGCCAAGACCGATGGGGGCGTTTTTGAGGAGTCCCTTGAGGAAGGAGAAAACGAAAGCCAGCGCGATCCTACCCCTATACTTTCCAGTAGCTGTAAAAAGCCGTTTCATGAGCGCAATCATATCATTTCCCCCTCCCTTGACGTGGTAACCTTCCATTGTGCGCTGCCTTCGGCAGCCTGCCAAAGCCGTTGATACGTAGAACAGCCAGCTATGAGTGCTGTATGGCTTCCCACGGCGACCAGATTACCAGCGTCCAGCACGCATATCTGATCCGCATGGATAATAGACTGGAGTCGATGTGCAATCACAATAACGGTTTTGCCTCGGATTACCTCGGCGATAGCCTCATTCATTTTTTCTTCATTCTCCGGATCCATAAAGGCTGTGGCTTCGTCTAAAACGACGATGGGCGCATCCTTCAGGATTGCGCGCGCCAGCGAGATGCGTTGCCGTTCGCCGCCGGAAAGCTGCTTACCGCCGTCTCCCGCCATGGTATGGATCCCGTTCTCCAACCGCGTAAGGAATTCGCCGCATTGTGCCTTTTCTGCAGCAACCATCACCTCCGCATCCGTAGCGGCAGGTCGCCCGAGGCGGATATTTTCAAGAAGGCTGATGTTGAATAGAAACTGTTCCTGCGCGACATAAGAAATTTGGTTGTTCAGTGCTTCCAGACTCATTTGGCGGATATCCTGGCCTCCGATCTTGATGGCGCCATCTGTCACATCATAAAAATGCACCAGTAGCTTGGCCAACGTGGACTTTCCACTGCCAGATTCGCCCACAAGCGCGGTTAGACTGCCTTCTGGTATATCCAGCGTCACATTATGCAGTACCTCGGCATCCTTGTAGGAAAAGCGTACATTTTCAAAGCACACATCGTGATTATGCCCGGTAAAGACAGCTGTAGACTGCGCAAGCGGCTCCTCGTTCATCATCTGTTCCAGATTGGATACCGCAAAGTCAATCCGCGCAATGGTGGGCCAGAAGTTCATCACGCGGAGAAGCGGCGCGCTGATCCCGAAGGACATGCAAAGCGCCAGCGCAAAGTTAGGCAGGGTAGAAACGCCCTGCATGACCATATATGCGCCGACCGGGAGCACAAAGAGTGCCACGCAGGGCACGAGGCTGTTGTAAATCGCCATCCAGGGCCAGCAAACCTTATACCACGCCAGTGTGAAGTCCCGATAGTTCTTAATATCACGCTCATACCGATGATAGGATTCACCGTCACGGTTGAACACCTTAACGACTTCCATCCCGTTGATGTACTCCACGATGGTGCGGTTCATCTTCTGCGCTGAAGCATAGTAATCGCCCATTTTGCTCGTGCCGCTTCGATACATCATGCCCATGGCAAGCGCCCCGAGCGGCAAAGCAGCAAGCGCAAGCAGCGCCATTTTCCAATCGACCAGAAACATACCCAGGAACACAAGCACCGGAACGGCAATATTGCTGATTCCCTCGGGTATGGCGTGCGCAAGGGGCAGCTCAATTGTTTCAATATCATCGATGAATGTTTTCTTGATGGCGCCAACGCCCTTTTCCTGTATCACGCCCAACGGCAGTTTTTCCAGTTTGCCTTGCAGCGAGATACGCAGGTTTTTGAGCGTGTTATACGCCGCGTTATGGGAGAGAGAAAGCCCCCAGATATAGAAAACGGCATACAGAATCGTGCAGAGTGCTATGGCTGCAATGCGCCAAATCACATATTCCGCAGTCATTGCCTCATGCGTCAACACAGGCTTGATGATCTGGTAGATGAACCAGAATGGCAGCACCTGCGCAACCATACCCGCGAGCATGGCGACAACGGCCGCATAGGTGGTTTTTCGATACGTACCGGTGTACCCCAGTATTCTCTTGAACAATTTGAACCTCTCCTTCTTGAATGCATACGCTTCAGTTAAATATCGCTAACCTTAGCTCCATAAAAAACCCCTCTTAAGGGGTTTGATACATCGTTCGCAAGGGGCGACAGACTATGC
The DNA here is from genome assembly GCA_001604105.1 of Clostridiales bacterium Firm_11. GTDB lineage: Bacteria > Bacillota > Clostridia > Christensenellales > Aristaeellaceae > CAXXOK01. The sequence goes on from LVAQ01000002.1 coordinate 111,236, forward strand.
GTTTTTGTATCTCAGGGATAATCCTATGTTGTGGCGTGAAAGCCCAAAACGCGGTTCCAGTTGAACAGTTTGCAAATCAGTTTGCTGTGCGCTTCGATTTGATCCCATGTATAGCCGTGTATGAAGGGTTCATAGACAGTCGTCCAGAACGCGGATAACAGAATGTGCATCTCTTCCATGGAAATGTCCACATGCGTTAAACCCCGCTTATGCGCCTCCAGAAAATACTCATGGGTCTTCGTGGTCATTGTTTCGGCAAAATCATGCTGAAAGTTTGCGTATCTGGTGCCTGCCGCGCTGGAAATCAAAAGCACAAAGCCATCGTGGTATTGATACAGGAACCGAAACCACGTAAGCATTCCATCATCCATGTTCCAAGCGGAAACCAACGCATCGTCGGTTAGGGTTGCTGCCGGAGCAGCACTTCGTTTCTCTACAAACGCATGCAGCGCCGCAACCGTATCCGCTACAACTGCGCAGAATAAGTCCTCCTTTCCCTTGAATCGCTTGTACAGAGCGCCAGTGGTTACATCCGCATCCCCACAAATTGTTTTTAGGGATGCTTTCTCAAATCCGCGGGCAAGAAACTCCTTTTTTGCGCTCTCAAGTATCCGTGGATCAATGGATCGATCTGGCTTGGACATCGACTGTCTCACCTCCCTCAGCAACTGATAATGCGCATACCGATAATACGATTATCAGAATAACAGCTTTCTCCCGCCCTGTCAAGCATACATTCTCCGCTCTCTATGGAGAATGCAGAAAATCAGAATTGCTCACATGCGAAACGGTAACCTTTCCAACGCCTGACAAGCGTTTGTCGATAGAAATCTTGCCGGAGGCTAAACGCCCCCGGCAAGACAGCACTTGTATGTATGCTATTTTACATCAATGTTTGCGACATTCACGTAATGGGAATCCGGCGAGAATGCATATGTTTCGATAACGCTTTCATTCCAGGCGGCAAACTCATATGTATAGGAAATCGGAGCCACTACAGCCTGATCGGCAATGGTGCCGAGCAACTCGGTATATATCTCTTGCACACGTTCTTGGGATGCCGTCGCGTCCAGCTCCAGGATGAGCGCGTTACCACCCTCCAAAACAGAGGCGACCTGAACCATAATTGGGTCAGCGCTTACATCCGGGTTGATGTTCGTCATCAATGCAAATGGATCAAACGCACCGCCATAGGTAGAGTAGAACGTAATCTGATAATCTCCCGACAAGAGCAACCCATACCATGTCATCATGTCTGTTGCGGATGGTGTAATCTCAAAGCCAATTTCAGACAACTGAGCGGCAATGGCCATGAGCGCGTCGCCAACACTGCCACCCTCAAGCATATAGGTAAGTGGCATCTCCAGTCGTACGCCATCCTTTTCCCGAACGCCGTCACCATCCAAATCCACCCAACCGGCTTCCTCCATGAGTGCCTTGGCTTTTTCGATGTCATGCGCGTATGTGGTCACTTCCACATTGCAATAGGGCTTTTCTGCGCTTAGAAGTGTATATGCACTTTGCTCAATCCCCTGAAAAACAGCTTCACACAAAAGCTCCCGATCCAGTGCATAGTTAACCGCTTGCCGAACGCGCACATCATCAAAAGGCGCCGCAGAAAGATTGAACCCAAGGTACCGCGTCATGGACACCTTGGCATCCGTAGCAGCGCCAAAGCCGGGCGTTTGATCCAATTCCCCATACGCATCATAGCTCAGGCGAGTTGAGCCTAAAACGGCATCAATCTCACCCGACCGGAGCGCAAGCACCTTGGCGTCATTATCGGTAATCACTTTAACAACAAAGCGATCCGCTTTGGGCGTCTCGCCCCAGTAGTAGGGATTACGTACAAACGTATAGGATGTCCCGTCTGTTTCTCCCATGTACATATAAGGCCCAGTGCCAACTGTTTGCGTCTTTGCTAAATCGGACAGGGATAGATCCTCGTTGAAGGCAGATGTGCCCACAATACTGAGCGGGTTTCCCATCGTCAAATCATTCAGTGCTCCATAATAGGGCTGTGTAAGCTGCATGCGCAGCGTCAGGTCATCCAACGCTTCCATGCTTTCGACCAGCGTGGTCAGCTTGCCATACGAGCCATTGAAGGAACCAAGGTTGTGCGCGGCTGCCAGAATGCTTGTTTTCACCTGCTCGGCGGTAAGCGGCGTGCCATCGGAGAACTTGACATCATCCCGCAATGTGAAGGTGTAGGTCATGCCGTCCTCGCTGATTTCCCATTTCTCCGCAAGGCTTGGAATCACCTCCCCGTTTTGATCATAGGTGACAAGGGTGTCATAGAAATTGTGGCTCCAGTAGGTAATACCGTAGTTGTTGGTTGCCGATGCGGGTGACATTACCGGATAAAAGCCGGATGAGAAGTCCCAGCTTTCTACCAGCGTCACCGTTTTTTCTTCCTGCGCAAACGCAGGGAGCGCTACGCACAGTAGGAGCGCTGTAAATAGAGCGATCAGTTTCCGAAGAATCATAAGAATACCTCCACATTGATTGTATATTACGTCCGAAGACGATAATATTCCTAAGCCATGGACGAAACGAGCAGACGGCTATACGGGTGCACAAAGAGGGTTTGATTGCCTTTGCATGTTACACGCTCCACGATTTCCCCCTCTTTCATGACATGAATCGTTTCCGCCATATACATAGCGACATCCATATCGTGAGTAACAAACAGGTAAGCGCATGGCCTTTCCCGACGCAGCGCCTTCAACAGGTCGAGGATGTGTTTGCGTACGATAACGTCAAGCCCGCTCACCGCCTCATCAAAAATGATCAAGCGAGGGGAAACCGCAATCGCCCGCGCGATGCACACGCGCTTCTGCTGTCCGCCGGATAGTTCCCCTGCGCGGTTGTGCAGGTGCTTTTCAGAAAGCTCCATACGCTGCATCAACGACACGACCAGCTCGCGTTCCTTCTCCCTTGGTAATTTCAAAAGATTGCGAATTGGCTCCGCAATCGAATCGTAAACCGTGAAGCGCGGATCCAGCGCGCTCTTGCCGTCCTGGAGTACCATTTGAAGCTGCGCGGCAACGTTTCGATCACGTCGAGCAGATTTTCCCGCGATGCTTGCGCCATCCAGTAGTATATCGCCAGCGGTTGGAGGCAGTAATCCCATCAAGATTTGGGATAAGGTTGTTTTTCCAGATCCACTTTCGCCCACAAGCGCATAGCTCGCACCCTCCTCAATTCGAAAGGATGTTGGCCTGACCGCATGAAACGCCTTCATTCGCCCCTGCGTTCGAACCGCGTAACTTTTTTCAACACGAACCGCTTCGAGCATCTTCCCATCCTCCATCCTGCACGCTATGCAGCCGAGATGCCGCCACGAGTGCACGTGTATACGCCGCCTTGGGATCCCATAAGACCTTTTCAACCGTGCCTCGTTCTACCATCCGGCCATCCTTCATCACCATCATCTCTCCGCCCAGGCGCTTTGCAACGGCAAAATCGTGTGTGACCAAAAGAATCGCGGCACCGTTATCACGCAAACGACGTAACGCGTCGATTGCCTCGCGTTGATGCGCAACGTCCAGCGCCGTCGTCGGTTCATCCGCCACGATCAACCGCGCACGAAGCGCAAGCGCCAGCGCTATCATTGCACGCTGTAACATACCACCAGAGAGCATAAACGGATATGCGCGCATAACCCGCACAGGGTCATCAAGACCCGCCTCGCGCAGGGAAGTTTCGCATCGCGCGAATGCCGTTTTCCGGTGCTCACCGGTGTGCAGCCGAATTGAACGCATCATCTGACTACCGATCCGTTCAGAGGGATTGAAAGCGGTCATTGGGTTTTGCATGATGAGGGCAATCTCGTTCCCGTATATCCCACAAAGCCGCTTCTTGGAAAGCGCAAGCAGGTTTTCACCGCCAAAGCGTATGCTGCCAGATACCCTAAACTCCTTCTTTTCCAATCCCCCGGTGATAGCCTTGCATGTCAGGGATTTTCCGCAGCCTGATTCACCCAGAAAAATCAGCGATTTCCCTGCATCCAATGAAAAGCTCAGATCGCATACCTTCTGCTCGTTGCTTCGCGTGAGTGCGATGGCAAGCTCCTCCACTTCAAGTAAAAACTGTTTCATCTGGTGCTTCCCCCATGTAGAATGTCCCTGAGCGCCTCACCAAAGAGGTTATAGCCCGCCGCGGTCGCTAGTATGCACAATCCCGGATAGAGTAAAAGTTCGGGATGAGAATACAGACTAGCACGTGCTTCACTCAGCATGGCACCCCATTCCGGTGATCCAGCAGGAAGCCCAAGCCCCAGAAAGGAGAATCCTGATACCGTTAATATAGCGGAAGCAACGCCTGTGGAGGCGTAGATCAGGTACTGCGGCATAATATTGGGTAATACATGCCGAAAGATGATGCGCACCGTACCAGCTCCGGCGATGCGCGCGCCAAGTATATACTCTTTGCCCATCTCCATCACGGCATAAGCTCGAACCATGCGTGTAAACCATGCCCATGTTGAGATTACAATAGACAAAACAATATTCTCAATGCCATTTCCCCATGCGCCAATGATAGCCGCCACGACAGTAAGCGCCGGAAATGCTATGAAAATATCGCTGATAATAGTAACAACGCGATCGAACACTCCTCCGATGCCGGCGCAGGCACAACCCAATGTTAGGCCAATTACGCCAAGAATCACTAATATTGGTAGCGCCATACCAAGGGAATACCGCGCGCCGTAAACCAGCCTTGAGAACTCACATCTGCCCAGTTGATCCGTTCCCAATGGATGCACTGTACTAGGTGCCTTGAATTTCTGGGTAAGTGAGACGACATCCGGGTTGTTTGGCACAATCCACGGTGCAAATACCGCCGCTAACAGCGTGATCGCAATCAGCGCCAGGCCAACCATCGCCTGCGGGCTCTTTAAAATTCTTCTAATCATTGGTTTCCCTCACCATCCACGGGCATATCATCCGATTGATAAGATCGCCCATCAGGTTCGCAAGCACAAACACAGTTGCGACAATCAACACACATGCGGCTACCGCCGTCGAATCTGCCGCCAGTATGCATCCCACGAGGTAGGTTCCTATTCCCTTCAGCGAAAACACACTCTCCACCACGGCACTCCCTGCGATTAAATAACCAAGGTACTGGCAAAAAAGCGTGATGATGGGCGGAAGCGCGTTAGGCAGCATATGTCGATATAAGATATCACGTTTAGTATGACCCCGCACTTTCAAGTAGGTAACATAATCTCTGTTGGCTTCTGAAAGCAGCGAACCTCTCAGAATCCGTATCCCGGCAGAGAGAATGGGTACGGCCAGCGTCAAGGAAGGCAGTAAATACCCCTTGATGCCTGCTTCGGGAAGCACGCTGAAAATTGGTGTCCTTACAGCAAACAAAATCAGCAGCATAAACCCAAGCCAGAAGGTAGGCGTGCAGATACCCAGCAAAGTAAGCCAACGAACAACATGATCTAATATACCTCCAGGATATCGTGCACACGCGAGGCTTACGGGCAGTGCAAAGAGCACAACCCATGCAAGGGACAGCCCTACCAGTGTAAGTGTAATGGGGAGGTATACCCGTAAGTCTTCAATAACAGGGCGATTGGAATAGGTTGACATGCCTGCATCCCCCGTTAGGATACCAGCAAGCCAGCGGAAGTATCGCTCTACAATCGGACGATCCAGTCCCAGTTCCAGGCGCACCACTTCGATCTGTTCGCGCGTTACGTTGAAGGACGCACGCCTTGCAATCGCCTCTGCGGGATCCGTGCCAGATATCTCGATCATGAGAAAACTCAGAATGCTGACTCCCATAAGAACCACTATCAAGCCAATGAATCGCTTCACTACATATCTGTTCAAAGTATCCCCCTTTTAATAGTTAGTTATCTCTAACCCTTTGGAAAAAAGAAACCGTTGCCCAAGGATATAGATATTTAGGATGTATGAGTGTCCATTACATTTCAGTTAGATATAGCTAACCAATCTGCAAAAAAATAAATCCCGTAATCAGGCCACTCTCCTCAATCCCAACCGCAACCTTGTCGCAGTATAGCATGGACTCTCCAGTGCGTCAACTACTCTTTTGCATTTTTCTTACCTTAACAATGTATCGAATGGCAGCAACTATGCTCATCTTAACAACCAACATTCCGATGGTGAAATTTCCGAAGGGTTACCACGCATTATCTCGCTCCGCCTACTCACATTTCGATGTGAATAGTCTCTTTTTTGCTTCCCCCTTGCAAGCACTCCTGTTAAGCATTATTAGCTATCGATCATGCGAAATTATCCCTGACAGTTTCAATCCGGTTCAAAAATCAATCGACCTGCAAAAGGGAATAGGCGCAACCAGCAGCCGTTTTGATAATCTGCGGTTTCTCATGGATTGTGAAAGCTCAGATGGTTTGCCGTTATAATAATAGATCTTACTTGGTCTTTCGTGCTCTCGGTTATCATCCACCATTACCCAAATTCGTTTCACTTTGATTCAACTGTAATCGTTTAGAACTGATTTGGCTCGCTATTATGTGTATAAACAAAAACAGACTGATATACTGTCAGCCTGTTTTTACCATACGAGTACTCAAGGAAGATATCAGATGGTCTGGGTGAAAGGATTTGAACCTTCGGCCTCTTGAACCCCATTCAAGCACGCTACCAAACTGCGCCACACCCAGTAATCACGTTTTGAGCACGTAAAGCATATTATCATGGATTCAAAGCCATGTCAATAGCCAATTTAACAGAAAGATGCGTCTGTTTGTAGAAAACAAACCATTGTATGCCATCTTGACTAACTGAGCAGCATTTACTTATTTATGATATATAAACGTAAAGGCAAACAGCTATAAGGCTGCGACGCAAAGCTACAGCGTTCTAGCAAACCACTGGGCAGCCAATTGCCGAAGGGATAGCAAACCCATGAAAAAGTACATCTGTATGATAACCTTGCTGGCATTCACACTGGTCTTTTACAGTACCCGCAATAGCTGAAAGCACCACCGCACAGGCGGTGACTGGTGCCGAAACGCCAGCTATAGCCTCAATGCTGAGCTGACCGTGACCGGCGGAACAGTGACCAGTATCACCGTGTAGGGTGACACTGGGAAACGCTCATGGCATCATGGTTCAATTCTTCTCCGATAGGTACCCTGCATGAACTGCCCATAACGGCGTACATTGGTCAAGGTGAGCATGGTTGCGCTCTCTTGCGCATGAAATAAAGGGATTCCCTTACCTAGCAGCACAGGGGCAATTGTAATAACCCACTCATCCACCAGGTTCTTCTCCATGAAATCATGCGCAAGCTTTCCGCCGCCCACCAGCCATATTGATCTGCCTGATTCCTGACGCAAACGCGCAACAAGCTCTTCTACGGGCTCATGCGTGCAGCGTACAAGGTTGTTACTGCCCTGCTCCGCGCGCGTGTATACATAGCATGTTTTGCCCTTGTAGGGGAAGGCATGCTCTCCATCTTCCCGCAATATCCACGCATAGGTACGGTTTCCCATGATGATGGTATCCACCGTGTCGTAGAAGGCCTGATATCCGTTATCGCCTTCCCCCTCAACCTGTGTGAGCCAAGAAAGTTGGTCGTCCGGGGTAGCGATGAACCCATCCATGCTGATGGCGATATAGAGTACAACCTGCCGTTCCATGAACTTGCCTCCGTTGCGTCGTTGATAGCTGCAACTATAAGCGTTGCTTTATCATTATAACATGCTCTTGCAATTATCCTTTGCCAAAAATTTGTTTACAACAAAACAACACCCGCATCAAGCGAGTGCTGTTTTGTTATGATGGAATGCGGCGGCGATCTACTCTCCCGGGCCGTTACCAGCCAAGTACCCTT
>LVAQ01000025.1 GCA_001604105.1 Clostridiales bacterium Firm_11
ACAATAAACACACTGGTTAAAAAGCAGGGTTTGCTTTTCGAGCAAACCCTGCTTGACGTAATCTTTGCACAGCGGACATTTCCAGTGAAGTAGTTAAGTCTGCTTTACGCTTTCTGCTAAGGAAGCAAGCAGTAGCCGTTTTGGATAAAGACGAAGCCTGCAATGATGATATACAGTGCGCCAATAAAACGTTTGCCATCAAGCCGATCGCTGTGTATTGCCCTGCAAAAAGGCCTTGCGCCTGATGCTGCTGCCAGATACCGAAGTAGGCCCAGGCCAGCTGCAGCGTCAGTGCGACATTACGCAAACGCCACTGAATCAGTCCTGTGAGCAACAGCGAAACGATTACTGATACCACCTATTGATCAGAGAAATCTTGTCGGTAGGTGGTGTTTTTTTATTGCAAACCCCCAGTGTTTCTCGGCTTCTGTTCGCGGTTATTCGTACCCGTTGCATCCTTTGCTAGCAAATGCAGAAGGGCTTTATGGCGTAGACAGAATGCAAATCCCTGTCCTTCATAACCCTCGCGAGAAGGGTCTTCACTGTTAGGAGACCGTCAAAATGCACATCCGATGGGGTATAATAGGCCGACTCCAAATCAATGTCCGGCAAAATCAAACTTGTCATTGGTTTATTGCATATGAAGCATATGCATTACTGATCATTCTGCGTATCCCCTACCGACAACATCCAAGGAGATCTGGTTTCTTTGGTTAAAGAGTGTTTTATATCCAAAATATAGAGCGCCAAAAGAGGAAAGGCAGACAACCGTGCAAATTGCGATCATGATTGCGATTTGATACATGATTGCCGTAATGGGGAGTGTCCCGGAAAGGATTTGTCCGGTCATCATTCCCGGTAACGATACAATGCCCATACCGATCATTGAGTTGAAGGTTGGCAGTAATGCCATTTCCAGCGACTGTCTTACAAAGGGAAGTAGAATTTTCTCCGGTTTGGCGCCAATGTTGAGCATGGCATCCACGTGCGCGCTCTGGCCGGTCAGGTTTTCGCGAAACGCCTTTAGGCCAAGCGTTACACCGGTCATGGTGTTACCCATAAGCATACCGGCAATCGGAATCACATAGCGTGGGCTAAACAGGCTTTCGCCAACCACCGCACCAATGAAGAAGGCAAGAACGGAGATGCCTGAAGCGGCAACCGACACCGCTATGATCGCCTTGAAGCGCCGATTCAGCATGCGGTTCTTATCCAGCACCCGATAAATGGCAAAGCCAGTCATTGCAAGCAGATAGGCTACTGTGAAAGCCGGATGTGGATTTTGAAAAATATACGTCAGCACAAATCCAGCCAAAGCAAGCTGAACCGTCATGCGAATGCTTGCCACGATCATCAGTTTTGCCTGATTGATGCGGCACTTCTTCATAACCGCCAAAACGATCAGCAAAAGTAAATAGATGAGCGAGAACTGCCAAATCTGCAAGTTGATAATATCATTCATTGGGTTATCTCCGTTCCAAAATAATAACTTTGTCGGCAAATGCCTTGACCATTTGGCTATCGTGGCAGATGACGAGCAGCGTGATCTGGTTTTGCTGGCAGTAGACCTTCACCTGATGCATCATGCGATGTGCCGTGCCTTCATCCAGGGCGGACGTCGGTTCATCTAACATCAGGACTGTTGGCGAAAGCGCCATATGAATGGCGAGAAAGACACGCTGCCGCTCTCCGCCGGACAGGGTTTCACATGCTGTATCCAGCGGAAAATACGCGCAGCAGATATGCAAAAAACGGTTGATCGCGGATTCATCGATCGCCGCAAGCTCTCGATACTTGAAAAACTCTGCAAAGTTATTGCGAATCGTTCCATCAAACAGAAAAACGCTCTGAGACGCCAGAAGGACTTCCCTGCGAAGACAAACGGTATCAATAGCACTGATGTTCTTTCCCTGGTAAAGGATCGTGCCCTTGGAAGGTGATACAGTCGCGTTGAACAGCTTGAAAAGCGTGCTCTTCCCACTTCCGCTGTCGCCGCTGATAAACGTCGTCTGCGCCTGTGGGATTTCGATGGGTGGGTATTTGATCAATGTCTGAAACATCAAGCCATCAGCTGACAGGATGAATTGCATGTTTCATCCCTCCTTGACAATCAATTCTCAAATGATATATGATATCGATAAACGATATCGTTATTCGATATTATATCATTGGAGGGGTTCAGATGCAAGATTCTGTTTTACGAAAGCTATATTTGGGCTTCATCCAAATCCATATTCTGCACCATGCAAAAAAAGAGCCGATATACGGTTCCTGGATGATCGAAGAATTAGCGCGACATGGTCACAGTATCAGCGCCGGAACACTATACCCCATCCTGCACGGGTTAACGAAAGACGGGTTGTTATCGGTGGAGAAACGGACTGTGAATGGGAAGTATCGAAAATACTACCGCCTTACGGAATGCGGGGAACGTGTGCTGCTACTGGCGAAAGAAAAAACGCTGGAGTTAATGCGCGAGATTTAAGCAAATGCAGATGTTATCGACAAGCGCAGGCCAGGAACATGACCTGAGTATTCCATTTCTCCTTACACTATATAACATCTCGAAGTGATCTATTCTACCAAAACGCATTGGAAAGCAAGTACATACTGGATACTATTCTGGGCCAGGACTTGATTGATATCCTTGGAAATACCAAGTTTGTAGCATGTACCGTCCGGGATTTTCAGATACGATTGATGGCACTGGGTGTGGAAACAGTAGATTCTCTTTAGATAACCGTGTCAAAAACATCTTAAAAGATGAACAATGCAACAGTAGCATTGGAGAAAGTGATGAAACAAATTATGAGATCGCATTACCTAGATTCATTCAAGGCACAGAATTGATGCTTGGGGTCAACAACTTACTTTTGGACACAATACATATAACATATATATCACACTCAACATAGATCCTCAGGGGATCAGTGATATTCAAATACTACTTGCATTATCAAGGTTTTCGGATGAATATGGAGGGTGGTATCACCAACCGGGATGATTTAAATAACGTAGTAACTTCGTTGCTTTCCTGCTTAACGCTAACGGACTAATCAACATACAGTATCGCGTATTTACCCGCTGATCTGCGTTGGCAAGTATTTGATAATTTTTGTAATACCTACTGATAATTGAAATCTGCGACGAGACGCAACGAGTTCCTATTTGTTTGATATTCTTCTTGGGTGCGTGAAGCATGGAGTTGTCGCAGATTCATGTTCGTATCACACCATTACAGCGAGAAACCCGTAAACCTTTGAAATTAAAAGGTTTGCGGGCTTTAACACTGACATAAGAATGTACAATGCATAGCTTTGCTATCCCAATTGCTGCCACTCTCAGGGAAGCAACATGGCTGTTGGATTTTTCTCAGAATGTCACCATTTTGTCCGCCCATTCTACCATTTGCACACAGTCGACCATGGTGGAAATCGGGCAAGCTTCCGAGCCCTCCAGATGCCGAGATTTCAGGCAGGTGCCGCAGGCGAGTATTTCTCCGCCAGCCTTGATATAAGTGTTTAGCTGCCCGCCGACATCATACTTCTCGTGTGAAAGCGATTCGCATTCCACCGCCTCGCCCATGAGAAAAACCTTCACTTCATGTCCTCTGTTTCTGGCAGTGGTTGCGAAGCGAAGGGCGTTCCATGCTTTTTCATATTCCTTTGTCTCCAAAATGATACCCAGCTTCATATTCCTTCTCCTCCTTTGTTTTGATCCCCTATGATACAGCCAAGTGATTGCAGCACTTCATCAATTTCATCCTGTGTGGTATAGCGACCAAGGCTGAAACGGATCGCACCGCGACCGGCTTGTTCCGAGACACCCATCGCCGAGAGGACAGGAGATATAGTCGTCTGTCCGGAATGGCAAGCTGACCCAGTCGATGCCGCCACATTGCTCAATTTGCTAAGCAAATCATGACTGTCGTGCCCCAAAAAGCTGACGTTGAGCGTGTTTGGGAGCCGCTTCTCGGGATGTCCGTTCAGAATGATTTGATCTCGAAATCGCGCGCCGAGTTCGTGTAGAAAATACCGGGTCAGAGAATCGTTCGCATCCTGTAGGTGTTTTTCAGCCAGTGCACACGCAGCGCCCAACGCGACGTCCAGAAGGACGTTTTCGGTTCCAGCCCGCCTTCCTCCCTCGTGGCCAGCGCCGTGGATCAACGGCTCCAGTTCAATGCCGTCCCGGATATAAAGCGCTCCAATTCCCTTGGGTGCGTATAACTTATGGCCAGCGATAGTCAGAAGGTCGACGCCCAGCGCTTCGACACTGACCGGGACCTTGCCCACGGACTGGGATGCGTCCGTATGAAGCAGCGCGCCTTGCTTTTGGCAGATTGCCGAGATTTCATGTAACGGCTGCAGCGTCCCCGTTTCGTTGTTCGCGTGCATGATCGTAACAAGCAGCGTATCCTCGTTGATCTCGCGCTCCAGCGCCTCCATATCCACAGTGCCTTGACGATCAACAGACACATAGCGGACGTCAAATCCCATGCTTTCCAGATAACGACAAGGCATCAGTACCGCTAGATGCTCGATCACAGAAGTGACGATACGCCTTTTTCTATTCAGCTTCCTAAAAGCAACGCCCTTGATAGCCATGTTGTCAGATTCACTTCCGCCACTGGTAAACACAATTTCACTGGGCGAACAACCAACCAACGACGCTACCTGTCCACGAGCCCTGTCGACATCTGCTTTTGCCTCCCGACCCAGTGCGTGGCTGCTGGAAGGGTTGCCGAAATGACCGAAGAGATAGGGTATCATAGCCGCGGCAACCTCCGAGGCTATGGGTGTAGTTGCGTTATAATCAAGATAGATCATTCTTCCATCCATCCACTTCCAATGAAATTTGTAATCTCCACATGTTGATCGCTTGCATTTTACCATGCTGATGTTATAATAGTCAATAGAATCCTTGAATAGATGAGGCTCAGTTTTCATGAAAGAAATGTCACGGGAGTACAAGGATCAGGCATACCAAATGCTGGCCAAGGTAGGGAAAGCGGTTTCCAGTCCAAAAAGACTGGAGATTCTTGATATTTTGACGCAGGGTTCAAAAACTGTAGATGCCATTGCAAAGGAAGCAGACATGTCTATCGCCAACACCTCTCAGCATCTGCAGACGTTGCTGGAGGCAAGACTGGTGGTCTATAAAAAGCAGGGGCTATATTCGTACTATCAATTGGCGGACAGAACGGTTGCCGCTTTCAATCGTTCTCTTCAGATCCTTGCGGAGGAACGCTTGTCGGAGATTAAGAGTTTTCGGGAGGCGTTATACCGGGATAGAGACAATATGGAAAAGATCGGAATGGATGAGCTGCTCACACGGATGAAACGGGATGACGTAACGCTGATCGACGTAAGACCAAGGGACGAGTATGAGGTCTTGCACATTCCCGGTGCGAACTCCATCCCTCTGGGCGAATTAGAAAAGCGCCTGGCAGCATTGCCGCCAGGCAAGGAGATCGTAGCATATTGCAGGGGAAAGTACTGCATGCTGTCAGTAGAAGCAGTGGAGCTGCTACGTAGACACGGTTTCCGCGCGATCCGTATGGAGGAAAGTGTGCAGGAATGGTATGCGCAAGAAGCTGTAACTTTCGCTCCCACTACACCCACGCAACTGATGTCGGAATAAGCATTGTTGATACCACCTGTCGATCAGAGAAATCTTGTCGGTAGGTGGTGTTTTTTATTGCAAACCTCCAATGTATCTTGGGTTTTGCTCGCGGTTACATGTTATCATTGTATTCATCTCAGGTTGTTGCAAAATGCGATTTATGGTGACGATTGGACTCATACACCCTGTTCATTTCAGCACGAGCACAGAGGAATCGTTGAAAGATAAGGGATCGTTAAATTGGCACCCCTTTTTGGCTCATATTTGACGATCATTACCCTGCAGGTTTTTGTAGTCAATATAAGGATTGCGTCTCAAATGTCCAGTAGGTTTTCAATTCTGATTGATCAAGCAATGAGGCTATGTTAGGCAAATCAATGCCAGACCTCCTTGCGGCAGGTCTTCTTGACGTGTTATTATATTGGCAATGGATTATTAAGCTGTATGACTATTGTGTCACCATAGATCAACCCGGGTATATATGGTAGGGTTCCATTTATGGTATTACGATATCAGGAATGGAATTCAGCAGGAAGTAACATTGTGTTTTTTTGGAGGCAAAATGATATGCCGCTTAAACCGATTGATTTGACACAATCCGTATATACGCTTTGTACACAATACCCGGACCTGATTCCAGTCATGGAAGAACTGGGTTTTAGTGATATCACCAAACCGGGCATGCTGGCAACCGCGGGTAGATGGATGACAATACCCAAAGGCGCTGCGTTGAAGAAACTGGAGTTGGATACCATTAAACAGATGCTTGCCGAACGTGGCTTCACAATCAAAGAATAGGGGGGCGTAACGATGAGTCAGGAAATCAATAATCGTGAATATCGTAAAGAGGTATTGAAAAATCTATTGCGGAAACTGCATTCCGGTCAAACCGTAGACGATGTAAAGCAGGAATTTGAGCAGGCGTTCTCTGGCGTGGCCGCTTCGGAAATTTCGGAAGCTGAGCAGACATTGATAGCCGAGGGTATGCCTGTACATGAAATACAGCGTCTGTGCGATGTTCACTCCGCTGTTTTTAAGGGCAGCATTGAAGAAATCCACGCCCCGGTCGATTCCTCACAGATACCGGGGCATCCCGCCCATACGCTGAAATCGGAGAATCGTGCTATTGAGCAATTGATAGCCGAACGCGTACGCCCTGCATTGAAAGCGTTTGTGCAAGAAAATGGCACTCCAGAGGCGTTGATCAATGCGATTGAAGAACTACAGTCGATTGATACGCATTACCTGCGCAAGGAAAACCTCTTTTTCCCGTATCTGGAGCAGTACGGAATCACCGCGCCGCCCAAGGTGATGTGGGGCGTCGATGATGAAATCCGGCTACTGCTCAACGAAGCCGCTACAATGGCCAAGGCCGGGGATAAGGATATCGAGGCGAAATTGAACGAAGCGTTGACCCGCGTTGAAGAAATGGTTTTCAAGGAAGAAAACATACTCCTGCCCATGATGCTGGATACGCTTCAGTTGGCGGAATGGCAGAAGATTGCGCAGGAGAGCGCCGAACTGGGATTTTGCCTGATTACAAACCCGCCCGCATGGCAGCCGGAGGCCGCCGAGAGCATGGACACATCGCCGGTTATGCCGGGAGACCGTTCCATCTCGTTTCCAACTGGGTTTTTGTTCCCGAACGAGCTGACACATATGCTCAATTCGCTCCCGATCGATATCACCTTTGTAGGTAAAGATGATACGGTACGGTACTTCTCGCAGGGTACAGAACGGATATTTCCCCGTACCAAGGCGATCATCGGACGCAAGGTATCCAACTGTCATCCGCCTGCCAGCGTACATATTGTGGAAGGGATCGTCGCAGACCTGAAATCGGGGAAGAAGGACCACGAGGACTTCTGGATCAAAATGGGCAACAACTTCGTTTATATCCGATACTTTGCGGTCAGAGATGAACAGGGAGAATATCTGGGCGTTGTGGAAGTGACACAGAACATTGCGCCCATACAACAGATCACCGGGGAAAAACGACTGGTGACAGAGTAGAAGGAGCCAAAACACATGAGAGATAAGATTTTAAAGAACATCAGCCTGGAAGAAGCCCTGGAGCTGAAAGAGCTCGTTTCCTATCAGGATGGGCAAATCGTCAGCCGGACGCTGGTGCAGAACGCCGCAGTAAGCATTACGCTGTTTGCGTTCGATACCGGAGAGGAAATCAGTGCTCACGAATCCAAAGGCGATGCGCTGGTGACCATACTGGATGGCAGCGGTGTCATCACAATCGACAACAAAGAATATGCGCTTACCGCCGGGCAAAGTATCGTGATGCCTGCCGGGATACCGCACGCCGTGAGAGCTGCCTCGCCGTTTAAGATGCTGTTGGTGGTGGTATTCCCCTCCCGATAGGTTGGCACAGCAACAGAAAACAGGAGTGAAGCCATACTCCTGTTTTTTTGCTTATGGATTGCATGAAGTAAGGAATCTCGTTCTTCACACAACCATATCCTATCACTCTTCAGTATTTCAGGCACTTCTTTGATAACGAATTGCCGAAACCGGACAAGCCGCTGAACTGCCGTTTCATTGGGGTTAATGGGGTTTTGATATCTTAGCTTTCCGCTTCTCTCCATTCACCGCTATTATCAGAAACGGAAAAACTTTTTCACACTTTTTGCAACCAATATACAGCTCGGCATCTGCCATTTTTGATAAAATCACAGCCCGGCCAAAGGCTTTCCGCAGTATACCAAATGGACAGATGAAGTTACAATCTCACTCGATTATTTCAATAAAATCCGCATCAAAGGTGATCAATCCTTGGTTTCTCATCTTTGCTAGCTCTCTGGATAATGATGTGCGCTGAACGCCGATTTTCTCGGCCAGTGCTTTTTTTGACATCGAGATCTTGATTCTGTTTGAGTTTTGCTGTTTCCGCTCGTATTCCAGAAAGCTGGTTATGCTTTCTCGTATGGTTCTGTTGACATAGTGCTTGATCCTGTCTCCAAGGATTGTTGCATGGTCGGAAATGAGCGATAAGAAGCTTTTCAAAAAAGCCTGATTGTCAGAGAACAGCGCAAACAATCGATCCTTCTTAATTTTAAGAATTGTTGTTGGCAGCATCGCTGTGATGGTCATCGGATAATGTGGATTTTTTGAAAACAGCAAATTCCCACCCAGGATATCGTCACTGATGAATTCGGCGATTACCATCAGATTTCCGGATTCGTCGATTCGTTGTACGACTACTTTGCCACTCAGAATGATCTCCAGATTGGAACAGATCTCCCCATCAAAATGGACAACACTGTTCTTCCCATAGGATGCTGCAAAAAAGCTTCCGTCTGACAAGCAACGAGCGATCTCATCACGAGATAACGAATGCATCAGTGTGCTTTGCATTGCGTTTACAAGAACGTTGTTCAGAGAATCATCCCCTTCAGGAGTTACCTTGGTAACTACCTAGCGCTAATTATATCACTATCATGAAGATGAATCAAATAGGGAGGGCACGCATGGATATATTTACGATTGTGTTCTATGTTATCGCGGTTGTACTCACGGTCATCTCGTTGGTTAAGGACAAGAAAAAGACTTTTGCTGCCATGAAGAAATCAAAAGGCATGATGGGCAATATGCTCAGTGATATTGTAGCCATCATATTCATGATCGGTCTTGTGCTCACATTCATACCGCCTGAGATGATCAAATCGGTCTTGGGATCGGCTAACACATTGATGTCCACAGTGGTTGCGGCGCTTGTGGGGAGCATAACCCTCATCCCTGCTTTCGTTGCGTTTCCGTTGGTTGGTTCGTTGGTCGATGTTGGCGCCAGTATCATTCCGGCAGTGGCGTTCTTAACGACGTTGACGATGGTCGGCGTGGTTACGTTCCCGCTTGAAAAGAAGGAGTTCGGGACTAAATTTACGCTTGTCAGAAATGGATTAAGCTTCGGTTTCGCTATCATGATCGCATTGACAATGGGGGTATTCCAATGAATATCGGCACTGTATTAAAGAAGAATAAACTGCTGCTCTTGGTGGCTCTGATGTATCTGACTGTCCTTATCCTATCGCCGGATAAAGCGGCGAAATCCATCAATAACAGCGTATACTACCTTGCTGAGATGATGCAGGTGCTGCCGGTCATATTCCTGTTGACAGTGGTCATTGAGGCAATGATTCCCAAAGAAATGATCATGCGTGGGTTTGGCGAAAAATCAGGGTTTAGGGGAAACCTCCTCGCACTGTTACTGGGCAGTATCTCTGCGGGCCCGATCTATGCGGCGTTTCCAATCAGCAAGGCGCTGTTGGGCAAAGGTGCAAGTATACCGAATATCGTCATTATCCTCAGCACATGGGCGGTCATCAAGCTTCCTATGCTGGCGAACGAAGCGAAGTTTCTGGGGATCGATTTCATGATCCTCAGATGGGTTCTTACCGTGATTGCAATCTTTCTGATGGCCTACATCACTGGTGTTTTGGTCAAAAAGAAAGATATGCCGACACGAAAGGAAAAATCGCGACTGCTGGAAATCCGCGAAGACTATTGCATTGGGTGTGGTCTGTGTGTGAAGTTGTACCCGGAATACTACCTGATGAAAGACAATAAAGCGATCGTGATCAAAATGCCCGAAAGGCCTGAAACAATGCAAGCGATACTTACCTCTGTGGAGAAATGCCCATCCAAGGCAATCACCATCAACAAACAGGAGGAAATATCATGAAGTATTTTGCGTCGATCGTACGTATCCTGTTTCTGGCATTATTCTTGATGCTTTTACTCAACGGCAACGTTATGCTTTGGCTTATGCTGTTCGTTATCAGCCTTTTTGCGGCCTTACTGTTCGGGCGGATTTACTGCGGCTATGCCTGCCCGATGAACACCCTGATGCTTCCCGTGGAATGGATCTCGAAGAAGTTCAAGATACAAACAGAAAGCACGCCAAAGTGGTTGAAAAACGGATATTTCTCATGGATAGCGCTGGTTGTCAGCATAGCTGTGATGTTTCTTTCCAAAAGACTGTTCCACATAGATCTACCCGTCCTGCCTTTTTGGTTGACAGTATCCGTGATTGTTACGCTTCGGTATCGGCCGGCTGTCTTTCACAATCTGATTTGTCCTTTTGGCGCGCTGCAAAGAACCTTTGGCCGCTTTTCAAGAGCGTCAAAAAGTGTTGACCACAATGCATGCATTGGGTGTAAACTGTGTGAGAAAGTATGTCCCTCCGATGCGATCAAAGTTATAGATCGCAAGAATAAAGCTGTGATTAACAGCATGCTCTGCCACCAATGTACGAATTGCCAGGAGATTTGTCCTAAAGCAGCGATTCATTACACGAGAATCGGAAGCTAAAGCTTTGTTTTCACAACACGATTACTGTTGAACTCCTAGCTTAAGTGGTATCCATCAATATACAGAAAGAGGAACACGATTATGATTGAACAGACATTCGCGCTTTCCAGGGGAAATGATAAAGCCGTGGAGAAAATCATCTTCGACGAGAACATTCACTATCTTCATATGGTTTTTAATACAAACGAAGGACTACCCGAACATTTTTCTAACTCGAATGTTTATATGACCGTTGTCAGGGGGCGGCTATCTATAAGCCTGAATGATCAAAGCTATCATGTATATGAAGCCGGTACATTGCTGAAGATTCCTTATCAAACCGAAATGAACGTGAAAAATTTGCATCCAGAGACCCTAGAACTGATTGTTGTCAAGGCACCCGCGCCAAAGAGCTGAAAAGGATGATAGACTGTTTGGCACTAAATGTAATCCTTGATCGTCATGGCTTGAGTTTCGACGGGAAGCATTTATAGAACGATGCCAAGGTGTTTTATATAGGTACTTCTGTGCACTGTATGAGGACGATGACGCTAGTGTGATCATCACGCCGTTTTACACCTACACGAGCAACGTCTCCGCCAGTCTGACTTTCAGC
>LVAQ01000003.1:0-38182 GCA_001604105.1 Clostridiales bacterium Firm_11
GCTTTCTGCGCGCATTCCTGCGCCCAGCGCAGATGCTCCGGCGTGCCGATGGCGGCGCTGGCTGCTTCCCATGTGGGCACAAGCGTGCCGTTTGCACGACGTTCTGGCAGGTGAAGCGCAGCCTTGAGCGCCAGGATCTTAAGCACCGCGTCATCCAGCCGCGCTTGCGTGATGGTACCATCCGCAACGCCTGCTTTCATGTAGCCAAAGTCCTCTTCAATGTTGCGGCAGAACAGGAACATATCACATCCGGCGGCGATGGCTTGCGGCACGGCTTTTGCGCGAGGCATGGCGATGCTCATACCCGCCATGGTAGATGCGTCCGTCACGGTGAGGCCTGCAAAGCCAAGCTGGTTTTTCAGAAGGCCGGTGACCAGTTCATGGCTCAGTGTGGCGGGCAGAATATCTTCCTCTGCGATGCCGGGCGACAGCTTACGGCTATAAGCAGGCTGCATAATATGGCCGATCATCACCGTCATGGCGCCCGCTTGGATGCACTGCCGGTACGCCGCGCCGAAGGTTTCATCCCACGCTTCGCAGCTCAGGTTGTTCACGGAGGTTACCAGATGCTGGTCGCGCTCATCGCAGCCATCGCCCGGGAAATGCTTGATGGACGCCGCCAGCCCGTTTCGCTGCACAGCGTGCATATAGGCCTTGCCCATGGCGCGCACCCGCGCGGGGTCGCTGCCGAAGGTACGGGTGTTGGTGATGGGGTTGCGGAAGTTGTAATCAATATCGATGATGGGCGCAAACGCCCAGTTAAGCCCTACGGCATGGCCTTCACGACCGCAGATTTCGCCCAGATGTTCCGCCATCAGCACATCGTCGGTCGCGGCTACCTCCATGGGGGAAGCGTAATTGGTGCCCTCCTTTACCGCCCCGCTGCCGCCTTTTTCAAGGTTCGCCGCAAGCAGCATGGGTATGGAAGAGCGCGTTTGCAAGTAGCGCACGCTGCCCAGCACATCCGTAAGCGGCATGGGGCGCAGCATGACGCCGCCCGGTTCAAAATGATCAAACAGCGTGCTCAGGTAAGCTTCATCGCTTTCATAGGCGATCAGGCAAAACAGCTGGCCTATCTTCTGCTCCTGCGATAGACTGTGAAAGGTGTCCCACACCCATTGGTGCTGTTCCTTGTCAAGGTAAAAGGGTTTGCCGGAGAAATCGTGCATGGGGTAACCTCCCTTAATGGTAACTGAATTGTTTTATGAAAGCCATGATAACGAAGTATACGATGGGTGAATGCGAACTCGCGCCAGCATCATCGCGGGGGGTGGTGGAGCATCCACAGCGAGGGTGAGGTACCAGTGACTTCCTTAAAGGCGCGGTTAAAGTGGCTGGCGTTTTGATACCCAACCAACTCGGAGATTTCATACAGTTTGTGTTTGCCAGCCTCAATATGCCGGATGCCTTCGCGAATGCGCACCGCGCGCAGATAATCCCGGAAGGTGGTCCCGTTCCACTGTTTGAACATCGTACTGAAATACGTGGAGTTCATGTGTAGCGCAAGGGCCAGATCATCCAGCGAAAGGGCTTCCATGTAATGGCTATCGATGTACTCCTTCGCGCGGCGGATGATATACTGTTCCCGTTTTTCGGTGTTTTGGGCGAGCTGGTTCAAGTATAGGTCGAAGATTTGCAGGAACCGCGCGTGCAGCTGGCTGAAGGTGGGCAGGTTGCGGATGCTGTTGACCGCGTCCAGTTCGGTCAGTTTGTGTTCGCCAACGATGCGGATCATCGCGGGCACGCGCTCCATAAGGTCGGATATCAGCTTGGCCAAAGCGGCCTTGACCGTGGCCTCATCCCACACGGCAGGGCTGAGACCGGTGAAAAATGCGTTCAGCGCGTCGCGTGTGCTCGCGCTGTCCATGCTTTGCACAGCTGTTGTGAGCGCACGTAGTGTTTTTTCCAGCGCCGCTGCGCTTAGCGGTTGGGCAGGCGGCTCCCCGTCAAAGTATGGATTAGGCTCGGCCGCGGCTTGAATGGGCAGCGGCGTGCCAAGGCGAGGCGTAAGGGTGGCCAGGCGCGGCAGCAACCCTTCCAGTAACCGCAGCAAGGAATCGATGTGCACAGGCTTCAGCAGATAATCATAGGCAGCCAGCTTGAGCGCTTTGTGGATGAGCTTATAATCGTCAAACCCGCTGAGCAATACCACTTCGCAGGGAAGCGCTTGATTACGGATGCTCGCAAGACAGGCAAGGCCGTCCAAGCCTGGCATTTTAACATCCGTGATGATCAGCGAGGCGGGGTACTCACCCATCAGTTGCAGCAGGGCGTAGCCATCCGCGGCTTCATGCACGTCAAATACATGAGGGAACGCCTTTTCGATCACGCCGCGCAGCCCTTGGGTCACAGCCAGATCATCATCCGCGAGGAGCAGGTGGTAAGCCATAGATGCCTCCTTCCGTTTGGCGCGGCAGGTTTAGCGTGACGACGGTGCTTATGTTGGGCACACTGCTAACGCTAACGCCATAATGATCGCCATAATTGAGCTTCAGGCGTCGGTGCACATTGCGAAGGCCGATGCCATTGCTCCTGTCCGGGGAATCCAGTTCCCGCTGAAGGGCAAGCAGCGCATCAGGGCTGATGCCCGCACCATCGTCGGAGATTTGCAGATAAATCTCTGCCTCTGCGCCATACCCAAGCAGTTCGATGCTGAGCGGTACCTCCGGCTTGAGGCCGTGCTGGATCGCGTTTTCAATCAAAGGCTGCAACACAAGCTTGATCACCAGACAATCCAGTATGTCATCGTCGACATGTGCGGTGAAGCGTACACGTTCGCCGTAATGGTAGCTAACCAGCGTCATGTATTCCCTTGCTTTATCAAGCTCAGTTTGCAGGGTAACGGTGCGCGTGGTGGCACGCAGGCCATATTGCAGGTTGGCGCCAAGCAATTCCGCCATGCGGGCGACGTCAAAATCGCGGTTCGTATAGGCGCGCATGTGGATGCATTCCAGCGTGTTATAGAGGTAATGGGGGTTGATTTGCGTGCGCAGCAGTTGCAGCTCGGTTTCCCGCTGCGCCACATCTTTGCGCAAGCCTTCGTTTACCAGCAGATCGATGCGCTCGGACATACGATTGTACGCGGCGAACACCGGTTGCAGGTCGTTGGGCAGCTGTGTGGAAGATACCGTAGGGAAGAACGTGCCCGTGGTTTGATCAAACGCGCTGGTGAGCCGCTCCAGCGGGCTTAGCACACTGTGCAGGAGCTTGCGGATCAGTATGATGATGAGCCCCAGTGTGGCGGTAAAGAGTAGCAACAGCGCTAGGTTAAGCTCCAACACGGTGGATGTGACCGAGGAGAGCGGTGTGCGGATGATCAAACCACTGTGATGGGCATAGCGGTACAATACATCCAAGTACAGCGTACCCTGATTGTTGGTGACATGGTTCTCACTGCCGCGTATGGGTAGCGATGCAAAGGCGTCCTGCTTGATATTGGCGTCAAAGCCTGTGATCAGAGGGCGATCCTGATAAACCAGCGTGTAGGTCTGCTCGCCTTGCACGCGCACGCCCGCAAACGTCTGGTGCAGGGTATCGGCCGCAACGCTTACGACAAACACCCCAAGGGTTTTGAGCCGCCAAGGGTTGAACACGCCGCGGGCAACCACCACACAACCATCATAGAGCGGCCCCAGCCCTGCGGCGGCCAGCGAATCTGGCGCGTAGACCGTTTCGGCGCCGCGGCTCTGAATAGCATCGACAAGCCACGGCGCATCCTGCGCAGTGTGGGTCACGTAGTAATTATCCCGCTGACGGCTTGCGTACACAGCCGCGCCATCGGGCTGATATACGGCCATGGTATCCAGCGATGGGTATTGCTCCATCATGCTTTTGCAGGTCGTGTAGAAATCGCGGCAGAAGGTAAAATCCGTCTGGATATCACCGCGCTGCAAGGCTGTGGCAATGAAGGTTTGCGGCGTGGCGGTGTTGCTGATGCGCCCGGCGTATTTGGAAGTTTCCACGGCTGTGTCAATCACGCCCACAGCCTGGGCGCAGAATAGCGCCGCCGCTTGCGCGGTGCTCTGCGCGTAGGCGTTGTATGCCTCGCTTAGCTTGCTGATGGATAAGAATGCGAACAAGCCTGCGCAGATGAAAACCTGGAGCGCGATAATGGCTTTCAGCCTCGCGCGGATAGACGTACCCCGCCACCGCATGGCATTCAACTCACTCTGCAATTGCTTCTGATGCTATTATCCACAAAAAGCGTATGCAGCGCAATGGGGCTGGCGGGTGAATCGCCGCATTTGCGAAGATAGTCTTGGATGATGGCAAGAAAGGTGAAAAAAAGGTATTTTCACACAGGCGGCCCGTCGTCTACAATAAAATCACAAGCCGCTGGAACGGCACGGAAAACAATAAAGGAGCGTGTACCCATGAAGAAAATGCAATGGTTGTCCATGGCGCTGATCGCGGCGCTACTGTTGAGCCTGAGCATCCCCGCGTTAGCATCGGTGGATGAGGGCACGGTGGAGCTGTTCTCCCAGAAAAAGGAGAATGTTGAGATCTATGACACGATTCTGGCAGACTTTATGACCGCCAACCCGGATGTGAAGATCGTGCAAACCACCACGGCAGATGGAACCACCTTCCTGTCACGCGTTGCCACGAATGATATCCCCGATATCGGCGGCGTGTTTCTGCAATCCGCTTACTTCAATATGATGGACGAGGGGTATTTCCTGGATATGACGGGCGAGGCGTTCCTTGACGCCGTGAACCCGGACATCCTTGCGCTTTCCACCTACAATGACAAAAACTACGTGCTGCCGCTTACCCTCAACGGCTTTGCGCTCTACATCAACATGGACATCTATAACCAGCATGGCCTGTCCATACCCACCACGTATGATGAGCTCATCGCCAACTGCGAAGCGCTCACGGCCGCAGGCGTAACGCCCTTTGCATTCCCCTTCAAGGAAACCGCACCGCTGGGGCAGAATTTCGAACGGCTGTTGGGCGGCGTGGTAGATCATGAAGCATGGAAGGTATCCGAGGCTGTGGCTGCCGGCGGCACCCACAGCGACAATGCCGCGTTTGTAGACTTTGTGAACAAATGGTATGCCCTCAGCCGTTATACCAGCACCGACTCGCTGAGCACGGATACGGATGACTGCGCGCGTATGTTTGCCAATCAGGAAGTGGCCATGGTGTTCAACGGAACCTGGGGCAACTCTGTGTACATGAGCCTGAACCCTGATTTGAACTATGAAGGCGTTATGCCTCCTGCGTTTGGCGAAACCACACCCTTCACCTGCGGAACGGTGGACATTGCGTTGACCATTGGCGCAGATAGCAAAAACGTGGAAGCTGCCAAGCGTTTTCTGACGTACTTTGTCAGTGACGAAGCCGCGCAAAAATTTGCCGAGGGCGATAAGAACCCCAACATTGTGAACAATGTGCACTATGTAATACCGCACATGAGCGCCATTACCGCCGCGCTGGACGATGGACAGTTCTCGCTGATTCCCTCCACCTATTGGCCGGCTGGCTACCGTGACGAGTTGCAGGTGCTGCTGCAACAGTTGCTGCTGGATGGTGATACCGATGCCTTCCTGGCCAGTTGGGATGCTATGACCGTGGAATTCTACACCGCCGATTAACCCCGTAGCAAAAGCCGGGTTCCCCCGCATGCCTACATGGTCGCGGGGGAACCTTTTGCCAAAAGGAGGCGCGTTATGAAACCGCGCAAAGGAAACCCTACCCTGGAACGTGATGTGACGCATGCGTTGTTTATCATGCCGAGCCTGCTGCTGTATACGCTGTTTTCCGTAATCCCCATCCTCATTGGGGTTTACTACAGCATGACCAATTGGAATGGCATCACGCGCGCGTACAAGTTCATTGGGCTGCGAAACTATGTGAAAATGCTTGGCGATGCGCGCTTTCTGCGTGCCGTGTCATTCAATAGCCGTTATGTGATCATGTACATGCTATGCCTTTTGGTGCTTTGTGTGGCGCTGGGGCTGCTGCTCAACCAAAAGGTGCGGTGGCGCGGCTTTTTTCGCTCGGCATACTTTTTTCCGGCGGTGATCGGCATGCTCTCCTGCGGCCTCATCTTCCGGCAGATTTTTGGATACGGCTTTGCTACCCTCGGCGATTTGCTGGGCGTGGAGGCATTGAAAAGCAACATTCTGGCCGATCCTGATCTGGCGATTTTTGGGGTGTTGTTTGTAAACCTGTGGCAGGGGCTTGCCATACCAACGGTATTGATTCTGGCAGGACTGCAAACCATCCCCATGGAGTTGAATGAATCCGCCAGCCTGGACGGAGCCAGCGGCGCCCAGATTTTTCGGCACATTACAATGCCGTTCCTGTTGCCAACCATCAGCATGATTCTTGTTTTGGCGCTCAAGGAGGGGCTGATGATCTATGACTATATCCTTGCCCTGACGGATGGCGGCCCCGCAGGCCGTACCGAGAGCCTGACCATGCTCATTATGAAGCTGGGCTTTAATGAGCAAAAGTTTAGCCTGGCGATTGCGGAATCCATCCTGCTGGCGATTGTGATCATCATGGTTTCGGTGGTGCAGATTAACATCACCAACCGAAAGAAGGTGTACGGATGAGGAACCAGCGCAGGATGCGGGCGTTTTCGTTCGTGGTGTTGCTTGTAGGGTTGGGGCTGATTGCGGTGCCCTTTTACCTGACCATCGTTTCCGCATTTAAGACGAACGCAGAGCTGTACAGCGGTTTTTTCCGGCTGCCGCAGGGTTTGTACCTGGAGAATTTCAGCTTTATCGTCAGCAAGCCAACGTTTTGGGTCTCCCTGTTTAACTCCGTCAAGGTGACGTTTGTGGGGCTGTTGGGCTGCGCGGTGCTGTTGCCCATGGCTTCTTACCCCATTGCGCGGCGCATGGGCGGCAGCCGCGTGTATCGCTTTCTATACTTTTTTATGGTGGCGGGCATATTTGTGCCGTTTGTGGTGCGCATGATGCCGGTGATTAAACTGCTTAACAGCCTAGGGATCGCGGATCAGCGAGGGCTGCTGCTGCTGTATCTGGGCGGGGCCACATGCGAGGGTGTGTTTTTGATCACCGGCTACCTTGCCTCCGTGCCAAATGATTTGGAGGAGGCCGCGTATATCGATGGCGCGAGTACGCTGCAAGTGTTTACGCGCATCATGTATCCAGTGATGCAGCCCATTATTGTAACGGTGCTGATTAAAAATGGTCTATGGTTTTGGAATGACTTCCTGTTGCCAAGCTTGCTGCTTAAAACCCCTGAACAGCGTACGCTGGTTCTATTCCAGTACAATTTCAAAGGGGAATATGCTACGCAATACCCGCTGGTATTCGCCTGTTTGCTCGTGGCTGTGTTACCAATGATGGTTTTCTACCTGTTCATGCAAAAGCACATCATCGGGGGTATGATGGCTGGCGCAGTCAAGGGGTAGGCAATCGAAAAAAAACTAAGCACAGGGTATCAGGGTTTGGTGCAACATAGCGCCTATCAGTAAAAGAGAATTGGATGTGTGCCCATGGCGAACTTATTTGAAATGACCATGCTAATTTGTTTTGGCGTATCCTGGCCCGTATCGGTATACAAATCATGGGTGAGCCGTAAAGCCGGCGGGAAAAGCCTGCTGTTTTTATGCCTGATCGATTTTGGTTATCTGGTGGGGCTCCTGGGGAAGTTGTTTTTCAACCCAAGCTATGTGATTGTGGTGTATGTGTTCAACCTAGTGTTTGTAACGGCGGATATCGTGCTGTTTCTTCGCAACCGACGCATTGAAGCCAGGGAGAAGCAGGCATGAACAGCAAGCGGGGAATCGTGTATGCGCCGGAACACGGCAGCTTGCGGCTGGATGTTCATTATCCCCCTGCGGGGAGGCAGGCGCTTAGTACATACCTGTACTTTCACAGCGGCGGGCTAACCATGGGCGCGCGTGACGAGCCGGCGATCATCGCCTTGGCGGAGGCTTTGACTGCGCGGGGCGTTGTGATGATTTCGGCGGGGTACCGCCTGTACCCACAGGCAGCTTTCCCCGATTATGTGCGTGACGCAGCACGCGCCGCTGCTTGGGTGATGGCCAACCGCAAAGCATATGCGCTGCCGGGAAAGGTGTTCCTTGGCGGTTCTTCTGCGGGGGGTTACCTGAGCATGATGCTCTGCTTTGCGCGGCAATACCTAAGTGAGGTGGGGCTTTCACCGGAGGATTTTTCAGGCTTCCTGCTGGATGCCGGTCAGCCTACCACGCATTTTGAAGTGATGGCGCGCAGGGGGGATGATCCGCGCCGCGTAATGGTGGATGATGCGGCGCCGCTGTATTATGTAAGGGATGCTGGCCCGCGGCGACCGATGCTGTTGATTTGCGCTGAACGCGACATCCCCGGTCGCGTGGCGCAAAACCGCCTGTTGCTGCACACGCTGGAGGCATTCGGCGCAGATCCATCGCAAATGTGGCTGCTGTTCATGCCCGGGTGTGAGCATGTGTGTTATCTGAACCCGGAAAATCAGCTTGCGTTTGCGGCATATACCGGTGTATGCGCCTCTTTCTTAACGGGTGAATGCGAAGCAGATGCGTATGAAACAACCTGGGACAGCGCTTTGGCACCGCTGCGCACAACGATGACAACCTGAATGCCGGGTACGTCAATAGCACGCCTATACGCAAGAAGCAGGCAGTTTGACTGTTATCTTGCGTATTTTCTGCGCCGGATGGATAAATTCACAGGCAGCTTTTACTCACGCCATACCGCTGCCCGCATATTCCTGGCCGCCCGGGATGATCGTTTCTTGTTCATACACCCTTACCCCCACCGCTTCGCGCCCAAGGTTTGTCACACGCACACCCTTTTCGTCGGCATCTACAGCCAGCGGCTGACCCTGCCAAATGATGCGGAAGCTGAGCCGGTGCCATCCTTTGGGCAGGCGCGGCGCGATGCGCAGCTTGCCGCCTGTAAGGCGCACATTGCCAAACCCATACACCACACACTGCCAGATGCCTCCCATGGCCGCGCTGTGGATGCCCTCCGGTGATTTCGGGGTTCCGATGGGCAAATCCACCGCGCAGGCAGCGTGAAAATAGTCATAGGCGATATCATCCAGCCCCAAATCCTGCGCCAGTACGCAATGCGTGGCTTTACTCAGCGATGAATCGTGCAGCGTTCGCGCTTCGTAAAACTCGTAGTTGCGCCGCTTCACCTCCGGCGAAAAGCGATCCTCCAGCAACAGCAGCAGCAGCACCGTATCGGATTGTTTGCATACCTGTAAATGATTGATCTGTGACAGATTGTAGTCTTTGAAGATATCCCCGACGGATTCCGCCTGCTTGTAGCGCGTCAGGTCGATGGCCTGTAGCGCCATATACCCGTCAAATTGCGGGATGATGCCGTTTTCATCCGGCACGGGCAGCCAAAGCCCCTCGGCAACATGCCGGATATCCTGATCATCCAGCCGCTTGAGCGCCAGCCGCATGTTGAACTCCGCCATGTAGTTGGTGTAGGCGTTGTTATCCACATGCTCCTTATACTCGTCCGGGCCAATCACATCGCAGATTACATACGCCTGCCTGCGTTCATCCCAGGTGGCACGGCTTGCCCAAAAACGCGCGGTTTCCATGAGCATCTCCCAGCCATGGTTTTCCATGAAGGCGCTGTCTCCTGTCGCCTGTGCGTACTGCCATACGGCGTAGGCGATATCCGCCGTGATGTGCTGCTCAATGTGTCCGGTCAGGATGGGGGTGGATTCCCCGGTTACGATATCCGCGCCGCCCAGCAGCGGGGTCACCTCGCCATCATCGATCCACGCCGATTCCCAGGGGTACATCGCGCCGCGGTAGCCATGATCCCGCGCCTTGCGCCGCGCGCCTTCCAAAATACGGTAACGGTAGCGCAACAGCGTATGGGCAGTATCCGGCTGGGTGAAGGTGTAGTAGGGCAATAGAAAAATCTCTGTATCCCAGAAGGAGTGCCCCTTATACCCCTCGCCGCTGAGCCCCTTGGCGCCGATGCCCACGCGGTCGTCATCCTTTTTCACCATGATGTTAAGGTGGTACAGCGCAAAGCGAATCGCCACCTGATCATAGCCGTTTTGCGCATCGATGCGGATATCCTGCGCAGCCCAAAGCGCCGCCCATGCAGCCGCGCTTTCGCACAGCAGCCCCTCGTACCCCATGCCGATCGCCTCGCGCAGCGCTGCTTCACCATCCAGCGTAAGCAGATCCCGGCTGGTTGTCACGCAGCACAGCTTTTCGATGCGCAGGGTTTGGCCTTTGCGCACGGTCATAGAAACCGTTTCCCCCAGATACCTGCGCCGCATAACCGGCAGGCGGCGCGTTGCGGTTTCGTGACCATCCACCTGATACGAATGGGCGGCGTAGAGGTTGCAGCGGATGCCGGATTGCACGGTTTCCTCCTCCATAAAGAGGATACGCCCCCCGAACAGCCTTTTTTCCCGTTCATACAGGTGTTGCGTGCCGCTGTTGGTCACGGTGCCGTCTATGCCGCTTTCCACCGTGATGGCGCAATCCTCCCCGGCGCAGGTGATTTCCACCTGAAAACCCAGCAGATGCTCGCGCGCCATGGATACAAACCGCCGGAAGCATAACGTCAGGGGCTTGCCCTGCGGAGGTTTCCATTGCACGTAACGCGTCAGCTCCCCGGTTTTCAGGTTTAATCTTCGTGTGCAGGAAACCAGATCGCCCTGCTCCATGGAAAAGGGCATACCATTCACAGACAGCCTCAGATTTGTCAGATCCGGCAAGTTGGGCAGCTCGGTCACTTCACTTTCATGGAAGCGGTCAAAGGTGCCCGTAACAAATAGATTGCGCGTCTGCCCCGCGTAACGCTCCTCCAGCGCTGCGCGTTGCCCCAGATAACCGTTACCCTGGCAAAAGATGGCTTCGTAGCCGCCCTCCGCCTGTGCATCAAATGTTGTTTCCTCAATCACAAACTGGTCAAACGCTCCGGTGCCACGGTCGAATGTCAACATCGTTCTTTACCCCTTGATGCCGCTGGAAGCCACCGAGGCCGTTACCTGCTCCTGCGCGAACACGTATAGCAGGATGCCCGGCAATACCACGATGGTCAACGCCGCGAACATGCGTGTATAATCATAGGAAAACGCCTGGTTGAAAAAGCTGAGCGCCACGGGCAGCGTGCGATTGGCGGATGAAGAGGTAAGCAGCGCCGCATAATAATACTCATTCCAATTGCTCAAGAACATCAATACGCCGGCGGTGGATAGCCCCGTTTTCGCCAAAGGCAGGTTAATGGTTGCAAACGTGCGCAGGAAGCCCGCGCCGTCAATGGTGGCCGCCTCGTTGAGCTCAAAGGGCACCGACAGGAACGTGGCGCGCAGTATGAACATGGACATGGCAAGCCCGCCGGACAGGTACACCAGCATCAAGCCCGTTCTGGTATCGTAGAGCGACAGGTTCATCACGATGGAGAATATCGGCTGTGTGCGGGTGTGCCCCGGCACCAGCAGCGTAAGGGTAAAAAGCGCATAAAACAGGTTTTTGGCTGGAAAACGGTATTTCGCGATCACATACGCGCCCATGGCGTAGATCAGCAGTGAACCGAGAGTGGGCAGGATGGATACCACGACCGAGTTTACGAAATAATGCAGCAGATCGTATTGTTGCAGTACGGATGCGTAGGCGTCAAAGGTGAACACATCCGGCAGGGAAAAGGGGGAGGAAAGGATAGCGCCGTTGCTTTTGAATGAGGATAGGATGACCCACACCAGCGGGAATACCGATACCGCAACGATAAACAGCAGAAAAGTATACCCAAAGAAACGATACACATAGTAACCGGCATTCTTTGTTTTGATCATGCATCCGCCCTCCTCTGTTATGCCAGGTCGTTCAGGCGGAAAGCCCGCTTGATGATCACCAGCAGCAGGATGCCGATCACAAACATGATAAGCGCGATGGCATTGGCCATGCCGTAGCGCATATCGG
This sequence comes from Clostridiales bacterium Firm_11, assembly GCA_001604105.1. Lineage (GTDB taxonomy): Bacteria > Bacillota > Clostridia > Christensenellales > Aristaeellaceae > CAXXOK01. The sequence goes on from LVAQ01000003.1 coordinate 11,909, forward strand.
TAATGCTGTTGACCAGTAAAATGGGCAGGTTCATGGTATCATTGCCCGGCCCGCCGCGGGTGGTGAGCGATATGGCTTCGTACATGCTGATGCGCGCCGTGCCTGAGCAGATTACCGCGGTACCGATGGCATTGCGGCACAGCGGCAGTTTGATATGTCGCGTTACCTGAAAGCCGCTGGCGCCATCAATGGTGGCGGCCTCGTAGAGCTCCTGCGGCACGGCCATTAAATCGGCCAGTACCAGCAGCGTGACAATTACGGCGTAGAACAGCCATGTGTAGGTAATGGCAGCAAACGCCGCCGGTGATTCATAAAACCAGTTGACCGAGAAACCAGGGTTTACCGTGCGGATCAGGTTATTGAGCAGCCCGTAATCATTATTGAAAACAAAGCGGTAGATCATCGCCCATGCCGCTGCGGAGATTACGTTGGGGATCATGTAGACCGCGCGCACGGCCTTCCAGCCTTTGAAGCGGTCAAATAACAGAAACGCTACAATAACGCCGATGAATACGTGCAGCGTCATCGCGATTACACCCCAGAGCGACAGGTTGCGCAGCGCATACAGGAAACTCTCGCGGCCAAAAAGCTTTGTGAAGTTCTCCACGCCGATGAACACCGGCTGGTTGAAGCCATCCCAACGTGTGAAGGCCGTAACCAGCACGGTGAGGATGGGCGTTAGGTAAAACACCATAAAGATAAGCAGCGTTGGCAGAAGAAACAGGTATACGCTGGGCAGCGCCCTGCGTTCCAGCCTTGATAAGCGTTGTGTTTTCGCCATGGGCATACCTCCCCTTTGGTGGACAGTGAAACCGTGACGCGCCATGCGAAAACCCGACCAAGCCTCCGTGGGGGGCGGCTTGGCCGGGTGCATAGGCGAAAACGGTTATTCGCCCATTGCCTCCTGTGCCATCACGCCCAGCTGTTCAAGGTATTGCGCGGGCGTCAGCGAACCGTCGATCAGCTTGGGCAGCAGCGAGCCAAAGCCTGTATTGGATACAGACGTGGGGATGCAATCACCAAACGGCGGCACCAGAACGGTTTGTGCATTCACAGCGCTTACGTACTCATTGAGCAGCGGGTTTTCCTGCGCGCGTTTGGACAGGAATGCATCGCTGGGTGTAAGCCGCGGCGCCGTACCGCCTTCGGCCAACATATAAGCCTCCAGCTCGGCAGGGGAAAACATGAAGGCGATGAACGCGCTGGCGCATTCCTTCTGCGTATCGGTGGCTGTAGCTGGTATCCACCAGCCGTAACTGCCTGCTGTGCCGCATACGGCGATGTTGCCCGGGAATACCGCGCCGTGCACATCTGCGCCGCTGAACCCGCCGGACCATTTATCCTTGGCGCTCTCGGCAAAATCGCCTACCATCCAGGAGCCGTTGGCGATAAGGGCAGCGTTGCCGGACATGAACGCGTTGGCGGCATCCGCATACACCGCGCCGATGGTATTGGAGGAAGCGTAGTTTTGCAGCATGGCTTGCAGCTTGGTAAGCGCCGCAAGCAGCGCGGGATGGCTGTAGTCGGTCAGCTTGTCTACCTGATGCTCGCTGAGCAACGCTACGCCGCCTTCTTCCGCCGCGATCAGCGAACTGAAAGTGAGCATGGTGGTCCAGGCGTTTTCTCCGGTCATGAAGGCGATTTTCTGATCGCCCATATCTGCCAGCAGAGCTGCCCAGGTTGCGTAATCGCCGGGGGCTGTGTCCAGTGGCAGCAGCGCCGCGTTGTAATACATCGTCATGGGCCGGACGACGCCAAAGGGCACGGTTACCAGGCGATTGTCCGCGGTGGTATTGTAGGCGCGATCCCAATCAGTGAGGTTAGCGTCGATATCCGGGTAGGCTTTGAGGGCTTCCGTCAGGTCATAAAACAGGTTGTTTGGGATTACCACATTGCGGATCCACTCGGTATCGCCGCCCTCGATCACCGGCGGCAACTGGTTTTGCAGCGCCAGTTGTTTGAGTTTCTCCACATACAGGTCCTGTGTGAGTTCCTCAATGACCACATGGTATTTCCCTTCGTACAGTTCGTTGAAGCGCTCCACCTGGGGCAGGAAGAATTTCGCGCCCACATTTTCCCCCGTTTTGTAATGGGGAATGGTGATCTGGATGGTTTCGGCAGTGGCATGCGGGATCCATGCGCCCAGCAGCAGGACGCACAGGAGCAACAGTGTAACAAGGCGAAGGTTTCTCTTCATGATAAAGACTCCTTTCGGGCTATTCAATTGAGGTCACGTGCGCAACGATATCGTGTCTGTATCATAGCATCGTTTCCGAAACATGTCAACACAGTTTTCGAATATTTCAACGAAACTTTCTGAAACTTTCCATTGCATTGGCCGACACTTTATTGTATACTGTTCTGTGTCAGGGGGTTAGTTTATGCCAATGAAGAATATGCCCAATATTCAAATGATCTGTAACAGGCTGGGACTTTCCAAGGCAACGGTTTCCAAAGCCCTCAACGGATATGCACAGGTAAATGAAAACACGCGCGAGGCTGTGCTTCGCTGCGCACGCGAAATCGGGTACCGCACAGATAAACCTGCCGCTACGCAAAGCGGAACAGCCGTGCGCCGTATTGGCATGCCCGGGCGCGTCAATGGAAGTGATCGCACCGATTTCTCCGGAGACTACCAGATGATCGCGGGCTTTCGGGACGAGGCACACCGTAGCGGCATGGAGATGATTCTGCTGCCGAATATCGACACGCCCCTGCAACGAGACACCCCCCTGGCGGCGTTGCTTGCGCCCTATCAACTGGATGGCTTGCTGCTTTGCGGCTTGTTTACGGACGATCCCTACCTTGCGCAGCTGCCGGACATTCACATCCCCACGGTGCTATGGGATCTTTCGGGGCCGCCGGATGAGCGGATCGGCACGGTGCGCTACGACTCGCTGCGCGGCGCGCAGATGGCGGTGGAACACCTCATCAGCCTGGGTCACAGGCGCATTGCGCTGTTCAATGGGCATCGATTCGCGCAGGTGAGCCACGAGCGGCTGGATGGCTATCGGCTGGCGCTGGCTAAGGCAGGCATCGCGCTGGATCCGTCGCTGATCGTGTGGGGTGATTTTACCGAAACCGGGGTCGTGGAAGCTGTGGAGCTCTTCGTGCAAAAGGAAGTCACAGCGGTTTTTTGCGCATGTGATATAACCGCCATCGGTGTGATGCGGCAGCTGAAAGCCATCGGAAAAAAAGTGCCGGGGGACATCTCTGTAGTGGGGTATGATGACTCACCCCTATGTGTGGCGGTATCACCTGCGCTGACCACCGTATCGCAGGATTTTTACCGTATCGGGCAAATTGCCTGCGGCATGATGCGCGCGCTGCTGCTGGGGCTGCCCCTCCATCATGAAACGTTGATGCCAACCCTTGCGGTACGCCATTCTACAGGCCCGGCACCAACTGGCATATAGAGGCCACACCCGGCGCGGGAGGCCGCCGCGAAGCATCAGAAACATGCCGCGTATGCATCTGCTTGCGAGGTGGTTTAGCCTTCCGGTAGACGATAATGATGACAGGATACTTGATTGTGATCCCTTCGCAAGGCAGCACGGGCAGGTTTGGCTGGGGATGAACAGGCGCGGGAGGCCGCCGCGCTTTGGATGTACCACAGGCGGTTTGGTAAAATGGGCGGGCGTATGCGCGGATGCATGCTCCCGCCCTTGCGCTGTTTGGCCGGCTGTCCTGATATACCCTGCTGCGGTAAGGCGGGCGATGGGCTTTGCTTACGCGCAGATTACGCTTGGCGGGATAGGTATCACAAAGCGGCATGCCTTCATGCAGGGGGTGTCAAGATAAGTTCACAAGGCGATGGAGGAAAATTGTATTCGTATAAGCCCCTCCATGATGACCGCAATGGATTCAATATATTTTCAGAATTGAAGAGAATGTTCGATACAGCAAAAAGCCGGAAACCGTTATCATTAAACGGTTTCCGGCCTTGAAAGTGGCGTTCCCGTCGGGATTCGAACCCGAGGCCTTCCGCTTAGGAGGCGGACGCTCTATCCTGCTGAGCTACGGAAACAGATGAGTTGGTGTACCTGGTACCTCTTGAAAAGCGAACACAGTTGGTTCTCTTAGGAGGCGGACGCGCCTTCCTGCTGCGTATGGCACAGGGTTGGCCGCATGTCATTGTATTACAGGCGGCTTTTACCTGTCAAGTGATGGCGCAAAACCCCTGTTGCATTGCAGGGGGTTGCGCGGTTTTGCGGACTGGTTAACTTTCGGCGCAAGTGACTGAAACCCTTGCTGGCAATGCGTTTTGGGCACGCCTGCCGTGCGTGGAGCATACAACCTTGCGGTCAGATGGACGTTTCACGCGCGGAATGAAGCCGCTGGAAATAGCGCGTTGGGGCGGTGTCGAAATTTAGATGTTTTGATAGGCTGTTTCAAGGGGAATTGGCCAACTTGCCTAATAGTTGCTTGACGCGCAAAAAAAGAATAAATTGAATTAGTACGTACTACATAAAGCTTTGTGACCAAACGGGCGTTGGAATGTAAACGCATGTAAAAGTTGTATTCAAGTTGTACCCTGCGCAAACCTTTGTGATTTGGCGGTTGACGGCCATGCGGCGCAAACCATGTATTTTTCGGAAAATATGCGACCTTTGTATTGACAAAAGGCCGTACCCATGATATTCTTTCCTCAACAAGAGCGAAGCGGATACGTTGTCACGGCACATCGCTTCCCTATGCTTGTACGCACAACTTAAAAGGAGTGGAAATCATGAAGAAGGTTCTAGCAATGGTTCTGGCGCTCACACTGGCGCTGAGCATCGTAGGCATGGCGGCGGCCGAAAGCCTTTTGGTCGGCGTGTGCATGCCCACCAAATCCTCCGCGCGTTGGATCGACGATGGCAACAACATGAAAGCGCAGCTGGAAGCCAAGGGCTATGAAGTGGATCTCCAGTACGGCGAAGACATCATCGAAAACCAGGTCGCTCAGATCGAGAACATGATCACCAAGGGCGTCAAGGTGCTGGTTATTGCCTCCATCGACGGCGAGTCCCTCACTGCTGTGCTGGAAAAGGCCAAAGACGCGGAAATCCCCGTGATCGCGTATGACCGCCTTATCCGCAACACCGACGCTGTGAGCTACTATGCCACGTTTGATAACTTCCTGGTAGGCGTGCAGCAGGCGACCACCATCGTGGACGCGCTGGATCTGCCCAACGTGGAAGGCCCCTTCAACATTGAGCTGTTCGCCGGTTCGCCGGATGACAACAATGCGTACTTCTTCTTCAACGGCTCCATGAGCGTGCTGCAGCCTTACATCGACGAGGGCAAGCTGGTTGTGAAATCCGGCCAGACCGCGTTTGACCAGGTTGCCACCCTCCGTTGGGACGGCGCTACCGCGCAGGCCCGTATGGATAACATCATCACCGCCAATTACACCGATGCGCGCGTGGATGCGATCCTCAGCCCCTATGACGGCATCTCCATCGGCGTTCTTGCCGCTGTGAAGAACGTGGGCTACGGCTCCGCCGATCAGGCTATGCCCATCATCTCCGGTCAGGATGCAGAGCTGCCCTCCGTGAAGAGCATTCTGGCGGGCGAGCAGTATTCCACCATCTTCAAGGATACCCGTACGCTGGCCGCCAAGGCTGTTGAAATGGTAGACGCGGTGCTTACCGGCAGCGAGCCTTCCATCAACGATACCACCACCTATGAAAACGGTGTGAAGGTTGTGCCTTCCTTCCTCTGCGAGCCGGTGCCGATCGACGCCACCAATGCTGTGCAGGTGCTGGTGACCGATAGCGCGTACTACACGATGGAACAACTGGAGCAATAAGCTTCCAATCGCGTTACAGTATGGCGGCGGCTTGACCGCCGCCATACTCTTTCTGTGTTGATAGGGTTTTTACGCATGAGCGCTCCCCATCGCGCGGCGCCTGTACCCGGCGGCTGCCACGCGGCGCTTTCATGAAGGGAAACTGGACGGGTCAAACCCTCGTAATGCGACTTTTTTTTAGTGGCGATGGGCGGCATTGCAGGTAGTACGTTCCCAATGTCGAAAAAAGTACGCAAGGCGGACGGACGCGCTGTGCAGGCGACCGTTTCGCAATGCATGCCCGGCGAGCCGCGTCGCATGATTCTCCTCACGCATTGATATAAGGAGTGTGAGATCGCCCATGGACAACGTGATACTCGAAATGATCGACATCACCAAAGAGTTTCCAGGCGTCGTCGCGCTGGATCACGTCAATTTGGTTGTCAAAGATAATGAAATCCACGCGCTGGTCGGCGAAAACGGCGCGGGCAAAAGCACGCTGATGAACGTGCTCAGCGGTGTGTACCCGCATGGCACGTACACGGGCAGCATTGTTTTTCAAGGGGAAGAATGTGAATTTCATAACATAAAAGATAGCGAACGCAAGGGCATTGCCATCATCCATCAGGAGCTGGCGCTGGTGCCCTATTTGAGCATCGCAGAAAATATGTTCCTGGGAAATGAGCGCGCGCGCGGCGGGGTGATCAACTGGCAGGAGACCCGCGCGAGAACGAGCGAGCTGCTTGCGCGCGTTGGGCTTCACGAGAACCCCGATACCCTCATTAAGGACATCGGCGTGGGCAAACAGCAGCTGGTGGAGATTGCCAAAGCGCTGGCCAAAGAAGTAAAGCTGTTGATTCTGGATGAGCCGACGGCCGCGCTCAACGAGGCGGAAAGCGCCCATCTGCTGGATATTATCCGGGAGCTTAAACGCCGGGGCGTGCCGTGCATCATCATCAGCCATAAGCTCAATGAAGTGGAGCAAGTGGCCGATAGCATTACCATCCTGCGTGACGGCGCCACCATCGAAACCCTGGTCAAAGATGTGGACGAGATGAGCGAGGATCGCATCATCAAAGGCATGGTAGGCCGCGAGATCAAAGACCGCTGGCCCGCGCGGGAGTCGGAGATCGGCGATGTATACTTCTCGGTGGAAAACTGGTGCGCCTTTGACCCCATTGATGAGGACAAACAGGTGATTAAAAACGTAAGCCTGCATGTGCGCAAGGGCGAGGTAGTAGGCATCGCGGGCCTGATGGGCGCCGGCCGTACCGAGCTTGCCATGAGCATGTTCGGCAAAGCCTATGGCAGAAAAATCACCGGCACCATGAAAAAGGACGGCAAGCCCGTGGAGTTTAAAACCATCCAGCATGCCATCCGCCATGGCGTTGCGTACCTCACCGAGGATCGCAAAACCGCCGGGCTTATCCTGATTAACGACATCCGCGAGAATATCTCCATGGCGAGCCTGGGCAAGCTCAGCAAACGCTTTGTGATCAACCGCAACCGCGAGATTCAAGTCGCTGAGGAGTACCGCGCCAAGCTCAATATCAAAACACCCTCCATTTCCCAACTGGCGGGAAACCTCTCCGGCGGCAACCAGCAGAAGGTGTGCCTGAGCCGCTGGATCTTCGCCGACCCGGATGTGCTCATTCTGGATGAACCCACGCGCGGCATCGACGTGGGCGCCAAGTATGAGATTTATACCATCATTAACAAGCTGGCCGCCGCGGGCAAGGCTGTCATCATTATCTCCAGCGAGCTGCCGGAGGTGCTGGGCATCAGCGACCGCGTGTATGTGATGAACCAGGGCAGAATCGTCGGCGAACTTTCCAAGCAGGAAGCATCCCAAGAAAGCGTTATGCGCTGCATCATGCAAAGCAGCAGGGAGGGTTAAACCATGGAGGGAACACAACTGACCAACCGTAACCGTAAGATTCAGTTCAACGCGCGCCAGTATGGCATGGGCATCGCCTTGATTGCCATTATGATCCTGTTCCAGATTTTGACCAAAGGCGTGCTCCTCAAGCCGCTGAACGTATCCAACCTCATCATGCAAAACAGCTACGTGCTGGTGCTGGCCATCGGTATGCTGCTGTGCATCCTCACCGGAAACATCGACCTGTCGGTCGGCTCCATCGCGGCGTTTATCGGCGCCACCAGCGGCGTGTTCATCATGGATTTCAAGATGGATCCCGTGCTGGTGCTGGTGCTTTCGGTGGTGATTGGCGGCGTGATTGGCGCATGGCAGGGCTTTTGGATCTCCTATGTGCGCATTCCGGCGTTTATCGTAACCCTGGCCGGCCAGTTGATTTTCCGCGGGCTGACCATGGCGATTTTGAACGGGCAGACCAAAGCGCCCTTCCCGGATATCTACACCGTGGTATCCGCCGGGTTTGTGCCGGATGTGCTGACCGACCTGCTGGGGCCGATCTCGCTGTTTGGCAAGCAGCTAAACCTGTTGACCCTTGCCTTCGGTATTCTGGTAAGCGTGCTGTACATCATCAGCGAGCTTCGCAAACGCGCGGAAATGCGCCGCTATAACTTCGCCGTGCTTTCCCCCGCGATGCTGGCCGTCAAGGTTACGCTGATGGTGGTGGGCATCAACCTGTTCACCTTCTGGCTTAATGATTACAAAGGCATCCCCACCGTGCTGGTGCTGCTGGGCGTGCTGATTATGATCTACTCCTTTGTGACCAGCCGTACCACCATCGGCCGTCACATCTATGCCTTTGGCGGCAATGAGAAGGCCGCGCGGCTATCGGGTATCAACACCAAGCGCGTGTTCTTCTGGGTGTATGTCAACATGGGCGTGCTTTCCGCGGTTGCGGGCATCGTGTTTGCCGGCCGCCTGAACGCCGCCACCCCCAAGGCCGGCGTAAACTTTGAGCTGGACGCGATTGCCAGCTGCTACATCGGCGGCGCTTCCGCCAGCGGCGGTATCGGCACGGTGTTTGGCGCGATTGTGGGCGGCCTTATCATGGGCGTGCTCAACAACGGTATGTCCATCATGGGCATTTCGGTAGACTGGCAGCAGGCGATCAAAGGCTTTGTACTGCTGATGGCCGTCGCCTTTGATGTGCTGAGCAAAAAGAAGAAATAAACCTTGCGTATGCTACGCAGCGCATGAAACGCGGTTGGCCTGTCCCAGGTTGCGAAAACACAGATACGCGCGGCGGTAGGCGCACAGCCATCGCAAATGGCAACGCGCGTGCTGCCGCGCGTTGGCACATGCGTATTGCCATGCGGCGGCATTGCCATAAGCACGCAAGCGGCCGCAAGGCACACGCGTAGAACGGTTTGCCTACCCGTGGCGGGCTGCGTGCCGCGTCATACAGCATGAAAATTAAAGCCGAAAGGAGGCGTGCGCGCGTGGAAAAATTCAAGTACCTGCAACTGACCGATACGCTGCGCACCGCCATCCAGAACGGTAAGTATGTGACGGGCGAAAAGCTCCCCTCCGAGAATGAGCTGACCAAAATGCACGCCTGCAGTCGGCAGACGGTACGGCAGGCGCTGGGCATACTGGACGCGGAGGGGCTTACCGAGCGCATCCGCGGCAGTGGTACGTATGTTAGAAGCCCGCGCGTCCAAAAGAGCTGGATGCATAATGTGGCGGTGGTGAGCACGTACATCAGCGAGTACATCCTGCCCAGCATCCTATCGGGCATCCAGCAGGAATTGAGCATCAACGGGTATACCGCCATGCTGTTTGCCACCAACAACCGTGTGGATAATGAGCGCCGCATCATCAATGAGTTGCTGCAAAAACCCATCGATGGGCTGCTGGTGGAGGGAACCAAAAGCGCGCTGCCCAATCCCAATTTGGATTTATACCGCAAGCTGCGCCAGCAGGGCATACCCGTGCTGTTCCTCAACGGGTATTATCAGGATTTGGAAGGGTTTCCCTACGTCGTAACGGATGATCGGCAGGGCGGGTATGACGCGACCAATCTGCTGATTCACAAAGGGCACAGGCGTATTGCGGGCATTTTCAAAAATGATGATCGGCAGGGGCATGAACGCTACCTGGGGTATACCAGCGCGCTGATAGAACACGGGCTCGCCTTAACCGATGATCGTGTGCTGTGGTTTTCCACCGGAACACGTGTGGATATGGTCAACCAGTATGGCCTGAGCGTTGTAGAAGGGTGCAGCGCCGTGGTTTGCTACAATGATGAGGTAGCGGTGCCGCTGCTAAACCTGCTGCTGCATGCGGGCAAGGCGGTGCCCGGCGATGTGGCCATTATGAGCTTTGATAACAGCACCATGGCGGATTTGGCGGCGGTGCGCATATCATCGCTGGATCATCCCAAGCAGAAGCTGGGCGTGGAAGCGGTACGGCGGCTGATGCATATGATCGGCGGGCAGCCGCAGGAGCCGCTGGTGATGCCCTGGAGTTTGACGGAGAAGGAAAGCACCTGAATAAGCGCTGCGAAAAAAGCCCTTCCCGCCTGCCCGCACGGCGCTGATGCGCCCGGGGCTTGCCAAGCGTGAAACCGCGCCGGGTTTGCCGTGGCTTTTCAGCCGAATCGACAGCCGCCGCAAAGCCTTTTCCCAAGCATGACTTTCCGCATCATCGAAAGAATACCTGACAGGCAACAAGCAAACACCCCGCCTGCCCAGCCATAGTATGAATGCATGGCAATGGGCAGGCGGGGTGTTTTTCGATTGCATAAATTGCGTAACGGGTGGGCGGTGCAAGGCATCCGGCTGGGGCGTGGTGAGCGCTGGCGGCACCGTGGGTTTTGGCGTTTGTACTATCGTGTGCGCTTCGCCGCTGCAAGGTTCTTCCACATCGCAGAAGCCGCTTGCCTGCAAACGCGCCTATCCCGCCATGACTCCTTGCGCTTCCACAAGCGCCGTGTTATGAATTTCAAACACTTGCGTGCGTTCATAGTGCATTTGATAGCCGATGGCTTTTCCACGCCGCAGTAAGCCGTTTGCCCGCAAACGCGGCTATCTCGCCATGACTCCTTGCGCCTCCTCAAGCGCCGTGTTATGAATTTCAAACACTTGCGTACGTTCATAGTGCATTTGATAACCGATGGCAACGCACGCCGCAGTAAGCCGCTTGCCTGCAAACGCGCCTATCCCGCCATGACCCCTTGCGCTTCATCGAGCGCCGTGTTATGAATTTCAAACACCTGCGTACGTTCATAGTGCATTTGATAGCCGATGGCTTTTCCACGCCGCAGTAAGCCACTTGCCAGCGAACGCGGCTATCCCGCCATGACCCCTCGCGCTTCCTCAAGCGCCGTGTTATGAATTTCAAACACCTGCGTGCGTTCATAGTGCATTTGATAGCCGATAGCTTCCCACGTGAGCCCTCGTATATAGCGCAGGGTGAGCAGCGTTTTATGCCGCTCATCCTGCAAACGGTCGATCAGCGCCAGGCGCACGGCCAGCGATTCATCAATATGCGCAACAACCTGCGCAAGGCGTGCTTGCCCATCGACCACGCGCAGCATCGCATCTTCCTGGGTGTTGTGGTTGGGCAGGCCGCTAAGCCGCTGCGCGCCCATATGACTGGTCACGCGCTGGGTGGCTTCGCGCAGGCGCTCCAGCTCAAGCAAGAGCGCGTCACGGCGGCAAACCAGCGTGTGGTATTCCATCAGGTAACGTTTGACGGGGTTTGTTTCGGCGGCGCGCCATACGCGGGCGTTCGTTTGCATGTTGATAACCATCCTTCCAATGTTTGGTAGCTGGATTGTGTGGAACGCACAAAAAGTGCTTGCATAAAAATGGCATATGTGATAGGATTAGGCTATTCCTTGGGACATGTTCCCAATGTATTGCCTGCTGGAGCGTAGCTTTGGCAGGCTCTTGTGTTATAGGGGTTTACGCTGTGCGGCAGCGGCGGAAAACGCACACTGGCGATGCGCCTTACAAACACGCCTGTTTGCGAACATTGCGCGCGTGGGGTACGCATGGCTATTTACGCTCGCGCCGTTTGGGGGCATCGGTGTGCAGGGATGGGGCAAGGCTGGCCGACAGCGAAAGCCCCGCGGAGATCCCCCGCGCGTAGGCTGCCACCAGATTTTGCTGTGCATGGGGCAGCTGCGGCAGTTGCCGATCGATCTGCGCAAGAATCTGCGCCTTGCTGCGTATAGGCTTGCCAAGGGATTGCGGCATAAAAATTGACTCCTCTCTGTTTCATTGTGTTGTGGCCATCAGGCGTGGAGGTGCGAATTGCCGGATGGCTGCGATGGTGGAACCGATGAAAAGTGGATAGATACCCACGAGCATTAGTATTGTGTGGATATGGACACATTATAGAGGAGCATAATGTGTGTGTCAACACGAAAGATGGATAAAATGTGTAGACAAACACAAGTTTGCATGATACAATGCACCTAAAGGGGGTGTGAGCAGTGAAGGAGCGGATCAAGCAGGTTCGCAAACAAATAAGGCTGACACAAGCAGCCTTTGCCAAACGCGTGGGTGTGACGCGGGATGTGGTTGCCTCGTGGGAGAATGGGCGTGTGGAGCCGCCGGAAGCTGTTATCCGGCTAATTTGCCGAGAGCAGGGCATCAGTTATGAATGGCTCAGGGACGGGATAGCGCCCATGAGCGCGCCCGCGGAAACAGTGCTGGTGGATAAACTGGAGCGCATCATGAGCGGCGATAATGAGTTCGTCAAAGCGGCGCTTCGGGAGCTGATTGACATGCCTACCGAGGCGTGGGAGCACATCGGCGTGTTTGTGGAGCGCCTTTACAATGCCAGGCAGCATAAACACTGAAATGGGATGATAGCGGGTAAGCAGGCGGCATGCACACGGCAAAGCATAGGCGGGCGTGGCGCATTGCACACGGCACACAGGCGGCTGCGATCCGCAAAACGGCTTTTTACGTTCTTATTCCATGAACGCGTTACCTGCGCGGCGCTTGCCCCGAGCGTTCGTTGTGAAAGGCAGGCTGCGCACCGCTGCGCAGTCGCTTTGATTACGCATCACGGCAGAGAATCACCCGTACGATAGCGCAGGCGTCAAGGGATATCGAATGAACCCACATACAGCCCGTTTGTAGCCCTGTGTTTGCGGCTACCTTGCGCTGTATGTGCAAAGCAGGCGGCAGGGCTCGGCTTGCGTGTGTGGCCTGCGCACGCTGCCGCGTGCAAGCCTGAGGGTTGCCAGTGCGCGGCAAAGGGGGCCGCACACCGCGGGAGGTTGATGCATGCGTCGACTTTGGTACGGAGCCATAAACCTTGCGGCAACCATCGCATGCACATGCCCGCGTGAGGCGGTCAACCGCGCGGCAACGCTCAGGGTTTTTCCGTTTCTACAGGGTTTTGTTTCGCGGCGGCATCGCGCACCACTTTGCGATCGATGTACCAGTAGATGCTCTCCAGAAACTGCTCATCCTCGATTTTTTCCAATAATGCTAGAATTCTCTCCTTCACACGCGTATCCTCCAATTTCTGCATTGGCATTCCAGCGCGTTCGCCTGCATCAGTCCGGCGAACGCAACAAACCTAATCCCGATGCTTCCGTGTTGCACGTGATCATCCGCAGAACTATTAGCGCGAAATGCTACAAATAGTATATACTGACTGCTGGATAGTATGTACTGACTGTAGGTACAAGTGGGAAATGTCGAACCTGAACGGATGGTGAAAATGCGGTGTTTTCCATAGCGGGATGGAACGTACGCATGGCCTGAAAGCACATGTGTATTCACACACAAGCCAGATTGTCAAAAAAGCTGGATTCAGGGCGAGTAGTCCTGGTCAGGGTGCAGGGGTGAAACCCCTGCGGTGGGTTGGGAGTTGAGCCCCGAAGGCTCACTTCACAAAGAAAGCGAAAGCGAGCGAACAGCCCGCAGCGCTGGGAGGCGAGTGATGGCAGAAACTAACCGGGAATTCTAAATAAGCTGACATGCGTGCGCACCCACAGGCCAGCACCGGGCAGGTAAGGAAAAGCACCGAGGTACCATGCTTTTTTGCGATGCATGGTAAGCGCAAACGCATTGCCTTTGGGACCATCACAACAGGCGTGGCATGGGGTGTAACGGCATCGGTTTTGGCCGTTGGTGTGCTGCTGTGTTAGGCTGTGTTGGCGCGACTTAGGGAATACGCAGCCGCCGCGAGAGAAATATCCCACACCGTGCCATGGATAGGCGCTCGCCTGTGCCGGATGCTGCCATTACCAGCGCATGCTATCACAGCGGTGCGGTTTCGCAGAAGCGGTTTTTGGGGTTTGTGTTGTCAACAAAAAGCCTCCCGCACGCAACATGGCGTGGCGGGAGGCTTTGCTGGTATCAGGGGTGAAGCGGGAGGTCGCCATCACGGCTTACCTGCTCATGCGTCGGGCGTCGTATCCTCCGGTGTGCTTTGGCGGCGACCCGCGCGGGTGGTGCGGCGCGGCGTGGGGTTCACGGCGCCATCCTCCTCGGCGGCTTGCGTGGGTTTAGCCGTCACGTAGGGGTTGCTTGGCGATGTACGGTTGGCCGTGCCTGCCGTGGGCGGCGTTATGGGCTTTGCAAAGGGATTTGTGCCGGATGCGGCGGTGTTATCCGCAGGGGCGTCCGTTTCGGTGCCCTCGGTGGGCTTCAGGGACGTATCGGCAAGCGAATCCGCATCATCCAGCGGTTTTGCGTAGGGGGAAGGTTCGCCGACGGGTCGCGCGTACGGGCTGGCTGCGCCGCGGCTTGCCGGGGATGACGTTGTGGCGCTTCCATACGGCGGTGTACCCGTGGTGTAGGATGTTGCGCCGCTGCCTGCGTAGGGCGAGCCGGAAGTATCCGAAGGCCTTGCATAGGGGCTGACGCTGGGGCTGCGCGCAGCGCCATCCTCCGGCCGCTTGGTAGTGCCTGTTACCGGGGGCGCGGCTACGGCGCGGCGCGTGTAGGGGCTTGTGGTGCTGCCCTGCGCTGTGCCAAGGCCATTGCCCGCGGCTGTGCTGCCGGTTGTGCTGCTGCCGGTTGCGCCGTTGCGGCGGCTGGCGGCGGCATTCTTGGCGGCAAGCCTGCGCATTTTATTCTGGTTGAGCGCATAGGCGTATACGCCGCCCGCGCCGCCCAGCAGCACCACCCCGCCGATCAGCAACCCGACCCAGCCATTATCGGCCTGGGTTTCGGTAGCATCATCCAGGTATTCAATGGGGATCATGGTGCCGATGGTAAAGGTTTCGGTGGGCTCGGGTTCAGGGGTTTCGGTTACGGCGGGCGCTGTGGGCGTAGCGTAAGGGTCAAAGGGCTCATAGCTGGCATTGACACCTACGTTGGGGTTCTGCCATACGCCTACGTTCCAATCTTCTACCGAGGAAACCTGCCCCTGCGAGCTGGTACCGGTTGTGCCGGTCGTGCCGGTTGTGCCCGTACTGCCCGAGCTGGTGCTCGTGGTACTATTGTTGGTGATTCCTTGCAGGTAATTGCTGCTGGTGAGAAACACGGGCAGTTCCGCAAGGGTGAGCACTTTGAAATACTGGCTATCTACCCAGCCGACAACGCCGCCATGGTTGATGTTGTACCATACCTTGCCGTTGACCGTGCGTGAACCCAGTACCAACGCAAAGGCATACTGCCGCAGCGTTTTGAGCTTGGTCGCGCTGGTAGAGGGCGTAGCGCGGAAATTGAGCGTGGATGAATGCACATAGCCATAGCTGGAAGCCGCGTTGGGATCGTAGGGGCTTACCGTGCTGGCGGGGGTGGGGGTGGGAGTGGACAGGCTTTGCAGGTAGGCCTGTACCTCTGCATCGCTAAGCTTGCGCATTTGATCGGTGCGGATATAGCCAACATTCTCGCCGTAATAGCTGCTATGCCAGCCGTATCCTTCGTTGTAGAGCTGGCCGCTGACGTACACCACGGTATTGCCCGCCAGCCAAAGGCGGATGTCTGCATAGTTGCTGGTCACCGTACGCATGGGCACGTTACCCAGCGTGATATAGTACCCGCTAAGCTGGGCGGGCACTGGTGTGGGCGTGGGCGTTGGGGTGGGGGTAGGCGTGGCATTGGCCGTGTTATAGGCGTTAATCAGCACATCCGCCTCGGCCTGGGTAATGTGTTTGAGGGCACCATCCTGTACAATGCCCGATGCAGTGGAACCAAGGCGTACCTGTGCGCTGGACCACAGCACGCTGTTGACGGTGGCCTGTCCGTTGATATAGAGCAGCGTATTAGGCGAGAGCATTGTGATAACAGAAGTATCCGTCATGGAGGCATCGGAACGCAGCGCCGTGGTCACGGTGGTCACGGCATACCCCATATACATGCTGGGATCCTGCGTAACCACTTCGGTCGGGACGGCCGTAACCACTACCGTGGGGGTTGCTGTAGCGGTTGCGGTTTGGGTGGGCGCGGCGGTGGGCGCGGCGGTGGGCGCATCCGTGGGTGCTGCGGTAGGCGCCTCCGTAGGTGCCTGCGTGGGTAAATCGGTTGGAATTTCGGTTGGGGCTTGCGTAGGCTCGTCAGTGGGTTCGGGGGTCGCGTTCATGGCGTCGATTTCCGCCTGCGTCATGGGACGCAGCGCTTCATTACGGATATACCCCGGCGTACCCTGATAGCTGGTCATGTGCCAGGTGGTGTTATCCACAAAGTTCTGCCCCTCCACATACACAGGGGTCTGTTCGGGCAATACATTGAGGATGATATCACTGCCCGCGCCCGCGACCAGCTGCGCTTCGGTTGTGGTGATAAAGTACCCGGTCACCTGCGCGGGCAGGGGGGTATCGGTCGGCGCCTGGGTGGGTTCCTGGGTGGGCTCCGGCGTATCGGTAGGCGCCTGGGTTACGGGCGGCGGTTCGGTTTGGGTGCCCGGCACGGGGGTGGGCTGGGCGTAATTATAGGTATCGCTATCCTCCTGTGAGAGGGTGTTAATCAGGCTGTTCCACACATAGCAATCGGTACCGTTGTAGGTGATGACCGCCCACGTGCGCACCTCGCCGCTGGATTCCACCACATCGATGGTGCCATGCACCCATACGTAGGTGTTGCTGGACACATTGGCAAACGCCTTTTTGCTGTCGGTATCCGGCTGGGTGCGGAAGTTGGCAACCGTGTTGGTTTGCGCGTAGCGATTAACCGGCACCATCACGGGTTCGGGCGTCTGGGTGGGGGCATCGGTGGGCGCATCAGTGGGGGCATCGGTAGGTACTTCGGTGGGCGCTTCAGTGGGCGCGTCGGTAGGGGCGTCGGTGGGCGCTTCAGTGGGCGCGTCGGTAGGGGCTTCAGTAGGCGCTTCGGTTGGGGCATCGGTCGGAACCTCGGTAGGTTCTTCGGTAGGTGCTTCAGTGGGTGCCTCGGTAGGCGCCTGTACTTCTTCAAATTCAAAGATGATGGCTTCAGGCGTTACAACGCCCGTATCCGATACGTTCACCTGCACCTGCGTGGGCGATGCGGCGCTGAGCACATAGCCCGAA
This sequence comes from Clostridiales bacterium Firm_11, assembly GCA_001604105.1. Taxonomy (GTDB): domain Bacteria; phylum Bacillota; class Clostridia; order Christensenellales; family Aristaeellaceae; genus CAXXOK01. The sequence goes on from LVAQ01000003.1 coordinate 29,039, forward strand.
GGGATGTTGCTCATATCCGGCGAGATGGGGTAGCTGCCGGGGCTGAGCGTAAAGGTTTGGGGATGCCCAAGCTCATTGCCGCCGATATCGGTATAGTATACTGTGAGCATGCCGCTGGCGGGTTCTGCCGCGCGCTGGAAGGAGAAGGTGACGCTGGCGGGCGAAGCCACCCCGTTGGCATCCACCGTAACATACTGGATTGAATCGCCAATCAGCGTATACTCCGCGGGTACGCGATCCGGATAGGCAGTCACGATGTTTTCCTGATCGTGATAGGCGGTGTACTGCTCGCTGTAGAGCACATTGCCGGGGTTATCCGCGTCCACATAGTAGACGGGTACGCTGGCGGGCGGCGCCAGCACCGGCATGGCCACGCTGGATACATACAGGCGGTATTCATCCACCATCACCCCATCCTGATAGGCAGTGATGAGCGTGGAAGCGCCGTTGTAATCCACGGTGGCAGGATCGGTAAACAGGGGCGTGCCATCGGCGGGGGTGAAGGTGTAGGTGGTGGCGGGGTTAGCCAGCACGCTGAGCGTTACAGGGTTCGCAAAGGCGCCCGTGGGCAGGGTGACCCAATAGGCCTTGCCGTACATATCCTGCGTGGGGGTCGCCATCATGGATTGCTGCGCGCCCTCCGGCGAATCCTGATAGTAGACGGCCACGGTGGGCATGGTGGCCAAATCCTGCTGCGACAGCGCCAGCGCGGGGATTGCGAGCGGGGAGAACAGCATCAATGCACTTATAAAACCCGCAGCCAGGCGGCGCAGTGCAGGACGGACGCGATTCATCATGAGGGATACCTCCTTCATCCAAAAGGCACGCTGAAAAGGGCGAAAATCGGCCTTTGTTGCCTTCATTGTAACGGCTTGGTAACGTATTGTCAAGGCGAAAACTTGTTGCGCTAAGCGGGTTTCCAAGGGGTGAGACGATGATTGCGTTTGATAATTGTTACGAATGTTTTTCAGGGTCACAAGGGTTTGCGCGGGTGCATGTAGAATACCATCCATGATAAAACGCAACGGAGGCGATCGGGTGTGGCGCATACCACAGGGAACCTGAACCAGCCGCAGGACGCGGATATTCTGGAAACGCCTCTGCGGGAACAGCGGGTGTTCGAGGGTACGCTGATTGATGTACACCATATGGTGGTTCGTTTGCCCGATGGCAGAGAGGCGCTGCGGGAGATCGTACGCCACAAGGGCGCGGCGGCGGTTGTGCCGGTGGATGATCAGGGCTATGTGACCTTGGTACGCCAACACCGTGTGGTGGTGGATACCGTTACCCTGGAGATACCCGCGGGCAAGCTGGATCACGCCGCCGAAGATCCCTACACCTGCGCCGTGCGTGAGCTGGAAGAAGAGACAGGGCTTGTCGCGCAAACGCTTACGCTGCTATGCCCGATGATCACCACCCCCGGTTTTTGCACGGAGCGTGTGCGTATTTACCTGGCTACGGGGCTTACCAAAAGCGCCGCGCACCCCGATGCGGATGAGTTTTTGCATACTGTGCGCATGCCCCTTGCACAGGCGGTAGCCATGGTGATGCGCGCGGAAATCGCCGACGGCAAAACCGCGCTGGGTCTGCTGATGGCGTGGGCAAAGCTTGGCCTTGGCGCCGTGCCGGCATCCCTGCCGCCGACACCATAGAAAACGATTCAAACAGCCTGCCGTATCCCCGTGTACGGTGAAAATACAGTAACCCCAACGCCGGGTAAGGAGGGAGCCATGGATGACACAACCCACCATGAAGCCGCATAAGCGAATAAACGGCTTTGCCATGCTGATGATCCTGCTTTTTGTGCTGCTTGCCTTCGGGCTTTTTACGTTGGTGCTTGGGATCGCAACCGGGGAACCCGTCTTGTTTACCCCTGCCATGTTTGCCGCCTGAAGGCCGCTACGCCCAACGCCGTATCATTGTAGATAAGGATATTGCCGCATGTTGATCGAAAGTGACATCTTCGCGAGGCTGCCTGTGCTTACGACCCCCACCCTCACCCTGCGCGCCGCGCGCATGAATGACGCGCGTGATATGTACGAATACTCCCGCGACCCCCTGGTTGCCCGCCACGTGCTATGGGAGGCGCATACCTCCATCTGGCAAACACGCGGCTACTTGCGTTACCTGCTGCGGCAGTACCGCGCGGGGCAGCCCGGTACGTTTGTCATCGAGCATACGCAGGAGAAGAAGGTCATCGGCACCATCGGGCTCATGTGGATTTTGCAGGAAAACCGTTCCGCCGAGATCGGCTACAGCCTGAGCAGACAGTACTGGAATCGCGGGCTGATGAGCGAAGCCGTAGCGGCCATCCTTGCCTTTTGTTTTGATACCCTTCGCCTGAACCGCGTAGAGGCGCAGCATGAGCTGGACAACCCTGCCAGCGGCGCGGTGATGCGTCATGCGGGCATGCGTCAGGAAGGCGTGCTGCGCCAGCGTGTCTATAACAAAGGGCGCTATGTGGATGTGGCGCTGTACGCCATCCTGCGGGATGACTACGAGGCGCTGCGCAGAAAGGAAGGCAAACTGTGAAAAAAAGCCGTCGGCGGCGTGCGGCGCTCGTACTGATGTGCCTGCTTTGCGCGGCCGTCCTTGCGGGTTGCGCGGGGGACAAAAGCGGCGCGTATGACCGCGCCATCAGCATCTTTGCGGCGGGGGATTATGCCCAGGCCGCCGATGCATTTGCCCGCCTGGGGGAGTTTGAACAAGCCGCGACTTATGCCGCCTACGCCCGCGGGCTGGTTTTGTATGAGCAGGGCGATTTTGCCGCCGCCACGCCGTATTTTGAACAGACGCAGGATTTTATGTACGGCAGGCAGCGCTACCAGTATTGCCTTGCCGATGTGCTGCAAACTCAGGGCGCGTATGCCGATGCCGCTACCGCCTTCCACGCGCTGGGCGCTTTTGAGGATGCGCCTTTGCGTTACGCCTACTGCACCGCCCTGCTGGCGGAGGCAGACAAGGATTATCAAACCGCGCTGTTTTCCTATGCCGATGCGCAGCCCTATGCCGATTCGGCGGAGCGCATGGATAACCTCCAGTCCCAAATCTACTACTACGCCAAATCATTGAAACAACAAAAGCAATATGAGCAGGCGTTGCAGTTGTTTTCACTGCTGGGGGATTATCTGGCCAGCCAGCAGGAAATCAAAGAACTCAAGGATATTTCCCGGGATCAGCAGTATGATCACGCGGATGCGCTGGCCGCGCAGGGGGAAACACGGCAGGCGTATGATCTGTTTGCCGGGCTCAGCGGTTTTCGGGATGCGGATAGCCGCGCCAGCGAACTGGCCGTGGCGCTGGGCATTGCGGTGGAAGATGAGGAGGAGTAGGGGGAGCGGTCAAGCGACTGCTCCTGTTGGCTGTCATGCAGGCAGCGTAGCACTCATACAGGGTTTTAGACACGATGGAGGCGTGCGTTTGCGCGCAGGCCCCCATCGTGTTTGCTGTTTTTAGCGCAACCTGCCCGCCATCGCACGGTACGCGCCGCATGGCATGCGCGGCGCAGAAAGCCTTGTGCGGTAACGGGATGCGTTGCCGTGCTGTCGAAATGGCACCCCTGCCGCCCCCAAATTGACGTTCCCGTCTTTTTTTGTTATCATGAAGCCATCGATGCATACACTGCACCAACCGAATAGGGAGGAAACGATCATGAAAAAGTGGCTTTCCACGCTGCTTGCACTGGCGATGCTTTCCCTTTCCCTGACGCCTGCCCTGGCGGATCAGCCTGTGGATCTGTCGGGAAAACTGGTGATCGTGCACACCAATGACATTCACGGCTATGTGATCACCGATCCCGCCGTGCCCTCGGTGGGGTATGCGCAAATCAAACAATACAAGGCGGATGCGCAGGCACTGGGCGCGCAGGTGCTGCTGCTGGACGCGGGCGACGCGTCGCAGGGGCAGCCGATTGTCAACCTGAGCAAGGGCGCGACGGCATTCAAGCTGATGAACGATGCCGGGTATGACGCGATGTGCCCCGGCAACCATGAGTTTGACTGGGGCGTGGATCAGTTTCTGCAAAACGCGGAAACGGCAACATTCTCCATCCTGTGCGCAAATCTGTTGCGCACCGCGGACAAAACGCTGTACTTTGAACCCTACCGCCTGTTTGCGCTGGAAGGCTACACCGTGGGCGTGATCGGGCTGGATACGCCCGAAACCCTCACCAAGGCCAACCCGGCGCTGATGAAGAACGTATCCTTCCTGATGGGGGATGAACTCTACGCCGCCACCCAGCGCTATGTGGATGAAGTCAAGGCCGCGGGGGCTGATCTGGTGGTGGTGCTGGGTCACCTGGGCGTGGATGAAGAAAGCGCGGGCAACCGCTCTACGGATGTAATCGCCAATGTTACAGGCATTGACCTGTTTATCGACGGGCACAGCCATGTGGTGCTCAATGAGCGCCTGCCCCAAAAGCATGAGGAGGGGGCGGAGAACGTGCCCACCACGCTGCTGGTGAGCACGGGCAGCTACGGGCACAATATCGGCGAAGTGGTGTTTGACGGGCAAACGCTTTCCGCCTCGCTGTTTGCGGCGCAGCCCACACAGGTTTCCGCCGCCTATGGCGACGCGGAGCTGAGCGCGGAGATACAAGCGCTTCATGATGCCATCGAGGCGGAGCTTTCCGTAGCGTTTGCCAGCACGCTGGTGCTGCTGGACGGCAACAAAGCCCCCGGCGTGCGCACACAGGAGACCAATCTGGGGGATTTCTGCACCGACGCGATGCTCTGGCAGGCTAACCAAAGCTACAGCCAGCCGGTGGTGGCAGCCTTCAACAACGGCGGCGGCATCCGCGCCAGCATCCAAATTGGCGATGTGACCATGAAGGACATGAAAACCGTGTTTCCCTACGGCAATACCTTGCAGGTAATGACGCTCACCGGCAGCGAGCTTTTAGAGCTTCTGGAAGCGAGCAGCTTCAGCACGCCGGAACCGAGCGGCGGCTTTATGCAGGTATCGGGCATCACCTACACCATCGATACGACCGTGCCGTATGAAAAAGGGGAGCAATACCCGGAGTCCACCTATTTTGCCCCCGCCAATCCCGGCAGCCGCGTCACCATCCATACCGTGGGCGGAGAAGCGTTTGACGCGGACAAATCGTATGTGATTGTGACCAATGATTTCAGCGCCGCGGGCGGGGACCAGAGCTATGTGCTCAAGTACGCCAACCAGCAGACGGGCTTCAATACCTATATCGCTTTGGAGGACGCGCTCATCAATTACACCCGCGAAGTGCTGGGCGGCGTAATCGGGGAAGACTACGCCGCGCCGCAGGGGCGCATCACCGTAATTCAATAACACAATGGGGCAAAGGCGCGTGAAGCGATTCCGCGCCTTTGCGCTACGTTCCAGCGGCCATGTTTTCCTGCGAGAACATGGCCGCTATGCATCGCCGTAAAAGTAGCAAACAAACCGGATTGTGATGCTTTGGGTGCGTTTGCAGGCCGCCACAGCGGCACATGCTGGCAAGCGCATAAACCTGTTGCATGGGAGGCTTTGCCCGTGGCGACGCTGCGTTTCTGCCTGCCGTAGTATACTGCAAGCGACTTTTCATCCCGTCATTGCTGCATTGTGATGCTTTGGGTGCGTTTGCAGGCCGCCACAGCGGCACATGCTGGCAAGCGCATAAACCCGTTGCACAGGGAGGCTTTGCCCGTGGTGACGCTGCATTTCTGCCTGCCGTAGTATACTGCAAGCGACCATTCACCCCGTTATTGCTGCATTGCGATGCTTTGGGTGCGTTTGCAGGCCGCTACAGCGGCACATGCTGGCAAGCGCACAAGCCCGTTGCACAGGGTCGCTTTGCCCGCGGTGACATTGCGTTTCTGCCTGCCGTAGTATACTGCAAGCGACCATTCACCTCGTCATTGCTTGCATTGTGATGCTTTGGGTGCGTTTGCAGACCGCCACAGCGGCACATACGGGCAAGCGCACAAACCCGTTGCACAGGGAGGCTTTGCCCGTGGTGACGCTTAATTTTCTGCCTGCCGTTGTATACTGCAAGCGACCATTCACCCCGTCATTTAGGCTGGGGAAAACACTTACAGCCGAGCCGCATTCATTCGCAGCGGTAAAAGTTGCCGCGGGGGCTCGTTATACCTTTACCGGGCGCCCGCGTGCAGGGCAAACCCCACAATTCCGCCGCTTATTACTTTGCCGTAACCTTTGACGCAAGGCGGTACATACGGCAGGTTGATCATCCGCCCGGTACGGGGCACGGGCGGCAGGGCATGGTTTACGTGCGGCGCGTTCATCAATGCAAAAATATATTATAATGAAGTAAACCCTTCACAAAACAAGCGGAAAATGGTATAATAAAGCGTTGAAAAATATAGCTTTTTCAAGCGTAGACGGACTGTTTCGGCGGGGCGTGACCCCGCCCGCCGCCGTTTTACGAAAAGGGATCGACGCTATGGCAAAAATGCGACCATAAGCATGATGCGCCACCGCGATGCGACGAAAATGCCCCGCGCGAACGTCGCACGCGCGTCCCCCGCAATCGCAACCAAAGGAGTGTAACATACGGTGCAGAATGAAACCCCGGAGAACAACCATCCACCCTTGCCCGACGAAGAAGCGCAAAACCAACTGCCTGTAGAGGATGAGGCGGAGGAGCAGGCTGCCAGCGCGCAGATGAACGCCGCCGCAGCATACTGCAGTGCCAGCAGCGCCACCGCCGTGCAAAAGGATATGTATGACGAAAACCAGATACAGGTGCTGGAAGGGCTGGAGGCCGTTCGTAAGCGCCCGGGCATGTATATCGGCTCAACAGACTACCGCGGGCTGCACCACTGTGTATACGAAATTGTGGATAACGCCGTGGATGAAGCGCTAGCGGGCTATTGTACCGATATCCGCGTGACGCTGCACGCCGATGGCTCCTGTGAGGTGAGCGACAACGGGCGCGGTTTCCCGGTGGGCATTCACCCTAAAATTGGGCGACCCGCTGTGGAAGTGTGCCTGACGGTGCTGCACGCGGGCGGCAAGTTTGGCGGCGAAGGCTACAAGGTATCCGGCGGGCTGCACGGCGTTGGCGCCAGCGTGGTCAATGCCCTATCCCGCCGCCTACAGGTGAACGTTCGTCAGGATGGCAAGATATACCAGCAGGAGTACGCGCGTGGCAAGGTGCTTTACGATTTGAAAACCGTAGGCGAAACCACCGAAACCGGCACCACCATCCGCTTTTGGCCGGATGTTAAAACCCCCGAAACCCCCGATGGCGTATTTGAAACCGGAGAGTTCCAGTTTAACATCCTCAAAGTGCGCATGCGCGAGATGGCTTTCCTCAACAAGGGCATCCGCATTACCATTACGGATGAACGCGCAACCCCCGCGGTGGAGCGCGTGTACCATTATGAAGGCGGCATCCGCGAGTTTGTCAAATACCTCAACAAAAATAAAGAGGTGCTGTTTCCCGAGCCCATCTACATGGAAGGGCTTGTGGGGGAAACCTATGTGGAGGTCGCCCTCCAGTATAACGACAGCTACTCGGAAAACCTCTTTTCCTTTGCCAACAACATTCACACCCCCGAGGGCGGCACGCACCTGACGGGCTTTTCCACCGGCATCACCCGCGCCATCAACGATTATGGGCGGCAGTTCAAGTTCATTCGTGAAAATGAAACCAACCTTAAAAGTGAGGATGTGCGCGAGAGCCTTGTGGCCATTGTGAGCGTCAAGCTTCACGAGCCGCAGTTTGAAGGCCAAACCAAATCCAAGCTGGGCAACAGCGAAACCCGCTCCATCGTGGATAAGCTGGTGTATGACAGCGTGACCACCCACCTGGGCGAGAACCCGTCCATCGGGCGCGCGATACTGGATCGCTGCATCGGCGCGGCGCGCGCGCGGGAGGCCGCCCGCAAGGCGCGGGAGCTCACCCGCCGCAAGAGCGTGCTGGAAAGCGCGTCCATGCCCGGCAAACTGGCGGATTGCACCGAGCGTGACCCCGCCAAATGCGAAATTTTTCTGGTGGAGGGCGACAGCGCCGGCGGCAGCGCCAAAACGGGGCGCGACCGTATGTTTCAGGCCATACTGCCGCTTCGCGGCAAAATCCTCAACGTGGAAAAAGTGCGCATTGACCGCGCGCTGGGCAATAACGAAATCAAATCTATGATCACTGCCTTTGGCTGCGGCTACGGGGATGATTTTGACCTGGCCAAGCTGCGTTACCATCGTATCGTATGCATGACCGACGCCGATGTAGACGGCTCGCACATCCGCATCCTGATGCTCACCTTCTTTTACCGCTACATGCGTCCTTTGGTGGAAAACGGCTATGTGTACATCGCCATGCCGCCCCTGTACAAGGTGACTAAAGCGAAAAAAGAGCATTACGTGTACAACGATGAGGAGCTGGAAAAGCTCTTGCAGGAAATAGGCCGTGACCCCAAGCCCGAAATACAGCGCTATAAAGGCCTTGGCGAAATGAGCAGCGAGCAGCTGTGGCAAACCACCATGAATCCGGATACCCGCACCATGATGCGTGTGACCCTGACGGACGCCATCGCCGCCGATCAGATTCTCACCCTCCTCATGGGCGATCAGGTGGAGCCCCGCAAAGAGTTCATCGAGGAGAACGCCAAGCTCGTAACCGATCTTGATATTTAAGTGCGCACACGCACAGGGTGTGCAAAGGGGGCAATCCCCCCTTGCAACCCCTGGTTGCCACAGGGGGGGGTACGGGGGCTGCGCCTGCGGGCGCACCAAAGGGCTTTCCGCTCGCCCTTTGGAAACCTTCGGGTGTAGCCTTCTTAGGCGGGGCGGGCATGGCAAATCGCCTGCGGTGTTGGCATGGGCATGGGTGTGCTTGTAGTGGTCAGTGAACAGAAGGTGACGTTCGTTTTCATTTCTGGCTCTGCGACCATCGAGTACCGTAGAATGTTGCCAATATTGCAATTACCATGAATACGCGTCCAACATAGACAGTGGAATTTCCCCTGTCGCCATAGCACAAGCAGGCGGGTGGTGCGAGGGGTCGCTCGCAGGCGGACAGGCTTGTCGGTCAGCGCTACCGCGCGCAAAGCCTTCCAAACCAACCACTACCCCCGCTACGCGCGGTAGCGCTGGACGACTTTCCTGTACGTCAAGGGCGACCCCTCGCACTGAGCCCGCCGTGTAAAATGGCGACTCCGAAGGTTG
>LVAQ01000003.1:38315-164849 GCA_001604105.1 Clostridiales bacterium Firm_11
GCCCTTGCCCGCCCCGCAGGGCGGAACCCCGCCCCGCAGGGCGGAACCCCGCCCCCAGCGGCAGTGCGCCGCCCCGCACACAATAAGGGGGAACAGGGGGTAACCCACCCCCTGTAACAAGTTTACGTCAAGGGCGACCCCTCGCACTGAGCCCGCCGTGTAAAATGGCGACTCCGAAGGTTGCAAGGGCGAGCGGAAAGCCCTTGCCCGCCCCGCAGGGCGGAACCCCGCCCCAGCGGCAGTGCGCCGCCCCGCACACAAAAAGGGGGAACAGGGGGTAACCCACCCCCTGTAACACTTTGCCTTTTACGGCAATAAGGAGCAGTATATGTCATCGATTCAAGATAAGCTGATTCCCATGGATTTGGAACTGGAAATGAAAACATCGTTCATCAGCTATGCGATGGCGGTGATTATCAACCGCGCGCTGCCGGATGTGCGCGATGGGCTCAAGCCGGTGCATCGGCGCATTTTGTACGCCATGAGTGAACTGGGCATGACGCCGGATAAGCCTTTTCGTAAAAGCGCGCGCCTGGTGGGCGATGTGCTGGGTAAATACCACCCCCATGGCGATAGCAGCGTATATGACGCGATGGTGCGCCTGGCGCAGGATTTTAACATCCGCTATCTGCTGGTAGAAGGGCAGGGTAACTTTGGCTCGGTGGATGGAGACGGCGCGGCCGCCATGCGTTACACCGAATCCCGCATGGCAAAGCTGACCATGCACCTGCTGGGGGAAATCGATAAGAATACGGTAGATTTTTACCCGAACTTTGACGAGACCCTCATGCAGCCGACGGTGCTGCCCAGCCGGTTCCCCAATCTGCTGGTCAACGGTTCCAGCGGCATTGCCGTGGGCATGGCGACCAACATCCCGCCCCATAACCTGCGGGAGGTGGTGGATGGCTGCATCCATATGATTGACCATCCGGATTGCACGGTGGATGATTTGATGGGCTTCATCAAAGGGCCGGATTTTCCCACCGGCGGCATGATTCTGGGGCATAGCGGCATCCGCGCGGCGTACCATACGGGGCGTGGCCGCGTTTTAATGCGCGCGCGTACGGATATCGAGCCGATGGCGCAAAACCGCCAGCGCATTGTGATCAACGAGATTCCCTATATGGTCAATAAGGCCAAGATGGTGGAGAAAATCGCCGAGCTGGTGCATGAAAAACGCGTGGATGGCGTGAGTGATATCCGCGATGAAAGCGACCGTAACGGCATGCGCGTGGTTATCGAGCTCAAGCGCGATGTAAACCCTCAGGTGGTGCTGAGCACCCTGTATAAGCACACGCAGTTACAGGAAACCTTTGGCGTCAATATGCTCGCGCTGGTGGATGGCGAGCCCAAGGTGCTTACCCTGCGGGAGATGATTTACCACTACATCCGCCATCAGAAGGAAGTTGTTACCCGCCGCACGCAGTATGATCTGGATAAGGCCGAGGCGCGCGCCCATATTTTGGAGGGGCTGCTGATTGCGCTGGATCATATCGATGAAATCGTGCAGATTATCAAAACATCCAGCGATGTGAGCACGGCGCGCGCGGCGCTGATTGCGCGCTTCCAGTTCAGCGATAAGCAGGCGCAGGCGATTTTGGATATGCGTCTGGCGCGGCTTACGGGGCTGGAGCGCGATAAGCTGCAAAGCGAGTTTGACGAGCTGCAAAAGGTGATTGCCTACCTGCGCAGCCTGCTTGCGGATGAGGCGTTGCTGATGGGCGTAATCAAGACCGAAATGAGTGAAATTCGCGATAAGTTTGCCGATGCGCGGCGCACGGAGCTGACGCATCTGGAAGGCGAAATCGATATTGAAGATCTGATTCAATCGGAAGATATGGTAGTAACGCTGACCAATTTTGGCTATATCAAGCGGCTGCCGAAATCCACCTACCGTGCGCAGCACCGCGGCGGGCGCGGCGTCAGCGGCATGACCACCCGTGAAGAAGATTTTGTCAAGCGGCTGATCATCGTCAATACCCATGAGGAGATCATGTTCTTTACCACCAAGGGGCGCGTGTACGGGCTCAAGTGCTATCAGGTGCCCGAATCGGGGCGCGCGGCGCGCGGCATCGCCATTGTGAACCTGCTGGCGCTGGATGGTGATGAAAAGGTGAGCGCGATGATCCCGGTTCCGCGCGATATCGAAAACCATAACGTGGTCATGATGACACGCGCGGGCTTCATCAAGAAAACCCCGTATGAAGAGTTCAGCAACCTGCGCAAGAACGGCCTGATTGCCCTGACGCTTAACGAAGGGGATGAGCTGGCCGCGGTAGAACTGACGGACGGTACCGAGAGCCTGCTGCTGGGTAGCAAGTACGGCAAGGCCATCCGCTTCAGCGAAGAGAACATCCGGCCGATGGGGCGTATGGCGCGCGGCGTACATGCCATGCGCCTGCGGGAGGATGACATCCTCATTGATATGAGCGTGGCGGCAGAGGGCACCAAGGTGCTCACCATCACAGAAAACGGCTACGGCAAGCTGACGGATCCGGACGCGTACCGCGAGCAGGGGCGCAACGGGATGGGCATTCGCACCATGCAGCTGACGGACAAGACGGGGCCGATGGTTGCCCAGCTTACCGTCCAGGAAGATGAAGACATCCTGCTGATGACGGATGATGGCACCATCATCCGCATGGCGGCGGCGGATATCCGCGAAACAGGGCGCAACGCGCAGGGCGTACGGCTGATGCGCATTGCCGAAGATGCGAAAATTGTGGCAGTTGCGCGCGCAGAGCAGGAGCAGCCGGATGATGCCGATGATGTGGACGAATCCTCGCCGCAAGAGGATACCGCAGAGGCTTTGACCAACAATACGATGGATAGCCGCGATGCAAGCCAGGGTACTTCAGCAGAACAAAACGACACCCTTTGATGGGTTAAGGGATGAAAGCCCTTGCAGGGTGCGGGCATAGCGCCGCGGCTTCACGCCAGCGCGTACCCGTAACCGGCGCGTGAGCGGCCGTAAATCGGCAAGGTGATAAGTAAAATCAGTTGCAGGCAAAGCGATAACCCCAGCCCATGGCATGATGCCGTGTGCTGGGGTTTTACTGATGATGCGCCAGCATAGGTGCTATATCCTTTCCTTGCAGCTATAATGGCAACGTTTAATAAACCCAACGCCGCAGCGTGTACACACTTGAGTGTAATCGCACGGCAGCGCATGTAGCCAGCGGCGGCAGGTGCTTCGTGCTAATCGATAATAAAGGCCAGCCCATGGCATGATGCCATGTGCTGGGGTTTTGCTGATGATGCGCCAGCATAGGTGCTATATCCTTTCCTTGCAGCTATAACGGCAACGTTTAATAAACCCAACGCAGGTGCAGGAACGCTACTATGGATAAACCGCACAGCGGCGCTTGTAGCCAGCGGCGGCTGGTGCTTCGTGCTAATCGATGATAGAGCCCAGCCCATGGCATGATGCCGTGTGCTGGGGTTTTGCTGATGATGCGCCAGCATAGGTGCTATATCCTTTCCTTGCAGCTATAATGGCAACGTTTAATAAACCCAATGCCGCAGCGTGTACACACTTGAGTGTAAACGCACGGCGGCGCATGTAGCCAGCGGCGGCAGGTGCTTCGTGCTAATCGATGATAAAGCCCAGTCCATGGCGTCAAGTCGCAGGCTGGGCATTGGCAGAGGATAGGCTAATAGATGGGCAGCATCAGTCGTGGGAAGTTATGCCGCTAACGCCCCGCCCTGCCCGCCAAAAGCCCGCTGGCAAAGGCGAACATCAGGTTGAACCCGCCGCAATCGCCATCTACATCCAGCACTTCTCCGGCTGCGTACAAACCCTTGCAAAGCTTGCTTTCCAACGTGGCGGGGTCAAACTCGGCGGCGGTGATGCCGCCCGCGGTCACCTGCGCATGGGTAAAGCCGCGCGTGCCTGTGATGGGAAGCCGTACCCCGCAAACAGCATCGGCAAGGTTTGCCAGCGCGGTTTTGGGCAGCGTATGGATGGGCGCGGCAAGCGCGGGGATACCCGCCTCACGGCAGAGGAAACGCGCCACAGGCGTGGTAAACGCGCCGGTAAGCAGCGTGGCGGCGGAGCATTGCCCGCGCATAGCGGCAAGGGCAGCAACCTGTGATAAAACGCTGCTGTCGGGCACATCCGCCGCTGCGCCCGGTGTATCATTTCCCCAGCAGACAGCGGGGCGCAGATCCAGCGTCAGCCGCGCGCCATCGGCAACAAAGCGTGCTAGCTGCATGGCCGCAATCCCGCTGATTGCGTCATCCCCGAAGAGGGCTTCCCCTTCGGTGGCATGCAAGCGTTGTCCATTTCCGGCGGATAGCGTCAGCCGCGCGCGCACGCGCTGCCCGCTCAGCCCCGCAATGCGCCGCTTATCCGTGAGCAGCGCGCATAGGGCTGGCTTGAGGGGCGTGCAGGTATGTCCAAAAGCAGTCAGCAGCGCGTACCCGCTGCCATCGGTGCCGTGGGCGGGTGCGGCGGCGCCGCCGCAGGCGATAATCACACGTTGCGCATGCAGCAGCACGGGCTTTGCGGCGGCATCCGTGGCGGGATTCGTTTCTTTTTTTGCGCGTTTGCCGGATTGCTCCGCGGGCACGGTTACGCCCGCCCGCATGGCGTGGATGGCAAAGCCATCGGCTGTTTTTTGAATACGCTCAACCTTCGTGCCGCATTGAAAAATCACGCCCAACTGTTGGGCGCGCAGCAGCAACGCATCTACAACCACGCTGGCCAGCAGCGCCGCCGGATAGACGCGCCCTTCGATCTCGGTTCGCAGGGGTACGCCCAGATGCTGAAAAAAAGTGACAAGCGCCGGGTAATCCATGTGCCGCAGCACTGCCTGCGCAAAGGCGGTATCGCCATAATAGGCGGGTGACCCGCTGTTGAGCACATTGGCGCGGCCGTTTCCTGTCACGCCCAGCTTTTTCAGCGGTTTTGCGCCGCGCTCCAGCACCAGTACCTGCTGCCCCTGCTGCGCCGCCGCAAGCGCCGCGGCAACGCCCGCCGCGCCCCCGCCGATGATTGCCGTGGTCATGCGTATTCCCCCCTATGCGGCTATCATAGCAGATGCAGGTTGTGCGGGCAATGCTTTTTACGCAAAGTGCAAAATCGTAGGGCAAGCCCGCAGATTGCCTGCAGAGGCGTAGGGAGGCGCGATGGAGCGCACAATCCATGCGGGAGCGTACCTGACCCCGCCGTACGTTGACGAGCCTTGTTCATGCCATCGCATTGCCATGTGAAACCATCGCCGCGCCTGTGGATAACCCTGTGGAAGAAACCGTGTATACGCGTGGAAAACGCAAGGAAAAGCCGTGGAGAAAGAAAGGGGCAGCGCTGGGGATAGGCCGTGATGCGCATCGGTACCCCGCAACCATTCCACGAGTAAGCATACCTCGCAAAGCGTTGCCGTGTAAGGATTTTGCCAAGGGAGGGCTTGAACTTGCTTGTATCAATGAAAACGGTGGCGGGCTTGATTGAGGCAGTTTTGCAAAGGATGCTTACGTTGTGGAAAAACGAAGGACGGATGCGAGCCAGGGCGTGGATATCTCCATGGAGTATGTGTGGAAAAGGTGGGTGGGGCGGATGTTTTGCAGGCGTATGCTGGAAATGCTAAGCGATAACATGAAGCTGGACGCCCAGATTGCGAAAGCGAACGCGGAAATTGTGCTGGTTTCTGGCATGGTCAATGGTTGTGTGCATGAGAACGCTGAAAAATCCCAGTCACAGAACGCACTTAATAAACATTATATCGATTTGGTTGATAGGCATCAGAAGGCTTTGGCGCGGCCTGAGAAGATTGAAGTCGCCTGTTCGGTTTGGAAGCTTGGGATGAGCAGCTTTGGGAGTTGCTGGTGGTGATGGGGATGGTCGGTAGGGATGGGAGCATTGAGTTTGCGTTTAAAGGTATGAAGCGGTTTTATGCTCCTGATAGATCAGAAGGGATAGCTGGAAGGATGTCGAAATATTAACAATAAATACCATAAACAGTGCACTGACTTACGCACCTCTGGCTAATGTTTAATATCATATCGTTACTGCTGACCCTGATTCTTTAAATTGAAGTGCATTGTTGTGAACTGTTTTTTGAGACACGCACGTTGCCGTTTCCCAGCCCTCATATTGTCACAACACAAGGGGTAACTCGAGGAAGGAGCATTATTATGAGCAACCAGCGAAATGAAACGCATATCTGTATGGAACAATTAGGTACGGGCTGTCGATGCACCGTCTGCGGGAAGATTTGCCATGATTATCGCACTAATAACGATGGTACTTTTGCCGCCTCTGGCAAGGTTGTGACCGCGCGTTGCGTGCGATGTGGCGATCAGGTACACTATGATGCAGATTCCGGCGTGGAGATCGAGGACTACCGATTCTTTAAACCCGAACCCGATCCCGTACATCCATCTAGGCAAGCTCCGCAGAGCGAATTGTTGTACATGGTTATCAAGATGGATGAGAAGTATATCATATCAGGCATTACAGAAAGGTCGGTCGCCGAAAAGCTGGGGCTTCGGCATCTGACTGTGATTGTCGTGCCCTTTGTGATGGACGGCACAGATAAGGGCTTTTGGATCATCCATAATAGACATGACAAACAGATCGCCAAAGGAAAGACCAGCGCCCCGTTGAGCCTAAATTTGTTCGGCGGGCACTGCGGGCCGTCGGATGATGATATCACCGGACGGATCGGCCAAATGGTTGAAAATGAACTGCTTTGCGAAAATGCTCTGCGCGAGCTTTCCGAGGAGTTTCTTTGCAAGAAAGGGATGGAAAAGAGGTTGGAGCTGTGGAGTGAAGGCTTGTTTGCCGGAGAGTACCTTTACGCTTCGCCTTATGAGGTATGTTACGAGAACCTTATTCCCATTGGCTTTACGGGATACACCGCAAAGGATAATGTCGAGTATTCCTATATATTTGCACTACCAGTACCGGGGAGTCAGGTAGATCAGATTATTGCCGCCGATAATTATCATAAATACAGTCAGACAGACGGAAAAGCCTATGAGATTGATATCGCCCTCCCTGTTGTGTCAATGGCAGAGTCGGAGCTGAAAAGGCTTTGGGAAAGCCGCAATCCCCAGATCGAAGTATGCGATGCTATCACCCGCCTTTGGGAGGAGCAAAACCATGCGACTTATCAAAGATTGCTCGAGTGCATTAGAAATCACGGGGTTATTTAGACCTAATTGGCTTAGCCATAGCGAGTAACTGATCTATCCCAGAGACAGTAGCCAGTGGTAAATGTCGGCGCTATATAGCGATCGAATTTGTATTATAATCAAGGGCAACTATTGTTATGAACAAATCTATAAATGGAGGGCAAAGGCGTATGGTTGATATGTACGAAGTTGATGTTGCACAAAGCGTATCAGACAGCACATATTTCGAAGCTGTGGACGTTTTTACCTGTGGTCTTGGACTATACGCCATTATGTGCCTGGCGGGACAAATAAACGTTTTCAAAGGTATATGTCTTATGGAGATTATTAATCTCGATGGGAGACAACTGAGTCAAAAGCTTGAAGAATTAGGGATTAGAGATTGTATCGATGATTACTGCTTCATTGCAACACGAGATGTCGTGGCAGAAAGCAAAGCTCAAAAGAGGCGATCCGATAGAAGAATAAATCCTAAAGGGCTTGCAGGTGTTGATGTGGAAAAAGATGCGAGAACCTTGGATGAAATTGAGCGGGCACTAGGTTGTCCCATACTAGAACACCCGCAAGCAATTCATGCACTTTTTGCACATAAATGGAGTGTGGTTCAAGTGATTACACGCGATTGAACATAAGAATCTAATATCCAATCTGAAATGAGCCACAGAAAGTGGACAATAAAAAACGCAATACCAATACATCCACATATGGGAGCTACGGACAATATTGTGGACAAAGAACCTAAGTCATAAATTATCTATTCTCCAGAGGACTCAAGCTTGCGATTACGCACTACATACAATAGTGGCTGAATTTTCATGCTTCGAGCAGAATTAAGCCAACATCTAGGATCTGTACACGATATGAAGTGGGTGGAAAAATACACCCACTTGTGCATCTGTGTAAGAATGTCTGGCGCATAGCTATTTCTTGGCATAAGCAGGTTTTGAAAATCAGTTTGTGGTCTATAACACCAACCCGCTGAATCGCCATAACCCTTACAACTCACCCCCCTCCCCCCCACACAAAAAGGCCGCCAACCTCCTTAACGAGATTGACGTCCTTTATGCTATGGCGGAGAGGGAGGGATTCGAACCCTCGTGTGGTTTCCCACAAACTGATTTCGAGTCAGCCCCGTTATGACCGCTTCGATACCTCTCCATAAAGGGAATAGCCAAGCGATAGTATACCAAAGCCGGTACGCGCCGTCAAGGTGTGAACCACGCCTTTCCGGTGAGAAAGCCCTGCAAGGCCGCTGTTTGCACTTGCGTGCCTGCGCGCCTGCGTGCCTGCATGCCTGTTCGCCAGATACACCCGGGACGCCATCGCCATTTGTTATCGTGATGCGGCCTGTGTTGCGCGCCATGCGTCATCGCTTTGCGCCGCGTGGCATCGGTTTACGGTATGCGCACGCAATGGAAGCGGTCTGCGCTTCAGCCCACCTGTAGCATGCCGATGCATGCGGCTGCCCGCGCTACAGCTCAAAGCGCTCCAGTACTTGCTTGGCCACGCGTACGCGCGGCAGGCGCATGTTCATGGCTTCCTTTTCCAGCACGCGGTGCGCTTCTTCTTCGGTGATGCGCATATGCTCAATCAGCAGGCACTTGGCGCGGTCGATAATCTTCAGCTCCTCGTACTTCTTTTGGAGCTTCTCATTTTCGCTTTTGTATAATAGCATGCGGTTGCGGCAGGCCATGCCAACGCGGATGGTCTGCTCAAACAACTGCGGGTTCACCGGTTTGGGCACAATCAATACGCCCGCCTCGGCGGCCGCTTCGGCGATCAATGGCGCAAGTTCGTTTTTCACCAGCAGAACCACGGCCGCGGTGGAGCGGCGCGCAATATCGATGGCCAGTTCCAGCCCGGTTTCATCAGCCAGCGGCGCGTTGATCATCGCCAGGGCGTACATATCGCCTGTGGCGGCGCGCCTGGCTTCGGCAGCGCCACGGATGGATACGATCTCGCTGCTTTGGATGGCTTCCAGCCACTGGCGAAGCTTCTCCTGCCCCTGCGTTGCAATCAGTAAAGCCTTTTCTCCCGCCAATCGAATGCCCCCTTTCAAGCCGACATTCGCCTAGAAGCGTTCAAATTGCCGCTGAAACAGGCTGGTTTTATCCAGCCGATCCAGCCGAAGCAGCTCTTCGCCGCCGGTCAGGAAGGCATCCGCCACACTGGCTGGCAGGCTGCGGGCGATGAAGTTGCTGTTTCTGGCCATGGCGATGGCTTCGGTAAGGCTTTCCGGCAAAACGCTTGCGCCGTGCCAGTCATGCCCCGCGGAGGGGGGTAGCGTCTCGCGGTTTGCAATGCCTTCCAGCGCCGCCCGTATCAGGAGCGCGTACACCAGATAGGCGTTGCAGGTGGGGTCCGGGCTGGCTACCTGCATGCGCGCAAAACGGTTTTGCGGCAGGGGCACGCGCAGGGCGTTGCGGCCGCGGCTGTGGCTCCAGCAAAGGCGGTTGGGGGATTCATCATCGGTCAGGCGATCATAGCTGTTGGGCAGGGGGTTGGTAAAGAGGGTCATATCCGGCAGACGGTTGAGCACACCCGCCAGCGCGTGGCTGGCCTCCGCGCCAAGCCTGCCGCCTTCCATGCGAAACAGGTTGGTACGCTCGCGGTAAAAAGAAAGGTTGATGTGCAACGCGTTGCCGTAATCATCCGGCAGGGGTTTGGGCATAAAGGAGGCGCGAAGCCCATAGCGTGCGGCGATGGTGCGCACCGCGTTGTGCAGCGCCGCCTGATGATCCGCGCTGGTCAGGGGATCGGCGCGGTGAAAATCGATCTCGTTTTGCCCGGGGCCGCGCTCATGGTGGCTTCCCTCGGGCTGGATGTTCATGGAGGCCAGCGTCAGGCTGATCTCGCGGCGCACATCCTCACCGCGGTCCAGGGGGGATACGTCCAGGTAGCCGGCGCGGTCGTGCGGGCGGGTGGTGATGCGCCCCTGCTCATCCGCCTCAAAGAGGTAAAACTCACACTCGGAGCCAATGCGTACGGTCAGCCCCTGCGCGGCAGCCTCCGCGGTGGCCTGCTTGAGGATGCCGCGCGGATCGGCCTCGTAGGGCTTTTCATCGGGCGTTAGCACATCGCACAGGATGCGGCAAACCCGGCCGGATTGCGGCCGCCAGGGGAGCAGGCAGAGCGTATCGGGATCAGGGCGGAGAATCAGATCCCCCTCCTGCTGGCAGGCAAAACCATCCACGGCGGTCGCGTCAAAGGGCACGCCGGTTTCAAAGGCCTGCGCAAGCTGATCTGGATGCACGGCGATGTTTTTAAGCCTGCCAAAGAGATCCAAAAACGCCAGGCGTACAAACTTAACATCGTTTTCTTCAATAAACCCGAGCACTTCCTGCGCTAACATGGTCATCCTCCTCACGGTACAAAGCGGCTATGGCGCATGGCCGTTACACAACGGCATAAGGCATTGTAGCACGAAACGCCGCGCGGGGCAAAGCGTGTTGGAACGGCGGCTCGTATTTTCGCGGTTTTTCCGTCAAAATCAGGGTGTGCGGCGGCGGATAATGCGGGCAGGGCGAGCGCCGTGGGGTGTACGCGAGCATCGTAGGAACGCTGGAGCGGGGTGCATGCGCCGCGCTAAGCCCGCCCGCGTATCGGGGCGGATCAAGCATGGCGAATCGCCATTGCAGCAAGGCTGTGAGCGGGCAAGGGCAGTACACGGCAGCACGAACGATACGCACCGCAGGCGCGACTGCGTAGGTGACGCGGGTTCGCCACGCCTGCACTTCACCGCATGCTTGCCGCCGTGTCAGTCGCTTGCGTGCATGAGCGCATCAACCGATGCATCAGGACTTAGGCAGCGGCATCCTTGCGCGGCGCGCCAGGCATCAGCCACGTTTGCGAAGATACCGCATGCTCATCACACCCATACGTCACCGCCTGTGCGCCGCCGCCTTCGCTGCCTGTGTGCATGGGCGCAGTAACGAATACATCAGACTTAGGCTGCGGCATCCTTGCGCGATGCGCCAGGCATCAGGCGAGTGAGCAGCCAGGAAAAAAGCAGCAGCAGCGCAAGCGTACCCGCCAGCGCAAGGGGCAACAGCGTAGAAGCCACACCCGTAAGCGGCACCAGATAGAATATCTGCGGAAACAGAAGCACCGCAAGAACCATGGCGGTTGCCACAAAGGCGACCAGCCCGCCGCGCAGCTTGTCCAAAGGCAGGCAGGTGAGGGTGAGCACACATAGGCCGCTGAAGGCGGCCACCAGCGTGCAAAGCGTGCTGACCACCTCGGCGCTCAGGCCATTGGCGCGCCCCGCATATTGCAGCAGCAGGCAGATGATGGCCACCGTAACCCCGCCCGGCAGGGAACGCAGGAGCACGTTGCCAAGAAAACTGCCGCGAACGCGCTCACGGTTGGGCTGCAGGGCAAGCACAAAGGACGGGAATCCGATGGAAAGCGTGGATACCAGCGTAAGCTGGATAGGCGCAAACGGATAGGCAAACGGCAGAATCAGCAAAAATGCGGAAAGCAGAAAACTGAACAGGTTCTTAACCAGAAACAGCGCCGAGGCGCGGGTGATGTTGTTGATTACGCGCCGCCCCTCCAGCAGGATTTGCGGCATCACGGCAAAATCGGCATCCAGCAGGGTAATCTGCGCCACACGCGCCGCCGCATCACTGCCGCCCGCCATGGCGATGGAACAATCCGCCGCTTTTAAGGCAGGCACATCGTTCACACCATCGCCGATCATCGCTACGGTGCGCCCCTGCGCTTTGAGCGCCTTCACCAGCGCGCGCTTATCCTCGGGGGATACACGGCCAAACACGGTGTATGCCTGCGCAAGGGTGGCATAATCCGGCGCGGCGGGCAGCGCGGCGCAATCCACCCAGTGCTCTGCGCCCGCAAGCCCCGCCTCCCGCGCGATGCGGCTCACCGTCAGGGGACTGTCCCCGCTCAGGATTTTGAGCGCCACATCCTGCTGTGTAAAATATGCAAGGGTATCGGCGGCATCCGGGCGCAGGGTGTCGCTGAGCGTAATCAAGCCCAGCGGTTGCAGCCCGTGGGGCAAGGTTTTGCCCTGCGTGGGCGACGCCGTATGCATCAGCGCCAGCACGCGCAACCCCTGCTGCGCGTAGGTGCTGGCCAAAGCAAGCATATCCGCCTGCGTGGCCGCCACGCGCTCCGGCGCGCCCATCACCAAGGTACCAAGCCCGTCAAAGCTAGCGGCCGACCATTTGCGCTCGCTGGAAAAGGGCACGGTAGCCGTGGGCATGTAGGCGTCACTGGGCGGGTACACGGCGGTTAGCGCCTGCCATGTGGGGGTATCCTCCCCCAAGAAGGCCTGCGCCAGCGCCCGCAGGGGGATGGTCATAGCCGCCTGGGTGGTATCTGCCAGGGGATGTATCCCAGCAAGGCGCATGCGCCCGCTGGTGAGCGTGCCGGTTTTATCCAGGCAGAGCGTATCCACGCGGGCAAGGTTTTCAATGCCGTAAAGCTCATTGACCAGCGCGTTGCGCTGCCCCAGCCGAATCACGCCCACCGCCAGCGCCATGGAGGTAAGCAGCATAAGCCCTTCCGGAATCATGCCGATGGCCGCGCCGACGGTCTTGGTCATGGCAAGGGGCAGGGGCAGCTGCAAAACGGCGCTCTGCTTCCAAAAGAGTAAACAGGATATGGGTACCAGCACCACACTCACAATGCGGATGATATACGTAAGCGAAGCCATCAGCGTACTTTTAGGGCGTTTGACCTTGCGGGCGCTCTGTTGCAGTTTCCCCGCAAAGCTGTTTTCTCCGACGGCGGTAAGCCGCGCGGTCACTTCACCCTCGGTCACGTAACTGCCCGAAAGCAGCGCATCCCCCGCCGCTTTGGGTACAGGTTCGCCTTCGCCGGTCAGCAGGGCTTCGTTCAGCTCCGCGCTGCCCGCAAGCACCTGCGCATCCGCGGGCGCCTGATCCCCGCGGCGCAGGCGCACCACATCGCCCAGCACCAGCGCGGCAGGGGCGATGGGCGTAAGCTCGCCATCCCGAAAGGTTTGCACCTTGCCCTCGGAGAGCAGCAGCAGCTTATCATGCATGCGCTTGGCGCGCAGCTCCTGCACCAGCCCGATGATGGTGTTAGAGACCACCACACCCATGAAAAGGAGGTTGCGGTAACTGCCCACCCAAAGCAGGAGCCCCGCCAGCACAAGGTTGAGCAGGTTAAACAGGGTAAATACGTTACGCCGGATGATTGCGGGTACGCCGCCATCGGCGGGGCGGGGCAGGCGGTTTGTCTGCCCTTGCGCGGCAAGCGCCTGCACCTGCGCGCTGGTCAGGCCAAGGGTCGGTTCTGCGGGTTTTTGTTGCATGTGTGTCTCCTTTAGGGAAGGCAGGGTAACCCCTGCCTAGTCTTGTGCAGGCAACCGCGGGGCGCATCCCAACGTGAAAGCCCTTATTGCACCGCGGGCGGCTCGGGGGATGCGGTCAAATCGGTGGCGCTGAGCAGGTAGAAGGTGGATGCGTTTACCGCGCGCAGGTTTTCGCGCGCCACGCGTACCACGCCGGGGGCAAGCTGCGTCAGCACGCCGTTTTTATCGGTGGCGCTGTAATCCTCCTTGCGGAAGGGATCCAAAAAGTAGAGGTAATCCTGATCTACGCTGGCCAGCACCACGTAATGCCCGCCGTTGGTGAAGGGGTTCAGGCTGCCAAGGCTGGCCACGGCCAGCGCCCCGTTTTGCACGGCAGCCACGGCATCTTCATTGGTGGTGGTTACCTGTAGGTCAAGCTTGTAAAGATAGGCGATCTTCTTGAGAAACGCAAGCGATGTGCCGGAGCCGGACCCGCGCGATGTCTGCTGCCAGTAGTTGTTGCCGGTGGCAAACCCGGCCATCACCAGCGGGTAATAGCGCAGGTACTCCTGCGGGGTTTGCAGCAGGTACTGCGCGTGCTGCTTGTTGCAGTAATACTGGTTGACCGAGCATTCGCAGAAGGTGTAGCCAAGCGAGTTTTTCGCATAACCGTAGATATCGCTCAGCCGCTCCAGCGGCACCAGATTTGCCACCGCCATCGCTACCGATGTGGGGCCGCAGCCGCCGTTGCCAAAGGCGCGGCGGCGGCTGGCGGCGGCAGATTCATAGCGCATGTTCTCCCATAGCGGATCGTTTTGCGCGTAGACGATCATCTCGCCGCGGCCGGGCACATCCTGCCAGGCGGTCAGGGTTTCGGCCTGATCCATCTGCATTTTGGTGATGGCCACGCTTTCGCTGCTGCCGTAGATGATGGGGCGCATGCGGCCGTAGATCACATAGCGCTCACCTGCCTGCTCATTGGTGCAGGTAACCAGCACCAGCAGCTGATCCCCCCACTGCGGCATGTTTTCTTCCCGACCGATGATGAGGGAATCGCCCGCCAGCTCTTCCATATAGGCGGTAAACTCCGCCTTGCGCAGAAACTGCTTGATGCGCCAAGAGGTTTCATCGGTCGCTAGCGCTACGCGCGCGGCAAACAAGTCGATGGCGTAATCGCTGTAGGGCGTGAGCAGGAAAAGCTGGGGATGCTGCTCATAGTATGCCTGCTCGCGGTAGTTGACCAGCGAGGAGAACATGGAATCCGTTTTGGTATGGTGCCCATAGATGTAGGTATTCGCGTCGATAAAATACGCGTTGTTGCCGCTGTCCATGAAAATGGCGCCGTCTTTGTTGAGGCGCTTGTTGAACATGCGCTCCAGATAATAGTCATTGTCCTTTGCCTGCAACACGGGGTAATTGATGGGCGTGCCTTCCTGAATGATCCATGCTTTTACATCCTCGTTCAGGCTTTGCAGGTAGGGAAAATCCACGGTATAGCGCACATCATCCACCTGCACGGGGCGGGAGAAGCGCGGCTCCTCGGTGGCGGCGGCGGCAATCGTGGGGGAAGGCGTTATGGCAGGCGTAGCGCTGATGGAAGGCAGCGCCGTAGCCGTTACGCCTGTAGGCGCGGGGGTAAGCACCACCCACCCGTCCCCGGCCTCAGGCGTGGGTGTGGGCGTTGGCGCTACGGATACGCTTGGCGTTGCGGTGGGCAAAGAAGCGATGGAAACCACATCATGCTCAATAAAGAACACCGTATCGCGCTGGTCTTCTTCTTCTGTTTCGTAGGAAAGCGCATCCGCATCGGGGGTCGCGGTGGCATCGGGGAACACCGTGCTGCCCTGGTAGACGACCTCGCCGCTTAAGGATTGGTACGTATCGGCGCTCTCCTGCTGCTCACCGAGTTTTTGCATAAGACCATAAGCCATGACGCCGCTAAACATCAGGCACAGCGCAATCAGCATATAAAGCCAGCCGTAAGTGGGTTTCCTGTTCAAACGTTACACGCTCCCTTTTGTTTGCGCGAGTACGCTATGGGGAGCATAGCGCATCGCGGCAGGATTGGCAAGAGGGGAAAATGATGCGGCCTGCGCGTGCTCCCCCGCGCAGGCACAAAGGGGCGGGGCAAAGGGGATTCATCCCTTATGCTCCGCCCCGTGTTGGTGGTTACCCGGTTTGCTTAGCTTGCGGTTCCCTTGCGCGCCTCGCGCCGCTTTTTGCGGAACAGGATAATGCCTGCGGCCATCGCCAGCAGCAGCGGCAACGCGATTGCCATACCCCAGAGGAGGAAATCAGTATCATCGCCTGTCTTGGGGACTACGCCCAAGGGGATTTCCTCATCATCGATGTAGATATACTCGCCATCCACATACCGCACGATGGTGGGGATGCGTGTGACCACGACCTGCGGTGTGGGCGTGAGTGTGGGGATGGGGGTAGGCGTGGGGGATTCGTCATTGGTGGGGTAGGTGTTGACCATGGTAAAGCCGTTGTTGGTATAGGTGACGGTGTAACCCGCGGGCACTTCTTCCCGTGCGCGGTACTCATACTCTGCGCCTGCGCTGTTGTAACGCGGCAGGCCGTAGATGTTCAGGTACCAGTTGTTGCCCGCTCTTGCGGGGATGTTGAGCGTCAGGAAGGTGTCATAATTCGCCGTGCTGCTCGCCCTGCGGGAGATGTACACCGTAAGCCCTGTAGCGGGGCGGGTATTGCCCGCGTTGTTATTATCCCGCCAGGTCTTGCGCAGGTACAGATCCACGGTATCATCCTCGGGGGGGTTATCCGGTACGTTGCTCATGCTCACCGTTACGCCGCCGCCGATCAACCCCAGGCTGTCCAGCGTGAAGGTGACGGGCGTGGTGTTGAGCACATAGCCCGTGGGCGCGGCCAGCTCGGTCAGGCGGTAGGTGACCCCGCTTTGCAGGATGGGGTTGCCGCTTGCATCGCTGTTGACAAATTCATAGGGGGCGTTGGTGCTCACCCACGGGGCGATGACGGTGTTACCCAGCGCATCGGTCACGGTCAGGGTGGCGCCTGCCACAGCCGCGCCCGTTGTGCTGCTCACCTTGGCAAAGCGGTAGATGCGCGGGTTCTTCATTTGGATGGTGACAATGGTACCATCGCTGGGCGCTGCGAACTGGAGGGAAGCGCCGTTGCGCTGGTAGCCATCGGGCGCGGCGGTCTCTACCAGGCGGTAGAGCGTACCCGCGGTAAAGAGGCCAGCCGCTTCCACCGGTGTGGTTTGCGATACGAAGGTGAACACCGGCTGCGCGGTTTGCGGGTTTGCCTGCCACTGGGCATCCAGATACACGCTGAAGCTTGCGCCCGCAACAGGCGTGAGGGTGAGATTATCCAGCTTGACAAAGCGTACGGTCACGGGACTGTCGGTCATGGTCAGGCGGTTGGTGCCCGTCACGCTCAAGGTGCCGTTGGCATTGACCGTAAAGGTGATGTTTGCCGCGCGCACATAGCCTGCGGGGGCGGCGGTTTCAATGAGGGTGTATTGCGCACCCACCGAAACCTTGCCCGTGATGCGGTGGGGGTTCAAAACGCCGCTGGCGTTGACCCCATCACTGCCGGATACCCAGGTATCCACCACATCGGCGGGGGTATAGCTTGTGCCGTTGCCGCGTACCAGCGTAAGGCTTGCGCCCGCCAGCTCATCGCCCGTATCGCCCGCCAGTTTGTTGATGTAGATATCCGTCGGCGTGTTGGTAAGGGTGTAGGTGCTGGTGGCGCCCACGGTTACGGGGCCTGTGAACACGCCCGGCAGGTAACCGGCTGCCGTGACCTCCGCAAGGGTGTAGCCATAGGGCGTACCATCCTGCGCGTGGGTGGGCAGGCCGGTAAAGCTGGCCGTGAACCCAGGCGAGGCCAGCACGGCGGTGCGGTAAGGCGCGGCTGCGTCATCGCTGCGGTAGAGTTCTACCGTCACGGGGCTGTGCGTGGTCAGGGAGTCGTTCCATACTTTGTTGACCACGATTTCTCGCGTGCCGATGGGGGTATTGACCACAATCCAGCGGCCGGTGCCATCCATCGCGAGGGTGAATTCCATCGCGCCCGCCGTGAGGTAGCCCGGGGGCGTACCTTCGGGGGTCTCGGTGAGCACGTAGGTTTGACCCGGTTCAAGCAAGCCGCCATCCAGCAGCCAATCGCTCACGCCGTCAAAGGTGTGGGTGCCCAACATCGCGCCATCCGCCTTGCGTGTCAGGATGAGCGTTGCGCCCGCTACGCGGTTGCCCGTGGGATCGCCGTTTGCGTCCAGGATGCCGCTGTCCAGCTTGAGTACGGTTACGGTGGTGGGGGTATCTTCCACGGTAACGGTGACCAGGGAAGCATCGTCCAGCAGCGCATCGGTCAGGGTAAAGGGAACGGGAGCGGCCAGCTGGTAGTATACGGGATCGCCGTTTGCGTCCACGCCCACGGGGGAGGCCGTTTCCACCAGCCAGTAATCACCTGCGGCAAGGCCGCTGAGGGTAATGGGCGCGGTGCCCGATACAATGGTTTCAAAGCCTGCGATGGCGGTGCCTGCGGGCACGCCCGCGTTATCTGCCACCACTTTGAACTGCGCGCCCGCAAGGTAGTCGCCCGTGCGGCTGTCCACCTTGGCTACCTGAAAGCGGATGGGCGCGTTGGTCATGATGACGGTGCTGTTTGCGACGGCGGCAAAGCTGCCGTCCGGCTGTTTCACTTCAACCTCGCCGTTTGGCAGGATGCGGAACACGATGCTGCCCGCGATGGTATAGCCGCTGGGCGCGCCCACCTCGGTAAAAGTGTATTCGGTAACGCCATCTGCCACAAGCTTGCCGCGCACCACATGGCTTGTGCCGCTGCTGACCCAGGTTTCATCCACCACGGTCACGCCGCCCTCCACATGGGAGATGGTCAGCGTTGCGCCGGGCAGCTCCGCGGTGCCCGCGCCGGTGGCGCGTTTGCTGAACACCACATCGGTCGGGGTATTGACAAGGGATACCAGCGTGACGGTAGAAGGTGTGGTGAAGCTGTCACCCGCGCCTACCACAAAGCCGCGCTCGTTGAGTTTGAAGGTAACGCCCGTGGTTACCTGCACATAGCCTTCGGGTGCGCTGGTTTCCAGCAGGGTGTACAGCTGGTCTACCATCAGCCCGGTAACGGGATAATCCGCCGTGGCGCTGCTTACAAAGCTGGCTACTACATCGGTAACGGGGTCATACGCCGCGCCATCGCCGCGCACCAGCACCATGCCCGCGCCGCCCAAACGATCGCCGTTTGCGTCCACCTTGTTCAGGTTTACGCTGGTAAGCTGATCGATGGAGTATACGACGGTGGTGCCATCGGGGGAGATGGTAAAGGCTTCGTAGAGATCAATATTGCGCAGGTAGCCATCCGGCGCTACGGCTTCGTAGAGGAAGTAGGTTTCATTCTGGTTAAGGCCGTATACGGGGGTGGTGACGCCGTTTTCTGTGACGATGGTCGCAAGAAGGGCGCTGGTATCCGGCACAAGCTGGCCGTTTTCGACTTTGCTTGCGTAAATGACTAGCGTCGCGCCCGCCAGCAACGCGCCCGTATCCTGATCCTGCTTACCAACGCGGAACACGGTGCGGTGATCAACCATCTGGAGTTGGTAGGTACCATCGCTGCCAAGCTGGAAGGGCTGGCTGGGCGTTGCGGTGTGGTAGCCATTTGGCGTTGCGGTTTCCACCACCATGTACCACGTGCCCATGTTGAGCTGGCCTGTTACGGTGGCAATGCCGGTGCTGCCGGTGCTTACGGTAGTCACCAGCGCCCCGGGCACGGTGGCATCCGCGCCGCTGGCGGTGTAGATGCTCAGCTGCGCGTTGGCTACGATTTGCGCGGGTTGCTGATCATCCACCTTGGCGATGGTCAGCACGGTGGGCGCATCCAGCATGATGACGGTGTTGGCCGTCACGCGCTGGTAGGCGCTGTCCGGCTCATCTACGCGCTTGGCGATGACGCTGCCATCCGGCTGGAGGATGAAGTTGATGCTCTCCGCCAGCGCGTACCCATTGGGTGCCGATATTTCGGTGAAGGTATAGACCACGCCCACCAGCAGATTGTCAAAGGTGCGGGGCGCATTGGTCAGGGTGCCGGAATCGTCATAGCCGCTTACCCACTGGGCGTCTACCACAGTGCCCGTACCATCGCTGTGGGATATGGTCACGCTGGCGCCCGGGAGTTCTTCGCCGCCGCCCACTTCGCGCTTGCTGAGCGTTACGGTGGTAGGCGCGTCCTCCATGATGACGGTATTGGCGTTCACGGTCTGGTAGGCGCTGTCCGGTTCGTCTGCGCGCTTGGCGACTACGCTGCCATCCGGCTGGATGATGAAATGGATGCTCTCGGCGAGGAGATACCCATTGGGCGCGGCGGTTTCGGTGAAGGTGTATACCACGCCTACCAGCAGGTTTTCAATCGTATGGGGCGCGTTTGTCAGGTTGCCAAGGCTGTCATAGCCGCTCACCCACTGGGCATCTACCACGGTGTTTGTGCCATCGCTGTGGGTTACGGTCACGCTGGCGCCCGGGAGTTCATCCCCGCCGCCCACTTCGCGTTTGCTGAGCGTGACGGTGGTCGGCGCATCCAGCATGATAACGGTATTGGCGTCTACGGTCTGGTAGGCGCTATCCGGCTCATCCGCGCGTTTGGCTTTCACGCTGCCATCCGGCTGGATGATGAATTGGATGCTCTCGGCTACCAGATAACCGCCCGGCGCGGTGGTTTCGGTAAGGGTATAGACCACGCCCACCTGCAAGCGCTCGATGGTGCGCGCTGCGTTGGTGAGGTTGCCCAAATCATCATACCCGCTGATCCAGGCCGCATCGGTCACGGTGCCGCCAGCGCCCTGGTGCGTAAGCGTAAGGCTTGCGCCGGGGAGTTCCGCGCCGCCGCCTGCCGCCTGTTTGGAGATGGTTACGGTGGTAGCCGCATCCACCATGTACACTACGCCTGCTTCCACGCCGCCAAAGGTAACGCCCGTGACGGTGGGGGTCAGGTTCGCGTCCAGGGTGAAGGCAAACTCGGTGGTCACCAGGTAGCCATCCGGCGCGGCGACTTCTTTAAGTACATAGGTGGTATTGGGTTCCAGCACACCGCGCAGCACATGCGGCGTATCGGTGGAGATCCACTCGGCAATCAGGTTGCCTTGGGTATCCAGCACCTGCATATGCGCGCCCGGGAGTTCATCCCCCGTGAGGGTGCGTTTGCTGAACTCGCCCTCGTTTGCGGTGTTGTACAGGGTGTAATCGAAGCTGTCGCCGGGGTCGGCATCATCGCCGGTCACACGCAGGGTGTACCCGGGCACGGCGTCCTCGGTGACAAAGTAGCGGTACGCGGTGCCGTTGCCATCCGCGCGCACAAGCCCGCTGAACGTGTATGTCCAGTTATCGGCGGCAGTCAGGGTACGGCTGGCGATCTCGGTTGCGGCTGCGCCGCTGCCGGGGAGTTCACGCCACAGGCGCACGGTCACGCTGGCGGGCAGCTCACTGGCGGTCAGGGGAGCGCCTGCCTTGTTCAGGTCAAAGGCTTTGGTTACTTTCACGTTCACCAGCCCCGTGGGGGTGTCCACCATTACATAGGTGGCGCTGCCGCCATGCGCGGGCAGGGTGAAGGTGATATCCGCCGCGTGCTGATAGCCTTCCGGCACGGTGGCGGGATCCTCATGCAGGGTGTAGGTGCCGCCGGGCACAAGCCCATCGGCCATGGTGAGGGTGTGCGGGTTGGCCGTGGTGACCCATGACCATTCATGCGCCGCCTCGGTGGTGCCGCCCAGCGCGTAGGGGCCTGTAAGCGTAAGCGTTACGCCCGTTACAGGGTTGCCTGTGTATGCGCCCGTGCCGCTTACGGCATCGCTGTCCAGCTTGTAGAGGAGCAGCGTCAGGGGTTTGTTTTCCATGGTGAGGGTCACCGGCGCGGCGCTTGTGCCCACGGTAAAGCGGATGGGCGCGGCCAGCGCGTAGCCTTCGGGGGCGGATTCTTCCACCAGCCAGTAGCTTACGCCCTGCGTGAGCACGCCTGTATAGGTATGGATGGATTCATCCTGCGGGGTTGCGGGGTCATCGGTGCGGGTGGTGAAGGTGGTACCCGCCACCCGCGTGCCCGGCGCGCCCGCGTTATCCGTGTAGATGGCCAGCACCGCGCCCGCAAGCGCGTCGCCGTTTTCATCGGTCTTGGTTACGCGCACATCGGTGGGGGCATCGGTCAGGGTCACGGTGGCCTTGCCGTTTGCCGCGCTCACCTGAACATCCGCGCGCGCATCATGCACAAGGGTAGTTTCACCCGTCTGCTGGTTATGGTCAAAGCGGAACCAAAGCGGCGCCATGGCTACATAGCCCTGCGGCACGGTGGTTTCCACCAGCATGTAGTATTGCCCCGCCACCAGACGGTCAAAGCGCATGCCTTCAGCGCCGATTTGCGCAAGCGTATCGCCCGCGGCATTGGACTGGTACAGGCTGAAGCCCACGCCCGTGTTGATGGCCGCGCCTTCCATGCCCTGCTTGAGCAGGGTAAGCAGCGTGCGGTCATCCGTCATGGTGACGGTGGTGCCGCTGACCTCGCCCTGCGTGCCCACCAGTGTGACGGTGCCGTCACCCGCGATGGTAAAGCGCACGCTCTCGGCGATAAGGTAACCATCCGGCGCGGTAACTTCGGTAAGCGTGTAAGTGTGGCCCGCGCGCAGTTTGGTAAAGTCGACTTCGTGGGGCAGTACGTTGCCGCTGCCATCCACGGCGGTTTGCCAGGTTTCCACCAGCCGCCCGCCATCGGTATCATCGGTGAGGGTCAGGGTTGCGCCAGCGATCTCTGCGCTGCCTACGATATCCACTTTGCTGATGGTCAGCGTCAGCGGGGTATTCATGAAGCTCAGCGCGGTTGCGCCGCCCTCGGCGAAGGTAAAGGGCACATCGTCCGTACGCAGGGTATAGCCATCCGGCGCGGCGGATTCACTGAGGAGGTAGCTGCCGCCCTTCACAAGGTAATTGGCGGCATCGGTTTGCCCCGGCTCCGCCTGCACGGTGAGCCACCCATCCGGGTTGCCTGGTGTGCCCGCGATGGATACGCCCTCCCACAGTTTGGCGGTGCGCGCGGCGTTCCAGATGGCAAGAGTGCTGCCCGCGATGGGCTGCCCTGCGGGATTCGTCTTGCGCACGCGCAGGCTGGCGCGGGTATCGGCCACGGTTACGCTCACGGTGGGCGTAGCCTGCTGGCTGTCAAGGTAGGTAAAGGTGGTATCGGGCGCGAGGTCATACCCCGCGGGGGCGGCAACCTCCCGCAGCACGTACTGCCTGCCGTTTTCAAGGCCGCGCAGGGTGAAAGTGCCGCTGGCATCGGTTTGGATCAGGATGGAGGCAAACACCCGCGCGCCAAGGTTATCCGGCGCGGCGTCGCTGTACTCATACAGCTCAAACACAGCGCCCGCAAGCCGTGCGCCCGTATCCGCATCCTCTTTGTAGAGTTGCAGGGTGTTGGTTTCATCCCGCATGGTAAGGGTGCTGCCGGTAAGCTCGCCGTTTGCGCTCACAGCGGTGATGCTGCCGTCCAGCGCAATGGTAAAGGTGATGGCGTCGCTCAGCAGGTATCCGGCGGGCGCGGCGTCCTCGCTAAGGCGGTAGCTGTGCCCCGCGATCAGGGGGTAGCTCTGCCCCGCCGGGAAGGTGTAGTACAGCCCGTCAATCAGCGTGCCGCCGCCCGCCGTGCTCACGGTGGAGCTAAGCGTTTTGGCGGTGGAGGAGCTCACCCAGGTGGCGACTTCCTGGTTCAGGGTAGTATCCGTAAGGGTGAGGGTCGCGCCGGGCAGTTCTTCAACCCCGCTCAGTGCCTTTTTGCTGATGGTGACCGCAAGTTGCTTATCCCGCATGGTCACGCCGCCTGCGGTGACGGTGGTGTTGGCGGGCGATGTGCCCACGGCTTCCAACGTACCATCCGCCTTGACCAGGAAGCTTACGCTTTCGGTGACGGCATAGCCACCCGGCGCGGTGGTTTCGGTAAAGGTGTAGGTGTGCCCGATGATCAGCTTGCCCTTGACTTCATGGGGCGCATTGCCGCTTACCCAGGTTTCCACCAGCATGGTGGGGGTGGCGGTGATATCCGTCAGGGTCAGGATTGCGCCGGGGAGTTCGTCATTGCCCGTGAGCGCCTTCTTGCTGAAGTTGGCCACCGTGGGCGCGTTGGTGATGCTGCCCAGAAGAGTATTCGCATCCTCGGTGTACGTCATGGCGGCGCTGATCAGGTAGCCGTCGATGGGGCGCTCGGTAATCACGTAGGTCAGCGGCGCGCCGCTGGAATCGGTCATGGGATATTTGCCGTCAACACAGATGGCGGCCGTGCCCGCAAAGGCAATGCGGCCATCCGCGTCCCCGGCGGGAAGTACTACGGTTTCAAGGATGGTAGCACTGCCGGCAAGGGTCAAATCAAAGGTCACATCCACAGGCGTGCTGCCCTGCGCCCATGTCTTTTGTACCTCGATGGTCTTGTAGGGGATGGGGTCGTCATAGAGTACATAAATGGTGCCGTTGGCCTCAACGCCTACCACGATGGTAAGCGGCGGCGCGGTTTTGTACCCCGCCGGGGTCACGGTTTCTTTGATGATGTAGGTTTCTCCCATCACCAGCTTGGTGTAATCCAGATCATACACGGTTTGATCCGCGGTGCTGGCGGTGATGGTGCCAAGGGCGGTTACCCCGTCCGCGGCATAGAGGGTCAGCTGCGCGCCCACGACGAAATTGCCCGCGTAGGCGTTAGAAAGCTCGGCCTGCGTTACGGTGCGCATATCCACATCCAGCTTGACCACCTTCAAATCGATGGGCTCATTTGGGATGGTCACACGCTGCTCCGGCTGGGCGGCGGTAAAGCCGTCGGTGCTCACATACACGCTGCCATCGCTCCCGCTGATGCGGAAGGTCACCGGGTCTGCGGTCAGGTATCCGGCCGGGGTCACGGTTTCCGTGATGCGGTACAGCGTATCTGTCGCAAGGCCAAGCTGCGTCCAGTCGCTGAGGATGTCGCTTCCCGCGAGCGTGTACTGCTCGGTGGGATCGTTCACGTTTTCAATGGTAAAGCTGGCGCCCGCAAGCGCGCTGCCGGTGATGTTTTCCACCTTGCGCACGCGTACCACAGTTTGCCTGTTGCTCAAGGTATACGCGTTCGCGCCGTTGCTGGCGCCGCTTACCCAGAAGCCCTGCGCATTTGTGGACGCGGCTTCCCGCGCGCTGTAGGTAATGGCTTGCCCATCCTGCGTAAACTGTTCCAGCTGGGTAAAGGCAGCCACCCAGGGCGCGCTTTCGTAGGATTGCGCGGCGGTATCCACCGTGCCATCCAGCGTTACGCTGCGCCCCGCGACCTGCGTGGCCGCGCCGCCGCCGATGCTCTGCCACAGCGTGACGGTCACCGTCGCGCCGCTGGGGGCGCTGAGCACGGTTACGCCATCGGAGGCCAGCCAGCGCTTGGTCACGCTGTAATCGATACGGCCGCGTGTGTTGGTCACGGTCACGGTTTGGGTGTCCGGCGCGGATGTATCGGTATCGCCCACGGCGGAAGCATAGCCCGTAAGGGTGAGCTCTTCCACGGAGTAGGTGTAGGCGCGGTATACGCCGCCCGCATCCACATAGCCCGCGGGCAGGTTTTCAAACGCGCCCTGGTATTTGGGGGTGGTCGCGCTGGTGAGCGTCAGCGTCTTGCCCGAAACGGGGGTAAACGCTGCTTCGTTTGCCGCTTTGCGGGTAAGCTGCACAGTCACGGGCTGGGTGGCGGTCTGCGTTACGTTCACGCCGCCGTCAAACCACGCCTTGTTGACCACCAGCCGCGTTTTATCAAGCTGGTTTTGGATGTTGGCGACGTACTGGGTAATGTCTACCACCGCAAGGCGCATTGTGCCGTATACTTCCGGATAGGTGACGGTAAAGCCCTCCACGGTGCTTTCCCGCACGCTATACTCGTAGGTGTTGCCGTTTGCGTCAAAGCGGGGGAGATTCGTAAAGGAGTAGGTATAATCCGTCGCGTTGGCGGGGAAGGTTACGCTCTGGGTGGGCACAAAGGGGTTTGCGCCCTGGTAGAGCGTCACGGTGAGCGCGGGGCGGTTAAGCTCGCTTGGGTAGGTGTTGCCCAGCTCATCCTTCCAGGACTTTTCGCCCGTAAGGCTTACGGTTTTTTGCGTGTTATGGATGCTGGCGGCAACCACATTGGCGGTGCCGGTATCATAGTCGATGGCCGTATCAAAGCTGTACGCCGCGGCGCCCGCGAGGGTCTCTTCCACGGTGTATAGGTAATCCACCCCGGTGGCGGGGTCCGTCTTGGGCAGGTTCTGCCAGCTGAAGGCATAATCGCTGCGGTTTGCCGCGCCCGCGGGGATGGTTACGCTGTCGATCACCACGCCGCCGCGCAGCAGGTCGATCTGGATGGCGGGCGCCTCGGTTACGCCCAGCGCGAGCGTCCATGTTTTGAGCACGGATACGGTCACGGTTTTGAGCGTGTTGGTTACGGCAAAGCCTGTGGCCGCGCTGCCCGTTACGGCGGAGGCCGTGTAGCCGTTTACCGCGCCTTCCTGCACCGTGTAGGTGTAGGGGACATACGTGCCGCCCGCGTCAAAGTAGCCCTGCGGAAGATTTTGGAAGGTGTACACATAGCTGGCCGCGCCGCTTGGGAAGGTGTAGCTGGCAACGGGGTTTTGGATGGTGGTTTTATCCACGCCGTTTAAGAGATACACCGTTACAGGCGGGCGCGTGAGCGGGCCTGTGTAGCCGTTGTTGTTCCAGTTTTTGGTGATCTGCACGCTGGTGGAAAGCAGGGTGTTTTTCACATTGGCGCCGCTTACCGCCACGGTAAAGCCCGCCACGGTGGGCTCCTGAACGGTATAGGTGTACGCGTCCCCATTGGGGGCATAGCGCGGCAGGTTCTGGAAGCTGTAGCTGTAGGACGCGCTTGCGCCGCTTGCGGCGGCGGCAAAATCGCGATAATCATACACGACGCCGTTTTGCAGCAGATTGATGCGGATGGCGGGGCGGTAGCCGGTGTAGGCGGTCGTGCCGTCCGTACCTTTCCAGGTTTTGCTGCCGGAGAGCGAAAGCACATCCAGTGTATTGGTGAAGGTAAAGCTCGTTTCCCTGGTGCCTGTGCGCGATGTGGTGTAGGCAAGGGTGGTTTCTTCGGTGACGGAGTAAGGAATCTCACTGCCGCCCGCGTCATACTTGGGCAGGTTGCTGAACTGCTTATTGTAGGCGCTGGCTGCCGACCCCGCAGGCACCACGATGGTATCGATGGGGGTATCCGCGCCGGTGGGGGCTGCCACAGTATAAAGCTTGTAGGTGACCTGCGGGAGTGTGGGCGCGGGGGACGCGCCGCTGAAATCCCATGTTTTGGTCACAGGGATGCTGATGCGCTGATAGGTATTGGTTAAGGTGGCGGTACGCCCGCCTGCGTAGGTGCCGTAAACCGTGTTGGTGAGGGTATAACCCGCCACGGCGCTTTCGGTTACGGTATAGGTAATCAGCGCGCCCGCTTTGGTGTACTTGGGCAAAGCTTTGCTTTCCCAGGTAAGCGTGGTTGCGTTGGCGGGGAAGGTGTAGCTGTCCACCACGGTGGCGCCGTCTTTCACCTGCACGGTTACGGCGGGGGTGGTGGCGGGGGTTTCAAAGACGCCGTCGCCATTGGCATCATCCTGCCATACTTTGGTTACCTTCACCTTGGTGGTATCAAAGGTGTTGGTTACCGTAAGCCCGCTTTCGGCCTTGGTGTAGCCGGTGGGCGCGGTGGCTTCGACGATGTAGTAACTGTAGAGGTTATAGATGTAGGTTGTGCTGGGTTTGGTATAGTACCCCTTGGCCAGGCCGCTGACGGATGCGCTCCAGCCGC
Source organism: Clostridiales bacterium Firm_11 (assembly GCA_001604105.1). Taxonomy (GTDB): domain Bacteria; phylum Bacillota; class Clostridia; order Christensenellales; family Aristaeellaceae; genus CAXXOK01. The sequence goes on from LVAQ01000003.1 coordinate 65,572, forward strand.
CTGCCGCGGTTACGGTCACGGCCTGCGTCCAGGTATCCACGGTATTATCGGCCAGTTTGCGCCGCAGGGTCAGGGAAAGGCTTGTGGGGCGGTAATCGGTATAATCGGTATCGCCTGCCCAAACCTTGGTCACATTCACGCTTACGGTTTCGGGCGTGTTGGTGACATTCAGGCCGCTTTCACTCTTGGTATAGCCTGTGGGCACTGTAGGCTCGGTTACGGTGTAGGTATAGGCGCTGTAGGTGGTGGCGGATGTGTATTCGCCCGCCGGAAGCCCCGTAAAGGTATAGCTCCACGCGGGGGATTCGCTGCCATTGAGGGTAACGGTTTTGCCCGCGACGGTATTACCGTTGCGCATGAGCTGCAAGGTCACCGCGGGGCGCAGCGTGCTGGTATCATTCCAGGTTTTGGTAACGGTTACGCTGGTCGCGGTCAGCTTGTTGGTGATGGTGGCGGTGGTACGATCGGTGTTATAGGTCACGCCCACCAGCGTAAAGCCTGTGGGTACGGGGTTTTCTTCTACGGAGTAGGTATACAGCGTAGTGCCGCTGGAATACTTGGGCAAATCGCTGAAGGTATAACTGTAGCTGTTGGCGCTGCTCAGCGTAACGGCGGACCCATAAGCGTTGCCGTTTTGTTTGAGCTGCACGGTCACGGCGGGGGTGGTGCCGCTGTAGGCGGCGGAACCATCGGTATCCTTCCACACCTTGGTTACCACCATGGAGGTGACCGCCTGCTTCTTGTTATATACTTTGATGATGCCCCCGGTGATGCCCGCGTTGTTGCCATAGGTAATGGTAAACGCGCCCGCGGTGCCGCTGGTGGCGTCCCCGGTTGCAGTGACGCCGTTTACGGATACTTCCTTGACAAAATAGGTATAATTGTTTTTATCCAATCCTGTCCAGGTATACTTGAAGCTGTTGGCGGCGTTCAGCGTTACGGCAGAACCATAAGCGGTGACCGCGCCGCCGCTGTTTGCTTTTTTATAGAGCTGCACTACGGCCTCATAACCGCTGGGGATGGGGCTCATGGTGGAGCCATCGCTGTTGCGCCATACCTTTTCCACGGTCACGTTGTCGGTCAGCTTGCCCACATAGTCATCGCGGTGGCTTTCCGCGTACACATAGATGGTATCGGCTACCACGGTGCCGTTTAAGTTTTGGTTCAGGTTGACGCGAGCGCCCTGCGCCAGCACCGAGGCGTTGGCCAGCTTCATATTGATGGTGCTGCCGGATGCGCCGATAAAGTTCACCAGCACGCGGCAGGTGGTAAAGGTGGTGGTTTCATTGGCGGAGATGCGCACGCCGTCTACATACACGTACAGATCCGGCATGGTGACGGAGCTTGCGCCGCTCATGTTGACGTTTAAAATCAGGCTGCCGTTGTTGCCGGAGGTGAACCCTTTCAGATGCAAGGGCTGGCTGGAGATAGAGCTCATCTCGCTGGCGGTGGTGTTGTATACGCCAAGGCCGCTCGCGCTTTGCATGGTGAGCGAGCGGTTGTTCATATCGTTAAAATCCTTGGTGAGGTTTGCGTTGGCATAGCCGCCGATCATCGAACCGATGCTGGCAACTTCGCTGGCCATGGCGTTAAAATCCACATAGGCAAGGGTGCTGGTGTTTGCATCCTTGCGCAGGTTTTGGGGTTTATCCAGCTTGGTGCCGTTGATGGTAAAGGCGTTGCCGTTATCGGTCAACCCCACGGTGTTGACCGAGCCGATGACCAGCGTGTGGGTTACATTGGATGCGCTGGTACCGTTGACCTGCGCGTAGTTTTGGATGTAGCTTACTTCATTGGCGATGCCGTTGGTGCCAAAGTTGCTATTGGCATATGCGGCGCGGGCAAGCACGTTGCCGTTGGTGTGGGCGTTCAGGTACGCGGCGGTAAAGGCTACCAGGTGGAAGTTGCCCGCCACGCCCAGCACGCGGTTATCGTTGTAGAATACGGAGTTGACGAACATATCGCCGGTATCGTCAATCAGATCATACGTCAGCGGCGGCTGCATGGTAAAGCCGTTAGCCACCAGAATGATGGAGAAGCCATCCGTCTTGAACTGCAAGGCGGGTTTGCCGTCCTCGGTAGCCACGGTTGCTTCCAGTTCTTTGGGGGTGATGCCGCCATCCGCCTCGGAAAGGTGGAGCACGCGCACATCGTCGCCCGCCTGCACAGCCTGCTGTGCTTTGTTGACGATGGAAAGGCTCACTGTGCCGCTGGCAGGTTCAACTTCCTGCCCATCCACCACAAAGCGCACATCATAGGCGGTAAAGCTGTAGCCGATGAGTTCATCCGCCGCGTTTGCATTCTCATCGCTTTGCGCGGCTTCATCCGCGGTGTTTTGCGCGGGAGCGCTTTGCTCCATCATATCGGTGTAGGGTTTGAGGGAATCATCGATGGGCACTTCGTTGACCAGCAGCGTTGCGTTATCCGGGATGGAGCCCGCATCGCTCAGGGTGGCAATGGCGTAGAGGAGATCATCCTCATACAGGAACACCGTGCGCCCCGGAAGCGTTACGGCCAGACCCACCTGCACGGTATCGGCGGCGGTGTAGGCTGCCTGCGCGCCCTCCTCGGTTTGGGCATATGCGGCGCGTACGGCTTCGGCCGTATGGATTACATGCGCGAGCATATCCTCGGCCTGCGCGCCTTTGAGCAGCAGCGTGTAGGCAAGCGGCACGCCGGTTACATCCACCGCGTCTCCCTGCAAGGTGAGGATGGCGCGGATGGTGAACAGCTGCCGTACACGGCTACGGTCATACCCCGCCGTGTGCAGTTGTTTTTCGTAGGCTGCCCAATCCGCCTGATCAACAGAGGCGGTAAGCGTTGTGCCCTCCGGCAGGGTAACGCCTTCCGGCGGGGTTACGGTCAGGCGCAGGGCTTCGTTTTCAAAAACGTAGGCGGTTTGCTCGGGCTGCGCTGCAAGGGCAAGCGCCACGCCAAAGGAGGGCACATCCGCCATGGTAAAGGAAAGCAGCGTGCCTTCCGGCGTTTGGGTGAGGGAAGCGGGCGCCATGGCCGCGTCACCATCCAGGATGGCCGCAAGCGTACCCGCCTGCGCCGCATCGTCCTTGAGCAAAAGCGAGTAGGTAAGCGCAACACCGCTCACATCCACGGCTTGCCCATCCGCCACGAAGGAGGCGCGCGCGTCCAGCAAGGCTACCGTATCTTCCTGCGCGATGGCCTGCGCGGCGAGCGCATCAGCAAAGCGCGCAAAGGCTGCGGGCTGCACATCGGCATCCAGCGCCGCGCCCTCGGGCAAGGTTACGCCTTCGGGCAGGGTGATGGTAAGGCGCGCGAATGCGTTTTCATAAAGGTAGAAAGCTGCTGTCGGCGTTTCGGTTTCCAGCGCGGCGGGGGTAAACGCGGTAAGCACAAAGCGGTCGCTCACCTGAAGCGGGAAGGTAAAATCACGTTGGGCATTCTCGCCCTCGGGCGCGCGCTGCCACAGCAGGGCACCCTGCGCGGTGGCAAGGCTTACGGCGTTTTCCACAGCGCCCTTCACATGCAGGGTCACGTTCAAAGGATCTTCTGTGCCCAGCTCGCCCTGCTCATTGCGGAAGCCTACGCGGTACGAAAGCAGGGCGCCTGCCGTGAAGCCCTCGGGGGCTTCTCCGGTTGCGGGTAGATCGGCGGGGGTAACGGCAAACCATGCGCCATCCGGCGGCAAAGAGCCGGTAACGCTGGCCGTCAAAAGGATGGCATCATCTTCATAATAGTAGGTGCCTGGTATTTCAGAGGGCTCGGGGGTCTCCTCCGGCGTTTCGGAAGCCTCGGGGCTTACCTCCGGCGTTTCGGAAGCTTCGGGGCTTGTTTCCGGCGTGGCTTCAGGCTCGGGGGTTTCGGTCTCCGCGACGGGCTCGCTGTCCAGCCTGCCTGCCAGCATGAGCATATCGGTTCCCGTTAAGGCAAGCGCGGTTTGCCAGTTGGCCGTATCGCTTGCCACGCCGGCATCCGCGCCCAAAACGGCAGCGCCGCCCTGCCAGTCAAACGCCAGCACGCGCGCGGGGGTAAACCCGCCCAGGGACGCGTTCAGGTAGACGGTGGATCCGCCCGGCAGGGATACACCCTCGCCGTTTTGCGTCAGGCGCAGGCGGTACAGGGCGATGGTCGCCGTCGCGGGCACGCCTTCCTGCCCATAGCGCGCCACATACGCTTCTAACCCGGCGGTAAGCAGCGCATCTTCCCGCAGGCGCTCAACGCTCAGGGTTGCGCCCGCGTATGCCGCGGCATCGGGAGGGACGAGCGTAAAGGTCACCCCATCGGTTACCGCAACGAGCGCGCCCTCGGGGGTGAGGGTAGGCTCAGGCGTGGGACTTTGCTCAGGGGTTTCACTGACCGCAGGCGTTTCACTGGGTACGGGCGTTGCCGTGGGGTCAAGCAATACCCAACCATCTGCCATATAATACTGGGTATTTTCCGCCAGGGTGGGGAAAACAAGGCTGCTCATCAGCAGCATCACGCTTACCAAAAGGGATGCTACGGTTTTTGCAGTGTGATGGATCCTTGCCTTAGCGTTTTTCATACTGATCGACTCGCTTTCTTGTACGCCCATACCGGCGATGCGTCGGAGTAACTGTATCATGTAACCGTCCTGCAACGGATGTCTGAAAATGGGTAAAATGGTACGCAATACAAGGTTATTGTATTATGTGTTTTTGACCCTGTCAAATATGTAACCGATATGTAACCCTTATGAAATCTAGGTTTCTTCACGCTGCGGCTCACGATGGGGCAAAGCGGAATGTACAATTTTTCGCGAGTTGCAAAATAATAAAAATTAAATACAAAATCTTCACATTAAAAATGTTATATATGCACAAATGAAACCTGCGATTCCTACGGTGTTTGCCGTTAAGGCACATAATTTGCCAAGTTACAAAGGTTTCGGTTACAAGGAATGCACCGTGATGAATCCCAAACGCAAGCAGTGGGGGTTTAGGTGGGCAGGGTACGCCATCGGTTGTGGTTTCATAACCAAAAATGCTCAAAGCACAGCCAAGGCGCATACCGCCTACTGACGTAATAACACAGGCGACAGGCATTGAAACACGTTTTTGCCCGCGTTGGTGCCGGTAAGCGCCCATACGCGCGCGGCAATGCCGCCCTTTTGCACCATAGAGCGGGCGTACGCCAAGGCTTGCGCGTTGGTTTGCCTGGCTTGCACAGCCTGTGCGGCTGGCATGTTCAAACGTTCGGCAGCCTGGTTGGCAAGCGACTTGTCGCGGGAGAAAATTTCCCGTATAATGGGCGCAACCGTACTTCGTGCGCTCATCGCGCAAAGGTGGCTGTTATCCCGATAAACCGCATGAATCAGGAGGGAATCCGACATGAGGAAGTCAATCCGCCCCCGAAACGCGCTGCTTGCGCTGCTGGTGCTGATGGTGCTGCTGTGCTGCCTGCCTTTTGCTGCCCTCGCGCAAACCAGCGCCGCTATGCTTTGCGGCGTGCCTGTGCCTGAGGGCGCAACCTATGTGGACATGGGAGAAACCAAGGTAGCCAACTTGACCGTGTTTGCGGAGGAGCTGGCGCAGTACCCGCAGATTACCAAGGTGGATATGTACAACAGCCGCGTGAAAAAAGCGCAGATGGAAACCCTCAGCGAGCAGTTCCCCAATGTGCGTTTCGGCTGGACGCTGCGTTTCGGCAAATGGCGCGTACGTACGGATGTGACTGCCTTCTCCACGCACAACAACACACACTCCAAGGCCTACACCTCGCAGGTTTTTGAAGTGCTCAAGTATTGTAAGGATCTGGAGGCGTTGGATCTGGGGCATAACATGGTCAATGACATCAGTTTCCTGACGGAACTGAAAAAACTCAAGATTCTGATTCTGGCGGATAACAGCGTCAAAGACATCACCCCCCTTGCGCAGCTTACGGAGCTGGAGTATGTGGAGATGTTTCGCAATCACATCACCGATCTTTCTCCGCTGGCGGGGCTTACCAAGCTGAAGGATGTCAACATGTGCCGCAACTTCAACATCAAGGACGCCACCGCTTTGCTCAGCTGCCCCAGCCTGGAGCGCGTGTGGCTCTCGTATTGCGGTATCGATGAAGCGCAGCAGGAAACGCTGCGCGCGGCGTTCCCCGACGCGGCTTTCAACTTCACCGTGTATTCATCCACAGCGGGCGGCTGGCGTGAGCACCCGCGCTACTTTGATGTGGTGAAGATGTTCTCCACGCGGCAATACCGCCCCTGGTCCAACACGGATACGGCAGAGGCGATATAACGCGTTTGCGCGGGCGCAGGGCAGCGCCAGCCCCGGATGCCAACCATCGTAACCACGCTAGCCTGCCGCGCGGCATTGCATGAACCGCCATCCAGTATAACCACGCACAATCAAGATAAGGAAAGAATGTGATGCAATGGGAACGCGCTTCGTTTTGCGCGCGATACCCGTGTTTTGCCTCAGCCTGCTGCTGGCAGGGCTGCCTGCGCTGCAAAACACGCTGGCCAGCGCGCCTGAAACCGTAACCATGCCAACGTACGCACAGGAGAGCTCGGCTTCGGATGCGCAGGGCTACCGTACCCTGCAACAGAACATGAGCGGGGAAGATGTACTGCGGCTCAAAACCCGCTTGCAGGAGCTGGGGTACTTTATCGCGACCGCCACGCTCACCGATAGCTACAACAGCACCATGGCGTATAAAGTGAAAAAATACCAGAACGATCTGGGGCTGAAGGCCACGGGCATTGCCACGCCGGAACTGCAAGCGCTGGCGTTTTCGGAAAACGGCGGCCTGTCCCAAAGCGACCCCACGCCTACGCCCACACCGGAGATGACGGTAATCGATGGCACAGCCTACCGCACGCTGCAACGCAACATGAGCGGAGAAGACGTTTTGCGCCTGAAACAGCGTATGCAGACGCTGGGTTTCTTTAACGCGGATGCGGTGCTGAGCGATGGCTACAACAGCACCATGGAGTACAAAGTCAAACAGTACCAGAACGTGCTGGGCGTGAAAGCCACGGGCATCGCCACGCCCCAGTTGCAGGCGCTGATCTTTACGGAGGATGGCGGTTTATCTACCGCCGCGCCGACCCCCGCGCCCACCACACCGCCCGTAACCACGGAAGTGGCAACGCCCGCGGCAACCCCCACACCGGGGACGCCAGCAACACAACAGGCCGAGGCATCCGCCGCGCCCGGGGAAACACCGACGGCAGCGGTTGAGGTGATCGATGGCACGGCGTACCGCACGCTCCAGAAACCCATGACTGGCGAGGATGTGCTGCGCCTGAAACAACGCATGCAGGAGCTTGGTTTTTTTGCGCATGATGCGACGCTGACCGATAGTTATAACAGCACCATGGAATACAAGGTCAAGCAGTACCAGAACGTGCTGGGGGAAAAAGCCACGGGCATTGCCACGCCCCAGTTGCAGGCCATCGCTTTTTCGCAGACGGGCGGGTTGCCTGCCGCCACGCCTACGCCCACCCCGGCGGTGGTGTATATCGACGGGGTTGCGTACCGAACCCTCAAACGAAATATGAGCGGGGAAGATGTACAGCGCTTCAAACTGCGCTTGCAGGCGCTGGGGTACTTCAGTAAAAACACGGAGATTACCGATCAGTACAACAAAACGCTGGAGTATAAAGTCAAGCAGTATCAGGATGACCTAGGGGTAAAGGCTACGGGCATCGCAACGCCGGAGCTGCAAGCCACCGCGTTTTCGGATTATGGCGGGCTTCCCACGCCGGTGCCCATTGCCTTGCCCTCCCTGCCAGCGGTCAACGCGCAAGGGTTTTTGCTGGTGGAAGGCGAGGAGTATGTGTATGAGAACCCGGAGCTGGGGCAGTGGATCTACCTGTCCTCCTCGCTGCGTATCGAAATCACGCGCTACACGCGCGAGGGCAAAAATCCGCTGATCTGGTACGAGACGGATATCCGCTTTACGGATGATGAGGCGTTTACACGCTTTGACGCGGTGGAAAAACCCAAGGCGAGCATATCCACCGAGTACCCGCAGGTGATTGCCGATCGGGAAAACCTCGTGCTTGCTTTTAATGACGATTTTTATGGTATCCGCAGATTCCGCGGCTATAAGCAGGGCGTGATCATCCGCGATGGGGCGCTCATCGCCAATGAACCGTATAAGCAGACCATGGTGGTTTACATGCCGCCGCTGGATATTCTCGCCTTTTTTGCGGATGGAAGCGCCAAGGCGTTCTATGGCAATGAGTACAGCGCGGAAACGCTGCTGGATATGGGCGTGCGCGATACGCTCTGCTTTGGCCCCGTACTGCTGCGGGCGGGGGAAGAGGGTCAGCAGGTGGCGGATGGCAAGTTTTCCAACCTGGAACCGCGCTGCGCCCTTGGGATGATTGCGCCGCGGCATTATCTGCTGATGACGGTAGAAGGCCGCCATGCCGGCAGCAAAGGCACGGGGCTTACGTGGATTGCGCTGCGTATGCAGGAGCTGGGCGTACAGGAGGCTGTCAATCTGGATGGCGGCAACACCACGGCGCTGGTATTTCGGGGGCAGCTGATTAACAAAGTGGGCACATTTGATAAGAAGGGCATTGTGCTACGCGGGGTACGTTCGGTTTCCAGCATTATGGGCATCGGGCGGAATTTGACAGCGCCCGCGCAGGCAACGGCAGATTAAGGCTTACGCCCAAGCAGGCAGAAGCAACCAAAGACGGGTCAAGGGCGAAAGCCCTTGTCAGGATTCCAAAGGGTGAAACCCTTTGGTGGGTCTGGGCAAAGCCAAGCGCCCCTACGTACCCCCACGCAAACATCACTTGATAACACACAAGGGCAGCGGATGCACACCGCTGCCCTTGCCTTTGCTGCCGTAAACCATACCCTGCCAGCGCACCGTTGCGGTAGCAGGCAGGGTTCAATGCCCGCGTGGAATCGTGCTATGCCTGTGAAAAACCGGATCGGTTATCTGTTTCGATGGAATAGCGCGCTGAGTCCCAATAGCCCGAAAATCCAGCCGAGCGGGCCGCAGCCGCAACCGCCACGCCTTCTGGCACGGCGCGCGGGTTCGCTTTGCCCAAAAATCACCATCACGATGATCACCAGCACAATCCAGCCCATGGGGGAGAGTCCGCCGCGGTTCTCATCGCGTTGGTCGCGGTAGGCCTGATAATCATCCACATTGCCTTTGATGGAATCCATCGTGCTGTTCCACAGCGAAGAGGTCGCCTGCACCACGCCGCTCGCTACTTCCTGTGCCGCCCCGGCAAGCTGCTCGCCTGCCTGCGCGATGCTATCGGCGATGGATTGGCCGCTTGCGCCTGCCTGCGCCGTTTCCGGCTGGTACGCCGCAAACAGCGACCCAAGCGCCACGGTGGTGTCAAACTGCTTTTCCAGCAGGGTGTTGAACGCTACAAAGAACCCGCCGAACGCCGCGTCATACCGCTGGGCTTGAAACGCGCTTTCAAAGGCGGAGCTGTACAGCAGGCTTTTCAGGTTGCCATCGGTCAGTTTGCGCCCCAGCGCGCTGCCGGTGGCAAGGGCAAAGGTATCCTCCGCGGCGGCGCCCAGCAGCAGCAGATCATCCTCGCCCAGGTTCCAGCGGGCAAAGAGGGCATCGGCATAGGTTTGCACGGGCTCACCGTCCAAAAAATGCACTAGCACAACATTGAGCTTGACGCCCGTTACGTCTTCCACCTTTTGCGCATAAGCGGCGATATCCGCCGTCATTTGCTGGCTGAGCGCGTTGGCGTCATCGGTAAGGGCGGCGGCGCGCTCGGGGAAGCGTGCCTGCGCGGCCGCAACGCCGCCGGTAAGCAGCATGACCGCAAGCACCATAGCGGTCAGGGTTTTCCAAAACGAAGCTTTCATAGTTCTCCTTTATCGAGCCGCCATGGCAAAGCGGGTGGCTTGGATGGCCGTCGTACAGGGTTTGCGCCGATGCTTGCGCGGCGCGGCGTCAGGGGTGATGGCGGCGGCATGCTTCCAGCATGCGGGCGGAGCCGCCTTGGCGCTGGCATCGCGTCAGTAACTTTCACACGGCTTTACGCCAAAGAACCGCGCCACATCGCCCAATACGGGTGTTTGCAGCTTTTGGTTGAAGGCGGCTACCGCTTTGTTGTAGGTTTGATAGATCGCGTTTTCACCGTACTGGGCGAAATCGGCGGTCAGCATGCTCAGGTATTGGGTATCCCGCTGGCTTTGGGTAAAGCTGTCGCGCTTGCGCAGCGCCTCGGCCACGGCGGTAAACGCCTCGCTGAGCGCCCTGTCTTTGGCTTTGAGGGCGGCCAAAGAGGTTTCATCCTCGCGCAGGGCGTTTGCGGCGGCGCGCAGCGCGGCAACGCTTTCCTCCCCGGGTAGGTGTCGCTGGGCGACCACGCAGAGGTTCAGCCCATCGGACGCACGGTAGCCAAGCACGGCGGTCATGCCGTTTTCACCGCTCACTAAGTCCGTCACACGGGCGCGCTCATCGGCGTAGCCGCGCACGCTGCCATAAACAAGGCCAAAGGCTACCAGCACCAGCGAGATCAGGATGGATAGCCCGATGGTAAGCTTGGGTTTCATAACGGTTCCTTTCTACATTGGGGGGGATGCGCGGCGCAGGGTTCGCCCCGCTGCCGCGCGCGTTGCGAGCAAAGAAAAGCACGCTACCGCGCAGGCGGGAGCGTGCCGGCCTGCATTGGGATTAGTGGCGCAGTTCCAAAAGCTTTTGCTTTAACTGCCCTTCCATGACAACGAGCTGTTTTTCTGCCTCGATGCGCTTGGCGCGCCCATCGTCCTGTATGCGCATCACTTCGGTAATGGTGTCGATCAGACTTTGGTTGGTCTGGGTCAGGGTTTCGATATCGATGATGCCGCGCTCGGCTTCTTTGGCGGTTTCGATGGTGCCCATCTTGAGCTTTTCTGCGTTGCGCTTGAGCAAGTCGTTGGTCATGTTGGTGACCGCGCTCTGCGCGCGCAGGGCTTCCTGGCTGCGCTGCAAGCCAAGCGCGATCACGATTTGGCTCTTCCACAGCGGCAGGGTGTTGGAAAGCGTGCTCTGGATGCGTTCCACCAGCAGGCTGTCGTTGCTTTGCAGCAGGCGAATCTGCGGCGCCATTTGCAGCGCCACGGTGCGGGTGAGCTTCAGGTCGTGCAGTTTTTTCTCAAAGCGGTCACAGGCGGCGGCCAGGTCGTTGGCGCGTTGGGCATCCATGGCGTCGCCGCTCTGCACAGCCTTGGTTTTCAGCTCCTGCAAGGTGGTGGCGCGCACCTGATCCAGCTTTTTGGCGCCCGCGATGATGTACATGGTAAGTTCTTTGAAGTACTGGGTGTTCATCTCATAGAGGTGGTTGAACATGCTTACGTCCTTCAAAAGCTGCACCTGATACTGCTCCAGCGAGGTGGCGATGCTGTCCACATTCACCTCGACCTTCTCATACTTGTTTTTCATCTCTTCCACGGCCTTGCGGGCATTCCAGAACATACCCTTGAGCCCGGAGGGTTTTTCCCCTTCGCTGCCAAAGCCCTTGATTTCGCTCACCAGCTTTACCAGCATATCGCCCACTTCTCCGGTCTGGTTGGTGCGCACGGTGGAAAGGGCGCTGTCGCTGAAATCCGCCACCTTCTTTTGCGCATCGGCGCCGTAAAGCAGCACATGATCGGGGTTATCGATGTTGATCTGGCTGACGAACTCCTCAATGCTGCGCTTGTCCTGTTCGCTGAGCATGGAGGTGTCCATATCGGCAAGGGTCGCTTTCATGGCCGTTGCGGTATTGACCGCGGCGGGCGAGGTGCCGGCTTTCTCCAGCGCGTTCACTGCCTCATCCAGCTCGGCTTTATCCTTGGCCATGGAGGACGAATCCAGCGTGAGCACGGGCACGGCCGCGGCCTGGGCGGCGGCGTTGGGGGTCTGGTTTTGTTCGGTCATAGGGATGCCCTCCTCGTTCTTGTGATGTTTATGGGTAACCTGCCGCGCTTGCGGCGGGGAAACGGCTTGTTCAGGCTTCGCGCTGCGGGGCCTGCTGGGCAGCCTGCCCGCCCGTGTGCAGCACCGGGGCTTGCGGGGCGTGGGTTTGCGCCTGCTGTACGGCGCTTTGTACCTGCGCGGCCACATCGGTCTGTTTGCCCGCGTGCCACTGTGCGGGGTCGTAAGGCTGCTGCACCGGCGTTTGCGCGGCTTGCTGGCGGGCGGCCGCCACGCGCTCTGCCTCCGCGTTTACGGCGGCGGCATGCCTTGCCTGCTCGGCGGCGAGCTGCAAATCGCTCTGGGTAAGGCCGTCTCGCCTGAGCATCTGCTCCAGTACGTCAATATCGGTCGTGATGTCCAGCACATCATCCTGGTAGAGTTTGTCCAGCAGCTTCTGGCAGCCCTTGAGCACCACGCCCAGCGCTTCTTCGATGCGCTTGCGCGCGTCGCTGGCTTCCCGGCCGGAAACGTTGCGCTCGCCAAGGGTACGGTAGGCGCGCGCCATCTTCAGCGTTGTGGGCAGGTAGTAATCCATGAATTTGCGGATCTGCGATGCTTTGGCGGGTTTGTCATACACAGCGCGGAAGATTTCCGCGCAGCGATCCTCCAGCTGTAAAAGCTTATCGGCAATTGCCTTATCGGGGGCAACCTTGCGCTCGGTATCCAGCTCGGTGAGCATCTGCCTGCCCTTTTGCAGGATGGCGTCCACCTCTGGGTTTCCGGTATCCTGCGCAACCTTCTGCAGGCTTGGGGCAGGTGCGTCCTGCTTGTTGTGGGTGGTCAGATCCAGCCCCGAACCCATGATGCGGATGATGGTGCCGATCAGCCCCGCGAGGATAAGCCCAAGCAAAAGCCTGCCAAGGCTGTTGGGGTGGAAGAGAACCGAATACAAGGCAAATGTCATGCCAAAGGCGATGATGCCGGAACTCAGTCCTTTGGTCTTTTTCGGCTTTTTGCTTTGGTTATTCATGCGCTTTCTCAATTTCCTTTCCTACTGTCGCGCGCCGCTGGCGCCGTGCGACGTTGTCATTATAGCATACGCCTGCGCGCGGATAACGTGCAAACGCTTGAAACCTGCTAAGGAATGCCTGAACGCCACATTAGAATCCCATGAGAGCGGCCACGGCGCCCCGGCCATGTTATCGAATGGCAACGGTGGCGTCGCTTTCCCCTTCGCTCCACTGGCCGTTTGCGTCCCGCAGATACACCAGCACCTTGCCCGCGTAGGGTTCTTCAAAGCTTACCTCCACATTCCACAGCAGGCCGTCGCCCTGCGGCGAAGCGTAAGCGATGGTATGGATGATGGAATGATCTTCCCGCAGCAGGCGGATGGCTGTGGTGGACGCGTTGGTGGTGAGCGTGGCGGTGAGGGTGGCGGGCGCCTCCGCTTCGGTGCTGCTAAGGGTAACGCTATCCAGCCTGGGCGCGACAACCTGCGTTGCCGGCTGCACAACGGCGCCCTCCGCGTCTACAGCGCCGGACACGCTGCTGAAAATGGAAGGCACTCCATCCCCCGCGGTTCCCGGGAAAAGCGTGCCCAGCAGCCCGCTTAGCAAGCCGGTAAAATAGAGCGTAGCTAGCGCGGCGGCCAGCAGCAACAGGGTCAGAAGCGTAATCCAAAGCCCGCGCTTTGTTTTCTTGCGACGCGGCAGGTAGGCGTCAAAGGTAGGCACGGTAACCGGCTCGGCAACCTTGGCCAGGGGAACGGCGGCGTAGTAACCGCTATCGTCATCCAGCGCGTCCTGCGCAGCGGCGGGGTGAGGGGGCGTTAACACTGGCTGCGGGGCTTGCATGTGCTGGCGATGCGCAGGCGTTTGCTGTGGCGCGGCCGCGGAAGGTTCCGCCGCGCTGCCTGCGTCGCTGTGTTGGCGGGCTGCCAGCGGATGCGGCGCCTGCAAGGCAGGGGCGGCGCCTTGCCCTGCTGTGTGCTCCGCGGCATGCGGGGCGGCGGGGGGCGGCGTATAGGCAGCCTGCGGCAGGGGAGCGGGTGTGCCCATCTGCCCGGCGGGTGGTTCGTGGTAAACGGCGGCTCGCCGCCTGCGGGCGCGCTCGCCCGGTGCGTCATCTGTCACTGGCTGCGGCGCGGTGCCGCGTGCGGGCGTATAGGCGGCGCGGGGCGCGGGTTGAACCCCAAAGGGCGCATAAGGCTGCGCGTATTGCTGCACATGCGGGGATTGCTGTGGGATGGTCTGGGTGAGCACGCGCCGCTGCGGCGCGGTGTCCGGGCTGGCGGGCAGGTCACGCTGTACAGGCTGCGGCACATGGGCTTCCGGCGGGATGGCAGCGGGCGCGTGGACCTGCGACGCGGGCCGCAAACCTGCGGGTTGCCACGCGGGACGCGCCTGCCGCACTGCAGGCGAAGCGGTTTGGCTGGGCAAGGGGCTGGGTGCGGCGGGCGCGGCTAAGCCCGTGACGGGTTCCAGCGCGTTTTGCGGCGGTACGCGCAGGGCGGGGGGAGTTGTGGGCGTATCCGCCGTGCCAGCGGGAACCGCCTGCGGTGGCGTGGGGACTTCCCCGGCAGCGCGCGGCGGCAGGGGGGGATGAAGCGGTGCGGGCGGCTTGAGCATGCCCGCCTGCGCGGGAGATCTGTCTGCCATCGTACCGCCTGATGCCTGTGCAGCCTGCTGCGGGCGATCGCGATCCGCCATGGGCACACCCCCTTTTTAGCATTCCAACCCCAGGATAAACTGTTCCTATTATACCATGGCAGGGGGGTATTGTACACCCAAAACGCATGCGGTCAAAGGTAGGCAGGCGTGTGCATGCATACGTCGCGCGGACGCATGCACTGCATGCCCCCCTCCTTGCGGGTTTGTGCAGGCACAAAATTGCACGGGGTTTTTCAGCGCGCGCGTATGCCGTGCATACACCTGTTTCAGGCATGCAAAGCAAAATGCGTTGGGTTGAGCGCCTTTGCGCAGCATTGACAAGCACCCCGCCTTGGCATATCATAAGGGACGAGCAAAGCAGCCCTGCGCGGGCTGACGGCGCGATTGAAGGAGGCTGAACCATGGCGAGTGTGACCGTTAACGAGGACGTTTGCAAAGGCTGCGGCCTGTGCGTGGACGCCTGCCCCAAAAAGATCATGGCGCTGGATTCGGCGCGCATCAACAAGAAGGGCTATCATGCCGCCTATTGTGTGAGCATGGCCGATTGCATCGGCTGTGCATTTTGCGCCACCATGTGCCCGGATGTGGCCATCACCGTAGAAAAATAAACCCGCGCACGCCCTGCCTGCCGTAAGGCGGTTAGGGCGCAGTGCGGGGTAACGGCTGGCATGACCAACCGAGAAGGGAATGACCCCATGAAAAAACTCATGAAGGGCAATGAGGCGATCGCCGAGGCCGCCATTCAGGCGGGGTGCCGTTTCTTCTTCGGCTATCCCATCACGCCCCAGAACCAGATCCCCGAGTACATGAGCAAGCGCATGCCGCAGGTAAACGGCTGTTTCCTGCAGGCGGAAAGCGAAGTGGCCGCCATCAACATGGTTTACGGCGCAGGCGGCGCGGGCGCGCGGGTAATGACCAGCTCCTCCAGCCCCGGCATCAGCCTTAAGCAGGAGGGCATCAGCTACCTGGTGGGGGCAGAAGTGCCCTGCGTGATCGTCAACATGGTTCGTGGCGGTCCCGGCCTGGGTTCCATCCAACCCGCGCAGAGCGACTATTATCAATCCACCCGTGGCGGCGGCCATGGGGATTACCGCATGTGCGTGCTTGCCCCCAGCAGCGTGCAGGAAGCGGTTGATTTGACGCAGGACGCCTTTGATATTGCCGATCGCTACCGCAACCCCGTGCTGGTGCTGGGCGATGGGTTGATCGGCCAGATGATGGAGCCGGTGGATATGGACAGGGCTTCCACCTATCGTGAGGCCGAGGGGCTGCCCCCCAAGACGTGGGCGGCCAGCGGCCATGTGCCAACGCAGGAAGCGCCCCGCGCCATCATCAACAGCCTGTTTATCGACCCGCAGGTGCTGGAAGCCCATGGGCTTGCCCTGCAGGCAAAGTATGACCAGATCGCCGCGCAGGAATGCCGCTGGCAGGAAGAGCTGCTGGAGGATGCGCAGATTGTGATCATCGCTTACGGCACCACCAGCCGCATCGCCCGCAGCGCCATGCGGCGTTGCCGCGCGCGCGGCATCAAGGTGGGCATGATTCGCCCCATCACACTGTGGCCCTTCCCGGAGGAAGCGATCCGTAAAACCATCCCCGCCGCCAGCGCGTATCTGGTGGTGGAAATGAGCATGGGGCAGATGGTGGATGATGTGCGCCTGGCCATAAACGGCGAGCGTCCCGTACACTTCTACGGGCGCACGGGCGGCATGGTACCCACCGTGGCCGAAGTGACAGCGCAAATTGAGAAGCTGGCGGGGGTTGAACCCATCCCGCCGGAAGTTTGCAAGGTGGATATTGAGCGCACCCTGAACGACGCTGCCCAAAAGGCGGACGAGGTTGCCAAAGCCATGAGTAATCAGTTTGAAGAAATGGGAAAATCGATTGATAACGCGCTGAAAAACGCCGCGTTGCGGGAAAAAGCCGAAGCCGCCGCCAATCAGGTGGACGCGGCTGTGGGCACCATGGGGCAAAAGATTCATGAAGCAGGCCAAAAGCTGAACGATGCCCTCAACAGCCCCGAGCTTACGCAAAAAGCCGAAGAAGCCGCCCAAAAGGCGGAGGAATGGGCAAACACCTTGGGCGAGAAGCTGAGCAGCGCCTTTGAAGGCAGCGCCGGCAAGCCGGAAGAAGCGACGCAGGCCGCGAACGAAGCCGCGCCACCGGCAGCGCCGCAGGCCGCGGAGCAGCCCGCCGATTCGGCGGAGGCCGCGGACGGGCAAGCTACCGAAGAATCGGATTCTGCCGCCGATACCGCAAGCGATAAGGTACAGGAAGCGATTGCCGCCATCGGCAGCAAGATGGACGCGGCAGGCAAAAAGCTGGGGGACGCGCTGGAAAGCGGGGAGCTACAGCACAAGGCCGAAGAAGCGGCCAAACAGGCGGGCGCGTTTGCCACCAATGCCGCCCAAACCGTCAAGAAGGGCGCGGGAAGCCTGCTGGGCGCCATCGGCAAGTTGTTTGCGGGCGTTAAGAAGGATTTGCGTGACATCGAAGCGGAGCAGGCCGCAAAGGCCAAGCCCGAAGATTCCAGCGGCAAGGAGGGCGATGATTGACATGGCGGTTGTGTTCCAAAAGACAGATATGCTCACCGAGAAGCGCTTTCATTATTGCCCGGGCTGTACGCACGGCATCATCCATCGGCTGGTGGGCGAGGCGCTCAGCGAGCTTGGCATCGGGGAAACGGCCATCGGCGTTGCACCGGTAGGCTGCGCGGTGTTTGCCTATGATTATTTTGACTGTGACATGATGGAGGCCGCGCACGGCCGCGCGCCCGCGGTGGCCACGGGCATCAAGCGCGTGTGCCCGGATAAGGCGGTGTTCACCTATCAGGGCGATGGCGACCTTGCTTCCATCGGCACGGCGGAAATCGTGCACGCCGCCACGCGCGGGGAAAAGATCACCACCATTTTTGTGAACAATGCCATCTATGGCATGACGGGCGGGCAGATGGCGCCCACCACGCTGCCCGGGCAGGTAACCACCACCAGCCCCTATGGGCGGGATACGGAGCATTGCGGCTTTCCCGTGCGCGTAAGCGAGATGCTGGCCACCCTCAACGGCCCCGCGTATATCGAGCGGGTAAGCGTGCATGATGTGGCGCACGTGCGCAAGGCAAAGGCGGCCATCAAAAAGGCGTTCCAGCTGCAAATGGAGGGCAAGGGCTTTACGATGGTAGAGGTGCTCTCCACCTGCCCGACCAACTGGGGCAAAACGCCGCAGGAATCGCTCCAGTGGGTCAAGGATGCGATGATGCCCGTGTTCCCGCTGGGCGTTTATAAGGATGTAACCGCGCAGCCCGTAGCGGAAGGGGGCGCAAAGTAATGGAGAAGCAATTCCTGATTGCGGGTTTCGGCGGACAGGGCGTATTGTTGATCGGCCAGCTGGTGGCCAAGGCGGCCATGCTGGAAGGGCGCGAAGTGAGCTGGATGCCCAGCTACGGCCCCGAGATGCGCGGCGGCGAGGCCAACTGCGCCGTTGTGGTGAGCGATGAGCAAATTGGCAGCCCGCTGGTGAGTGAACCGCCGGTACTGGTGGTAATGAACAAGCCCAGCCTGACCAAGTTTATGCCCATGATGCCTTGCAACGGCACGCTACTCTATAACTCTTCGCTGATCGAGGGTGTGGAGATTCGTGCGGATATCCGCGCCATTCCGGTGCCGTGCAATGAAATCGCGGAGAAGCTGGGCAATGATCGCGTCGCCAACATGGTAATGCTGGGCGCGGTGCAGCAGGTTTCCGGCGTGTGCGCGGATGAGAGCATCCACACAACGCTCAAAGACTGGCTGGGCGAAAAGAAGGCGGCCATGGTTGCCATCAATGAGCAAGCCATCGCCCAAGGACGCGCCGCGGTACAATAAAAGGGCTGGCGAACCCCCCTCACCCATGCAAGCTTGAAGGCAGCGGCACACCACCGAACACGAAGCCGCGCGTCTGCGCTTTCCCCCTTGCGGGGTTTCTGGTAGCGCGTCAAACCCCTGCGCGGCAGTACAGGCTCGCACGTAGGCAAACCGCCGCGAAGCGGCGGGCGCGCAAGCGCGGGCAGCATTCAACAACGATGCTAACCCCAATAACAGGGTCAAGGGAACACCCTCACCCGTGCAAGCTTGAAGGCAGCGGCGCGCCACCGAACACGAAGCCGCGCGCCTGCGCTTTCCCCCTTGCGGGGTTTCGCGTAGCGCGTCAAACCCCTGCGCGGCAGTGCAGACCCGCACGCAGGCAGGCCGCCGCGAAGCGGCGGGCGTGCAAGCTTATGCCCAACCACAAACACAATCCACAAGCAGCGCAAGCCGGAACGATGTCGGCCTGCGCTGTTTTCGATGATGATAAGGGTTCAGCGGAACGATGCACGTGCTGGATATGCTCGCCCATGAAACCAAAACCGCCGCAGACGCGCAATGCGTCCGCGGCGGTTATTGCTTACATCAAATGGCGAATCTTCGCGGGGCTGGTTTACAGCACCAGCGAGGGCGGCGCGTAGGTGCGCATGCCCAAATCTTTGTCCAGCAGGAACAGGCCTTGCGCATCGTTGCCGAAAAGCTCGAACTTGCGAATCTGCTCGGTGGCGCTGGTCTCCTCCTCCGCCTGCTCTTTGATGAACCAGTCCAGGAACTGCATGGTGCGGTAGTCCTTGACATCATGCGCCACTTCATAGATGGCGTTGATAGAGGCGGTCACAAACTGTTCATGCGCCAGCCCTTCCTTCAATACGGTGAGGTGATGGCTCGTATCGGCTTCCGGCTTGGCGATGGCTTCCAGCGTAACGGGAAGCTCATTGTTTTGCATGAACTGGATGAAAAGCATGGCGTGATCGCGTTCCTCCATGGCCTGCACGCGGTACCAGTTGGCAAAGCCGATAAGCCCGGCATCCGTGAAGTAATTGGAAAAGTGCACATACAGGTAGGCGGAGTAGAGTTCCTTGTTGATCTGCTCGTTGAGAAGCTTCGAAACCCTTGCATCAAACATCGTTACATTCTCCTTTGCGTTTGTATATTGTATTGGGTACGGCAATGTAACTTCCATGGTCTAAGCATACCATGCCGTTTTCCCAATTTCAAGTACGATCGGTTTGTTTTGGAAGCCTGCGCGTCCCTTTCTGTGGTAGGTGACCGCATCGGTACCGCGTTTGCTTACAGGGATAGGATGTACCTTTGCCGCCGTGTTGAAACACAAAAGCGGCGCAGGGGAGGAATTCTCCCGCGCCGCTTTTACGCACCGGTTGCGGTTTTTTTACGATGGTCATGCTGCGGGATACGCATGCAATATGCTGCTGACGCGTTCGTCAGCGCCACGCGGGCGGCTTGCTTGCTGGCGGGCAAACGTGCCCGTGCGCAGCCGTTGGACTTTGCGTTAGCCGCCGATGGGTTTCACCCTGTGGAAACCCGACGGCGATGATTACCCGTGACCCAGCTTTGAGTTTCTCTGTCTGCTTGGGTGCTAACGCTGCTTACCGTATCGCCGCGCAGGCGGCTTTCTCGCTGGCGAGCAAACGCGCCCGTGTGCAGCCGCTGGGCTTTGCGTTAGCCCGCCGATGGGCTTCACCCTGTGGAAACCCGACGGCGATTATTACCCGTGACCCAGCTTTGCATAAAACTCGATGGCGCGCCTGCGTTTGGGGTTACATCCCAGCTTACGGCAGCAGGGCGCGTTTGCCCAGCAGGTAACTGCCAATCAACCCGCTGATGGGGTATAGCGCGGGGGGCACAATCATCTGGTCGATATGTTTAAGCACCGCGGGGCTTTGCACGTACCCGCCCAGCAGCGCCTGCGTGCGCGCCCGCACCAGCGGAAACAGCGCCTCCCGCTGCATCACCCCGCCGCCCAAAATGATGCGCTGCGGGCTGAGAATCGTAATCAGGTTGACACACATCTGCGCCAGGTACTCCGCCTCGATGTGAAAGGTTACATGGTCATCGGGCAAATCTCTGGCATCGCCGCCCACGCGCGCGCCGATGGCGGGGCCAGCCGCCAGCCCTTCCAGGCACCCGTCATGGTAGGGGCAAACGCCGCGCGGGTTGGGGTCGTCCTGATGCGGGCGCAAGAGCATGTGCCCTACCTCGGGGTGTAACAGCCCGTGTACCAGTTTGCCGCCGGAAAGCACCCCGCCGCCAACGCCCGTGCCCACGGTGATGTATACCACATCCGTAAGCCCCTTGGCCGCGCCCATTTCCGCCTCGGCCAAAACAGCGGCGTTGACATCGGTATCGATGGCGCAGGGGATGCGCCGCCCGCCCAGCAGATTCGTAAGCAACGGATAATCCCGCCAGGCCAGCTTGGGCGTGGAGGTGATGCTGCCGTAGTTGGGGGCGTCCTTGGAAAGTTCCAGCGGGCCAAAAGAGCCTACGCCAAGCGCGTCGATGTGATGGCCTTCAAAAAAAGTACGCATCGGGGGCATGGTTTCCTCCGGCGTTTGGGTGGGCAAGGTGAGCCTGTCCAGCTCCTCCCCCGTATCGCTGAATATGCCCAGCACCATTTTGGTTCCGCCTGCTTCCAGCGCACCGATCTTTCTCATGCGTCAAGCCGCCTCCATTATGCCTTAATAACCGTATGATAGCAAAATGCGCGCCTGAAAGCAAGATGCGGCGCAATGGGTTTGCGTCGCGCTACCTAGCGGGTCAGCTTGACGTTTGCGGCGGTTTCGCGTACAATGATGCAAACAGGCGCGCCCCCGGCGGGCGCGTCGCAGAGGCGTATGGATGGGCTGCAAAGCCGGTACGGGCGGCGCGACGAACCCGCGCGCATCCGCCCGGCATGCCCACGGCTGGCCGCAGGGCACAGGCGTGCCATGGCATGTTTCGCCTGTGGAAAACAGGCGGCGCGTTTATTTGCGCATGGCGATATGCCGTTACGCTGATTGTCAAGCTTGGAGGGCGCCATGTCCTTTTCATCGGATTGCAAGGAGGAGCTTTGCCGCGTCGTAAGCGATAAGCCCTGTGACCGCCTTATGGAGCTAAGCGCGCTGTACATGACGCTGGGCGCGCTCTCCCTGCTGGGGCTCGGGCAGGTAAGCGTGCAGTTTACCGTGGAAAGCCCCGCCATTGCCAGGCGCATTTTTGTACTGTTGCAAAAGGAAACGCAAATTCTGGCGCAGCTGCATTATGTGACCCACGCGCGCTTTGGCGGCAGGCGCAAATGTGTTTTGACCATCGGTCCCAAACAAGCGCCCCGGCTACTGGAGCGGCTGGGTATCATGGAGAAGAACGAAGAGGGCGCCCTGGCACTGCGTGCGACGGTGCCGCGCCTTACCCTTTCGCGGGATTGTTGCCGCCGCGCCTTTTTGCGTGGCGCGCTGCTGGGCTGCGGTACGCTTTCCAATCCCGAGCACGGCTACCATCTGGAGTTTGCCGCGCGGGATGAGGCGCTGCGCCTTGGCATCGCCAAATGCCTGCAAAGCCTGAATGTGCCGGTAAAGCAGATCAAACGGCGCGATGTGGTGAGCCTGTATGTCAAGCAGAGCGACCATATTTCCGATATTTTGACCGCGGCAGGGGCGCATCGGGCGGTAACCACGCTGGAATCCATGCGCGTGCGCAAGCAGGTGCTGGGCAGTGTGAACCGCGCGATGAACTGTGATAACGCTAACCTCCAAAAACAGATGGACGCAAACCAGCGGCAGCTTCGGCTCATCGCCCGCCTGATGGAGAGCGACCGCTTTACCGCGTTATCCCCCGCGTTGCAAGCCATCGCGCGCGCGCGCGCAGAAGCGCCGGATTTGAGCCTGGAAGAACTGGGGAAAACGCTCACCCCGCCCATCGGCAAAAGCGGCGTAAACCACCGCATGCGCAGGCTGTTGCGCTTTGCCGCAGAAGAGCTGGGCGAGCAGGAGACCGCGCCCTGAAACGCTTCGCCCCATACAGGATGCGTTGTGCATGCCATCATTGGAGGGATACCCGTATGATCCGTACTGAACTCGACCTGCAACCCATCATCCCCTTTACGCGCGCTACGGCGGCGCGGCTGGCCTCGGCCGCCAGCAGGTTTGACTGCCGCCTGACACTGGAATGTGAAGGGCTGGTGCTCAACATGAAAAGCATGCTCGGCTTGCTTTCGCAGGCAAAACTGCCCGGCGGCAAGGCAACGCTGGTAGCGGATGGCGCGGATGAAGCCGCCGCGACCGCGGCAGTGCTAACCGCCATCGGCCTGCAAAGCGAGTAGCGTTTGCCCGCATGGTCGCAACGCGGATGAATCCGCCTGCCCATGGCTTTTTTGCCATGGGTTTTCGTGTTTGGCAGGGAAGCTGCCAGGCTGCGCGGGATGGCGCGGCTTTCATAGCAACAGAGGCGCAGCTTGTGTGGCGGGTGGCATGAGCGTAAAGGCATCCGCGAAGGCAGTTGGGCGGCGTACCTTCATATTAGGTTATGAATCTTTCCATGCCTTCGCACATTGCACACGCCTGCCATCCACCGCTTGATGGACAGTCGCCGTAGCCTATGCACATCCCCCTGCCGCCGATGCTTGCGCAACCACCCCAAACAGGGTATGATAGGGGACGGCGCAGGTTTGATTTTCAGGAGGAGGCACAAGAACCCCCTATGATATTGCACGATTCTCATTCTCCCGCGTATCGCTCACCAATCGGCCCCGTTGCGGCGGGCGGTACGCTGTGCCTTCGTTTTTTTTGCGACGAGGGCGCCGCTGTAACCCTGCGTACCTGGAATGGCGCGGAGCGGTTCATCCCCATGCAGGCGCTGGGCGCGGAGCTATTTGAAGCGACGCTTACCGTACCTGCGACCCCCACGCTGTTCTGGTATGATTTTATTATCCACCGCCCGCATGGCGATGTGCGCTACGGCAACGCCCCCGATGAGCTGGGGGGCGAAGGCGCGGTTTTTTACGGCACGCCGCGTAGTTATCAGGTAACGGTGTATGATCCCGACTACCAGACGCCCGCCTGCCTGCGGGAAGGGATCATCTATCAGATTTTCCCTGATCGGTTTTTTGCGGGCGCGCGGGAGGTTCCGCTGCAAAACAGGGAGGATGTCATGGCCGCGCACCCGGATGCGACGTTTCATGCGCGCTGGGACGAGGCCCCCACGCTGGATATCGATCCGGAAAACGGGGATAACCGCGCGCTCGATTTCTTCGGCGGTACGCTCGCGGGCATTCAGGCGAAGCTGGATTACCTGCATGCGCTGGGCGTAACGGTGCTCTACATAAACCCCATCGTACGTGCGCGCACCAATCACCGCTATGATACCGGCGATTATGAAACGGTCGATCCCATTCTGGGGGATACGGCGGATTTTGAGGCATTGGCCGCCGCCGCGGGCAAGCTGGGCATGCGCGTGCTGCTGGATGGCGTCTTTAGCCATACCGGGGCGGATAGCAAGTATTTCAACCGTTTTGGGCGCTACCCCACGCTGGGCGCCTACCAGAGCGAAGCCTCGCCATACTATCACTGGTACCACTTCTTTAGCTTTCCCGATCAATACCGCAGCTGGTGGGGGTTCCATACGCTGCCCGCCGTGCAAAAGCAGGAGCCTACCTACCAGCGTTACCTGCTAGATTCCGAAACCGGCGTGCTGCCGCTGTGGATGCGGCGCGGCGCGTGCGGCTGGCGGCTGGATGTGGCCGATGAGCTGCCCGTTTCGCTGTTGCAGGGCATGCGCAAGGCCGTGAAGGCGCAAAACCCGCAGGGGGTGCTGCTGGGGGAAGTCTGGGAGGATGCCAGCAACAAAATTGCCTACGGCCAGCCCCGCAGCTATTGCCTGGGGGACACGCTGGACAGCGTGATGAACTACCCCCTGCGCCGCGCCGTGATCGATTTTTTCACCCGCCGCCGTACCGCGTTTGACCTTGCAAGGCTCATCCGCCACCAGCGGGAGGTATACCCCACGCCCTTTCTATACTCGCTGATGAACCTGCTGGGCAGCCACGACCGCGTGCGCGCGCTCAACGCCTTCGCGGGGTATGACCGGGATGGCGCCATCCAAATGCCGCGCGAAGAAGCCATGTATATACGGTTGAGCGCGCAGGAGCTGGCGCTGGCCAAAGAGCGGTATCTGGAAGCGCTTGCGCTGCTGTGCGCGCTGCCGGGCGCGCCCACCGTGTACTATGGCGATGAGATGGGCATGCAAGGCATGGCGGATCCATGGAACCGCGCGCCCATGGACTGGCAAAGCGGCGATGCGGTGCTCTGGAGCGCGGTAAGTGCGCTGCTTGCCCAGCGCAGGCAGCACCGCGTGCTGATGACGGGCTTTATGGATGTAGACGCGACGGATGCCGACACCCTGACCATCCACCGCTATGGCGTGGATGGACGCGATGCCTTTGGACAGCCGCTTGCCGATGCGCCCCGCAGCATAACCATCACCCGGAATGTGGAAGGGCGGGTGCAAACGCCGTAGCGCTGCCGCACGGCGAGCGCAAACGATGCGCCGCAACGGCGCGATACCATCCGCGGATGGCCGCAAACGCAAGGATACCCTCATGCGAAAGGCAGGCAACAGGCAATGCAATGGATCAACCTTACAGGTGTGATGGTGATGATCGCGCTGTTGATTCCCAATATCATCTATGTGGTGAAACACGTCGGCCTGAAGCCCTGGCATGTGCCGGAAGGCAGGCTGATGCATGTGCTGGAGCAGGTAGCCCGCTATGGCGTTATGGTGCTCATGTGCCTGCGGATCCCCCTGTGGACGCAGGGGTATGCCGCGCCTACCGCGCAGGTGGTATGGCTGAGCCTCGTGATGCCGCTGCTGCTGGCCTACTGCCTGCTGTGGGTGTTCTATTTTCGCAAACGTGGCAAGGTGTTGGGCATCCTGCTGGCGGCTATTCCCAGCGCGGTATTTCTGCTGAGCGGGTTTCTATGGCAAAACCTGCCGCTTACGCTGCTGGCGATCCTCTTTACAGTCCTGCACATCCGCGTTACGTGGATCAACCATCGCTCCGCGGAGGAGCAGTGAAACACGCCCTGATGCCAGCCCAATAGAAAGGACGCGCCGCACCGATGTACTTTTCTGCGATCCGGTTACAGCATTTTCGCAATTACGAAGCGCTGGAGCTTACGCCCCTGCGCGGTACCACCGTGCTTTACGGCGCCAACGGATCCGGCAAGACCAACCTGCTGGAAGCCATGCATCTGCTTTCGGTTGGGCGCAGCCACCGCACCGCCGTGGATCGGGAGATGATTAGCGAAGGGAAAAGCGTCGCCTTTGTGCACGGGCAAACCCAGCGGCTGGATGGCAGGCATGAGCTGGAAGTGCGGCTCTACCCGCTGGTAAAACCCCAAAAGCGCGTGCTGCTGTTTGGCAAGCCTGCCGAGCGCATCACCGATATGATGGGGCACGCCACCACCGTGATGTTCGGGCCGGAGGATCTGCGCATTGTGCGCGACGGCCCCGCCGCACGGCGCAGGTTTATCGATATGCAGCTAAGCCAGATTCGCCCCAGCTATTTGAAGGCGCTCAAGCGCTACCTCAGCGCATTGGAGAGCCGCAACGCCCTGCTCAAGGCGCAGCGCTGCGGAACCGATGGCGATGTGGATGCCCAACTGGACGCGTGGGATGAGCAATTAGCCGGGGCGGCTGTGTTTGTGGTGGAGCCGCGCCGCTGGTTTTTGACCGAGCTTGCGCAAAACGCGGCTGCGCAGTATGCCGCCATTGCCGAGAACCCCGGCGAGACCTTTGAGATGCGCTACGTGGGGCATCTGGCGACCACCGAGACGCCCTACCGCCAGATGTTGGAGGGCTTGAAGCGCACCCGCAATGAGGACAAGCAGCGCATGTACACCACCTACGGCCCCCATCGGGACGATCTGGCGCTGCTGCTATGCGGCAAGGAACTGCGTGCCTACGGCAGCCAGGGGCAGCTACGTACCGCGGTTTTAAGCATGAAGCTGGGGGAAATCGCCCTCATCGAAAACGAGATGGGCGAAACGCCCACCCTGCTTTTGGATGATGTGTTCAGCGAGCTGGACGCGCGCAGGCGCAATGCGCTGTTGCAAAGCGCGCAAGGTGTGCAGACCTTCCTCACCTGCACCGACAAAGCCGACGCCGCGGGCGCGAAAGCCGATGCCTATTATCGCGTGACCGTGCGGGATGGGTTTGCGGTATTGCAACAGGAATAGGGGCTTTTGTGCCCACAAAAGGGGAAGGGGTCAGGGGATGGATTCCCCTGCTACCCCTGAGGCTGCCGGGAGGCGGCTTTTTTTGTGCGGGGCGGCGCACTGCCGCTGGGGTAGGGGTTTCGCGCCTGTGGGCGCGGGCAAGGGCTTTCCGCTCGCCCTTGCAACCTTCGGGTGTCGCCTTCTTAGGCGGGGTGGGTATGGCAAGTCGCGCTAGGAGTACAGGAAAGTCGTCCGCTGCTACTGCGCGTGGCATAGTGGTGTTGTGTTAAGAAGCTCTGCGCGCAGTAGCACCGACCGACAAGCCTGTCCTCCGTCGCGCGACCCGCCATACATCCCCTTGCGTTATTCAGGCGACAGGGGTGGGGGGACGGGGGGGGATGCGCCTGCGGGCGCGAGCAAGGGCTTTCCGCTCGCCCTTGCAACCTTCGGGTGTCGCCTTCGATGGCGGCGGGTACGGTGCGAGGGGTTGCCCTTGACGTACAGGAAAGTCGTCCGGCGCTGCGGCGCCGACCGACAAGCCTGTTCGCCTGTGAGCGACCCCGCACACCACCCGCCTTGCTGTACTCTGGCGACAGGGGTGGGGGACGGGGGTTCCGCCCTGCGGGGCGGGCAAGGACTTTCCGTTCGCCCTTGCAACCTTCGGGTGCCTTTGCGGGGCTTTTTTTGTGCGTTGCGACGCACAGCCGCTGGGGAGGGGTTTCGCGCCTGCGGGCGCGTCAAAGGGCTTATCGCGCTTATTGAGGGGCGTTGTAAAAGAGCTCATAGTACCATTTCATATAGCGCACGCGGCCGTATATGCCCTGAAAGGGCAGCTTATCCGTTTTGAACACCGGCACCGCTACCGTCAGCGGGCGCACGGCAACTTCATCGCTATCCGTCACGCGGATGTACTCCGCGCGCGTTTCCATCTCCTGATGAAAGGCGGCGGCCTCTCCCGTGACCAGCGAGCGCGTGGCGCTGATGCTGGCGGTATTCATAATGGTGAAGCCAAGCGCGCCAAAGAACAGCAGTGCAGCGCAAAGCGAAAGGAAAAGCGCGCTATAGCGCTCGCCCATGCGGGCGGTTGCGGCCAGCACATGCCCCGCGGTTTCGTTTTGCCCCCTGCGCTCCAAAAGGCGGATGAGCGCGCCCTCCAGATAGACGGCGCTGCTGAAGGCAAAGATCAGGAAATACAGGTACACGGCGTTATAGTAGCGCTCAAAGGTGTACCCAACGCCCGTGTAAATGCCCGTGGTAAGCGAGGCCGCAAACACACCGAAGAACATGCCCGTCACCAGCACAGGATGGCTGAAGGCATGCCTGCTTTCCCGCAGCGGCTGCCATAGCGCGGGAATCATCAGCAGGAGCAGGGCGAGGAGCTGTGGCGTCAGCCATGTGCCGGTCAGCTTGAGCGCTTCCTGCAGCGAGGCAAGGATGGCATAGGGCGCGCCTGTCGAAACAAAGCCATCGCCCACCCGCAGGGCATTGCCCGGCGAGGCGAGGCTAAAGCCAAAGGACACACAAAAGGCAAGCAAGGTGGCAAGGCTCTGCCAGCGAATGGGGGAGCGGCGTATCAGGCTGGCCAGGGTGATGGATCCAAGAAACACAAAACCAGCCAGCGCGGGGCCAAAGAACATCCCGCCCAGCAAAAAACCGCACAGGGGCGCCAGCACGCTGCGCACGGCGCGGCGCTTCCCGCGCGGTGTGTAGGCAAGGCGAATCAGAAGCCCCAGCGTGATCAGCAAAGTGTTGACAGCAACAATGTAATTGCCCCCGTTATGCCAGTAGATGGCATACCCGATATGCGGCATAAATTGCAGGCACAGTATCAGCAAAGCGGCATACAGGATGCCAAAAGCCGCGCGGGAAGCGTTCAGGTAGTATTTCATTACGCCCTTGAGCGCATATCCTACCGCAAGGCACAACAGCGCAAGCTGCGCCCAGTTGCTTATAAAGTAGAGTTTTAGATTGAAAATCAGCGGGTTGAGCGCAAACAGGAAGGTGGATACAAAGTACCCCTGCCAGGTTTGGTAGGTATGGCGCGTGGTATCTACCATGGCCGAAACCACGGCGGGCAGCGAGCGCGTTTGCACCCAGGCGGCAGCGGCGGATAGCGTATAGCCGAAATCATCATCGGCGGGGTAATTGTACAGCGCAATGAGCACAAGCGGCAACAAGGATGCAATCAATACCGCGATGCATCCTTTGGAAAGCCCTTCCTTTGTAATGTTGAGGTTGATGAACCAGCCGCACGCCTTGGCGACGGCGAGCTTGATGCGCTTTCGCAAAGCGTTCGCTTCCTTTCGGCTGATGTGACTGCTTTAACAGGGCTGGGAAGATCGTTCCCATACTAGCATCCAGCGGGCAGAAAGTCAATCCTGACAACGGTTGAATGCACGCAGGGCGCTTCTGTGGGCGGGCTTTACCAAGAAGGCGCAGGGTATGGCAGATGCGGCGTGTAAGCGTTGTGAATCATAGTTTTTCCAGTGGCTGGCACGGGTGAATACAGGGCAACTATGGATGGGAGCACGGTTCTTGAACAGCATCCAACGGGCAGAAAGTCAATCCTGACAACGGTTGAATGCTCGCAGGGCGCTTCCGTGGGCGGGCTTTACCAAGAAGGCGCAGGGTATGGCAGATGCGGTGAATAAGCGTTGTGAATCAGCGTTTTTCCAGTGGCTGGCGCGGGTGGATACAGCGCAACTATGGATGGGAGCACGGCTCTTGAACAGCATCCAACGGGCAGAAAGTCAATCCTGACAACGGTTGAATGCACGCAGTGCGCTTCCGTGGGCGGGCTTTACTAAGAAGGCGCAGGGTATGGCAGATGCGGTGAATAAGCGTTGCGAATCAGCGTTTTCCAGTTGGCTGGCACGGGTGGAGGCAGCGTAAACCATGGGGAAAGTATGGTACTTGAGAAAACGGACAAAATCACGAATATGTAACTAGCCACGTAACCGTCGCTGGCTATACTGTAACTGTACCACATAAGAAACGAGGTTGATAACGATGGTCGTAAACAGTCTGCTGGTCCTGGCCTTCGCACTGCTGCTCGGTTTTCCGGTCAACATGGACGGTATTCCAGCAACAGCAAACGATTCCGCCGTGGTTGCGTTCGCGGATGAGGGCGAACTGATCGATATCGACGATCAGGATATACCCTTGGCAGGCCCCCAGACAAACAACGGTTCGACTGGCAATGTGAGCGTAACTTCCTCCGGAACGGGCAACGCCAATGGAAATGTAACCGGAAGCACCCCCACAGCCACCCCCGTTGCCGCACCCACCGCCACAGCAGCGCCCACTGCGACTGCGGCACCTGCGGCGACAGCAGCACCCACCGCGCCTGCGGCGCCTGCCACATCCGAAGCGCCTGCCGCATCCGAAGCGCCTGCCGCATCCGAAGCGCCTGCCGCATCCGAAGCGCCTGCCGCATCTGAAGCGCCGACTTCTGAGCCCACCGAAGCGCCCACCCAGGCGCCCGCGGTACTGAGTGTGGCGCAGCGCCTGCTCCAGCGCGCAAATGAGCTGCTGGCGCAGTACAACGCCGCTCAGACTCGCGATGAGAAGAAAGAAGTGCTGGACGCCCCCAACTACTCCCTTGGCAATGACGCTTTCCGCGCCAAGCTCCTGAGCGATATGGGCGGCGAGTGGGAAGAAGTCGAGGAAGAAGTGATGGACGCGACGGAGTACCAACAGGGCAAAACCCTGTATGCACAGGTGTACATGAGCGGGCATTCCAGCGATTTCGCACCCGTAGTGTATGCTAACATTAACCCGGATCGCTCCGGCAATCAATGGGCTGCAATTCTTGTTTATGACGAAACCACCGGCCTGTGGATGGAGCATGTGAAGAAGCATGACTATAACAACAGCCGCGTGACGTACATGATGACGCAGCTGGCAGCCGCAGGCAAGCTGGAAGCGTTGCAGGAAACCATGCAAACCAGTGAACTGTGGCAAGCAGTCATCGTGGATGAACCCGCCGCCAAAGCCATGGCGTTGGGGGAAGCGGCACCGGAAGCGTCCGAAGATGACGCCCCTGCTGAGGAAGCCGCACCCGCCGCGAAGGAAGCCGCCCCTGCTGAGGAAGCCGCACCCGCCGCGAAGGAAGCCGCCCCTGCTGAGGAAACCGCGCCCGCCGCGAAGGAAGCCGCTCCTGCTCAGGAAGCCGCTCCCGCTGCGAAGGAAGCCGCTCCTGCTCAGGAAGCCGCCCCCGCCGCTCCTGCGGATGAAGAAGCCGCTTCGTAAGGAAATCGTATCATGGATGGCATAGCAGCCGAAATCGATAAAGCCCGTAGACACAAACGTCTACGGGCTTTCGGCGTGTCACCCCCCCGGTTGGGTACTACCATCGCTCGCCGCATAGCCCTGCTAGCTGCTCGCTTGCTTTGGCTTTGGGTTGTGACGTGAGGCTTTGGGGTTCCGCCCCAAAGCCCGGCAGGGGCTTCACCCCTGCATCCGATCCAGCGCTACTAGCCCTGAACCCAACTTTTCGACAGTCTGAAAGCGCACAAAGCCCGTAGACACAAATATATACGGGCTTTGCCGTTGCTTATCCATGGTTGGCGCCCATGCCGCTTGCATCAGCGCGTTGCGGCGGTTTACCCGCTTAGGGAACGCGCCGCGGTGCAAGCCTATCCCCTAACGGAGACGTACCAGCGGGTTTCGCGCGCTTATTACCTCACAGGAGCTTTTCTCCTTGGGCTGTGTTTGCTGGTCAGCGCCCGTCCGCCAGAAAATCATGCGCAAACTGCGCGTAGAGCGCCGCGCCGCGTTTGAGGGCGGCTTCGTCCACGGTAAAGGTATCGTTATGGTTGGCAGCGGTCAGGTTCAGGCTTTCGTTGCGCGCGCCCAAAAAGCAGAACACGGCGGGTACCTGCTCCATGTATTGGGCAAAATCCTCGCTGCTCATCAGCGGGGGCATATCGCGCAGGGCATCTGCGCCATACAGGCGCACGGCAGCGTTGCGCGCGATGGCCGTCAAGCGTGGGGTGTTGTTTTGCACGGCGGGCGCAAGGTACTGGTAATCCAGCGTAACCGTTGCGCCATGTACGGCGGCGGCGTGCTCGGCTACCCGGCGCAGGTGTGCTTCCACCTGCCCGCGCACGGCTTTGTCATGTGTGCGTACGGTGCCCACCAGCCGTACTTCATCCGCGATAATGTTAAAACGCTTGCCGCCGTGTATCTCCCCGATGGTCACCACCAGCGGCACATGGGGATCCACCGCGCGGGATACGATGCTTTGCAGCGCCGTCACAACGCTAGCCGCCGCCACAATGGCATCCACCCCCTGATGGGGGGCGCTGCCGTGCGCCGCCGTGCCGTGCACCGTCAGGGTGAAGTTATCGCAGCTGGCCATGCGGGAACCCTCCGCGATGCTAAAATAAGGCGCGTCCAGATCCCCCCAGATGTGCAGGCCAAACATCGCGTCCACCCCGCCGAGCACCCCTTGGCGGATGCAATGCGCCGCGCCCGCGTTTACCTCTTCGGCAGGCTGAAACAGCAGGCGCACTTCGCCGCAAAGCGCAGCCCGCGACTCCTGTAATATCCGTGCCGCGCCCAGCAGCATGGCGGTGTGGCAATCATGCCCGCAGGCATGCATCACGCCTTCATGTACGCTGGCAAAGGGAAGGCCGGTCTTTTCGGTGATGGGCAGCGCGTCGATATCCGCGCGCAGCATCACGGTTTTGGGGCGATCGGCAGGCTTTTGACCGCGCAGGATGCCCACCAGCCCCGTGCTGCCCGGGATGGGCGTAACGGGAACGCCCAGCGCTTCCAATGCCTTGGTGATATAGGCGGTGGTTTGCGTTTCCTGCCAGCTTAGCTCCGGATGGCGGTGCAGGTGCCGCCGTGTATCGATGATGTAGGCTTCCTGCGCCTCGGCCAATGTGCGAATGTCCATCGGTACTCCTTACGGTTCGTGTGGGGAAGGGTTCATGCAGCGCACCTGGGATGGGCGAAAAGCGCGGCGCTGCGGGGAAGTCCTGATGTCATGATGGTTTGCCCCTCCAGTATAGGGTATGCACGGCCTGCACGTCAATCGCCTGTGAACGGGTTAAACCGTACGGGTTTCGCCTGCCGCTGTGGCGCGCGGGGCGGTTTCCGCTGCAAGGTAGGGGCAGGCGGCATATCCCGCCCGTGCAAAACCCACCCGCGCGGCGCTGCGGGGCAAAGCGGCGCTTTTGGCAGGCAAAGGGGTGTTTCACAGGCTGAAAAAGCGTTTATGCTTAAGCGGGCGCCTTTGCTTGACAAAAGCGTCCGAAATCGGTACGCTATTCATACGCAATTACTATAGTAAATAAAGGGCGTGCGGGGTTCACCGCCGGTTGCGAAGGCTTGCAGCCACGTGGGGATCAATGGCTGAAACTCCCCTGCCGCCCTGCACCTATCATTTTGACATAGGAAAGGATGGATACCATCATGCGCATGGCAAACCATAATCTGAGCAAACGACTGTTTAGTATATTCCTGACGTTGCTGCTGGCGCTGGGCACGTTTGCCGCGGCGGGCGCGGAAAGCGCGCCCAAGGTCGTGAACATCGGCGTTACCAGCACACTGGGTAGCCTGAACCCATTGCTGATGGACGCGGGCGAACTCAACAAGTACGCCCAGGGGCTGCAATTCCTGCCGTTGTTTGATCTGGACAGTGATCTCAACTACGTGGGGATGATCGGCAAGGAATTTACCACCGAGGACAACATCACCTACACCGTAACACTGGATGAAGCCGCCACCTGGAGCGATGGTGTGCCCATCACCGCGGATGACGTCATCTTCACCGTGCTCAAACTCACCAGCAGGGCCGTGGGGAACCTGACCATGTTTGGCTATGCCGCGCTGGAGGGTTTCGATGAAAACGGCAACTCGCCGGACGAGGCAACCGAAATTGCGGGCGTAACCAAGGTAGATGACAAGACCCTGCGGTTTGTGTTCAAATCGCCTGCGTCACCCGCCACCTTCATCAACTCCTTTGCGCGCTACCTGCTTACCATCCCCAAGCACAAGCTGGAAAGCGTGCCTACGGAAGAGCTGGCGACCATCGATTGGTTTGGCGCGCCGGAGGTGGTCAGTGGTCCCTATATCGTGACCGATTTTGACAGCAACCACTACATCAGCTATACCGCCAATACAAACTACTGGCGCGGCGCGCCCAAAATTGACCGGCTGAACATCAAGATTGTGGACGGCAGCCAGCTCTACGCGGGGCTGCAATCCGGCGAGATCGATTTTGTGCAGCAGACCACCGGCGCCATCCCGCAGGAAGATCAGGCCAGCGTGGAACAGCTTGCCAACGTGACCGCCGTGCGGGAGCTGCCGCTTACCAGCCAGCTTACCTTCTTTAATACCGCAAAAGTCAGCGATGCGCGCGTTCGGCAGGCCATCCTGTATGCCATTGACCGCAACCTGCTTTTGGAGGGGCTTTTGGAAAGCCGCGGCGAAGTGGTGGATGGATTCCTCTCCAGCCTGAGCCCTTTCTATGACGCGTCCATCACGCCCCTTACGTATGACCCCGCAAAGGCCAGGGAGCTATTGGCCGAGGCGGGCTGGGATGCGAGCTACAAGCTCAGCTTTCTGGTGGATTCCGGCGATACCACCTTTGTGCAGGCGGCAAGCGTGATTGTCGCGCAGCTGGCCGAGGTGGGCGTGCAGGCGGAAATTCGCACGGTGGACTTTGCCTCCATCTGGGAATATATTTTCGCCGGAGATTTTGATCTCTTCTCGGTGCAGTACACGCTTACGCCCATCGATCCCTACCCGGATGTGAACTGGCTGCTGAACGCGGGCAATTTCCTTGGATACCAGAATGACGAGGTCATCGCGCTGATTAACCAGATCGGCAGCGCCAAGGATGATGAAGCCACCCGCGCCATTTACAGCCAGATCAACAAAATCGTACAGGCGGATGTGCCCCTGCTCAACGCCTATGTGGTCGCGCCGCTGGGCGCGGTGAATCACCGCCTGCTCAACGCCGTGCCCCGCGTGTATGGTTCCTTTAACCACGTGGAGCTGTGGGATATTGCCCCATGAGCTGGCTGTGGCATCGTAACAAAACTGTGGTATAATGACCATATACCGTGGGGAGGCCGTTTGCGCTTGTAACGGCCTCCCCCGCTTTGTGATGGGGGTAGGGAATGGAAGGGCTGCTGACCGTTGAGGGGCTTAGCGTCGCCTTTGCCGGCGAAGGCGGCGAGGATACCTTTGTGGATGGCGTGAGCTTTCAGGTGAAAGAAGGCGAAACGCTGTGCATCGTGGGGGAATCCGGCTGCGGCAAGAGTGTGACCGCGCTTTCCATCATGGGGCTGCTCGGCGAGGGCGGCCGCGTGACGCAAGGCAGCGTACGCTTTGAAGGGCAGGAGCTGCTCACGCTGCCGGAACGTGCGCTGGATGCGGTGCGCGGCAATCGCCTGACCATGATTTTTCAGGATGCGACCAGCGCGTTGAATCCCGTGCTGACCATCGGCGACCAACTGACCGAGGCGATCCGCGCGCACCTGCCCCTTACCCGGCAGGAAGCCAAAGCGCGCGCCGAGAGCCTTTTGCGCCGCGTGGGGCTAAGCGACGCCGCACGCATGATGCGCAAATATCCGCATACGTTATCCGGCGGGATGCGCCAGCGGGTGATGATCGCCATCGCTTTATCCTGCAACCCGCGCCTGTTGATTGCCGATGAACCTACTACCGCGCTGGATGTAACCATACAGGCGCAGATCATGCGCCTGCTCTTAGAACTGAAAAACGAGCTGGGCATGGCGCTGCTGCTCATCACCCATGATATGGGGCTGGTGGCGGAAACGGCGGATCGCGTGCTGGTGATGTACGCGGGGCAAGTGGTGGAAGAAGCGGATGTGCAAACACTCTTTGCCGCGCCCATGCATCCCTATACGCAGGCGCTGCTGCAATCTGTCCCCAGCATCCGCGACGGGGCGGAGCACAGGCTTTTGACCATTGGGGGAACCGTGCCGGAGCATTATCAGACCATTGAAGGCTGCCGGTTTTTTAACCGCTGCCCCAAGGCGGTGGCCGCCTGCGAGCATAGGCCGCAGGTGATGGCGGCCGCGGGGGCGAGCCGCGCGCGCTGCTGGCTCGCGGCGGATAACGCGCAGGCCGCCGCCGCGCAAACCGAAACCGCTATGCGTGCCGAGCACGCGGCGGATGCAAACACCGTCGCCACGGTCGATACGGCTGCACAGGCGCAAGCCGCCGCGCGCAGCGAGCATGACGCACAGGGAACAAACGCGGCGCCCACCGCCGAGCCGAGCAAGCCGCCAAGGGGGAGCCGCCCATGAACGATACATCCAGGACGATACTGCTGCAAGCCAACGGACTTTGCAAGGATTACCCCGTGCGGCAGGGGATTATCCCGCATACGGTGGGGTCAATCAAGGCGGTGGAAGATGTGAATTTCGCCCTGTACAAGGGCGAAACGCTCGGGTTGGTGGGTGAAAGCGGCAGCGGTAAATCCACGGTGGGGCGGCTTCTGGTGGGGCTGGAAGCGCCCACGGCGGGGCAGGTGCTGCTAAACGGCCAACCGCTTGGTTTGCAGCGCCCACGCGGACGCGGCAACCAGGGCACGCGGCTGCAAATGGTGTTTCAGGACACGTTTTCATCGCTCAACCCGCGCAAGCGCGTGGGCGATATCCTCACCGCGCCGATGCGTTACCATCGGCTGGTTACGCCCAAAACGGCGTGGCGGGAAGCCTGCCGCCTGCTGGAGATGGTCGGGCTGCCCGCGGCGGCCTATGAGCGGTATCCGCATGAATTTTCCGGCGGGCAGCGCCAGCGCATCGGGCTTGCGCGCGCGCTTTCGCTCAAGCCCGAGCTGATTATCTGCGACGAGCCTGTTTCCGCGCTGGATGTTTCCATTCAGGCGCAGATTTTGAACCTGATACGGGATTTACAGCAGGAGATGGGGCTTACCTACCTGTTCATCGGCCATGGGTTGGCGGCGGTGCATTATGTGAGCCACCGCATTGCCGTCATGTACCTGGGCAGGATTGTGGAAATCGCCCCTGCGCAGGCGCTGTTTACCATGCCCGCGCACCCCTACACCAAGGCGCTGTGCGACGCGGCGCCCGTGGCGGATCCTGCCTTGCGCGGGCGCGAGCGCACCGTGCTTGCGGGGGAGATTCCCTCCAGCATCCAGCCGCCGACGGGCTGCCAGTTTCATCCCCGTTGCCCGCATGCGCAGGCGCTGTGCGCGCGGGTGCAGCCGCAGCTGTTACCCTGCGCTTCGCTGCCGCCCGATCACCTGACCGCCTGTCACTTTGCCGAAGCGTTGCTGGGAAAGGGGCGTGAGGACGCCGTATGATGCGCTATATTCTCAAACGCGTGCTCATTGCCATACCGGTGCTCATCGGCATCACGATGCTGGATTACCTGATCATGAGCCTGGCGGGAAGCCCGCTTTCCATGATGACGGGGCCGCGGGTTTCGCAGGCGGCGCTGGAGGCAAGGGCGGTGCAGCTGGGGCTGAACCAGCCTTGGATTTTGCAGTATTTCACGTGGCTGGGGCAGCTTTTGCAGGGCAACTGGGGTTATTCCATCCGCACGTATCAGCCTGTGCTTACCATGATATCGGCCAACCTTGGTCCCACGTTGCTGCTCATGGGCACATCCATGGCGCTGGGGTTTGTGATTGCCATCCCCGTGGGCGTGTACAGCGCCACGCACCAGTATGCCAAAGGGGATTATGCGGCGGTTACGCTCTCGTTTCTGGGCACGAGCATCCCCAGCTTTTTTCTGGCGCTCATACTGGTGTATGTGTTTACGGTACGGCTGGGCTGGCTGCCCTCCGGCGGCATGGTTACGCTGGGCGGGGGCGGCGGGGATGCGCTGGATGTGGCGCGCCACATGGTGATGCCAACCCTTGTGCTCACGGCTTCGCTGGCGGGTTCCAACATTCGCTACATCCGCTCCAGCATGCTGGAAATCCTCAGGCAGGATTATTTGCGCACAGCCAAGGCCAAGGGCATCGGGCGGTATTTGATCATCAACAAGCATGCCATGCGCAACGCGCTTTTGCCCATCATCACCGTGGCGGGCATGGAGTTGCCCATGCTCATCGGCGGCGCGGTAATTGTGGAGCAGGTTTTCAGCTGGCCGGGGCTTGGGCAACTGACCATGAGCGCCATCATGAGCCGGGATTATCCCGTGATCATGGGCGTGAGCCTGCTTTCGGCGGTCATGGTTGTGGTTGGCAATCTGGTGACGGATATCCTCTATGCGGTGGTCGACCCGACCATCCAGCTTAAGTAAAGGAGGCGGCGGCATGGCACAACCAATGGTTTTGACGGCGGGCAGGGAAAGTCGCGGGTATTTCGGCACCGTAGCGCGCCGCTTTATGCGGCATCGGCTGGGGATGGTGAGCCTGTGCTTTTTGACGGTGCTGGTGCTGCTGGCGCTGTTTGCGCCGCTGCTTACGCCCTATGAGCCGAAC
Organism: Clostridiales bacterium Firm_11; assembly: GCA_001604105.1. Classification (GTDB taxonomy): domain Bacteria; phylum Bacillota; class Clostridia; order Christensenellales; family Aristaeellaceae; genus CAXXOK01. The sequence goes on from LVAQ01000003.1 coordinate 103,538, forward strand.
AAGCTGGTGGGCAAATTCTCCGAGCCGCCTTCCCTGCAACATCTGCTGGGCACTGATCAGGTAGGGCGGGATGTGCTCACCCGCCTGCTGTATGCCACGCGCATATCGCTGCTGGTGGGGTTTGCGGCCACGGGCATCGCCACGGCGGTGGGTGTGGTGCTGGGGCTGGTTTCGGGCTATTTTGGCGGGTGGGTGGATATGATCATCATGCGCTTTACGGATATGGTCATGAGCTTTCCCTACATCCTGCTGGTGCTGGTAGCGGCGGCGATTTTCAAACCCGGGCTGTGGAACATCATCCTGATTCTGGGGTTTGTGGATTGGCCGGGCGTGGCGCGGCTGGTGCGCGGCAACGTGCTCTCCCTGCGGGAAACGGCCTTTGTAAAGGCGGATATCGTGGCCGGTATGCCTACGCGGCACACGCTGTTTTCGGAGATACTGCCCAATACCATCGCGCCCATATTGGTATACGCCACCTCGGTGGTGGCCATCTCCATACTGGATGAGGCGGCGCTCAGCTTTCTGGGCATGGGGGTGCAGCCGCCTACGGCGAGCCTGGGCAACATGCTCAACGGCGCGCAGTCCCTGACGGTGCTCACCAGCAAACCCTGGCTGTGGGCGCCCCCCGGCGTGATGATCGTGCTGCTGGTGCTGAGCATCAACTTTATCGGCGATGCCCTGCGCGACGCGGTGGATTCCCGTAACATTCGATAGACGTAAACCGGAACATACCAAAACGCCTGCGGCATACGCGGTTTGACGCGCTGGCCGCAGGCGTTCAATAACGCCAGATGGTGCAGGGGATTGCGTGTGAACGCGTTGCTATTTCATGGCGTGTTGTATACAAACCCTAACCGCTTGGAGAAGCGTACGCAAACCAAAACGCCTGCGGCATACGCGGTTTGATGCGCTGGCCGCAGGTTTTCAATAACGCCTGATGGTGCAGGGGATTGCGTGTGAACGGCTTGTTATTTCATGGCATGTTGTATACAAACCCTAACCGCTTGGAGAAGCGTACGTAAACAAAAACGCCTGTGGCATACGCGGTTTGACGCGCTGGCCGCAGGCGTTATGGAACCCCTTACTGCTCTTCGAATTCCGCCTTGGACGCGCCGCAAAGCGGGCATACCCAATCCTCGGGGACATCCGCCCAAAGGGTGCCGGGGGCGATGCCGTCCTCGGGGATGCCGGCCGCTTCGTCGTAGATAAAGCCGCAAACGGTACAGATGTACTGTTTCATGGGGTTACCTCCTTTATTCATGTGCGTTTTCCTATGCGAACGCCCCATACGCGAAACCCGCGGAAGGGCGGCGTTGCCAGTTGTCCAAAGGCGAAACCAGTGAAGGCGCAAGGCTGAGAGTTCATAACCTGCAAAGCCCAATGTCACGCGTTGCGCAGCTTACGGCGGCGCCATCCCTGCGGTGTGCCGCTTCCTGCGGCTGGCTGCGCGCGTGCTTCTAATGGCGGCATATGCCTGTGTACCAGCCTCTATTGTAACCCGATCAAAGGCGATATGAAACCGAAAAAAGGAGACGCGTTTGATTAACCGCGAAAGCCGCGCGGGTTCGCCGCCGGATGGATGTCTCCATTATACAGGCTTCAGACGGCTTGTCAATGGCGAGCCCCACGCAAGGGCTGCACGGTTTGTTAAATGTTTGTGAAGGATAAAAGAAGCCCAGATCAGATAAATTTCACTTTGATTTTCAGAAACGCCGTGCTATAATGGTACAAATGTAAATCCATCGATAATAAGGAAATGGGAGGAGATCAACATGTCCGAAAACACACCTGCTGTCACCCCGAAAAAGAAGCTAACGCTCGTTTTGCTTTTGTGCATTGCCCTTGTTGTGGCCGTTGTGCTGGCGGTGGTCGGCTTTGCAGGCAAGAACGCGGCAGACCAGCAGAATGCTGACCTGACCGCGAAAATTACCGAGTTTGAGACGCAGATCGTCGATGCGACCGCCCTGCTCTCCGCTTCGGATGAAGCCATCGCCACCACCAAGACGGAGCTGGAAACCGTAAAGGCTGATGGCGCCAAGGCGCTGGAATCGCTCCAGGGCGAGTTTGATACTTACAAAGCAACCGCGGAAGCCGCGCTGGCCGCCGCGCTTAAAGACGCGGAGGATTACAAAGTGAAGGCGGAGGCCGTGCTGGCCGCTGCGCTCAAAGATGCGGATGATTACAAGGTGCAAGCCGAAGCCGCCTTGAAAAGCGCGCAGGATGACGCCGCCAAGGTTGAAGCCGAGCTGACCGCGCAGGTAGAGGCGCTGACCGCGCAGGTTGCCGAGCTGGAAGCTGCCGCAAAGGCGCTTACCATGACTGCCGAAGAACCCGAAGCCACGCCCACGCCCACGCCTACGCCTACCCCCACCCCCACGCCTAAACCCACCCCGACGCCTAAACCCACCCCGAAACCCACGGCTGCCCCTGCTGCGTAACCCAGACCCACAAAGCAGCGAAAGCCGCACCAAAAGCATCCCCCTGTGCATAGCACAGCCATGCATAAACAGCGCCCTGCCTGCCGAGTGGTTTTCGGCGGCGGGGCGCTTTGCGTATGGTTGAAAGGTATCATCACAAGATGGTGAGTAAGGGCTGGGGGACAAATCAAAGCCACAACAAATGCACCCCGCTGTGCATAGCACAGCCATGCATAAACAGCGCCCCGCCTGCCGAGTGGTCTTCGGCGGCGGGGCGCTTTGCGTAACAGGGAAAGCATCCGTAGCTGGTGTTGGGGGGTTACGGCGTCAGCAGTTGGATGTACTCTTCCAAACAGAGATCCTGATCCCGCATGGCGGTCGCGTGCTGTACACCCACATAGCGGATGTGCCATGCCTCCGCCACAAAGCCGGTGAGCTTCTCCTTACCCTCCTGATAGCGTACGATAAACCCGTAATCCCAGCAGTTTTGGTGCAGCCATATCTGCTGCTTGGTGCCCTTGAAGGTGGTGCCTGCTACCGTCAGGTCAAAGGCCAGCCCGATGTGGTGCTCGCTGGTGCCCGGGTCTGCCACGGTGAGGCGCGTGGCGCTGATGGCGGAGGTGCGGCTGCGCCCCTCGGCCAGGTACTTATCCACAGAGGCGTTGAACAGCTCCTGCTGATAGGCGACGCTGCGGTATCCCGCGCTGATCTGGAACCCTGTGATGCCGTCGCTTTTGGCGGCTGCAAACATGACGGCCAACGCGTCCACGGCCTCCCGAACGCCCTGTATTTCACTGCCCTTCACATACACCAGGCTTGCGGGCAACGTATTGCGCAGGTTGACCATGTCCTCCGGCAGGTAGCCGTCGGGCACGGGGTTATCGCGGTTCACAAGCATGGGCATCGCGGCGGGGTCGGGCGTGGGGGTGATGGTCACGGGCGGCGCGTCGCTGGCGTAAACCGCCGCCATGGTGGCGGTGCCGCTCACGCCGTCCACCGTGAGCCCGTTTTGCTGCTGGAACAGGCGGATGGCGGCTTCGGTGCCCCCGCCGTAATCACCATCCACACTGCCTTGGTAGTACCCCAGATCCTTCAAACGCTGTTGCAGCGCTTTGACGGAATCCCCCTGCGCGCCTTTCTGGAGAACAGAAGGCGTGGGCGAAGGCGTGGGGGTGGGAATGTAGGTTTGCGCCGCGCCGCCGTAGAGGGCGGCGAGGGTATCGCTGCCGGCGAGGCCATCGGCGGTAAGCCCGGCCTGCGCCTGAAACAGCGTAACCGCCAACGCGGTACCCTGCCCATACTGGCCGTCTACCTCGGCGGTGTAATAACCCAGGTCTTTGAGCGCCTGTTGCAGGCGGGTGACTTCATCCCCCTGCACGCCGATGCGCAGTATCAACGCGGTGGGCGTGGGGGTATTGGCGGGGTCCACGGTAACCATGAGCACGCTGGCGGTCAGCGCTGTGGGCGTAGGCGTGGCCTTTTGCTCCCTTGCGAGGGTGTTATAGGCATCCACGGTGCCCGGCGCTAGCAGCACGATCCCTACGCACAGCCCCGCCAGGGCGACCCAGAGGATGATGGTAAACACGGTCGGTTTGTTTTGCATGGTGGCTCCTTCACTGGCGATACATGCGCGCGGGGCGCTTACCCCATCAGACGAATGATACCGCAAAAACCTTGCATGGCGCAGGCTGCAAAACGCCGCACCTACCGGCGGCGCGTGCTCAGGTTTCCTGCCAGAGCGGGCTTGGGTATGTGCCCTCGGCGGTCATGCGCTCAATTGCCGCCACGACCCCTGCGCGATCCTCGCGGTAGGTGACGCCGTACCAGCGATGCTGCGTGGGGGTGACGGTTACGCGCGCCCGTTTTGCCGCCAGCAGCTGATCCACCACAGCAGGGAGGAAAAACTCCCCGGTTTCGGGGTTTGCGCGAAGGGTCTGATCCAAAAACGCCGGAAAAGCCTCTGCAAGCCGCGCCATCATGGCATGGGGGAACGTCCACATGTTCATGCTCACGATGGTATCGGGATGCAGGCGCGTATACGTATGCTGATCCGCGCTCATCAAGGGGCCATCCACAGTCGCGATGATATGGGTACGCTCGGTGATGTCCAGCAAGGTGCCATCCGCCGCCACATCGCATACGCCGCGCGCCACATGCCCGGTTTCGCTCAGGGTGTTGCGCAGGCGGTACCCCACCATGGCAAAATCACCGTCATCCCGGATGGTCGTCAGGTGACGGTACGCCAGCTGGAACGCTTCGGCGCCGTAAAAATCATCGGCGTTGATGACGCAAAAAGGCGCGTCAATCAGGTGACGGGCAGCCAGCACCGCGTGCCCCGTACCCCACGGCTTTACGCGATTGGCGGGTACGGCGTAACCGGCGGGTAGATCGGTCAGCTCCTGATAGGCGAAGGAGGCAGGCAGTTGCACACGGCGCAGCAGGCGGCGAAAATCGTCCTCGGTTTCCCGCTTGATTACCAGCACCGCGCGTTCAAAGCCCGCGCGCCGCGCATCAAACAGGGAATAATCAAGGATGAACTCTCCGTGTGCGCCAAGGGGATCCATCTGCTTCAAACCGCCGTAACGGCTGCCCATGCCGGCGGCCATGATGAGCAAAATGGGTTTGGATGGCATTGCAAAATCACTCCGTTCCTGATGCTTTGATACGGTGCCTGTGCCTGTTTATGCTTATCGCATGCGCCCACAACCCGGCAGTGTTTGCAGCAGGGCCTGCAAACGGGTGGCATATCGGGTTTAGCACTGCGTTTTCAGGCCCATGGCACAAACGCATTATACCATAGCCATTGGGAGGCGACAACCAAGCGAGGAAGCGCGCGGAGCGCAGGGTGAGCTGGAAGGGACGCGCGCTGATTTTTCGATTCCCGTACGGGCATGGCAGAAAACCGTACATTATGGCAATCATTGCCGTAATGGTACGGGCAATTATGACGAAAATATAGATAACACATGACGAACCATGACCGTATTGTTGACATCACGTTGCGCATATGCTATAATTCTTACGATGTGGCGGCGATACGACTCGCTTTTCCATGGCCGTAGCCGCCCCTGTGGACCGCTTGACTCATGAGAAATCATTTGTAATATTTTGCCAGCTCAAACGAGCCGGAGAGGGCAGGGTGTTACGACCGTTTCATGATGATGGAGGTTTTTTTGTGCAAAGGCAACTCAAGGTAACGTATCACTATAACAGCGGATTCTCGATTCAGGTTGGCAGCACACTGTTGGTTTTCGATTACTGGGAGGGGGAAGGCAGGCGACTGGGCGAGGTTGGGCGGTTGAACAAGGGTATCCTTTCCGCGTATGAACAGGTTTACGTGTTGGTAAGCCATGGCCATCCCGATCACCTTGACCCGGTTATCTATGACTGGCGCAATGACCTGCCGGATATTACCTACATCGTCAGCGGCGATCTACCCATCGGCAAGCGCGGCAGGCGCATCTCCGCGGGGGAAGAAATGACCCTAACGCAGGATATGACCGTGCGCGCGTTTGAAAGTACAGATCTGGGCGTGAGCTTTCTGGTGACCCTCTACGGGATGAACATTTTCCACGCGGGGGATCTCAACCTGTGGCATTGGCGGCAGGAAAGTTCCCTGCGGGAGATTGAGGCGGCGGAGCAGGCGTTTTACAGCGCGTGCGAGCCCATTCCCGCAGGGGTGATCGACCTTGCCATGTTCCCGGTGGATCCGCGGCAGGGGCTGATGTATGACGCGGGCGCGAATCACTTCATCCTGACCAAGAAGCCGCGGCTGTTCATCCCCATGCATTGGCAGGACAGGCCGGAGGTCGCGGTCGATTTTTCGCGCCGTGCGCGCACCCCGCATACCGAGGTGCTTGCCCTAACGCACCCCGGCGAATCTGCCACGGTTACGTATGAAGAGAAACTGCTGGATATCCACATCGTGGAACCGCCGAAAGATTTTACGGATCTGCCGCTTGTGCCGCAGCGCCGCCCTGCACCCCGGGGGTTGGGGGACATCAAGGAAGACCCCTTTGCTGATAGCGACCTGCCGGTAGATTTAACCTAGCCATACGCACTGGTCAGGCGCCCCGAAGAACGCGCGGGGCGCCTGTTTACGCGCGTAGCGGGGATGCCGGACGCGTTAAATTCTGCTGATTCTGCCCAAACATGCAACATTTTCATGCGCTCAAACGTCATGTCATCGGAATACAAATCAAAAACAGCTTGATACAATCGTTTCCCGAAGGGAGACCAATTGGAAGGAGCGTCAAACGATGCAAAAACGAATCCTGAGCCTACTCCTGTGCCTGAGCTTGCTGCTCGGCCTTACGGCAGCCATGGCAGAACCCGTGAATGTGAATCTTTTGCAGCCGGATAACGATGCCGGTACCTACAAGTATGTTACGGGCGCCGCGAACATCGGAGATACGGTCTATGTGCTTACCAGCAACACCCTGGAATGCTGGAAGCCCGGCGACGCCGCAGAAACCGTCCTGACCCAAGGCGTAATGAATTCAGATTACGATGGGTATGACATTACCGCGGAGGATGAAGCAAACGGCAAGGTGGCGTACAGCCGCCTGTTGGCCGATGGCGATACGCTCTATGGGTTTAACCGCAGAACCGGCACGCTTTGGAAGCTGCTGGACGCAGGCGGCCTGCTGCCAACGCCGGAGCTTGCTGTATCGCTTGTATGGGATAGCGTATTGCGCAAGAATGCGGAATATGATTATGAATATACCCCGCAGTTCGGGGATACGCTGATCATGGACGGCACCTTATATGCCGCCCTTCAGGACTGGGAAAACAGCGAAACCTCCTATGAAGTGATGGCCTGGGATCTGGCGACGGGCAAACAGCTGTCCCACAACAAAGGGATCGCGCTGCGTACCCTGAATGCCTATCAGGACGGGCTGATTATCGGCAAGTTGTATGACGATGCCAATAGCTGGGATCCGGTAACCGAAACCCAGAAACTGCCCGAGGTAGCAACCTTTGACCCGAAAACGGGCGAGGTCAAGGTGCTGCTGCAACTGCCCAGCGCAAACATTGCGGGCGTGCGCTATGATGCCGCCAAGGATACCCTGTACTACGTAGAGGGCGCTACCGTGAAAAGCGTGACCGCCTTTACGCTGCCTGCCAAGGTGAGCGCCTACCTGCCCAACCGCGTGTGGGAGGATGCCGGTATGTCCCTCCTGCCGGGCGGCATGTGCGTCATCGCGGATTATAACGGCGTGATCGTGCGTGCGCTGGATCAGCCGGGGATCGAGAACGGCGCGCTGACCATCTATGGTGAGTACGGCAGCGCCGGCCATCAGGCGTATCTTGCGCAAAACCCGCAGGCGCTGGTTACCACCAACGAGAATTACTATTCGAGCCTGGAGGAGTTTACCGCCGCCATGGTTTCCGGCAGTGACGCCGTAGACGTGCTGCGTCTAAACAGCGGCTATACCCCCTTGCAGCGTCTGGTGGGAAAAGGCTATGCCTTGGATTTGAGCACCTACCCGGAGCTGATGGCACTGGCAGGGGAGATGGACGCCAACCTGGCCGCGCCGATGATGCTAGAGGGAAAGCTGTACGGCGTGCCGGTGGATTTGAACGCCAGCGCAATCGGCGTTTACCAGCGTGTGTGGGATAAGCTTGAACTTACGCAGGAGGATAAGCCCACCACCTTTATGGAGATGCTGGATTTTGTGGACAACTGGCAGGATGATTACGGCGAAGATCATCCGGAGTACATGCTCACCGATGACGGGTCAACGCGCCGCAGTCTGCTGGGTTGGCTGATGGACGCCTATTATGCCGAGCAGGTTCGCGCCGGTGAGGCTGTTCGTTTTGATACGCCGCTGTTCCGTAAGCTCATGGAACGTTTTGACAGCATCGATTTTACACAGATGGAAAAGGATCAGGAGCAGCAGGGTGATGATTACTGGTCGCGCGAATCGGTTTTCACGCTGTACGCCAACCCCACATACCCCGGGCAGGCTCGCTATGACAGCAAAATCCTGGCGCTGCCGCTGGACGAAGGGCTATTGCCCGTGTATCCCTGCAATGTGGATTACCTGATTATCAACCCCCGCACCACGCGTACCGAACAGGCCGTGCAGTATATTAGCACCTACGTGCAAAACATGAGTTCGGATTCGGGCAATATCGTGTTCTTCCCCGGGCACAATGACGGGGTGATCAACCCGCGTTTTGAAAGTGATCTGCAAAACTGGAAGGATACGCTGGCGGAGTTTCAGGAGATGCTGGAAACCGCTGTGCCGGAGAGTGTGGCAAGCCTGAAAGAGACCATCACGTATTACGAAGAGCTCATCAACAATGCGGATACCTATCGTTACACGGTCACAGCGGAAGAGATTCAAACGTACCGTGATACGATTGCCCCCTATCTGGTGGTAACCGGGCAATCCCCCTTGAACACGTGGGACAGCAACGGCAGCAACGAGTTTTACACGTTGCGCGAGCAGTATCTGCAAGGCGCGATGCCGCTGGATACGTACATCAAGGAAATCGACAAGCGGATACGCATGATCAGTCTGGAAGATCAGTAACGCCGCTTAAGGCAGTAAAAAAGTTGGAACCAGGGCTATAAAGCGAGCGGCAACAGTACAATGCAGCACATGTTTCATCCTCTGGGCGGCGGCAAGCATGCCGCCGCCCTTGCCCGTATAAAACCCCACCGTAGCACGTAGGGCGCAACGAACAATGGCGATTATCGGGCGCTGGCCGTCGGGTCTACGCGTTTACCACGCGGGCAGCGTACGCGCCGGTTGAAACGCGGCGGCGTAAGGCGATGATCTTTGCCCGATGCTGTAAAGGTTTTACCCTATTGGCGGCTGACTGGGCACGGAGTTCCCTTGACCTGCCTTGCGTCTTGCCAGAATACTGCCAGTGTCATTTGCGACACGCCCAGGGACATTTCACCCGTCAAAGCGTATGACTCCCGACGCGGGGGATGCCAGCGCGCGCGTTTCTGCTATAATCATGGAGAAAGCGTTTTCGGATGCATACGAACCGAACCATTCGATAATCAGGAAGGATGTATTTGCCGTGAAAAAATGGATTGCAATGCTTTTGACCCTGTGCCTGCTGTTGCCCTTTGCGGGCGCGTTTGCCGTGGTGGTTACCACCACCTCCAGCGACAGCATAAGCGTTGGCGGGGATGAAGAATCGACCAGCGTGGCTTCGCTGGCAACGCTGGACGGCACGGCGTATGCGCTGTATACGGATGGCCGCCTGACGGCCATGGCGCCCGCCACCCGCACCCAAACGCCGCTTGGCAGGCTGCTCTACAGCGCTTACTATACCAATGAAGCCGAGCTTTCGGCCGCGCAGGCCGCCCAGGAAGAAGCGCTTGTGCCCGTGGATATGCTCTTTGTGGACGGGGGCATCCTGTACGGCCTGTGCACGGTAACCGGGCAAGCCTATACCCTGCTGGACACGCTGGGCGCGTTTGCCCCCACCCCGGGCGTGAAGCTGGACGTATCAGCCTTGCGCATGGCGGATGGCGAAGGCAGGCTGACCGTGGTGGATATTGCCGCCGCCGGAGGCAAGCTGTTTGCGGTAACCCGTGATGACATGACGTCCAGCCTTACCACGACCCTCGTGGGGCTTGATCTGGCGGGCGGGCAGGCCAAAACCTATAACGTGCAAAACGTTCAGGATGTAGAAGCCTATGCGGATGGCAAGCTGCTTTTGCGCCGCTATGATTTGAACGCGGTGTACACTGCCAGCAGCGGCGGCGCGAGCATGCCGGGCAGCGATTACGGCACGTTTGACATCGCCAGCGAAACCTATACCCAGCTTGGCGAGTTTGCGGGCGAGGGCGCGCTAGGCGCGTATTCGGTCAGCGGTATGGTGTATGCCGCGGATACCGGCTCGCTGTTCTTTATCGATGGTGGCCGCATTGAAGGCATCGACATGGCCACAGGGGAAACCCGCACCAGCGCCTATACGGGCGAGGGCATGCTTGGCGGCTACGGCATGCAAAGCAGCTCGGGCTACGCGCAAGGCGGCTATTACCTGCGCGGCAATGCAAGCGGGCTTACGGTGCTCGCGCTGGATACCGATGCTGTCAAGCAGGGCGCGCTGCGCATCTTCGGCGAGTTCGGCACGGATGCGCACAAGAGCTTCAGCCAGAATTACCCCGATATCCCCGTGGATGTGGCTTCGGATTATACCGCAAGCCTGGAGACCATCACCAACGCGATGATCAGCGAAAATAACGCGTATGATGTGTTGTTGATGATTATGAGCTACATGCCCGTGGAACGCCTCATCCAGAAAGGTTACTGCGAGGATTTGAGCGCCTACCCCGAAATCATGGAGCGCGTAGCGAAGCTTGACCCCCGTTTTCTGGAGGAGATGACGGTGGATGGCAAGCTGTACGGCGTGCCGGTTTCATCCACGGCGTTCACCTACGGCGTTAACATGGCGCAGTGGGAAGCGCTGGGGCTGACCAAGGATGATCTGCCGACCAGCCTGATTGCTTTCTATGATTTTCTGGCGAATTACATGGTAGATTATGGCGAGGATCATCCGGATGTCAACCTGTTTGACATGGGCGGGGAGCAGATCAAGCTGCTGCTGTTCAGCCTGATGCTGGATCAGTACATCACCTACGGGCAGGCAAAGCTGGATAATCAAGCCGCCTTTGACACACCGCTTGTGCGCGAGGTGCTGACCGCCTTTGAGCAGATTGATTTTGAGGAGCTGATTCAGGAGCTGGATATGACCAGCGTTTCGTATATGAACCGGGATGCGATCTTCTCCGCCTACCTGCCAGTAACAACATTCAGCAGCTATTATAAGGATATTACGCCGCTGATACTGCCCCTGACCGATGAGGCGGAGCCGGTGATCGGCGCTAACCTGAGCGTGCTGGTGCTCAACCCCAAATCCCAGCGCAAGGCGGATGCGGTCAAGTACATCTGCAACTATCTGGATAACCTGGACGACAGCAGCGCCATTGTGCTCAACGCGTCGGATAATGAGCCGCGAATTGTCAAGGATTATGACAAGAACCATGCAAGCCTGCTGGAGCAAATCGCCAAGAAGCAGACGCTTTTAGACGCGGCGGAGGAAAGCCGCAAGGCATCCATCCGTGAGGAAATCACCCAGCTGGAAGCATCCCTTGCGCAGCTGGAGGAGAACAAGTACAGCGTAAGCGCGGAGCAGATACAGGTTTTCCGCGAGCAGATTTCCGATAAGCTGGCGGTATGCCAGCAGAGCGTCATCTACAGCGCCGATGAAGCGGCGCAAAGTGAAATGAGCTCACTGATGATGCAGTATCTATCCGGCGCGGTAACGCAGGAGCAGTTGCTCAAGGAAATGGACAAGCGCACGCGCATGATGGCGCTGGAAAACCAATAACCGCAAGGTGGCGCCGCGCCGCAAACTTCCTGTTTCACGTAGTGGCCGTTTGCAGCGCGGCATGAAAAACGGTCGCTGGTACCATGGAACCAACATGGCGAGGGGTCAGGGGAGCGCCCCTGACCCCTCGCCCGCTTGTCAAAACGCCCCGGTTGGTTTCCACCATCGCACGCCGCATAGCCCTGCGGCCTGCTCGCGCGTTTTGACTATGGGTTTTGAAGGGGGCTTTGGGGCTTAACGCCAAACCCCGGCAGGGTTTCACCCCTGCACCCTGCCCAGCGCTTTTCGCTCTGCACCAGTTTTTTCGAAGGGCTGCGCGGGGGTGAGGGGAGCGCCTCCTGACCCCGCGCAGCCTGCCTGTTTGGAATAATTCGTTATAGTACGGGATGAAATTTCATCCTTCAAGCGTTTCTCCTTTGGTTGCCCCGGCGGCGCTGCGCGTGGTACACTGCAAAGCGAAGCCGCGCCGCAAGGCAGGGGGCAGACCTGGCATAGCGTTGCGCGCGCGCTTTGCCGCTTCGCTTAGGGGCGATCCAGCGGCGCGCCATAAAGGAGGCCATCGTGTTTACCCGAAAAAAGACGGTCTGGCTTTACCTTATGCCCGGGTTTCTCGGGCTCTTGGCATTTTACTTTGTCCCCTTTTTCTGGGGCGTATGGTTCAGCCTCACGGATGGCACCATCGACAATAAATTCGTGGGCTTTCAAAACTACCTGAACGTATGGCGCAATGAAATTTTCCAGCTGGGTTTGAAAAACACGCTGGAGCTTTCGCTGCTGTGCGCGCCGGTCATCTTTGTGCTTGCCTTTCTGCTGGCCTCCCTCATGCGCAAGCGCGTGGCGGGGGACGGGTTTTTCCGCAACGCGCTGTTGATGCCCTACCTGATGCCCAGCTCCGCCATGCTCATCATCTGGCTACTGATGTTCGATTATGGCGGCGTCATCAACCGCATGGTCACGGCCATGGGGTTTGAACGCGTGTTCTGGCTGGAGGGCGGGGCGCTGCGGGTGCCCATTGTGCTTTTGTACATATGGAAGAACCTTGGCTTCAGCGTGGTCATCTTTACGGCGGCGTTGCAGGCCGTGCCGGAATCCCTCTACGAGTACGCGGCGCTGGAGGGCGCGGGGTTCTTCCGGCGGCAGTTTTCCATCACGCTGCCGCAGGTGCTTCCCACGGCGTTTCTGGTGTTTGTGCTGGCGATGGTCAACGCTTTTAAGATTTTCAAGGAAGTGTATGTCATCGGCGGGGCGTATCCGGAGGAGAGCGTTTACACCCTCCAGCATTACATGAACAACAAATTCGCCAAGCTGGATTATCAGGATGTGACCACCGCCGCCTACAGCTTTGCGGTGATCGTGATTGTACTGTTCCTATTGATGTATCGCGCCAAGAGCGTACGGCAGGGGGAGAACGCGGCATGACGAACATAAAGCCAAATCAAAACCTGCCGCGCGGGGAGGTAATCCCGCCGGTGATCGGGCCGGACCCTTCGCTGGCGTATGGCTTCACGCCGGAACCCGTGCGCGCGCCCACGAAGCCGCATCTGTTCATCAGCCTGCCCAAACGCAGGGGCGGCAAATGGCTGCGAAGCCTGCGGCGGGATGTACGCGCCCTCCGGCAGAGCCGCCCGCTGACCATCGCCATGTTCTGCCTGATTGCCGTGCTCATGCTTACGCCCATCGTGTTTACGTTTCTGTACTCGTTCTTCCCCAAAGGGGAAATCACCACCTACCTGGGGCTGCGCAACCGTTACGATGCCACCAAGTGGCTGGATGTGCTCTATGCCCCGTCCGTGGTGAGCCTGCGGCAGTACTATACCATCCTGATTGAAGAGCCGGAATACCTCAAGCTGTTTGTGAACAGCGCGATGTACGGGGGCGCGATCCTGCTGGGGCAGACGCTCATCATCCCTATGACGGCTTACGCGCTCAGCCGCTTTGCCTTCCGCGGGCGGGATACGCTGTTCTTTCTGGTGCTGATGCTCATGCTGCTGCCCTTTCAGGTGACCATGGCGCCCAGCGTGATGACCCTGCGGGCGCTGGGGCTGCTCAACACGCCGTGGGCGATCATCCTGCCATCGATCTTCTCCCCGTTTTACATCTTTCTGCTGCGCCAGTTCATGGTGGGCATACCGGGGGAAATCATCGAGGCGGGACAGATGGACGGCACGGGTACCCTGCGCACGTTCGCCCATGTGGTGCTGCCCGTGTGCCGCCCCATCCTGGGCGCGGCGGCGGCGCTCTCCTTTGCGGATTGCTGGAACCTGGTGGAGCAGCCGCTGGTATACCTGACGGATAGCCGCCTGCAACCACTGAGCGTGATGTTCAACAAAATGAACGAAGAAGGGCAGGCGGTAGCCTTTGCGGGCGCGGCGCTGTACCTGCTGCCCATGCTGCTGATCTACATCTATTTTCAGGACGATATCTTGCTGGGCGTACAGCTCAGCGAGCTGAAATAAACCCGCCAGGGGAGGAAAGAACATGACCAAGAAGGGCAAGGCGCTCAAATGGCTTTTGATTTTGGGGGTGGTCGTGGCACTGTGCATGTACTTCTCCAAAACCATTCAAACCATCACCACACCCAAGGTAAAGCTGGCGCAGGCATCATCCGGGCGCATCGAGCAGAAGATCGAGCTTGCGGCCAAACCGTATTTTCCGGTGAAGACCGAAGTCACGCTCAAAAAAGCGGTGGATACCCCCATCACGGTGGATAAGCGCTACGTGACGCCTGGGCTGTATGTAGAAGCGGGGGACACGCTTTTTACCGCGCGCGTGAACGATTATGATACCAAGGAAAAAGAACTGCGCGACAAGTACAAGGAAACCGCGCAGAAGCTGATTGATCTGGACATTGCCAACCGCAAGAGCAGCAAGCAGAGCAAACGCAACGATCTATACGATATGATGCTGGACGCGCAGGAAGTGCTGGCCACTGCCGAGAGTGACGCGCGCCTGGCCGCCGCCGATGAAGGCATTGATTTGACCTTCGATCAGGAAACATGGGCGGCCATCGCCCGGCAAAAAGAAGCAAGCCAGAGCGTGATGGCGCTCATCGCCAAAGCCGCCACCGCCAAGGAGAGCTTTCAGGCCGCGCGGGAAGCGTTTTACAACAGCTATGAAAACGCCAAACTGCGCATTACTGATGAAGTGTTCAAGTACATCAACGAGCGCAACGCCTTAAGCAAAGAGATGCAGGAAATCAGCGACGATATGGTCAAGCTTTTGGAGGCCAAACAGACCCTTTCTACCGTCAAGGCGGAAAGCGCGGGCTACATCGTCACGCTGGATGTACAGGAAAACACCGTCTATGACGGGCGCACCACGGCCTATACCATTGCGAAAAAAGAGGATGCGCCCATCCTGCGCGCAGATGTGACGGATCTGAAAAAGGATGTGGAGGCGGGCGCCCGCGTGGAAGTCGCGGGGGATTATGAAACCTTCCGCAGCGAGGTCAAGGCGGTGGTGGATGATACCGACGGCCGCCGCTACGCGGAAATCGAACTGACCAGCGACCTCCTGCGCACGGCGGGGGGCATGGCAAAGCTGCTTACCAATGGGTCGATGGATGTAAGCGTGGTGTTCCGCTCGCGCAAAAGCGCGACGCTCATCCCCGCAGGCGCGCTGCGCAGCGAGGGAGACGGGAACGATTATGTGTTTGTGGCGGAATACACTTATGGCGGCTTCCTTTCCGGCGGCGGCATGGTGGCACGCAAGACGAGCGTAACCGTGATTGACCGTGGCGATAAGGCCGTGAGCATTCAGGAGGATCTTAAGTATCAGCAAATCATCGAGCGGGCGGATCGTTCCCTGGAGGACGGCAAGCCTGTGATGGAGTATACGGATTAAAGGGGTGGAGCCATGCTGGTTTTTATGAAGCGTCACCGGCTGTGGCCGCCGCTTGTGCTTGCGTTGCTTTCGCTGGGGGTGGCGTTGTTTGCCGGGCTTGCCATCGCGCAGACGCCCGCGTACCTGCAATACCTGTGGCCTGCGCCCGCGCCGGTCACCACCACCACGGAGGATGGGCAATCCCAAACCGATAACAGCGGCCTGACGGACGCACGCCTTGGGATGGATGCGCTGGCGGAGCAGCTTACAGGCGTATGCGAGCCGATCACATTGTTTGCCGTCATGGACGGCGTATCGGTGATTGCGGATCAGGACAACGCGCAAGCCGCCACCGCGCGGCTGGTGGCGCTGGAGGATGGCGCTTACCCCGTGATGCCGCTGCTGCTTAAAACGGGGCGCTTGATTTACCCGGATGAGTTTCTCTATGGCAATAAGGTGGTCATGCTGGAGGAAAAACTGGCGGTGGCGCTGTTTGGCTATGCCGAGCCGCTGGATCGAACCATTCTGCTGGATGGGGAGAAATACCGCGTGGTGGGCATTATCAGCCACATGCGAAACGTGGGTGAGCATCAGGAATATTCCCTGTACATACCTTACCGCAAGGCGGAAAAGAGCGGCCTTGCCATGACGGCGCTGTGCATACAGGCCATGCCGGTGCAAGGCGCGGGCGGCTGGGCGGCTTTTGAAAGCGCCATGGGCGGGCTTGGCAAGCAGGGTACGGCCATCAGCCTTGGCAAAGAGGGCATGAACGCCGCATTGCCGCTTCGCGCGGCAGGCTGCGCCTTTGGTTTGCTTGCGCTTCTGTTTTGCCTGAGGTGGCTCAACCGACAGGTAATGCGGTTGTACCGCGATTATACCAGGCGCCTGCGGGATCAGTACGCTATGCGGCTTTTGCCCTGGATGCTTGCGCGCGTGCTGCCGCTGCTGCTGGGGTATGCGGCCAGCGTGTTGCTGTTTGCCCAGTTGTTTATCGTGTTCATCGCGCCGGTGTACACCTTTCCGGAGTGGATCCCCAAGGTGCTGGTGGAGCCCAACGACATCGCGGCGGCTTTCTGGGATGTGTGGCAGCGGCAGGCAATCGTGCTGGAGGTACGCAGCCCGGAACTCCAGCGCCTGCGGTTTTTTGCGGTGCTCATGGGTTGGGCATGCGGGGCTATGGCGCTCAGCGGCGGGCTGCTGGCGGCGCGGCTGGGCGTGGCGCTGCGCAGCGGCGACGCGGCGGATGAAGCTTCGCTGCTGGAAGCAGATGCGCCAACACAGGCGG
Source organism: Clostridiales bacterium Firm_11 (assembly GCA_001604105.1). Taxonomy (GTDB): domain Bacteria; phylum Bacillota; class Clostridia; order Christensenellales; family Aristaeellaceae; genus CAXXOK01. The sequence goes on from LVAQ01000003.1 coordinate 120,425, forward strand.
TGGAACGCGGCGAAAGGTTCCGTTAATGCGGCGTAAGAAAAACGCGCAAAGCGCAGGGGCGTAGGGCATTGCGGGAAAAGACGCCGCCTTGGATGAATTGACGCTGTGCCTATTTCGTGGTATGATGTAGCGCGTGTGGTGGGCATGGTGGAATGGCAGACACAAAGGACTTAAAATCCTTCGCTTCGGCATGCGGGTTCGAGTCCCGCTGCCCGCACCACAGGATGGATAAAGCCGCCCCGTGGGGCGGCTTTCCTTGCTTTTACGCATAGGAAGGCGCTGCGGGCAGGACGCGTGCAGGGTATAAAAGCGTATCAGGGCACTGGCGCTCCCTGCGCGCGTGCGGGATGCCCGCCAGCTTAGGCGCAACGCGCGTAAATGCCATGGGTTCCCCGCATAATTACGCTGATGTATGCGCTATGCCGTGCACCAACCTGCCGAAAGTCACCGCGCATCCTTCGCGCGCGTATGCTTGAGGTATGAACCTGCGCGAAATGCGCACCCAATAAGGCGGCAGGCTTTCCCTGCGAATGCGTGCAATGTGTGCACGCCATCCCTGCCCGTACCCTGACGCGCATTGGTCACACCCCGGCCGTCGCCGCCAGGGACGCCACGCGCGGTGAATTGGTCAAGGAGGCATTGCCATGTGGATTCTGCTGGCATTTGGGTCTGCACTGTTTGCCGGGCTCACGGCCATTTTGGCCAAGATGGGTATTCGCAATACCGATACGGATGTCGCCACCGCGTTGCGCACCGTGGTGGTGCTGCTGTTCTCCTGGCTGCTGGCGTGGCTGAGCGGCAGCGTGCCCAGCCTTGCCGGGGTGAGCGCGCGCACATGGCTGTTTCTGGTGCTCAGCGGGTTTGCCACGGGCGCGAGCTGGCTATGCTACTTCCGCGCCCTGCAAATGGGCGATGTCAACAAGGTTACGCCCATCGATAAATCTTCCACTGTGCTTACCATGCTGCTGGCGGCCATCATTTTGGGGGAGGCCATCACACCGCTGAAGGCGCTGGCGATGGTGTTGATCGGCGGGGGCGCGCTGCTCATGATCCAGAAGAAAGCACCACCCGCCGCGTTACCGCCTCAACCACAGGCGGATGCCACGGCGGTAAATACCGCGGGGGACGATGCCGCCGCCGCTGTGCAAACAGTGCAGCAAGAAGCGCATGCCCTGCCCGCAAGCGAAACCAGCGCGAACGGCTCGCCTGTACCGCCCGCGAAAGCCGCCGCATTGCCTGCGCCCGAAGCCGCCGCCGCGCTGCCAGCGTCGGAAACCGCCGCCGTAGCGCCTGCCCGTGCGGCACGCCCCGTGTGGCTGCTGTTTGCCATCGGCTCTGCGGTGTTTGCCAGCCTTACCAGCATTCTGGGCAAAATCGGCATCGAGGGCATTGATTCTACGCTGGGTACGGCTGTACGCACGGCGGTGGTGCTGGTGATGGCGTGGGCGATTGTGTTCATGCGCGGCAAACAAAGGCAGATACGAAGCATCCACAAGGTGAGCCACCTGTTTTTGGTGCTCAGCGGTTTTGCCACGGGCGCAAGCTGGCTATGTTACTACCGCGCGCTGCAACTGGGCCCCGCCAGCGTGGTGGTGCCGATTGATAAACTGAGCATTCTGGTAAGCATCGCGTTCTCCCGCGTGGTTTTTGGGGAAAGGCTAACGCTCAGGGCGGGCATTGGCCTGCTGTTGCTGGTGGCGGGCACGCTTTCCCTGCTGCTATAGCCGCTGCTGACAGAGGAATACGCCGCCCCCGCGCAGAAAGCTATGCCTGATCCCCTGCGCATATCCGCCTACAAGGAGGGAAGCCCATGCCCCCGCTGGTGAGCATTTGCTGTGTGACCTATAACCACGCCGCTACCATCGCGCAGGCGCTGGAGAGCTTCCTTGCCCAGCGCGGGGATGTGCCCATTGAGGTTCTGGTGCATGACGACGCCTCTACCGATGGCACCGAGGACATCCTGCGCCGCTATATGGCGGATTATCCGGATGTGATCAAGCCGCTGTTTGAAACCGAGAACCAGTACCAAAAAGGCGTTGCCATGGATGCGACGTTCAACTTCCCGCGCGCGCGGGGGCAATACATCGCCCTGTGCGAGGGAGACGATTTCTGGTGCGATCCCCACAAGCTGCAAACCCAGCTGGACGCAATGGCCGCGCACCCTGCCTGTACCTTCTGCTTTACCAATGGGTTTGTGCGCGACGCGGCTACGCCCGGCGTGCAGGATCGCCCTTTTCTGCCTTATTACCCGCAGGAGGCTGCCTTCTACACCCCCGAAACGCGGGAATATGACCTTTCTGAACTCACCAGACTTACGTTCATCCCCACGGCATCGTTCCTGTTCCCGCGTGAAGCGCTGGATCGCATCCCGCGTGCGTTGCTGCTGGCGCCTTGCCCAAGCGGGGATTTGCGGCTCAAACTGCTGCTCACCGCCCTTGGCAAAGCGCTGTATGTGCACGCTTTTACGTGCGTGTATCGGCTTAACGCGGGCAGCTCGGTGATGGCGCACTGGGGCGAGGAAGCGGCGGAGCGCACGCGCCTGCGCTGCATGCAGACGCTTGCCATGCTGCGAGGGGTGGACGCGTTCAGCCGGGGCGCGCACCATGAAGCGCTGCAAACCCTGATGGACGGGCAGCGGCGCGTGCTGCTGGAAGCTGCGCCTTCCCGCGCGTTGCTTGTGGATGCGCACATGCGCCGCGTGTATCGCGGGCTGCCGCTGTTGCGTCGCGTCAAGTTTTGGGGCAAGACCATCTTGCCGCAACGGTTTTTCCGCCGCGTGAAGGCGCTGCTCCGGCGCGGCTGAGGGCACGTCGCAAGCCGCTTGCATCCGCAGGCGCGCCGCCGTTTTGCGCCGCGGCGGGTGCGGCGCACGCGTCCCACGCACCACAACCCCGAAAGAAGGTTATCACATGCGCATACAGGTGGCACGCAGTTCCATGCCGGATTTTGCCGAGTACTGTCAGGAAATACAAGGCCTGTGGGACAGCCATTGGCTGACCAACAACGGCGAAAAGGCGCTCGCGCTGGAAGCGGCTTTGCAGGCGTATCTGGACATCCCCCACGCGGTGCTGTTTTCCAACGGGCATCTGGCGCTGGAGGCGGCCATCCGCGCGATGGGCATCACCGGCGAAGTCATCACCACGCCCTTTACGTTTGCATCGACCACGCATGCGCTGGTGCGCTGCGGCGTAACCCCCGTGTTTGCGGATGTGCGGCCGGATACCCTCACCCTGGACGCGGGTGCCATCGAGGCGCTGATCACCGAGCGAACCACGGCCATTGTGCCAGTGCATGTATATGGTAACTTCTGCGAGGTGGATGCCATCCGGCGCATCGCGGAAAAACACCACCTGAAAGTGCTCTATGACGCCGCGCATGCCTTTGGCGCGACGCATGAGGGCAGCAGCGCCGCCGCCTATGGCGATGCGGCCATGTTCAGCTTCCACGCCACCAAGGTATTCCATACCATTGAGGGCGGCGCGGTCACCTGCGCAAGCGAGGCGTTGGCCGAGGCGCTGCGGCTGGAGCGCAATTACGGCATCACGGGGCCGGAGAGCACGGTTTCGGTCGGCGGCAACGCAAAAATGAACGAGTTTCAAGCTGCCATGGGGCTTTGCAACCTGCGCCATCTGGACGAAGAGCTGGCAAAGCGCCGCAGGGTGTGCGCCATCTACCGCGAGCGCCTTGCGGGCGTTGCGGGCATACGGCTGTTGCCCATGCCGCAAACCGGCAACCATGCGTACTTGCCTGTGCTTTTTGAAGGCGGGCAGGCCACGCGGGACGAAGCCTTTGCGCGCCTGGCCGCGCAGGATATCTACCCCCGCAAGTATTTTTACCCGCTGACCAGCGCGTTTGCCTGTTATGCGGGCAGGTTTGACCCCGCCCAAACGCCCATTGCGCTGCAAGCCAGCGAAAGCGTGCTTACGCTTCCCCTGTACGCGGGGCTTGCCGATGCGGATGTGCACCGCGTCTGCGATATCCTGCTTGCACAGGAAGGCTGAGGGCGTTCTGTAGCAAGCCTTGCGCCGCTTTGGGCGGATGTGCCGCGGCAGATGCGTATGGGTGTTCGCCATTCAAACCGAGAGGAAGCAAGGCATGAGCGAGACAAAGAAGCGTACGGCGGGGAAATCCTTTCTGTTTAAGCTGATGGAAAGCACGGGTACGCAGGGTATATCGCTGGTGGTGGGCATTTTGCTGGCGCGGCTGCTATCCCCTTCGGATTACGGGGTGCTGTCGCTGCTGATGGTGTTTGTGAGCATCTCCCGCGTGTTTGTGCAAAGCGGGCTGAACACCGCGCTCATCCAGCGCCTGAAGGTGGATGAAACCGATCTTTCCAGCGTGTTCTATGTGAGCCTGGGCGTATCCGGCGTGTGCTACGCCATCCTGTACGCGACCGCGCCGCTGCTGGCGGCCACCTATGGACAGCCGGAACTGACGGCGCTCATGCGCGTGCTGGCGCTGATCCTGTTCCCGGGCGCGCTGCACAGCGTGCAGCAAGCCGTGATTGCGCGGGAAATGGCCTTTCACAAGCTGATGGTGGCCAGCATCGCCGCCAATGTGCTCTCCGGCGCGGTGGGCATCGCGATGGCGTACGCGGGGTTTGGCAGCTGGGCGCTCATCGCGCAGCAGTTGAGCGGGCAGGTGATCATCTGCGTGATTCTGCTGGTTACGGTGCACTGGCGGCCGCGCCTGCTCTATGCGTGGCATCGGGTGAAAAGCCTGCTTTCCTTTGGGTGGAAGCTGCTGGCGTCCAGCCTGATTGAAACCGTGTATAATAACCTGCGCACGCTGGTCATCGGCAAGCTGTACGATAGTGAGCAGGTAGGTTACTTCAACCGCGGCAGGCAATTCCCCGAGCTGTTGATGAACAACGTCAACGGCTCCATCCAAAGCGTGATGCTGCCCATGTTTGCCGCCGAGCAGGAGAACCCCCAGCGGCTCAAGGCCATGATGCGCCGCACCATCATGGTATCCAGTTACCTTGTGTTTCCCATGATGGCGGGGCTGGCGCTGGTGGCAAGGCCGCTGGTGAGCCTGCTGCTGACGGATAAGTGGCTGCCCGCCGTGCCGTTTTTGTGGATCTGCTGCGCGGATTTCGCCTTTTACCCTGTGCATACCAGCAACCTGCAAGCCATCAACGCCATGGGGCGCAGCGATGTGTTCCTGCGGCTGGAGCTTATCAAAAAGGCGTATGGGCTGGTGATTCTGGCGGCGTCCATCCTGTTTTTTGACAGCGTGATCATCATTGCGGCGGGCAGCGTGGTGAGCACGCTCATCGGCACGTTTGTCAACGCCGCGCCCAACAAGCGGCTGCTGGGTTACCGCTATGGCGAGCAGGTGCGTGACCTTGCGCCTTCTCTGGGGATGACGCTGGTAATGGGCATTTGCGTGTGGATAGCGGGGTTTCTGCCGCTTCATGATCTGCCGCTGCTGCTGGCGCAGGGCGCGGTGGGCGTGCTGGTTTACGGCGGGCTGTCGCTGCTGATCAAGCCCGAGGCGTACCGCGGCATGGTGGATATGATTCGCGCCCTGCGGCGCAGGTAATGCGGGGCATTGCTGTACGCGGCGCATGCCCTGCGCCCGCGCGGAAGGTTGCGCAAAGGCAGGGGCGGTCAGGGAATGGGCATGCAGGAACGTATGACGTATGGCGCTCGCGTAGCGGGTGAAATTGGCGTTGAACGCGAAACACAGGCGTTGCAGCACTTTGTCATTGCTACGGCGGTATGCCGCGTTATCCACGCAGGAACGTATGGCGCTTGTGCATAAGGTGAAATTGGCTTTGACCGGGAAACAGCGGTGGTGCAGCCCTTTGTCAATGCTACGGCGGTATGCCGCGTTATCCACGCAGGAACGTATGGCGTTTGTGCAGCGGGTGGAATTGGCTTTGACCGGGAAACAACGGCGTTGCAGCCCTTTGTCAATGCTACGGCGGCATGCCGTGCTGTGAAGCCCTTGTGAGCGCCTTTCCCGCAAGTATTTCTGGAATCAGGTCAACGGTATGTTTGTAAGGTAAGCCTATCCGGCTTGATCGGACGGCTGTGCAAAAGGGGGATGCAACCATGCGTACGGTGTTGATTACCGCCATAGGCTCGGCATCGGGTCTGGCGGTCAAACAAAGTCTGGAGGGCGCGGGGATGCGCGTGCTGGGGTGTGACATTTACCCCCGCGAGTGGAATGTGACCGCTACAGAAGTGAGCGAGTTTTTCACCGTGCCGCCCGCCTCAGATGCGAAAGCCTATACCGATGCGCTGCTGAGCGAAGCGATGGCGCGGGGTATTGACGCCATTATCCCGCTGACGGATGTGGAGGTAGACGCGCTGTGCTTGCGCAAGGGCACCTTCCGCGAGATGGGGGTTACGGTCTGCTGTCCGGATGCGCCCGCCGCGGCGCTGTGCCGCAACAAGCTGGCCATGGCGGAAGCGCTTTCGTTTGCGGGCATCGCCCGGGTTATCCCCACCTACCTGCCCCAGACCCTGCCGCAGGAACCGCCGTTTCCGCTGATGCTCAAGCCCCTGCGGGGGCGCAGCAGCCAGGGGCAGCAGGTGGTGCAGGATGCGCAGGCGTTGACGCGCGCGCTTGCGCTGCGGGATGATTACATCATTCAGCCGTACCTGCCCGGGGAGGTGTATACCGTGGATTGCGCGCGGGATGCGTCCGACGGTATGGTCACCCTTACACGGCGGGAATTGCTGCGCACATCCAACGGGCTTGGAACAGCCGTGGAGATATGCCCGGATCACGCGCTGGACGCAATTTGCAGGCGCATCCTGTCGCATGCGGCCATCGTGGGCGTGGTGAATATGGAGTTTATCTGCCATGAAGGCGAATACGCCTTTTTGGAGGTCAACCCGCGCTTCTCCGGCGGGGTCGGGTTCAGCGTGCTGGCGGGGTATGATTTCCCGCTGGCGATGCTGCGCTGCCACGCAGGCGTAAAGCTGCTGGATATGCCCGAGATCGAGCGCATGACCCTCGCCCAGCGCTATGAAATGCGCGTGACCCGGCAGGCGTAGCGTATGCGCCGCGGCACGCTTACGCATGCGTATAGCTGTTGGCGTTGCGCGTAACCGGGCAAGTGTAACGTACGCACGCGGCACGCCCGCGCGAGCGACACCCCGCAGGGCAATGCCAGCGGCAGCGCCAGCCCATTGCATTTCCCCGCTGTTTCAGGTATCATGAGAGGGTGAACAACGTTCCACCAGTCTACAACAGAAGGAATGATAACGATGAGCAACTACATTTTGAGCTGCTGCTCCACGGCGGATTTGCAACTTTCGCACTTTCAGGCGCGGGATATCCACTTTATCAGCTTTCACTACCTGCTGGATGGGGTGCAGCTGGATGATGATCTGGGGCAGAGCATGCCCTTTGAGGAGTTTTACGCCCGCATGGCCGCCGGGGCGGATACCAGCACCTCACAGGTCAACAGCGATGAGTTTGAAGCCTACTTCACGCCTTTTCTGGAAGCGGGGCAGGATATTTTGCACGTGACGCTGTCGTCCGGCATCTCCGGGGTTATCAATTCCGCGTTGATTGCGAAGGAGAACCTGCAAAAGAAGTTCCCGGAGCGCAAGATCTACATCGTGGATTCGCTGGGCGCGTCCTCCGGCTATGGGCTGCTGATGGATACCCTGGCCGATCTGCGGGACGGCGGCATGGATGTGACTGCCCTGCGGGACTGGGCGGAGGCCAATAAGCTGAACCTGCACCACTGGTTCTTCTCCACCGACCTGAGCTTTTACATCAAGGGCGGCCGTATATCCAAAACCGCGGGCATGTTTGGCAAGCTGCTGAGCATCTGCCCCCTGCTCAACATGGATAATCAGGGCAGGCTGATCCCGCGCGCCAAGGTACGCACCAAACACAAGGTGTTCAAAGAGATTGTAAGCCGTATGAAAGAGCATGCCGAAGGCGGGCTGGATTATAGCGGCAAGTGCTTCATCTCCCAATCCGCCTGTGTGGAAGATGCCAAAGTGGTAGCCGCGATGGTTGAGGAAACCTTCCCCAAGCTGAACGGCAGGGTCGAGATCAATTATGTGGGCACCACCATTGGCAGCCACACGGGGCCGGGCACGGTGGCGCTGTTCTTCTGGGGGGACAAACGGGAAGCGTGAGCCGTCGCCGTAATACCCTGCATACAGTCTGGCCGGAGGCGAGCGTTCGCCTCCGGCCAGTTGCTTTTTAGGCTGTGTTAAGTGAGGAAGCCGCGGCGGTCTTTAACGAGGGCGAAACCCTTTGGGGGGGGGGAGCCACAACAGCCGAATACCCGGCGTAACCGCGCGCCGCCTGTATACATCCTTATCGGGTTGCATTGCAAAGCCCCCGCTGCGTTACGCAGGCGGGGGCTTATATGGTTTGTGTTGTGTTATTCCACCAGCGATGGCCACTTGGTTTTGGCAAAGCTGTAGGCGGTCAGGATCGAGGCCTGATGGTTGGCGCTTACCGCGCCGCTGCCGTGGCCCCTGCTATCCACAAAGTGTACGCACAGCATGCCGTAATAATTGTTGACGGATGGGCTTGGGTTGAAATTCTTGACATCGCTGTAGCCATGCGGGAAACCATAAATGCTTACGGCGTATACGGTGCCGCTTACATTGAGCAGCGCGGGGCGGTAATCCCAGGCGCCCTTGTTCCAGGTGACGGTTGTCCAGGCGCCCGCAAAATCCGGCCAGATGTACTTGGTGCCGTCATCGGCGATGATCTGCTTGAGCTGGGAACTGCTGGGGCGGCTGGATGTATAGGGGAAGCCGATGATATCGCACATGATTTTGGTATCCGCCTCGGTCAGGGGAACACAGTCCGCGTGATTCTGCCCCGACCAGCGTTTGATGCTGAATACCTTTTGCGTTTGCACATCCATCACGGTAGCGGTAGCGCTCTTGGGGAATATTGCGCCGCCCGCGTCCCCGAAGTCCCAGGCCACCTTTTTGATCTTGGTAAAGGTGCCAAAATCCGCTACGGTTGTACTGCCGCCGCTGCTGCCGCCGCCGCCGCTGATGGCGGCAATGGCCGCCGGGTACAGTACGGCGCTGGTTTCCGGCCCCACGGAGCCATCCACCTTTTGCTTGGCGGCGCGCTGGTAGTTGCGCGCGGCAACGGTGGTGGCGCTGCCAAAGGTGCCATCCAGCGTGCCGGTGTAGTAACCCAGCACCGAAAGTGCGTATTGCAGGCTATGCACGTAGATGTTGCCTTGCAGGTTGAGCGCTTCCTTGAGGGTTCCGGCCATGGAATAGCCCGCCGGCCAGATGGTCTGGGTAATGTAGGTGGTTAGATCGGCAGCGGTCATAATCAGGCCGGAAACATCGCTGTACTTGGCGTTGTAACGGGTGTTGTTATAATACAGGCTGCAATAGACCACGCTGTTTGTGGTGTAGGTTTCGGTGCTCACCAGCTGGAGTACAGTGCCGGAGGGCACGGTGATCGCGCCGGAGGAAGGCGCTTCCTCCGTGGTGAAAATGGATAGCCCTGCGCTGCCAACCCGAATGTACGTCTTTGTGGTGGAGGGAGTCACCCCGCCGCCCGAATCGTAGCTGGCGGTCACGCAATCGCCCCGCACATAGCCTTTGACCCCATTGGAAAGCTTCACATAATACCAGGCATAGCTGGCGACGGTTACGGGCGCGGCCAGCAGCGTGGCGGTGCTGTTTTTGGAGAGCAGGTAGCCGGTGCGCGAACCGTTGGCGGTCTTGCGCACCACGGTGTTGGTGTTTGCAAGAACAGTGCCAATGGCGGTTTCCGAGCCTGTGCTGCCGCTGCTGGCGCCGTCCGCGGTCAGGTAAGTGCCCATAAGCCAGCCGTTGACATTGTTATAGGTTACATAATACCAGATGACCCCGCTGCTGGTGACGGTTTTATAATAGGCAAGGGTTGTACTGGCGGGCACAACCGCCAGCCTTGCGGATTTGGTGCTGTAGGATTTACGCAGGTTGATGCTTACTCTGGTCTTGACCGTACCCGTCTGCGTGCCTGTGGTGGTGCCGCTGCTGGAGAAAGAAGAAATGGCCAGCGGGTAAAGCACCTTTTGGGTATAGGGGCCCGCGTAGCCGTCTACATCCAGCTTATAGGCGCGCTGGAATGCGCGTACCGCGCTGACGGTCAAATCGCCATAGCTGCCATCCAGCGTGCCGGAATAGTAGCCCAACGTGCGCAAGGCCATTTGCAGGGCATAGACGCGCATGTCGCGTTTCAGGTTGTTTTCGGGCTTCATGCCGGTATAATCGGTCGTGGTCCAAAGCGTGCCGGTGACGTAGGTTTCAAGCTCCGCGGTGGTCTGCACGGCTACATCCGACCAAAGCACGTTGTAGCGGGCGTTGTCATACCATACGCAGCCGTATTCGGTGCTGTTTACCGTATAGGTATCGGTGCTCACCAGCATGAGCCATGTGCCTGCGGAAACAACCACGCCGCCGCTGGCTGGGAGCGTATCTGTGGTAAATAGGGTGGCGTTATTAACGAGCTTGCCAAAGCTCATCGTGCTGGATTCACTGACCGCCGAGGCGGTGGAACCCACCGAAACCGCGTGGGCTTCAGGAATCGCCAATATCAATAGACACAAAGCCAGCAGAAGCGCAATGCTTTTACGCAGGGATTGGCCTGCGGTCAACCTGTTTATCGCCATGGTGCATCTCTCCATTTCCGCGCATTCTCGCAACTGCTTACTTAACGAATCAGCCAGACAAGAGCATCACTATAATATTACAATTTTATTACATTGTCAAGGAAATTCCTTATTCTGATTGCATTTGATTCGCAATCATTGCAGGGTATTCCGCGTGGCCTCACAGGACGAAACGCGATGGCATGCGCGTACATCAGAACGCCGCTTTGCCGGGGAACAAAGCGGGGGCAGGCGGGTTGGAACCCCTTGTTTTTTACCTTTGTTACGGCTTTGGCGCTATGGCGTCATTCCGGCAGGTTGAGTATGGCCAGCGCCGCAATCAGCGCGTCCAGATTTTCCTTGGGGGTGGTGACGCCGGTGCAGAAACGCACGGCGGTGCGGCGCGTATCCACCTTGCACCAGTGCGCAAAGCTGAAACGCTCGGCCAGCTTATGCATCAGCGTGTTTGGCAGCACGGGGAAAATCTGGTTGGTTTTGGTGTCGCAGAGCATGGGGATGCCGTGGGCAAGGAATGTCGCCTTGAGCAGCTGCGCCTGCGCGTTTGCCGCTTCCCCCAACGCGCGGTAGCGACCGTTTTCCATGAGCGCGGCAAACTGCACGCCCAGCAAGCGCCCTTTGGCCAGCAGCGCCCCGCGCTGTTTGATATGGTAGCGAAAATGCGGCCAGCGCTCCGGTTTGGGCAGTACCAGCGCTTCGCCGAAGAGCGCGCCGCATTTGGTGCCCCCCAGGGTGAACGCATCGCAGTGGGCAGCCAAAAAGGCCAGATCCACCTGCGCATCCGCCGCCAGGGCATAGGCAAGGCGCGCGCCATCGATATACAGCGTAAGGCCAAGCTCGGCGGTGACCGCGCGCAAGGCAGCCAGCTCTTCCCGCGTGTAGAGCGTGCCCAGCTCGGTAGGCTGGCTCAGGTACACCATCCCGGGGCGCACCATGTGTTCATGGGTTCCATCCTCCACATGGGCAAGGTAGGCTTCCCGTACCTGCGCGGCGCTCAATTTGCCGTCGGTTGCGGGCAGCGCGAGCACCTTGTGCCCCGTGGCTTCTACCGCGCCCGTTTCGTGGACGTTGATATGCCCGGTATCGGCGGAAAGCACCCCTTCAAAGGGGCGCAGCGCGGCGGCGATCACCGTCAGGTTTACCTGTGTGCCGCCCATGAAAAAATGCACGTCCGCATCGGGACACGCGCACTGCGCTGCAATCAGGGTACGCGCCTTTGCGCAATATGCATCCTCCCCGTAGCCAGCGGTCTGCTCCGCGTTGGTCTGCATCAGCGCTTCCAGCACCGCGGGGTGCGCGCCTTCCAGATAATCACACTCAAAACGGGTCATAACAAATCTCCTTGCAAGTGAGTTTGGGGGCGGGTTTTGGGCAATGCTATCCGCGCCCATGCACGGGGTGCACGGGCGCGGAGGATGCGTTTGCCATGGGAAGGGCGTTGAGACCCGTCAGCGCCTGCGGAACGTTTCGCACCGCTTGGGGCCGGTGGAGATCATGTTGATGGGCACGCCCACCTGTTGCTCTAAAAAGTCCACATACTTACGGCAGTTCTCGGGGAGATCCGCAAAGCTGGTCACGCCGCGCACATCGCTTTTCCAGCCGGGCAAGGTGGTGTAGATGGGCGTGCAGCGGGCTAGCGTAGGCGTGTTGGGGAAATCCGTCAAAGGCTGCCCGTCCAGTTCATAGGCGGTGCAAACGGGTATCTCCGCCAGGTAGCCCAGCACATCCAGATTGGTCAGCACGCATTCTGTGGCGCCCTGCACCATGCAGCCATACCGGGTAGCCACGGCGTCAAACCAACCTACACGGCGCGGGCGGCCTGTGGTGGCGCCGTATTCACCCGCATCGCCGCCACGGTTGCGCAGCTCGGTAGCCTCATCACCAAAAAGCTCGGTGGTAAAGGGGCCTGCGCCCACGCAGCTCGAATAGGCTTTGGTCACGCAATACACATCCGTGATGGCATTTGCGGGCACGCCCGCCCCTACCGTGCCAAAACCCGCCAGCGGCGAGGAAGAGGTGGTATAGGGGTAGATGCCGTGATCCGGATCACGCAGGCTGCCCAACTGCCCTTCCAGCAAAATCCGTTTGCCTGCTTTGAGCGCCTTGTGCAGGAACAGTGTGGTATCGATGACCATCGGGCGGATGCGCTCGGCCTGCTCCAGCAGCTTTTGATAGAGCGCTTCCACATCGATGGGCGGCTTGTGGTAGAGCGCCTCCAGCAAGGCGTTTTTCTGCGCGGCCGCGCTGGTCAGGCGGCTGCGGAGCAGCTCCTTATCATAAAGCTGGCATACCTGCAGGCCGATTTTGAGGTACTTATCGCCGTAAAAGGGCGCGATGCCGCTCTTGGTGGAGCCAAAGCTCGCTTTGCCAAGGCGCTCTTCCTCAAAACGGTCAAAATCAATATGGTAAGGAAGCATCACCTGCGCGCGGTCGCTGATGAAAAGCGCCGGACGCGGGATGTCGCGGCTGATCAGCTCATCATATTCGCGCAACAGCTTATCGATATCCAGCGCTACGCCCGGCCCGATCACATTGGATATGCTCGGGTGAAAAACGCCGGAAGGCAGAAGGTGCAGCGCAAATTTGCCATAGTCGTTAATGATGGTATGGCCTGCGTTCGCGCCCCCCTGAAAACGAACCACCACATCGCTGTCTTCCGCCAGCACATCGGTGATCTTGCCTTTGCCTTCGTCGCCCCAGTTGGCTCCCACGATCGCTCTCACCATGGTGACGATCCCCTTTCCTTCGGTAGAGTCAATGAAAAACACCAACATTCATTATCCTATACGCGGGGATGTTTGTCAACATGCCCGAACTCCCCGCCGCGTGTTTCTCAAAACGTTCGGCATCCGTTTGGCGTTGCAACAGGGGGCGAAACCCCGCCGGTATTGCCTGCCTATGCAGGGGTTATGGGCTTTTGCGCTGGGCGCTGCACACGGGATACGCCGCGGCGGCACAGGGCGGGATGGATACGAAGAAAGCCTGCGCTTTGGCAATAAATTGACAAAACGTAGACGCTGCGGTATATTGAAACCCAAACATGACCAAACGGCACGCAAAGGCGCGCGCCGTATCATCAGGGTGCCGTGGCATGCAGCCCACGGGCCTGCGGGCGGGAGGTTCGGGCGCATGGCAAGGAACGCGGATCACCGTGTCATGCCTTCGGAGGGCACTGCGAAAGACGTTGAGCCACCCAGAATGGCAAGCGCCTCTAATTTGTTTGCGCCCATTTCCACCGCCAACCGCATAACAGGCAACAGCCGCGTACGCAGGCAGCGCGCGAACAAGCAGCTTGCGCCGGGCAGTAGTTACGAATATGGCCGCGATGACGCTGCGATGGGCGGCTTTGACAGCGACCTCCTGGATCCGGCGCTGGATCAGAACCCATACCGGATTCCGGCTGGTTTTTTGCGAAAGACAATGGTGACCCCCCCTGTGGAAGAAGAGCCTGCCGCGATGGGCTATGGGCTGCGCGGGCTGCCCACGCCCGATGCGCTATTGCAAGCCTATACCGCGCACGAGCAGGCAACTTTTGCGGGCGGGATACAACCCGAGGCAACACGAAACGATACCACAGCGCCCTATCCTGCTTTCACGCCGGACGCCAATACCGCGCGGCAGCAAGCGTTGCCGCTGTGGTACACCGCGCGGCAAAGTCAGGATACTACGCGGTATAGTCAGGACAATGCAAAGCAAAGTCAGGATACTGCACGGTATAGTAAGGACAACGCGCAGCACCATCAGGATACCGCGCGGCGCAGCCAGGATACTGCGCGGCAAAGTCAGGATACCGCACGCCGTGCTTACCCCTATGCAAACGATTCATCACCCAAAACCGATGCCGCGCAAACGGGCAGCGTTCCCCGTGATCCCTTGCAACCACCCGTGCCGCAAACGCCGCAGGGGGAGCGCCCCCCGATGCCCCAAGGCGGCAAAGCGGAGCGGCACAGCGCACAGGCGGCGTTTGACGCGCTGTTTGACACAACCGAGTACCCTGCCATCGACAGGGCACAGATGGTCGGGGAAACACGGCGTGATGGTGATACAGCCACTGCACAGCCAGCGCGGTTTTCGCCATGGGAGGCGACAACCAGGCGTTACGTTCCCATGGACGCAAGGCGTGGCGGCGCGTCAGGCATGTATGGCGTGCCGCCCGCCGCCGAGCCAGCCGCTTTAGGGGCGGGGGAACAAACACAGGCTTATGCGCAGGTGCCGGGCGCCGTTAAGCAGGCAGGCGATGCGCAGGAGCATGCCGCCGCTCCGCTTGTACATTCTGATAGCCCTGCTGGCGGGGCAGAACCATACCGCAGCATACAAGCACCGATGCAAAGGAACACGGCGCCCCGTGCGCGCCGCAGCGCGCGAAGCCGTCAGGATGCGCCCGCGCAGGCGGCGTTTACCGATCCGCCCGCGGCAACCCCGCACCAACCCTATGCAGGGCTTGGCGCTGTGCGGGAGGTGCCCGAGCAGGATATACAATCGGCCGATATCTGGGAAGTGATGGGATGGAAGCAACAAGCCGCCAATCCCCTTGAAACCACGGCCGTGTGGAAACTTTCCGAACTGACCATGTTTGAACGGGACGCGTTTGGCGAACCCCTGAACCCGCTGAACAACCCGCCGGAGAGTTACGGGTATCAAAACGTCGGCTACGGGCAGCCCCCGCGCGCCGCGCTGGATACTGTAGAACCACCGCTTTCGCCCATGGCGGCGGATGGCTATGCGCCCTATGGCGATACCCCGCCGCAGGCCTATCGGCAGGCGGAGCTCCCGTATGATTATTCAGAGCCTTATAACCAAGTGCCTTCTGAGAACAGGGCGGATGCAAAACGCATGCCGCGCAGGCCGCAGATAAACGAAAAAAAGAATGCCATGAGCACATTGCGCACCATGGGTCCATGGCGGGTGGCGCTGCTCACGGCGCTGACCATCGGGCTTTTGTTTTGCGTGATCGAGGGCTACAAAATCGTGCAGAGCCTGATTGCCAATGAGCGCAGCAAGGTTGATTACCTGGCCGAATACCAGGCGCTGGCGGGCGCGGATGCCACGCAGGGGCTAAGCGGCGTGGAACTGCTTCCCGCAGGGGTTACCTACGCGCCTACGGCAACGCCCGTACCGGCGCAGACGCCTACCGATAGACCGCGCGTGAACCAGAACGATCCGCTCATTGGCGTGATGGATGGCGGCGGCAGCCAGACCGCGGACGACCAGCCTGTTTTGCCCACCAACACGCCGGTTACGCGTTCCAGGCTTACGCGGTATCCGGATAACGCGCTGCTGAGCATCAGCGAGGCGTTTCGCGAACTGCGCGCGGAGAACCCCGATGTGGTAGGCAGGCTTACCATTGGGGGCGTGCTCAGCGAAACAGTGGTGCAGCGTAACAATACGTTCTACCTCAACCATAATGCGCGCGGGCTGTTAAGCGCTACGGGCGCGGTGTTTGTGGACGAAAGCTGCGTGCTCAGAACCCCGCCGGAGAATCTGCTTTTACGCGGTCAGGCTTCGGCGGAGGGTAAGCTGTTTGCGCCGCTTCGCCAGTATGTAAGCAGCGCGGCGTTCGTTTCCGCCAACGGCATTGTGACGCTGGAGACCATCTATGAAACGGCGCAGTATGTGATTTTTGCCGTTATCAAGGCGGATAGTGTGGCCAATTCGGCCGGGTATTTCAATTACGCGGGATACCCTGTTTTCCAGAGCGACGCGCAGATGCTGAGCTATGTGGCGGCGGCCAAGCAGCAAAGCGTCTACCGCAGCAATGTGGATGTACGCGCGACCGACAGGCTGCTTACGCTGGCAACAGTGCCCGAGGGCGGGGATACCGTGAGCATTGTGCTGTTGTGCAGAATGCTGCGCAATGGCGAAACGAGCGGGAACATTCAGCAGGAATAGCGCCTTGCATGGTTTGTATATGGCGGGCTGCAAGGGATTCAGCCGCGCTGGCGCGCGGCGGCAGGCGAGGAAACGAGGTAAGCGCCCGCAGCGGCCAAGCCAATGCGGATCATTCGCCGCATCAGGCGCCAAAGCATACGAACAGGCAAAGGGCACCAAAGGCGACGCGGCGGCAGGCAACCCGTATCCAAAACCACAGAACATACATCGCGCGGAATCGGCGCGTTGATGGTTTGGTTGCACAGAAAAGGGAAACCGCCGCCCGATGGCGAAACAGCGATAGGCAGCGCAGCATGCTTGCGTCAGGTGAACCGGACGCCGCGGCTTGCGATGCCAACACCGTTCATGACAACAAACCCAAGGAGGTTTTCCTATGGACAGTACTTTTTTGCATACGGGTACATGGCTGCTGCCCGCGCAAGCCGTGCCGCTGGAAACATGGGCGTGCGTAGCCTGCGATCAATTTACTTCCCAGCCGGAATACTGGCGCAAGGCGGAGGCGCTGGTAGGTGAAAACCCAAGCACACTGCGGTTGATCCTGCCGGAAGCTTTGCTGGCCGAAGCGGACGCGCGCGTGCCCGCCATCCATCAGGCGATGCGGGACTATCTTGCGCAGGGCGTGGTGGCGCAAGGGGTTCAGGATGGGTTTGTGCTGGTGCTTCGCCATACGGAGGCGGGTACCCACATCGGGCTGGTGGGGCTGATTGACCTGGAAGGGTATGATTACCGCCCGGGCAACCAAAGCCCTGTGCGCGCAACCGAGGGGACGATTTTGGAGCGCATTCCGCCGCGGCTTACCGTGCGGCGCGGCGCGGCGCTGGAAACCAGCCATGTGCTGCTGCTGATTGACGATCCCGCGCAGACGGTGCTGGAACCGCTGGCCGGGCGTACAGAGCACCTTTCATGCCTGTATGATTTTGCGCTGATGCTGGGCGGCGGCAACCTGCAAGGCTACGCCGTAACGGAGCAGGCAGATATCCAAGCCGTGTATGGCGCACTGCACGCCTTGCAGGCGCAGCATGAAGGCGGCATCCTCTACGCCGTGGGCGATGGCAACCATAGCCTTGCGACCGCCAAAGCCTATTGGGAGGAGCTGAAACCTTCCCTGCCGGAAGCGGCACGCGCGGCGCACCCCGCCCGCTATGCCATGGTGGAGGTGCAGAACCTGCATAGTGACGCGCTTCAGCTGGAACCAATCCATCGGGTGCTGTTTGGCTTTGATGGCGATTCGCTGCTGGAAGAACTGGCGGCTTTCGCCGCGCAAAACGGCTGGCAGCTGGCTAGCGGTGAGGAGGGGCAGCCCATCCGCATTGTGTATGAAGGCAAAGAAGTGGCGGTGAGCGTGACGGGCTCGGCGCAGCCGCTAACGGTGGGTACCTTGCAGGCATTTTTGGATGCCTGGATACCCGCGCACCCCGAAACGACGCTGGATTATGTGCACGGAGAGGCGGATGCGCGCGCGCTGTCACAGGGGGAGAAAACGGTGGCGTTTTTGCTACCCGCGCTTGCCAAGGAAGACTTGATTCCCATGGTTGAGAAGCTAGGGGCGCTGCCGCGCAAAACCTTCAGCATGGGGGAGGCGCATCAGAAGCGTTACTATATGGAAGTTCGGGCGTTGCAGCCCTGAGGAGGCAACGCAAGGGTTTTTGAAACGGCCAATGGCAAGCGCCGCCGCGCAAGGGAAGCGCAGCGGCGCTTGTTCAGTGCATCGGAAACCATGGCTGGCTTCTGTCATCGAACGTCGCGTAGCCCTATGGGTTGCTTGCTTGTATCCGCGATGGGTGGTGAGGTAAGGCTTTGGGGCGCTGCCCAAGCCACGGCAGGGGTTCGCCCCTGCCCCTGACCAGCGTTATTAGCCCTGTACCCAAATATGAAACAGCCAATGGCAAGCGCCGCCGCGCAAGGGAAGCGCAGCGGCGCTTGTTTAGCCTCAGGGCTACTTGCCCTGAACTCGACTGTTTGGACACCCTATGCAAGAACCGACTCGCTATGCATGCACTTGCACAGGCTGGCACGGCATTCGCTCGCTTGTGAGCATGGGCGCAGGAACGAAGGTAAGCACAGCATCCATATTGTACCCATGTCAATAAAGGCATATTGAAAGGCATACGGCACAGGAAACACAGGGGCAAGAAAATTTTTCGCAGAAAGCTCTTGACAAGCGCATGCATATCATACATAATACGTGCATAAATATTCAAGGAGGCAACCACCATGGCTGTTACATCCCGGCAAGATATCAAGAAGGTCGTGCTCGCGTATTCCGGCGGGCTGGATACTTCCATCATTATACCGTGGCTCAAGGAGCACTATAACAACTGTGAGGTCATCGCCGTATCCGGCGATGTGGGGCAGGGTACCGAGCTGGAAGGCTTGGAGGAAAAAGCCCTTAAAACCGGCGCGAGCAAACTGTATATTGCCGATCTCAAAGAGGAGTTCATTACCGATTACATCTACCCGACGCTGCAGGCGGGCGCGGTGTATGAGGGCGAATACCTGCTGGGCACCAGCTTCGCGCGCCCCATCATCGCCAAACGCATTGTGGAGATTGCCCTTGCCGAGGGCGCGGATGCGATTGCCCACGGCTGCACGGGCAAAGGGAACGATCAGGTGCGCTTTGAGCTGACCATCAAGGCTTTCGCGCCGGATATGGCCATCATCGCCCCGTGGCGGGAGTGGGATATCAAGAGCCGCGAAGAGGAGATCGACTATGCCGAGGCGCATAACATCCCGCTGAAAATCAACCGCGAAACCAACTACAGCAAGGATAAAAACCTCTGGCACCTGAGCCATGAAGGGCTGGACCTGGAAAACCCCGCTAATGAGCCGGATTATCAGAAGCCCGGTTTTCTGGAGATGAGCGTAAGCCCCGAGCAGGCGCCGGATTCTCCCACTTATGTGACCATCGCCTTTGAAAAGGGCATTCCGGTGGCGGTAGACGGTGAAAAGCTGCCCCCCATCCAGCTGATGGATAAGCTCAACGCGGTGGGCGGCGCGAATGCCATCGGGCTGGTAGATCTGGTGGAGAACCGGTTGGTGGGCATGAAGAGCCGCGGCGTGTATGAGACCCCGGGCGGCACCATCCTCTACCGGGCGCACCATGTGCTGGAAACCCTCACGCTGGACAGGGACACCTTTCACTACAAGGAGCTTGTCGCCAGCCGCTTTGCGGAGCTGACCTACTTTGGCCAGTGGTTTACCCCCCTGCGGGAAGCGCTTTCCGCGTTTGTAACCAAAACGCAGGAGCACGTGACCGGCGAGGTGAAACTCAAGCTGTATAAGGGCAACATGATCAACGCAGGGGTGAGCAGCCCCTATAGCCTGTACAGCGAAGAGATTGCCACCTTCGGCGAAGAAAACGTGTATGACCAGAAGAACGCGGCAGGTTTTATCACCCTGTTCGGGCTTCCCATCGCGGTGCAGGCAAAGCAGCAGGGCATGAAGTAAACAGGGTCGCCAGAGACCTTACAGCCGAAGGGCGAGCCGCCCCATGGGACGCATGGGGCGGCCGTACCGTTCATTGCACAGGAAAGGGCGAGGGCATGACAAGCGTATTCATCAACGGGAGCGGCGGCACTACGGGGCTGCGCATCCGCGAGCGGCTGGCCGCACGGGCGGATGTCACGCTGCTTGCACTGCCGGAGGATAGCCGCAAGCAGGTAGCCGCGCAGGCGGAACTGGCGGCCAAGGCGGATATCACCTTCCTGTGCCTGCCGGATGAAGCCAGCAAAGCGCTGATAGCGGCGCTGGGGGACAGCGCAGGCCGTGTGCTGGATGCCAGCACGGCATTTCGGACGGATCCGCGGTTTGCGTACGGCTTTGCGGAGCTTTCCGCGGCGCATGCGGCAGCCATCCGCACGGCGAACCGCGTGGCGGTGCCCGGGTGCCACGCCAGCGGGGCGATTGCGCTGCTGTATCCGCTGATTGCGCAGGGGCTGCTGGCTAATGACGCCTTGCTGAGCATTACGTCCCAAACGGGTTATAGCGGCGGCGGCAAGGAGATGATTGCAGCGTATGAGGATGCGGGGCGGCAGGCGGAGCTTGCAAGCCCGAGGACGTATGCGGTCACGCAGGCGCATAAGCACCTGCCGGAGATCACGCATGTGTGCGGGCTGGCGTATGAGCCGGTTTTTCAGCCGATTGTGGATGATTATTACAGCGGCATGGTGGTTACGGTTCCGTTGCACAGCAGGCAGCTTGCCAAAGGCGCGAGCCTTGCGGCTGTGGCGCAGGCGTATCGCGCGCATTATGCGGGCATGCCGCTGATGCGTGTGCCGGAGGTAAACGCGGAGCCCTTGATTGCCGCCAACGCGCTGGCGGGGACGGATAGCATGCAGGTATGGGTCAATGGCAATGATGAGCGGATGCTGCTGACCGCGAGGTTTGATAATCTGGGCAAGGGCGCCAGCGGCGCGGCGATCCAGTGCATGAACCTGATGCTGGGGTTGCCGCCGGAGACAGGGCTTACCGTGTAAGCACCCAGGCAAAAGCCGGGTCAAGGGGCAGCGCCCCTTGCGGGGCTTGGGGCGACGCTCCAAACCCCCCGCGCCGCAGCGCAACCCCCGCCAGCGAGCGAACCGCCGCGAAGCGGCGATGAAGCGAGCGGAACAACCCCCAAGCAAAAGCCGGGTCAAGGTGCAGTGCCCCTTGCGGGGCTTGGGGCGGCGCCCCAAAACCCCCCGCGCCGCAGCGCAACCCCCGCCAGTGAGCGAACCGCCGCGAAGCGGCGATGAAGCGAGCGGAACAACCCCCAAGCAAAAAGTCGGGTCAAGGGGCAGTGCCCCTTGCGGGGCTTGGGGCAGCGCCCCAAAACCCCCCGCGCCGCAGCGCAACCCCCGCCAGTGAGCGAACCGCCGCGAAGCGGCGATGAAGCGAGCGGAACAACCCCCAAGCAAAAGCCGGGTCAAGGGGCAGCGCCCCTTGCGGGGCTTGGGGCGGCGCCCCAAAACCCCCCGCGCCGCAGCGCAACCCCCGCCCGTATACCGATATGACACACAAAGGAGATTGACCCCCTATGTCCGAACCATTTTCCTTCATCCCGGGCGGTATTGTTGCTGCCAAAGGCTTTCAGGCATCCGGCGAGCATATCGGTATTCGCAAGAACCGCGCGAAGAAGGATTGCGCGCTCATCGTGAGCGATACGCTTTGCGCGGCGGCCTGCTGCTATACGCAAAACCTGGTCAAGGGCGCGCCCATCGCCGTCACACAGGCGAACGTGGCAAACGGCTATGCCCGCGCCATCATCTGCAATAGCGGCAATGCCAATACCTGCAATGCGAACGGTGTGGAAATCGCCGAGGGTATGTGCAAACTGGTGGAACAGCATACGGGCGTGGGCGCGGGGGATGTGATTGTGGCCTCCACGGGGGTTATCGGGCAGGAAATGACGCTTGCGCCCTTTGAAACGGGCATGGCAAGCCTGGCGGCTTCCCTGCGCGCTGAGGGCGGGCATGACGCGGCGCTGGCCATCATGACTACGGATACGATTGCCAAAGAGGTGGCCGTTACCTTTACGCTGGGCGGTAAAACCTGTGCGCTGGGCGGCATCAGCAAAGGCAGCGGGATGATTCATCCCAACATGGCGACCATGCTTTGCTTTCTCACCACGGATGCGGCCATCTCCCCGGCGATGCTGCGCGCGGCGCTTGCGCAGGTGGTGCGCGATACGTTCAATATGCTATCCGTGGACGGGGATACCTCCACCAATGATATGGTGTCGGTGCTGGCAAACGGCATGGCAGGCAATGCGGAAATCACGGAAGCGGGCGCGGATTACGATGCGTTCAAGGCGGCGCTCTATCAGGTGTGCGCGCAGCTGTGCCGCATGATGGCCAAAGACGGCGAGGGCGCATCCAAGCTGATTACCTGCACGGCTACGGGCGCCAGGGATATCGATACGGCCAAACAGGTGGCTAAAAGCGTCATCTGCTCCAACCTGCTCAAGGCCGCGATGTTCGGCGCGGATGCCAACTGGGGGCGCGTGCTGTGCGCCATCGGCTACAGCGGCGCGGATGTGGATGTGCAGCGCATCGATGTGCAGTTTGTCAGCCGCGCGGGCGTGGTATCGGTATGTACGGCGGGCAGCGGCATCCCCTTCAGTGAGGAGCTTGCCAAAACCGTGCTCAGCGAGGACGAGATCGATATCGCCGTGCAGCTGAACGCGGGCGAAGCGCAGGCCACCGCGTGGGGTTGTGACCTGACGTATGATTATGTGAAGATCAACGGCGACTACCGCACCTGACAGGGCGGCGATAAGGCGGCAAGCGCCGCGGGAGGGGCAAACATGACCATCAATGAACGCGCGGAGGTACTCATTCAGGCGCTGCCGTACATCCGCAAGTATAACGGTAAAATCATCGTGATCAAATACGGCGGCAACGCGATGGTTAATGAAGAACTCAAGCGCGCCGTGATGGGAGACTTGCTGCTGTTGCAGCTGGTGGGCGTGCGCGTGGTGCTGGTGCACGGCGGCGGGCCGGAAATCAGCGATCTGCTCAGGCGGCTGGGCAAGCAAAGCGAGTTTGTGGACGGCCTGCGCGTGACGGATGAAGAAACCGCGGATGTGGTGCAGATGGTGCTGGCGGGCAAGGTGGGCAAAAGCCTGGTGAGCCTGATCCAGACCATCGGCGGAAAAGCCATGGGGCTGTGCGGCATGGACGGGCGCATGATTGAGGTCGAGCGCATGGATGAGGTGCACGGCTATGTGGGGGAAATCACGCACATCAACGCGCAACCCATTTTGGATGTGCTGGAGAAGGGGTATATCCCGGTGATATCCACCATTGGGTGCGATGCGCAAGGCCATGCCTATAACATCAACGCGGATACGGCGGCCGCGCGCATCGCGGCGGAACTGAAGGCGGAAAGTCTGATCACCATGACGGATATTCGCGGGATTCTGCGGGATGCCAAGGATGAAGATACGCTCATCAGCGTGGTCAAGGCAAGCGAAGCGCCGGAGCTGATGCGGGAAGGCGTGATCAGCGGCGGCATGATCCCCAAGGTGGATTGCTGTATAGAGGCGATCCGGCGCGGGGTTAAAAAGGTGTTCGTCATTGACGGCCGGGTGCCGCACGCGATCTTGATTGAATGCCTGACGGATGAAGGCGTGGGCACCATGTTTATCCAAGGGTAAGGCTTGGCGGCGGCGCCGACGGGGCGCATCGGCACACGGCAGGGTTTTCCTGTGCGTATGCTGTGGCGTGCCCCGCCCGTTCACAAACGCCTTTGGCATATAGCCACGGGCGCAGGCGCTTCTGCGGCGATCTGCCACTGCCGAAGAAGCTTCGCCCCTTTGCAGCCCAACACAGGTACCGCCTGAACGCTTACCGTATCCCCCCGTAACCGATTCTTTCCAAGGAGGTGCCACCTATGCCGGATTCTACCATCACCACGCTGGATGCGCAATACATCGCCCCTACCTATGCCCGTTTTCCGGTTACCTTTGTGCGCGGGCAGGATGCCTTCCTCTTTGATGACGCCGGCCGCCGCTATATCGATATGGGCAGCGGCATCGCCGTGAGCGTGCTTGGCTATGCCAACCCCGCCTGGGAAGAGGCTGTGTGTACGCAGGCGCATACGCTATCCCATGTGAGCAATCTCTACTTTACACAGCCGCAAACACTGCTGGCGCAGCATCTGTGCGAAAGAAGCGGCATGAAGCGCGCCTTCTTTGGCAACTCCGGCGCGGAGGCCAATGAGTGCGCCATCAAAACCGCCCGCAAATACAGTGCCGATCTCCATGGCGAAAACACACGCCCCGTGATTGTGACGCTTGAAAACAGCTTCCATGGCCGTACGCTGGCTACGCTGGCCGCTACGGGGCAGGAAACCTTCCACCATCATTTCGGCCCCTTTCCCAAAGGGTTTGCCTATGTACCCCCCAACGACCTGTTTGCCCTTACGGCCATGCTGGAGAGCCAGCCCGTGTGCGCCGTAATGCTGGAAACCGTGCAGGGGGAAGGCGGCGTGGAGCCGCTGGACCCCGCTTACCTGAACGCGGTGCGCGCTATGACGCTGGAAAAGGATATTCTGCTGATAATCGATGAGGTGCAAACCGGCAACGGCCGCACGGGAAAACTGTTCAGCTACCAGCACTTTGACTGGCTGCCGGATATTGTGACCACCGCCAAGGGGTTGGCGGGCGGCCTTCCCATGGGCGTTTGTCTGTTGGGGGAGAAGGTCATGAACACCCTTTCCGCGGGCAGCCATGGGTCCACCTTCGGGGGCAACCCCATCTGCGCGGCTGCCGCGCTTGCTGTACAGCAGCAGTTGACCGATGATTTGCTCGCCGAGGTGCAAAAAAAAGGCGCCTATATAACGGAAGAACTCACCGCGCTGCCGCAGGTGCAAAACGTGAGCGGCATGGGGCTGATGCTTGGCGTGGCATGCACGCGCGACCCCAAGGAACTGGTGCTGGCGCTGCTGGCGCGCGGGGTGGTTTGCCTGACCGCAAAGCATAAGCTGCGCCTGTTGCCGCCGCTGACCATCGGCTGGGAAGAACTCGCCCAGGCCGTAACCATCATCAAGGAGGAGATTGCCAAATGAGCCAGCCCATGAAGCACCTGAAAAAGCTGAGCGACCTTTCCACCGAGCAGATTATGAGCATTTTGAACCTTGCCGATCAGCTCAAGTATGAGCAGAAACACGGCATCAGCCACCCGCTGCTTGCGGGCAAAACGCTGGGGATGATCTTCCAGAAAGCCAGCACGCGCACCCGCGTTTCCTTTGAGGTGGGCATGTACCAGCTAGGCGGCAACGCGCTGTTTTTGAGCAGCCGTGATCTGCAAATCGGCCGTGGCGAGCCCATTCAGGACACCGCGCGGGTGCTGAGCCGCTATGTGGATGGGATCATGATCCGCACCTATGCCCAGCAGGAAGTGGAAGATCTGGCGGAATACGGCAGCATCCCCATTATCAACGGGCTTACGGATTACGCGCACCCCTGCCAGGTACTGGCGGATTTGATGACCATACGGGAGCGCAAAGGCAGCTTCAAAGGGCTGAAACTGTGCTTTATTGGCGATGGCAACAACATGGCCAACAGCCTGATTGTGGGGGGCATCAAGGTGGGCATGCAGGTGAGCATCGCCTGCCCCGATGCCTACCAGCCCGATGGCGCCATTATGGATTGGGCCAGGCAGAACGGCCAGTTTGCGGTGAGCGATGATATTGCCGCCATGGTACGCGACGCGGATGTGGTGTACACCGACGTATGGGCGAGCATGGGCGATGAAGGCGAAGCCGAGCAGCGCAAGCAGGCGTTTGCCAGCTATCAGGTCAATGACGCGCTGATGGCGCTGGCCAAGCCCGACGCCATGGTGCTGCACTGCCTGCCTGCGCACCGCGGGGAAGAGATTACCGCGGAGGTGCTGGAAGCGCACGCGTCGGAGATTTTTGAAGAGGCGGAAAACCGCCTGCACGCGCAAAAGGCGGTATTGGTGAAACTCATGAAGAACTGATGGAAACAAGCTGCGCCGCGCGGGTCAAAGGTGGGTCAAGGGCGATAGCCCTTGTCGGGTTTCCAAAGGGTGAAACCCTTTGGTGGGTCTGGGCGAAGCCCAAGATTCCATAGCGAAGCAATACCACCCCAAGCGAGCGAACCGCCCGAAGGGCGATGAAGCGAGTGGCGATAGCGCATTGTACGAATGCCAACAAAGGTGGGTCAAGGGCGAAAGCCCTTGTCGGGTTTCCAAAGGGTGAAACCCTTTGGCGGGTTTGGGCGAAGCCCAAGATTCCATAGCGAAGCAATACCTCCCCAAGCGAGCGAACAGCCCGAAGGGCGATGAAGCGAGCGGCGATAGCGCATTGTACGAATGCCATCAAAGGTGGGTCAAGGGCGAAAGCCCTTGTCGGGTTTCCAAAGGGTGAAACCCTTTGGCGGGTTTTCCCAACGCCGCGCACAAGCTGCGTAAGCGAGCGAACAGCCCGAAGGGCGATGAGGCGAGCGGCAATAGCGCATTGTACGAATGCCATCAAAGGTGGGTCAAGGGCGAAAGCCCTTGTCGGGTTTCCAAAGGGTGAAACCCTTTGGTGGGTTAGCCCAACGCCGCGCACAAACCATCGATTGCTTCACACTTCAGGACAAGGGACGCGCTCCCCTGTCCTGTTTTTATGCGCATACAGATGCTCGCCACAAGCAAGGCAAAGCCCATTGCGTTTGTCATCCCGTTGCCGTATACTCAACCTGACAGAAAAACGCGTTTTGTTTCGTTCTATCATCGATGGCACGCCCCTGTGATGTGCGCATACATGAACATAAAGGAGCATCCGAATGCCCACACTGATGGACTACTTGCAGGATTACGGCCACTTGACGTTTGCCAGGCATCCCTTTGCGCCGCCGGATAGCCTTGCGATCACGCAAATCGTATACATGCCGATGGAAGGCTTGCTGGATAACGGCGGGGAGACGACCGTGCGGCAACTGTGCGCGTTCCTTGCCCAAACCTATCCCCAGGGGTTTGATGACCCGTTTCAGCAGAAGCGCTATCTCATGACCGAACGCTGCAAGGACACAGCCAGATTCGGGGATTTGATCATCACGGACTATGTGAACCACATCGACCCCAAACAGGTAACGCAGTTTTGCGCGGCAACGTTCATCTTGCCCGATGGCGCGCGCTATATCACCTTTCGCGGAACCGACCTGACCCTTGCGGGCTGGAAGGAAGATTTGAACATGTCCTTCATGGAGGTGCCCGCGCAAAAGGCGGCGACAGCGTACACGCGCCGCGCGGCGGAGGCCTTCGGCGGGGAAATGATGCTCGGCGGGCACAGCAAGGGCGGGCACCTTGCGCTGTACGCGGCGGCGCACCTGCCCGCTGCCATACAGTCGCGCATCCGGTGCGTGTATAGCTTTGACGGCCCCGGCATGAACGAGCAAACGCTTTCCGGCAAGGGGTATGCGCGCATCAGCCCGAAGGTGGAAAGCTACATCCCGCAAAGCTCGGTGGTGGGGATGCTATTGTGCTACCATCCGCAGTTTTGCGTGGTGCACAGCAGAGCAATCGGCCTGTTTCAGCATGACGCGCTCACCTGGCAGATTACCGATGGCGCGTTTGAAACCCTTGCGGGGCTGGACATTGGCACACAAGTGGCGGATGAAGCCCTGCGCCAGTGGATTGACCAACTGTCGCTTGCGGAGCGTAAATTCCTGACCGATACGGTGTTCCGCGTGATTGCCACGCTGGACCCCGAAACCATCGATCCGCTGGTGCAGGATTTTACCGCCAGCACCATCAAGCTGTTTGCGGCGTTTCGCAAGCTGGAGCCGGAAACCCGTACGCGCGCGCGGCGGATGCTGGGCGAACTGTTTTCCTCGGGCGCCAGCGAGGCGGTGCGGCTCATCCTGCCGGGCACGTTCCGCCGCAAGGGCAAAGATGCAACAACGGAAACACAGGCGGCGCCGCAGCGGGACGGCGCGCCGGAAACGATGCAGGAGTAACCTTGCGGGGGCAGGTAACGCCACAATCGCCTGCGGTTTGCATGGCAAAGGCGGCAGGCTTTCAAACTTTGCCCGCCGCCTTTGCAACCGTATGTTGTAGCCCCGCGCTTTGATTGCGCCAAGCCCTTTTTATGGCGGCGCAGTACAGGCAGCCGTACACGAAGGAAGCGCGCGGGCGCGTTGGCCGTTTATACGCCTTGCGCAGCGGCGGTTTCGGCGGCATCGGGCTTTGTCGCCTGCGTAGGCGGGTTCTCCGTAAGCCACTTGACGCCGAAATCTACCAGCGGGCGAATGGGCAGCAGTTTGCAATCCGCCGCGCCGATCTTGCCCTGCGTAACCACGCCGCCGGCTTGCTCGTACGCCTCGCCGATTTGGGGGAAGCGGTCGCTGTCAAAGTCGATATCCTGCCAGGTGACCCAACGGCGCACACCGCGATCCTGTACGGATGCGCCCACCGTGAGCCTTGGGGTGGCGGGGTTTAACGCTTCAGCCAGATGCAGGGCGGTACAGTTGCCATAACCAACGCCGATGAGCAGCGTTTTCGCGCCCCTGCGGTAGAAGCGCCCCAGCGGGGAACCCATGCCAAAGCAGGGCTTGCGCCATGTGTGCCCGCGAAGCACCCACGCGGCCATCAGGCCTTTGGCTGTCCAGCTTACATGCGGGTGTGCCGAGCGCTTTGCCCCCGGGTAATTGCGCAGGCATTCCGGCACACGCCCAACCGCGCGGCAAGGCGTCGCCCGGCGGTCATAGGCGGGCATGTTTGCACGCACGGGCGCAAACCAGCTTTCAGGCACGGGCGGGTTTTGCCAGTTGGCGGGCTCGCTGTTATCCCCGCTGTGGGTGGGCATAATCAGCAGACCCAAGGGGCCAACCGCGCGCAGCAGCGCTCGCACGATGGTGACCTCGCGGCCGCATACCCAGCCCAGTTTGCTCATGGCGGTGTGCACGATGAGGGTATCGCCACGGCGAACGCCAAGGGCGCGTACATCGCGCAGAATGCTCTCTTCGGTCACGGGCATGTTGGATTCGATGATTGTATCTTTTTCAGGCATGGGGCGTAAGCTCCTTCAGGAATTTTTCGATGTTCAGATGCGCGATGCGCTCGCGCTCGGGCTGGGTCAGCGGCAGCGCGTCAAAGCGTGCGCGCTCCTCCACGGGATCCCACATGGGGTAATCGGTGGCAAAGAAAACGTGCTCACCATCATAATGGCGTATCACCGCCGCGGCGTGTTCCGGCGTGAGCGCGTACAGGCTGGAACAGGTATCCACCCATACGTTGGGAAAATCCGCAAGGTGTTTCCAAGCTTCATCCCATACCGACCAGCCCCCCAGGTGCGCGCAGATGACCTTGAGCGTGGGCAGCTTTTGGAGCACGTTGGCCATGCGCTCAGGCTGGCTGTAGGGGTGGCGCGGATCGCCTACGTGCACAAGCGCAGGCATATCGGCATCCGCCAAAGCGGTAAACATGGCCAGCGATTCATCCCCATCCAGCAGAAAACGCTGGAAATCGGGATGCACTTTCACCCCCAGCATGCCGCCCGCGCGCAAACGCCTAAGCTCGGCGGGGATATCCGCCATGGCGGGGTGCAACGCGCCAAAGCCGATCAGGCGGGATGGCTCCGCGGCGACGGTTCTCATCAGATAATCGTTGATGCTTGCGGCGCGATCCGGCGTGATGGCTACGCTGTGCACCAGGTGGCGCGTAATGCCCGCCTGCGCGCCGCGCGCAAGCAAGGTGGAAAGCCGCCCATCTTCCTGCACGGCAAGGTGGTAGAAATCCGCGATGGAGCGCGAGGCTTTCAACGCGATGGCATCCGGGTAAATATGCGCGTGGGAATCGATCAGATACAAGATAAACGCTCCTTGTTGGCGACAGATTGCCATATCATAAGGCTTGCTACTATATACACCCGCGAAAACGGCGTTGTCAAGGGCATGCGCGATGTTTGCGAAAATGTGGGAACAAAACGCAGGGTTCCTGCGTCCAATAGATAGGCGTCCAAGGACGGGAGGTGCGGTGCGGTGGCCGATCTGCTGCTAATGAAGGCACAAAACGGGGATGCGGACGCATTCACCGCGCTTTGCATGCCCTTTGAAAACATGGTGTACCGCCATTGCCTGCAAATGCTCAACCATGAAGCCGATGCGCAGGATGCCGCGCAGGAAGCCATGCTGCGCGCCTACCGCGCCATCGGGCGCTTTCGTGGCGGAAGCGATATTGCCACCTGGCTGTACCGCATCGCGCACAATGTGTGCATCGATATGCTGCGGCGGCCGCGTGTGCAGCGGGAAAATGCTTCGCTGGATGCCATGGCGGAAACGGGGTTTGATCCGGCCGATGCAGCGCCCGACCCGGAGGAAACCTACGTGCGGGCAAGCGAGCAAACGCGCCTGACCCAAGCCATCGCCCACCTGCCGGAGGCGCAGCAGGCGCTGCTCACCCTGCGCTACGGCGATGGGCTGAGCTATGAGGAGCTCGCGCGTGTGCTCAAGCTGGGCATGGGCACGGTGAAAAGCCGCATCAGCCGCGCCAAGGAGAAGCTGCGCAGCCTGCTGGGAGATTTTTAGTTATCAGGGAACCATTGCAAACAGCGCTCGTCTAATGCAGTGAAAGGAGGTCAGCCCATGGAAAAGCAAACCAAACCCGACGCGCTGGACCGCGCGCTGACCGACCTGTATCAAACCGCCGTGCCCGAAGGCTATCGTGCCCGCTGGCGCGCGGCTGTGCAGAAAGAGGCGTTAACACATATGAAAAAAGATACCCTTTCCAAACCACAAACGCGGCGCACGCTATGGCGCGCGCTCCTGCCCGCCGCCGCGGCGCTGGTGTTGGTGATTGGCGCCATCACGGCGGGGAATGTCATCCCAAGCATCATCGACGCGAACGCCCCCGAAGGAGGCAGTCTCAAAACAGCGACGCAGTACAGTGGCACGGCCAATGCGCCTGTCATGGCGCAGCGCTCTTACCAGGCCGAAGAGGAGTACGCATGGGACGCCAAGGAGAGCAGCGTAAATGATTCCGCGGTGATGGGCATGGCCATGAGCGGCGGAGCCGATGGCGGGCAAATGGACAGCGGGGCGGATGCGCAGCAAAAGGCGAAAATCGTCCGCACGGTGGATTTGACCATCGCCAGCACGGCTTTTGATGCGGATACCGAGGCGCTTACGGCGCTGACGGAAAGCCTTGGCGGGTATGTGGCCAGCGTGAGCGTGAGCGGCGAAGCATCCGCGCGCAAAGACCGCGCCGCCTACTACAGCCTGCGCATCCCCAGTGATCAGCTGGACGCGTTTCTCAGCGGCGTAAACGGCATCGGCCGCATTACGGCACGCTATGAAACCGCCACCGACAAAAGCACGCAGTATGCGGATACCACCATGCGGCTGACCACCCAAAAGGAAAAGATGGCGCGCCTGCAACAACTGCTTGCGCAAGCCAGCGATGTGAGCGACCTGCTGGAGATCGAAAACGAGATCGCCGCTACCCAGTACACGCTGGATTCGCTGGAGAGCGCCCTGCGCACCATCGACCGGGATGTGGATCACAGCGCCGTATCCATCACAGTATATGAGCAAAGCGCGGGGGAAACCGCACAGGCGGTGGAACTGACCCTGTGGCAGCGCATCCAAAGCGGGTTTGAGGCATCCATCAAGGCGCTGGGCGGCTTTACGCAAAACCTGATTGTGTTTCTTGCAATGGCGTTGCCTGTGCTTGTGCCCATTGGCGTAATCGTGCTGGCACTGGGGCTGCTTCGGCGAGCCTGGCGCAGGCGGCATGGCAAAGCCACCTCGGCCCGTAACGCTACGCAGCCGCCCCATGGCGCAGCCGAAGAAGCGCCGTTTGAAGCCGGACAAGACAGCGGGAAGGACGATACAGGCATCATGCAGTAAGCCGCGCACATCCCTTTGCGGGCTTACGCACCGCCAAGGGCATCGCCTGTAAAATAACCTGCTAAAACGTACCCAACAAAAATTTGAAGGAGTGTATTTCGATGAGAAAGTTAATCGCAGTTTTGCTGGTATTGCTGATGGCGCTGGCAGCCATCCCTGCCCTGGCGGAGGATGACGCGACGGTGACGGCCGTGGGCACGGCTTCTGTAACCGTAGTGCCCGATCAAGCCAGTTTTACAGTGGGCGTGAGCACACAGGAAACACAGGTGCAAAGCGCGCAGGCAACCAATGCCGCCGCCATGAATCAGGTGATTGAGGCGCTGAAGGCGCAGGGCGTGGCCGCTGAGGATATGCAAACGCAGAACTATTCCGTAAACGCGGTCTACGATTACCAATATGGGAAGCTTGGCGAGCAGCAAACGCTGGTCGGCTATAGCGTGAGCAATACCGTAACCGTGACGGTGCGCGTGCTGGATAGCATCCCCGCGCTGATGGACGCGGCGGTTACCGCCGGTGCGAACTTGATCTACGGCATCAGCTTTGAAAGTAGCGCCAGTGATGCCGCGGCGGATCAGGCGTTGGCCGCCGCCGCGCAGGATGCGCTGCGCAAAGCCAAATTGCTGGCCGAAGCGCTGGGGCAAACAGCAGGCGAAGTGGTTTCCCTTGCGGAAGCCAACGATGTGTATACCGCCTATTCCAGCCGTTCGATGGCGTATGACGCGGGAGCGGCCACGCCTATTGAGGCAGGCACCCTTACGGTTACGGCTACGGTACGCATTGAGGTGGCGCTGAAGTAGGTATACGGTAAAACGATATTAAGGATACAGCAGTTTCCTTCGGGTAAGGACATCAGGGCGAGCCGCGTGCGGCTCGCCCTTGAGGGTTGGACTTCACCTTAAGCCGCCGACGCGTTTCTCTCTTTCGAGAACCTGACAAAGGCATCCGCCCCCGAACTATCTTTTTGATGGCGGGGGCGTGGTACCATCTTGCCCAAACCAGACCAAAATGATACAATACAACCATGAACGAGCAGTTTGTAGCCATGGTAGAAGCGGCGCTTCAAAGCGCGGGTGTTTTGCATGCCGGCGGGACGCTGCTCCTTGCGCTCAGCGGCGGCGCGGATTCGGTTGCGCTGCTCTATGCCCTGTGCGCCCTGCGTGAAAAGCATGCGGTGCAGGTTTGCGCCGCGCATGTGGAACATGGCTTGCGGGGCGAAGCATCGCTGGCGGATGCACGCTTTTGTGAAGCGCTCTGCGTGCGGCTTGCCGTGCCCTGCACAGTGGATCACGCCGCGTTATCCGGCGGCATGGACGCGGCCGGTACCGAGGAACACGCCCGGGAGGCACGCTACCGCCTGCTGTTTGCCCGCGCCGATGCCTGCAAGGCGGATGCGCTGGTGCTTGCCCACCATCAGGATGATCAGGCGGAGACGGTGCTTGCCCATCTGGTGCGCGGCAGCGGCGCGCGCGGCCTTGGCGGCATGCGTATGGTGAGCGTTCGGGCGGGGGTTACCCTCGTACGGCCGATGCTGAGCATCAGTAAAGCTATGATTCTGGAAGCGCTGGCGGATGAACCCTACCGCATGGATGAAAGCAACGCAAGCCCGCTTTGCCAGCGGAACCGTTTGCGTTTGCAGGTGCTGCCCCTGCTATGTGCGGATAACCCCCGCGCGGCGGCGCACATCGCACAAAGCGCGGCGCTGCTCGCCATGGATGATGATTATCTGCAAACCCGGGCGGATGCGCTGCTGGAAGCAACGCTGCTGGATGCGCCGCCCTTTTACTGCCTTGTCAAAGCCCCGCTGCTGGCGGCGGCACCAGCGATTACGGTGCGTGTATTGCGGACGTTTGCTGCCGCAGGCGTTGCGCGCATGGCAGGGGCAGCTGCGCAGGCGGGCGAGCGCATGCCCTCGGCTGATGAATCGCTTGCGCTGCTTGCGTTGCTTGGCGCCCCGCAGGGGAGCACGCTTAACCTGACGCACGGCTTGTGTGCGCTCGCGGGGAAAAGCCATGAGCATCTGCTGCGCATGGCGGGCGGCGCGCCGCTGTGCCCTGTCAAAACGCCCAGCCCCGTTGGGCTGGAAGGGTTTAGTAAACCGGGACATAAGGGCGATTTGAAAGCCGATGGCGCCGCGCCGTTTATGGTTGAATGGCTTGGCATGGCTTTTGCCATCCGTCGTTTTAACCCCAAGGTGGATGCGCCGCCGGACGGTCTGCGCAGCGTGGTCATACCGCTGCCGCTGCTGGCGCGTTGCCAGCTGCGTACCGCGCGCGCGGGAGACCGCATCATGCCCTTTGGCGCGAAAGGCGGCAAGCTGCTGCGCCGCTACCTGACGGATCATAAGGTGGACGCGCCTTTTCGGCCGATGATCCCGCTGGTTTGCGCGGGCGCGGAGGTGCTGTGGGTGGCGGGGATCGGCGCGGCAGAGCAAACACGGCTAACGGATGCGCCCGGTATGTTGCTTACAGTGCAAAGTCCCTTGCCCTGGCTGGCGGAGCCTGTTGCTGCATCAGGAGAGTAAGCGGGATGCGCATGCGGCTGTGCCGCCATGCGGTGTGCCTGCGCGGCGGGTGCATCCGCCTGTTGTGCAGCAGTATGCGGCAGCGGATGCGCATGCGGCAGGATGCGGCAGGATGCAGTTTCGGGCGCAGTACCGAACATGATACCGGGCGCAGTACCGCATATGGCAGCGG
Organism: Clostridiales bacterium Firm_11; assembly: GCA_001604105.1. Lineage (GTDB taxonomy): Bacteria > Bacillota > Clostridia > Christensenellales > Aristaeellaceae > CAXXOK01. The sequence continues at coordinate 154,953 of LVAQ01000003.1, forward strand.
ATGGTTTGTGCCGCGCTTGACAAAGCATCCGCGTATCGTGTATCATGCACGCTTGTGAGCGCCGCCCGCTGTGGATGCTGCTGCCCGCAAGGCGGGTAAGGGTGCGGCTGTGCGGCATTCCTGTAAAACCATGTTCAAATCCATCCGGCACCCGCTAAAAGCGCGGAATGCAATGCCCCATCGCATATAAAGGAGTGAGCCCTATGAACCCGAACTCCCAGCTCTATCAGGATCTGTCCAGCGTGCTCTATCATGAGGCGCAGCTCAAGGCCGCCATCACGGAGCTTGGCGCGCGCATCACGCAGGATTATCAGGGGAAGGCGCCGCTGATGGTCTGCATCCTCAAAGGGGCAAGCCTGTTTTTCTCCGACCTCATCCGGCAGATCGACCTGCCGCTGGCCATTGACTTCATGGCGATTTCCAGCTACGGCGCAAGCACCGTTTCCAGCGGCGAGGTGCGCCTGATCAAGGATTTGGACAGACCCATCAAAGGGCGGGATGTGCTCATCGTGGAGGACATTGTGGATAGCGGCATGACGCTGAGCTACCTCACCCGCCTGTTGCACAGCCGCGGCGCCAACAGCCTGAAGCTGGTTTCGCTGCTGGATAAACCCAGCCGCCGCGCGGTGCCGCTGACGGTGGATTACAGCTGCTTCCAGATTCCGGATGCGTTTGTGGTGGGCTATGGCCTGGATTATGACGAGAAGTACCGCAACCTGCCGGTGGTGGGGGTACTGGATCCCAAGGTGTATAGCTGAACCTGCCGATGCTGGCTGTGACGCCCGTTTGTCAATGCGTATTCGCAGGCGAGTGGCGCAATGCTTTGGCAATGCGTATAAGCAGAGGTGCAGCCGTGCTGCGCCGCGCTTGCATAAGGTTTCCAACGTGATGCTGGCATAGCGCAAGGTTTGCGAGCAGGGTTTGTAAGCCTATGAAGCAAATTGGTTCATGGGAAGAACGGATGCTGCTTAAACCGTTGATGCGCGTAAGATCGTGAGCGGTTTGATGCTATGGCGAGGAGCGGATTCCAAGGCGTAGCGGGGCAACGTCAAGACTTCGCGATGAAGTCAGAGGAAAAGCGCCGCGAGCTTAGCGCGCTAATGATTCGAAATCATAGGAAACCGTTGGGCATGATAAACGCCTGTGCAACCAATGTTGCAAAGGTTAACTTCTCGTACAATCCCGATTAGCATCTAACACCGCTCGCCATATAGCCCTGCGGGCTATACGCTCACTTTCGCAATGGATTGTGTGATAAGGCTTTGGGGTACCACGCCAAACCCCGGCAGGGGCTTCACCCCTGCACCCTGAGCAGGGCCATCCGCCCTGAACCCAGCTTTTCCGACAAGAAACGCCTGCGCAACCAAGGCTGCGCAGGCGTTTTATTGCGGTCATTTCTCCAAGGGCGGGCTAAGCGGGAACAGCTTGCGGCGCAATGGCGCATTTGCATTAGGTTGCAATGCGGCGGCGGGAAAGGGTTTGCCGTGGCCGGGGTACAGCATGCCGCCTTCCCTGATGAGCACCTGCCAGGAGGCCGCGTACGCCGCGAGGTTTTCAACCCAGATGGACACATGCCCATGGCTGGGGAAACCGTTCATGGCCGCGTCCCCGCAAAACACAGCGCCCTGCACAGCCAGCGAGAGGGAGCACGCCGTGTGCCCGGGCGTGCGCAGGATTCTTGCGCCCAGCGCCTTGTTGAGCGCGGCTTCGGATTCATCCGTAAGGACGAGCAGCCGTTCAAACAGCGCATCGGGCAGGGGCGGAAAGGCATGCCCGCTTTTGCCAAACAGCGCCATGCCCCGGCAGAACAGCAAAGCCAGCCGTCCCGCGCACCCGCCCGCGAAATTGTTTTGCCCGCGCTTCAGGCCGTCCAGCGCGGCAGGGTGGCAGATGACCATCGCCTTGGATGCCTGCAATACTTCCGCCAGGTAGCCCGCGTGATCATCATGGGCATGGGTGAGGAACACGTAATCAATCATATCGGGGGCAAACCCATGCGCGGCAAGGCGTTTGACAAAAGTCGGGTAGCCGCCTGCGTAGCCGGTATCTACCAGCACACGCTTGCCCGTGGGGGTGGTGACCAACCAGTGGTTTACCACGCGGTCGCCTACATTCACAATGGCGTTTTGCACAGCAGTTTCCTCCATTTTCGTTGGCGGTGGCGGTAAAAGGCGATGCTCCAAAGGCGTGCAAGCCCTGTAAACGCGCCCGCGTCAAGGGTTACGGCATCGGTATAGCGGGTGCGGCCATCCGGCAGCGCCTCCAGCGTGATGGCGTGGTTCCATGTTTTGACAAAACGGTTATGCTCATGTGTCAGGATTTCGAGGGCATCCTGATCCCACAGCACAACGCGGATGTGATGCCTGCCCAGCGGCAAAAGCCCGAACACGCGAAGGGAGAGCACATAGGCCGCGCCCTGCGCCCACTGTGTCATGGGTTCCAGCGGGGTAAAGTACGCGTAGGGTCGCGCGATGTAACGCAGGGTATCCACCTGTGACAGCCTGCGCCAGACTGCCTCGGGCGTAGCGGGAAGCGTTGTGGTGATGCGGATGGTGGTTGGCAAAGGCGTCTCCTTTCATACAGGGAAACCGTTTGGGGCAAGGGTTGGTACGCGGGGTGATGGTTTGTGGGTGTGGTTTTCTTCGGGGTTGCGTGCCGCAGGAGTAACCCGCGGGCTGCATGCATAACCGAATGCTCGGTTTGCGGTAAAAAGCGGAAGCGTTGCCTCGGGGTCGCGTGTCGCTGGTGTTGCCTGTTAGCGGCATCGCCTGCGGCGGGGGTGCCGCGCGTTCGTAAGCCTCGGGTGATACCGTGCCATATTCACTGGCATTGCGTGCCGCAGGAAAAACCTGCGGGTTGCGTGCATAGCCGAATGCTCGGCTTGCGTGAAAAAGCGGAAGCGTTGCCTCGGGGTCGCGTGTCGCTGGTGTTGCCTGTTAGCGGCATCGCCTGCGGCGGGGGTACCGCGCGTTCGTCAGCTTCGGGTGATACCGTGCCATATTCATTGGCATCGCGTGTCGCAGGAAAAACCTGCGGGCTGCGTGCATAGCCGAAGGGTCGGTTTGCGTTAAAAAGCGGAAGCGTTGCTTCGGGTTGCGTGTCGCTGGTGTTGCCTGTTAGCGGCATCGCCTGCGGCGGGGGTGCCGCGCGTTCGTTAGCTTCGGGTGATACCGTACCATATACATTGGCATTGCGTGCCACAGGAAAAACCTGCGGGTTGCGTGCATAGCCGAATGCTTGGTTTGTGTGAAAAAGCGGAAGCGGTGCTTTGGGGTACATACCCCGCCCCGCCTTGCTACAGCCGGAGCGTGACCTTGCTGCCGCCCGAGCGTGCTTTGGTGACCACCACCTGCCGCTCAATGCGTTCTTTAAGCTGCTGCACATGCGATATGACGCCCACCAGACGGTTGCCCTCGCTTAGGCCTGCCAGCACATCCACCGCGCCGGTGAGGGAATCTTCATCCAAGGTTCCAAAACCTTCGTCGATGAACAGCGTATCCAGCTGCACCCCGCCCGCGGAGGCCTGCACTTCATCACTCATGCCCAGCGCCAAAGCCAGCGAAGCCTTGAATTGTTCCCCGCCGCTTAAGGAGCGTACATCCCGTTCGCTGCCGTTGTAATGATCGGTCACATTGAGCTCCAGCCCGCTTTTCTGGCGCAGATCGTCCGTGCCTTCGCGGCGGGTAAGCTCATACTGCCCATCGCTCATGCGCATGAGGCGGGTATTGGCGCGTGCCAGCACCCTGTCCAGGTAGGTGGTTTGCACGTAGGTTTCCAGCTCGATGCGCTCTCTGCCGCGAAGCTCGCCGTTCATGGCCTGCGACAGCGCCGTAAGCCATGCGCGCTTTTGGGACAGGGTATCAAACGCGGCGGCGTGCTCGCGCAGCGCGGCCAGCGCCGCGCGGTTGGCGCTCACGCGTTCCAGCACGGTTTGCTTTTGCGCTAGCAGCGCGGCGTGCTCGTCGGATTGCTGCTGTTTTTGCGCCGTTAGCGCGGGCAGATCCGGCAGAACTTCGCTGGTCAACTGGGCTTGCAGGGTCTGCCGCTTGCCCGCCTGCTGGCGCACCTGATCCTGCAGGGCGTCAAACGCGTTTTGCGCCTGCGTGAGCGCCGCTTCCAGCGAAGCCTTTGTTTGCTGGAGGGTGGCCAGCGCTGCAAGGTGCGCTTCGCGGCTGGGCAGGGGCAATTGATTTTGTGCGGTCAGGTGCTGATCGCGCAGGGCATCGGCGCGCGCTTGCTCTGCCGCGGCACGCTGCTCGGCAAGGGTGCGTTGCGTAGCCTGATCGTGCAGCAATGCTTCGGCCTTGGGGATGCCTTTGCGCACCTGCTCGGCGCGGGCTGCGTTTTGCTGTGCGGCCTGCTCGGCCTGGGCAAGGGCTTCCGCCTGCGTTTTGGCTTGGCGGAGCGCCGCGGCAAGCGCGGTAGGCAGCGCCTCCATGGTGGTTACCCCCAGCAGCGTTTCGCCGGTTGCGAGCACTTGCCGCCGCGTGTTCTCGACTGCGCCCGCGCGGGACGCGGCTTGCGCGCTTTTGGTGGCGGCATGGGCGTCGGCGGCGTCCGCGCTGGCCTTGAGCGCATCCAGCGCTTCCCGCGTGGGGGCTTCGGCAGGCAGTGCTGCGGGCGCGGGATGCTCCAGCGCGCCGCATACGGGACAGGGCTGCCCCGCTTGCAGGATTTGCGCCAGCACGCCCGCTTGCGCATCTAAAAACTGGCGCTGACGATGTTCATATTCTGCGCGCGTTTTGGCGGCGGCATCCGCCGCGGCGGTGTATTGCGCGCGCGCTTCGGTCAGGCTTTGCTCCTGAGCGGCAAACGCGGCCAGCGCGGCTTCCAGCGTGATCAGCGCCTGCGCCTGCTCGCGTGCGCGGGCGTGTTCCCCGCGCAGGCGTTCTGCCTCCTGTGCCGCGCTGGATAAGGCTTCCAGTTCTGCGCGGGCTTTTTGCAGACGATCGGTGAGAGCGGTATGGCTTGTAAGCAGGGCGGCGGCTTCGTCGTGCGCGGCGGTGGCGGCGGCTTGCGCGGCAAGCATGCGGCTGTGCAGCGCGGCAAGCTCATCATACCGGGCAAGTTCCGCCTGACCGCGCGCCAGTTCACCCGTCAGGCGCTCGCGCTCTGGCGTGCGTTCCCGTTCGGCCTGCAGGGCGGCGGCCAGCGTGCTAAGGTTGGGTTCGTTTTCCGCAAGCCAGTGTTCGGCGGCGGCCAACGCCGCCGTTACCTGCGCGCGTTGCTCTGCCTTACCCAGCGCCGCATCCGTTTGGCTAATACGCGCCGCGCTGGCAGCCAGCGCCGTATCCAGCGCCGCAAGGCGGGCTTCATCGCTCGATAGCAGGTCGCCAATGAGCGCCAGCGCCTCGCTGGCGGCGGGCAATTCCTTTTGCATGGGCAACAGCTGCGGCAGTAGCGGGTCATCCTCCGAGGCGCGTACCCCCGCCATGCGCAGTTGCATATCGTGCGCAAGCAGGCGGCAATCCGCATCCGCCCTGGCCGCATCCGCCTTGACGCGCGTCTGAAAATCCTGATACGGGCGGGTGGCAAAAATCTCGCGGAAGATCTCGCTGCGTTCTTTGGTGCCCGCGAGCAAAAGCTGTTGAAACGCGCCCTGGGCAATCATGGCGATGTGGCAGAACTGCTCCTTATTGACGCCCAGCAGATCAATCACGGCGCGCGTGACGTCGGTGGGCTTGACAATGGGCGCGCGGCCATCGGGAAAGGACAGGGTGGCGCCCCCCGCTTCGGTCACGGTGCCTTTGCCGCGGCGGCTTTCCCGCTCACGGGGCAGCGTGCGCTCCACGGTGTATTGCGCGCCGCGATGCTGGAAGGTAAGCGTTACATAGGCGGGCTCATGCGGCGGGGCGTATTTGCTGCGCAGCATGCTGGCATCGCGGTTTTGCCCGCTCGCCTCGCCGTAGAGCGCGAAGGTGATGGCGTCAAATACGGTGGTCTTGCCCGCGCCCGTTACCCCGGTAATCAAGTATAGCCCGCGCTCGCCCAGCGCGGAAAGCGCAAGCTCCGCCTTGCCCGCGAAAGGGCCAAAGGCGCACATGGTAAGCGAAAGCGGCCTCATGCGTTGCCCTCCCATACGCGCTCCAGCAGGGCAAGCGCGTAACCGCGCTGCGCATCGCTCAGGGGCGCGCCGTACTGTGCTTCATAAAACTGGGAGACCATATCAATCGGCTTGCGGTTTTCCGGCGCGCTGGTAAGCGGGCGACCCGCGCCCCGCGTGCGCGCGTTATCAAAATCCAGCTTGAGGAGGTTGGGGTAAATGCTTTGCAGCTTGCCAAAGGCATCGGGGATATCCTGCTCATCGGTCAGGGTAATGTGCAGGTAATCATCCCGGGTGGTGTGCTGGTAATTCTCGCGCAGGGTCAGCGCCGCGTAGGTGCCGCGAAGCTCCCGCAACGCCCGCAGCGGGGTGAGCGGCAGGGCTTGGATGCTGACCTCGCCCTTGCGCCCAAGGGTAACCAGAGATGCGCTTTTTGTATCCTTTGCCTCGGAAAAGGAGTATTTAAGCGGCGAGCCCGCATAGCGCACGGTGGGGCGACCCACGCTTTGGGCGCGGTGCAGGTGCCCCAGCGCCACATAATCAAACGCGTCAAACACCGCGGCGTCCACATTATCCAGCCCGCCTACGGAAATTTCTTCAGACTCGGCGCGCTCACCGCCCGTAATGTACTGGTGGCAAAGGAGCACATTGCGCTGCGAAGCGTCAAGCGGCAGAGCGGCCAGCACCGCCGCCATGGCCTGGGTGTAGGTTTCGGCTTTGGCATCGGGCATGACGGCGCGCACATGCGCGGGCTTGAGGAAAGGCACAGGCCATAGGGCGACTTCGCCGTATTCATCCGACAGACGAACGGGCGTGATGGCCGCGTGCGCCTGGTCATACACAGGCGAGATATGCACCTTTTGGGGCGCGAGCAGCCGCGCGCCGAAGGCAAGGCGCTCCGCGGAATCGTGGTTGCCGCTGATGATGACCACCTGCGTGCCCAGCGCGGCAAGGTCGGTGAGGAATTCATCCAAAAGCCCCACTGCTTCGGCGGAGGGGATGGTTTTATCGTACACATCCCCCGCGATGAGCACCGCGTGGGGGGTGTGCGCCCGCACCTGCGCGCACAGCTGCGCAAGCATGTGACGCTGATCCGCGATCAAAGGCGCTTCGCAGAGTTTTTTCCCAAGATGCAGATCGGAGATATGGAAAAGACGCATCATCGCACCGCCCTTCTCACTACAAGCATTGTAAGGGGCGACGCGGGATACGTCAAGCAGGAGGGCGAAAGACGCGTTTTAACACACAGCCTGTTGCGCGTGCCGCGCCGCCTGCCTGCTGATTATGGTACGCACGCAGGGCAGTACTGCATGGCTGTGCTTTGCAGGCCATGCCAGCCAACATTTTGTGCGATGCAGCCGTTTAGGCGGCGGCAACCCCGCGCATTCCGCGTTGGCATTCAGGGCAAAGCTGTGCTATACTATTGCACGAAGCAGATTCGTTTGTCGAAGGGCAGGAAACCCATCCGCGCCGCGCGCAGGCCTGACAGGCCGCCAAAGGAGGCAGCGCATGAACCGCAGAAACCTGTTGAGCTTTTTATTTATCGCGGCAACGCTTGGGCTGATGATCGTGCTGGTGTTCAGCAACAATGAGCTGGGCAGCGCCTGGGATGCGCTGCTGACGCTGGATGCGCGCTGGACGCTGGTGGCGTTTTTATGCATAGTCGTCAATGTGCTGTTTGATACGCTGAGCCTCCATTACTTTTTACGAAAACAGAAGTATCCCGTTTCGCTGGGTGCGGCCTGCCATGCCTCGCTTACGGGTTTCTACTATTCCAATATCACGCCCGGGGCAAGCGGCGGGCAGCCCATGCAGGTATACAGTTTGAGCAAACAAGCCGTGCCTGTTGCCATTGGTACATCCGCCATATCCATCAAGTTTTTCGCCCAGCAGATGATGATGGTGCTGGTGACCAGCGTGCTGTGGTTTTGCAACAGAGGGTTTGTGGATACGCAGCTGGCGGCGGCCAAGTGGGCGATCTATATCGGTTATGCGCTAAATTTCGCGTCCATACCGTTGATTTTGCTGGTGGCGCTGCACCGGCCGCTGGTACAGCTGATCATTACCTTTATCATCAGGCTGCTGGCCAAGCTGCGTTTGGTTAAACATCCGCAGGAGCGCATTATCCGCATCAGCGCGGGTCTGGATGTATACCACGCCAGCATCCTGCGCCTGGGCAAGGATCCCGGGCAGCTTTTATGGATGCTGCTGCTGGCGGCAATCAGCACGCTGGGGCTGATGAGCGTACCCGTGGCGGTTTATTTTGCCCTGCGCAACAGCGGCGCGCCGCTGGGGGAATTGTTAACCGCCTCCTATCTGTTATTTGTCACCGCCAGCTACACGCCCCTGCCCGGGGCCAGCGGCGCGCAGGAAGGCGGATTTCTGGTGTTTTTCCGGGGGGTATTCGTGCCCGGCACCATGGGGCTGGCCATCCTTGTATGGCGCTTTTTCACGTTCTACCTGTTCCTGATTATTGGCGCGGCAATGAGCATTGTCAGCAGCATCCGCGGCAACATGCGCGGCAGGCGAGCCGCAACGGCAGCGCCGCCCCAGGAGGAGACCGCGCCCGGCGACCCGGGTACTGCCTGACGCGCCATACTTGTAAAAAATGGGATCATCGGTCGCGTAATTCACACTATGTTCATCCAAAGCAAGCCTGTGCGGTGTACAATGGCCTTAACCATTGCTTGAAAGGAGCGATTCCATGAAGAAGCTGGCAACGCTGACCCTTGCACTACTGATGTTACTTTCGCTCGCCAATACAGCCGCCGCCGCAACCACCTACTCGGCAGGCAGCTATTACACCATCGACTATGCCGACGAACTGAACCTGGATGATGTATCCTACGCCGATGAAAGCACCGATGACTACCAATGGCTGTTCTTGCTCTATAATGACACGTACCTGATTGACGCATCACTCAGCCGCGTGACGGGCTATGAGGGCGAAAGCCTCTACAACGCCACGCAGGAGGAGCGCGACGCCTATGTGGCCGATACGCTGGACGCCTATGCTGATGATAACGCGCAGCTGACGCGGGAGCTGACCACTGTTAGCGGCTTCCCCTTCTACATCTTCAGCCTGGAGGGCAGCGACGGCGCCTATTACCTGGCCGAGACCATCGCCAACGGCACCAGCGTGAGCCTGTACGCCTATTACGCAGACGCGTCCAAGCCCTTGGATCAAGAACTGCTGGAGAAATTCACCGAGCTATTGATCACCCTGCGACCAACCGAGGGCACATGAGAGAAAAGGGGGTTCCCCTTTTTGATACCCCTTTAGGCCACCGAAAGGTGGCTTTTTTTGTGCGAGGGCGGCGCACAGCCGCTGGGCGCAGGGTTTCGCGCCTGCGGGCGCGAGCAAGGGCTTTCCGCTCGCCCTTGCAACCTTCGGGTGTCGCCTTCGAAGGCGGCGGGTACGGTGCGAAGGGTCGCCCTTGACGTACAGGAAAGTCGTCCGGCGCTGCGGCGCCGACCGACAAGCCTGTCCGCCTGCGAGCGACCCCTCGCACCACCCGCCTTACTGTACTCTGGCGACAGGGGGGAATTGCTGCCTTTGTTGTTTTAGGGTTCATTTGTGGTGGCAATCATAATGGTAACAGGTGCTTTGCTGTTTTTATGGGAATGGTTACGATGGGGTTATGGTGTGATTAGGGTTGCGGCTATGTTCATAAGAGCAGAAGAATTCTCTATACCATGCACTTTAGCAAGGAAAGGCACGGCATGCTTCCCAACATAAAACAGCCTTGCTTGCAAACCACTTTGCATCCAAGCCACCACCGCCCGTGTTTCCACCCCTGTCGCCTGAATAACGCAAGGGGAGGTATGGCGGGTCGCGCGACGGAGGACAGGCT
>LVAQ01000004.1:0-139269 GCA_001604105.1 Clostridiales bacterium Firm_11
ATGCCCGGCGACCACATCGACATGGAAATCAACCTGATTACCCCCATCGCCATCGAGGCTGGACTGCGCTTCGCTATCCGCGAAGGCGGCCGTACCGTTGGCTCCGGCGTGGTGGCCAAGGTTATCGTAGACTGATTAAGCACCGGCAGGGCGTTTTCCTTACCCCATGATATGAAAAAGGGAAGCGGTACGGGGGTTTATCCCCTTGCCGCTTCCCTTTTCAGGATTCAAAGAATCCTTACTGTTTAGACATTTGGGCGATCTCGTCGGCCAGGTTTTCCTGCCGCTTTTCGATGCCCTCGCCACGCTCAAACCGTGCAAAACGCAAGGGTTCGATGGTCGCGCCAATGGCCTTGGCTACTTCCTGCGTGTACTGCGTAATCGACTTATCGGGATCCTTTACAAAAGGCTGCTCCACAAGGCAAACTTCCTTGTAGTACTTTTCGATGCGGCCTTCCACCATCTTGTCTATAATCTTCTCCGGCTTGCCTTCGTTGAGCGCCTGTGCGCGGAGAATTTCCTTCTCTTTGTCCAGGGTATCGGTAGGCACTTCGCTCTTGTTGACGCTGGTGGGGCGCGCGGCGGCGATTTGGAGGGTCAGGTCATGGTAATAGGTTTTGAAAGCCTCGTTGGCAAAGGTATCGGGCTTGTCATTGGCCACTTCCACAATGACGCCAATTTTGCCGCCCATGTGAATGTAAGTTTCCACCACGCCCGCCTTCGCCTCATAACGGGCAAAACGACGCACGCTGATCTTCTCGCCGATGGCAACAGTCGCATCACTGATGAGATCGGTGATGGTTTTGCTGGCATCATCCGCAAAGGGCTGGGTGAGGAGCGTTTCCACATCGGCGGGGTTGGCCTTGGCGATGTGGCTTGCGATCTTCGCGCAGAAATCCTTAAAGTTATCGGTATTGGCAACAAAGTCAGTCTCGCAGTTGACTTCTACAATCACGCCAACCTGGGCATCGGGCGTCACGTAACTGGTGACCATGCCCTCGGCGGCAATGCGGCTGGCCTTCTTGGCGGCAGCGGCAAGCCCCTTTTCACGAAGCCACTCCACTGCTTTCTCAATATCCCCAGCGGTTTCGATGAGCGCCTTTTTGCAATCCATCATGCCCGCCTGGGTCATCTCGCGCAGTTCTTTTACCATTTGGGACGTTACTTCAGCCATAAATGATTCTCTCCTTACACACAAACATCGTGACGGCCTTTGGCCGTGCTATCTTGATAACGGCAAGCGGCGCATGGGCAGTGTTGCCTGCCGTATGCCTTTTTTGGCTTACGCCTCAGCCACAGGCGCCGCAGCCGCTGCCTGCGCGGCTTCCAGTGCCTCTTCGGCGGCTGCGTCCTGATGCCCCTGCTTGCCTTCCAGCACCGCATCGGCCATCTTGCCGGCGATCAGCTTGACGGCGCGGATGGCATCGTCATTGCCGGGGATCACGTAATCGATCTCATCGGGATCGCAGTTGGTATCCACGATGCCCACGATGGGGATGCCCAGCGCGCGGGCTTCGCTCACGGCGATGTGCTCTTTGCGGGGATCCACGATGAACAGTGCGCCCGGGAGCTTTTTCATCTCGCGAATGCCACCCAGATTGGCCTGGAGCTTTTCGCGTTCATGCTGAATTTTGATCTGTTCCTTTTTGGGCAGGGCGGCGAGTTGCCCGCTCTGTTCCATTTTGTCGATCTGGTTCAAACGCTCCACACGGGTGCGAATGGTGCGGAAGTTGGTGAGCATGCCGCCCAGCCAGCGGCTGTTGACAAAGAACATGTTGCAGCGAGCCGCTTCGGTAGCGATGCTTTCCTGCGCCTGCTTTTTGGTGCCCACAAACAGGACGCTCCTGCCCTGCATAGCGGTATCGCGCACAAAGGCATAGGCTTCATCCGCTTTACGGACGGTTTTCTGCAAATCGATGATGTAGATGCCGTTGCGTTCGGTGAAGATGTACTGCGCCATTTTGGGGTTCCAGCGGCGGGTCTGGTGGCCGAAGTGTACGCCGGCTTCCAGAAGCTGCTTCATAGAGATAACTGCCATGAATGGTTTCCTCCTTGTTTTTCCACCCTTTGTGTCTACCCGTTGCGGCCGCTTTCATGCAGGCGCACAAAAGCACAAACGCACAGTCGACAAAGGTGCGTATTCGGGAAATAGTATAGCATGGATGGGGGGGGATGGCAAGGATTGATTGCATATCAAAGTAGATTCTTTCGTGAATTTATACTAATATCTAGCAGATACAGAAAATAATATACAAAAAAATGAAAATTTGCAATGTGCTTGACAAACAATTGGCATCTGGTATAGTTCGACATGTAGTATTGGAGGTGAAACCGTGGCGGAATTATTTACGATTCCAAGTGAACTCATTCAAGATGTTTATCAATGCATGGATCAAGGTTTCTTTGAGGATTATTCAGAAGCTGAGGGCAAACTTGGCTTTGTTACACACAATTCTAGGGCGTTTCTCCGATGGGATTTGTTTAACCGAAATATTTCACTTCGAATCCCTTCCACGAAAAGAATCTGCAAATTCCCTAAAAGAGGCACTTGGGAGCTAAACCTCCTTTTTGAATTAGAACAAAAAATCGTTATCTCATTTATGAGTCAACAGCGTTATAGTCAGATATTAAAGGCAAGACACACAAAGTGGCCACAATACTTACAAGCACTATTGATGCTCAATGTAGAATTGCATGCGCCTATCAAGCAAACTCGAATGTATGATGAGGATGAACCTAATACACTGTATTGCATGCAGATTCTCGACAACTTGTGTTCTGGGATTGACAACAAAAACAACCAAAGTAGTTGGCGACATATCCTTGTCGTTTTTGATGCTAAGTATGGCCGTATTGCATCTCTTGTCGCGTATTTACTCGATAGGGATATGGATATCGTAGAACAACAAGATTGGTTAAATGTTGTAAAACCCATTATAAGTAACACAATTGATACTGTTGAACCTGATGTATTAAGTATTCCAAAAACAATTCTTAAACCCAAAGCATTGAAGCGTATTCAACACGAAAGACTTGTATCTCTGAGAATTGAAAAGGGACACATCATATCTGACGAACAGCAGTAGGAGCAATGCAAATTTTTACTTGGAGAGTGTTAGCTCATGAATACCAAAAGGTTCAATGGCGAGCGGTTGAGAACCGCTCGTCTCTATCGTGGCTTGACTATTGAGGAATTGTCAGAGAAACTTAACGTAAGTAAGCAATCAATCTCACAATATGAAACCGGACGAGTGGAAGCTCCATATGAAAAAACGCATTTGTTATCTTGGGTTTTAGATTTCCCTTTCGAGTATTTTATGCAATCGAAGGAACATGAAGTCACAACCGGTACAACTTATTTTCGTTCATTGCTTAAAACCAGTAAAAAGTACCGCACTGAACAAATTGTCAAGATGGAACACTTGGCCATTATTTTTTCAATTCTTAATGAGTATGTAGAGTTTCCAAAAGTTATCTTGCCAACGATAGGAGAACAATCCAACCCCTCTATAGCCGCGCAATCATTACGTGATTGTTGGGGTTTAGGGCAAGAGCCAGTACTAGATATCATTCGGGTTCTAGAGAGGAATGGAATTATTGTCACAATGATCCCCACAGCAACGAATGATATTGACGCATTTAGTCAGTTTATTAGTGTTCATAATCAAGATTTATTCTTAATCGCGCTATCGAAAAACAAGGATACTGCGGCTAGGATACATTTTGATATTGCTCACGAGTTAGGTCATATAATGCTTCATCCTTGGAGTGAAGATGAAGAGAGTTTCTCTCGGGAAGATTTTAAAGCACGTGAAAAGGAAGCGAACGAATTCGCCGCGAACTTCTTATTGCCAGAAATTCCTTTTAGTAAGGACGCAAGTGCATACCCTTCAACCCTTGAATACTATACGAGGCTAAAAAAGAAGTGGCGAGTTTCAATAGCTGCTATGCTTTATAGGAGTTGTTCGCTTGACATTATTTCACAAAGCCAGTTTCAGTATTTACTGCGAACTATGCATAATAAAAATTGGAGAACAAATGAACCTTTAGACAACACTCTAACAACTGCTAGTCCTTCTCTTCTCAAGAATGCAATCGAAGCGCTGTTAACTAATAACGTTTTTACGCCAAATGAGTTGATGAAGGAATTAGAAAATGAGGGGCTCCCAATGAGGAGTAGTGAGGTGGAAATACTACTAAACCTTCCGCAGGGAACACTTAATACATCAGTAACAACCGAGCCGAACATTATCAACTTGAGAAAGTGATTAAACAAGTTTGACCTCTCTCATCCCCCCCCTTCACCCCAAAAACCCAAACATATCCACCTGACTGGTTGCCGCCAGCCCCTCCAGAGCGCCCTGCCCTTTGAGCTGCTCTACTGCCGCGGCGCCGATCTTCCCGCGCATCTTCAAATCTTCCACACTCAAAAACGGCGTGGCGCGCGCCTGCAAAATGCCGTCCGCCGCCGCTTCGGGGAAACCGCTCACCGATAGGAATGGGCAGCGCAGGTCGCCGCCTTCCGGCAGAAAGCGCTGCTTGTCGCTCCGGTACAAATCCACAGGCAACAGCCGGATGCCGCGTTCCTGCATTTCCAAAATCATGTGCAGGGCGTTCTGCTCCAGCTTTTCTTTGGCGTTCAGCTTCTCATCGCGTGCATCGTACTCCCGCAGGCGGTCGCGTAAGGAGGCGGGAGAGAGAATCATCGTGCCCGCGTCAAAGCCATCGGCGCGGATGGTAAAATACGCCGCGTAGTAGGCCAGCGGACGGTATACCTTGTACCATGCCACGCGAAGCCCCATGGTCACATAGGCGACCGCGTGCCCGCGCGGGAACATGTACTTGATCTTCTTGCAGCTGTCGATTGCCCATGCCGGTACCTGATGTTCCAGCATGGCTTGCTCCATGGCGGGTGTCAATCCTTTGCCCTTGCGCACGTTCTCCATGATATCAAAGCTCATTTTGTTTTCTACGCCTTTGGAGATCAAGAAGTTCATGATGTCATCGCGGGTGCAGAAGCATTCCGGCAGGCGCGCGGTGCCGCTGTCGATCAGCTCTTTGGCGTTGCCCAGCCATACGTCGGTACCGTGGCTCAGGCCGGATATGCGCACCAGCTCTTCCATGGTGGTGGGCTTGGTATCCATCAGCATGCTTTGCACAAACTGCGTGCCAAACTCGGGGATGCCCAGCGTGCCCGTGGGGCTCATAATGCGCTCCACGCTTACGCCCAGCGCTTCGGGGCTTTGGAACAGGCTCATTACCTTTTTGTCGCCCAGCGGAATATCGCGGTAGCTTATGCCGGTAAGCTCTTCCAGATGGTGCATCATGGTGGGATCGTCATGCCCCAGGCAATCCAGCTTCACCAAGATATCATGCATGGAGCGGAAATCGTAATGGGTGGTGATGGTACCCCCGCCGATATCGTCCGCCGGATGCTGGATGGCCGTAAACTGATGAATGTCAAACTCCTTGGGCAGCACCACGATGCCCCCTGGATGCTGACCCGTTGTACGCTTGACCCCCATGCAGCCCGCGGCCAGCCGCTCTTTGTGCGCCCGCCCCGCGCGCAGGCCGCGCTCCTCCAGGTATTTGGCCGCAAAGCCATAGGCAGTTTTTTCCGCAAGGCCGCTGATGGTGCCCGCGCGGAACACATACCCCTCGCCAAAGAGCTCCTCTACGTAGGCGTGTGCGCGCGGCTGATAATCCCCGCTGAAGTTCAGGTCGATATCCGGCACTTTATCGCCCTTGAAGCCCAAAAACACCTCAAAGGGGATGGAGTAACCATCCTTGGCCATTGGCTGGCCGCAGACTTCGCAGTTTTGATCCGGCAGATCCACCCCCACCGCGCCAAGCTCCGGCGGGGTAAAAATGGCGCTGTGGCAATGCTCGCAGCGGTAGTGCGCGGGCAGGGGGTTGACTTCGGTGATGCCGCACATGGTGGCCACCAGACTGGAGCCTACGCTGCCGCGCGAGCCTACCAGGTAGCCATCCGCAAGGGATTTGGCCACCAGTTTTTGCGCGCTGGAATACAGGGTGGCAAACCCGTAGCCGATGATGCTTTTGAGTTCCTTTTTCAGCCGCGCCTGCACGATCTCCGGCAGGGGATCGCCATACAGTTCGTGGGCGCGCTGCCAGCTCATGCGCTCAATATCTTCCTCGGCATCCGGCCAGAAAGGCTGGAAGGTTTCCTCACCCTTTGGGTGCTTGGGGAACAGGCGCAGTTCTTCCACCTGATCGGCAATCAGCTTGGGATTCAACACCACCACTTCGCGCGCCTTGTCCGCGCCCAAATAGCTGAATTCCGCCAGCATCTCTTCGGTCGTGTGAAAATACAGGGGCGGCTGGTCGTCACAATCCTCATACCCCAGCCCTGCCTGCAAAATGGAACGGTAGATTGCATCCTGCGGGTCTTTGAAGTGCACATCCCCCGTGGCGACGACGGGCTTGTTCAGTTTTTCGCCCAGCGCAACGATGCAGCGGTTGAAATCCCGAAGCTGTTCTTCGTCCTTTGCTTCACCGTTTTTAATCAGAAAACGATTGTTGCCGATAGGCTGTATCTCCAGATAGTCATAAAAACCCGCGATGCGGATGAGCTCATCCTCCGGCTTGCCGGTAACCACCGCGCGAAACACCTCGCCCGCTTCACACGCGCTGCCCACCAGCAGGCCTTCACGGTATTTCTCCAGCAGGTGACGTGGCATATTGGGGTGGCGGTGAAAGTAGTTCAGGTGTCCTTCGCTGATTAAGTGATTCAGGTTCTCCATACCTTTCTGAGTCTTGCACAGCAAAATGATGTGGCGCGTATCGCTCATGCTTTCGCCTGCCACAACGCCATCCACATCCGCAAGGGTATTTGCGCCGCGCTTTTTCACCTCGGCAAACATCGCGGTCAGGCATTTGGCGGTCGCGGCGCAATCGTGCACGGCGCGGTGCGCGTTTTTGAGGGATACGTTCAAAAAACGGCACAGCGCGCCCAGTTTGTAACTGCGCAAATCCGGGTACAGCCTGCGGGCAAACACCAGCGTATCCAGCACCGGCGCATGGAAAGCAACGCCCATGCGCGCGCACTCGGCGTTGAGAAACCCGATATCAAAGGGCGCGTTGTGCGCGGCAACGGCAGCATCGCCGATAAATTCCAAAAGACGCTTCACACCCGCGGCGGGGCTTTCCTGCCCCATGAGCATGACATCCGTAATGCCGGTAATCTCGGTGATTTTGGGCTTGAGCGGCACGCCCGGATCGCACAATATGCTCAGTTCTTCGGTTATTTCGCCATCTACCAGCCGTACCGCGCCTATTTCGATAATCCGGTCAACCGTTGGGTACAGGCCTGTGGTTTCAAAGTCCAGCACCACCAAAGGACGGTCGATAGCGCGAGCATCCGCATCATGGATGATGGGGATGATATCGCACAGATACCCTTCCACCCCGGGGATGAATTTGATGCCATGCTTTTTGGCCGCGCCGAACGCGGCGGGGAACGCCTGCGTGACCCCGTGATCGGTAATCGCTGCGGCACTGTGTCCCCATTTGGCCGCCTGGGCAATGAGTTGTGCGGCATCGGCGGTGGCATCCATGGCGCTCATGTTGCTGTGCATGTGTAGCTCAATGCGTTTTTCACCCTCAGGCGCTTTGTCACGGCGCTCTCGCTTGGGCATCTGCTGCATATCGCGCACGGCGATGGAAAGCTCGCCAAGGAAACTATCCTGACGGCAATCGCCGCGCAGGCGCGCGCGCACGCCGTTTTTAATGAGCGCGACCTGCGCCGCAACACGCTTTTTTTCATCCTCGGTGGGTGGCTGGGGCGTTTCGCCGAAGGCGGCGCGCTTCATGCGGTAGTTATAGAAAGCCTTGCAGTAGACGGTGGAAGTATCATCCCCCAAAGCAAAGGTGATAAGCACCGTTTCCCCGCCCTTGAGTTCACGCGGTTCACTGACGCCGATGATCTCTCCCTCCACCACCACGATGCCGCTATCCTCCAGCAATTGGCCGATGGGCACGGGGGAATCGGCAATGGCGCGGCCTTTGATCACCGCCCCCTTTGCCTTGGGCGCTTTGGCGGCGGCGGCCTTTGCGGGCGTACCCGCACCAGTATGGGTGTCCTGTTTAGGCTGCGGAGCGGCTTCTGGGTGCGCCATGGAGGACATGGCTTCCGCTGAGCCGCCTGCTGCGGCGGTTTGCGGCGGCGCGTCTTCCCAGGGCGCGATTTCTTCTGTGCCCTCCATGCTCCAGGGTTCCTGTTCGCCCGACGCTACGTGCGGCGGCGTTATGCTGGCGGTGTGCGGGTTCTTCTGGCGGTTTTCCGCCTGCTCCTGCTCACGGCGGCGCGCGGTTTCCGCTCGCATCTGCGCCACCCAGGCTTCCCGCTCGCCGCATTTGACCAACGTTACCGGCATGCGTAGGCGGAAAATATCCCATACAGCCTGCGAAAGCTTCTCATCCAGTCCATAACGGCGAAAAAACACAATGGCAAAATCATCCGGGCAGGTGAGCAGGATGCGATCGCCATCAATACTCCAGCCCACATCATCCAGCCAGGTGCGCATGGCGGGGCTTTGACGGCGCAAAAAATCCTTAAGCACAGGGGTGTATTGCTGAATATCCCGCTTGAAATCATCCGCCAGCGTGGGGGAGGCTACGCGCAAAGCCACCTGCATCTTGGGCAGCAGCCCGCGCAGGCGGCGTTCCAAGGTTAAAAAGTCCCGCTCGGGCACCAGCACATCGCACAGGAAACTGAAATAGGCCTTGTTATCGGCCTTGCGGTACAGCACGCGCTCCAAATGCAGTTTGCCCTGGAGGGGCGGTATGGTTCCTTCCAAAATGCGGATAAGCTCGGTTTTATTCAAGGCGAATGTCCTTTCATCACGACTGCTTAGCGTTTGCCCTGGGTTTTCTCCTGTGCGATCCTGCGTGCGCGCGCGATCAATTCGCCCGCCAAATCACCCGTAACGCGCTGGGGCGCTTTCCCGCGTTCAAAAATCGCGCCCATGGCATAGCCGCCTTCCGCGGTTCCGCTTTCGGCAAGCCCGCCGCCGGCAAGGCCGATATCTGCCTCCCGTGCTTCGCCAGGGCCATTGACCACGCAGCCCATCACCGCCACCGTGAGCGGCACGCGGATATCCGCAAGCTCCCGCTTCACACGTTGGGCAATCTGCGTTACATCCACGCTGGTACGGCCGCAGGTGGGGCAGGAGATTACATTCACATAGTTTCTGCGCAGCCCGCAGGCTTTCAGGATATCGATGGCCGCCGCCACTTCCGGCACGGGGTCGCCTGTGAGGGATACGCGTATGGTATCTCCGATGCCATGCAGCAGCAGGCTTCCGATGCCCACCGCGCTTTTGATGTTCCCGTCCCCGGGCAGCCCGGCTTCGGTCACCCCCACATGCAGCGGATAATCGGTCTGCGCCGCGGCCATTTCATAGGCGGCAACGGTAAGGGGAACATCTGTCGCTTTCAGGCTCAAAACGATATCCGTAAACCCCACGGCTTCTAGCATGCGGGCGTGTGAAAGCGCGCTGTCCAGCATGCCGCGCGCGGTAACCCCGCCTTCGCGGCGCAGGATGTCTTTTTCCACGCTTCCGCTGTTGACCCCAATGCGGATGGGCGCGCCGTGCGCCTTGGCGCAATCCGCCACCATGCGCACCTTTACCTCGGAGCCGATGTTGCCGGGGTTGATGCGCACCTTGGCCGCGCCGCGTTCCAATGCGCCCACAGCCAGATCCGCACGGAAGTGGATATCCGCCACGATGGGCACACCCGCCGCGTCTACCACCTGCCCAAAGGCGGGCAGGCAGGCTTCATCATACACGCTGATGCGCACGATATCCGCGCCCGCCGCTGCCAGCGCCCGCACCTGTGCAAGCGTCGCGGCCGCGTCGCGGGTATCGGTATTGGTCATGCTTTGCACCGTGACCGGCGCGCCGCCCCCGATGGGCACACTGCCGATGTGGAAACTGCGTGTTACACGCATCGTGTTACACCTTCTCCTTGAGAATGTATATGGGGCGTCGTTTGGTTTCCAGATACGTTTTGCTCAGGTATTGCCCCAGGATGCCGATGCAAAAAAGCTGGATGCCGCCCAGGAATAAAATGATGCAGATCATCGCGGGGAAGCCCGCGACAGGATCGCCCCACAGGAGCGTTTTGATGAAAAAGTAGAGGATGAGCACAAACGCCAGCAGGCAAAACACGATGCCCATGATGCTGGCGATGGCCAGCGGTGCCGTGGAAAAGCCGATGATGCCATCCAGCGAGTATACGACCAGCTTCCAAAACGACCACTTGGTTTCTCCGGCCACGCGCTGCCTGTTTTCATACTCCAGCCACTTGGTGGAAAAGCCCACCCAGCTGAAGATACCCTTGCTGAAACGGCTTACCTCCCGCATGGAAAGGATGGCGTCCACCATTTGCCGCGTCATGAGCCGGAAATCCCGCGCGCCGTCGATCACTTCGGTATTGCTGATGCGGTTGATTAGTTGGTAAAACTTGCGCGCGAAAAAGGAACGTAGCCGCGGCTCGCCAATGCGCGTTACCCGGCGGGTCGCAACGCAGTCAAACCCCTCGTGTTCAACGCCTTCCAGCATTTGGGCAAGCAGCGCGGGAGGGTCTTGCAGATCCACATCCATCACGGCCACATAGTCTCCCGTGGCGGCTTCCAGACCCGCGAACATGGCGGCTTCCTTGCCGAAGTTGCGGCTGAATGTAAGGTAATGGACACGCTCGTCTTTTGCGCGCAGCGCTTGAAGCTGCGCAAGCGTGGCATCACGGCTTCCGTCATCCACAAACCACCACTCGGTTTCCACGGGCAGCGCAGCCGCCGCGTTGACGCAAGCCTCATAATAATGGGGGATGGCATCCTCCTCGTTATAGCAGGGAACTATGATACTCAGCCGTTTCATGGGTAAGCCTCCAATCATGAGGTGTGAAATTGTATAGGGTTGAAGCGTATACGGCGTTTTCAGCGCCATGTATCGCCAATGCAGCGTTTGCCGGCCGCTGTCATCATACCATGTTTTGCGTTGAATTCCAACGCTGAATGCGAAGGCGCGATGAAGTTTGCGGCTGGATATCAGCAACGCGCAGCGCACGTTTTGGGCAGGTTTGCGCTGGGAAATTACACGGCGCAGGCGCTTTCTGCGTACGTTGTGCGCGGCGTGTCTGTTGCCGCAGACAAGTGCGAGTTTGCGGAAAGGAGAAGGGTTTTTCCGACCAACCAGCACCCGCTCTTAGGCGAAAACGCCGCCTGCGGCCTGCCGTTTCCCATAGCAGGATTTCCCCGCCCAAAGCGCGAAATAGCCTAGCAGAGTAACCTGCTGGAGGCGACCATGAGCGAATTTTTAGCGCCGCTGGATTACCGGCGCGCAAAGGATACCTTGCGCGCCCTGAATTTCTATACCGCCTATACCCCCGAAGGCGCGCAGAAGGTGACCGCGCTGCTGGCGCAGCGTTATCCCACCGTTTTTGCCCGTACCGAACAGAAGCATTTTGCCAACGGCGCACTGCTGTTGGAGCTGGCGGGCGCCAATATTACCGACCCGCTGGTGTTTGTGAGCCATATGGACAGCCTACCCTGCCGAAAACCGACGGTGACCACCGTGCTGCCCTTTGCGGCGCCTGTTGGGCGGGCGCATGTGGTGGCGCTGCTGGAGGCGCTGGACGCGCTGTTGCAAAGCGGCTACCAACCGGGGGGCGATCTGTTTATTGCGCTCTCCATGGATGGGCTTGCCGCGGCAGAAGGTGCGAAAGCCATGGCGGATCATTTGGGAAAACGCGGGGTAAACCCCTGTTTTGTGCTGGATCATGGCGGCTATGTGACCCGCGCCGCCTTCCGGCGCTATTTGCCCAAAGGCGCGCCGCTGGCGTTGATTGGCATCACCGAAAAAGGAAGGTTGGATGGGCTTGTGCGCGCAACCTTGCCCCCGCATGGGGATGAGCGCGGCGCGGACAGGCCGCTGAACGTGCTGCTCAAAAGCGGCTCCCGCCTTGGCATGCGCCCACGCCGCGCCTCGCTGTGCAAGGCCAGCGAAATGATGCTCACCGGCATCGCGCGCCATGCGCCCTTTCCCATCAAACTGCTGCTGGTAAGGCCGCGCCTTACGTTTCCGCTGTTGCGTACCCTATGGCACAAACGCGCCATCATGGCACAGTTTTTCATGAGCGAGCTTACGGTTACAGGCATCGCCACGCAGGGCGAGCCCAGCCGAAGCCCCACGCAGGCGGAATTGACCTTCTCCCAGCAAACCATTCCCGGTAAATCCATCGCACGCTGGCAAAACGTCCTGCGCAGGCGAGCCTGCCGGGGCGGCGCGGAGCTGACCTTCACGCTGGCTTTACAGAGCAGTCCCATGAGCCGCACGGGCGGCGAAGCGTGGGATGCGCTGGAAACCGCCATTGAAATCCTGTTTGAGCGCGCGGTGATTGCGCCCTGCCTTGCCCCCGCCGTGACGGACGGTCGCTTTTACGCAAGCCTCGGCGGTAAAGTGTATCGCTTTTCCCCCTTTATGCTCAGGGGCGCGGAGGCGCTGCGCGGTGAGTGCAGCGTGAAGGATGAAGCGCTTCAGACAGCGGTACAGTTCTTCCGGCAGATGCTCTCGGTGTGATATACTGTCCTTTGGGTGCGGGTGCCTGTGCGCTGCTTAGCCTAAGCGATGGCCGGAAGCGGCTGCGGGCAGGAACGCGCATAGCCCTTGCCGGAAGGTTCGCCGGGTTTTGCCCGCGCGGCAGTAAGACGCTTTGCAAGGCTGTATGGTAAACCTTACGCGGCGTCAGGATCAATGGCGTTGAACCGTATCCGACACAAAGGGTTTTGTGCATGCGTGGCGTGGCTTGCGCATGCAGCGATGAAGCGCAAGGGCATACCGGGTTATCCTTGATTCCATCACAGGGGGGATGCTTCCTTGGCTGGTGTTGTCTATCTGGCTTTGTTCCTGAGCGGCGGACTTTTAATTGCCCGCAACTGGCTGCCAAGGCTTCGGCCGGTTGTTCGGTGCTATATCGGCGTATCGTTGGGTGCTTTTCTGTTCCTGTGGCTGCCCGCGCTGTGGGCATACCAGATGACGTTCAGCGTTACGGCGCATTTGGTGGCGACGCTCACGCTGGCGGTCGCGGTGCTATTCTCCTTCCTTTCGCGGGATCACAGCCCCCGTGTGCGTTATGGTGAAGAGGACAGGCGCATGCTGCGCGCCGTTCTATGGGTGAGCGTTCCGCTTGCGGTGGCTGCCGCTTGGCTGATGTATACGCACAACATCCGCCCCGCTGCGGATGGCGCCTACCATGTAGGCCAAAGCACCTACGGAGATCTTTCGCTGCATCTGGCGGTGGCTACCTCCGCGGTGAACGCGAAGTTTCCCCTGCACAACAGCCTGATGGTCGGGGCTACCATGGCGTACCCGTACCTGGCCGATACGTTTGCCACATCGCTGTATATGCTGGGCATGAGCCTGCCCGCCGCTATGACCTTTACCGGCACGCTGATGTGCCTGATGGTAATCTTCGGCTTTGCGCTGCTGACCGCGCAGCTGGCAAGGCGGCGCGGAACTGTAGCGCTGGCAACCTGTCTATTGTTTCTCAATGGTGGGCTGGGGTTCTTCTTCACCCTCAGCGGCACGGTGGAAAACGGCGTTGTGACCACCGTTTGGGATAACCTGCGCAACGTGATGCAGGGGTATTACCAAACGCCTACCAACCAGCCGGATCCCAATAACCTGCGCTGGGTGAATGTGATCTGCGATATGTTGGTGCCCCAGCGCGGCATTCTTGGCGGCTGGACGATGCTCATGCCTGTGCTTAACCTGCTTTTACCGCCGCTTGCCACCCGTCGCTCCCATGCCACGCGCGCCCTGCTGCTGGCGGGTATCCTTGCAGGCGGCATGCCGCTATTGCATACGCACACCTACCTTGCGCTGGTACTCCTGAGCCTTGGCATGGCGGTTTACGCAACGCTCACGGCACCGCCCAAACGCAAAATGGAGGCGTTTCGGCCGTTTCTGCTGTATGCCTGTGTGGCGGCGGCGCTGTCCATGCCGCAGCTGGTGAGTTTCACCTTTGTGCAAGCCGCTGCCAGTGAACACTTTTTGCGCTTGCAGTTTAACTGGGCCAATAACCGCGGCGGAAGAGGGCTGGTGGATGGGTATTTCTGGTTCTATATCAAAAACATTGGACTGCCTTACCTGCTGATTTTGCTGGCACTCCTGAAAAGCCGCAAGGGTGACCTTCGTGAGGAGGCGGAACTTGCCGCGGCCCAGACGGACGGGCTGCACCGCATTGAGGAGGATATGACCGGCACGCTGGTGGCAGCCATGACGCCCCCGGCGCCGGAAACCCCGCCCGTGCGCGAGCCTGAGCCAATCACACCGCTGGAGGCGCCTGAACCGGAGACGGTTGACGAGCCGGAGCTGGACGAACGCCATAGCGTCATCGCCCATGACATGCCCGCATATGGCCAGCACAGCCTGCCCATTAGCCCCAAGGAAATCACCAGACGTCAGGTTCAGGAGCCCTTCACACCGCCGCTGACGCCTGATCTGTTGCGAGCCAGCGCATTCTCCCCCGAGGATAATGATCGTGTGGGCGTAATGCGCGCCGTTACTGGTCATGATAAGCCGGAGAAGAGCCAGCGTCCTTTGATCGAAGAGCTTTTCCACCATGCGTTTGATGCCCAGAAAGACGCGGAGAAGGACAGAAAACGCAAGGCAGCTTCCATGACAGATGGATTGCCGGAAACCTGCTTTGCCGATGCGCCCATCCCGCGGGATTGGATTTTCCAGCATAGACTGATCGCCGCGGGCGCGTTCCTGATCCTGTTGATTGCGGAATTCATTCTGTTCCAACCCAATGAGTATGATAATAACAAGCTGATTTACGTTTGGTTCTTACTGCTTTTGCCCATGGCGGCGGATTACGCGCTGGATCTGTTTGCCCGTATCAAGGGCGCGGCAGGCTGGCGTACGCTGGGCGCGCTTTTTCTGGCGGCCTGCTTCCTATCCTCCGGGCTTACGCTCGCGCGGGAAGCCATCAGTGATTATCAGGCTTATACGGGAAGGGATATCGCGGTTGCGGATTTTGTGTTGGAGAACACACCGGAACATAGCGTGTTTCTTACGGGCACACAGCATTTGAACCCGGTGGCATCGCTGGCGGGACGCACCATCGTATGCGGCAGCGACCTGTACCTGTATTACCACGGCTTCAGCACCACTGCGCGCAAGCAGGAACTGCGGGCCTTTTATGAAGCGCCTCAGGAAAACCTAGCGGTGCTGGCCAGCTATGGTGTTGCCTACGTATATGTGAGCCCCTGGGAGTGGTCCGCTTACGCGGTTGACGCACAAAGCCTTCGCGAGCTGCTCACGCCCATCTATGAAAGCGAGGACGGCGTCTATCTGATATTCGCAGTGCCCGAGGCGTATCAGGGAGAAGCTGCCGCAAGCGATTCCGCCGCGCCTTCGGCAACGGTGGATCCCGCGCTGGACCCGGCGGCTGGCGGCTGAGCGAGGCGGGCGATGGAACGCTTTTTACGGTATTCACTCCAAAAGGGGCGCAGGATTCGCGCGGTGCTGATGCTGGATGGCAAGCTGGTGCAAAAGCCGGTAACGGTGCTTGCCATGGACAGCTTGCAGGTGACGCTTCTGCTCACAGCCAAGCGCACGCCTATTACAGTCCCCTTGGAGGCCATATACAGCTGCGACTATGCGCGTGGCGATCACGGAGAGGAATGACCCTGATTCATGGATAAGGTTAAAAAACTGCTAACCAACAAAACGGCGATGCTCGAACTGTTGCGGTATATCATTGCGGGTTTGCTGACCACGCTGCTCAGCGTGATCATCTCCTACGGCGTATACATGCTCCTCTCGGAGGATCATACCATCAACGGCGCCAACGCCGTACAGGTGATGGCGGGCAACACGGTATCCTGGGTGGTCTGCGTACTGTTTGCTTTTTGGATCAATCGGCGGATGGTGTTTCGTGTCGTGGGGGGGACGCGCCGCAGCATTTCGCTCGAGCTGCTAGCCTTCGCGGGGGCGCGTGCGGTAAGCTGGGCGCTGTTTGAGGTTGGCCTTGCCGCGCTGCTGAACCTTTCCGGCATCAGCAATGTGATCAACCGCCTGCTGGTGCTGGTATTGGTAACGGTGTTTAACTATGTAGCCAGCAAGTTTTGGATTTTCAAACCCAAGGAGCAGCCGAGCACACAGCAAGACGCGGACGGCGCTGCCATGTGAGAGCCGCAACGGGATGGCGTGTAGAAACGGGGGTTAGCGGGTGTCTTGTGCGGCTTTGGCAACAGGCTTCGAATTGGCGTCTGCCTGACCATCGGCAAGCATAGCCCTGTGCCGCAGGATGAAAACAACCGTATTCCGTTCTGTTGCGCAGGCAGCTACACAACCCGTTTCCGTACTGCATTTCCGAACATTATCCTGTGCTATGCCTGCCTTGGCTTGTGAGGGGTAAGCTGCGGACAATCCTGAAGACGCTGCATGATGCCGCATGCAACCCCAGCGCTGCCATGGGTTGTCAGGTGACGAA
Organism: Clostridiales bacterium Firm_11; assembly: GCA_001604105.1. Classification (GTDB taxonomy): domain Bacteria; phylum Bacillota; class Clostridia; order Christensenellales; family Aristaeellaceae; genus CAXXOK01. Next base: position 16,525 of record LVAQ01000004.1, read on the forward strand.
CGATCCTTGACAGCCAACGCGCGCCCTTTGGAAGCGCCAAATGAATCTGCCGGAAACTAGCGCCTTTTCACAAAACCACGCCGAATGTACGCATTTTGTTTTTCTTGCCCTTTTATTCCCCGCTAATCCAGTGTATACTGTTCATGCCAATTTTGTGCCTAGGACAGACGTCAAAGGAGCGAAATCATGACGGATTTTACCAACAGTTGGAACGACGAGGAAATGCTATCCGCACCCTTTGCCCCGCTGGGACTCATTGCCATGCCAGGTTGCGAGGAATTGGGTGCGAGTGTGAACCGCTGGCTGATGAAGTGGCGTGAGCATCAGGATGCCATGGAAGACACCCAAACACCCTTGTTTGGCGTGTTGGGCGCGAACCGGGAGAATTTTTTGATAGACGTACAGTGCCCGCGCTTTGGTACAGGCGAAGCCAAGGGTATGATCCGCAGCTCCGTACGCGGCTACGATATCTACATTCTTTCCGATATCGGCGCGTACAATGTCACCTATAAAATGTACGGGAAAACCGTGCCCATGTCACCGGATGACCATTATCAGGATGTCAAGCGCATCATTGCGGCCATCGGCGGACGCGCCAAACGTATCAACCTCATTATGCCCATGCTGTATGAAGGGCGGCAGCACCGCCGCACCAGCCGCGAAAGTCTGGACTGCGCGATGGCGCTGCAGGAGCTCGTGAATATGGGCGTTTCCAACATTATCACCTTTGACGCGCACGACCCCCGCGTGCAGAACGCCGTCCCGCTGGCGGGCTTTGACAGCGTGAAGCCCACCTACCAGATTTTGAAGGCGCTTCTGCGCAACCAGACCGATCTGCGGCTGGAACGCGGCCATATGATGATTGTAAGCCCCGATGAAGGCGCTATCGACCGCAACATTTTCTACTCCTCCGTACTTGGGCTGGATATGGGGCTTTTCTACAAGCGGCGTGATTATACCACCATCGTGGATGGCCGCAACCCCATCATCGCCCATGAATACCTGGGGGATGATGTGGATGGCAAGGATGTTTTCGTAAGTGACGACATTCTTTCTTCCGGAGACAGCATTTTAGATTTGGCGCGGGAGCTGAAAAAGCGCAACGCCAAGCGCATCTACGCGGCGGCTACCTTTCCCCTGTTTACCAATGGGCTGGAAGCCTTTGACAAAGCGTATGCCGATGGCATCATCACCCGCGTGATTGGCACCAACCTGACGTATCGCCAGCCGGAACTCAAGGATCGCGAATGGTTTGTGGAAGCGGATATGAGCAAGTATGTGAGTTTTATCATCGCGACGCTCAACCATGACCGCAGCTTGAGCCGCCTGTTGAACCCCTACGACCGCATCCGCAAGCTGGTAACCTGCTATCAGGATCAACAGGCTGCGCAGGGCTTGCGGCTCGTATAGCCGAGCGGCTGCCTAGACAATCGCCTGCTTTTGCACATAGGGCTGTTGACCTATCATCCGGCTTAGCCTCTGGGCAGGCGAGTATACACGATGAGATTTGCATATAAAGACCTCTGCGGCATGGCTCGCAGGGGTCTTTTGCGGTAGAACGGGGTACGCGGGCTTTGGAGAAGGCAAACCATCCTGCGGCGGCGATGGGCAGGCAATCGGAAGGATTTGCGACCAATACGCGTTATTGATGTGTGCCACGCAGTCAATAATTTGGATTCAGAGCGAATGGCAGCGCTGGTCATGGTGCAGGAGCAAAAAACCTGATGGGCTTTGGGGTGGAAACCCAAAGCCTTACGGCACAGCACATAACGAAAGCAAGCGAACAGCGCGCAGTGCCATGAGGCGAGCGACGGTAGTAACAAACCGGGGTTTAGACCAAGGTGACACGCATGGTTAACACATGCTTCATCGCTGCTTTTCCTGACAGTTCAGAAAATTTCCATATTGACCTGTAACCCTATTGACATACTAGGAATAAAGCGATATGCTAGGATCAGCGATTTGCGCAGGGGATGGGGCGCATCGTTATCCTGTGGAAGGCTGCAATGCAGCCAACGGGGATATACGCGGGCATACGCTATACGGCAACCTCCGCGAAGGGCGCAGGAGAGCGCTTGGCCGCACCATACGATAGCATAACCCACGCCAAGCATCAATCTTACCCGTACTGAGAAAGGATGGCAACACCATGGCAAGAATCTATACCTCCGCCGACCAACTCATTGGCAATACACCGTTGCTGGAACTCGGCCATATTGAGAAACACTTTGACCTGAAAGCGAAGATCATCGCCAAACTTGAATCATTCAACCCCGCCGGATCCGTCAAAGACCGCATTGCGAAAGCCATGCTGGATGACGCCGAGGCGCAGGGCTTGCTGAAGGAAGGTTCGGTGATTATTGAGCCCACCAGCGGGAACACCGGCATTGGGCTTGCGTCGGTTGCGGCGGCACGCGGGTATCGCATCATCATTGTGATGCCGGAAACCATGAGTGTGGAGCGCCGCCAGCTCATGAAAGCCTATGGGGCTGAGTTGGTGCTGACCGATGGCGCACAGGGCATGAAGGGCGCCATCGCCAAGGCGGATGAACTTGCCAGAGAGACCCCCAACAGTTTTATCCCCGGGCAATTCATTAACCCTGCTAACCCAGAGGCACACCGCAGGAACACTGGGCCAGAAATTGAAAGGGATACGGATGGGCATATTGATTTTCTGGTGGCTGGCGTGGGTACGGGGGGTACCATCACCGGCGCGGGAGAATACCTGAAGAACCTGCATCCCCATCTACAAGTTATCGCTGTGGAGCCCGCGGCTTCGCCCGTGCTAGCCACAGGCGTGGCGGGCAGTCACCGCATACAGGGCATCGGCGCGGGGTTTGTGCCCGCTGTGCTCAATACGAAAATCTATGATGAGATTATTCCCGTGGGCAATGAGGACGCTTTTGAAACCGGCAAACTGATTGGCAAACTGGAAGGCATCCTGATGGGGATTTCTTCCGGCGCGGCGGTTTGGGCAGCCATTGCGGTAGCCAAGCGGCCGGAGAATGCGGGCAAAACCATTGTGGTGGTGCTGCCGGATACGGGCGATCGCTATCTTTCCACACCGTTGTTTGCGGAGTAAAGACGAGCAGCCCCCTTACCGCAGAAACCTGCACAATGCAAGCAAAGCGACGAATCCGTTCAAATGGATTCGTCGCTTTGCTATTAAAAACAGGATGATGCGCACATCACCAGGTTTACCTGCCATGCGGCGGGCGGCGCAGGTTACTCACATTTCTGCACATGTGCGGTGAGGGTTTGCCGTTCCTGTGCCAGCGCATGACGGGCGGCCGCAAGGTCAATCAGTTTGGTTAGCAGCCGATGCATGAGCTGGTCGGGCGAATAGTCCGCCGGAGCAAAATAATCGATGCGTTTGTCCAGAAACAGATCGCACATCTTTTGATGGCTGCCTTCGGCGGGGTTATAGACGCCGATGGCTACGCCGCCTTTTCGTTTGACCACGCGCATGCTGGGGATATCCGTATCGCTATCCCCAAGGTAGATGATATTTTCGTAGGGCACATGCAGTTCTTCAGGGCGCATGCTGTGATTGACGCGATCATCGTTTTCATCAAACATCCCTTTGGCGATGCGGTAGATGAACTGCGTTTTGTTGGTGTAGTTAACCACCTGTGCTGGCCATACGGCTACGCCGTCCGTATTATACAAAAAGGAGGAGGCGTAAATGCGGGAGAATTTTGGCGCGATGGCGGTGCCCTCGATCATCTCCTTGAGGCCGGAGGAGATGATGTAATGCTCCACCAGCATGCCGCGCGCATGGCCATAGGCATTCAAAGTGTCAAACCAGGTATCCAGCCCGCGATATAGCTCGACTGCTTTCCCCTGCTCGATGAATGCTTCCCTGCGGATGGATTGTCGCGCATGGATGGCTTCGTCCAGCATTTTCTTCATCCATGCCAAATTACGATCCATGTGGTTTTGCACGGCATCCGCGTTGGACTGCGCCCAGAATGTGGCTTTATCAAACGCAACGGAAGGAATGAAGGCATAGGCCTGCATATCATCCGGGCTCAGGGTATGGTCAAAATCATAACAGATGGCCATTCTTGCGGTATTTGGCGACATGGCGGGCTCCTTTCGGTAAGCGGGGTGGAAATCGACCAGTCATGGATTTTGCTGCATTCGAATTAGTCAGCAGTCATTTTCGGCACATTTGCAGGGGCATTGCGCTGTGGCACATGATTCCCGTGGGAGAGGTGCCAAGGGTTGCGTTTGTACATCGCACATGGTTTGCGTGTATTCGTGTGTGGATGGTTGTTACGCCTAGCGTACCGCATTTTTTGCTTTCGGGCAAGCGAAATCTGCGTTAGAGGGCGCCTGCTTCATAAAACAGCGCCAGCGCCGATGGCTGCAAACCTGGCGCTGGCGCTGATGGTTATGGATGCAACGTGCTAGGCTGCACAATGCCGCATGCTTGCGGGGGAATGCAATTACTCCACCAACATGGTTCCGGAGCGGTAGGGGGTAAACACCGTCTCCAGCCCGCCGCTTGTTACCTTGCGCTTGAGGATGGCAGGGTCGCCGATCTGCACGCGCGGGTTGAGCCGATCCCGAATACCGTGGATGGTGTAAACCCGCTCCAGCATACTCAGGCCGCGGTTGAACCATATATCATTGACGGGGTAGGGCAAGGCGATAAAGAGCACATCATCCTCACTAAGGTTCATGTATGGCAACACAAACAAACGTCCGTCCTGTAGGGGCACAAACTCGGCAAAGGTACGATTAATCATGGCTTGATCCTGATCTCGAAATCCAGTCACGCATGCGTCCAAATCCTCTGCCATCTTCTGCCGTATGGCTTCAAGCACCTGCGGTTGCCCCAAACCTTGTTTCCAAAGCGCGTTATACCACTTGATATTGGCTTCCATCGTATTTGCGCTTTCTTGCATTCCAGCTGTGCTTGCCTTGTGAGAGGGCGGGTTGCTTTGCACAGTTTTGGTCAGCGCTTCAAGCTGACGTTCGATGCGGTTCAGCCGTTCCAGTATAGTTTCCTTGCATGAATCGTTCTCTCTGCCTTGTTCCATGCAGACCCTCCCCTTCCGCAGCCGATTGACCACGCTGCTGCTTATAGTGTACCACATAGACAGGCAAATAACACCTGGCAGGTAGCAAAACGATTGTAAAACTACATCGCGCTGCTAAACAAGCGTCTTCACGCCCGCCATTGCAGTATGCGGCGGCTTCGGGGTTAGAAAGCTTTGCAAGCCCGTTGCTATGCGCGTGGCGCTTTGTACTCGAAGCGACAGCGCGCAGCAGCGGCCGCCGCAAAGTGATGGATGCATCGCCTGTGCGGCGGCGTCTGGCGCATTCCGCATGGAAAGCATATGCTGCTCTACAGGCTATACGCACCTTCTTTATTCTCCGCTTGAATATCGCCCAAATGGTCCAGCAATTGTCTCTTCAAGGGCAGCAGATGACGGTTGAGCATCTCCAGCGATTCTGCATTCCTGTAAACATTGGCATGTAGATTCTCCACCATAGCCGGATTGTCGAGCATTTGGCCAAGGTCGCTGGCGATAGGGTCTGCCAGCGCTTCCTTTGTAAAAACGGCAGTGTAGGCTTTCAGCATCTTGAGTAGGCTTTCCCATACATCCCCGGAATCGAGTTTGCCAAGGGACTTACGTTCGTCATTCTCTGGCTCCTGGAAAATGTTATCATCCATTAACAGACCCTGCACGACCTCTGTCTTCTGCTCCTGTCGGTCTCTTCTGAGGAAAACGCTCAGCGGGGTTCCGACGGTATCAAATACCTCGATAAGGCCATTCTTATACGCTGGAGGCAGCAGCCGATAGAAGTTTGCGCCGTTGCCAGCCAGGCAGATGGTTACCGGCTTTGTTGTTTTACCAACGCTTTTCGGGCGCATCAAGGAGCTGTTTAGGCAGCTGCGTGCGGAAGGGTATTCCTTTCAAGGGCGGATGCGCGATATCGTGGCCGAGATGCTCAGCGTCAGTCCGACGCAGATGGCGCGGATGGAGAGCATCAACGAGCGCCTGAGCGACGGCTTCAAGCAGGCGTTTGCCAGCGGTGCCATTGGCATCTCGACCGCGTATGACGCGAGCACGCTACCCAAGGCAAAGCAGGCGGAGGTGCTGGACGCGCATCGTGCAGGACAGCCGGACGCGGTCAAACGCGCGGTGCAGGAGGCACGCGCACGCAAGCTGGAGAGGCCAATTGTGCAGTATGAACCGCCGAGGCCGGAGGACCTGCAACCGCCTGTGCAGCTGCCTGATAACACTCCCATGCCGGGCAGGCCAGTGCCAGCGAGCATCCTCCACAGCGAGCGCATGGCGGAGGCGAAACGGCTTGCCCGGCAGCTGCGCAAGGCATCGGCGGGTATCCCATTCGATGCGGTCTGTGACGATGACGGCGACGAAATCAACATCCGGGCAACCTGCCTGCATGCGGCGCGGCTGCTGGATGCGCTGGCTAGTCAGTGACTTACTTATCTCTGGGCATGAAAATGCCCCGGCTGTATCTTCAACATACTGCCGGGGCTGCGTTTCCTGTACTGCGGTAACCTCAGTATACAGGAGGCGCGATAAATGGTCAACTGGGCAGAGGTCTGCGAGCAACACAGCGGACTGGTATATACAATTGTGCGCAAGTATCTGAGCGCATGCGAGCATGATCCGGCGATCGATATCGACGACCTGATGCAGACGGGTTTCATCGGGCTGATGACGGCGGCCACCTCTTACGACGAAAGCAAGGGCAGCTTTGCGCACTGGGCGGCGTACTATATCCGCTGCGAGATACGGCTGATGCTTTCCCTGAACCGGAAACAGCCGCGCGTTCGGATGCTGGAGCTATCGCTGGATGCGCCGATGACGGAGGGCGAGGAGCCGACACTGGGCGATACGCTGGCCGCCGATGTAGACATCGAGGCCGATGTACAGCGGCAGGAGGTGGTGCAGGTCGTGCGCGCGGCAGTCAATCGGCTCCCGGAGGAACAGCGTGTGTTGATACGCCTGTGTGACCTCCAGCGGCACCCTCTGCGGGAGGTCGCGCGGGTGTGTGGACTCCCCATAAACATAGCAAAAAACACCCGAAAAAGGGGGCAAAACACCCTGTTTTTCGATAAAAACCTGCGCGCGCTGACCGCAGAGTACAAGCTGGATAAAACCACCAACTGGCACCATCACGTCGGCGTGGCAAACTACCGCAGCACTTGGGTTTCCAGCACCGAGGCGCTGGTGTTTGAGCGAGAGGAAAGGCGCCGGATGCTCATGGAAAAGAACACACGAAGGGGACCTCTTGCAGGTGCTGAAAACAGCATTTGAAAAGGGGTCCCCCCCTTATGCCATATGGGTTTGGGAGGGGTCGCCGACCTGGGGGAGGCGGCTCTTCCCTCCAAGAGCGATTTTTGGGAAAGGGGGGTAAGGTGCTGTAGTGAACAATAATTGATTATAAAACACAACAATCTACTACTACCCCTCTGAGGAAAGGGCGGATAAGGATCACCCCCGCATACGCGGGGAGCATCGTGCTCACCGAGGAAGACACCGCCCAGCTGCGGGATCACCCCCGCATACGCGGGGAGCATCCGGGGTAAGCTCCCACACCATATCGCCCTGCAGGATCACCCCCGCATACGCGGGGAGCATTTCGTTATCGACCGCGCGGTACGTGGCACAATGGGATCACCCCCGCATACGCGGGGAGCATGACGGCACACGCGATGTCACCGCCTATTACACGGGATCACCCCCGCATACGCGGGGAGCATGCTGTAGGCGATGCAAGCCCTGCCCTTTGCGCGGGATCACCCCCGCATACGCGGGGAGCATAGATACTGTGCCCACAAGACAGACAGCCGTGGAGGATCACCCCCGCATACGCGGGGAGCATGCCCGTAGGCGGGTCACTCTGTGCGCTCAGTAGGGATCACCCCCGCATACGCGGGGAGCATAACGCCTATGCAATGCCCTGTCCGCCTGTGGCAGGATCACCCCCGCATACGCTGGGAGCACGCCCGTAGGCGGGTCACTCTGCGCGATCAGTAGGGATCCCCCCCGCATACGCGGGGAGCATTCTTTACCCCGCTTAACGGCGGGGTTTCTTTATTGATCACCCCCGCATACGCGGGGAGCATTCATTGTTCCACGCAGGTTCGAACCCGTATGAGGGATCACCCCCGCATACGCGGGGAGCATATCCCGTGACAATCCGGCGATGCATGATACACGGGATCACCCCCGCATACGCGGGGAGCATCTATCACGCCTTACAGGCTGGCTATGCGTGATGGGATCACCCCCGCATACGCGGGGAGCATGGCTCGCTATGCGCAGGTACGAAGATGTACACAGGATCACCCCCGCATACGCGGGGAGCATGTCGGCGTAGGCTTTGTCGCGGCTGCTTGGTAAGGATCACCCCCGCATACGCGGGGAGCATACCATCCAGCACTACATGCGCCATGGGTTTCAAGGATCACCCCCGCATACGCGGGGAGCATGCTGTAACGCGAGTCCTTTTTCGTTGGTTTCAAGGATCACCCCCGTATACGCGGGGAGCATTGTTTGCGTAACGGAGGGATGTACATGAACGAAGGATCACCCCCGCATACGCGGGGAGCATACGCCGGGGCTAAGCGGTGATCAGCTGTGGCAGGGATCACCCCCGCATACGCGGGGAGCATGCGTACATCACGCGCTGGCCGCCCTGCGCCTTGGGATCACCCCCCGCATACGCGGGGAGCATGTGCTCGCTCGCTCGCTTGTTTTGCGCGTTTTGGGATCACCCCCGCATACGCGGGGAGCATCTTGTGATCATTCTTTCACCTTTTTCATACGGGGGATCACCCCCGCATACGCGGGGAGCATTCTGGGCGGGTATATACGGCGCCATCATTGCGGGGATCACCCCCGCATACGCGGGGAGCATACATGGGGCGGTACTGCGCACGGATGACCGTTGGGATCACCCCCGCATACGCGGGGAGCATCATATGGTAACGCTGCCGCTTGTCAGCAGCTCGGGATCACCCCCGCATACGCGGGGAGCATCCAGCAAAGGGTTTCATCCCGCGTGTAAACCGAGGATCACCCCCGCATACGCGGGGAGCATGCGCAGGCAACATGGGGCATCATTACCAGCGTGGGATCACCCCCGCATACGCGGGGAGCATCTTCCGATAAATTTGCTCTCTATAAACCAGTATAGGATCACCCCCGCATACGCGGGGAGCATCTGAAAAGCAAGAACCTATGATGTGCGCAGGTGGGAGCATCTCCTTTACGGCTATGCCGCTTACTCGGTGTAGGGATCACCCCCGCATACGCGGGGAGCATTCGCGCAGCGCCAGCCTTTGCGCAAGCGCCGTGGGATCACCCCCGCATACGCGGGGAGCATTTTCAGGGCGCGCCGATGCGCGGAAACTACTGGGGATCACCCCCGCATACGCGGGGAGCATGCAACGGGACAACCGCTTTCAAGGCTGCCGCTGGGATCACCCCCGCATACGCGGGGAGCATGCCGCCTTGATTTGTGCCTCATCCACCGTAATGGGATCACCCCCGCATACGCGGGGAGCATCTCAACGGACATGCCGTTGTAGACCTCCAAAAAGGGATCACCCCCGCATACGCGGGGAGCATGCCCCATGCCCTGCTGGCGGGCGAGTACAACGGGGATCACCCCCGCATACGCGGGGAGCATTACGCTGACCGCCTGCGTCCCTATCGGCGCATGGGATCACCCCCGCATACGCGGGGAGCATCCTGATAACCTACAGTGATGTCATCGGACAGGGGGATCACCCCCGCATACGCGGGGAGCATTCGGCGATAATCGCCGCTTTGACGCTATCCAGAGGATCACCCCCGCATACGCGGGGAGCATAAGGTCATGTTGATACCAGTGGTGTTGAGCGCGGGATCACCCCCGCATACGCGGGGAGCATCGGCTGTCACTGGCCAGCCTGCGGATCGTGCTGGGATCACCCCCGCATACGCGGGGAGCATATCCGGCGGTAACGGCGTTTGTCGCGGATGTAGGGATCACCCCCGCATACGCGGGGAGCATGCACAGCATTGGACTGACCGCCGCCGTACGCTGGGATCACCCCCGCATACGCGGGGAGCATCATTTTTGCACTTTCAGAATTCATCTGCATCAGGGATCACCCCCGCATACGCGGGGAGCATCCCGGTCAAACGCCGGCCATCACGCCAGAAGAAGGATCACCCCCGCATACGCGGGGAGCATCCTTCCTCTCGCCTTCACAACTGCATATCAAAGGGATCACCCCCGCATACGCGGGGAGCATTTTGCGACAACGGTTGCCGTTATGGTTTCCGTGGGATCACCCCCGCATACGCGGGGAGCATATTGAGTGTGCGCAAATCGCCGTCGTTTACGCGGGATCACCCCCGCATACGCGGGGAGCATGGCGGCTGCCGGGTGGGGTAATGGGGCTAGGTGGGATCACCCCCGCATACGCGGGGAGCATAAATCATCACGGATGCCAAGCTCTGTAAGCATAGGATCACCCCGCATACGCGGGGAGCATATCCCGCAGGCTGCGCAGCGACAGGCAATTTGAGGATCACCCCCGCATACGCGGGGAGCATAATCTGACGCTTGCTGACGGACAGGGCATCATGGGATCACCCCCGCATACGCGGGGAGCATATCACAGGCGAAGCAATTCCAGGGATCACTGTGGGATCACCCCCGCATACGCGGGGAGCATTCCGTGCCAAAGACGCGGCATGTTATGCTGATGGGATCACCCCCGCATACGCGGGGAGCATCGACGTAGTAGTCGCCGTTTTTGCCGCGAGCCGGGATCACCCCCGCATACGCGGGGAGCATTCATATTTGAAAATTGCGTCAGCGCCTTGCATGGGATCACCCCCGCATACGCGGGGAGCATCAGCGCCCACGTGCGCCCGGAACCGTCGGCCAAGGATCACCCCCGCATACGCGGGGAGCATTTGCAACGGATGGGCTGCATCTGGCAGATGTTGGGATCACCCCCGCATACGCGGGGAGCATTCATCCGATTCCGTTTCGATGACCGCGAAGCTGGGATCACCCCCGCATACGCGGGGAGCATCGGCTAATGACCCAACATCTATCGGGCGAATGGGGATCACCCCCGCATACGCGGGGAGCATTCCTTGATGATTCGTACCGCCTGAAAGAACAGGGGATCACCCCCGCATACGCGGGGAGCATAAGCCGCCGGGCAAGGAGGTACCCCATGAATTAGGATCACCCCCGCATACGCGGGGAGCATTGCAATCACCATCGCAACGCCTTGATGATGTTGGGATCACCCCCGCATACGCGGGGAGCATCCCATGCGTGCCCCTTTCCACCGGGGTTAAATGGGATCACCCCCGCATACGCGGGGAGCATATCCTTTGCGTACATGGTAGTCGTGTGCTTGCGGGATCACCCCCGCATACGCGGGGAGCATATTGAGGAAGACGGGCAAATGGCCAGAGGGAAGGGATCACCCCCGCATACGCGGGGAGCATGAAATACAATCGCCTGCTGTTTGCGCTGCTTGGGGATCACCCCCGCATACGCGGGGAGCATCCAGCGGCCTTTTCTGTCTACCGGGTGAGCACGGGATCACCCCCGCATACGCGGGGAGCATGTCAGGGCATCCTGTTTGCAGGCGGCACAAATGGGATCACCCCCGCATACGCGGGGAGCATACACTGATAGCGGCCATCGGCGCGGCGCTTAAGGGATCACCCCCGCATACGCGGGGAGCATCCCGATGACCTTGGCGAAGGCGCATACGATGAAGGATCACCCCCGCATACGCGGGGAGCATATCGTGAAAATTACCAAGCCCGCAGTTGCAACTGGGATCACCCCCGCATACGCGGGGAGCATAGACGGAAGTGGATTGTACAGTTGATCTGCCTGGGATCACCCCCGCATACGCGGGGAGCATCGTTATCGTTTTTGCCACTTGTGATGTCGCCAGGGATCACCCCCGCATACGCGGGGAGCATGTTAACCTCCCAATGAATACGTTGTTTTATAGGGGATCACCCCCGCATACGCGGGGAGCATAAGGCGGCTGGCTACAAATGGTCTGGTAAAAAGGGATCACCCCCGCATACGCGGGGAGCATTTTGCGGCGCGGTCGGTCAAAACTTTTTTTGAAGGATCACCCCCGCATACGCGGGGAGCATCGCATGGTAGGATTGCAGGAGGATGTCAAACGGGGGATCACCCCCGCATACGCGGGGAGCATAACATAACGCTAAAGGAGCTATCGATCAACGGAGGATCACCCCCGCATACGCGGGGAGCATGGCAACCAAGGCAACCCCCCATTCCCTTTCCTAGGATCACCCCCGCATACGCGGGGAGCATAGGTTTCCCCCACGCCCCGTAGTGTTACGCTGGGGATCACCCCCGCATACGCGGGGAGCATAAACTTGCAACACTTTCGCGGGCTGAAGGCATGGGATCACCCCCGCATACGCGGGGAGCATTTAGGGCTGCGCAGGGTCTTTACGATCGTTTTGGGATCACCCCCGCATACGCGGGGAGCATGCGTGGCGCGCTATACATGCGCGCGCGCGTATAGGATCACCCCCGCATACGCGGGGAGCATGGGCTGGATAAGCGCGATGCCTTTCGCCAGATGGGATCACCCCCGCATACGCGGGGAGCATAATGCCTCATGGTATGCCACTCCTTAACCGTTAGGATCACCCCCGCATACGCGGGGAGCATTTTCAAGTAACTCATGCTTTTCCTCCTATCTTAGGATCACCCCCGCATACGCGGGGAGCATTATCGAGATGCTGATAGCATATCCCCAGTCGAGGGATCACCTCCGCATACGCGGGGAGCATTATCGAGATGCTGATAGCATATCCCCAGTCGAGGGATCACCCCCGCATACGCGGGGAGCATGCGGTAGGCGATGCAAGCCCTGCCCGTTGGGCGGGATCACCCCCGCATACGCGGGGAGCATATGATAGAATTAACTATCAAAACATTGGAGGTGGGATCACCCCCGCATACGCGGGGAGCATGCAGTGCCTTGCGCTGGGCTGATAACATGACCGGGATCACCCCCGCATACGCGGGGAGCATTTGGTGAGGATAGTCACTTGGTTGACCGCCTTGGGATCACCCCCGCATACGCGGGGAGCATCCTCGCGCAGCTGAGGTGGCACCTGATCAATGGGGATCACCCCCGCATACGCGGGGAGCATATGCTCTGCGCGGGGGCGTAGTAGTTAAAGCAGGGATCACCCCCGCATACGCGGGGAGCATTTGGTGAGGATAGTCACTTGGTTGACCCCCTTGGGATCACCCCCGCATACGCGGGGAGCATACAGAGGGTGACGCCAGCCTAACGCTGGGGCAGGGATCACCCCCGCATACGCGGGGAGCATAATCCAATATGGCTACAATTGCCAAGGGTATCAGGATCACCCCCGCATACGCGGGGAGCATGCTTCTATAACATGGGCGATGCACCCGCGCGGGGGATCACCCCCGCATACGCGGGGAGCATGCAATGGAAATTGCCACCAGCGAGGGCGGCTTGGGATCACCCCCGCATACGCGGGGAGCATGACTTGCCCACGGCTGGCGCTGGCCGCGATGGAGGATCACCCCCGCATACGCGGGGAGCATGGAAATCATCGCTACCGACAGGCTGATTGATAGGGATCACCCCCGCATACGCGGGGAGCATGCTTTGCAAGCATCTTGCGGATTGCGGCCGCCGGGATCACCCCCGCATACGCGGGGAGCATATACATGGGTGACCGCGTACGAAACGGGCGCTAGGATCACCCCCGCATACGCGGGGAGCATTCGGCGATGATTGCCGCTTTGACACTGTCAATGGGATCACCCCCGCATACGCGGGGAGCATCGCCATCTTATAACCGCCGCTCGCTTTGGCTTGGGATCACCCCCGCATACGCGGGGAGCATAAAGCAGGCGGAAACGAAGAGGCACTGGCGCAGGGATCACCCCCGCATACGCGGGGAGCATACTTAACAAATGTCGATCCCACAAGGATTTCACTTTTCTGTGCGCTGGATTTCATTGAGTTTGTGGTACAACGTCAACACGGCTTTACAGTCGCTGATGCTCCTGTGCGCCTCGGTAACTTGAATGCCAAAATGTGCCAGTAATGTTTGCAACTTGTAGTTTTCCACCTCCTTTACCGTGCGACGAGCCAGTGCCAGCGTGTCGATGCATCTGTTGGAAAATAACGGAAACCCGCATTGTGCACATGCGCTACGCAGAAAAGCAAAGTCAAATCTTGCATTGTGCGATACAACCGGCATTAGTCCAACGAATTGAAGAAACCCTGATAGTGCTTCCTTTAAAGTCTTTCCATCTTGCGAAAGCATATCTTGTGTAATTCCTGTCAGGGCGATTATTTCCGGGCGGAGGGCTTCGCGCGGTTTAACAAGGACATTGAAAGACTCGGCAATTACACCTTGACATGTCTTTATAGCACCTATTTCAATGATTTCGCATGTGTTGGCATCAAGGCCGGATGTTTCCACATCAACCACGACAAAATCTACGGCTCTTGTTGAAGCTTTATGTGTGGTCATCTTTCTAGCCGTTAGCGACTTTGCTGCTTTGCTGAAGCCTGTTCGCGGCGTGCTCGTAGCTTGAAGCCTCGCCGGGCTTGGTCGCAGCATCAGCTTTAGCCCGTCAAAGTCGATTGGCTCCCAGGACGTATTGTGGACAAGGAAGTCCATGTGCTGCTCGTTGTTAACGCTGAACACCATTGTTGCACGTCCGCTCCCAGTGTGGGCGATAATTCGGCTCCACAATTCTTCACGCACGCGTGAGCTCACTTGTCCAACATAAACGCAGGGGTTGATTTCCTGCAGCCATTTGGATAGATCGCCCCGCAGCGCAGGCGGACAACTGGTCAGTGTAATCACAACCATCATGAATCCTCCGACAGCCGCCCATAGCCGTTTTCAAGCATCCCTGTCTGCCTGTCGTCCCATGAATCTGCGTAGGATACGCCTGTTGCGACAGCTTCGCTGCGATCGTCCCAAAGGTAAAGCACATTTGTTTCAGGCATCGATGCCGCCTCGTCGCCCATCAGCAGCCAATGGATGTCCTTCACTGCACGTGCAAGAATGTTCCCGCCTGCTAATGCATCGCGAACCTTGTGGCGTACTGCAGCGGCAATATCCTCAGGCTTTTCAGCGGTAGTCTGAAACGCGATGGGGATTGTGATTTCCACCTTGTACAGGTCGGCGATATCGTACACGAAGGATCGCTCATGCCCGGTATGCACAAAGCCGAGGCCAGGTGCCAAGCCAAGCGCGACGATCACGCAGTGTGCAATGCCGTATAAGCAAGCATGTGCAGCAGACAACGCTTTATTGATATCGTCACCCGCTAGAAAGTCATCTGGATCAAATTCACGCCCATGCCACGGCAACCCTGTATCGTTGGAAACTCGCCGGTATGCTGATCGGACACGTGCGCCTTCCCGCCCGCGCAGTTGCTGCATGCTCATGGCGGACACATCTTCCCCCGGGAAGCGTAGCTGGTACATCTTGCGCGCCACTGCGATACGAGTACGGGCATTGCTCACCAGATTTGCCTGTTGGATCAATAGCGCGGAGGAATGCGTCAAGGGTCGCCCGTGCGCGTAGTAGCGCACGCCATGTTCTCCCACCCATAAAACGCTAGCCCCACTGTCGCCAATCAGTTCCATTGCGCGATGAGTGATCGTGGTACCTGGACCGAGCAACAGCGCGCCAATCGCCGCGGATGGGATATGGACGCATCCACGTGCATCCGTTACAGTGATCGCGCCATCCTGTCGGTTTACTGCGCACCGCTCCAGATACAGGAAGGTGATCCGATCCCGTATCCGCGGCAGCGCCTTTAGTGCTGGTTTCTGGATGCCTGGCAGGTCAGCCATGGGCGTCTCCTCTCCATCTGGTTACTGTCAGCAAACCGCATCCGTATGCCTTGGCGCGTCCGACGCCCCCAAGTATCGTTTGCTGGAAGCGCTGTGTATCGGTGATTCGCAGGATGCCCTCAAAGCTAGCCGTGCGCAATGTTACTCTGTGCCCGCCGCCTTTGTCAAAGCCATACCACTGCGAATGCACAATGTCAAAGCCCTCTTCCGACAATGCAAAGCCGAGCGATGGCGCGCGATCCAGCAGCCACTGTTTTTGTTGAGCGGGCGTGACATGCGCTAACACCTTGCCACGTCCGGACTGCGAGCCTTCCGGCAGCACGCTGTGTACTGGGTTTGCCTTCAGGCGAAACTGCCAGGTTTGCCCGTCCATTAGCCCCGAAAGTAAAGGCGTTAAGTCACGGGTATCCCAGACCGGGTGCTGTGCAACGTCGCCGTATTGCTTCAGCAACGTGGTGAAATCCGGGGTTTCGTCGCTGAGAATCAGCACATAACAGCGGTTCTCCAGCCAGTCGATCCGCCAGAGGCGCCGCTTGCGTTCCCCGGAAAAACTCCGTTCAATAGCTCCATGCATCAACTGGGGTTGGGACAGCATCAGCATAGTTTCCCGGCGGTCTGTTTTCAACTCGACCCGCAATAAATACACAGCTTATCCCTCCAGTTCCATTATTGGGTTCTGTGTGGTGGTATCCTTAAGCACAAAGGGCATGACAGGCATCGTGCGCTCCTTCGCGAAGCGAAAGCCATGCTCGCGCTTCATCTGGCTGAAGGACACGGGCACGTCTCGCACCATATAAGCATCTGGTTCGCCTGCATCCGCCTCCAGATAGAGGCGAAGGCGGTGTGCTGACTGTGCCCTCGACTTAACACGGGCGTTTGCCAGCCATGGTGCCTGTTCCAATGCGCGGTGCAGCGACTCGCCCTTGCGCACGCCTAACACGACCCGCCCTTCCGGTGGGCAGCTGCGCCTGCCGAGGAACAGGGGGAATAATGGCGCTTTCAAAGCTTCTTCGATGGGCAAAAGCAATGAATCCTCGCCCTCCAGACCTACTAGAAACACAGCGTCCGATAAATAATGACGCCGTGTCAGGTGTGAGCCATTGTCTGCACCACTGTCCCAGAATGACTGCTCATGCGCCATGTGAAAATCCACCAGCAGGATACCCTCCTGATCCACTCGCACACCAAAGCGCAGGCGTTGCAGATCCCCTATTGGCTCGGTGCGTCGCCTACCAAGTGCCGCCGCCACCATGCCAATCACACCGCTTTTCGTTGGAGCGCGCTGTGTTGTACGTGTATCGAACTTCGATTCCGCCCCCCAGGACTGCATGGGTGCAGATAACCTAAGTAGTAGTGTGCTCATTACTCGTCATCACCCTTTCCCATATGCGCTTCCAGCGCCTTGGTCAGGTGGTCGATCAGATCGGGAAAGCTTCCATGTTCCCCGACAGCGCACAACGCTTTGCCGCATGTAAGGATGAGCAGGGGATCACCGGCAAAGTCCTCATACAAGCTTTGTGCGTGCTCCGTAAGCCGTGCCACTGATGCGCCTGCGTAACCGCCACTCTCAGTTGTCACAGGCTGTTCAAATGCGCCCACGAGGTTTACTGGCTGGTCGTTTCGCACGGTGATCATGAGTGCGTCCGGCAAAGTACGATTGGCAAACGTGTTCTGCTTGCCCGTGGGCATAGAGAGCACGAAGGCACGAACGAACTCAACCGTTGCCGCGGCAGCGATACCGCCCAGCTGCGTCCGCAGTTCATGCACTGCCACAGTGGCATACCGGTATAACGTTGCAGAGCTGAACTCCACTGTGCCGATGTGTGCCGCACCTGCGGTTTCGTTGGTGGGAAGGTCATCCACGGCGGTGAAATAGTCATACTCCGTTGCCGCTTTGTGGGTGGATATTCCATGCGCCACCTGCACACATGCGTCGATGTTCAGTTCCGGTGCTTGCGCGACCATCCTGCCAAACAGCGCGATATCAATGCCGGTCTTCAGGGAGAGTGCGTCCTGCACTTCCTTTTTGGATGGTTTTAGATTCTCCTGTCGCCACGCCAAAGCCAACTTGGCAACGGAAAGCACCTGCCGGGGGGTCACGAAGAAAAGAGCTTCATTCTTGGCTTCCTCATCCTGCGCATCCTCCACGTCGGGCTTGGCGGCCTTGCCCTTTGCTGCTTTCACCGAGATGATGGGCTTGCCTGATGCAAGGTTGACGGTATCTGTCGCCAGTTTTTCCGCCTCGTCAGTACTGATGCTGGTTTCAAGCGAGCAGAGGGCTTTGGCTATCTCCTGCGCCAGTGATTTGGTACGGCTCCCAAAATCGTCCTGATCCAGCATGGTCTCATCGCGCATCATCATGCGCGCCGCCCGTTTCCAGCTCTGTGAGGAGACGCGCAAGCGGGTTACGCCGCCGTATACCGCTGTTTTTGGGCTGCCGGTATCGTCGCGGTTGATGCAGCTAGGCGGTACCGTTTGAAGCACATGGATATCCACATATAGCCTATCATTACGTTTCATAGTTTTCCGCTTCCTTTCCTTGCTCTGCCTGTTTGTCCTCCGTGTCTGTGTCGCCCTGCCATGTGTAGAAGGCTCTGCCCCATTGCAACCGAATCGCTTCGCGGTGCTCGGGGTACTGAAACCAAAACAACTGCTCGCCCAGTGCCGGATAATCCAGCTTGAGGCTCGCCTGTTTTAATAACTGAATCAGGCCGCGCAAGTGCTGTGCAAATTCGATGGGGTCGCTTGCGGTGATGGCCGCGTCAAACCGACGCTTGATACGATCTTCCACCTCCGCACCTGTCGACAGTCTGCGTACAGCTTCGCCAAGTTTCACCCCCTCCTTGCTTACGCATTCGCTGGCCGGTTCTTTACCCTGCTGGTGCAATGCAAACAGGGTTAGTGCCGTGTGTGTGGCCCATTCGCCTTTACTCGCGACGGTGCCTTTGCCCATCAGCGCCTGTGGAAAGCCGTCCAACGTTACTGACCAAAGTTGCGGTATGCTGCCGGGCGATTTACCTACTCCACGGCGCAGGTTGGCCAGTGTTGCTCGCACCGCACCTACGTTTCGGTTACGGGTCAATGCTTCGATTTTTTGTTTCACGAAGGTTTGTATCTCTCTTGAGTTGCCGTTCATTTCCTGTCCCTCCCTTCCTTTCCTTTCAAGGCTTCGCGGTTGGATGTGTGCTGCACAAATGTCTGATACGCCTTTGGCGCTACATAGAGGCGTTCCTCATCATTTTTATAGAGCTTCAATTTATGCCCTACATACGCCTTGACACCCACCTGTGCCACCAGTGTTTTCCCATAATCTCGAATGATGAGCTGCGCCGTGTTCCACCAGGTGTTCATCGCATTGGCCATTTCATCCGTCTCGGGGTTGATGGTTTCCAACCACCGCCGAAATGGTTCATCCAGCAGGAAATACGCCTGTTGCGCAGCCGCGTCCGCTTGCTGCTGATAGCTTCTTGGCTCGGTATTGCCCTCGGCGATGGCCAGCGACCTTGCAAGATTTCTCACCTGCTTTACCAACAAATCCGTAACCGCCACCTCCTGATTGATATTGGTTACCCATGCTTTACCCAGTTCCGATAGGAGTGCGCGGTTGACACGCAGACTATCACTGAATACGTTGCTTAAGGACGTATTTTTACTGTATTCGCTGCCAGCCGTATTCAGTTGAACCATAGGCATGTTCAATGTTTGTTTGTATTGTACTTCATTGATCCATTTGACGATGCCGGGTGCTTGGTCGCTGCTATCAACTGAGGGTAGCAGAGCGGAGAGGTCGCGCCATACTTGTCGACTTGGGTCGTGACGGCGCGGTACGGTCTGTAATACATCCTTAGAAATCTCTCGATTCTTCCATAACGTCATGTTTTCTAACGACGCATTGGTATCCTCAACTGACAGGCCGCTCCAGATGATACATCTGGTCACCCGCTTCTCAGTATGATCGCGCTCCAGCTGCACACGGCGGAACTGTGTTGAATACAACCCCGCTAGATGCCTTGGAAAGACTACTTCCGTTTTAAGTAGTGTTTCCCCGTCACATTTGCTTTCATGTTCCCACGCAATATCGAGGTCGCCATTACCCTCCATCACCGATAGCTGTAAGTTAAGCATCAGCGTCTGGAACAGGTTCTCTCCGCTTGCCCACACCAGTCCAAGCCTGCTAGGCCATGGAAGCCCATATCCCTTCACCGTGACACCTGTGCTTGCAGGTCTTCCTCCTGGGGCGACATCGAACGAAAGCAAATGTACCAACCAACGTGCAGCCTCGGCGTAGAGCAAGCCACCCTTCTGCCTGCGCGCGGCAAACAACCGTGTCTTGTTACCTGCCTCCGCTAAATCACCAATAAAATAGCCGACCTCTTTGGCGGAGGGGTTGATCCGAGTGCCGTCTGTGCAGGTCACCGTCGGGTTACAAGCCACTTGATAGAACGGCGTATGTGGATGGAAAAGGTAGAACCGCTCCTGATATCTTCGTAAATATCTTTCAATAACCGGGATGGGGAACACCCCCATGCGCCACAGCTCCCGCCAGCGTCGCTTTGCATCCTCCTGTGACGGCGCTGGTTCTGCTTCAGTGCATAGTGGTAGAAATGACCCATCCGGCGCATACCTGGTAAAGACGCCGTACAGGATGGCCAGCAGCAAACGAAGCAACGCTACATCCTGAGTGGGGAGCTCTCCCGCAAGCCCTCGGTATAGGTGCGAATCTCGGAATACGTCCAGCAAGGACACCTCCACCATCTTACCGTCAGGCCGCAAGGTTACAATCCATGGTTCATCCAGTAGATTAAAGGCTTTCTCCGGCATTTTTCCGATCCTCCTTCTGGCACGTGAGCCCGTACACCGAGTCGTAGACGAGCAGGTATCCGCCGAGTGTTGCGCGATGATTCGTATCCAGCAGCAGGAACAGCGCGCCCTCCAGCCAATCGGACTCCTGCCAGCGCAATAGTGGTGTGTTGCTTTGTTCCAACGCCTTTATTGTTTCTTCAGCCACCCAGATGCCACTGAGCTCGCGCGGCAGTTGCAGGCTCTGGCGCGCCATATGCTTTGCAGTTATCTCGTCAGGCACCTGATCCATAGGGATTGCGCGACCCTCTTCGACCCAGGGTAGGAATCGGGGTTGACCATGCGCATCCGTCGCTAACACCAACACTTCAATGGCGGGGTCGCTGTCGCGAACGGCAGCGGCGCCCCCCAGCTCCGTGCTATTTACACCCATATCCAGCCAGCCAACCATCGTAGCCTCCGGGTCGTTATCAGGCGAGTCAATGCGGTATGCACTGGCGTGTTGCTCAGTCAACGCGATCTTATGCTCCCATACGACCTTGGCCTCTCGATAGCCAGGCGGCTCCGGCTGCGGGTGCGTATCGTCGTCGTAGGCGGTTTGCACCAGACTAGGAATGTCTGTGGGCAAAATCAAAGCTTCCGGTAAAAAGGCAAGTGTACGCATTAACGGGTATTCGCAATATACGGCAACGGAGCCCGTCTCCAGCGCTTCATCGGACGCACCCAACATAAAACAGACAGGTTCAAGTAGTCGTGTAGGCCGTTTACGCTGGTGACGGTGCAGACGGCCTATTCGTTGCAAGAGCAGATCCATCGGGCACAAATCAGTTATCAAGACATCGAAATCGATATCAAGCGACTGCTCAATAACTTGTGTGCCGATCACAATGTATCGGTCATGCCTTGCGACACCGGCGGTTGCCACACCCAGCTTTGCAAGCAGCTGTTGTTCTTTTGCGGTGCGATCCGGCGCCAAAAACCTTGAATGTAGTAGCAAAACCGAATCACTGCCAAAGGCTTCGCTCATGATATGTGCCAACGCCTGTGCGCGCCGCACTGTGTTCACTACAATACCAGCATATCCACCGTTTTGGAGCAAATCCCTTAAAAGTGGAATGATATCATCATCGCAGATTCGACGAATGGACACCCGTAGGGGCGTTTGCTTGTCATCCAGCGGCTCGCAGCAAACGTGGTTGCTATCTGTGTAGGTCAGTAGCGGGTAGTTGCGGCTGACGGCGCAGGGCGGTGGCTGTGGTGGCGAAGTATCGGAGCTAGCAAACGGATCAAAGAGCTGTCTGGTAACAAGCTGCCTGCCTAGATAGGCTTCAACAAGCATCTGCCGCTTCTTCCCCGGCAGCGTTGCGGACAATACGATAACAGGTACATCATACACCGCGAGCCAGCGCAGTGCGCGCATCAGGTATTGGCTCATGTAGGCGTCGTAAGCATGGCATTCGTCGATGATCACCACCTTATTGGCAAGTCCAAGATGACGAAGCATGACATGTTTCTGCCGGAGCGCCGCCATCAACAGCTGGTCAATGGTACCCACTACAAAATCAGCCAGCAAAGCTTTTTTAGGCACATCAAACCAACTGTGCACACGCGCGCCTTCCGGTTGTGCGATGTTCACATCTTTGCCAGCCTGGCAGAGCTCCTGATAATCCTGATTGAGGTAAGCCTTACCATGCGCTAGCTTGATAGAGCCCGAGCCCATAAGCTCCAGTGCTGATGCCCAGCGGCTGATTCGCGAGAAAACGGCATTAGAAGTTGCCTGAGTTGGCAACGCAAAAAACACGCCCGTGCGCCCAGTCTGTTGCGCCAGTGCTTCTGCCATGACGAGCGCTGCTTCGGTTTTTCCCCTTCCCATTGGCGCCTCCAGCACCAGTATGCCCGGATGTACAATCTGACGTAACCGTGTAACAACAGCGCTTTGCATGGGATAAGGCGATGAAATATGAAAGCGGGACTGGTATAGGTCGGATTGCATCCATTGGTTATCAGGCTCCCAAGATGTAGGGAAGTTCAACGATCGCCATGCGACAGCCGCACGCCTGGGAGATGCGGGCAGCAGGGGATTGTCGTCTATATCGATGAGGGGGAATAGACGCTCATTGCTGGCAATCCAGTCTGCCATCACTGTAAGTCCGCTATAGAGCACCTGTGCAGGCAGAGTTGGGATGGGTAAATTGGTTACGTTTTCAAATCCAGATACAGATAGGGCTAGGTTTATGAATGCTTCCTGAACCGCCAGCCACGCGGGTCTTGATTTTCTGCTCAGGTAGTAGTTTTCCAACTGCACATCTGGACCGGAGAGCGTTAGTGCTGATGCATTTGGTGGTTTTCCATGATGCGCGCCGAGAATGACCGCGACGCTTTCATTACATCCGGCTTGCGTGAGGATGCATTGGGATGCAAGCGCGTGTGGTGTTTGACGCGGATGGCCGAATTCCGCGTACGCCTTCATGGGCAGACCGCTGCCTGCGATTCTTTCAGTCAGTATGACATCAATATCGCTCGTTGAAAATCCATTGGATGGCGTGGCTTGAAACACCGGCGTGGCTTTACCCAAATCATGAGAGGCCATCAAGAATACGAAAAGCCGTTCGGCCAAGTCCGAATTACCTGTTCCCTGTGCAAGGGTTTGCTTAACACCATCCGAAACCCAGCATCTCCAAATTGTTTTTGCGATTTCGGCTGAATCCAGCAAATGGGTAACCAATGGGAGCCAGAGAGGTTTGCCCTCCCTGTTTTTTTTTGCCCATAGGTAATTGATATTTATTGAATCCAGCATTGGGGTGCACCTCAACGTCATTCTCGAAATACAAGATAGCAAGTGATACAATTTGCTTTTATCGATATAATTATAAGCGTGCGGGGTTTTGTGGCCCTAAGAAAAAAAGCTATACAATTTATGAATGGAACGCTTTCCATGGAAGTAATTGATGATTTGGGAAGGCGTGTTATTCAGTCATGACGTCTACTCTCAACTCGCCCCAGCATTCATAGATAATATTCAGCATCCAGATAATAACTCCTGCTAAGCTTGGAGCGTCGAATTCCCAACTTTACTACAACACCTGAATTGCTCGGCATCTTTGACCGTAAAACATTGCCGAACCTGCAGACAGTGAATCAGTTGACGATTAGTCATTTCAATGAAGCATTGCATCCTGGTTTACTTGAGACACTTCTCAACGCTCCTATCCATTCAAAATGTATCCCTTCGCCTCCATCGTCGGCAGCCGAGCCATCACGTTTTTCGACAGACCGACATCTTGACTTCTCGTTGGAAGCAACCTATGTAGCAGCAAGGTATTGCTCTATGCGATACCTTAAATAATGATTGAACATCTCCCAAACTAATATAGCAAATTGATTGATAGTCTATTTGGTATTAATGAACACAAAGGAGTTGGATCAAGACTATATTCAAATTGGTCTAATGTCACAATATCTCTTTTCCCATTTGATATCGTCGATTAGAGGCTAAAATGAACTATGTGAGAAACACATATTTGCAATTCTTCGGGCACAGAACTTATAGCATTGTGAGAATGAAAGGGGAGCCCAAAGCTGCTTGAACGCTTGACGAATTCGATGGCTGCACTTATAATCACAATTGAAATTGGTAATCATTGCATTTATGAATTAATGAGCATAATGGTGCTAGAAGGGATCATAACCTTATGTTGTTTACGACAACGGTTTTTTTGTTAGTCTTTTTCCCGCTGACACTTCTTATATACTTTGTTATTCCAAAGGGCGCACGCAATTACTGGCTTTTATTGATGAGCCTTCTATTCTATGGATGGGGGGAGCCGTTTTTTGTATTAATCATGATCGGCTCTGTTATATGGAATTACTCATTTGCGTTTTTGATTGATATGCGACGCAAAAAGAATTACAACTCCAAATTCCTCTTAATTATTGGCATGGCTGGAAATCTGAGTGTGTTGTTTATTTACAAATACCTTAACTTCGCCATTGAGAATATCAATTACTTATTCTCGGCCTCCATTATACAAACGCAAATTATACTCCCGATTGGCATATCTTTTTTTTCGTTCCAAGCTATGAGTTATGTGATCGATGTATACCGAGGTGATGTAAAGGTACAAAAGAATCCGCTTTTCGTAGCGCTTTACATTTCCTTCTTTCCACAACTAATAGCGGGACCTATTGTTCGGTATTCGACCATCGAGGATCAAATTCAAACACGCGTTATTACCGGCGAAGATGTATCGGAAGGCGTAAAGCGTTTTATGCTGGGGTTTTTCAAAAAAGTATTGCTTGCTAATAACATGGCAATCATTGCAGACAAGGCTTTCTTGCTAATCGACACACAAAGCGAAATCTCAATATCGTTTGCATGGCTCGGGATCATTAGTTATACGCTGCAGATTTTTTACGATTTCTCAGGCTACTCTGAAATGGCTATTGGAATCGGAAGGATATTTGGGTTTCATTTTCTAGAAAACTTCGATTACCCTTACATAGCCAAATCTATTACCGAGTTTTGGCGTCGCTGGCATATGTCATTAGGCACATGGTTTAGAGATTATGTATACTTTCCACTTGGTGGCTCACGTGTGGGTAGTAAAGCGATTTTGATGCGCAATTTGTTTGTGGTATGGTTTCTCACAGGGGTATGGCATGGAGCAAGTTGGAATTTTGTTATTTGGGGTTTGTTGTATTTTGTGTTAATCGCGTTAGAAAAGCTCCTCAACATTCCCAATCGCTTTCACAAACAAACTGCCAGGATAGGGTACCAAGTATTCACGCTGTTGGCTGTTATGTTTGGATGGGTTTTGTTTCGGGCTCCAACACTTGACCAAGCGACAATTTATTTGAGTCATCTTCTTGGTAGGGCAAACAACTCTTTTTTGGACGGCAATACGCTATTCTATCTACGTGAATATGGATGGTTTTTGCTTGCAGCACTTGTGTTTTGCGCACCTGTTGCAGGTGTAGTTATGAGAGCCTCTCAATCATTACGCGGATGGTCGCATTATCTATATGACGCGATGAAGATTGCTGTTTACATTGGTTTGTTTATGTTTGCACTATCATATCTTGTGATGGATGCTTACAATCCATTCATTTATTTCAACTTTTAGCCATAGGAGGCCAGCGCAATATATGAAACAAGACCATCGCCAGCTAAAATGGAGCAGTCAAGGTATTATTGCAGGGGTTTTCTTTCTGTGTATTTTCTTTTTCTCATTGACTAATATTCCAGTTTTCATTAATGGGGTAAAAGAAAACGTGGCACAGAAAACCCGTCTTGAAGCCTTGCCTAGTGCATTGCTTAAGTCTTATAATGAGCATTTTCTCCAACGCAGCGATTTTGTAAATATTATCGGGCTTGGTGCGAGAATAGCGGGACAGCGCGTTTTGAATGATGTGGTGAGGCTTAAGGACGATCACCTTTATCGGTTAGAAACTAATCGAGATGTGAGCAATGAAGCAAAGTCAGTAAGTGAGCTGCAGCGATACCTAGGAACAATTGATGTTCCGCTTGTGTATATGCAGGTGCCCATTCGAATGGAAGACAAAGCAAGCCAACTGCCAGAAGGTCTATCAGATTATAGTAATGAAATGGTTCAAAAAATCGTACAGGCACTTCAGGATGATGGAATTGATGTGCTAGACATGCAGCAAAAAGCTCTCAGTGAAGGCATTCGCGTCAACTCCTTATTCTTTCATACAGACCATCACTGGACGATAGAGGGATCGTTATGGGCTACTCGTATCTTCATTGACCATATACAAAGCAAATATCGTTGGGATATTGATGATGCCGATATACAGGATGCCAATTTAACCAAACAAGTATTCAAACAATCCTTTTTAGGTAGTTATGGTCGCCGTGTCGGAAAATACTTCGGGGGAATGGATGATATCACAATCATCAAACCAAAGAGAAAAATGATGATGCAAGCGATTATCCCAAATGCTTCAAGAACAGAAGATATTAATCGAGAAGGATCGTTTGATGAGACCATTCTTTATATGGACAATGTTACAAGCCACTCCTATTTTACAACAAACCCCTATGCGGTTTATACAGGCGCTGATCGCGATGAGATGATCATCTGGAATCGTGATGCTGCCAACGCGCAAAAACTTCTAGTTATCAAAGATTCATATGGCTTACCAGTCGTTTCTTTCCTCTCGCTTTGCTTCAGGGAAGTACGTGCGCTTGACCTGAGATATTACATGGGTATGCCACTTGTGCAATATATTGAACAGATGCAACCAGATGCAGTTCTTTTTGTGTATAACCAAGGTGCTGTTACTGGGGCGAGCGATAACCGAATGTTTGAATTTGGCACTGAGGAAAGCAAAAACAAAGGAGATAATTATCTCCTGGAACCACAAGCTTTTGTTATCGAAAGAGGTATGACTTCATGGGTAAGCAATGTATCACAGCGTTTAACTAGTGCTGCGAAAGGGAAACCAATTACTCTATCTGCTCAGATTGATTCACGATATATTCAAAGAACAACTATGAATGCTAGGTTTCACTGGATTGATTATGATGGCATGGATTTTTCAACAATTTCAGAATTGCGCAAAAAAGGAAGTGCATCGCTCTCGCATACACAATATGCAAGCACAGTAATGCTCCCCGATAAAGCAAAAGGGCTGCGAACTATAGAATGGTTGTTTAGCGATCGAGATGCGCTGGTAATTCGCGATCCAAAACTGGATATAGGAACAGATGTTAAGACATGGAGTGCTGCAATAGAATTCAATGAGCAATACGGCTTCAACTTGCTGGATGCAAAAATGTCGCAAGATCAGCTACACGGACATACTTATAGCATGCCTGTTTTGCGGGATGCTCATATCGTTATTCCAGCTCGCAACCATGACTATACCTACCGAAAGATTTACGATTACATTGTCCCGGATGTCGAATACACTTTATCTATTAGCGAAGTGGAATGCACTGAAGGATCCGCGAAATCAATTGATATTGTGTTGTTTAACTTCTTTACCAATCAAGTAGTGCAAAGACAATCGTTCGATGTACGAAAAGGAAAACAAGAATGGACGTTTAAGACACCACCTGGTTTATCACTTTGCAAACTGATCGCATACTCGGGGCCACGTGCTAAAAGTGCAAATAATGAAGTACACCTACGTGGACTTGCATTATACCGTGAAGCAAGCCTTAAGAGCCACCTTATGAACGACCAAACTGCTAACATGCAATACAAGGGGATACAGCTCATTGTTGATAATCAAGATGATGAGTCAAACAAGCCATTAACGCTTTACAGTGGCCTTGTCCCAGGAGCATCTTATCTGCTCAAACTAGACGAGATTACAGTTTCACAGGGACAAGCAAAGCATATTGATGCAGCTCTATATGATTGTGAGAACAAAAAAGTCTATAGTTCATATTGTTTCTTTGTGGATCAGAAAGAATCTTCTTGGTATATTAGCTTGCCCACCAACGCAAGCAAGCTTACATCTGTAATACTGTATGCCGGTTCAAGAGGCGCTACCCAAGGTAATTCTATATCTGTTGGATCAGCTTCATTGGAACTATTGGATTATCCAGTACCAAGTTCAGTTATAGAAATGAAGCATTCTTACATGGAACTAGCGTTAAATTCATTCAGATATAGGCAAGTTGGATTTTCGCAAGAGTAGTCCTTTTGTTTGGCAGATCAATGATTTGGTTGGAATCATGGAATACATTTTGACTATATGGCGACAGAAGGAAGGTCAACCTAATTTCTTTATATACGCCAATAAGGTAACTACCCGCCGTGAAAATATTGTGTTGTTGATATGGTTTACCGCAACCGGATTAATCTGGCCTTCTGCAAGGGACACGGCGTTAGCTACCGCAGCCCACGCCTGGGGGCTCGGCATGAGTGCGCAAGCTGACTGGAAAATCGCCCGTGCTGACAACGCCGCCTGTAGCGGCATCGAAAACTCGATTAGCATCTGCAATCGTCGCTACTGTCTTGGCAGCAGCATAGCGTAACTTCATTGCATGGCGGAGTCTAGGTCATATTGCGATTGTAATCGAAATCCTCTTCACATGAAAACCAGCATTGTCTTATGCCGAACCTGTAGATTTCGTGTCACATTTCGTGTCACATTTTGCGTAAAATCGGTGACACGGAAGTAAAAAAACTGTTATGAAAACAAACAAGTTGAAACGCCAAAACCCCTTATTCTACCGCAAAAAACAAAGAAACGACCATCGCTGGCCGCTTCCTTGTTTGGTGCGGGAAACAGGACTTGAACCTGCATGAAGAAAACCCTCACAAGAACCTGAATCTTGCGCGTCTGCCAATTCCGCCATTCCCGCAGAAGGTGGAATACGTGGTGGATGGGGATGGATTCGAACCATCGAAGTCTGAGACGGCAGATTTACAGTCTGCTCCCTTTGGCCACTCGGGAACCCATCCATGATCTAGGCAAACGAAGGGGGAAAGGAAATGGAGCCGGCGATGGGATTTGAACCCGCAACCTGCTGATTACAAATCAGCTGCTCTGCCAGATTGAGCTACACCGGCACATCGCCCAACTGCAGCATAAAGGAAATGGCGACCAAGAAGGGGCTCGAACCCTCGACCTCCAGCGTGACAGGCTGGCATTCTAACCAACTGAACTACTTGGCCGTGTTGCTGGTGGGCCTTCAGGGACTTGAACCCCGGACCAACCGGTTATGAGCCGGCCGCTCTAACCAACTGAGCTAAAGGCCCAAGACCGGTTCAGAGAGGGAAAATGGTGACTCCGAGGGGAT
This sequence comes from Clostridiales bacterium Firm_11, assembly GCA_001604105.1. Taxonomy (GTDB): domain Bacteria; phylum Bacillota; class Clostridia; order Christensenellales; family Aristaeellaceae; genus CAXXOK01. The sequence continues at coordinate 46,035 of LVAQ01000004.1, forward strand.
TCGAACCCCTGTAGCCGCCGTGAAAGGGCGGTGTCTTAACCACTTGACCACGGAGCCACGCCAGTCACAGGATGAAGATGCTTGGTCGGGGTGAAGGGATTCGAACCCCCGGCCCCATGCTCCCAAAGCACGTGCGCTACCAGACTGCGCTACACCCCGTCAGCATTATGCCCATGCAGGCGACGAAGAACATATTACACAATCCAAGATTCATTGTCAAGGGGTTTATCTGAAAAAAAGGTGTTTTAGCAGCCTTTATTTTTATATAAACTATCATCAACCAAATCCGCAGGGAAAGGGCGCATGTTTATCGGTGCACAATAGGCGTCAAGTGCTTTGTCTGCAAGGGTTTGCGAATGTGACCCTGTAAATAACCTAAAGCGCTTGCAAACAACAGCAGAACACTGGGTGGTTTATAGATGCGCAAGGATAACCGCGAATGTTGCGCGCAAGGTGCGGGCATCAACCACCGTACGGATGGCTAGGCGCTCCTTGGCGCATCCGGCATAACGGAGCGAATCGATAGCTGCGGCGATGCAAAGGCGGCGCGAAGTTCGGGGTAGGGTACGTTAGGGTCCAACCAGGCCTTTTTGAGCGACTCCTCCCGCAGGATGACAGGCATGCGGTCATGGTAGGGGAGCACCTGCTCATCCGCCTGGCGGGTCAGGATGGCAAAACCATCGAACCCGCCATTCGCAAAGCCGCCGAGGAACGAAGCCCAAAAGCCGGCCAAGTACATCAGTTCATCCGCTTTGGCGTGATCCAGCGAAAACGCGTATTTCTCTTTGGTTTTTTTGCCGGAGGTTCGACGCCATTCATAGAACCAGCTCATGGGCACCAAGCAGCGGCGTTCGCGTGCCGCGCGTTGAAACATGGGCGTATCATCCGCCTTTTCGCTGCGGCTGTTGATCACCAGCCCGCCGCCCACGCGCGGGAAACCCCATTTGAACGGTCGAACGGTTACGCCCACCTCAGGTTCCAGCAGGATTACGGGCGCGATTTGTGATGGGAACACCTCGCCGGTTCGCACCTGCTCGCGCATGGGCAGCTGGCGGCGGTTGAGTTCTTCTAAAATCGCGCGCATTTTGATGTTTTCTTCCTCGGTATCAATATGGTATCGGCCGCACATGTGCTATCGCTCCTTTACGGGCAGGGTTTGGGTATATTTAGAAGAACAGACTGCGGATATCCTCTTCGGTCAGGCTATCCAGCGCGGTCTCGCCTGCCAGTACAACGCGATCGAAAATCGCGCGTTTGCGCTTGCTCAGGTCGGTAACCTTTTCCTCGATGGTGCCCTGGGCGATCAGGCGAAGCACATCCACATCCCTGGTTTGGCCAATGCGGTGGGCGCGGTCGGTCGCTTGATCTTCCACGGCGGGGTTCCACCAGGGGTCATAATGAATCACCAGATCCGCGCCCGTCAGGTTGAGCCCTGTGCCGCCAGCCTTCAGGCTGATGAGGAACACCTGCCCCTCGCCGCCGTTGAAGCGATCACACAAATCCTGCCGTGTTTCCGGCTTGGTGGCGCCATCCAGATACAGCGTGCGTACCCCCTCGCGCGAAAGCCGTTTGCGGATAATTTGCAGCATGCCCACAAACTGAGAAAAGATCAGAATCCGTCGCTTGCCAGCCACGGCTTGTTGCACGGTTTGTACCAGCAGTTCCAGCTTGCCGCTGGTGCCCTCATAATCCGGCAGAAACAGCCTGGGGTGGCAGCACACCTGCCGCAGTTTCAGCAAAACACTGAGCACCTGCATGCGCGCGCGGGGGAGTGAGCCGTTGGCCAGCGCTTCGCCCACGTGGGCGCGCAGGGTCTCCAGCAGTTGGCGGTATACGCGCTCCTGCTCGGGCGTCATGGCGGCGTACAGGCTCTGCTCATGCTTGCCGGGCAGGCTGCCCAGCACTTCCGCTTTGAGCCGACGCATTAAGAAGGGGCGGATGCGCTCCTGCAACTCCTCGGCGCGCTCGCTGCCGCCATAGCGCCGCAGAAACGCGCCCTGCGTGCCCAGATAGCCGGGCAATACGAAGTCGAAGATGCTCCACAATTCGCCCGTGTGGTTCTCCATGGGCGTGCCGGTGAGCGCCACACGCACCTGTGCGTTGAGTTCCTTGGCCGCCGTGGCGCCGATGGACTGCGCGTTTTTTACGAATTGCGCTTCATCCAGGATGGCGAAACGAAGCGGGATTTCGCGGATGTTCTCGATGTCCCGCCGCAGAAGCGGATAGCTGGTCAGGATGACATCTACGGTTGCATCCGTCCGGATTTCCTCGATCTGCCGTCTGCGTTCTTCCCGCACGCCGGATATCAAGCGTACGGTCATGCTTTCATCAAAGCGCTTGAACTCCGCGAGCCAATGATACACAAGGGACGTGGGGGTTACGATCAGGCTTTTCATCAACCCGTTTTTCTTTTTAGCCGCCGAGAGCGCGGCAATCACCTGTACAGTCTTGCCCAGCCCCATTTCATCGGCCAGGATACCGCCCATGCGCGCCTCGTGCAGGGATAAAAGCCACCCCGCGCCGCGCTGCTGGTATGTAGCCAGCTTCTTATACAGCTTGGGCGGGATGAACCGCTCCGCCTGCATGGCGCGTTCTCCCAATGCGCGCGTCGCGCTCTCCACCTCTTCCGTGGCGGCAACATCCCCGCCCGCAAGGCGCAGCATGCTTACCATGTAAGCCGCGCGGTACGCGCCAAAACTCAGCTCACGGGCATCGGCCGCGGCCTGCGGATCGTCCAGCGCGGCGGCATCGAGCAACTCCTGCGCAACAGGCGCAAGGGCGCTCATATCCCGCACATCCAGGAATTCGCCAGTTTTCAGGCGCACATACTGCTGGTGCGCCTGCACCGCCTGCAAAATGGGTATCAGCTCCGCGATGGGTTCGCCCTCTTCCAACAGCGTAAATACCAGCCGCCCTCCGCGCATGCGAAAAGATGCCTGCCCTGTGAAACGGCGCGGTTTGATCTTGGTAAACGCATCGCTGACAAACACTTCGCAGCGCTTTTCCAGTTCCTGAACGCCCTGTGTGCAAAATGCGAGAATATCTTTTGCGCGGCGCAAAACCATACGGCCTTCGCGTACCACAAAGCCCGCATCGCTGAAAAAATCCAGCAGATCACTCTCGGCACGGCCATCCCGCAACAGGATCTTTGGGGAGGTGTTCTGCGCCGGTTCATCATCCGCCGTGTTGGCCTGCGCGGTCGACGGCGTTGTTTCAAAGGGGCTGATCACTTGCTCGCCGTAATGCAGCGCAAGGCGCGCCTCAACGTTGTTGCCATCCAGATCAATATATACCCGCGCGATGAGCGGCTCGCTGATGAGCCGCCGTGAAAGCCCCGCCGCGGGAGCAACCGTGCCGACGGTGGAAAGCGCAGGCAATAACGCGGAGAGCGTATCTTCCGTCTCCTGTATCGGATAACGGAAGTCCTGCCCCCCTGTCACCAGCAGACGGCAAACGCGTGCCTGCGCGCTGTGCAGGCGCACAATATGCCCATCCATGAACACATAGCGCGCATCGGCGGTAATCAACCGCATGCCCTGCACCCCTTCGGCGCGCACAAACACGGCGCTCCCTTCCATGCTGACGGTGAAGCACAGCGGCAGTTCAACGGTTCGCACGTTTGCCTGGGGCTTGCGCAAACCTTCAGCCATCAGCAAAAATGGGCGCGTTTCAAAAAAGCGCAGAACACTCTGCAGGAACGCGCCGCTCAGCACAACATAACGGCCATCGCTGGTGGGTTTGCCTGCGTTATCATCCGTGAGGGCAAACGCTTCGGCTTCTGCGGATTCGTCCGCCGCGCGCGGTGGCAAGTGACTCAGCAGCATGGCAAGCAACGCCTCATCCTCTTTGGAGAAGCGCATAATGGCGGGTCGGTATATGAAACGCGCGGAAAGGATGAGCGGCTGCCCGCGCAGGTAGCATGCAAGTAACTCTGGAATGCTGCGTACGGCATACAGCCGTTCCTGACCAATTTGCAAACCAAGCCCTATGCGTCCATCCGGCATCAGGCGCAGTATGGCCATCATGCGTACGCTTTCCGCGCCGGGCATGGCGCGGCTGAGCGCCACCAGCATTTCCTGCCCTAAGGCAAGCTCTCTTTCCTGGCGCAACAGGCGAAGCGAGCCATCCTCCAGGGCGCGCATGGTGGCGGCAACGATGTGCTCACAGCCTGCTTCTCCGTGCCCGCCGCAGGTGCAATCCGCGCCGCCATCGGCACGCAGGGACACCGCTTGCTCCGGGGTCGTGCCCACGCGCAGGTTCAGCGTCTGTGCATCTTGCGTAAGCAGGCTCACGCTGCCGCGCCTGAAAATCGCCTCGCCCGCTTGTATGGGCGTGGCAGGAGTCAAATTCTCTTCCTGCGGCATGGTGATCTCCTTTTCGTTTATCCAGAAGATATTCTCTTTTGAAATGCGCTCCTCCTTCCTGCTGCCATACAGGTTTTGGCAAAAACTGCGCATACGGAAAACACCGCCGGTGCAGCCCCTGTAAAATTCACCTGAAAGCGTTGCCGTGCATCGTTTACGCGTTGACATTGCCCCATCATCGTGTTATGATGCAGCCATCAAAGCAATGGGAGGCATCCCTGTGAAACGCTTAAAAAAAGATTTTATGCGCGTAATGAACGAAGCCGTTGCGCGCGGAGAGACGCCCGGTGTAGTCTCGCTGGTGTGGCGGGATGGTGAGGAGATACTCTGCGCCAAAAGCGGCCATGCCGATCTTGGCAAAGGCACGCCGATGGAGCGGGACACGATCCTGCGCCTGTACTCGCTGAGCAAACCGATGACCGCCGTGCTGGCCATGACGCTGGTGGAAGCGGGCAAGCTGGATATCCTCGCGCCGGTTTCGGAGTTTCTGCCTACCTATCAAAACCAGCGCGTTGCTGTGGATGATGCGCAAAGCGTGCCCGTTGCCAGACCCATGCTGGTAAAAGACCTCTTTTCCATGACCAGCGGGCTTTGCTACCCGGGCGAGGATACACCCGCCGAACGCGCCGCCGCCAAACTGTTTGATGCCATCGACGCGGAAGCTACGCAGGGGAACCAGCCTGATACGCAGGCCATTGCAAGCCGCATCGGCGAACTGCCGCTGGCCTTCAGCCCCGGGGATGGCTGGCGCTACGGCACCTCGACGGATGTGCTGGGCGCAGTGCTGGAGGTTGTCTCCGGCAAGCCGCTGGATGTGCTCTTTTCCGAAACGCTGTTTGCGCCTTTGGGCATGAATGACACCGGCTTTTGGGTGCCGCCGGAGAAAACGGAGCGGTTCGCCACCCTCTACGAGCGTAAGGATGGCATCCTTTCCCCGTATCCGGAGAACAATTTCGGGCTTACCTACTACTTCAGCCGCCCCAACTACCTCTCCGGCGGAGGCGGACTTACCGCCACAGCCGATGATGTGCTTCGCTTTGCGCGTATGCTGCTGGGCGAGGGCACGCTTGGCAATGAACGGATTATCTCCCCGCAGTCGGTCAAATGGCTTTCCGGCAATCACCTCAACAAGCGGCAGATGGAAACGATCTACTTTGATTCGATGTATGGCTATGGCTACGGCGGATTCATGCGCGTACTGCTGTCGCCCAGCAAGAGTTTTGGGCTCGGGGTTACCGGTGAGTTTGGCTGGGATGGCTGGGCTGGCTCCTATATGACGGTATGCCCGGACAGGAATATGGTCTTTGTGACCATGCAGCACAGGACGGATCTGGGCACAGGCCCGTTGACGCGCAAGCTGCGTAATATCCTGTATGCGCATATAGACTGACATGCTTGGGGGCGTGCCCTTTTGAAGCCGCCGCGGATTCGTGAGGGCTTGCCAAAATGCGCGCAAGCGCGTATAATGCATACACGGTAATGACTGCGGACGGCATTCTTCCCTTCATGCAGAGAGCGGGCGGCTGGTGCAAGCACGCAAAGGGCTGAACGTTCCTTCCACCGCACGAACCAACGGCGATAAGCCGATCGGGCACGCCCGTTACAGCGTGTAAAAGTGAAGCGCGCATGCGCTTAAGCCGGGTGGCACCGCGGAGATACGCAACCTCCGTCCCTGTGATGGCGACAGCCGTTGGCAGGGGCGTTTTTGTATCCACACATAAACCAAACAGGAGGGGATCCCAATGCTCGATGTACGAAGAATCCGGCAGAATCCGCAGGAACTCAAGGATATGCTCATGAACCGCAATAAGGATGCGGCAATCGTGGACGATTTTCTTGCAAGGGATGAGCAGCGGCGCGCGCGCATGACGCAGGTGGAAGAAAAGAAAGCGCTGCGCAACCAGACCAGCAAGCAAATCGGCATCGCGAAGAAGAACGGCGCGCCCGAAGCGGAGACGGCCGCCATGATGGAATCCATGCGCGTATTGGGCGAAGAGATTGCCGTGCTGGACGCGGAGATTGCCGCGCTGGAAGAAGAGCAGAACCAGTTCTTGCTCACCACGCCCAACTACCCGCAAGCCAGCGTGCCCGTGGGCGCGGATGAAAGCGCGAATGTGGAGCAGCGCCGCTGGGGCGAACCCCGCGTGTTCGCGTGGGAACCCAAACCCCATTGGGAAATCGGCACAGATTTGAAGATACTGGATTTTGACGGCGCGGCCAGGATCAGCGGCGCGCGCTTCACGGTGTACCGTGGGCTTGGCGCAAGGCTGGAGCGCGCGATCATCAGTTTTTTTCTGGATACGCATATCGAAGCGGGGTATGAGGAGATTCTCCCGCCTTATATGGTGACCCGCGCCACTATGACCGGCACCGGACAGCTTCCCAAATTTGAGGAGGATGCCTACAAGGTGGACGCAAACACCTTCCTCATCCCCACAGCGGAAGTCCCCGTGACCAACCTGTACCGCGAAAGCATCTTGGACGGGGATGCTTTGCCCATCCGGCATTGCGCGTTTTCGGCGTGTTTCCGCTCGGAGGCGGGCAGCGCGGGGCGAGACACGCGCGGGCTCATTCGTCAGCACCAGTTTAACAAGGTAGAAATGGTCAAGATCACCAAACCGGAACAGAGCGATGCGGAGCTGGAAAGCATGACCGCGCAGGCGGAAAAGGTGCTGCGCCTGTTGGGGCTGCCTTACCGCGTGGTGTGTCTGTCCACGGGGGATATGGGCTTCAGCGCCGCAAAAACCTATGATATTGAGGTTTGGATGCCCAGCTACGGCCGGTATGTGGAAATTTCCAGCTGTTCCAATTGCGAGGATTTTCAGGCGCGGCGCGCAAACATCCGCTATCGGGAAGCTGCCAAGGATAAGCCCCAGTTCTGCCATACGCTCAACGGAAGCGGCGTGGCGGTGGGCCGCACGGTGGCCGCCATTTTGGAGAATTATCAGAATGATGATGGTACCGTAACCGTACCCGAGGTACTGCGCCCCTGGATGCGTACGGATGTGATTGGTTGAAAACCGCGCTGGCAGCAGGCGTGCCTGCTGCCAGCGTTAGCGTCTGCGCGCTGAAGGCCATGCGGTTATTCCGGTTGCCAACAAGGCCACCCGGTGGCCATGTAGCCGCCGGATGGCTGTGCGCCGTAGGGGAGGAGCGCCGCTGCGTTTTCTCACCGAACATTAATACAGCCCTAATGCCGCCCGCCTTGCCAAGTACCTGAAAAAAGAGTATAGTAAAAAAGCTGCGGGTAACGCCAATGCCAAGGAACGTAAGCGTTAGGAGGTGCCGACGATGGCCGGCCAATGGAATTTGAACGGGTATTATGACCCCGCAAAACTGACCGATCTCTACGAGGCTGTCCGGCGCAGAGAGAGCACACGGCTGTTTGCCGCCGCGCCGTGCGCGGAGAAGTGGAACGCGTTGCTAGCCGCCGCGGACAGCCTTGCTTTGCCGGGTGTGCGGATTGCGCTGGGCATTTGTGATAATTCGCTGTTCCAGCCGTTATTTGGGCTTCTTATGAAATTCGAGAATGTGCAGCGGTTTGCTGCCGTCATTACACAGGATGCGCAGGCGGAAACGCTGGTTAACGCGGGTGTAAGCGGCGAGATGTTCATGCTGCGCGCGGTGGCGCTGGGGCTTGGCGGGTGCTGGGTCTCCGGCACATTTAAGCGGGGACAGGTGGGCATCCATACCAAGGATGGGGAGAAGATCGTTTCCCTGATTGCGCTGGGCGTGCCCAAACGCATGCCGGAGCCACCCCTTGCGCGCAAACGCAAACCCGTAACAGAAATCTGCCCCCATTATGAAGAAATGCCGCCCGCTTTGCGGGAAGTGGCTGAATACATACGCGTCGCGCCCAGTGCTGTGAACCTGCAACCCTGGCGCATTACGCCCGCGGGAGAAAATGCCATAAACATCGCCGTTTCCCTGCCGCGCCTGCGGCTGGATCTGGGCATTGCCATGTGCCACGCGCTGCTTGCACTGGGCAGCACGCCCGCGCAGTTTATGCTGGATGAAACCGGCATGAGCGCGACCCTGACACTGCTATGAGCGATCCCCATCAACCTACCTTTTGGAGCGATATGCAGGGGCACCCGACACAGGCGCCGCTGGCGGATCGGATGCGGCCGCGCACGCTGGATGAGTTCATCGGCCAGGGAAAGCTGGTGGGCGAAGGCAAACTGCTGCGCCGCGCCATCATGGCGGATAGGATGCAAAGCAGCATCTTCTGGGGGCCGCCGGGCTGCGGCAAAACCACGCTGGCAGGCATTGTGGCCGGCATGACGGACAGCGCGTTTGAGAAGCTCAACGCCGTTACCAGCGGCGTGGCGGATGTGCGCAAAGTTTTAAAGGAAGCGCAGGAGCGCCGCCAGCGTTACGGGAAAGCAACCTATCTGCTGCTGGACGAATGCCACCGCTGGAATAAGGCGCAGAGCGACAGCATCCTGCCGGCCATTGAGAGCGGGTTGATCCGCTTCATCGGCTCAACCACCGAAAACCCCATGGCCAGCATGACGCCCGCCATTGTGAGTCGATGCCGTGTTTTTCATTTTGAACCGCTTTCTACCGAGGATGTGCTTACCGCCATGGAGCGCGCGCTGCTTGACCCGGAGCGCGGGTTTGGCCGCTACCGCGTTACCTGTGAGGAGGGCGCCCTGCGCTATATCGCGGGCGTGGCAAACGGCGATGTGCGCACCGCGCTTTCCGCGCTGGAGCTATTGTTCCTGACCACCGATGAGACCACCGAAAACGCGCAGGCCGCCCCTGTGCGCCACCTGACCCTTGCCGCCGCGCAGGAGAGCGTGCAAAAGCCGATTCTCAAACTGGATGAAGATTTATATTACGACATGCTTTCCGCATTCATCAAAAGCATGCGCGGCAGCGACGCGGACGCGGCGCTGCTGTGGTTTGCCAGGCTCCTGTACGCGGGGGTGGATCCCAAGTTGATTGTGCGGCGCATTATCGTGCATGCCAGCGAGGATGTGGGGCTTGCCGATCCGGTGGCGATGCTGCAGGCGCATGCGGCGGCAAACGCGCTGGAGGTAGTAGGCATGCCGGAAGCGCGCATTCCCATCGCGCAGGCGATTATTGCCATCTGCATGGCTGAGAAGAGCAACAGCGTTGTCAACGCGCTGGCCGCGGCGCAGGCGGATGCGGAGGCGGGCGGTTTTTCCGCCGTGCCGGAATACCTGCGTGACCAGAGTTACCACACCCCCCACAAGGATACCCCGATGTATCTCTACCCGCACGACTATCCTGACCACTTTGTTGCGCAAACGTACATGCCGCAAGGCTATGAAACCCGCGTGTACTATGTGCCAAGCGAGCAGGGCAACGAAGCGAAACTGAAGGCGCGCCTTGCGCGAAGGTTTGGAGGAACGAAAAAGCTGTGAGCCGAAAACTTGCCAGGAATATCGACATCGGCAAAGCGTCCCTCTATGCGGTGATCGTCAATGTATCGGAGATCGTCGTGCTCATTGGGTTTGTGGTATACTTGCTTTGGACCGATATCAACGAAAGTAACCTCTTTGCCGTCCAGTGGATTGCCATCCTTGGCGCGCTGATGGCATGCTGGGGCGCTTTTCTGGACATCCGGGAAGCGCTGCTTACCCGCCGCAGGCTGCGCTTTATGGAAGATCTGGAGGAGAGCAACCTTCAGATGGATACGCTCAACCATACCCTGCGCGCGCAGCGGCATGACTTCCTTAACCACCTGCAAGTGGTTTACAGCCTGATGGAGATGCAGGAGTATGATGAGGCGACGGATTATCTGGATAAAGTTTATGGCGAGATTCGCTCTGTATCCAGCTTTCTGGCTACCAAATGTACAGCGGTAAACGCACTGCTCAACGTAAAAGCGGGCGCGTGCGCGGAGCGGGGTGTGCAGCTGATCCTGAACATCAAAAGCGCGCTGGAGGGCATTTCCATTCCCGGATGGGAATTGTGCCGCGTGCTTGCCAACCTGATCGACAACGCCATAGACGCGCTGAAAGGCGCGCCGCTGCCCCGTATTGAGCTCACCATCGCGGAGGATTTGCGCGCGTTCACCTTTACCGTTGCCAACAACGGCGCGCCCATCCCGGAAGAGCTGCTGGAGGATATTTTTCTGGCGGGCATGAGTACCAAGGGTGTGGGGCGGGGCATGGGACTGGCCATCGTTCGGGAAACGCTGGCGGAGTATGGCGGCATGGTGGAATGTGAAAGTGACGAAACCGAAACGGCCTTCCGTGTGACGGTGCCCAAGCAGCTTTAAGCGCTGTGTTAAACGCGGCCGCCGATCGCCGCTTTGCCAAGCATGGCGCTTATGATGGGAATACCCGCCCGGCGCGCCAGCCAAAGCCACAAGTGGCAGGGGTGGTGCATCCCTGCGCGGCATCCAAGGAATGGCCGCAGGGGACGCAGCTACCGGCCGCCTGTCGCCAAGGCGACCGGACAGCCAACAGTTCATATGCAACGGGAAAGGTGGCGCGGGATGGAGCAATCCAAGAAACGGTTTCTTAAAAACATGGTCGGTTTCTCGCTTAACACATGGATAGGCTTCGCGATAGGGCTGATTGCCTCGCCCATTGCGACGCGGCTGTTCAGCGTGGATGAGATGGGAAAGCTGAACATGTTCAGCCTGTATGCTTCCTTGTTTGCCGCCACGGCCTATTTGGGGCTGGATCAGGCGTATGTCAGGTTTTTCCGTGAACCGCCCGCGGGCAGTACCAGCAAGGGATTGTTTACCTTCTGTGCTTCCAGTTCACTGACATTCGGATTGGTGGCGGCGCTGATTGCGCTGCCGTTTTGGCGCGGCGTCAGCGTGCAGGTAGCTACCCAGCCGGATATGGTGGTATATCTGTGCCTGGTGGTATACAGCCTGTGTCTGATTGCGTTTCGTTACCTTTCGTTGAGCTACCGTATGGAGCAAAACGCGCGGCTGTATACCATACAGGGCGTCATGCAGGTGCTGCTCACCAAGATTGTATACCTGACCATCGCCTTCCGCAGCGCGCAGGCAAAGCTTTCCATCGTGATGCTGACCTTGCTCATGGCAGCCTTTACGCTTGCGTTTGCGTTTGTCCAGCGGCGGCGGGTGGATCGGCATTTCCTGACGCAGGTGAATGCGCCGTTCCTCAAAGAAGTAGGCGCTTATGCCGCGCCGCTGATTCCGCTGGCCATCATGAGCTGGCTGAACAACTCGGTTTCGGTACTGGTGCTTCGCAATTTGATGAGCGTTGCGGCGGTGGGCGTATATACCTCAGGTTTGGTATTGGCCTCCACGATCAACCTGATCCAGACCGGCTTTAATACCTATTGGGCGCCTTACGTGTATGAGAATTATCAACGCAACGATCAGCGCCGCTTCTTTACCGTACATCGGCTCATGGCATGCCTGCTTACGGGGTTTGGACTTACCATGACGCTTCTGCAGGCGCCAGTTTATTTGCTTTTAGGCCCTGCCTTCCGTGGTTCCGCGGTCTATTTTCCCTTCTTGTTTTTGACGCCCATCAGCTATTGCCTCAGCGAAACAACGGGCATGGGCATCGGCATCGCTAAAAAAAGCTATTGGAATACGCTCATTTTCATGATTTCGGCGTTGGTAAGCCTTGGGCTCAGCTTCCTGCTGATACCGCTATGGCAGGACGCGGGCGCGGCGATGGCGGCGGCGGGCGGCGCGATGGTGGCGTTGGGCATCCGCACGCTTGTTGGCGAACGGTATTACAAGGCCATTGCAAGCTACCGCTATCTTGGCTACTCGCTGGGGCTGATGTTACTGGCCGCGGTAGCTAATTATGCGCTATCCGCCAATGCTGTGGTAAAATACATAGCGTTGGCGGCTATCTACGCGCTGGCTTTGTACCTGTTCCGGCGTGAAATCGCTACGCTGCTGACCACCGCCAGGCAGTTGCTTCAGGGCGGCGCGGACGCGCTTAAACGAAAGGCCGCAAGGCCTACAGACGAAGGAGATCCCTCATGAGCAAACGGATTCTGTTGATCTCGGATGCAGGCAGTTTTTGGACGAAGCGTTATATCGAGAACCTGCTTCTGCCCGACGGCTGGGAAGTGGTGGTATTCCCCATCTGGCAGGCGCAGGGGCGTTTTGACGCGTTTTATGCGGATCATCATGTAACGGTGTATCGGGATACACACCGCCTGCCGGTGGTACGCCGCATCCCGCGCCTGCGCATGTGGGTACGCATTGCAGCCAACGCCCGTTCCCTGCAAAAACTGGGGCCGTTTGACGCGATTCATAACCACTACCTGTCCCAACGCGATCTGGCGCTGGGCGCGGCTGTTAAGCGCGCCAACCCAAACGCCAAGTGGGTATGCAGCTACTGGGGCAGCGACCTGCTGCGCCAGACGGGCGTAGAGCTAGCCCGCATGAAGCGCTATCTGGCGCAATGCGATCACGTGACCGTGCACTCTTCTTTGCATATCCAACGCATTCAAACCCTGTTCGGCGAGCGCATCGCGGCTAAAACGGCGCTGGTTTACTTTGGCCAGACGGTGTATGCGGATATTGACCGCGTACGCGCCATGGCGGATAAAGCCGCGTGCAAAGCGCATTTTGGCCTGCCTGTGGATAAGCCGGTCATCTGCCTTGGGTATAACGCGTCGCCGACGCACAAACATCTGGAGTTGCTCAAAGGCCTACGCACCTTGCCGGAAGACACGCTCAAGAGCTGGTCGCTGGTGCTGCAAATGACCTATGGCAGTATGGATAACAGCTATTTTGATACCGTCAAAGAAGCCGCCGCGGCCATGCCCTGCCATACATTGCTCCTGACGGAGTTTATGGATGGCACAGAAAGCGCCTATTTGCGTTTGGCGGCGGATGTGTTTGTGCTGGCCATTCCCACGGATGCGTTTTCCGCAAGCTTGCAGGAGTACCTGTACGCGGGCGCGCGGGTGCTACGCGCCAAATGGCTGAAATACCCGCAACTAACCGAGCTGGGTATTGACACAGCAGAATTCTCGGAGCTTGCGCAGGTGCCGACGCTGCTTTCGCAGGTGCTCGCGCGGGAACTCAGCGCACAGGAAAAGCAGAACCGTGCCATGCTTAAGGATAAGTACTCCTGGGACACCGTACGGGAAGGATGGCTAAGGCTGTACCGCTGAACCGCGGCCGCGAACGAGCGTAAGGAATCTGGCGGAATGCCTTGCGGCGCCAGGTACCTGCTGCGAAAACCGCGCAAAAACGCTAAGCCGTAGAAAGAGCGATGCTTACGCATAACAAACAGGCAGGCTGGGCGTGTTGCCCGGCCTGCCTGCGCTGTTTGCAGCATGGGAGCGTTAACAACCCAGGTCACGCACCGTCAGCTTGATCCGACGCCTGTGCGCTGTAGGTAGCTACAGGGATGGGCGTGCCAGACTGGTCAAACAAGGCAAAGGTCATATGCCACCGCTGTATGACGGTAGCCTCGCCCTTCTCATCAATATAGTTCCACTGGCTGCTGCGGCGTTTCCGCCCCTCGATGAAGCCCTGCCTGCATTCGACGGGCACATCGGTATCGATGGTAAAGGAACGCATGTTTTTGTTCAGGTAAACCACGGTGCCGTTCTCATCTACCACCGCGCCGTAATCCGCGCTAAACGGCGCCGCCGCTTCGTACTGGATGAAGATGCGCATATTGCCGTTGACGTCGATGTAGCCGTAGTTCCCGCGGTAGCTTACGCGGCAGAGGGTATTGGCGTTAAAATCGTCATGGCTGCCCCATGAAGGCGCAAGCACCATCGTGCCCGCGGTAGAGGCCAGACCCCATAATTTGTTCTGACGCACCCAAGCCCGTCTGTGGATGGGGTCAAAATCGCCGATTTCACTGTATTTGGCGCGCAGCACCAGATTGCCCGTCGTATCCAGCAATCCCCAGGCGTCACCGCGCTTGACGGCGCACAGGCCATATTGAAAGGTTTTGACGGCCGCATAAGCCGGTTTGATGACAATTTCGCCGCTTGCATCAATGAAACCCCATTTTTTCTTGACCCGGATGCCCGCGAGACCATCGGAGAAAGATTCCGCGCCTGTGTACGTCAGGGGGATCATCAGGTTGGCGGCGGTGTCGATATAACCGTATTGCTTAGCCTTGCTTACGGTGGCTTTGCCCTCGCTGAAGGGCAGGGCGCTGTCCCATGCAAAGCCATCACCGAGCAGCGTGCCGCCCTGTGGGTCAAGGTAGCCCCACAAACCGTCTTTCTGCACGGGTATGTATCCCTCCGCATAGGCGCCCACCGCTTCGTAGCCATGGCCGATCAATGCTCCGCTGGTCAAATCAAACAGGGATATGCCGCTGGCATCGCTCACGGCGGCCACGCCGGAAACAGTCCAGAGCACGCTGTCATAAACCGCGGGGACGATCAGCGCTCCATCGGAACGGATCAGGCCGTAGGTACCCGCCGCAGGCTCAATGTCTGTTTCGGTTACGCTGGTTTGTCCTTGAAACACAAGCGCAACGGGCAAAGGCGTTGCAGCCGTATCCGCAGAAACACTTTCCGCGCGAAAAACCCGCTCTGCCCAGTCAAATTGCGGGGGGATGCGCCAAGACCCTTCCGCGTCCACATAACCAAACTTGGCGTTTTGCGCGAAGCGGTGCAGCCGCAGGGTCTGGCAGAGAGAACGCTGGTAATCGCTGTCTAAAAACCCCGATAGCGTTTCCCATTTTACAAGGGCAGCAGCCGGATCATCACGCAGCATCAGCAGGCGCGCATAGGCATACTCGGCATACCTTGAGGCGTCGGGTTCGCCGCTGATGCCCGCAAAGGCATTCACCGCCGAAAGAAAGCTGCCTGCCGCAAGCAAGGCCAGCGCCTGCTGCATTTCCGCGCTTGCCTCTGTGGTGGCGAACGTTGCATCCGCCGCCATGTCGGTCTGGGTCAGGGTTGATTCGCCTACCAGATAATCTTCCGCCATGGCAAGGGCGGGCAGCATGCAAAGGATGCACAGCCACGCGAGCAAGCGTGTTTTCATAGCCGACCTCCAGATGTAGGGATGAAGTATGGGGCGCAAACGTAAGTCTGGTAACCATTGTAGCACCCGCGTGCTTTGGCCGTCAAGCAACGTCGCCGAAGCGTTACATGTTGTATACCATTGTCGTTTTTTTGCTGTACTTGCCTTGACAAAGCAATCCCTGCCCTGTATAATTCGCGCAAGGCAATGAAGGGAAGAGTACCTCTGGCACAGGATCTTAAAGAGAGCCGCAGGCGCTGGGAACGCGGCAGATCCCCCGGAGTGAAGAACAGCCCGGAGCACCCGCTCAAACGGCGCAAGCTTAGTAGACGCGGGCGGGTACGCCCGATATCGCGAAGGGAAATACGTCATGCCGCAGGGCAGGGCTGTTTCCGTCAAAGAGCGGGTCGCCTACAGGCGGCCAATGCGGGTGGTACCGCGAAGGGCATATGCAAGCCCTCCGCCCCGATGATAGTATCGGGGCGGAGGGCTTTTTCGTACACCTCGGCCAAACCTAGCTTTGCAAGGAGGGATTGAACGTATGTATCGTACGGAGTATTGCGGGAATCTGCGGCGCGAGCACATCGGCCAGACGGCGGTTGTATGCGGTTGGGTGCTTACACGCCGGGATATGGGCGGTGTGATTTTTGTGGATGTGCACGACCGTGAGGGCACGCTGCAAACGGTCTTTGACATCTCAAGCGCGGATGCGGATAGCTTTGCCGCCGCGGAGCGCCTGCGCAACCAAAGCGTGGTGCGCGTGACCGGCCTGGTTCGCCTGCGGGACGAAAGCACCTATAACCCGGGCTTGCCCACGGGGGAGATTGAGCTGGCCGCCACTGGTATGGAAGTGCTTTCTGTGGCTGAAGCGCTGCCGTTTTCGCTGACGGATGATGAGCCTGTGCGCGAAGAGCTTCGGCTTACCTATCGCTATCTGGATTTGCGCCGCCCTATGATGTATGAAGCGCTGCGGTTTCGCGCCAAGCTCCAGCGGGAGTCGGAACGCATTTTGGAGGAGCAGGGCTTCTTGCAGGTAGAAACGCCCATCCTCACCAAATCCACCCCCGAGGGCGCCCGGGATTATCTGGTGCCCAGCCGCGTGCACCCGGGCACTTTCTACGCGCTGCCGCAGAGTCCGCAGATTTTCAAGCAGCTCTTGATGGTGGGCGGGATTGATCAATACTATCAAGTGGCGCGCTGCTTTCGGGATGAGGATTTGCGTGCGGATCGCCAGCCGGAGTTTACGCAGGTGGATATGGAGCGCAGCTTTGTGGATCAGGAGGATATGCTTGCGTTCCTCAAGGATCTGTTTACGCGGCTCTTTGAAAACGTCATGGGCAGAAAGCTGGCACTGCCGTTCAAACGCCTGACCTGGCTGGAAGCGATGGAAAGCTACGGCAACGATAAGCCGGATTTACGTTTTGACCTGCCCATCGTAGACGTGAGCGAAGTGGCGGGGGAGAGCAGCTTCGGCGTATTTGCCGATGCGCTCAAGCACGGCGGCGTTGTGCGTGCCATCCGTGTGCCCGGGGGCGGCAGGGTGTTCACCCGAACGACCATCGAACAGCTTACGCTGCATGCGCAAAAACTGGGCGCTAAAGGCATGGCATGGGTGCTGTACAAAGAGGATGGCGAGGTAAACTCCATCTTGCCCAAATACTTCTCGCCGGATGGCTGGCAGATGCTGATGGCCAAAACAAACATGGCGCATGGCGATTTCCTCCTCTTCTGCGCGGATGAGCTGGAGCTTACGCGTAAAGTGCTGGGCGGATTGCGTGTACGCTGCGCCGAATTGATGGGGCTGATCGACCCGACCCAGTTCCAATTTGCGCTGGTCACGGATTTCCCCATGTTTGAGTATAAAAAGGATGATGGGCGCTATGCCGCCATGCACCACCCCTTTACCATGCCCTATGAAGAGGATATCGACCTGATGCTGGAGGATGCCACCAAACCGCTGGTGCGCTCACAGGCGTATGATGTGGTGTTAAACGGGGTCGAACTTGGCAGCGGCAGTGTGCGTATCCATAAGCCGGATGTGCAGAGCAAAGTGTTTACGGCGCTTGGTTTCAGCAAGGAAGAGGCAAAGGAGCGCTTTGGGTTCATGCTGGGCGCTTTCCGCTTTGGTACGCCGCCGCACGCGGGCTTTGCGTTTGGGCTGGACAGGCTGTGCATGCTTTTGTTGGGCGCTAACAGCCTGCGAGATGTGATCGCCTTTCCGAAGAATAAGGACGCGAGCTGTCCCATGACGGACGCGCCGGATTTTGTGGATCAAAAGCAACTGGAAGAACTGAAGCTGGGCGTTAACACCGCTGAGGACAGGAAACGTGAGCATGAGCAGAAGCTGACGCGGGAAACCGTGCGCAATACGGCGCTGCTGAGCATGCTCAGCCTTTCTGCCAGCGATGAAGCCGCCTTGGATAAAGATTTTCTGGGCATCGTAGATTTTGCGGGCGAACTGGCCGCGCTGGACAGGCAAGCGCCGCGGGCGCCGCGCCTTCTGAACCAGCGCAGCGTGAATGTGCGCGACGATGAAGCGCAGGAAAGTTTTCCGCTGGAGCAAGTGCTGCGCAACGCAAGGACAGTCAGCGGCCCTTATATTACCGTACCCAAGACGTTTGAATGACAGGGCGGAGGCATACGCCCCGCGCCGGAAAGGAACCGCCATGCGCTCTTATGCGGAAATTTGCCGTTTAACTGTGCGCCAGCTCATGGATGCGCTATCCAGCGGCTCGCTAACCTCTGTAGAGATCACCGAAGGCTATCTGGCCAGCATCGCCGCGCAAAATGGAACCATCAATGCTTTTTTAGAGGTATATGAAGCGGATGCCCGAAACGAGGCTGCCGCGAGTGATGCGCGACGCGCGGAGGGCAACCCCCTCTCGCCGCTGGATGGCATCCCCATCGCTCTCAAGGATAACATGCTGGTGGCGGGGCACACCTGCGCCTGCGCCAGCCGGATGCTTCAGGATTTTGTGTCTCCCTACGACGCGACGGTAACCCAGCGCTTGCGTGCGGCGGGCATGGTGATTCTGGGCAGGCTCAACATGGATGAGTTCGCCATGGGATCCAGCAACGAAAACAGCGCTTTTGGCGTTTGCCGTAACCCTTGGGCGACAGATCGCGTGCCCGGGGGCTCATCCGGCGGCGCGGCGGCGGCGGTGGCGGCGGGCATGGTACCGGCAGCGTTGGGCAGTGATACGGGCGGGAGCATCCGCCAGCCAGCTTCGTTTTGCGGGGTCACGGGCGTCAAGCCTGCCTATGGCAATGTGAGCCGCTATGGGCTGGTTGCGTTTGCCAGCTCGCTGGATCAAATCGGGCCGCTTTGCAAAACGGCGGAAGACGCAGCGCTGATAATGGGCGTGATCGCCGGGCATGACCGACGAGACGCGACCAGCGACGCGGCGCTGCCTACGCGCTTTGGATTGGATGCCCGCGACGATCTTACAGGGCTTACCATCGGGCTGCCCAAAGAGTGTTTTGGCGAAGGGCTTTCCATGCCGGTTTACCATGCGGTGATGGCGGCCGCCGAAGCCTTGCGCGCGATGGGGGCAAAAGTAGTCGATGTGAGCATTCCCTCTCTGCCCTACGCGCTTTCCGCTTACTATGTGCTTTCCAGCGCGGAAGCCTCCAGCAACCTTGCCCGTTTTGATGGGGTGCGCTACGGCTACCGCGTCAAAGAGTATGCCGATTTGGACGAGTTGTACCGAAGGAGCCGCGAAGAGGGTTTCGGCCTGGAAGTCAAGCGCCGCATCATGCTGGGCACGTTTGCGCTGAGCAGCGGCTATCAGGATCAGTATTACCAGAAAGCACAACAGGCGCGTGAACTGCTGCGCCATGAGTTTGGGCTGGCGCTGGCTGGCTGCGATGCGCTGCTGACCCCTGTTGCGCCCACCTGCGCCTATCGACTGGGCGAAAAAACGGCGGACCCGATGCAAATGTATATGGGGGACCTCTATACGGTTCCCGCGAACCTGACGGGGCTGCCCTGTGTGAGCGTACCCTGCGGGCTGGCGGAGGAGGATGGCGCGTCGCTCCCCGTCGGCATGAGTTTGACGGGCGCGCGGGAAAGCCTGCAAACCCTTTTGTCCATTGCGTCCGCATACGAACAGAGGCAGAAGCCCAATGCGGGCATCCATCCCTATGACAGGCTTTTGAAGGGAGTGACGAAGGCATGAGCTGGGAAATGGTAATCGGGCTGGAAACGCATGTGGAACTTTCCACCCAGAGCAAAATTTTCTGCGGGTGCAGGACGGATTTCGGCGCGGAGCCCAATACGCATGTGTGTCCGGTGTGTATGGCATTGCCCGGCGCACTGCCTGTGTTTAATGAAAAAGTGCTCACATACGCGGCCATGGCGGGCTATGCCTTAAACTGCCACGTGCATCACGTGAGCCGCTTTGACCGCAAGAACTACTTCTATCCTGATTTGCCCAAGGCATACCAGATCAGCCAGTTTTACCGTCCCATCTGCGAGCATGGGCATTTGACGGTGCAAACAGCCGCGGGGGAACGAAAAATCGGCATCACGCGCATCCACATCGAGGAAGATGCGGGCAAGCTGGTACATGATGAGAAACAGGGCACCATGCTGGATATGAACCGCTGCGGCGTGCCGCTGATCGAAATCGTCAGCGAGCCGGACATCCGCTCGGCAGAAGAGGCGGTGCTCTACCTGCGCAAGGTGCGCGCCATCCTGACCTACATTGGCGTGAGCGATTGCCGTATGAATGAGGGTAGCCTGCGCTGCGACGTGAACCTGAGCATCCACAAGGCGGGCGAGCCGTTTGGCACGCGTACGGAAATGAAGAACCTCAACTCCTTCCAGAGCGTGGAGCGAGCCATTCAGGCCGAGTTTGAGCGGCAGGTGGCGGCGGTGGAGGCAGGGGAAGAAATCGTGCAGGAAACCCGCCGCTATGACCAGAAAACGGGAAAGACTTCTTCGATGCGGCGTAAGGAAAACAGCGCGGATTACCGCTATTTTCCTGACCCCGATCTGCCGGAAGTGCGCCTGACGGATGACGAGATGGCGCGCATCCGCGCTGCCATTCCCGCACTGCCCGATGAGCGGAGGGATTCCTACATGAATACGTATGGCCTGAGTGCCTATGCGGCGGAGCAGCTTACCGCCGAACGCTGGCTGGCGGAATACTTTGAGGAAGCAGCCAGTGTAGCAAAAACCCCCATTGCAGTTGCTAACCTTATGCAAGGCGAGGTTTTCGCCCTCATGAGCGCGCGCGCCACCGAGGCGGAAAAGCAAGGGCGCACCGCGCCGGAAGGCAGGGAATCGCTGCCCATCGCGCCCAAAAATCTTGCACAACTGGCGGATATGATGGCCGATGGCCGTGTGAACAGTTCCATGGGAAAGAAGATTGTAGCGGCGCTGTTTGTGGAAGATCAGCAACCCGAGGCGTACGCGGCTGCGCATGAGCTGTTCACCGTGGGTGATGATACCGCGCTGCTTGCGGCGGTAAGCCAGGCCATGGAAAGCAATCCGGATATGGTCGAAAGCTACCGCAAGGGGAAAACCAATGTCGAAAAGGCATTGATGGGAAAAGCCATGGCCATTACACGCGGAAAAGCGGATGCGCAGAGGCTGGCGGATTTGCTGCGTCAGGCGCTTACGGAGGAATAGGCATTCGTTTGCCGACAGAGGGGAAATGCAACCTATGGAAGCGAATCCTGCATTTTTGTCATCATGCAGTAGGCAGATCACAGTTCCCAGAACGGTAACCAGCGCGGGGCTTTGCCTCGCAAAACCTGATCATTGCTGGCATACCAGTAGACTGCGTGGGTGACGCTTCGCCGTGGTGCAGCAGAAATACAATCCGTATGCTGCATGGTGGTTTGACATACGCCTGCAACCATGGTATGCTGTGCAAGTATACACTGGGAAGGGATACCCTGCCCCGGCATACAGGTTTCACATCAAAGAGAATCGAGGTTTTCGGAATGCAGCAATACCGCGTGGGCATTATCGGGGCTACGGGCATGGTGGGTCAACGTTTTGCGCTTCTGCTTCAGGATCATCCGTGGTTCAAGGTTACCGCCCTTGCCGCAAGCAGCCGCAGCGCCGGACGAACATACCGTGAGGCTGTCGATAAACGCTGGGCATTTCCGGAAACACCCATCCCGGCATACATTGCGGATATGACGGTGCAAAATGCGGATGATGTGCAAGGCATCGCTGCGCAGGTGGATTTTGTTTTTTGCGCCGTAGACATGAAAAAGGATGAGATCCTCGCGCTGGAGGAGCGTTATGCCAAGGCGGAGGTGCCTGTGGTGAGCAACAACAGCGCCAACCGTTGGACGGAGGATGTACCCATGATGATCCCCGAGATTAACGGGGATCATGCGCGGATCATCGCCGCGCAACGGGAACGTCTGGGCACACAGCATGGCTTTATCGCTGTCAAGCCCAATTGCAGCATCCAGAGCTATGTACCCGCGCTGTGGCCGCTGCTGGATTTCATGCCGGAGAAGCTGATCGTATGTACCTACCAGGCTATCAGCGGCGCAGGCAAAACCTTTGCCACCTGGCCGGAAATGGTTGATAACGTGATTCCCTATATCGGCGGGGAAGATGAGAAAAGCGAACGCGAACCGCTGAAGATTTTCGGCAGCGTCGAAGGTGCGAAAATCGTGGCAGCCGCCGCGCCGCACATCAGCGCGCAATGCCTGCGGGTGGCCTGCACGGATGGGCATATGGCTGCCGTGAGTGTCAAGTTCGCCAAAAAGCCTACACAAGAGCAGATTCTGGAACGCTGGCACAACGCCGTGCCCGCCACCGCCGGAATGGGATTGCCCAGCAGCCCTGCGACGTTCCTGAAGTACTTTGAAGACCCTTCCCGCCCGCAGACAAGGCTGGATCGTGATTTTGAAAACGGCATGGGCATCACCATCGGCCGCTTGCGGGAAGATCAGGTGTTTGACTATAAGTTCGTTTGTCTGAGCCATAATACCATCCGCGGCGCGGCCGGCGGCGGTGTGCTCAGCGCGGAATACCTCTGCAAAAAGGGTTATATCAAGGCGAAATGATCCCTGCCTGCGCATCAGCGCCGGGGCTGCTTAGCGTCGGCTCGCGTAAGGCAGGGAGGATAAGCGGCGCAGGGCATCATGGCCTTGCGCGTCACCGAAGTACGCAAGCGGTTATGCTACCATGCGGCGTGCTTATCAAGAGTTCCCATCATTGCATATGCTTGTCAGGAGGGGTCTACTATGCCTTCTTTGTTTCAAGGTAGCGCAGTGGCGCTGGTGACACCGTTTATCAATGGCAAGGTGGATACGGACGCCATTGCGCGTTTGGTGGAATTACAGATCGAGGGCGGCAGCAAAGCCATCATCGCGTGCGGCACAACAGGCGAACCCACCACCATGAACGCCGAGGAAAGGGAATTGACGGTACGTACCATTGTGCGCGCCGTAAACGGCCGCGTGCCGGTGGTCGCGGGAACGGGCAGCAACTGCACGCAGAACGTGATTGATACCGCCAACCGCTATGCGGATATTGGCTGTGCCGCGCAGCTGGTGGTGACGCCTTACTATAACAAAACCACGCAGGAAGGCCTCTACCGCCACTACATGGCCATTGCCGATAACACCACGCTGCCCATCGTGATCTATAACGTACCCACGCGCACCGCGCTGGATATTTCCCCTGAGGTGCTGGACAGGCTTGCCAGCTGCGAGAAGTTTATCGCGCTCAAGGAAAGCAGCTATAACATCCCCTATGTGATGGACAAGATTCGTCATGTTGGGGGCAGGCTTGCCATCTACAGCGGTAATGACGATACGGTGATTCCCTTGATGGCGCTTGGCGCGGAGGGTGTGATTTCCGTCGTGGCCAATGTGCTGCCGCAGATGGTTGCGCAGATGGCAACAAGCTACCTTGCGGGCGATCACGCCACGGCGCTGGATTTGCAACTGAGGCTGATGCCCGTCATCTGCGCGATGTTTGCGGAAGTAAGCCCCATCCCCTGCAAGGCGGCCATGGAGATGCTAGGCCTGTGCAGCGGAGAAGTTCGCCTGCCGCTGGTGCCCATCGGGGATTGCAACCGTGCAAAGCTCAAGGATGCGCTCATCAGCGTTGGGTTGAACCTGTAAAGGATGAACGAACGCCAACGCTTTTGCTTTTCGGCGGTTTACAAAACCAACGCCGCGGTGCGCTGCTGGCAGCGTATATGCGTGACAAACGACACAACATCACCCTTGTAAATCGATAGCGTAAGGCGCCGTGCGTCAAGCGGCGAAGCTTTTCGTCAACGTTTTAACGGATTGTGCCGGGCGTTTGCCCGGCACAGCTTGTCAAAAATGCGCGGTCGGGTTCTACCATCGCTCACCATAAACCCTGCGGGCTGCTCGCTCGCTTCGGCTATGGGTTGTGACGCAGGGCTTTGGGGTTCTGCGCCAAACCCCGACATGGAACTTATCTCTGCACCCTGACCAGGGCTACTAGCCCTGAACCCTACTTTTATGACAGCCTGTGCCGGGCGCATAGCTGGCATTTCCTGAAGGAGGCATAACACGTGCGGATCATCATCGGCGGAGCCTTAGGGCGTATGGGCAGGGAAGTGGCGCGTGCGGCGCTGGAAGCGGGCATGGACGTTGCCTGTGGTGTGGACATCGCTTATCAGGGTCAACCCATGGATTTTCCTATGGTTGCGGCGTATGCCGATTGCAAGGCGGCTGCGGATGTGCTGGTGGATTTTTCCCGTGCAGACGGGTTACCCGCATTGCTGGAGTACATTACCACGACTGGGCTGCCTTCGGTGCTTTGCACCACTGGCTATACCGATGCCGAGGTAGCCGCCATTCATGCTGCGGCGGCGCGCGTTGCCATCCTGCGCAGCGCTAATATGAGCCTGGGCATCAACGTGCTCCAGCGATTGGTGGCCATGGCTGCGCGAGCGCTGGGTACGGGGTATGATGTGGAGATTGTGGAGAAACATCACCGTATGAAGCTGGATAGCCCCAGCGGAACCGCCGGCATGTTATATGAGGCACTGCAAAGCGCGCGGGAATATGACAGCCCTATGGTTTATGGCCGAAAAGGCCGCGCGGAGAAACGCGCCATAGGCGAGGTTGGTATCCATGCGGTGCGTGGCGGTACGGTGACTGGCGAGCATGAAGTTGGCTTTTACGGCAATGCGGAGGAAATCATTCTTACGCACAGGGCGGAAAGCCGCGCGCTGTTTGCCGAAGGCGCGGTGCGCGCCGCGGCGTTTTTGGCAGGAAAACCCGCCGGGCTTTACACGATGCAGGATGTGGTAACCCAAGTGTTGGGCAAATAAGCAAGGAAAACGCTGAAAAGAGGCTGCACATAGAAGGTTCCCGCCGATGCGATTGGCGCTGTCAGGGTACGATGCACAGCGTTTGTACGGCGCTAGGTCATGTTTTGCAGAAACGGATGTTACCTTCGTCACGGGAATGCCTAATTGGGTTTGTATGACGGCAGCGCATCATGCGTTTACCGCTGGTTGCCCAGACAAAAATAAAGCTCCACAGCCGTCCTGGCCGTGGAGGGGGATACCCTGTCAGTGCCTATTCGTCCTTTTCCCATTCGGAGAGATTATCCTGAATGGTGGAGAGGATTTCTTTGAGCGCAGAGCGTTGCTGCGTGCTAAGCCCACGAGGCATGGGGCCAATCACGCTGTTATTGATGCTGCCGGAGAGCAAAAAATCCAGGCTGACATCCAGCACGTTCGCCATCGATACAAGTGTTTCCAGGCTTGCCTTGCGCGTTCCTCGCTCCACATGCCCTACAAAAGAAGTCGATACGTTCACGCGCTCAGCAAGCGCTTCCTGTGTCCAGCCGCGCTGCGTACGTTGTTTGCGAATCCTGCGGCCAAGATCAACATAATCCATATACTCAACTCCAATGTAAAAAGTTGCCAAAGGCTTGCTGTACCTACAAAACTACACTTTACAATATACTGGATGCTAGTGGTTTTGGAAAGTGTCTGGAAGTCCAGTTTGTTACCTATGAAACAAATTCCTATGGTGCAAATTACATTCCTCCTCTCTTGTGAACAAAACATGTCAAAGAAATTTGTAAAAACGGTGTACAAACCGATTGGAGCATGCTATAATAACCATGATGACCCAGCCGAGATAAGGTAAAGGTTCTTCCTCCTTCGTTCATCTATGTCCGAATGCATGGAAACCCAACACCGATCAATGGAATTCTGGGACATAGATAAACAATTGGAGGGAACCATTATGTATCAAGACAAAACGCTTACCTGCCGTGACTGCGGCGCCGAGTTCATCTTCTCCGGCAGCGAGCAGCAGTTCTTCGCGGACAAGGGATTCCAGAACGAGCCGAGCCGTTGTCACGCTTGCCGTTCTACCCGCCGCAACGCCCAGAACCCGGCCCGCGGTGAGCGCCAAATGTATGAAGTGATCTGCGACGGTTGCGGTGCCACCACCCAGGTGCCTTTCCAGCCCCGCGGTGATCGTCCTGTGTACTGCCGTGAGTGCTACGAGCGCAATCGCCAGTCCCAGTACTAAGAGCAAGCGCCTTACGGCGTGAGCATCGCCCTCCTGTATGGGAGGGTGCTTTTTTTTGCGCATACAGCGGCAGTGGGTAGTAAAGCGTGCCAGCCTGGCCGGTACAGCACAAGGCAGGCTGTGTGTCGGGACGATTCCAATTCGCAGGCTGTGAGCGCTGCGCCACAGGCGAATTAGAACGCCTGGTCGGCCGGAAACCAAGCGGCCACGCTTGTAGCAGCCAGCCATCAGGCATGTGCATTTCTGCCAAAGGCGCATACGCGCCGCATGACCACCTGACAGGCAGTATACGGCGCGTGCAATGGGAGCGTTCATCTTTATGTATACCCGGTGCGTGCTGCTGGGCACGTTTATGCAAGGCGGTTGTTACTGGCTTCGCTTGATGGTCTCGCGGATCTTAGAAAACACGTTCAAATAATCATCCTTGAAATTGAGCGGGTAGGTAATCTGCACGCAGTAAAGCGTCCCCTGAATTGCCGTCGCGTGGATGCGGCCACCCACTTTGATGCCATTTGCCAGCGTGCCGCTGTAATTGGCATAAACCCCTTTGCCGCCCATGAGATAGCGTGTGGCGGTCAAGCTGGGGTTCCATTCGGTATAGTTGGTGGAGCCGATATCGCTCAAGCGCTGGAGAATCTCTGTTTTCAGGTTTGCCTCGGTGTAGTTGCTGTTTACCGGCACCGCGTAGATATTGATAATCCCTAACTGACCGTCCTTGATTTGCTGCGCCGGTTCGCTGAGGGTATACACGTTATCGATACTCTCATCGGGCATCCAGCCCGCGGGCGCCTCAAAGGTAACACCCAAGGAGGTTACGGCGTAGGGCACATACGTAAAGGTAATGGGCGCGCGCGGCGTGGCCGTGGGCGCGTCAATGGGATCCAGCGGAATGGGAGAACTGCCCGCGTAAGGGTACACGGTAGCATTGGCGCTGGGCTCGCCGTATACGATGGTATCATCCTCTTCATAGATGCCATCGTCCTGATAGTCTTCCTCACCCAGCGCCATTTGCGCGTAGGCGTCATCATCCGTGTCCAGGGTATAGGGGTTATTGGCAAAGATGCTGTCGTCATTACCAGTCAGGGCATCATCGCTGCCGCTATCCGCCACATTTGCGGATCGCGGCGCTTCGGTAACGGCAGGCCCAAGGTACTGGGTTACGACGGCAAAAGTCTCACTGGTTTGCTGCTGCTGGGCATCGCATGCCGTCAGAAGCACGGCGGCCAAGAGAAGACAAAGTGCCGCAAGCCACTTGCGTTTCATGGATAACCTCCGAATTCTGACGCGCATATTCGCCGCGTCCTGCTAGCGCTTCAAGGCGGCGCGTTTTACGCCCTTGCCTGTAAGCTTATTGTATCACCTTGCCGTGGGAGCGTCAACCTTCGGGGGTCAGCTCATCATAGCGGGGATGGTAGAGCCTGCGTTCCAGCGAGAAAATACGCTCACTGAATACGCCGGGCGCCACCTTGGCAAGCGCGGTGTTCATCTCGTTCATACGCGCATCCAGCAAGTCTATCCAATGCAAGGCTTCGGCTTCAGGAAACATGGGTTTGCGGGGGCTGCCGAAGTTTTCTTCACCATGGTGGCTCAGCATCATATGGGAAAGCAGCGTTACGGCCTCGCCGGTTACGCCCGCTTCCCTAGCGGCTTCGGCAATCCGGGTAACACCAATGGCGATATGCCCCAAAAGCAGACCCGCCTGGGTATAATCCCGTACGACGCCTAAAGCATCGCTGTCCATCTCTTCGACCTTGCACAGATCATGCACAATCACACCGGAGATGACCAGATCACTGTTGAGCTGGGGGTATACGCTCAGCACGGCTTTCGCCAGTCGGATCATTCCTGTGGTATGGTGTAGCAAGCCGCTACGCTCCGCATGGTGGATACGCTGCGCGGCGGGATAATACAACAGTTTATCCTGATAGAAGGCGATCATCTGCCTGACGATGCGCCGCAAGGCATCGCTTTGCATCGCGTCCAGCGCGGTATTGATCTCCTTGAGCATATCTTCGGGCTTATCGGGCGCGCAAGGGGTGAGCATCGCCATATCGATCTCATCGGTCGGTTCGCTCAGGCGCATTTTTTCAATCCGAAGTTGCAGGCGGCCGTTATACTCTACCACCAGCCCGCGAACCTTCACCACGCTGCTAAGCGGCGGTGGCGGAACATTACCGTCCCACAGCTTTGCGTTCACTTCGCCCGTGCGATCCGTCAGCGTCAGGTCAAGGTACTTGCCGCCGTTGCTGCCGGTACGCTGCTCGCTCATGCGCACAAGCGTGAAACCTTCAAAGCGCTCATCTTTGGTCAAGGATGCGATCGTAGGCTGTTGCATGTTCAATCCCCAATCTTACGTTTCATCGGCGTATATCGGTACGCGGGTGCCGGGGGGGTTAATATAGCGGGCAAACTCTGCCTGCCACTCTACCGTTACGGTGCCCACCGGACCGTTGCGTTGCTTGGCGATGATGATCTCGCCTGCCGTATCGTCCACGTGGGTTTCCTCATTGTTTCCCGTCTGGTAATACCCTTCGCGGTGGATAAACAGCACCACATCCGCATCCTGTTCAATGCTGCCGGAATCGCGCAGGTCGCTGAGCAAAGGGCGTTTGTCCGCGCGGTTTGTATTGGCGCGCGCAAGCTGAGCGCAGGCCAGAACCGGTATCTTTAGCTCCAGCGCGATGGATTTGAGGCCACGGCTGATTTCGCTGACCTCCAGCTGGCGATTTTCCACGCGCTTATCCGCGCCCATCAGCCCAAGGTAATCAACCACGATCAAATCCAGACCCTGTTCCATCATCAGCCTGCGGCTGCGACTGCGCAACTGCGAGGGCGTTAGCCCGGGTGTATCGTCAATGAAAATACGGCTTCGGCTGAGCTTGTTCAAACTATCGCCCAGCTTGACCCATTCGTCATCGCCCAGCATGCCGCTGCGCACCCGCTGCATGTTGATGCTGGCGGCATTGCAAAGGATACGCATGCCGATTTGCTCGCGCGGCATTTCCATGCTGAACACGGCAACGCATTTGTTCGTCTTGCTGGATGCAAACTGCGTAATGCCCAGCGCCAGTGCTGTTTTGCCCATGCCGGGTCGTGCGCCCGCGATAATCAGCTCGCCGCCGTGAAAGCCTGTCAACTGCCTGTCCAGATCATACAGCCCGGTGGGCACGCCCGCGAGCTTGCCCTTGAGCCGGCTCATCTCTTCGATCTTATCAAACGTTTGTACCAGCACGGTGTTCAGTGGCTGCAAAGCGTCCAGCCCGCTTCGCTTCATCACGATTTCGAAAATCGCGCGTTCTGCGCCGCGTAAAACCGTTTCCAAGGGATCCAGCTGGCTCATGCACTGCTCCTCAATGCGGCGGCATGCGGCGATGAGCTTGCGCAGCGTACTTTTTTCCTGTACGATTTGGATGTAACTGCGTGTGTTGGCCGTGGTGGGAACGTAGCGGTATGCGGTCAGCAGGTAGGCTGTGCCGCCCGTGCCTTCCAGCGTGCCGCGGCGGGAAAGCTCATTGCTGGCCGTCATGACATCAATCGGCGAGCCGGAGAGGTGCAGCGTGCGCATGGCATCGAAGATTTCGCGGTGTTCGGCGGTGTAAAAATCATCCGGCATGAGGGTTTCAAATACGATGGAAGCGACGCCCGAATCCTGTAAAATCGCGCCGAGTACGGAGCGCTCCGCATCCACACTGCTGGGCGGGGCGATGCGCATCAGTTCCTGGTGATCCATGAGGCATGCCCTCCCTTGCGTGTGATGGTGTGATAACAGGTGCGGTTACTTTGCTAGCGCAGCAGTCACAACCACTTTCATTTTGGCAGTGATGCCGCTGTAGACCCATACGGTGGCATCATACTCGCCCGTATGGCGGATGGCCTCGCATTCCAGCTTGCGTTTGTCTACTTCAATGCCGTGCTGCGCTTTCAGCGCATCGGTAATTTCCTGTGCGGTGATACTGCCGTAAAGGCGCCCTTTTTCCCCGCACTTGGCCTGAAGATTGATCGTCTTTCCGCTGAGGCTGGCGGCGCGCTGGGCGGCTTCGGCGCGGCGTTCGGCTTCCAGCTTTTCCTCCACGGCGCGTTTACGCTCAATTTCTTTAACGGCGGCGGGAGTTGCTTCCATCGCCCATTTGCGCGGAAACAGGAAATTGCGGGCGTATCCGTCCGATACATTGAGAATGTCGCTTTTTTTGCCGATATCCTTAACGTCGCATAGCAGGATTACTTTCATGGGGTCATTCCTCCTCTTGATGCTTTAAGCTGGCTGTGCGCAGATGGATGAACTGATCCGCCATCCCCAGCACAAACAGTACCAGCGGGAATATGATGAATAGCAGCGCGGCGGCAATGCCATACAGCGTTAGGCGCTCAGGGCGACGCCGTGCCAGCAGGAAAATCATGACCGCCGCACCCAATAGCTGATAGATGGTCATGAAAGCGGTGTAGAATAGCGTGCTCAGCAGCGCGCCCAGCGCATGATTGGAAAACGCGGTAAGCACCATCAGGATGCATAACACCAGCATAAAGCGTTGCTCTCGCCGGGGCAAGTGCAGCGTGCGAAAGAGCGGTTTGGCGGCCCTGCCTCCTAAGCGGGTGGCATATACGCGTTCGGTGAAGAATGCCGTAAACAGGCCGATCGTTATAGAGCCCTGCATGAGCAGCGTAGGCAGCCATTGCGTAAACCCTTCTTGAAGGCGCAGGTGCAGCATGTTAAGCAGCTCGTGCCGCAGCAAGGGGTTTAATAGAATGTAGTTGCCAAATTGGATGCCCGCGACATTGCGGTACGCTTCCGGCACCGCCAGAAAGCCGGATGCGGTAAGCCTGTAGAGGATGCTGCCCGATAGCAGGGAGTGATCCACTTGCCCCGTGATGTAATCCGCCAGCCCAAGTGACAGCGGCGTGCCAAGCAGATTGCCCAACCGCAGCGCCAGCGTGAGCGAAGCGGCGATCATGGCGCCGATGCAAAGCAGAATCGTAAGCGTGAAGCTGACGCGCCGCCGATGGCAAAAGGATATTGTGAGCAGGCATAAATAGGCAAACAGGGGGAGCATCAAACCGATGTAAAGATCACCGCCGCTTGCGATGAAAGCCGCCATGGGCGCCAGCGGAAGCGCGAGGGCAAACCACACATGCCCTTTTACAAAGGCGGGGCAGACGATGAGGGGAAGCAGACAGGCAGCCGCCAGCGAAAGCAGGGGAACATAATACCCGCCTGCCAGAAACGCAAGCAACGCAAGGGCTTGCCATAATGAGCGTTTCCAGGTATCGGGGGGTGCGGTCGCGTCCATGCGTGCTCCTTTCCGCGCGAGGGCGCGAGGGTGTTACCCTTTATTATAGAGCCGGAAAGGCTTCCCGTCAATCAGCAGCGTGCAAATTGCGTCATGGCTGTGGATAACCCCTGTACCTGCGTGCTGGCGCGGACTGCCTTTTATCGATTGCCGCATCCCTTGGCGGAATGCCGCTGTGCTTGCCAAGCACCACTGAAGTGCGTATAATGATCGGAAACCATCAAGGCGAACAAATCGGCACATGACCCGGCCGGTGAACACCCCTGCCCAGAGAACAGGGCGCTTGCACAAGGAGGATACGCACTTTGCTGCAATTTTTAGTAAACCGATTGATTAAAAACCCATGGGATGTAAAAAATCCCAAAGTACGTGCCGCCTATGGCACAATGGGCGCCGTTACGGGAATTGTGATAAATGTGCTGCTTTCCGCGGTCAAGTTTCTGTTGGGTGCTTTCAGCGGGTCGCTGGCCATTACGGCGGACGCGGTGAACAACCTCTCGGATGCATCGGCCAGTGTGATGTCGCTGGTCACGGTGCGTATCGCAGGCAAACCGGATGACAAGCAGCATCCGTTTGGGCATGGCCGCATGGAATACATCGGGGCGCTGGCCGTGGGGGTGCTGATTACCCTGGCGGGCTTACGGCTTTTACAGGAAGGCGTCGGCAGCGTGCTCGCGCCGTCCCCGCTCACCGTGGAGCCTGTTACGGTGGTGGCGCTTGTGGTGGCGATCCTGCTCAAGCTATGGCTGTACTTCTTTTACGGCGCGATTGCCCGCCGCATAGACCAGCAAACGCTTGCCGCCGCCGCCAAAGATAGCCTCAGCGACGTTGCGGCAACAGGCACAGTGCTGGTAAGCATTATGGTGCAAGGGATTTTTGACTGGCGGATTGACGGCTATATGAGCCTGCTGGTGGCGCTGTTTGTGCTTAAAACTGGGTTTCTTGTCTGTAAAGATACCGTGGATCGCCTGCTGGGCGAGAAGCCGAACCCCGAGTTGACCCGGGGCATACGAACGTTGTTGCTTAAATACGAGGGTATTTTAGGCGTGCATGATCTGGTGGTGCATGACTATGGACCCGGCAGGTGTATCGCATCGGTGCATGCGGAGGTGAGCGCGACCGGGGACATTGTAGCGGTTCACGAGATTATCGACAAGGCGGAACGAGAAATCAAGCGGGAACTGGGCATTGAAGTTTGCATACATACGGATCCCATCGTGACGGACGATCCCGCGACGAACGCTGTGCATGATCAGATGGCGGCTTTCCTGAGCGGTGTGGATGCGCGCATTACCCTGCATGATTTTCGCATCGTGCCCGGGCAAAAGCAGATTAGCCTTGTGTTTGACTGCGTACTTCCGGAGGGCTTTGGCGCGCGGGATGCGCTGCTGGAGGAGATTGCCGCGTTTGCCCGTACACTTGATCCGCGCTATGGGGTGATCGTACAGTTTGATACGGATTTTTCGTGATGCGCCGGAATCGGCAAAGCCCAGGGAGGTGCGCGGGATGTGTATACGAGGGAGGCGCATAGCCGTTTGCCTGTGCGCGTTCATGATTCTTGTGGCGGGCGGCATGGGCTGGCCTTGCGCCGTATCGGGCGCACAGGCACAGCAGGAACTGCCCACCGCTACGGCTACGCCTAAACCATGGCTGAGGCCGCTGCCGGAGCAAGCAAGTACGGATGCTACGGCGCTTTCCGCTTCGCTAGAAACCGTTACGGAAGCCCTGCCCGCTTCCCCGGCGGATGCGGCCGATCCGCAGGGGTACACCTTGCCGCCGTCCTCTTTGCAGGAGGTGGAGGGCGTTGCGATAACCCTGTCACCCACGGTTACACCCACGTTTACCCCAACGCCGGAGCCACCGTTGGAATTGCCCGCGGTACTGGGACTTACGGACGCGCAGCGACTCAGGGTGCTGCTCATCGGTACGGATGCCTACCGGCCGGAGGATAGCGGACGCAGCGACGCCATGCTGCTGTTGCAAATCGATTTGCGCACGGGCGAGCTTAAGATGGTATCCTTCCTGCGGGATTTGTATGTGCGCATTCCCGGGCACGGAAGCACACGGTTGAACGCCGCTTATGTATATGGCGGAGCAGCTTTGCTGGCGCAAACACTGTGGAATCATTTTGGCTTGAGTACGGATCGCTACCTTGCGGTCAATTTCTCGCTGATGGTATCTGCCATCGATCACTTGGGCGGTATTACCGTCGAGGTGAGTGAACAGGAGCGCAAGCAGCTCAACTCCATTTTGAAGTACTATAATAAGCAAATCGGCCTCAAAGAGAAGGACGGGCTGTTGGAGGAAGCGGGGATGCAGCTGCTTACGGGCAAGCAGGCGCTGTGCTTTAGCCGTATCCGCAAAATGGACAGTGATTTCCAGCGCTCAAACCGTCAAAAGAAGGTGATCGAAGCCATCTATGCCCGCATACGGGAGATGGATGCGCTCGCACTGGCCAGCCTGGCTTCGGAGATGTTTCATCAAATCAAGACAGATATGACGCTGAGTGATATCATCGGTCTTGTGCCGGTGTTGATGCGCATGGAAGAAGTGCAGTTTGACAGCCTGACCATTCCGGCAAGCGGCACATACCACAACGATACCATCAGGGGCAGCGATGTGCTGGTGGCGGATTTTGAGCTGAACACAGCGCGGATTAATGCGTTTTTGGAATAACGGTACAGCCAAAAAGTGTGAGCGCGGTATACCGCCGCTGATCTGGCTTGCATTCACGGCATATGATTGGAGAGCCTTCGCGCAAAATCATAATCCCGCATCGCGGGCGGAATCGCCTTGGGCAGCAAACCATGCATGGGAACACGCGGCAAGCAGCAGTCGTGCTTCTCGCAGGTTCTTATGGCGTGTTATTACGCAACAGGCGCAGGGTGCTTTATGCCCTGCGCCTGTTGTGTTACGGTTTGTTTGGTGTTTAGGAGCGGCTTGCGATATCATCCGCCACGACCATGCCGGTTACGCTGGCCTGCATGAGCCCGCGCGTGATGCCTGCGCCATCGCCGATGGTATACAGGCCTTCAATGGCTGTTTCCAGGTTATTGTTGACCAGCACCTTGCTGGAGTAGAATTTAACTTCCACCCCATAGAGCAGGGTGTTTTGGCTGTATAAACCGGGCGCAAGGTGGTCAAAGGCACGCAATGCTTCAATGATACTGGTCATGTGCCGCGCGGGCAGCACAAAGCTCAAATCCCCGGGTACGGCTGTTGATAGCGTGGGCAGGGTGGTGCTTTTCTTGAGGCGGCTCGCATCCGTGCGACGCCCCTTGAGCAAATCCCCCAGACGCTGAACCATGATGGGCCCGCCGGTTAGCATGTTGCCAAGCTGCGCGATGTACCGGCCGTATTCGATGGGCTGGTTGAACGGCTCGGTAAAGGAAGTGCTCACCAGCAGGGCGAAATTGGTGTTGCCGGTGCGCTTTTGCGGGTCTTCATAGCTATGGCCGTTCACCACCGCGATGCCGCCTTCGTAATGCTCCTGGCTTACCTCGCCGCCCGGGTTCATGCAGAACGTGCGCACCTTGTTTTCATACGTATCGCTGTAGTAGACCAGCTTTGCCTCGTAGAGGTCACGCGTGAGGCCGTCCATGATGGCGTTGGGCACTTCGACGCGAACGCCGATGTCCACCTCATTGTTTTTAGTGCGCAAACCCAGCTTGCTCACCGCTTCGCTGAGCCACTGCGCGCCGCCGCGCCCCGGTGCGGCCACCACATAGGGCGCTGTCGCCACAAAGCCTTCCCCGCGTTTAGGCTGGATGCGCACCCCTTTCACGCGCCCGTCCTCCACCAGGATATCCTGTGCGGTGGTCAGCTCCATAAAGGTTGTGTGCGTATTAGAAATCAGGTGATCATGCATGGCGCCCAACACAGGGCCGGCGTTCTCTGTGCCCAGGTGGCGCACGGGGCAGGGCACAAGACGGATGTTATGCCGGCTGGCTTGATAGGCGATCTCCTCCACACGGCGGTCATCGCGGCCATGCACAACGGGGCTTGCGCCAAAACGCAGGTAAATGGAATCCGCACGCTGGATGTACTCCATGGCGCGCTTGTGCCCCAGATAATCGCTGATCTGTCCGCCAACTTCGTCGGACAGGCTCAGCTTACCATCGCTGAAAGCGCCCGCGCCTGCCCAGCCGTGGACGATGCCGCAGGGGTTACAATGGACACACACGCCGTTTATGCGCGCAGGGCAGGTGCGGTTTTTGATGGCGCGCCCGGTATCGACAATCAGCACACGGCTTTCGGGATTACGCTCGGTCATTTCCAGCGCGGTAAAGATGCCCGCGGGACCCGCGCCGATGATGATTACGTCATAAGAATGGTTTTGCTTCATGAGGTAGCTCCTTTGCGGGTAGAGGGGGTGGCGCGGCAAGGGATGCGGCGCGTATGCATCAGGCTTTACCATGCGGCGCAAAGCCTACTTTGCGCTTGACTTTATCCAGCGTACGGTTAGCGCGGCGGGCAGCCGCCTGCGCACCTTCATCCAGAATGCCCTGTAAGGTAGCTTTATCCGCGATGATGCGCGCGTATTCCGCCTGGATGGGGGCAAGGGTCTCAATGATGGCATCGGCTGCGCGGGTTTTTAGGCCGCCATACCCCTCGCCTTGCAGGCTATCGGTCACGCTTTCGAGCGGTTCATCCATCAGAACGCTGATGATCGAGAGCAGGTTGCTTACGCCGGGCTTCTCTTCCGCATCAAAACGGATGCTCGCGTCACTATCGGTTACGGCGCGCTTAACCTTGCGCCGCACAACCTCGGGGCTGTCCAAAAGCGAGATGTACGTATCCTCTGGGTCAGATTTGCTCATTTTGCGGGTAGGTTCCTGCAAGCTCATCACGCGGCTGCCCACTTTGCCGATGTAGGCCTCCGGCACCACAAAGCTTTGCCCGTACTGGCTGTTGAAACGCTGGGCAATGTCGCGTGTGATTTCCAGATGCTGCTTTTGATCCGCGCCCACGGGCACCAGATCGGTTTGGTAGAGCAGGATATCCGCGGCCATAAGTACAGGATAGGTGAACAGCCCCGCGTTGATGTTATCATGATGCTTGGCGCTTTTCTCCTTGAACTGCGTCATGCGGGAAAGTTCTCCCATGTAGGTGACACAGTTGAGGATCCACGCCAACTCCGCATGGGCGCTTACATGACTCTGGCAGAAAATCAGGCTTTTTTTGGGGTCAAGCCCAACGGCCAGGTACATGGCCGCCAGTGACAGGCAGCGCGCGCGAAGTTCCGCCGCGTTCTGCTTAACGGTGATGGCGTGCATATCCACCACGCAATAGATGCAATCGTATGCGTCTTCCAGCAGCTTGAAATTGCGAAGCGCGCCGATGTAGTTACCCAGCGTGAGCACGCCGGAGGGTTGGATGCCGGAGAAGATGATCTTTTTTGGGCTGGTATGCGTTTCGGCCTGCATGGGGGTTGCTCCTCCTTTATATGCGCCCTGCGGCGTAGGTGGCCGCAAAGGGGCGCGGCGTGCGCATCGGCACGTTTTCAGCGGTTTGGGTATTCCGAGGCGAGGATGGCGTAGGCCATGTAATCACACAGGCCTTGATTATTGCGGTCTGCCTGGCGCATGGTGCCTTCATACTTCATGCCGCAATGCATCATTACCTTGCCGCTGCCCGGGTTGCGGGGGTCGTGGCGCGAATCGATGCGGTTGGCTTTAACCTCCTCAAAAAAGAAGCGGATCAACGCGCCCAGCGCCTCGGTGGTGATGCCCTGTCCCCACCACTTTTTGCCGATGCAATAGCCGATGTGCACGGAATCCACTTTTTCATCCATGTGCACCACCGAAATACTGCCGATGGGCTCGCCCACAGCATTGGGCACGATGGCCCATTGGTACCAGGTGGGCTCACTGTAACGGGCAACCCAATCCGCCAGTACGGCTTGGGATATGGCGATGCTTTCATGCGTTGGCCAGGTGAGGTATTTGGTTACTTCGGAGTCGTTTGCCCAGTTGTGGTATACGGCCTGGGCGTCCGCCATGGTAAAGGGTCGCAGTATGAGCCGCTCTGTGGTCAAGACCTGCGTACCCAAGTGTTTCATCATGTTGCGCGTGCTCCTTTCAGCAGTCACAGGATCAGGGTTACGATAATGCCCAGTACAATGAGCACGTTACCGATGAGTTTACGCGGGGTAATGCGCTCTTGTAAATACAACGCACCCAGTACCATCACATACAGAAAGCCGGATGCTTCCAATACGCTTGCGATGGTTAAATCCAGCGTCTGCAAGGCATATACGTTTGCCAGCATACACCCGAAAAACAACGCGTAAGCAAGCAGCACCAACGGGTTTACATAAAACCGAAAGCCGGTGTGCGCGGGATGATCCGCCGCTTTTTTCAGCAGCAGCTGAGAAACCGCCGCAACCAGCGGAGTTACCAGATAGATGAGTACGCCGCTAGTCACGCGCGCTCACCACGAGCCATACTCCGGCCAGCACCAACAGGATGCCGGCCGCCTTTCCCCAGGTGAGCTGTTCGCCCAGCAGAACTATGCCAAACAGATACGTCCATAGTGTGCATACTGCCTTATTGCTGTAAGCAAAACTGAGCGGCATGCGCTTGAGCGTCTGCTGCCACAGCATGGCATAGACGACCAGCGAGAAGAATTCCAAGCCAAGGAAGATGAACGCTTCGGTGTTCTGCTGCACCGCAAAGTGGAGCCCTGCGTATTTGCCCAGCAGGCTTATGATCGCGTAGAGAAAAAGCGTGCCGTGCAGGAGCAGGAAATCCCGCAAAGGCACGTGGGATGGCGCGACGGGGGCGTTAGCGATGGGAATGGGTTTCATGCGTGTGCGTACCTCCAGTCGGGGTGAGGATGCCTGATGGCTGCGCGCATTTGGGTTGATGCGTGTTGGCTACGGCGGCGGGTAAGCGGTGAGCGCGCCTACGCGTTAGGGCGTAAGGCGGGCACATGCTTCACATACGTGTAGAGCGTATCGGTAATGGTCGCGCCCGCGTTCACATACACGCGCAGTACCTTGGCGTTGTTGCTCACGATGGTGCTGGCAAGCCGCGCGCAATCCTGTAAAAAGCAGGTGTCCAGCGTCTTTTTGTGAAGCAGCGCGCCC
The DNA here is from genome assembly GCA_001604105.1 of Clostridiales bacterium Firm_11. Classification (GTDB taxonomy): domain Bacteria; phylum Bacillota; class Clostridia; order Christensenellales; family Aristaeellaceae; genus CAXXOK01. The sequence goes on from LVAQ01000004.1 coordinate 84,210, forward strand.
ATGCCGCGGTCACGCTCTTCATCATACAACCCCATGAGCACGGGGTCAACCGTTTGCGCATCCACCCGCACAATTACGAAAAACCCGATGGGCTTGTCCTTTTGCATGACTTCAAAGAGTTTACCGCCTTCGCCGAGCATCTGCCGCAACCAGTTTGCGTAGCGCGTGCCGGATTGCGCCGTGGTAAAAGCGGGGTCGATGCTCACGCGATCACTCTTGAAAACGCCGCTGCGGATGCGTGCATACACGCGCTGGCGATCGGCTTCCTCCGTGCGCTCCACCACCGAAAGACCCCGGTCAAAACGGGCGATTTCCGGCGGCACGCGGTAGGCATCGCGGCGGATGGCAACGTGGAACACCATCTCCACCAGCGTATAGCCAAGTTTTGGCAGGCCAAAGAGCAAGGCGGGGCAGTTGACAGGCGTTTTGACCACGATGTACTGGGCGCCTGCGGCTAGCAGTTGTGCTTCTTCTTTCGCAAACGCCTCGGGGGTTTCGCTTCCGTCCAGGGTAACCTCATAGGCGTCCACGGCCAGGTTTTGCTGTTCCCAGGCGGCATGCACGGTATTCACGGGCGGGGTTCCTCCTTCCCCTGCGCGCGGCGGTCAATCACGTTGCGCACCACATACTGCGGGCAGCGGTTGATGCTCAGGTAGATGCGGCCGATGTACTCGCCCACAACGCCGATAAGCGCGATGATGACGCCCCCCAGCACCAGCATCAGCGCGATGGTGCTTGACCATCCCGCTTCAATGCTTGGGTCAAACAGCTTGCGAAGCACGGTGATCAGCGCAAACACAAACCCAAATACCGCCGTAAGCCAGCCAAGGTAATTGGCAAAGCGCAAAGGCTTAATGGAAAACGCCGTAACACCGTTCGCCCACAGGGAGATGAGCTTTTTCAGGCTGTAGCCGCTCTGCCCCGCTTTGCGTGCCCTGTGCGTGACGGGTACATTGGCATAGGTGCTCACGCTTTGGAACAAAAGCCCGGTCACGTAGGGGAAGGGGTTGGGGTATTGCAGCGCCGCGTCCACCACGAAGCGTTGGCAGGCAAAATAGCTGTTTACCTGTAACGCTTTGGGTTGCCCAAAAAAGAAATGGTTGCAGGCCGCGTTGAAACGGCTGCCCAGGTTGCGCAGGAGATGATGCTCGCGCTTATCATACGCGGCATAGACGATGTCATACCCCTCCTGCACCTTGTCGATCAGCTTGAAGCATTCGCCGGCGGGGGTCTGTCCATCATCATCCAGACAGATGACGATATCGCCCCGCACATGGGAAAAACCTGCCATGATGGCGCTATGCTGACCGAAATTGCGGCTCAGGTTGACAAACACGATCTGCGGATAGCGCTCGCACAGCGCGGTAATCACCCCCGCCACATGATCAGGGCTGCCATCGTTGACCAGCACGATTTCATGATCAAATGCATCGGCACGGTTTTGGACGGTAGCGTCGATTTCCATCACGACGCTTTCGATGGTGCCCGCGCTGCGGTAGCACGGCACTACAAAGGAGAGCAAAGGCTTTGCCATGATACACCTCTTAACATGTTCTATCTTGCACGCTGGTTATCAACTAAGGGTGATGCGCCGGGAAAGGGTCTGGATGAGGTCATAGCCGTCCCACACGAGGGAAAAATCCATCGTATGCCCCACAGCCGTCACGCGATCCACCCCGCGTACGCCCGTTGCCAGCAACAAATCGTAAACGGCCTGCGGCGATACCCCTAAAGCGGATATCGTCTGCGTTCGCGCGGTCAGCAGCGGTGTTAGTGGGTCAAGGGTCTGCGCGGCATATTCCAGAAAACAGCCGCCTGCGCAGCGGAAGTCCAGTACGGGGAGCGTAAGTGCATCCAATGAGATGCGAACAGCAAGGTTATCGGGCATGGGCAGTAGCTTTGCGCCCGGCAGGGTAAGCGCCGCGCGGTAGAGCGCCACGCGCTTATCCACCGCAGTGACGGGCTCCACGGGGTAGCGCGGGGAGGCATAAGCATGCACGGCATCCCAGAAGCGTTTTTGCGCGGCGAGCAGCGTTTCACCCGCGCCCAGCCAATAGACCAAACGCGGCGTGGTGCAGGCGTTTTGATCAAACAGGTAGGTATCGTTGTAAAAACCCTGCGCCATGGTGGCCAGCGAAGGCGCATCCATGGCGGCAACATAGGCCGCGTCGCAAAGCAAGAGGGACCAGCGATCCGCAAAGGCCATATCAACCGCGCGCGGGGGGAGGGGGGCTTCCCGCACCCGCCGGATGGTTTCATCCCCGCCCCAGATGATCCGTACATCGCACAGGCGGCTGAAAACCTCTGTTACATCCTGTCGCTCGCGCGGGTAGGTGATCACGTTTACGTAGGGGGTAAGCGCCTTGTGCGCGCCCGCCAGCTGCAAGCGCATAGCCTCACAGGTGATGCGTACCTGTTCAAACGCATGGCTGGAAGCCTTAACCACGCTGGCGTTGCCCGCAAGCAGCGCGGCGGCCAGCGAATAGGCGAAATTCATGGGCACGTTGCTGGGCGCGATATGGAAGGCAAGCCCGCGCCCAAGCCTGCCTTGCCCTTGCGCATAGGGCGAAGCCAGCTGCGTAAGGTTTGCGCGCCTGCAAAAGAACGCGAAGGTGGTTACGTCCGGGTAGGCTTTTGCACGTGGATCGCGCAGCAACGCCGCGGATACATCCGTAAGGAAGGCGGTCACCATTGGATGGAAAGGGGTCAGCGCGGGTGCCGCGGCGGCTTGCCGGGGATCTGCAAGCCCGCAGTAACCATGCAGCGGCAAATCCGAAGTGGAGCCCGTGTCAGGCTCGGCCAGTTCAGGCAGGGGTTGAGCGACTGTACCAGCGCCCGCAACGGCGTTTTGGGTTGTTGGGGTGTCGCTTTCAGGCGTATGGGTATCACGCGCGGTAGCGTCATCGATGCTGCTCATACGTATCACTGCACCCCCTTACCTCGGCGCGTTGAACACGCCCAAGCACCTCAAAATACTTGCCTTTGCGGCCGCATGGGCAATCGTCCTCGCCCAGCAGGCGGCCTTCATCCTCGGTGAGCAACGCATGCCCCGGATAGCTGCGCGGCAGAACGCTCACAACTTCGATGAGCCCTGTTTCTCCCACGGCCGCAAGCGAGAAATCCTTCGCGCGGCGGATGAGCACATCCGCCCAAACCGGGGTATGCAGGTGACCATGCTCGCATTCCACATAGATGGTGCCGGTCTGCTCGACCATGCCGTAATAATCCAGAATTCGTGGCACACCGCATACCTTTTGAAGCGTGTCGCGGAACACATCATGGCTTACAGCTTCTGCGGCGAGTTTCTTCCAGCCGCCGCCGTGCAAAAGCGTACCTTGCGGGATGGAAAGCGTTACGCCCTGACGCAGCAGCGCCTGCACAAAATGCTGCCATACCATATAGGTAAAGCCGAACAAAAAGATCGGTTCGCCTTCGTGCTTGGCCAGAAAGGTTTTCAGGCCGTCGATATCCAGCTGCATCGCTTCATCCATGGCATAGAACTTATCCCGGCCGAACATGCTGAAGCCAAGTATCCCCGCCCCGCGCGCGGAGAACATGCTACGGTTTTTGATCACTGCGGCGGTGTCCAGGATGATCATGGGCAAACGCGCCCCGCCCAGTATGCTTTCCATGGTTTTTGCGAGCACCTTGCTTTGCAGCGTGGCAGTTTCCACATCTAAAAAGATGCGGCTCACCTGCTGCCCAGTGGTACCGCTGCTGGTCATAGTCTTATGCAATGCTTCAGGCGGCACGGATGAAAGCGCATACTCCTTGAACAGCCGCACGGGCAGCGGCGGCACCTGCGCCACCGCCGTGAGGGCGTTTGGCTGCGTGCCCGTAGCGGCCAGCATGGCGGCGTAGGGGGCGCAGTGTTGCGCATGGTGTGTGCACAACGCGGCAAGCTCTGAGGTCAGGAACGCTTGCTTTTGTTCGGCGGCAAGGCCGTACGGGGGCAAAGCGAGCAGCGCCGTGTGGTCAATCATTGTACTTCTCCAGCTCCTGATACAGTGTTTTGCCAGCGTCATTTTTAGGGATGGCGGGGATCAGGCAGGGCACAAAGCCGCTGCTATGCAACCCCGTTTTTTCGGCAAGCCATGCGCGCATTTGGGGCAAGGCGGCCTCGTCGGTAGCAAAGAGCGTCAGGCGGTCATCCCGCCCCGCGCAGGCGACATCCGCAGTGGGGAATTGACTTTTGAGCATGCGTTCTACCTCATCCAGGTTCACGCGGTTGCCAAATAGCTTGAGAAAACGCTTTTTCCTGCCCACGATGGTATAGTAGCCGTCCTCGTCCACTTGCGCCATATCTCCGGTGTGGAGCACGCCGCCAAATTCATCGCCCTTGCGCAGATCATCCCCCGTGCTGGCGTAGCCAAGGGTCACGTTCGGCCCGCGATAACGAAGCTCGCCCGTTACGTGGGGGGCTGTGATAAGATTGCCGTCCTCATCAATCAGTTCAAACGCGCCGCCCGGGATGGCGATGCCCATGGCGCCGATTTTCGCAAGGCTTTGTTCCCACGGCAGGTAGGCCATGCGGGCGGTTGCCTCACATTGGCCGTACATGACAATGAACTGGCGGCCGGTTTTCTGGCACCATTCCACGTATTTGCGGTGCAGTTCCGGCAGCAGTTTGCCGCCTGCCTGCGTCATGGTGGTAAGCGTGGGCAGATCCATGCGGAAAAAGCGCATGCGATCGAGCATCTCGTATGTATAGGGAACGCCGCCAAAGCTGGTAGCGCCGAGTTTTTGGAAGAACGTCCAGAAGGCTTTCTGCGCAATGCCCTGATTCGTCAGCAGGATGGTTGCGCCTACATCCAGATGTGAGTTGAGGATGCTGAGGCCATAGGTGTAGTGCATCGGCAGGGTGGTGATAGGGCGCTCGCTTTGCGTGAGCGAAAGATAGGTTACGATGCTATCGGTATTGGCGCGGATGTTCTGGTAGCTTTGCCGCACAAACTTGGGGCTGCCGGTGGAGCCGCTGGTGGTGAGCAGCAATGCCAAATCCGGCGCCAAGCGCGTCGCATCCCCAAACGGTGTTTGAAAAAGGCGGTACCCGAAGCGCTCATAGCGCAGGCAGCCATCTTCCAGATCAAATGCCTTGGGCGCCCATACGTATTTGGGTTTGTAGGCTTCATACAGCGCGGAAAACAGCGCCGGATCCATATCGGCGGGCAGCATGGCGGGCACTACGCCGCCGTTGAGGAACGCGGTGTAGCCAAGGAAACTGCCCAGCACGTTTTGGCACAGGCAGAATACCAGGCAGCGTCCATCCGCCTGCTGGCAGAGCATACGCCCTTCGTGCCGCAACTCCGCATAGCTGAGCTGCTGGCCGTGCTCGTCGATGACGGCGGTGTTATCCCGAAAGCCTTCAAATTTCCACATCATATTTGCGCAGGATCTCCTTCCCCTTTTCAAACGAGCTCAGGTCGATGATATCGTCCATCTCCATCATGATATCGAACGCATCTTCCAGCGCGGCGATGAGCGTCATATGGCCGACGCTGTCCCACGCGTTGCTTTTGCCATAAACCAGGTCGGGCGCTTGCGCTGGGGTAACTTCCAGTGCGGTCACAAAGGCGTTGTGGTATTTCTCCGAATTGGTCATTGCATGATCGCTCCTATCGCATTGTGTTGTGGTAAGTCCATCAAAGCATGCCGCCATCTACATTCCATACCTGCGCGGTTACGTAGGCGGCGCGGTCGCTGGCCAGAAATGCCGCCACAGCAGCCACCTCGTGCGTTTTGCCGATCCGCCCGAGTAAGGTACGGGCAAGGGTATCCTGCGTTACTTTATCGCCAAGGGCTTGGGTCATATCGGTTTGGATGAAGCCGGGCGCGAGCGCGTTTACGCGGATGCCCTGGGGCGCCAATTCCCGTGCCAGCGTTTTGGTGGCGGAGATGATAGCCGCCTTGCTGGCAGAATAATCCAGTCGGCTGCCGCCGTTTTGCCCCGCGATGGAAGCCAGATTGATCACCGCGCCGCGTCCTTTGCGCGCCATCCAGCGTGTGGCAAGCTGCGTGAGCTGCATCGCGCCGAAAAAATTGACGCGAAAGATGGATTCCATCTCGGCAATAGCGGTCAGTTGAAAGGGTTTATCCGCTGCCATGATGCCCGCGTTGTTGACCAGGATATCCAGCGGGAGCTTATCCGCCATCGCCAGCCGAATGGCGGCGGTTACGGCGGCGGGGTCGGTCAGATCCGCATAGAGCGGTTTCAACCATACGCCATAGCGCGTTTCCATGTCCCCAAGGGCGTTTTCAAAGGCATCGCTCTGCGAACGGGCAAGCGCCCATACATTCGCGCCCTCGGCGGCGAAGGCCTCTACCATCGCCGCGCCGATGCCGCGCGCGGCGCCGGTGATGAGCGCGTTCTTCCCAGCAAGCAACATGCTATTCCCCCTGCCCGGCGGCGTGAACGGCCACCTTATCGTAATAATCGGCGTAGAGCCGCAGCACATATTCCAGATTCTCACCCGAAAGCGCGTCCCCCATGAAGTTTCTCGGCGCATCCGTCACCGGCACCAACGTAACTTCGCTGAGCGCGGGGTCGGAGAGCAACGCTTCGCGTGTGTCCATAGCCGCATCATACCTAGCAGCCTGACCACTGACCAGGGCACGCACGGCGCTGCCGCTTGCCATGTTCTGCGGCCCATAGCTAGGCGCACCATCGGGGCGATATGCCACACAGCCCACCGCAAGCATAATGCCCGCAAGCATCAGCGCGGCAGCCTTGAGCCGCTGCTCCGGCGCATAGCCGCTGGGCGAGAGGGAGGCGGTTTGCGAAGGAGCCGCTTCCTGCCCTTCCGGCAAAGGCGCACCGATAAACAGCGGAGCCAGCCCATGCTCCCGCTTGCGCAGGATGTGCCCTGTCCAGTACAGCGCAAGTTGCGCCAGCATCAGCACATAGGTGTAATAGTAGGTGTTCAGCACCCGTCCATCCCCCAGATAATTGCCGGTATACAGGGTGGGCGCAAGCTGCGCGCAGAAAAGGCATACGGCAATCAGCGTCACCCACAGGGGATGGGCAAAGCGAAACGGGCTGAGTTTGAGCGCGGGGATGGATAACAGAATCAGCAACAACAGCGCTGCCGCCAGCGGCAGCGAAAAGCCGTTGCCAAGGAGCGCCAGCCCAAAGTACACCGCCTGTAAAATGGCTTTGGGCGCGCTCATGCCACCCCCCAGTGTTTTGGCGCGTACGGCGTTGCCGGGCGCTACCATGCTGAAAGCCATGCAGGCGAGCAGGAGAACCGTCAAAAACAGATAGGCAAAACGCTTGGGGCGACGTCTGGTAAACGCCCAGAAGGTATGTCCCGTGGCCAGAAGCACGGAAAGCAGTACCGTGGAGTATTTCGCCCCGCCGACCAGCATGGTGAGCACCACCAGCAGCAGGAACAGGAGCGCACAGCGCAGGCGGCCAGTCGCGCGTTCAAAACGAAGCCACACCCCGGCGGTAACCAGCATGACAGACCATAGCAGCGTATAAGCCACGCCTCCGTTGAACCAGTAGAATGCCTCGGCGGCATCCGGCGCAAACTGCACGAGCACAAACCCAAGGATGGAGAATACCGTTACCAGCGTTACCTTATCCAACCCGTACAGCCCGCGCAGCGTCTGCTTCAGGAAATACCACACCGCCAGCAGGAACACGGTGAGCAGCAGGAACGTGGTGACCCAGTACGCGCCCTCGCCGAACACAGATGGTTGCAATGCGCTCACAAAAGAGGTGCTGTAGGTGCCCTCCCACGTATTGCGAATGCCGATGGTGTTGCGTATGGCGGCTTCCAACACGGCAAAGGGGCTGCCCGTTTGGGACCAGGCATCCCGCGTAAGCAGGGAAAAGCCCATATCGTCGTAAAAAGCATGGTTATAGAAAGCAAGGGCGTATAGCGGCAGCAACGAAACCAGCAAGAGCAGCAGACTCAGCCACATGAGCGCGCGGCGGGAGAGGGAAAACGGGCGTTTCACTGCGAATCGCCCCCTTCCAATAAAACGGCTTCCTTGCCATAATACCGCGCCAGTATGGGGGCGACATCATAAACTGCATCTACTCTCAGCAGATCTTCCATGAAAACGGGCGGCACGGCGGTCAGGGGTGCAAGTGTGACAACCGGCAGGGACGCGTCGTTGAGCAGGGCTTCCCGTGCGAGCATTTGTTCGTGGTAGGTTTTTGCTTCGCCGCGCACAAGCGAAAGCAGCGCGCTGCCGCCCGCCGTGTGCATGGGGCCATAGAGCACTTCATCGACAGGCTTGTAACCCAGGCACCCTATGGCAAACAGACAAACGGCGAGCATGGCGATATGGCGAGCGGCGGCAGGGGCTACGGATGTCTTTGCACAGGCCGAACGTTCGCGTTTACGCGCATAGGCGCCCAGTGCATAGGTTTCCGCCGTAAGGAGCAGTATCAGGAAACTGACATAATAGGTGTTATAGGCGCGTTCGCCGCCCAGGAACACCCCGGCGTACAGCGGCGGTGTGAGCTGCGTGCAAAAAAGCAGAAAGCCCAGTAAGAAAACCAGCGCGGGGCGAGGGAAAGAAAAGCGGCTTTGCTTTGCCAGTTGGTACAGAAAAGGCGAAAGCCCCAGCGCGAGCGCCGCCACCGGCAGGGTGAAATAATCGCCGAATAGTGCCACGCCATAATAAAGCGAGCGCGCAACCGCTTCCACAGGCGATAAGCCCTGCCCGATGGCCTGCGCGCGCAGCGCGTTACCCGGCGCGCTGACGTTATAAAGGAAACAAAGCAAAAAACACAGCGTAAGCGCCGCGTACACAAAGCGGAAGCGGTTTTGATAGCGGAAGGCCAGCGCCGAAGCGCCCGTGAAGAGCAGGATTCCCAAAAGACCGCCGCCATAGCTGCCCCCGCCCAGCAAAACGGTCAAGCCCAACAGTGCCAGCGAAAGCCCATAGCCACGCTTTGCCCAGGAGAGCCGTAGCAGCAGCGCGATGGCAAGCGCCAGCAGTGAGTAGATGAAAATGTTGCCCACGCCGCCATTGAACCAGTAGAAAGCCTCATTGACAGCCGGAAGAAACTGGACGCTCACAAACAGGATCAGGGAAGCAATGCTTACGGCCAGTGCCGGCGAGGCCTGGAGCACATGCCGCAGAAGCGTCCAGAGCAGGAAGCCGAAGCAAACAAGATATGCGGTAAGCAAAAAGAAAGTGGTGAGCCAGTATAATCCCTCCGCAAACACCCCGGGCTGCAAATTGCTCAGAAACGTGCCGGTGTAGGTGCCTTGCCAGGTTGCGCGAACATGCCGCGCGCTTTGCACCGCGGCGGAAAGCACCTGCCCCGCATTTTGGGTTTGCAGCCATACGCCGCGCACCTGGGCGGAGAAGCCGTAATCATCATAATACGGGTGATTGTAGAAGGCGATGGCATAGAGGGGCAGGATGCCTGCAAGAAGCAGGAGCGCACATGAAAGCGCCAGCACGCGGGTTGGGGTCAAGCGTTTTGTATGGCTCGTTTTGCCATGCTGATCCGCCATCATCGCGCCCCCTTTTACAAAAAGCTATTTCCAAAACAACATTATAGCATATGGTTTACGGATTTGTCACTAGCGCACGACAAGGGGCTTCGCCTCGGTTTTACCAGCGACGTGAAAGGCCGGCTGTGCGGGAAACGCTTTTTTTGTTTGACGTTCGACACCGCGAGCGGTATACTTCTTTGCATCAATTTGGGGAGGCAATCACATGAACGAACCCGCACCCGCATCGGCCCAATCCACGCGAAACGGCTACACGGCATTGATTACGGCTGTGCTGGGCTCATCGCTGGCGACTTTGTTTTACAAACTTTCCTTTGCAACCGGGCTGCATCCGCTGTGGGTGAACTTCATCCGCCTGGGCATAACGCTTGTGTTGATGGCGCCTGCTACCTTGCTGCGAACCAAGCCGCGCCATGCGTTGCGTACGGTAGGCAAAGGTGGCTTCTGGCTCAGCGCGCTGTCAGGCACGCTGCTGGCGCTGCATTTTACAGCGTGGGTTTTGGCGCTGGAGAATACCGATGTGTTTGCAGCCTCGGCAATCTGGGGCACATATCTGCTGATGACGGCAGGTTTTTCTTCCTTGCTGCTCAAGGAAAAAACCTCGTGGGGCGCGCTGGCGGGCATGGTAATCGCCACGGTTGGCGTTGTGGTTTGCAATCTGGACGGCGGCATCGGCAAGTTAAGCGGAAACCTGCTGGCGCTGCTGGCCGCGGCGTTGCAGGCGCTGTATACCCTGTGCGGGCGCAAAGCGCGCACAAAGATGGATACCAACAGCTACACCAGCATTGTGTACACGTTTACATTTCTGTGGATGGGCGCGTTTGTGTGGCTTTGGGGCATCAAGCCCACAGGGTTCACGGGGGCAAACATCCTCTGGGCATTGGCACTGGCGGTCTTCTGCACGCTGCTGGGGCATACCATGCTCAATGTGGCGCTCAAATACTTTAAGGCGCCGCTTGTTTCGGCGGCGATGCTGATTACCGTGGTCACTGGGCCGCTGGTTGTGTTTGCGGTGCTGGGGGATGTGCCCACGGGCTATACTCTGCTTGGCGGATGCGTGATTCTGGCGGGGCTTGGATTGTACCTGTGGATGGAGCGACGGGAAACGGCGGCGGTGATCACGCCTGTGGTAACCGCGCCTGCGGAACAAGAACTGTAACCAACAGCGCAGAACGACGCGTATGCTAACCGCAGAGCAAAGCCGGAGTGATGATTTTTTACTTTGCGTGCCCGTTGACAATCTGCTATAATATAACAAAGCAATCAACGCCATTTGAACCGCGTTTTCGGTAAAATGCGGCGTATTGGAATTCTCATGGTTATAGCTTCCTTTTGGGCAGGCAGATTCACATAGTACCGGCACGATCATCCGCCGATTGCAACGGCGGCATCAACCATGCAATAACCCGGCGGGGCACGCACTGGAGGCGCTCGTATGAGAACTAGGCGCAACGTATTGGGCAGGGTGCTTGGGATGTTACTATTGTTGGTTATGGTGGTTCTGATAGGCGGCATCGCGTTGGTGGGCTGGCTGTCGCTGACGGAATACAAGCCAGCCGATGTGGAAGCGGTAGCCGTGACAGCCGGTGCACGCCATCAGGAAACGGAAATCGGGAAGCTGTACAAGATTGTTACGCTCAACGTGGGGTATGGCGGGCTTGGCTATCAGCAGGACTTTTTTATGGATGGCGGCAAGGGCGTCCTGCCTAAGGATAAAGCTGAGGTTAGCGCTAACCTGAGCGGCCTGCTCAGCGCGCTTTCCCTGCAAAACGCGGATATCTGCCTTTTGCAGGAGGTGGATCTGGATTCCAACCGCAGCTACTGGATTGATCAGCGGGAGCATTTCAGCCGCGGACTGATGATGGGCTCGGCATTCGCCTATAACTATAACTGCGCCTTTGTGCCCTTCCCCTGGCCGCCGATTGGAAAGGTGGAAAGCGGGCTATTGACACTCAACAACCTTGCCGTAAGCGAGGCTACGCGGGAGAGCCTTCCCGTACCGTTTAGCTGGCCAATCCGCGTGGCTAACCTCAAGCGCTGCCTGCTTGTGGAACGGATGCCCATCGCGGGGAGCGAAAAGGAATTGGTGCTGGTAAACCTTCATCTGGAAGCGTATTCCAGTCAGGAAGGGCGCCAGGCGCAGATGGAACAGCTCACTCAACTGATGCGAGTTGAGGCGGCAAAAGGAAACTATGTGATTGCGGGCGGAGATTTCAACCAGGCATTCCCGGGCACGGTGGAGAAATACCCCATCCCCGCCGATGCGGACTGGCTGCCGGGGCAGTTGGTGCAAAGCGATTTGCCGGAAGGATATGCCTTCGCGTATGATTTGAATGTGCCCACCTGCCGTTCGCTCCAGACACCGTACCATGGTGAGCGCAGCGAGTTGGTGGTATATGTGATCGACGGCTTCATCGTATCGGACAACGTCAAGGTCAAATCGGTGGAAACGTATGATTTGAACTTCCGCAACAGCGACCACCAGCCGGTGGTGATGGAATTTACCCTGCAGTGACATCGCCTTCGTTTTAAAAGAATAATAGGAATACGGATGTGAGCCCATACTGCCGCATGGTTTTTCAGCTGCGTACAAGCGGCGGCTTAGGATACTTTGATGGCTAACTTTGCATGAGCGGATGCCGCAACAGCCAAACAAGGCTTGTGGGAGAAAATAACAAAATGCGGCTACGAAAAGATTTCGGCGCAACTTATTGCTTTGTTTATGCATTTACGTGATTTGTGACTTGCAAAATGGCACATATTCCTCTATAATGCGGGTAACAATAAACGGGAGGAATCGATCGATATGAGAAAAATCATTGCATGTTTGCTGGCTCTCACGCTGGTCCTGACCCTGACCATGACCGCCATGGCGGAAGACATCGTGAAACTCGGCGTTTATGAGCCCGCCTCGGGCGACAGCGGCGCCGGCGGAAAACAGGAAACGCTGGGCGTGCAGTATGCCAATTCTGTACAACCGACCGTTGAAATCGGTGGCGTTACATACACAGTGCAGCTCGTATACGCGGATAACGGTTCCTCCGCGGACAAAGCCCCCTCTGCCGCGCAGGCGCTGGTCAGCGAGGGTGTGAGCGTGGTGCTGGGTTCCTACGGCTCGGGCGTATCCATCGCTGGCAGCCCGTACTTTGCGGAAGCGGGCATCCCCGCCATCGGCATCAGCTGCACCAACCCGCAGGTGACCGCGGGCAATACGCACTACTTCCGCATTTGCTTCCTGGATCCCTTCCAGGGCACCGTGCTGGCCAACTACGCCTACAAGACCCTGGGTGTCAAGAATGCCTATCTGCTTGCCGAACTGGGCAACGAGTATGATGTGGGCTTGACCCATTACTTCCAGCAGGCCTTTGAGGCGTTGGGCGGCACCGTGAATTCTGAAACCTTCCCCACGGGCACGTCGGATTTCACCAGCTACCTGAACACCGCCAACACTCTGGGCGCGGAAGTGTTCTTTGCACCTGTGTCCATCGCATATTCGACGCAGATTATCAGCCAGGCTGCCGCGATGAACGCCAGCTTCCCGTTGCTGGGCGGCGATACGTGGGATAGCAACAAGGTTGCTGAAGTTGCAACCGGCACGGGGCTGAACATCTTCGTAAGCACCTTCTACCAGGAAGGCGGCGCGCCGGAGTTTGACGCGGGCATCAAAGAATGGATGAACGCCAACCCCGATATGCTCACCAACAACGGCGGCAACGATGTGGTCGCGGCTGTGAGCGCCATGGGTTATGATGCGTACTTCGTAGCGCTGGAAGCCCTGAAGGCTGCCGGCACCACCGATTCCAAGGCCGTCAATGAAGCCATCTGGGATGTGAATTACACCGGCGTTTCCGGCGCGATTGCCTTTGCGGAGCCCGGCGACGCGGTACGCAATGTGGCTTACATCAAGACCGCCAACACGGAAACCGGCAACTGGGATTTCGTGACGGTACAGAGTGTGGAATAACCGCACATGACCGCCGAAGCGTTTTGACCTGACAGTAAATCGATCGGCGAGGGCAGTCTTGCCCTCGCCGTATCATGTTCTGCTGCGTTAGCCGCGCCGCATGCTGCGGTTCTCGCGCTGGTCATGGACGCATTTGTACCCATGAGGTTGACGGTATTTGATGCGGGCAGGCGGCCCGCGCCATCCACGCGCCGTGTGGTATGGGTGATAGTGCATACGCCCGCACGGGCATGAAGGAGGTTTCCCCCTGTGTTTGACACAGTCCTGCCTTATTTGCTCTCCGGCATTTCCGTCGGGGGGCAATATGCGTTGATCGCCATCGGTTACACGATGGTGTATGGCATACTACGGCTCATCAACTTTGCCCATGGCGATGTTTTTATGGTCGCGGGTATTTTGATGGTGTATATTTCCGCAAGCGGCATACCGCTGTACCTTTCCATCCCACTGGTGCTTATCATCACGGCGGGCGTCGGTTTTGCCATTGAACGTGTGGCCTATAAGCCGCTTCGCTCCGCGCCGCGTATGTCCATCATGATTTCTGCCATCGGCGTAAGCTACACATTGCAGAATCTGGTGCTCTACGTCACCGGCGGCTTGAACCAGTTTTACCCCAGCATTCCGTTCATCTCCCAGTCTGTTACCATCGGCGCGACCTCCACGCGCATGGTCACGCTGATCACGCCGGTGTTGACGCTGGTGTTGGTGATCGCGCTGGTGCTGTTGATCAATCATACCAAAATCGGCATGGCGATGCGTGCCGTGAGCAAGGATTTTGAAACCAGCCGCCTGATGGGCATCAAGATTGACAATGTGATTACCGTAACGTTTGTGATCGGGTCTTTTTTGGCGGGGGTGGGCTCCATCCTGTACTTCACCAATTACAGCACGGTGATCCAAACCTCCGGCGCGATGCCCGGGCTGAAAGCTTTTGTGGCGGCGGTGTTCGGGGGCATCGGCTCGGTGCCGGGCGCGGTGGTGGGCGCCTTTATTATCGGCATATGTGAAAACCTGCTCAAGGGGATGGACACCATTCTCATCAAGGCGGGGCTGAGCAAGAGCATGCTGGGCATCACGACGTTTTCCGACGCGTTCACCTTCGCGCTGCTGATAGTTATCCTGATCGTCAAACCCACCGGCTTGTTTGGCGAAAAACAGACCGAAAAAGTGTGAGGTGCCGGCGATGATACAAGCACAACCGACAATCAAACCTAAAAAACTGGATGCGGCGACCATCATTACTATTGCCATCATCGGCGTGGTATATTTGCTGGCCTTTGTGCTGGAACAGGTGATGCCCGCCACGTCCATGCTGTTTACCGTGCTCAAGAAAGGCGCAACCTATGCGCTGGTGGCGGTGAGCATGAACCTGCTGAACGGCTTTACGGGGCTTTTCTCACTGGGACAGGCGGGCTTTATGCTGATTGGCTCCTATGCTTTTGCCATCCTCACCATTCCTGTGGCGCAGCGCCTGAGCGTGTACCAGTATTATGACGGCGGACTGGTGCAGTTTAGCCTGCCATGGCTGGTAGCCATCGTGCTGGCGGGGCTGTTTGCGGCGCTGTTTGCTTTCCTGATTGGTCTGCCGGTATTGCGGCTCAAGAGCGATTACCTGGCTATTGCCACCTTGGGCTTTGCGGAGATCATCCGCGCAATTTTTCAATGGGACAAAATCGGGGCGCTTACCAACGGCTCCAACCTGCTCAGGCTGTTTCCCACCTTTGC
Source organism: Clostridiales bacterium Firm_11 (assembly GCA_001604105.1). Classification (GTDB taxonomy): domain Bacteria; phylum Bacillota; class Clostridia; order Christensenellales; family Aristaeellaceae; genus CAXXOK01. The sequence goes on from LVAQ01000004.1 coordinate 99,378, forward strand.
GGATTTTAACGTGCGGGACGAAAGCGGGCAGGTGCTCGTGTACTGGAGCACCTTTGTTCCCTTTGTGATTGCGGGCGTTTGCATTGCTTTCATCCTGATGCTGATCAACTCTTCCTACGGGCGGGCGTTCAAGGCCATCCGGGACGATGAAACCGCCGCTGAAGCCATGGGTATCAATCTGGCAAAGCACAAGATGATCGCGTTTTGCACCAGCTCCTTTTTTGCGGGAGTGGGCGGCGCGATGCTGGCCATGTACGCAAACTCCGTACAGGCAAAGAGCTTTACCACCGCCATGACGTATGAGATATTGCTTATCGTGGTCATTGGCGGCATAGGCTCGGTTACGGGCAGTGTGATGAGCGCATTCCTGTTTGTGGCTTCCAGCGAATGGTGGCTCAGGTTTTTGGATCAGGAGCAGATGATTGGTGCATGGAAAGTGCCCTTGCTGCGCAACGGATTCCGTCTGGTGGTGTTTTCGCTGATCATCATGGCGGTGGTGTTGTTCTTCCGGCAGGGCATCATGGGTTCGCGTGAATTGCCGGATCTGTTCCGCAAGCGCCATAAACTGGCTGGAAAGGGGGCGCGCAAGGCATGAGCGAGAATGTGCTGCATCTGGAAAATGTAACCATGCAGTTTGGCGGCGTTGTGGCCGCCAACGATGTGTGCCTAGATGTGAATGAGGGCGAGATAGTAGCGTTGATTGGCCCCAACGGAGCGGGCAAGACGACCGTTTTCAACGTGATTACAGGCGTATACCCGCCCACCAACGGCCGTGTGACGCTGCGCGGCAAGGTGATTGCAGAAGATCAGCCGCGGGGTAAAATGCGAAAGCTTTACGCGGGCGGGCATGCCTACGAGTATCCCCACACCGTCAACCAAACGCCGGATCGGATTACCAAGCTTGGGATGGCGCGTACATTTCAAAACATCCGCTTGTTTAAGAGCATGACGGTGTTTGAAAACGTGCTGGTGGCAAAACACATGAACATGAAGGCTGGGTTCTTCCGCACGGCGCTGCATTTGAACGGCGCGGAGGAGCGCCGCATGCGGGAAGATACGCTCAAGCTGCTGGAGATACTGGACTTAACCGATGTTAAGGATGAGATTGCCACCGCCTTGCCTTATGGCAAACAGCGCAGGTTGGAAATCGCGCGCGCGCTATCCACCAACCCCTCCATGCTGCTGCTGGACGAGCCCGCCGCGGGCATGAATCCGCAGGAAACTGAGGAACTTTGCGCATTCATCCGCCAGATCAAGGAACGCTTTGGGCTTACGGTGCTGCTCATTGAGCATGATATGAACCTTGTGATGGATATTTCCGACCGTATCTACGTGCTCAACTTTGGCGCGCTGATAGCCGAGGGCACTCCCGCGGAAATACAGCAGAATCCGGATGTGATCACGGCGTATTTGGGGGTGGCGGAAACATGAGCCTGCTGGAAGTCAAGGATTTACGCGTAAGCTACGGCGGCATCGAAGCGTTACGCGGGGTGAGCTTTTCGGTTGAAGAAGGGCAGATTGTTACGCTCATTGGCGCTAACGGCGCTGGAAAATCGACCACGCTGCGCACCATCTGCGGCATCGTGCGCGCGCGAAGCGGTGCCATTACCTATGATGGGCAAAGCATTTTTGGACTGGATACGCAAAAGGTGGTACAGCGCGGTATCGCGATGGTGCCCGAGGGGCGCCGCGTGTTCGCAAACCTTACGGTGCTGGAAAACCTCAAGATTGGCGCGTATCTTCGCAAGGACGAAGCTGGCATCAAGAGCGATCTGGAGCGTGTGAATACATTGTTTCCACGGCTTCAGGAACGCTCCTGGCAGCTTGCGGGCACGCTTTCCGGCGGGGAGCAGCAGATGCTTGCGGTTGGCCGCGCACTGATGACGCGCCCGAAACTGCTGATGATGGACGAACCCTCCCTTGGCCTAGCGCCGCTGGTGGTTAAGGACATCTTCAGCATCATCAGGCAGCTGAGCGCACAGGGGATCACCATCCTGTTAATCGAGCAAAACGCCAATGCGGCGCTGCACGCAGCGCACTATGGCTACGTAATGCAGACGGGAAGCATCATCCTGGAGGATACGGGCGAAAAACTGCTGAACAACCAGAGCGTGCAGGAAGCTTATCTGGGGCACAAGAGTCACAACTGACGCTGTGCGCATGAAAGGCAAGGCGCTTTACGCGGGATGGCGCAACCGCCTGAAAATGATAGCGGCATAACCAAAAAAGCCAAGGGACAGCGCCGTGGAAACGGTATATACCCTTGGCTTTTCGCATTTGACACGGAGCATCCCCGCGCCTTATAATGATGGAACAGGGAAAGTATAAGCCTTGTGCGGAAACGCGAGGATGATTCATGAATTTTGTACTAAAGGGCAATCTGTGTTTTTGTGAAAACCCGCAGCGAATGACGACGCTGCCAAACGGTTATCTGGTCAGCAGGGACGGCGTCTGTGAAGGCGCGTTTGCACGCCTGCCGGACAAGTTTAGCGGTTTACCGCTGGTGGATGTGGGTGATCATCTGGTGCTGCCGGGCATGAATGATCTGCACGTGCACGCGCCGCAGTTTGCCTACCGTGGATTGGGCATGGATCTGGAGCTGATTGAGTGGCTCACCACCCGCGCCTTTCCCGAGGAGAGCAAGTACCGCGAGCTGGATTACGCCGCCCGTGCTTACGACTTGTTTGTAGACGCGATGAAAAAAAGCGCAACCACGCGACTGGGCTGCTTTGCCACGTTGCATGTGCCTGCCACGCTGATGCTCATGGAAAAGCTGGAAGCGGCCGGCCTGCATGGGTATGTGGGCAAGGTGAGCATGGATCGAAATTCGCCGGATATACTTTGCGAAACCGATGCGGCGCAGGCCGCGCGCGATGCGGAAAGCTGGCTGGTCGAATCACGCAAGCGGTTTTCCAATATCAAGCCGATTCTGACGCCGCGGTTCATTCCATCCTGCACGGATGCGCTCATGGGAAGTCTTGCCACCCTGATGCGGCGCTATGATGTGCCGCTGCACAGCCACCTTTCAGAAAACCGCGCGGAGATTCGCTGGGTGGAACAGCTTTGCCCCAACGCGGATGGTTATGCCGATGCCTATGACCGCCACGGGATGCTCACCCCGCGCACCATTATGGCGCATGTGGTGTATCCCGAGCCTGACGAGATTGACCTGCTTCGGGAACGTGGGGTGATGGTAGCACATTGCCCCGCCAGCAATATGAACATCCGAAGCGGCATCGCGCCTGTTCGCAAGCTCATGAAAGCGGGCGTAAAGGTGGGCTTGGGTACCGACGTAGCGGGTGGGCAGACCATCGATATGTTCCGAGCGGTTACCGATGCGGTGCAGGTAAGCAAGCTTTATTGGCGGCTGATCGATCAAAAGCAGGCCGCGCTTACCCTGGCCGAAGGGCTGTATCTGGCGACCAAGGGCGGCGGCGCGTTCTTTGGCAAGGTGGGCAGCTTTGAGCGCGGCTATGCGATGGACGCGATTGTGCTGGACGATTCGAGCCTTCCCCATCCCCAACCCCTGACCGTGGCAGAACGGGTGGAGCGCGCGTTGTACCTATCCGGCGAATGCAAGGTCGTGGGCAAGTATGTGGCGGGCAGGCAGATTGTTTAGCAGCATGGCGCCCGATGGGCAATGCGGCATTGGCAGCGAACAGCGTCGACTGAATGGGTGAGTGTTCCGCCGTCGTGCGCGGTGATATCGCCGATCATCCAGCGGGCGCTGCGCCAGGGCATATACAGATCAAGCAATCAAGGCAATCTAGGCGATTAACCGCCAAAGCAGGAGGACACGGCATGCAGCCTATCAAGTGGATTCAAAACCGGATGCCAAAAAGCGATGACCAGCAACTGGCCATCATGAGCCTGGAGAATGTGGAGCGCGCGTACCGCTTCCATAAGAGTTTCCCGCAGTACAGCGTCACTCCGCTGGCGAACCTTACCGGCATGGCCAGCCATCTGGGGCTGGGCGCGCTGTGTGTCAAGGATGAAAGCTTCCGCTTTGGCCTGAATGCCTTCAAAGTGCTGGGCGGGTCGTTTGCTATTGGGCGCTACATCGCGGGCGAACTGGGCAGAGACATTGCCGAGATCGATTATGCCTACCTGACGAGCGATACACTGCGTAAAGAGTTTGGGCAGGCGACCTTTTTTACCGCGACGGATGGCAACCATGGGCGCGGCGTTGCGTGGGCGGCCAGGCAACTACATCAGAAAGCCGTGGTTCATATGCCCAAGGGCACGGTGCAGATTCGTTATGACAACATCGCCAAAGAGGGCGCGCAGGTAACCATCGAGGAGGTTAATTACGATGCGTGCGTGCGCATCGCCGCCAAAGAAGCCAGCGAAACCGAGCACGGCGTTATTGTGCAGGATACAGCGTGGGAAGGGTATGAGGACATTCCCGCGTATATCATGCAGGGATATGGCACCATGGCACGCGAGGCGGCGGAGCAGTTTGAAACCGCCGCGGGCGGCGCGCCCACACATGTATTTGTGCAGGCGGGCGTGGGCTCGCTGGCGGGCGCGGTGCAGGGTTATCTGCAAAACCGCTACCCGCAAAACCCGCCGCTGGTGACCGTGATGGAAGCCAGCGCGGCAGATTGCCTCTACCAGGGCGCGCTCAAGGGCGATGGCTCCATGAGCATGGTGGAGGGTGATCTTGCCACCATCATGGCGGGGCTGGCATGTGGGGAACCCAATACGCAAAGCTGGGATATCTTGCGTAATCATACAGGCTTCTTTGCAAGCTGTCCGGATTGGGTGAGTGCGCGCGGTATGCGTATGCTGGGCGCGCCGGTCAAGGGGGACGCAAGGGTGATCAGCGGGGAGAGCGGCGCGGTTGGCATGGGGCTGGTTAGCGCCATCATGCTTGACCCCGCCTATGCGTCGCTAAAAGCGGCGCTGAAGCTGGATGCGCAATCCCGTGTGTTGCTGTTCAGCACCGAAGGGGATACGGATCCGGAAAACTATCGCAGAATCGTCTGGGATGGCGCGTACGCGTCGTGCTGACCATAAAGGAGTGTGTACGATGGATTTTGAACAGGTGAAAACTTCCGCGCAGGGGTATGAACCGGCGATGACCGCGTTTTTACGCGATCTGATTGCCATCCCGGGGGAAAGCAGCGGGGAAGAAGGCGTGATTCGCCGCATCGCCCAGGAGATGGAGAAGGTGGGCTTTGATACGGTGGAGATTGACCCCATGGGCAATGTGCTGGGTACCATCGGCACAGGCGAAAAGCTGATTGCCTTTGACGCGCATATCGACACAGTGGGCGTGGGCAACCTTGCCAACTGGACGTTTGACCCCTACGCGGGGTATGAGAGCGATACCGAGATTGGCGGGCGCGGCGCAAGCGACCAGCTGGGCGGGCTGGTGAGCGCGGTGTACGGCGCAAAAGTGATGAAGGATTTGGGGCTGCTTTCCGATAAGTACCGTGTGCTGGTAACCGGCACCGTGCAGGAAGAAGATTGCGACGGCCTGTGCTGGCAGTACATCATCAATGAGGATCACATAAAGCCGGAGTTTGTGGTCATTACCGAGCCAACGGACGGGAACATCTACCGTGGGCAGCGCGGCCGCATGGAGATTCGCGTGGATGTCAAGGGGCTAAGCTGCCATGGCAGCGCGCCGGAGCGCGGCAAGAACGCTATTTACATGATGGCGGATATCTTGCAGGAAGTGCGTGAACTCAACGAGCGGTTGCACTATGACCCGTTTTTGGGCAAGGGTACCGTTACGGTAAGCGAGATATTCTACACTTCACCCAGCCGCTGTGCGGTGGCGGACGGATGCGCCATCTCGCTGGACAGGCGGCTGACGGATGGGGAAACCTACCAGCAGGCGCTGGAAGAAGTGGCGAGTCTGCCAAGCTGCAAAAAGTATGATGCGCAGGTGAGCATGTACACCTACGAACGCCCAAGCTGGACGGGGCTTACGTATCCTACGGACTGCTACTTCCCCACATGGGTGATACCCGAAGCGCATGCGGCAACGCAGGCGATGGTGGAAAGCTACCGTGGGATGTATGGGGAGCCAAAGGTGGACAAGTGGACGTTTTCCACCAATGGCGTGAGCATCATGGGGCGCTATGGCATCCCGTGTATCGGCTTTGGCCCAGGGGCAGAGTCACAGGCGCACGCGCCCAATGAAAAGACATGGAAGGCGGATCTGGTCAAGTGCTGCGCGGTCTATGCGGCCCTGCCAAGCCTGTATTGCAGGCAAGCATAAGACGCGGCGAAGCGGATGAGCGCAGAGCGCCCGCTTTAGCGGGGTGGGGTTGCAAAGCCTGTATGCGCCCCGCCGCTGCTGAAACCGCATTCACGCGCGTGCGAGCGAACCACCGCAATGCGGCGCGTGGTCAGCGGGTAGAGCGATAAGCGAGAGCGCCTCGACGGATACCCGCATGGTTTACAAAACCAGCGCTTTGATGCAAACGGCACTGGTGACCGCGGCACATGCAGTGCCCGCGGCATGACGATGTGTTATCGCCGTAAAACCTGCCAGAGATGTAGAACCCTGTACCCAAACCGTGCATCGCGTTTCACCAAGCTTACAATCGAAAGGAAGATCAACAGATGGCTGACCTTCAAAAAGCCCTGCAAACCCTGAGGAGCCTTGACTTTTCCAAGATGTATGAATCCGACTTTTTTCTGACATGGGAAAAATCCGATGATGAGATTCGCGCCACCTTTGAAGTCGCCCAGGCGCTGCGCGCCCTGCGCGAGAGCAACGTATCCCCCAAAATTTTCGACAGCGGGCTCGCCATTTCCATGTTTCGCGATAACTCCACCCGTACTCGCTTCTCCTTTGCTTCCGCCTGCAACCTTCTTGGTCTTGCCGTACAGGATTTTGACGAGGGCAAAAGCCAGGTTGCCCATGGCGAAACCGTGCGGGAGACAGCCAACATGATTTCTTTCATGGCGGATGTGATTGGCATCCGTGATGATATGTACATCGGCAAGGGCAACACCTACATGCATCAGGTGGTGGATGCCGTAACCGAAGGGCATCAGGCGGGCGTGCTCAATCAAAAGCCCACGCTGGTCAATCTGCAGTGTGATATTGACCACCCGACGCAGTCTATGGCGGATGCGCTTCACCTGATTGACCACTTTGGCGGCGTTGAGAACCTTCGGGGCAAGAAGATTGCTATGACATGGGCGTATTCGCCCAGCTACGGCAAGCCCCTGTCCGTGCCGCAGGGCATCATTGGCCTGTTGACTCGCTTTGGCATGGATGTGACGCTTGCGCACCCCGAAGGGTACGAAGTCATGCCCGAGGTGGAGCAGGTGGCTGCCGCCAACGCGAAAAAGAGCGGCGGCTCCTTTACCCGCGTTAATACGATGGACGAAGCTTTTGCCGGTGCTGATATCGTGTATCCCAAGAGCTGGGCGAGTTTCAGCGCCATGGAGCGCCGTACTGCCCTGTATGGGCGGGGCGATACCGAGGGCATCCGCGCGCTGGAAAAAGAACTGCTCCAACAGAACGCCCAGCATAAGGATTGGGAATGCACCGAGGAGCGCATGAAGCTCACCAATCAGGGCAAAGCGCTGTACCTGCACTGCCTGCCCGCGGATATCAGCGGCGTAAGCTGCAAGGAGGGCGAGGTGGCCGCCACCGTGTTTGACCGCTACCGTGATCCGCTGTACAAAGAAGCATCGTTCAAGCCTTACATCATCGCCGCGATGATTTTTCTGGCCAAGGTCAAGAAACCTGCCGAAGTGCTGGCCGCCATGGGTGCGCAGGCACGACGCCTGTATGAATGACACATCGGGAGGGGTAGTATGAAACGCAACGGCAAACGCCTTGTGATCGCCCTGGGCGGCAACGCCCTAGGCAAAACCCTGCCCGAACAGATGAAGGCCGTAAAGCTGACCGCCATTGCCATTGCGGATCTGGTGGAGGATGGACATGAAATCATCCTCTCCCACGGCAATGGCCCGCAGGTGGGCATGTTGCAGATTGCCATGCAGGAATACGCCGCCAAGTATCAGGAGCCGCCCGCGCCGCTTTCCGTATGTGTGGCGATGAGCCAGGGCTATATCGGTTATGATCTGCAAAACGCGCTCCGGGAAGAGTTGATCGATCGGGGTATCCATAAGGCAGTATCCACCGTGCTTACCCAGGTGCGCGTCAACCAGAATGATCCCGCGTTTCAAGCGCCCACCAAGCCCATCGGCGCGTTTATGACCCATGCGGATGCGCAGGAGAAAGTACGCGAAAAGGGTTGGACAGTCGTGGAGGACGCGGGGCGCGGCTACCGCCGTGTGGTGGCATCCCCCCAACCTATTGAGATTATGGAGATCGAGACCGTTCAAGCGCTGCTGAACGCGGGGCAAATCGTCGTAGCCGCGGGCGGCGGAGGCATCCCCGTTGTAGCCGAGGGACACCACTTAAGCGGCATTGGCGCGGTTATCGATAAGGATCTGGCCAGCGCGCTGATGGCAGATACGCTTGACGCGGATACGCTGATCATCTTGACGGCGGTCGAGAAAGTGGCTATCCATTTTGGAAAGCCAGATCAAACCTGGCTAACTGATCTACCAGTCGCGCTGGCGGAACGTTACCTTTGCGAAGGGCACTTCGCCGAAGGCTCCATGAAGCCTAAAGTGCAGGCGGCTGTGAACTTTGTGCGCGGCAAAGCGGGGCGCACCGCGCTCATTACGCAATTGGAACGCGCGCGTGATGGTGTGCGCGGCCTGACCGGCACCACCATCCATTGACCACTTGCCAGACGCGACGGGAGTGTCGTACGGCTTCCCTGCTTTTGACTGCGGCGAACCGCTTTGCGCCTGAAGGCGCGAAAGGAGGATGCGCGCATGAAAATCGGCTGTATTGTACTGGCTTCGGGGGAAAGCGTACGTTTTGGCAGCAATAAACTGCTGGCGGATTTTTGCGGGAAACCCTTGCTAACGCACCTGCTGGACGCGTTGCCCGCCGAGCTTTATACGATTGTGGTTGCCCGCGATGCGGCGGTGCAAAGCCTTGTGCGAAAATGCGGCTTTCCTTGTGTGCTGCAAAGCCTGCCGGCGGTGCGCGATACCATCCGCTTTGGGCTTGCGCAACTGAGAGGGACGGATGGCTGCCTGTTCTGCGTGGGGGATCAACCGCTGTTACGAAGGTCAACCATCCGCGCGATGCTGGATGCCTTTACACAAAACCCGAAGCATATTGTGCGCGCAGCCTTTCAGGGGCGCGAAGGCAACCCTGTGCTGTTTCCCGCCGCGCTATATGGCGAATTGGCTTCTCTGCGGGAGGACGAGGCGGGGGTAACGGTCATCCGCCGTCATCTTTCGCGGGTGCACACGGTGGAAGCGACCTTTGCCCAGGAACTGGACGATGTGGATACCCCCGAAACCTTCGCGGCTTTGGCCGCGTGGATCACAGAGCAAAAGGAGTGTTGACCATGCTGCTGATGGGCAATGGCCGCCTGATCACCCGAGATACGCAAAACCCTTTGATCGCGGATGGCTGCGTTGCCATGGAGGGCGGGAGCATCGTCGCGGTAGGAGACACGGCGGCGCTCCGCGCGCGCTTTTCTGATGCGGCTTTTGTGGATGCGCATGGCGGGGTTATCATGCCCGGGCTTATCAACGCGCATGGGCACATCTATTCCGCGTTTGCGCGCGGCATGAGCATTGCCGGGTATAACCCCAAGGGGTTTTTGGACATACTCAGCGGCCTCTGGTGGAAGCTGGACAGCCATTTGCAGCTTGCTGATACGCGCCTGAGCGCGGATGCCACCATGATTGACTGCATCGAAAACGGCGTTACCACGATGTTTGATCATCATGCCAGTTATGGACACATCGACGGGAGTCTGTTTGCCATCGCGGATAGTGCCAGGCAGTACGGCGTGCGCATCAACCTTTGCTATGAAGTCAGTGATCGCGCCGGGGTAGACAGTATGCGCGCCGCGGTCAAGGAAAATGCAGCATTTATTACCCATGCGCAAACGGATGCCAGCGGCATGCTGGCGGCGTTGTTTGGCATGCACGCGCAGTTCACCCTTTCCAATGAAACGCTGGAATACTGTGTATCCCGGACGCCCGCGGGCGCAGGCTACCATATTCATGTGGCGGAGGGCATCGAGGATGTGTATGCCTGCCTCCAGCAGCATGGCAAGCGTCCGGTATACCGTTTGCATGATTTCGGCATCCTTGGGAAGAACACCATCTGCGGTCACTGCACGCATGTAAGCGAAGCGGAGATTGACCTGCTTGCCGAAACAGGCTCCAAGGTGGTGCACAACCCCGAAAGCAATATGGGTAACGCCATTGGCTGCCCGCCGACCATCGCCATGCTGCATCGCGGCGTTTGCGTAGGGCTGGGCACGGATGGCTACACCAATGATATGTTGGAAAGTCTCAAGGTGGCTAAGCTTCTTCATCAGCATCATCTGCATGACGCGACCACCGCATGGGCGGAGGCCCCGCAGATGCTCTTTGACAACAACGCGAAGCTTGCCACACAGGCATTCGGGCGGGAACTGGGCGTGCTCAAGGTGGGCGCGGCGGCGGATGTGATCGCGCTGGATTATACCCCCCTGACCCCGATGGATGAAAACAATATTGCCGGGCACGTACTCTTTGGCATGAGCGGTCAAAAAGTGATGCATACCGTGATTGATGGCAAACTTAAAATGCGTGACCGTGAACTGTTGGATGTGGACAAACAGGCCGTGCTGGCACGCTGCCGTGAAGCCGCCCAAGGGCTGTGGCAACGCATCAATGCATAACGCGTGCCGTAATAGGCATCCCTCAAAACCAACACGAAGGAGCGATTTCGCATGAGCGACCGTATGCGCCCCATTCCATTTCCGGAGATGATGGAGCAGGTTTTGACCGAGTTTGCCACGGACGGTACCATCTTTGACGTTCGCGCGCCCTACCGCCATGAGAGCGGCAAACGCCTTGCCATTTTTGGGGAAGCGCCGGAAACGCCCTTTGGCCCCGCTGCGGGGCCGCATACACAGCTTGCGCAGAATATTCTGGCGGCCTACGCGGGCGGCGCGCGTTTCTTTGAGCTGAAGACCGTGCAAAAGCTGGATGGCGAAGATTTGCCCGTGAGCAAGCCGTGCATCCTTGCCGCCGCCGAGGGGTACAATGTGGAATGGAGCACGGAGCTGACCGTGCCAGAGGCGTTTGACGAGTATGTAAAGGCGTGGTTTGCGCTCAAGCTCATAAGCCAGGTCTTTGGCCTTGGCGCGCGGGATGGTTTTGTGTTTAACATGAGCGTGGGGTATGATTTGGCGGGCATCCAACTGCCCAAGCTGGATCGGTTTATCGAAGGGCTGAAGGATGCGCGCGGCAGCGACGTCTGGCAGGCTTGCGCAGACTGGGCAAAGCAAAACCTTGCGCGTTTTGAGGGACTGACCGCGGCCGATGTGGATGCTTTTGACGCGCGCGTATGCAGGAGCATTACGCTATCCACACTGCACGGGTGCCCACCCGAGGAAATCGAACGCATTGCAACCTACCTGATTGAGCAAAAAAACCTGAACACCTTTGTGAAGTGCAACCCGACGCTGCTTGGCTATGACTTTGCGCGCACCACGATGGACGCGCTTGGCTATGAGGCCATGGCGTTTGACGATCATCATTTTCAAAGCGACTTGCAGTTTGCCGACGCGGTGCCCATGTTCAACCGACTTCTCACGCGGGCTCAGTCGCGGGGGCTGCTCTTTGGCCTGAAGCTTAGCAATACGTTCCCTGTAGGCATCCGGCGCGGCGAGTTGCCGGGGGATGAAATGTACATGAGCGGCAAGGCGCTCTGGCCGCTGACCATCCATTTGGCGCAAAAGCTGGAGAATGCCTTTGCAGGCAAACTGTGGGTGAGCTATTCCGGCGGCGCGGATGAACGCAACATCGGGCAACTGTTTGATGCGGGCATCTGGCCGATTACGCTGGCAACCACGCTGCTGAAACCCGGCGGCTACAATCGGCTGCAACCCATGGCGCGCCTTTTGGCTGGCAAAGCGTACAAGCCCTTTGCCGGGGTGGAGATGGCCAAGCTTGATTCACTTGCAAGTGACAGCCTAACCAACCCGCGATATCGCCGCCCGCTGAAGCCTGAACATCCGCACAAAAACCAGCGAAAGGTGCCGTTGACCGATTGTTCTCTTGCGCCCTGCGCAGATGGCTGCCCCATCCATCAGGACATCCCCGCTTATATGGACTTGACCGCGCAGGGGCGTTTTGGCGAAGCTTTGGCGGTGATCTGTGAAAAAAATGCCTTGCCATTTATGACGGGCACCATCTGCAACCATCGCTGCATGAGCGCTTGCGTGCGCAACCAGTATGAAGAACCCCTGCGTATCCGCGATGTAAAACTGATGGCGGCGGAACGTGGGTTTGATAGCTTCTTGGAAACGCTGGCGCCCCGCGCTGTGCGTGAAGAACGCGTGGCGGTGGTCGGCGGCGGTCCCGCAGGTATGGCGGCGGCGTTCTTTCTGGCGCGCGCAGGCGCACAGGTGACGCTGTATGAAGAAAAAGAAGCGCTGGGCGGCGTGGTGCGCGATGTGCTGCCCGCATTTCGCATACCGGATGCGCACATCGACAAGGACGCCGCACTGCTTACGAAGCTAGGGGTTTCCTTGAAGCTGAATACGCGCGCGCCTTCCGCGCAGACGCTGCTGGGCGAGGGGTTCACCCATGTGGTGCTGTGCATCGGCGCACAGGTTGCGGGGAAACTGGGTATCGCGGGGGAGCGAAACGCGCTGGATTTTCTGGCTACAGCCAAAAAACAGCCGGATACGCTCAACGCGGGCAAGCATGTGGTGGTGTGCGGCGCGGGGAATACCGCCATGGACGCGGCACGCGCAGCCAAGCGTCTGGCGGGCGTTGAAACCGTGACCATCGCCTACCGCCGCACCAGATTTGAAATGCCCGCCGATGAAGAGGAGTACCGTTTCGCCCTTGATGAAGGCATTGCCTTTCATGAACTGCTCGCGCCCGTATCCTTTGAAAACCACATGCTGGTTTGCCAGCAGATGCATCTTGGCGCGGCGGATGCCAGTGGCCGCCGCAGCCCGCAACCCACCGGCGAAACGGTTTCGCTGCCCTGTGATACGCTGATTGCCGCCATCGGGGAGAAGCCCGATGCGGCCGCGCTGGCAGCCCATGGCGTTTCCGTTGCGCCGAACGGACGTCCCACGGCCGGCATTCAGGGCGGGAACATTTATGTGGCAGGGGATGTGCTGCGCGGCCCGGCGACTGTGGTGGAAGCCATTGCCGATGCGCAGGCCGTAGCGGAGGCCATACTTGGTACCAAGCCCGCCGCCTGCCATTGCGAAACATCTGCGGAAGCACTTTTGCTGCGGCGCGGCGCGATGCAAGACGCTGGAAGCATCCAACGAGAGTTTGACCGTTGCTTTGGCTGCGATACCGCATGCCTTGCCTGTGTGGATGTGTGCCCCAACCGCGCCAATGAGACGGTGTGGGTAGATGGCGAACCCCAAATCGTCCACATCGATAGCCGCTGTAATGAATGCGGCAACTGCGCTACCTTCTGCCCGTACGACAGCGCGCCGTACCTGGACAAACTTACCTGGTTTGTGGATGAGGCAGCGCTTGCGGATAGCAACAACCCGGGCTTTACAAGGCTTGCAGACGGAACCCTCAAGGTTCGGCTGGATGGCCGCGTACTCATTGCCGCGCAGGACGATCCCGCACTGCCGCCGAAGGTGGCTGCGCTGATGCGGCAAACGCTGATTGCCATGCCCTGGCTGGAAGCAGCCGCACAATAGCGGATGCTACTTTGTGCATCGCCTGCGGGGCAGGCAAAAACCAAAGCGGCATTGACAGCGTGTCTACGCGCCCCGGCATCGCTTGATGGAACGCCATCGGCTGTATGGGCAGCGATGCCTGTCCAAGGCAAAGCCTGATGGATATCCCCATAAAAGGATATGGCCTCCCGTGTGTGGAACTCCTTTGCGTTTGCAGTGCGATTGTTTGCCGGGGTGCTGTACCCGCGCGGTACGCAGCCCCCTGTTTGCCGAATCGTCAAACCGATGGATGGACGAACCAATTGATGCGGACAATGCCACTAACCTGTACCCACAGCAAAATGAGGTGAACGCCATGGCAACGTTTACGGTAAACGGGCAATCCTGTCAGACGGACAAGGATATGCCGCTCCTGGATTATCTGCGGGATGTACTGCGCCTGACCTCTGTGAAAAACGGTTGCGGAGAGGGTGCGTGCGGTGCCTGCACAATTCTGGTGGATGGCAGGAAACAGCGCGCCTGCATCCTGACTACGCAAAAGGCGGACGGAAAACGGGTGACGACCGTCGAGGGGCTTTCGCCGCGGGAAAAGGATGTATATGCACATTGCTTTGCGCAGGCCGGCGCGGTACAGTGCGGCTTTTGCATCCCGGGGATGGTCATCTCCGCCAAAGCACTGCTGGATACCACCCTCACGCCAACGCGCGCGCAGGTCAAGCAGGCGATACGCGGTAACATCTGCCGCTGTACGGGCTATGTGAAAATTGAGGATGTCATCCTGATGGCAGCGGCCTATTTTCGGGAGAATACCCCCGTGCCCATGGCGTTTGATGATGGCATGCTGGGACGGGATATGAAACGGGTGGATGCGGTCGCCAAAGTGCTGGGCACAGGCGAGTTTGTCGATGATATCGTGCTGGAGGGCATGATCTATGCCAAAGCCCTGCGCAGCAAGTACCCCCGCGCCCGGGTGCTGAGCATCGACACTGGCCGCGCCAAGACGCATCCCGATGTGGTGCGCGTTTTAACCGCCGAGGATGTTCCTTTCAACAAAACGGGGCATCTGGTGCCGGATTGGGATGTGATGATCGCGCAGGGGGATTGCACCCGTTATATCGGCGATGCCATCGCGCTGGTGGCGACGCGTACGCCTGAAACGCTGGACGAGGTTCTCGCCCTAATTGAGGTTACCTATGAAGAACTGACCCCGGTGCTCACCCCTGCCGAGGGGTTGAAAACCGATGCGCCTCTGCTGCATGAGAAGGGCAACCTGCAAAGTCGGCAGCAGCTTACACGCGGGGATGTAGATGCAGCGATTGCCAAGGCTGCCCATGTGGTCACGAGGCATTATTCGACGCCCCAGACGGATCATGCTTTCATGGAGCCGGAATGTGCCATTGCTGCGCCGGATGGTGAAGGTGGCATCGTGATGCGCACAGCCAGCCAATCCGTCTATGATGAGCAGCGTGAAATTGCTCGTATGCTCTGCCTGCCCAAGGAGAAGGTGCGCTCCATCAGCGCGCTGGTGGGCGGCGGCTTTGGCGGCAAGGAAGATATGAGCGTGCAACACCATGCGGCTTTGATGGCGTGGGCGACGGGGCTTCCCGTGAAGGTGCGCTTTTCCAGGCAGGAGAGCCTGAACATCCACACCAAACGCCATGCGATGGAAATCGACATGACTACCGCGTGTGATCAGGAGGGCAATCTGGTTGCTATGCGCGCACTGCTGGTGAGCGACACAGGTGCATACGCATCCCTCGGGGGGCCTGTGCTCCAGCGCGCGTGTACGCACGCGGGAGGCCCCTATCATTTCCAAAATGTAGATATTACTGGGCTTAGCGTCTATACCAATAACGTGCCCGGGGGCGCTTTCCGCGGCTTCGGGGTTACGCAAAGCTGCTTTGCTGCCGAGCAGAATTTGAATTTGCTGGCAGAGATGGTGGGGATATCTCCGTGGGAGATGCGTTATAAAAATGCCATCCGACCGGGCGAGGTACTGCCCAATGGACAGATTGCAAGCGAGGATACCGCCTATGCCGAATGCCTGCTGGCTGTCAAGGATGCTTATGAGAGCAGCCCGTTTGCAGGCATTGCGGGGTGTATGAAAAACAGTGGGTTGGGTGTTGGCGTGCCGGATTTTGGGCGCGTCGCCATTGAGGTTCAAGGTGGCAAGGTGCACGTGCTTACCTCGGCGGCCTGCATGGGGCAGGGCGTAGGTACTGTGTGTGTGCAGATGGTGTGTCAGACTACGGGTTTACCTCCAAGCGCCGTGGTGCATGAAGCGCCGGATACGGCGATTACCCCTAACAGCGGCACTTCTACCGCCAGCCGCCAAACCCTGTTCACCGGGGAAGCCGCGCACCGCGCCGCCTTGCAGCTTAAAGATGCGCTGGAGAAAGCCGGAAGCCTTGCCGCGCTGGAAGGTGCGCATTATTATGCGGAGTTTGGCGACCCTACCGACCCCATGGGGAGCGACAAACCCAACCCCATCAGCCATTTAGCGTATGGGTACGCCGCACAGGTGGTTATTGTGGATGAAACCAAGCGCGTAACCCGTGTAATCGCCGCGCATGACGTGGGGCGTGTGGTGAATCCCAGAAGCTGCGAAGGCCAGATTGAAGGCGGCGTGGTAATGGGGCTGGGCTATGCGTTTACCGAGGATTTTCCCATGGAAAACGGGTATCCGACGGCCACCTATGCAAAACTTGGCCTGTGGCGTGCGACCGATGCTCCGCCCATCGAAGTGCATTTGATTGAGAAAGGCACCGCGGATCAGAACGCGTTCGGCGCGAAAGGCGTTGGGGAGATCACTACCATCCCCACCGCTCCGGCCGCCGCGCACGCCTGTATGCGCGTAGATGGCAAGGAGCGCAGGAAATTGCCGATAGAAGACACAGCCTATCGTAAGGCTTGAGTCGGACAGCATACGTTTGATTGCGCTGCCGCCTGGGATGCAGGGGAATAGACGGATGAAGCATGACAATCCCGCTGCCGCCTAGGATTGACCCATACAAAGGGGATGTGCATAATGGCAAAAATCCCGTTGCATTGCGGAATCACCCTGCGCCTATACAGGGAGCAGAAGGTGTTTGGCCCCGGGGTTGCGCAGCTTTTGGAAACTGTGCGGCAGACGCACAGCTTGCGCGCGGCGGCGATGCGGCTGGATATGGCCTATTCCAAAGCATGGAAACTCATTCAAACGGCGGAAAAAGGGCTGGGATACGCGCTGCTGGTGACCGCTGTTGGCGGCAGGCAAGGCGGCGGCGCCACGCTGACCCCGCAGGCGGAGGATCTGCTGATTCGGTTCCGCGCGTTTGAACAGGAGTGTAAGCAGGCGATGGACAGGGCTTACCAGCGTTATTTTATCGAACCATAATACCCTTGGCGGGCGCCTTGTGAAGCGCCGCGGTGCGGCTACGCGGAACATGAACGCGCAGCGTTAAGGCCGTATATGCCTGAAGGCGAGGACAATGAAATGGCAGACTATCGTGTAGGTATGGAAATCAGCGCAAACAAAGCAAGCATGTGCATGGTGGATGAACAGGGCGCCATTCTCTGCCGCAGGGTGTTCGGGGCGGTCAGTTCAAACAGTGCCGAACGTTTTACCGACACCCTTTGTGACCATTTGGAGGATATGTTGCTCAAACGCGGTATGCTGCCGGGGGATGTGCGGCACATCGGCGTTGGCATCACCGCATGTGTGGATGGCGCGCTTTCTGTGGTGACGCGTGCGCCCGACGGGCTTGGGGATAACCCCGTACCGCTTGCGCATTTGATGGAAGGGCGAATCGGCGTGATGCCGATGATCGTGCACGCTGCGTGGGCGACAGCCAATGCCGAATCCCGTTTTGGGTTCGGCGCACCGCAGGACTTTTTGTGTGTTGTACTGGGCAGGGAAACTGGCGCCGTATGCGTGCGAGGTGGAAAGATATGCCTGCATACGTGTACCGAAGCGCGGCGCGCAGCGCTGAGCGCATTGCAGAATAACGCAAATCAGAACATCAGCACGGAGGCACTGGTTCGCCGCGCCAAAGCGCGATTTGTAGATGTTTTCCAAGGCGAGAAGGCATCGGCGCGGGATGTGCTGGCGCATGCGGAAGCGGGAGAGCCGGAATGGATCGCGCTGCTCAATGATGCCGCGGAATCATTCGCGGAAGCATTGCTCGCTGCCATGGAAGCCTGTGACGTAAAGGAGGCGGTGATCGGCGGCATGCTGAGCGCATATCAGGCGCATTTGATTGACCCTCTTTGCGCCGCGGTCCAGCGTTGCAAGCATAATGGGCTGGACGACATGCCTTCATACGCGGTACGTCAGGCGAAATTTGGGGCGGACAGCGTGATGGTCGGCGCGGCATTCTTTGACAAGCAGATGCTTGCATAAGAGGATGCGGCGAGCGGTCAATCAGCTACACAAGGCATTGGAAAGCCGAGTAAAAACGAACACGTGCGGCGAGACGCCACGCGTGTTCGGTTGGCATTGCGGATGGCGTGCCGCATCCGTAGTGGTATCATTGAAGCGATTAGGCACGTTGCGCGGAGAATAAGACAAACAAGGCACTGAACAGCCCAATAGAACCAAATAAAGGCGGCGAAACGCAATACGTGTTCGTTGGCATTGCGGATTGTGTATCGCGCTCGTAGCATAGTAAACGAAGTGTCTGGCCAGGTTGCGTGGCAAAAAACAGTATAAGCGTTGCGTAGCCAAGCAAAACCGAACACATGCGGCAAATAGCCACGCGTGTTCGTTGGCATTGCGGATTGTGTATCGCGCTCGTAGCATAGTAAACGAAGTGTCTGGCCAGGTTGCGTGGCAAAAAATAGTATAAGTCGTTGGGTAGCCAAGCAAAACCGAACACGTGCGGCGAGACGCCACACGTGTTCGGTTGGCATTGGGGGCATCAAGCGCGTTCGCGGCATCGCTGTTATAGCTTTGAGCCGCTTGGCGCGTGCAACCCGCTTACCGTGCAGTGACTTGACGGCAGGGAAGAAGCGCCGTCACTCCAGCACCTCGCTCAGGCTTACGAAGCGATAGGGTTTGTCGGCATACTTCCGTTCCATCTCACTGAGGTACATATCCAGCGCGGCTGCGGTATAAATGCTGTTATCGGACATGTGCAAAATGAATACCGCGCCGCTTTTGGTGTTCTTTTGCAGATCGCTGGCCAGTTTTGCAGCGCTGGTGGCCTTGTAATCCTGTGTGGTATAACTGCCGGAAACAACATAGGTAAAGCCGCAATCCAGTACGGCAGCCAGCCCGTTTTTACCTGCGGCCAGCGTTGGGGGTCGGAATATTTTGGAGAGGGCAGGTTTGTTGCCGATTTTGATGTCGCCGACGATGGATGCCAGCAAATCGTAACTGGTTACCAGATCCTGCTTGAGCTCATTGACCTGCTCCTGGGTGAGCTCTGAAAACTTTCGCCCGTTTCCCTCATCATTGGAGAGCGGGTAATGCGTGTGCGTATGACTGCCAAGCGTATGACCTTCGGCGGCAATCGCGCGCAGCAGATTTGGGTTGTATACCACATTTTGCGTACGCACAAAGAAAGTGGCCTTGGCATTGTGGGCGTTGAGCACATCCAGCAGCTCGGTGATGGGTTGATCCGTACCCCAATCATCAAACGTGAGAAAAACGTAGTTCTGTTTATTGGGAATCAGCCCTCTTTTATCCAGCCGCTTGATTTCCGCGGCGGTAAAGCCTGGTAAAAATGCGCTGCTGGCCACCCAGTCGATGCCGATGTAGCGTGTTGATATGGCGGTGATGACGCTGCCGCTTAGCTGACCGGGATAAATCTTCCCCCATACTTCAGGCAGAATTTGCGCCTGCGTGAGCGGATACGTATAAGTGTATTTGGTGTTTTGAACCAGGGCCATAACAGGCTTGATTGCGTACAGGTTTCGCTCGCTCGCAATTAACTGCACCAGAGAACCCAACAACTCATCGCTGCGCTGGTATTGGCGCATCTGAAAATGAATGATGGCGCCACGCTGAAGCATGCCTTGTTCTTCGGGCAGCAGCGCCGCAAGAATGGGCGCCGGGTCGGTCAGGCGTATGTCTTCGGTACGAACAACATTGGTCATGGCGGTCAACAGCAGGTATCCGCCAGTGCCGCATGCCGTTTGCAACGCCGTGGTTGCGCTGCCAAAGGAAGGGCGCACAGCCAGCGGCTCCCAATAATCAAAAGCGGTTTGCAAAGTTTCCTCGGTTTTGAGCAGTTCTTCAAGTACCGCGGTGGTGCTTGAGAAGCCGGAGGCCTGTATCGCCATACCCAAAGCGTGCCCCGCATCCAGGATACGGCGCACTGCAACTTCCTGTGTGGTAAGCTCCTCACGCGTCACGAAAAAAGTACCGCGACCGCCAACCGTTTCCAGCGCATCCAGTACGGCGCGCAGTTCTGCGTCATTGCCAAGGCCGGAAAAGGTGAACGCCACAGCACGCTCGGAGGTGTAGATGCGTCTTTGCGGCTCGCTGATGGTTTCGCCAGCGCTGATGAGCGCTGCTGCGCGAGCGCCCAGGTCGGTTGCGGCCAAGGCTTCACACAGGGCGGATAAACCGGCGGCGGCCGATATGGAACCGCCCCCAATTTGAATGCCCAGCAAAGATCGGCGGGGCAGTGTCGTTACCTTGTCGTTTACAAGTTCCGCGACGGAGAGCGCTTCCAGCGTCAGCGTCTGCGTGGGCAGGGTTACAGTGGGCAGGTAGGCCGCATACGCCGCAGCCAGCAGCGCATCTCCGGGCGCGGTCAGTACAAGTGCGGAGGTTGGCCAAATGCCTGTAACCGTTTGAATGGCAACGCCCGCTCGGACAAACTCCGAAATGGCGCGTTTTGCCGCCAGCGCATCGCTGGTGGCGCCGCTTTCCAGCAACGCAACGCCGATGGAAGCGCCCGAACCGGCAATCAACGCCAGGCTTCCCGTATTGCCGGCCGCCTCCGAGCCGGTAAGGTAGAAGGTTGCCTTCACGCCATTTTGAGCAATGGCGGTGAGTAACGAAGCCGTAAAGGCTTCATCGCCCAGCCCGATAAAGGCAAGCTCTGCCTTTTGGGTCAAGGAGGCGTCCGCCTGATCATATAGAGTAGCGGTGGAATTTGCGCCGCCTGCCGCATAGCGAGCATTGGCTTCGGCGATACCCAAGGTAACGGGGTCGGCGTAGGCAGCTTCCAGTGGCGGCGCTTTTTGCGCCTGCACATACAACCCGCCACCGATGCCGCTAGCGATGACCAGCAACAACAGCAACATGGTGCGTAACTGTTTTCGGATCAACAAAGCGCATCCCCCCTTTGGCTCGTGTATGGCAAAACCAGCGGCGCAATCGGTAGCGCCAAACGCGCATCATGGCCTGTTAGCATGCGGCTATCACGGCGTTATAACCTGTTGACACCAGGGCGTTTCCCCGGCGGAAGCTTGCGTAAATGAGACCAGGGAGGAAACATCATTGCCGCCCAGACGGAACAAATCAAAGGCAGTGAAACCATAAGCGGCACATGTGCCGCGCCAGGCTGCCAGCGTGATGGCATCGGCATACCATAGCGTAACGGCTTCCCCCTCCAGCTGATAGGTGGCGGTAAGCGCCTGGCTTGCCGCGTCCCGCACGGGCGTTACTGCCGCGCTTTGCAGCTGCGCCTCGGCTTGGGTTTGGGTTACGGAGCGCGCCTTGCCATCCTGCCAGATGAAGCCGCCCGTGGCGAAAGCCATACGTGTGGTGTAAGGCTGGCTTTGATACAACGCGCAGGTTTCTTCTAAAAATGCCAGATCCGCCTTTGGGCCGGGGCCGCTATGGTAACCGTACAGGTTATAGCACATGACGGTGTATTCCGGCCCCGCGGGCAGATCCGCATACTTGGGCGCGTCCCAGGGAAGCACGACGCGAAGGCGAATCGCATCCCGCGCGCATATATCCCACAGGCGGCTGATGAGTTTGGCATAATTCGCCCACAGCACGGTATCGCCTTTCAAATTCTCATAATCCAGCTCCAAGCCTTGCAGATGATACAGATCAATCAGCGCTATCAACGCCTCCAGATGCTGGCTGATGGACGCGTCATCCGCCAGCAGGCGGGAAAGCAGGGCGGTGGATTTGTTATCATAGGTGTTGGGCGCGGTTTCCACATCATTGACGATGGACAGGTACGGGATGGCGCCAGTGCCCTCGCAGGCCTGCGTGACAGCCGTAAGCAAATCCTCAGCCTCCGGAAGCATCAGCGGTTGATCCGCTGCGTCAAATATGCACGCAAAGGCCACAGCCGCATCCAACGCGCCGCATAGCGTACCCAGCTCGTCAAGGGATTCCTCCGCTTCCCAGTACGGCAGCCATGCGCCTAAGGTATAGGCGGTCAACGCTTCAGCGCGGGCGGAAAGGGGCAGGGAAAACAGAACGATAGAGAGCAGCAGGCATAGTGTCTTTTTCATGCAGGCACGTCCTTTACTAAAAGTGATCCACAAAGAAATCGATCACGCTGTTCACCCAGCGGTTGATCACGGTGTTGATGGTCTCTTCCTGTGTTAAACGGTACTGATACAGTATGGCTTTGGGGTTATCCGCGCTGGCGATGGCCAGATCGACAAACACGGCGTCGTACACATCATCATAGATGTTGCGTTGGGTAAAGCGTTCGCTGTTGTTTTCAAACACGGCCGCGCCCAGCCCCAATGCGCCCAACTGCGCGCCTTCTACTTTCAGCTGCTCCACAGCGGGTGTATCATCCACCCAGACACTCAGGCGCGAACCTACCAGCCGAATGCGCAGCCTGCGTGCCTCCCGGGTGGCGGTGTCGTTTTCGGGGTAATAGGGGGTACCGCCATCGGCGATGGTCAGCACGGGCATTTGTTCCAGTTCTCGCAGGCGCGCGGTAGCGGTGGCTATGCGCGCCGCATCGGTATCCAAATCAATAATCGCCTGCTGCAACGCGATCAAACCGTTTAGCTCATCCTCCTGAATCGAGATGTACGGCCCACCATCCAGCTCAAACAGACTTTTGTGGTAGAGCAGCTCCGCCCCTTCGCCAAGCGTCCACACCTCCAGAATGTTATCGGTTAGCGAAACCTCCAGCCCATGCGTCAGGTTGCGGTCAGTGCGCAGGTAAACACTTTGCCTGCCGACCAGGTTGCCCTGTAACGTAACAGACATATCCACATCCGTAAACAGTCGGCTTTTCAGCGTCAGGCGCGCGCTGCCCGCGGGCGGTGTGGTGAGGATGATCTCATTGCCGCGATATTCCGAGACGCCCTCATCCTGAAACCATCGGTCGGCTTCATCCTGATCGCCTGTTACAAACGCCATGGACTCCCCGGTGTCATCCCAGATGCGCATAAGCATGTGGTTGGTGGAAAAATAGCTTTGCACCTGCAAACGGGATAGATCGAAAATGGAGGATTTAAGCGTGTTCAGGCAGGTACCCTCACGGTTTACGTTCATTGTGAAGTTGGCCAAAACCCCTTCGCGGTTCGCGCTGCTGGCAATCGCATCGGTCGCGAAGGCGCCGGTGTTGGCATGCATCAGCAGATAAAGCTGTGGCATGGCACCGATGTAGCGCTGGTAGGTTTCCCGCATCAGGGCATAATCCGTGGCGATGCGCTGCCGCAGCTGCGCTTCGGTTTCGGTGCGCAGGCGATCTTCATCGCGTTCAAAATCCATCAGATAATGATTGTAGTCCCGCCAAAGGTAAGCGCGTACGCGCATGAACTGCGCTACCGTAAGTGAACCAAAAAAGTTGCTGTAGCGGTCAAACACGTTGATGTAGGAGAGGCGGTAGCCGTTGCTGCCCAGCTCCCAGCGGGGGTTATCCAGAAGCTCTTTGAGTTGCTCGCCGGAAATATAGGGGCTGCTATCTGCATCCAGATTATTGGCATATGTGCTGAGGGTAGCGCTGAAGCCGTTCTGCCGCAAAACTTCATCCGCGAGGGAAACGCTGGAGAGCAAGCCATCCTCAAAGATAATGAACAGCGCCCGCTCGGGGAGCGCGCCGTAGCTTTGATAGAAATTCAAGATGTCCTGCTGGGTAATGGTCACATAGCCGCTGGCCTTGAGCGCGGCCATTTGTTCAGCAAACCGTTTCTCATTGACGATGCGGCTTTCAAGACTGGTGGAGCGGGTAAGCCCGGGGTAAGAAAGCGCGATGAAGTGACTACCCATGGCATCCGCCTGTTTTGCGGCGATGCCCGCAGGGGCCTGCGTTGTGCCGGAGCCGTTTTGCGCATTGTTGGCGCGGATGATCGAAAACACTGCAAGCCCGACCGCAAAAGCAAGCACCGCAAGCTGTAGGATGGTGCGTGCAGTTTTGCGGCGGTTTTCCCGCTTCAGCCATTCGTAAGATTTGACCAGCCGAGGGTCGTTTTGATCGGGCATGGCGCTTTGGCTCCTTTACTGCGGATGCGGCTTTTCGATGGGTGCCGATGCGGGTCGGACGGTTTCACGGGCGGCGCTCTGCGGATTGGCCTGCGCTTTTTTTCGCTTACGTTTACTCCCGCGCGTACCCCAATCGGATACCCAGAAGGTGATCCACGCATAGGGCATCTGCCAAAGCAAAATGGCTTCATAATATAGTACGAACCACAGGCCATAGATCCACAACGAGCTTTTTTTGAGCCGGAGCTGCGCAAAACTCATCAGCAGAGACATCATCAGAATCCCAAGCAGGAACGTGGTGGGGAAAATGTGCATGGTCAGGGGAACGTAAATCAAATTATACACCATAATGATTGGCGCAATCAACGGAATCAAAAGCCCCATATAGAACGATAGGGACATCAGCGGTTCTTTGCGCCACATAAACGCGCCCGCCTTCAGGCTTTCGCGCAGCCAGGAGCGTTTCCAGCGCATTTGCTGGCGCAGGAACACTTTGTTGCTGTTTGGCACAAGGGTGGAGCAGATGGCGGTATCCTGATAACTGGTGCGGTGATCCCGCACGACAAAGTTGGTCAGGCTGCGGTCATCCCCAAAGGTGGCCTTCCGCCCTAAAAAGGTTTGGTTCAGCCATGGTTCCAGAACCTTCTGCGCGGCGGTGAGCCGATAACAGGAGAGCGGGCCGGAAAGGCAGGTAACCGCGCCAAAATAGGCCTCTGCCGCCTTGATGATGCGAAAACTGATGTAATAGCGAACGGCCTGCATTTTGGTCAGGCGGTTGGTGTAGGTGTTTACCACATCGGTACGCCCGGTTACGCCGCCCATTTTGGGGTCGATCATGGGCTGAACAAGGTGACGGATGGCATCCGGCTCCAGGAAACTGTCCGAATCCACAAACCCGACAAGCTCCGTACGGGCGTTGCGGATGCCAAGCGCCATCGCCTCCCGCTTGCCCTGATTTCGCTTTTGAAAGAATACGCGGATGCGCTTACGTGTTTGAAAACGCTCATCCTCCTGCCAGAGCTTGCGTACCATATCCTTGATGGTGTTAACGCTGTCATCGCTCGAGCCGTCATCCACGATGATGATCTCCAGTTTTTCCGGCGGGTAATCCTGATCAACACAGCTGAGAATGGTACGGCCAATCCATTTTTCTTCATTGAAGCAGGGGATGACGATAGTAATGGAGGGCGTGTAGTGGCGGTTGACCGGCACTGGCCTATACATGGCGCCAAACAGGTAACGCGAGAGCAGAAAAGCCGCCGTGGCGATGGAGTAGCCGTATAGCAGGCTGTTTTGGCGGAAGTAGAGCACGCTTTCGGTGCGCATGAGCAATATGACCAACGTGACCAGAAACAAAAACAGCAGCGACAGGGATGAAAGCATGGTGTCTTTGGCGGCGCGGCGGCTGATGTAAAGGGGTTTTGTGAAGCGTACGGCGAAGGTGCCCGTCTCCGGCGACCAGCGCACCACGTTGGCTTGAATCCGGTAGTGATTTTCCGTACCCTCCTGCATCACGCCGGGCAGGAGTGAAAAATCCAGCCCGCATTGAGCGCCTGCCGCAAGGTAATCGGCAGGCATGCCGGCGGGAATTTTCAGCTGCATACCGGTTTGCGAGATATCCATACAGCGCGTGCGGATTCGTTTTTTACCGGAAACGCTTAGTTTGACTTCAAAATTCGTTTGATACCGCCGCCCGGCATAGGTGGCATACTGCGGCCGCTGACGATCGCCCGTCAGGTGATCCCGTCTGTCTTTCTTGCGTCGCTGGCCGGAAGGATCTGGCACATGGGGCAGCAGGCGGCGATCCTGCCGCTCCTGTAGCAGCGTGTCACTAGGTTTGCGCTTGGCAGTCGGCATGGAAGAGCCTCCTTTCGGCTATTGATCCGCAAGGAACGTGCGCAAAATGTTGAGCCATATGCGGCAGGCGGCGTCACTTAAGTGTATGCCCTGCGTATCCGCATCCAGGCAATAATGCGCTGGCAAATTGCCGTTTGCGTCGCGCAGACGGTAAGCCACATCTAAAAACGGCACGTTATATTCGCGGCAGAAGCGATACATCGCAAGGTTGTAGCGGAATATCTTGGTATTATCCAAAGCGCCCGCGCGCCCTTCTATCCCCGGGGGAATGGATAGCAGCCATACATCCGTTTCGGGAAGTTGCGTGCGCAGCTGGTATAAGGTCAGCTTCAGCGTATCGACAAAGGTTTCCAGAGAATAGGCGCGAACATCCGCAAGCCCCGGCGTAATGAGCAGGGTATGCGCGCCAAGCAAGGTCGCCCCGGTGACCAGATCTACAGGCACGGTATCCACCTGCAGCAGGGTATTGGCCGCGCCGTTTTGCCGCAAGGTCGTGCCAAGGCTGAAAGCATCGGCGGTCAGGAAGGTAAGCGAAGGCTGAAACGCTGGTTGGGTTTGCCGCTGCCAGGCTACATAGCCGGATAACCCGCCGGTGATGCTGTCCCCCACGATGGCGATACCGCCTGTGAGCGGTGATGGCGTAGGGTCATCCTTCTGTTTTCCTTTGGGGGTGGTGGTTGGCTCCGCCGTTGCCTGCCCATACACGGGTTCAGGCAAGCGATAATCCAGCGCGGAAGCTGTAACGGGAAGCGTATAGGTTTCATCGTCCAGCACGGCCAGGGTTTCCGCGTCCAGCGGCGCGGGGTTATCAAACATGGTGATACGCTCCGCCTGCAGCGCCTCGGGTGACAGCACGATATAGCCTTCCGCATCCAGCGCGGTCATAAGCCAAGCGACAACATTGGTGATGTTCATATAGGTTTCGCTGATGGTATCCTCCATGCGATCGGAGAGAAACGGCTCAGGGTCAATGGCACGGTTGCTCATGGTATAGGCAAGCCCGCCAAACTCGCTGCTATCGAGCACCTGCCCAAGTTTTACGGTTACCACGGAGCCGCGCGCCATGCGCTGTACATACAGCAGCGCATCCTCATACTCGTCAAAGCTGGTGTGGTTTAAAAACAATGTGGGCATGACGCCTGCGGAGAGACCCGCCGCCGCACCCGCCTGTAGCAGTTCACGGGTATAGGCGCTGCCATTGCAGCGAAACAGCGAGGGCGTGACCCCCGCCGCCGCCACAATGAGCTCCTGCCCGCGGCGGAACTGGTGCAGGTTTCGATAGACATCGTTGTTTTGCATGTTTTTGGATGCGCTGAGGCCATAATTACCGATGGCAAAGCCCGCCGCGGCGATTTGTTTCACGGTGGCGGGGTGCTCATCCGCTACCACGCCGCTGACAAAGAACACGGCAGGGACGCGCTGGGACTGCAACGTACTGATGATCGCGCGCATAGACGTTTCATCCGTAAAGCCCTCCAGCACAAGGCTGATCACGCGTTTATCCGTCAGGATGCTGGTGTAGAGGGCGGCAGGCTCGTTTTCGAGCGTCGGCGCGGGCGTAAGCTGCGCGCGCGGATGGGAAGGCGTTGGGCTTTGCGTGGGGAGGGGTTCGGCTTCAGGCACGCATGCGGAAAGGCTTGCCGCAAGCACACAGGCAAGCAGCAGTTGAAATGCGCGGGCGCCGGGCTTGCGCCTTGCCGTACTCATGGCGTTTGAGAGCCCGCGGCAGGTTCGCCAACATCGCCTGCGTGGCTCATGCTCAGGCGTGTGTTATCCATGAATTGTAACACATCAATGGAAGCATCCAACTCCCGTTCCATGTTGCGGAACTGCTCGGCCAGATCCTGCTTGAACTGCAAGGCGCTGTAGTAAGCCGCGCGGCATGCGGCGATAAGCCGTGCGCGCTGCTCGGTAGCTTGTACAAGAATGCGGTCACTATCGGCAATTGCGCGCGCGACGATCTCTTCCGCCTTTTGCATTGCCTGCGCGCGAAGCTCATCGGTGTTCTGACTTTCCAGCATGGATAGCTGTTCATCCTGATTGGCGATACGGCTTTGCAGACGCGACAACTGTACGCTTTGCAGGGCGATGCGTTCGCTTTGGGTAATGTTCTCGTTGCGGTATAGCGCCAGTTGGGCGCCCAGCTCACTGATCTCCTGTTGCTGTGCAGCAAGCGCCTGTTCCTGCTGCGCAAGCCGCTCGCGATACCCGGCGATGGTCAGCGCCTGTTTCTCGTTGGCGAGGGTAAGCTGCCGCTGTTCCAGCTCCTTTTGCGCCAGCGCTTCTTTCGCAAGCTGCGCATCTTCCGCTGTGAGGGCTAAAAGAGCCTCCACCTGCTCCCTGCTACGGGAGCGCTGGTCGCTCTGCTTTGCATGGGTACTTCCATTGGCTTTGCGGCGGGTAAGCATGCGGCGAGAACCTCCCTTTCCCTAGAAAAACTTGGGCAAAATGCCCAGCTGATATAACAGGAATCCGATGGAACCAAGCCCCGCAAGCGTTAGGATGCCGTTGAGGAGGCTCAGCAGCCTGGATGGCTTTTCGGAAGGGGAATCTTCCCAATAGGGCGTATCGGCTTCCGCATCGGCGTCGTCGGGCACATCTATTATGGGGCGGGAATCATTCGTAGGGATGCTATGCCCTTGCGTATCGCGATCCGGCGTCCAGAACTCTGTATCCGACGGGTTGTAGATGACTTCCTGCGGGGCAGGAGCGAGTGCGCCGGGTTGCTGTGCCTGTGCCGATGGAGACTGCGGCATTGCCTGAGCGGCCGTGGCATGCGCGACCGCCGCTGCGTCCGGCGCGCTTGCAGGGTATGGGAAACCTGCCTGTGCGAAGGTGGGTTGCATCTGTGGCGGCGCAGCGTATTGCGCTGTGTAACCCTGCGGTATCGGCACATAGGGCATGGCCTGCACAACAGGGATGTATTGCGTATAAAAGACCGGCTGCACCGCTGGGTGCATGGAGGGGACGTATGGCGGCTGCGCTGCCTGTGCAGGGGATGACGGGCTGTCGGCTGCCTGCGCTGGCGGGGAATAACGTTCAACCG
Source organism: Clostridiales bacterium Firm_11 (assembly GCA_001604105.1). GTDB lineage: Bacteria > Bacillota > Clostridia > Christensenellales > Aristaeellaceae > CAXXOK01. The sequence continues at coordinate 128,353 of LVAQ01000004.1, forward strand.
GTTGCGCTGGCGGGGATGCATCCTGCGCCTGTGCCGATGGGGCAGGCTTGGCGTCCTGTGGGGAAACACCGTAGCCAGCCATGCCTGCGGCGTGATCGGAGGGCGTTGTATATACGGTTTGCGCTGCCTGCGTTGCCTGTGCTGGTTGCGCGGCATGCACAGGCGGCGCCATATACTGAACCTGTTCGTTTGGGATGCCCTGTACGTTTTGTGTGGGAGGCAGATCCTGCTCGCGTACGGGATGAGCGGTACGGGTATGCCGTACCTTCGCCTGTATGCTTGCCTGCCTTTGCTTAACGCTGCTGCCTTCCGCTGGTGGTAGCTGCGCCGATAGGGGTTCATCCATGACGGAAGCCGTAGCAGACGCGGCGGACGCCGCATCGTCTGCCAGCGGAGGTAGAATTTGTTGGGCATAGATCAGGTGCACCTGCGCGGAGAGGTACATATCGCAGTTCTCGGGCACAGGCATGGAGGCAAAACGTTTGGCCGCATTTTCAAACACACGCGAAGCGATGGCGTTTGCCTGAGCAGGGGAGGCTGTCAGTTCCAGCGCGGCGGTATAGACATAGAGGTAATGCTCGCGGCGAAAGGCATCAAGCGAAGCTGGCGAATCAAGCATTACATGGGGTTTAAGAGCCATGGCTTGCGCTCCTCCTGCCTCGCGGGCGGTGGTATAGGCTCGGGCTTCCTGTGGGGGCAGGGGGTGAGCACAGGAGAACCCCTCACGCGAACCAATGTAACCGTATGCGCGTGCTGCCGATATTTGTCCTATGCTAATTGTAATACAATGATACGTACGTTTCAAGCATGGATTAACGATCGAGCAGTAAAATCGAAAATTCTCGTAACGGATAATTCGCTTTCTTGTAATGGATGATCCGCCGGGAGACAAGGAATACCGTAATGGTATGGAAAACCCGCCGATGCATAGCCGATTCTACGGTTTGCAGCGGCGGGTGATGCGGTCTGGATGTCAGTACGCAAGGATTATGGCGCCGCTTCTTCACCGGCAAGCGCGGAGAAACCCGGCGAACGAACGATGTCCCCGTTCAGCGTAACCCAAACCGCCTCCGCGCCCGGGAATTGGGCAAGCAATGCCAGCCCTTGCGAGAGCGGCAGCGTATAGAGTGCGGTAGAGAGCACATCAGCCAGGCCGGAATCTTCTGTGACGATGGACACAGCCCAGGTGTGCGCGGCCGGCAGGAGCGTATCCGGGTCGATGATATGATGATACTGCTTGCCTGCTACTGTATAATAACGTTGATAGCTGCCACTGGTAACCAGGGACAGATCGTTTAGGTTCAGTGTCATGAGGCCAGTGTTTTCGGCGCTTAAATCCGGGTTTTGCACGTTCACACGCCAACTGGTGCCATCCCCGCGAGTACCGATGGACCGCACATTCCCCCCGATGCTCAGGATTGCGTGACTAACGCCGCGCGCGATCATCGCCTGCGCCACCTGTTCTACGGCATAGCCTTTCGCAACCGCGCCCACATCCAGCGCCATGGCGGGATCATTGAGGTATACGGTACCGGCCGCCTGATCGATGATCATCTGGCGGATATCCGTATGCGACGCTGCCGCTGTAAGCGCAGCCATGTCTGGCAGGGTTGCGTTCAGGGGATCATCAATGCCTTGGGTACGGTGGTCGTGCCAAAGCTTGAGCACACTGCCCATTGCCACGTTCATGCGGCCATCGGTTTTTGCCTGCATGTCCCGCGCGTAAAGCAGCATGTCGATAATACGCGTGTCCACGGCCACGGGGGCGATGCCCGCCTGGTCGTTAATGGTCTTGATATTGTTGATGCCCTCATAATCCTTATATATATCAAAGAGCTGGTGATACGTACGCAAGGCTTCGTGCGCCGTATCCAGCGTTGCTTGCGCGCTCTGTTCATCCCTTGCGTAAACGATGATTTCGGAGTACGTATCAAACACATCAAAAAAGCTGGCCTTGTAACGAACAAGCTCGGGTTCATGGGTAAGCACCAGCGTTAGTACTATTGCGACGGCGGAGATGAGTACGGCGGCAAGGGTGATCCCCAGGCGCTTTCGCATGGCGGAAGAACCTCCTTTATGCTCAAAAAAGGGGAGCCCGACGTGAGCACGTCGGGCTCCCTGGGTCTATTGTACCATGTTACCTGGCGTTTGCAATCGCCTTTAACACTGTTGCTTTGAGCCCGCCCGCGGAGATGGTAACCGAGCCGGTGATATCCGCATCGGTCAGCTTAGTGCTCTCATCCATGGCGATGCCTTCCACCTGCGCGGCGGTTTTGCCGAGCACATAGGCTGCAAATGCATCAGCCTGCTCAAACCATTCCTTGCCGATGGGGGAAGCGGCGCGCATGCCATAATCATCGCCCAGTTCTTGCTTGGTGGCAACGCTTGCGGCTGTGTCAGCGGTGACTTTGCCTGTCGCGTCAAAGGTTACATTGCCCTGCGTGCTGTCGATCAGCGCGGCGGTCACAGCGCCATCGGCATCAACGGTCACAGCTACATAGTTGTTATAGGCCTGGGCAAGACCATCCGCATCATCCGCGGCATCCTTGGATCTGCTGGTGGAGATGGTGATGCCAAGCCCAAGTTTGTCGGTGGCGCTGGCATTCACGGGCACTGCTTTTTCCATGGCCTGGACGACGCCGGCCACGTAGCTGCCGATGGACATGGTGCATCCGGCGGTCAGATCCGCATCGGTTGCCTTGGTGCTTTCATCCACCGCGATGCCTGCGATTTCATCGGCCGTTTTGCCGATGATGTACGCGCCAAAGGCGGCGATTTGGGCATCCCAATCCGCGCCGATCGAGGAAACGGCGCTCATGCCATAGGTGGTGCCCAGTTCCAGCTTGGTCTTAACTTCGGTGGGGAAACTGTCGCTCAGTTTGCCTTCGGCGGTAAAGGGCATTTTGACCTGTGCGGTATCGATGTACACATTGACCAGTTTGCCTTCTGCGTCTACCAGTACGGCGACCGCAACGCTATCGGCCTGTGCAAGACCTTCTGCATCCGCGGTTGCATCCTTGGATTTGGCAATGCTGGTATCGATGTTCAGGCCGAGTTTCAAGCCTTCACTTGCTTGCGCGGAAGAACCAACAATGCCCATGCCAAGCACAAGGGTAAGGGTTAGGAGCATGGAAATGAGTTTCTTCATTTGGTTTATAGCCTCCCTTTGTTTCCATAAATAGTTTAGTGTAACAACCTATTGATAATACTGTTACGATGCTTGTTAATCTTATCACGAACGATGTTCTCCGTCAAGACCTACTAAGAATATATATAAAGTATCCTATGGTTGAGCGCATCAATCCACAACCATGCATTGAAACCTGTGGCGCATGATGGTATAATACGCCTGAATCATAGCAAGCCGTGATGGCCGAAAGGGGAGCGCATGAAGCGCAGGGATTGGCTGATCTTATTTTTTGTGCTACTGTTTAGCCTTGCGCTTTTCTTATTGCGCCCACAAACAGCCGCACCGGAAATGCGTACGTATTTGCGGATTACCGCGCCGGGGCAATCGTACCTGCTGGTGGCGTTGGATACCGCCCAAGAGATTGTGATTGATCAGGAAAATGGCGCCCACAATGTGATAAGCGTGTTTCCCGGCGGCTTTGTGATGGCAGAAAGCAACTGCAAAAACCAGGATTGCATCCATCAGGGACAGGTCACGGTTGATAACATGGGCTCGCGACCCCTTGCTAACCAGATCATCTGCCTGCCCAACAAGGTGGTGCTGGAACTGGTGAGCGCTGATGAAAGGGTATTGGAGCTGGGTTCATGAAACAAACAAGAAAGCTTACGCTGGCTGCGATTTTGGTAGCGGTCATGCTGGTGTTGGGATATCTGGAGAGCTTACTTCCCGTATCGCCCGTGCCTGGCATCAAAATGGGGCTGGCAAACAGCGTGCTGCTCATTGGCATCTACTGGGTGGGGGTACGCGCCTGCTTTCAGATGATGGTAGTCAAGACCGTGCTGCTGGGGTTTATGCTTGGAAACCCGATGATGATTCTATACAGCCTGGCGGGCGGCGTACTGAGCCTTACAGCGATGAGCCTGCTGGCCGGGCGCCGCGGGGTGAGCCCTATCGGCGCGGGCATCGCCGGGGGCGTGCTGCACAACGTGGGGCAGGTAGCCGTAGCCATGTTGATTTTGCAAACACCTTCGCTGATCTACTATCTGGGCATACTCATGCCGGTGGGTGCGGGCATGGGGTTGCTTACGGGCACCATCGCCAATATGCTCATGCGGCATCTGCCCCCGCTCAAACGTATTGAAAAACAGGAAGACTAATAGCTAAAGGAGCGTTTTTTTCGTGAAAAAGCATGCGTGGTTGATCCTCTGTCTGATTACCGTAGCCGCTGGGCTGGCGCTCAGCCTGACGAACATGGTTACGGCAGGCCCCATCGCGGAGCAGAAGCTCAAAGCGGAGAACGCGGCGCGTGTTGCGGTATTCGCCGATGCGGATGGGTTTACCCAGATGGACGTGATCCAAGGGGGTAAGGTGGACAGCGTGTATGCGGCCACCCAAAACGGCGAAACGATCGGCTATGTGATGCAGGCGACCGTAAACGGCTACGGCGGACCCATCGAGGTTGTGCTGGGCGTAGATAACGCGGGCGTGATTACAGGCATTTCCATTGGCGGCAGTGATTTTGCCGAAACAGCGGGTTTGGGCACACGCGTGCGCGAGCCGGAGTTTACGGAGCAGTTCATTGGCCTTGCGGCGGATCCCAAACTTGGCGATACCATCGATGGCATCAGCGGCGCTACCATCAGTTCCAGCGCGGCGGCAAGCGCCGCGAGTAGGGGATACCAGTACTGGCAGGAGCTGGCCGGTGTGGCTGTTCCCGTGGAACAGGAAGCGCCTTTGGCAGCCGAGAACATTCAAACGGTGACAGCCAAAGGATATGCAGGAGATTTTGATGTGAGCGTGGGCATTCTGGCGGATGGCACCATTGAGGGGATTCGCATCGGCGAAACCAGCTTCCAGGAAACCGAGGGATTGGGCACCAGAGTGCTGAAGAAATCGTTCCGCGATCAGTTCATCGGCAAGCAGGGTCCGCTGGCATATGGCGAGGGTATTGATGCCGTGTCGGGTGCGACCATTACGTCAAACGCCGTACTGGATGCGGTGAACGAAGCCCTGGGGGTGACCAGTGAAGCACCCACCGCGAATGTCCAACTGCTGGATACGCCCGATGCAGATGGCGCGGTGAAGATTGTCACGGAGACCGTGCGGGGTTTTGCGGGTGAAATCGTGGTGACCGTTGGACTGGACGCGGCCAATACCATTGTGTCGCTATCCATCGGCGGCCCCAATTTCAAGGAAACCGAGTATTATGGCGCAGAGGTGCAGACCAACGCGTACCGCGACCAGTTTATTGGGAAGAGTGGCCAGCTTGTCTATGGTGAGGATGTGGACGCGATTACCGGCGCAACCATCACCAGCGATGCGGTGCTGGGCGCGATTAACGCGGCGCTGGCTACGGCAGACGGTGGCGCGGTCACAGCCGAGCCGGAAGCGGAAACCGCGAATGTCCAACTGCTGGACACGCCCGATGCAGATGGCGCGGTGAAGATTGTCAAGGAGACCGTGCGGGGCTTTGCGGGTGAAATCGTGGTGACCGTTGGGCTGGACGCGGCTAACACCATTGTGTCGCTATCCATCGGCGGCCCCAACTTCAAGGAAACCGAGTATTATGGCGCGGAGGTGCAGACCAACGCGTACCGCAATCAGTTTATTGGGAAGAGCGGCCAGCTTGCCTATGGTGAGGATGTGGACGCGATTACAGGCGCGACCATCACCAGCGATGCGGTGCTGGGCGCGATTAACGCGGCGCTGGCTACGGCAGACGGTGGCGCGGTCGCAGCCGAGTCGGAAGCGGAAACCGCGAATGTCCAGCTGCTGGACACCCCCGATGCAGATGGCGCGGTGAAGATTGTCACGGAGACCGTGCGGGGTTTTGCGGGTGAAATCGTGGTGACCGTTGGACTGGACGCGGCCAATACCATTGTGTCGCTATCCATCGGCGGCCCCAACTTCAAGGAAACCGAGTATTACGGCGCGGAGGTGCAGACCAACGCGTACCGCAGCCAGTTTATCGGGAAGAGCGGCCAGCTTGCCTATGGCGAGGATGTAGACGCGATTACAAGCGCGACCATCACCAGCGATGCGGTGCTGGGCGCGATTAACGCGGCGCTGGCTGCCGTAGACGGTGGCGCGGTTGCAGCCGAGCCGGAAGCGGAAACCGCGAATGTCCAGCTGCTGGACACGCCCGATGCAGATGGCGCGGTGAAGATTGTTACAGAGACCGTGCGGGGCTTTGCGGGTGAAATCGTGGTGACTGTTGGACTGGACGCGGCCAATACCATTGTGTCGCTATCCATCGGCGGCCCCAACTTCAAGGAAACCGAGTATTATGGCGCGGAGGTACAGACCAACGCGTACCGCAGCCAGTTTATCGGGAAGAGCGGCCAGCTTGCCTATGGTGAGGATGTGGACGCGATTACCGGCGCGACCATCACCAGCGATGCGGTGCTGGGCGCGATTAACGCGGCGCTGGCGGCGACAGACGGTGGCGCGGTTGCAGTCGAGCCGGAAGCGGAAACCGCGAATGTCCAATTGCTGGACACGCCCGATGCAGATGGCGCAGTGAAGATTGTCACGGAGACCGTGCGGGGCTTTGCGGGCGAAATCGTGGTGACCGTTGGACTGGACGCGACCAGTACCATTGTGTCGCTATCCATCGGCGGCCCCAATTTCAAGGAAACCGAGTATTATGGCGCGGAGGTACAGACCAACGCGTACCGCGACCAGTTTATTGGGAAGAGCGGCCAGCTTGTCTATGGCGAGGATGTAGACGCGATTACCGGCGCGACCATCACCAGCGATGCGGTGCTTGGCGCGATTAACGCGGCGCTGGCTAAATAAACCCCATCCATCGATGCGTTTGAAATCATACCGCTTTGCTTGGTCGAAGCGGTGTGTTTTCTTTTCTGATGCAATCAAATACGCCGCAGCCATAGGGGTGCGGCGTAAGGTTATGTTTCCTTTTTCTGTTGCAGGGTGGCGCCTAATACGCGCGTGATGGTACGAAGGCTTTCGTTGAGCTCTTTCAGCTCTGATGCGCTGAGGGTAACGGCCCATTCAGCCACCAGTTCCTGCATCATATCGCGAATTTCCATCAGGCGCTCAACACCCAGCGGGCAAATGCTCACGATCACCATACGGCGGTCATGCTCATCGCGTCTGCGTTCCACAAACTGATCCGCAATCAGCCGATCGATCAGCGGCGTGATGTTAGGCTTGGCAATGCCCAGGCGGCGGCTGATCTCGCTCACATTCATGGGGCCGTTATCATGAAGCATCGCCATGACCTGAACATGCGACAGCGGAACATTAAATTCCCGCTGAATTACATCCATATGTAACAAACGCTTACGGAAGATTGGCAACGCAAGGAAGAGATTCTGTGCCACGCTGTCGATGAGGCCTTCGCTTACCGAATTTTTTCGAGGCATGATAATATCCTCCACACCTATCCATGGTTACATGACAACTTAATGATGAAACATAGAACTGGTTTTATTATAACCATAATGGTGCAGGATAGCAAGCAAAAGTGTGAACTTTGCATAAACTTACTTGAAAAATGGCAAAATCTCAAGTTCATGTAAGAGAAAAGTAATGCGTTGCGTTGTGCGTTTACAACGCCATGGAAAAATGGTAATATGAAAAGACATTTGAGATGGACGGGTGGTGGACCCTATGGTGAATGAGATTATCGCCGGCGTTGTGGACAGCCTTTCCGGTACGCTTGTATACGGAGCAATCATACTGGTTACTCTGGCAGGGGTGCTAAAGTGTATTTATCCGGTGCTGCGAAACAGCGCGCTGCTTAACCGGGCGATCATGAAGCTGGAGCGGAGCGCCGTCAGCAACGAGCGGCCTATTTGGCGCGAAGCAAGGTTTTTGGGTCGCGCATTGCGCCCGGAGTGGCAACGGTTTTTATTAAACGCCGGGCAGCTTGATCTGCGGGGTATGCCCTGCAACACGCAAGAATATATCAATGAAGACACCGTGATTTACCGACCAGGGCATGCGCAATTGGCCGAGCTGATTCCAAGCCTGCTCATTTCGCTGGGTATTTTGGGTACATTCATGGGGTTGATGAACGGTTTGACCAACCTGGATCTGGCGGATGCCAGCAAAACCATTCAGAGCATACCCACACTGCTTTCCGGCATGAAGTTTGCCTTTGCCACATCAGTGGCCGGCATCCTTTGCTCACTGGTGTTCAACATGCTCAATCGCTGGGCGGTGGGGCACGCTTTTAAGGCGCTCGACGCGTTTGACGAGGCTTTCTACGAATTGGCCATGCCCCGCCCGCTGGACCCCGAAGTGCAGCTGATCTGCCAAAAACAGGATGACAAACTGGATCTCAAGCGTACGGCCGATCAATTGGGCGTGCAGATGGCAAGCGCCGTGGAATTGGGCGTAAGCCGCGCCATGCACCCGCTTTCGCTGTCGCTGGATAACTTTATCAAGGGAACCACGCGCGAGCAGGTGGAAGGCGTACAGCGGATTGTGAACCAGTTTCTCCATCAGATGAACACATCCATGGACGGCCAGTTTACGGCGCTGGCGGATACGCTCACCATGCTCAATCAAAGCCAGACGGCGGCGCAGCAGAACCAGCAGCGCACATTGAAACTTGCCGAATCCCTTGTGGAAGACGCAAAACGGATACAGCAAAGCAGCCGTGATTTTGCGGCCATGCTGGATGATGATGCGCAGGCGCTTGCGCGCGCCAAACAGGAAGAGCTTTTATCCCTTTTGCAGGATGTGGTAACCCAACAGACAGCAGTGGCGCGCGGGCTTGCCGGGATGCAATCAGAAATGCTTGCCACCCTGCGCGAAGTGGAGGGCATCGTGCGCCGGGATCATAGCGGCGCGGCGTCTGCCCAAAGAATGGCGGAACTTACCGATGCGCTCACCCGTATGCGCCTTGCGGCGGATGGCCTGAGTGCGCGCCTGGATGCGGCGGCACGGGATGCATCGCAGAAAGCCAAAGCACAAAAGACAGCAGGACACTGAGGGGGCGTGTGACATGGCCAGAAAAGCATATGCCCGCAGGCGCGCAGGCCGTATCGACGCCGGATCGGCCTGGATATCGTATTCCGACATGATGGCGGCGCTGCTGCTGGTGTTTGTGCTGGTGTTAAGCTATAGCGTGTATCAGTACTTTGTGATGCTGGAAGCCAAAACCATGGAGTTGGAAGAAAAGGGTACGCTTTTATCCAGCCAGGGACAGCAATTGGACGATCAGCAGACGCAACTTGCAGCGCAAAAAGCAACCTTGGATGCACAGCAGACGACGCTGAACGCGCAGCAGGCCGCGCTGGAGGCTCAACAAGCGGAACTGCAAAGCGCGCTGGCTGCCATTGATGAGCAAAAGGCGCTTTTAACCACACAGGAGAGCACCATCGCCGCTGCGCAAGCCGAGCTGAGCGATAAAGAGATCGCGTTAACGGCCGCGCAAAGCGCGCTGGCGGATCAACAGGTACAGCTCACCGCGGCAACGGCACTGCTGGAGAACCAGCAAACGCTGCTAAGCGATCAGCAAAGAAAGCTTGATGATCTGGTGGGCGTGCGTACCAAAATCATCCGTGATTTGAGCAACGCGCTTGCCTCTGCCAACCTGAAAGCCTCGGTAGACAGCAATACCGGCGATATCATGCTTGACAGCAGTGTGTTTTTCGATGTTGGCAAGTTTGATATCAAGGAAACGGGGAAAAGCCTGCTTCGTGAATTCATCCCGCTGTACCTTTCCGTGCTGCTTCAGGATGATTATGTGGATTATCTGGGCGAGATCATCATCGAAGGGCATACGGATACACAAGGCTCATACCTGAGCAATCTTGCCCTTTCTCAGGACAGGGCGCTGTCGGTAGCCACCTTCTGCCTGGAGATGCAGAGCCTATCCGCCCAGCAACAGGAAATGCTGCGTCAGGTGCTCACTGCTAAGGGGCGCAGTTACTCCGATCCGGTTTTGACCAGTGACGGCAAGGTGGATATGGACGCTTCCCGGCGCGTGGAATTCAAGTTCCGCCTGAAGGACAGTGAGATGATCGATGAAATGCGCGCCATCCTCTCCATCGGCGAGCAATAGACGAAAGCCTTTGCGCATACGCGTATCAAGGGATATCGCCTTTCGCCGAATACGCAAAACCTGCGCTGAGTCTACAGTGATGCTATCTATATTTATGACCAACACACCAAAGGAGAAATCATATTGCGGCTTCTCAAATCTGTCATGATCCTGATGATTGCGTTGGTGGTGCTTGCGCTGTTGCTGGTCGGCTACTTTTTTCTGACCGCCAAAGTATCCATTGCTGCCTACAAGGCGGAGGGCACTGCGGCAAGCGCAAACATGCCGCTGTATGAAGAAATTGCAACGCAAATCGCGAAAGATGCGTTCATCGGCACCCGTTTCAAAACCGAGCCTCTGACCAATGCGGAGGATTATGCTTTCATCACTTACACGCTGCGGCTGAACAATCAATGTCTTGTACCCGTTGACATGGTGGAAGTGCAGGTAGTACCCAACGCCAAAGACGTACTTCAGATTGGCGATTTGACGGTGCGTTCGCTTGACGCCAAAACGCAGGGAGACATTACCGCGACCATCCTTACAGCCAAAGACAGCCACGCGATTCGCGAGCTGATTGTAACCTACTATGTATGGGGCGTAAGCTTTAGCATCCGCGAGACCTACGGGGGGTAGATAAAAGAGGGGAGAAGGTTCCCCTCTCTTTATGTTTCCCTTTTGCTGCCGGAAGGTGGCTTTTTTTGTGCGGGGCGGCGCACAGCCGCTGGGGGTGCAGGGTTTCGCGCCTGCGGGCGCGAGCAAGGGCTTT